>JAIYBZ010000006.1 GCA_027488255.1 Comamonadaceae bacterium | reverse complement strand
GTACGACAAGGTCGATGCCTTGCGTGGTCTCAACATCAGCATCACCACAACGGCCAAGTCTGACGAAGAGTGCAAAGCGCTCTTGACAGCTTTCCGCTTCCCCTTCAAGAACTGAGGTGTCACGTGGCTAAAGTAGCTTTGATCGAGCGCGAGCTCAAGCGTGAAAAACTGGCGGCAAAGTACGCGAAAAAATACGCGGAATTGAAAGCCATCGCCAACGATGCCAAGCGCAGCGATGAAGAGCGTGCAGCTGCCCGTCTGGGTCTGCAAAAGCTCCCACGCAACGCCAACCCGACCCGTCAACGTAACCGCTGTGAAATCACCGGTCGCCCACGCGGTACGTTCCGTCAATTTGGTCTGGGTCGCGCCAAGATCCGTGAATTAGCCTTTGCAGGCAACATTCCCGGCGTGACCAAAGCCAGCTGGTAATCGGCAGGAGATAACAACATGAGCATGAGTGATCCTATTGCCGATCTGTTGACCCGCATCCGCAACGCCCAATTGGTTTCTAAAGCCATGGTGTTGGTTCCATCTTCCAAAGTGAAAGTGGCCATCACCCAAGTGTTGAAAGATGAAGGCTACATTGACGGCTTCCAAGTCAAAACCGAAGACGGCAAGGCCGTTCTCGAAATCACCCTGAAGTACTACGCCGGTCGCCCTGTGATCGAGCGCATCGAGCGCGTCAGCCGCCCTGGCTTGCGCGTGTACAAAGGCCGTGATGCCATCCCACAAGTCCAAAACGGCTTGGGCGTCGCCATTGTCACCACACCTCAAGGTGTGATGACCGACCGCAAAGCGCGCGCAGCCGGTGTCGGCGGCGAAGTGCTGTGCTACGTCGCTTAAAGGCAGGAGAGACTAAATGTCCCGAGTAGGAAAAATGCCTGTGACCATCCCCGCTGGCGTGGATGTGTCGATCAAACAAGACCAAATCAGCGTCAAAGGCGCCGGTGGTCAGTTGGCCATTGCGGCCAACCTGTTGGTGACTGTGAACAACGAAGGCGGCAAATTGACATTTGTTCCGACCAACGATTCGCGTGAAGCCAATGCCATGAGTGGCACCTTGCGTCAGCTGGTGAGCAACATGGTGACCGGCGTGACCAAGGGCTTCGAGAAGAAGCTGAGCTTGGTCGGTGTGGGTTACAAAGCGGCGGCTTCTGGCGCCAAATTGAACCTGGCTGTTGGTTACTCTCATCCCGTCAACATCGACATGCCTGCGGGCATCACGGTGGCCACACCCAGCGCGACTGAAATCGTGATCAAGGGTGCTGACCGTCAACGTGTTGGCCAAATTGCTGCTGAGATCCGTGCTGTTCGTCCACCTGAGCCTTACAAGGGCAAGGGCATCCGCTATGTGGATGAGAAGATCACGATCAAAGAGACTAAGAAGAAATAAGGAGCTGCATCATGATGACCAAGAAAGAGCAGCGTCTCCGTCGTGCACGTCAAACACGCATTCGCATTGCACAGCAAGTCGTTGCACGTTTGACCGTGAACCGTACCAACCTGCATATCTACGCCAGCGTGATTTCTGGCTGCGGTACCAAAGTGTTGGCCAGTGCCTCTACTGCCGAAGCCGAAGTGCGTACGGCTCTGGGCGCCGCAGGCAAGGGTGGCAATGCCGCCGCTGCCGCCGTCATTGGCAAGCGCATTGCTGAAAAAGCAAAAGCTGCTGGCGTTGAGAAGGTCGCATTTGACCGCGCAGGTTTTGCTTACCACGGTCGCGTTAAGGCTTTGGCCGAAGCGGCTCGTGAAGCAGGTCTGCAGTTCTAAACGGATCGGAATTACAAATGGCTAAATTTACAGCAAAACCGCAGAGTGACGGTCCTGAAGACGGTCTTCGCGAAAAGATGATCGCGGTCAACCGCGTGACCAAAGTGGTCAAGGGTGGCCGTATTTTGGGTTTCGCAGCCTTGACCGTGGTCGGTGATGGCGATGGCAAAGTGGGCATGGGCAAAGGCAAATCGAAAGAAGTGCCTGCAGCTGTGCAAAAAGCGATGGAAGAAGCCCGTCGCAACTTGTCCAAAGTGCATCTGAAAAACGGCACCATTCACCACGCTGTGCAAGGTCACCATGGTGCTGCACGCGTCATGATGGCTCCAGCCCCAAAGGGTACTGGCATCATCGCGGGCGGTCCTATGCGCGCTGTTTTCGAAGTGGTGGGTATCACCGATATCGTGGCCAAGAGCCACGGTTCGTCCAACCCTTACAACATGGTTCGTGCCACTCTGGACGCTTTGTCCAACTGCACAACAGCTTCCAATGTGGCTGCCAAGCGTGGCAAGTCCGTTGAAGAGTTGTTCGGCTGAACCGGAGATCGAACATGACGACACAAACAACCGTGAAAGTCCAACTGGTGCGCAGCCCCATTGGCACCAAAGTTTCGCACCGCGCCACCGTCCGTGGCTTGGGTTTGCGCAAGCTCAACTCCGTGAGCGAGTTGCAAGACACGCCCGCCGTGCGCGGCATGATCAACAAGATCAGCTATCTGGTCAAAGTTCTCTGAGAGGCCGATGATGGAACTCAATAGCATCAAGCCCGCAGAAGGCTCCAAGCACGCCGCACGCCGTGTGGGTCGTGGTATCGGTTCGGGTCTGGGTAAAACCGCCGGCCGTGGTCACAAAGGTCAAAAATCCCGTTCGGGTGGCTACCACAAGGTCGGTTTCGAAGGCGGTCAAATGCCTTTGCAACGCCGTTTGCCTAAGCGTGGCTTCAAGTCGCATTTGCTCAAGTACAACGCAGAAATCACTTTGACGACCTTGGCCCGTTTGGACCTGGCCGAAGTGGATGTGTTGGCCCTGAAGCAAGCGGGTTTGATTTCTCAATTGGCCAAAGTGGTCAAGGTGATCAAGTCCGGCGAGATTGCCAAAGCCGTCAAATTGACCGGTATTGGTGCGACTGCAGGTGCCAAAGCAGCCATTGAAGCTGCTGGCGGCTCCGTGGCCTGAATGTTGATTGGCGAGACACACCGTGGTAACCAGCGCTAATCAGACAGCCAAAGGCGACAAGTTCGGCGACCTCCGTCGTCGGCTGGTCTTCTTGCTGCTCGCGCTGGTCGTTTACCGAGCCGGCGCGCACATTCCTGTGCCTGGCATCGACCCTGAGCAGCTCAAGCAGCTCTTCAATGGTCAACAAGGCGGCATCCTGAGCTTGTTCAACATGTTCTCGGGTGGCGCTTTGTCTCGGTTTACCGTGTTTGCGTTGGGCATCATGCCCTACATTTCTGCATCCATCGTGATGCAATTGCTGACGTACGTGGTGCCTGCTTTCGAACAAATGAAGAAAGAAGGCGAAGCCGGACGTCGCAAAATTACCCAGTACACCCGTTTTGGTGCGCTCGGTTTGGCCATTTTCCAATCCTTGGGGATTGCGGTCGCGCTTGAAGCTTCCGCGGGTTTGGTCATCAACCCTGGTTTCGGCTTCCGCATGACCGCTGTGGTCAGCCTGACTGCAGGCACCATGTTCCTGATGTGGCTGGGTGAGCAAATCACTGAGCGCGGCTTGGGTAACGGCATTTCTATTCTGATCTTCGCGGGTATCGCAGCGGGCTTGCCCAGCGCGATGGGCGGTCTGTTTGAGTTGGTTCGCACGGGCGCCATGAACCCCTTGATCTCGATCTTGATCGTGGCCGTGGTGATTTTGGTCACTTACTTTGTGGTCTTCGTCGAGCGTGGCCAGCGCAAGATTTTGGTGAACTACGCACGCCGTCAGGTGGGCAACAAAGTCTACGGCGGTCAGTCTTCTCACTTGCCCCTCAAGTTGAACATGGCGGGTGTGATTCCCCCCATCTTTGCGTCTTCGATCATTTTGTTGCCGGCAACCGTCATCAACTGGTTCAGTTCCGGCCAAAGCGACAGCATGGTGGTGCGCTTCTTCAAAGATGTGGCCGCCAGCTTGGCACCGGGCCAGCCCATTTATGTGATGTTTTACGCGGCAGCCATCATTTTCTTCTGCTTCTTTTACACGGCCTTGGTTTTCAACAGCCGTGAGACCGCAGACAACCTGAAAAAGAGTGGCGCTTTCATCCCCGGTATTCGTCCCGGCGATCAAACCGCGCGGTACATCGACAAGATTTTGTTGCGTTTGACGATGGCGGGTGCCGCATACATCACGTTTGTTTGCTTATTGCCTGAATTTCTGATTCTGAAATACAATGTTCCGTTTTACTTTGGCGGCACCTCGTTGCTGATCATTGTGGTCGTGACCATGGATTTCATGGCCCAAGTTCAGAATTATTTGATGTCACAACAATACGATTCGCTTTTGAAGAAAGCCAGTTTCAAGCAGTGATCTGCCCCATGCAGTGGGTGGTTTGAACCGTTCGTGAGTTGTGATCTGGCGTCAAACAGTGTTGAAGCTGTTTTGACAAGTTGTATTGAGAAAATCCCCGAGTTATGGCTTGGGGCCACCAATTTCACCCGATCTCACAAGGTCGGGTAATGATGAGTTTTAGGAGAAAACCATGAGAGTTTCGGCTTCGGTGAAGAAAATTTGCCGCAACTGCAAAATCATTCGCCGTAAAGGCGTTGTTCGTGTGATCTGCACAGATCCACGTCACAAGCAGCGTCAAGGCTGATTGAATTAGTTTTAGAGGACGAAAATGGCACGTATCGCTGGCATCAACATTCCGCCGCACAAACATGCTGAGATTGGCTTGACCGCCATCTTCGGTATTGGTCGCACCCGCGCTCGACAAATTTGCGAGGCTTCTGGCATCGCTTATTCGAAAAAGATCAAAGATCTGACGGACGCTGATCTCGAAAAAATTCGCGATCAGATCGCAGCTTTCACCATCGAAGGTGATCTGCGCCGTGAAACCACCATGAACATCAAGCGTTTGATGGACATTGGTTGCTACCGTGGTTTCCGTCATCGTCGCGGTTTGCCCATGCGCGGTCAGCGTACACGCACCAATGCCCGTACTCGCAAGGGTCCGCGCAAAGGCGCAGCGGCTCTGAAAAAATAAGCAGGATTGAGAGACCACCATGGCAAAAGCACAATCAAACAGCGCTTCACAACGTGTTCGCAAAAAAGTCCGCAAGAACATTGCAGACGGTATCGCACACGTGCATGCGTCGTTCAACAACACCATCATCACGATCACTGACCGCCAAGGCAATGCTTTGTCGTGGGCTTCATCGGGTGGTCAGGGCTTCAAGGGTTCGCGCAAGTCGACTCCCTTTGCTGCTCAGGTCGCTTCTGAAGTTGCCGGTCGTGCAGCGCAAGAACAAGGCATCAAAAACTTGGACGTCGAAATCAAGGGCCCAGGTCCTGGTCGCGAGTCTTCTGTTCGTGCCTTGGGTGCATTGGGCATCCGCATCACATCGATCGCCGACGTGACGCCTGTCCCGCACAACGGTTGCCGCCCTCAAAAGCGTCGTCGTATCTAATTTCAAACCAAGCCCACCGCCAGGCCATGCTTGCATCGCCTGGCTCCCGCATTTTTGATGCGGCAGTTGCATAAAGGAAAATCAAGTGGCACGTTACCTCGGCCCCAAGGCCAAACTCTCTCGCCGTGAAGGCACTGACTTGTTCCTCAAGAGCGCACGTCGCTCCATTGCGGACAAGTCTAAATTTGATTCCAAGCCTGGCCAACACGGCCGCACTTCGGGTCAGCGCACATCCGACTACGGTCTGCAATTGCGTGAAAAGCAAAAAGTGAAGCGCATGTACGGCGTGTTGGAAAAACAATTCCGCCGCTACTTCGCTGAAGCCGATCGCCGCAAAGGCAACACAGGTTCTAACCTGTTGGGCCTGTTGGAGTGCCGTTTGGACAACGTGGTTTACCGCATGGGCTTTGGCTCAACACGTGCAGAAGCCCGTCAAATGGTTTCGCACAAAGCCATCTTGGTGAACGGTCAATCCGTGAACATCCCTTCTTACTTGGTCAAGGCCGGTGATGTGATTGCTGTTCGCGAAAAATCTAAAAAGCAAAACCGTGTGGTGGAAGCTTTGCAATTGGCGCAACAAGTGGGCATTCCTGCTTGGGTTGAAGTCAATGCCGACAAGGCAGAAGGCACCTTCAAGAAGGTTCCTGACCGCGATGAATTCGCAGCTGACATCAACGAATCGTTGATCGTCGAACTGTATTCACGTTAATCCTTTGTTTCAATCGTTCCCGGCGCACAAGGCATTGTGGGCCGGGTGCTTCATCAGCCTTACCGGTGTAACGAACCGGGGGTATTGAGAGGAAGTCTGAATGCAAACCAATCTGTTGAAACCCAAAGCCATCCAAGTCGAACAATTGGCCGCCAATCGTGCAAAAGTCACCTTGGAGCCTTTTGAGCGTGGCTATGGCCACACCCTCGGCAACGCACTGCGTCGCGTCTTGTTGTCTTCGATGGTGGGTTATTCCGCCACTGAAGTCACCATCGCAGGTGTTGTGCACGAATATTCGTCGATCGACGGCGTGCAAGAAGATGTGGTCAACATCTTGTTGAATTTGAAAGGTGTGGTTTTCAAACTGCACAACCGCGATGAAGTGACTTTGAGTTTGCGCAAAGACGGCGAAGGCGCTGTGACGGCTGCAGACATCCAAACGCCACACGACGTTGAAATCATCAACCCTGAGCACGTCATCGCCAACCTGTCGCAAGGCGGCAAGTTGGACATGCAAATCAAGGTTGAAAAAGGCCGTGGCTATGTGCCCGGCAGCATGCGTCGTTTTGCGGATGAGCCAACCAAGGCTTTGGGCCGCATCGTTTTGGATGCGTCTTTCTCTCCCGTCAAGCGCGTGAGCTACACCGTGGAAAGCGCGCGTGTTGAGCAGCGCACTGATTTGGACAAATTGGTCATCGAAATCGAGACCAATGGTGCCATTTCAGCGGAAGATGCGGTGCGTTCTTCGGCCAAAATTCTGGTGGAGCAGTTGGCAGTGTTCGCGCAACTCGAGGGCAGCGAATTGTCGGCCTTCAACGAGCCAGCGCAACGCGGTGGTGCTGGCAGTTTCGACCCCATTTTGTTGCGTCCTGTGGACGAACTCGAATTGACGGTCCGCTCGGCCAACTGCCTGAAAGCAGAAAACATCTATTACATCGGTGACCTGATTCAGCGCACCGAGAACGAGTTGCTGAAGACCCCGAACTTGGGTCGCAAGTCGCTCAACGAGATCAAAGAAGTTCTGGCTTCCCGCGGCTTGACTTTGGGCATGAAGCTCGAAGCTTGGCCACCAGCGGGTCTGGAAAAGCGATAATACGAAGTTCCCCGGAAACCATCCGGGGGTTGTGCACGGGCAGTACCTGATACGGCTGTCTGTTTAATAAAGAAAGGTAAGCACCATGCGTCACGGAAACGGCCTCCGTAAATTGAACCGCACCAGCGAGCACCGCCTCGCCATGCTGCGTAACATGATGAACTCGCTCATCGAGCACGAAGTCATCAAGACCACTTTGCCCAAAGCCAAAGAACTGCGTCGCGTCATCGAGCCGATGATCACTTTGGCCAAAGAAGACAACCTGTCCAACAAGCGTTTGGCATTCAACCGCCTGCGTGACCGCGACAGCGTGGTCAAGTTGTTTGCCGATTTGGGCCCTCGTTTTGCGAAGCGTCCAGGCGGTTACACACGCATCTTGAAGATGGGTTACCGCGTGGGTGACAATGCACCGATGGCCTTGGTTGAATTGGTCGATCGCGCTGAATCTACCGCTGAACAAGCTGCAGAGTAAGCTATAATTAAGAGATACCGCGGGGTGGAGCAGTCTGGTAGCTCGTTGGGCTCATAACCCAAAGGTCGTTGGTTCAAATCCGGCCCCCGCAACCAAGTTTTGACATCGGTTGAAATTCAAAAAAACCCTCTTCGGAGGGTTTTTTTATGCCTCCACATGCAGCGCATCTTTCACCGCGCTCACTCATCCCGATTCAAGGGTTCAAAGACATCAAGAGTGTTGTGCCAGTCTTTGCATCACGCCTTCGAGGGCGTGGATCACGGTGGCATCACGAATGTGGCTACGATCCCCGTCGAAATGCATCACTTCTGCCGAACACTGGCCGTTGATACACCAAGCAAACCAGACGGTTCCCACAGGCTTTTCCAGGCTGCCGCCAGACGGTCCCGCAACCCCAGTTACGGCCACTGAGACCTGCGATTGCGATCGATAAAGCGCGCCCAACGCCATTGCACGCGCAACCGGTTCACTGACGGCGCCGTGTGCCTCCAAAATGCCTTCTTGTACACCCAGCATTTGGGTTTTTGCGGTGTTGGAGTAAGTCACAAAGCCACGATCGAACCATGCGCTGGAACCGGGCAAGTCGGTGCAATAGGCAGCAATCATGCCGCCAGTGCAACTCTCTGCCGTGCTCATCTGAAAATTCAAATGGACCAGTCGTTCGGCCAAACGCATGTGCAACGGGGTCATCAGAACCATCTCCACAACGCTATCGTGAACAAGGTGCAAAAGGCGGCGACAAGATCGTCCCAAAGGATGCCCCAGCCACCCTGCCAGCCAAAGCCTTTGAAAAGACGGTCTGCCCAAGCAACAGGGCCGGGTTTGACTGCGTCAAAAAAACGAAACAAAACAAAGGCAGCGCATTGCCCCCAAAAACCAGTGGGCGTGATCAAAAACAGGATCAACCACATGGCCACTATTTCGTCCCAAACGATGGATCCCGGATCGCTGATGCCCATGTGGCGGGCGGTGAGGGTGCAAGCCCACCAACCCACCAGCAATGCCACGGCAATCAGCAGCACTTGCGCGGGCAGTGACAAGTAAGGTTGCAAGACCCACCAAGACAACCAGCCCCAAAGGCTGCCCACCGTGCCCGGTGCCTTGGGGGACAAGCCAGAGCCAAAGCCCAAAGCGATCGCATGCGCAGGGTGAGACAGCATGAAGGCGATTGAAGGTTTGATCACCGTCTGACTGGGATTCGAAGAGACTGGGGGGGCGTCCGCCATCATGCAAAGTGGTCAAATGACCGGAATTGAGTGGGCACGATTTGCCCGTGCGAATCTCGCAAAACCAAGGTCTGCCCAGAAGAGGTAGCAGCCGGGGCGGGCGTGATGCGTCCGATTTTGGTCACGGCCGTCTGACTGCTTTGTGCGGCCATTTGGACGCGCTCAGCGGCAGAGGGTGGGGCACAGAAAACCAATTCATAGTCGTCACCGCCCGACAAGACGCAAGTCATGGCCAGATCGTTGGGGCAAGCCCACTGTTGAAGCGATTGCAGCAAGGGTTGCGCGAGAGGCCAATCGATTTCAGCGCCCACAGCGCTGGCTTTAAGGAGGTGTCCTAAATCGCCAACCAGTCCATCGCTCACATCGGCCATGGCGTGCGCAACACCCCGAAGAGCTTGGCCCAAGGCGATGCGGGGCGTGGGCACCTCCATGCGCAGCCGCGCGAGGTCAAACACCGCTTCGGGCAAGCGCACGGTGCCGCGAAAGGCTTCAAGCGCCAGACGGGCATCGCCTAAGTTGCCGCTCACATACACATCGTCCCCGACTTGTGCGCCACTGCGCATGACAGCCTCACCGGCTGGAACTTCGCCCATCACGGTGATGGCGATATTCAAAGGCCCTTGGGTGGTGTCGCCACCAATCAACTCGCAACCATGCTCCTTTGCCAAGGCAAACAAGCCTTGAGAAAAACCCGACAACCAAGTTTCATCGACTCGGGGTAAGGACAAGGAAAGCAGAAAAGCCTTGGGTGTTGCGCCACATGCCGCCAAATCACTCAAATTGACCGCCAAAGATTTGTGCCCCAGTCGGGTGGGGTCTACAGTCGACAAAAAATGCCGACCTTCTACCAGCATGTCGGCAGAAAAAACCAGTTGGTGTCCGGCGCGGGGCGCCCACACAGCGCAGTCGTCGCCAATGCCCACAACGGCCTCTTGGCGCGGGCGCTTAAAAAAGCGTTCAATCAGATCAAATTCACCCATGGGCATGAGCTTAACCGCAAGGGAGTGTCAGTGAAGGGTGCGCCCCGCCATGCCGGAGTTAGACGATTCGAGCACAAAAGTGTCAATCGGGGCATCGAAGCGATGGCCGTCTTCGGCAACAAAAAAGTAACTCCCTCGCATGGTGCCACTGGGGGCATGCAAGCGACAGCCGCTGGTGTATTGGAAGGACTCGCCCGGCCGCAACAGCGGTTGTTGGCCCACCACGCCCAGACCTTTGACCTCGTCGCTGCGACCGCTTTCATCTTGAATGAGCCAGTGCCGTGAGATCAACTGTGCCGGCACCATGCCCGTGTTGGTCACTGTCACCGTGTACACAAATGCAAAGATTTTTTGCAAGGGATCACTCTGGTCGGCCACATACTGTGGGAGCACATCAATTTGAATGTTGTAAGAGGACATTTGCACATATTAACTGCGACAATTACGACATGACAACGACCTACAGAATTGCCCCTTCAATCCTCTCAGCTGACTTTGCGCGTTTGGGCGATGAAGTCAAAAGCGTCATTGACGCAGGCGCAGACTGGATTCATTTCGACGTGATGGACAACCATTACGTGCCCAACCTCACCTTTGGCCCGATGATTTGCCAAGCGTTGAAGCCGCATGCCCAGACCTCAGCGGGTGTGGCGGTTCCCATCGATGTGCATTTGATGATTTCGCCGGTGGATGCTTTGGCCGCCTCATTTGCAGAGGCGGGCGCTGACTTGATCAGTTTCCACCCTGATGCCAGCAGCCATGTGCACCGCAGCATCCAAGCCATCAAAAGCAAGGGAGTGAAGGCCGGGTTGGTGTTCAACCCCGCAGAACCTTTGGATGTGCTTGAGTGGACGATCGATGACATCGATCTGATTCTCATCATGAGCGTCAACCCGGGCTTTGGGGGCCAAAGCTTCATCGATTCGGCGTTGCGCAAAATTGAACACGCGCGCAAACTCATCGAGGCCAGCGGCCGTGACATTCGGCTGGAGGTGGATGGCGGCATCAAGGTCGACAACATTCGCCGTGTCGCCGACGCGGGCGCCGACACCTTTGTGGCCGGTAGCGCCATATTTGGCAAACCCCATTACAAAACGGTGATTGACGAGATGCGCGTGGCATTGGGCTGAGGCATGGCGATCGCCCAAGACTTGGTGGGGATTAAAGCCCTGATTTTCGACCTTGATGGCACCATGGTGCACACCTTGGGCGATTTTCAGGTGGCCTTGCAACGCACCATGGCCGATTTGGATTTGCCCTCTGTGGCGCCAGAGTTGATCGAGCAATCCATCGGCAAAGGGTCAGAGCACCTTATTCGAACCCTTTTGGCCCACCAGCTGGCCTTGCAAGAAGTCAAAGAGGGAGGGGCAACATGTCCTGCCTTGACGGTCGACGCGCTGTTTGAGCGCGCTTGGTTGCGCTATCAACACCATTACCTGCACATCAATGGGCAGTTTGCAGAGGTTTATCCCGGCGTCCTGTCGGCCTTGCAAGCTGTTGCAGAACGGGGCTTGCCCCTGGCATGCTTGACCAACAAGCCCTTGTCTTTTGCCAAAGCATTGCTGAAAGAAAAGGCGCTGGACCGGTTTTTTTCGCAGGTGTTCGGGGGGGACAGCTTTGAGCATAAAAAGCCGCACCCGTTGCCAATACTCAAGACGTGTGAAGCTTTGGGATTTGCACCCCAAAACGTCTTGATGGTGGGTGATTCCAGCAACGACGCGCAAGCAGCCCACGCGGCGGGTTGCCCTGTGGTGTTGGTGACCTACGGTTACAACCACGGGCAACCGGTGCACAACACACCCGCGTCTGCTTGGTTGGATACGCTGGCAGATTTGCCGCAATTCCTGCCCACCCAGTCAGTTTGAGGGCGTGCGCTCTGCTTTCCAAAGCGTCATCGGGCTTTGCTACACTCAACCCATCATGTTCTCCCTCCACAGCCCCTCCTGCGCAGCCTGCCTGCCGAGCCATTCCCAAGCGGAAGGCCGGGGAGCCTGGCCCTGGCGTCAGCCAGTCTGACCCCTTCGACCGTGCGGCTTTGCCCGCCACCCGCGCCCAGCATGGCTGGGCAATTGGATGAATGAAATGCACCTCGCCAGAGGTCGCTGAGCGCTTTGGAGGCTCTTGCCGTGATCACCGAACTCGAATTTAAAAGCCTGGCCAGTCAAGGCTTTAACCGCATTCCCTTGATGTTGGAAGCCTTTGCGGATCTTGAAACCCCTCTTTCCCTCTATTTGAAGCTGGCGCACACCAAAGACAACGGCAAATACAGTTTTTTGCTGGAGTCCGTGGTGGGCGGCGAACGCTTTGGCCGCTACAGTTTCATTGGCTTGCCGGCTCGCACGCTGTTGCGCGCCAGTGGTTTCGGTGCCGAGGCCAAAACCGAAGTGGTGCGGGATGGTGAGGTCATCGAATGCGCAAATGGCAATCCCCTCGACTTCATTGCGCAATACCAAAAACGCTTTAAGGTGGCATTGCGTCTAGGCTTGCCCCGTTTTTGCGGCGGTTTGGCGGGTTACTTTGGCTACGACGCGGTTCGCTACATCGAGAAAAAACTCGAAAACTCATGCCCCCCGGACACTTTGGGCACGCCCGATATTTTGCTGCTGCAATGCGAAGAGTTGGCCGTGATCGACAACTTGTCTGGCAAGTTGTATTTGATGGTGTACGCCGATCCCGCTACGCCCGAGGCTTATGTCGTCGCGAAAAAACGCTTGCGTGATTTGAAAGAGCAGCTCAAGTATTCGGTGAGCGCGCCTGTCGTCAAAGCCAGTCAGTCCTACCCCGCAGAACGAGACTTTGCAAAAGCGGACTACATTCGCGCAGTCGAAAAAGCCAAAGAACTCATCGCGGGCGGTGATTTCATGCAAGTGCAAGTGGGGCAACGCATCAAGAAACGGTACACCGAAAGTCCTTTGTCTTTGTACCGTGCATTGCGTTCGCTGAACCCCAGCCCTTACATGTATTTCTACAATTTTGGCGACTTCCATGTGGTGGGGGCCAGCCCCGAAATTTTGGTCCGGCAAGAGCAAACCGAAGATGGCGCCAAAGTCATCATTCGCCCCTTGGCCGGGACGCGTCCCCGCGGCGCCACACCCGAAAAAGACAAGGCGGCCGAACAAGAGTTGATCAACGACCCGAAAGAGCGAGCCGAACATGTGATGTTGATTGACCTCGCTCGCAACGACATTGGGCGCATCGTCCAAATCGGATCGGTCAAAGTCACCGAAGCCTTTGTGGTCGAACGCTACAGCCATGTCATGCACATTGTGAGCAATGTCGAGGGGCTGCTCAATGACGGCATGACCAATATGGATGTGCTCAAAGCCACTTTCCCTGCAGGCACGTTGACTGGCGCGCCTAAAGTACACGCGATGGAATTGATTGATCAGTTTGAGCCGGTCAAGCGAGGCATTTACGGTGGCGCATGTGGCTACATCAGCTATGCCGGCGACATGGATGTGGCGATTGCGATTCGCACGGCCATCATCAAAGACCAGACCTTGTACGTTCAAGCAGCGGCGGGGGTGGTGGCCGATTCGGTGCCTGAAATGGAATGGCGCGAAACCGAGCACAAGGCCAGAGCCTTGCTGCGGGCCAGCGAGTTGGTCGAAGAGGGCTTGGAGTGATCATGACTCAAAAAATCAAACTCCTGATGGTCGACAACTACGACTCGTTCACCTTCAACATCGTGCAGTACTTTGGTGAGCTGGGTGCTGAGGTGGAGGTGTTTCGCAATGACGAAATCACCCTCGAAGGCATTGCGGCCAAAAACCCCGATCGCTTGGTGATTTCTCCCGGTCCTTGCTCGCCAGCAGAGGCGGGCATTTCAGTCGCCGCGATACAACATTTTGCAGGTCGCTTGCCTATTTTGGGCGTGTGCTTGGGACACCAAAGCATAGGCGCCGCCTTTGGTGGCAAGATCATCCGGGCTCAAGAATTGATGCACGGCAAAACCAGTGTCATCAGCACCACGCAAGAGGGCGTGTTTGCCGGCTTGCCGCAAAAATTCACGGTCAATCGCTATCACTCTTTGGCGATTGAACGAGCCACTTGCCCGCCCTGCCTGAAGGTGACCGCGTGGACTGAAGACGGCGAGATCATGGGGGTGCGTCACACAGAGCTCGACATTGAAGGGGTGCAATTTCACCCCGAATCGATCCTGACCGAGCATGGACATGCCATGCTCAAAAACTTTCTGGTCCGCGCATGATGGGGGTGGACAACTTGGGTTTGTTCATCGCCTCGGGCGTGCTGCTCAACCTGACGCCCGGGCCAGATGTGTTGTACATCGTGAGCCAATCTTTGCGATCGGGATTGAAAGCGGGGATTTGCGCTGTCATGGGCATCACCGCCGGTTGCTTTGTGCACATGACGGGTGCAGCTTTGGGCGTAGGCGTGTTGTTGGCCACATCGGCCGCGGCTTTCCATGCGCTCAAATGGGCTGGAGCAGCCTATCTGGTTTACGTAGGTCTGCAGTTGTTGTGGCGGCGTTCGGCGCCCACTGCTGAGGGCCCCCTGCCAGGCGATCCGCAGCCTGAAGGGGTGGCACTGCGCACGGTCTTCTTCAAAGGGTTCATGACCAATTTGCTCAACCCCAAAGTTGCGCTTTTCTTTTTGGCCTTTGTGCCTCAATTCATCGCGGCCGATGCGGCCAGCCCCACGTTGACCTTTGTCCTGCTCGGTTGTCTGTTCAATCTGAATGGCCTGATGGTGGGGGTGGCTTGGGCCATGTCTGCCGCTTGGCTTGCCCGGCGTGCCTTTGGCGTGCAAAAGAGCCTTCAAGGGCTGGACCGTATCGCTGGATTGTTGTTTGTCGGTTTTGGCGTCAGATTGGCGCTCAGCGACGCCACGCTCCGTTGACACGCCATCATTGATTTGAATTTTTTCAAGGAATACCAACATGCCCATCACGCCTCAAGAAGCCCTGCAGCGCACCATCGAGCACCGTGAAATTTTTCACGACGAAATGCTCAAGATCATGCGCATGATCATGAACGGCGAGTTGTCTCCGGTGATGACGGCGGCCTTGCTGACGGGCTTGCGGGTGAAAAAAGAGACCATCGGTGAAATCACGGCTGCGGCACAAGTGATGCGCGAGTTTTCGACCAAAGTGCATGTGGCAGACGCTACTCACTTGGTGGACATCGTGGGCACCGGCGGCGATGGCGCGCACACCTTCAACATTTCAACCTGTGCCATGTTCGTGGCCGCAGCAGCGGGGGCCAAAACGGCCAAGCACGGAGGCCGCAGTGTCAGCAGCAAATCGGGCAGTGCCGATGTGGTGGAAGCCTTGGGCGGAAACATCAACTTGACGCCCGAGCAAATCGCGCGCTCGATTGAAGAAGTGGGCATTGGGTTCATGTTCGCGCCCAACCACCATCCCGCCATGAAAAATGTCGCGCCTGTGCGCAAAGAATTGGGTGTGCGCACCCTGTTCAACATCCTCGGCCCTTTGACCAATCCGGCAAGTGCGCCGAACATCCTCATGGGTGTCTTCCATTCAGACTTGGTGGGTATTCAGGTGCGTGCATTGCAGCGCTTGGGGGCGGAACATGCCGTGGTGGTGTATGGCCGTGATGGCATGGATGAAATCAGCCTGGGCGCCGCCACCTTGGTGGGTGAACTCAAAAACGGGCAGATCACCGAATATGAAATTCACCCCGAAGATTTTGGCCTCACCATGGCCAGCAACCGCGCCCTCAAAGTGGACACGCCCGAGCAGTCTATGGCCATGCTGCGCGGTGTTTTGGACAACCAACCCGGTGCCGCCAAAGACATCGTCATGATCAACGCCGGCGCTGCCTTGTATGCGGCCAATGTCGCGGGCAGCATTGCTGAGGGGCTAGAAAAAGCCAAAATAGCCATTGAATCGGGTGCGGCCAAGGCCAAACTTGCACAGTTTGTGGCGTTTGGCCAAATGGCAACTTGAGCCATGTGGCGAGACGAGGGCGCTTGGATTGCAATGGGCGTATCGGCGCTCTTTTTGATCGCCGCCGCGCTGATGCATCGGCTGTTTGTTCGTGTATTGAAAGACGGCGCCACCGAGCCCGCAAAGAAAGAAAACCATGAGTGACATTCTGGACAAAATTGTCGCGGTCAAGCGCCAAGAAGTCGCCACCGCGATGCAACAAAAATCTTTGGCGGTGGTCCGGGCCGATGCCGAAAGCCGAGTCTTGACGCGTGACTTTGAGGGCGCCATGCGAGCCAAAATTGCCGCTGGACAAGCGGCCGTGATTGCTGAAATCAAAAAAGCAAGTCCGTCAAAAGGGGTGTTGCGCGCAGAATTTATTCCCGCTGACATTGCCCAAAGTTATGCCGAATTTGGTGCCGCTTGCTTGTCTGTCTTGACCGACAAACAGTTTTTTCAAGGCAGCGTCGATTATTTGAAGCAAGCCCGCGCCAGTTGCGATTTGCCCGTGCTGCGCAAAGATTTCATGATCGATGCTTACCAGGTGTACGAGGCACGAGCGATGGGGGCCGATGCCATTTTGCTGATTGCCGCCTGTTTGGACGATGCACAAATGGCCGATATGGAAGCGGTGGCCCGCGCTTTGGACATGGCGGTGTTGGTGGAGGTGCATGACCGCGCCGAACTCGAGCGGGCCCTGAAATTGAAAACACGCTTGGTGGGCATCAACAACCGCAACCTCAAAACCTTTGAAGTGTCTTTGCAAACCACCTTGGACATCTTGCCCGATGTGCCAGCCGACCGTTTGCTGGTCACTGAAAGTGGCATTTTGTCGTCGGACGATGTCAAGCGCATGCGCGATGCCCAAGTGAATGCCTTTTTGGTGGGTGAGGCCTTCATGCGTGCAGACGAACCCGGCGAGGCCTTGGCCAAACTCTTTGCCTGATGCCAAGCTCTCCTGCGCAGCAGTCCTTGGGTTTTGACGCGCACGCCCATGAGCCCCAAGGCTTGCAGCAGTGGCCTCCCCTTGTGCCATTGCCCAGTGAAGAGTGGGGCGACATGGTGGGTGATTTTTTGGCGTCAGACCCGGGCCGTTCGCTGTCTGAGCGCTTGTCGCAGGCCCTGAAAGCAGAAAAAACGATTTTTCCCGCAACGCCATTCAAGGCGCTGGAGCTCACACCCCTGAGCCAAGTCAAGGTGGTGATCTTGGGCCAAGACCCTTATCACGGCCCGGGTCAGGCCGAAGGGTTGGCGTTTTCAGTGCCCCCAGGGGTGCGCCTGCCCCCTAGTTTGCGCAATATCTTCAAAGAATTGCAAAGCAGTTTGCACGTCCCTCTGCCGCCGCACGGCTCGCTCGAGCGTTGGGCCCGGCAAGGCGTGTTGTTGCTCAACACCTGCTTGACGGTTGAAGATGGACAGGCGGGCAGCCATGCGCGATGGGGTTGGGAGGCTTTGACCGATGCCTTGGTGGCGGCTGCAGCAAAAAGTCGGCCGCACGTGGTCTTTATGCTTTGGGGCGCCCATGCCCAAGCCAAAAAGGCGGTAATTGATGCCCATAACCTAAATGGACGACATTTGATTTTGCAGGCGAATCACCCCTCTCCCTTGTCGGCCCAACGCCCGCCCGTGCCATTTTTGGGCTGCGGTCACTTTGCCCAGGCCAATGCTTTTTTGGCGAAGTCGGGAGAAAAACCGGTGGAATGGTGAAAAAGTTAGGGGCGAACTTGCGGGGTGTCACAAAAGGATGGCATAATCTAAGACTCGCTTCTGGAGGGGTGCCCGAGTGGCTAAAGGGGGCAGACTGTAAATCTGTTGGCTTACGCCTACACTGGTTCGAATCCAGTCTCCTCCACCAGCAAACT
>JAIYBZ010000034.1 GCA_027488255.1 Comamonadaceae bacterium | reverse complement strand
CCACGACTGGGCACGTTCCGATATATTACTCACCCGTTCGCCACTCTCGAGGGGTTGCCCCCTCTACCGTTCGACTTGCATGTGTAAAGCATTCCGCCAGCGTTCAATCTGAGCCAGGACCAAACTCTATAGTTCGATCTTGATTTTTTTTCGCTCTCAACCTTTGACAGTCTCAAGCAACTCATAAATTGGAATCGACGTGATTTTCTTTGACGAATTTCACATCTTTTTTACTTCATGAGCGTTTGTTAGCTAATTAAAGCTAAGTTCCGAAGAACTTGGCAATCACCATCAAACGCCCACGCTTATCGGCTGTATATTTTTAAAGAACCCAGGCTACTCTCATCGCCTTATCTTGCTCCGCCGCGATCAGCGAAGCCTTGAATTATGACACAGATTTTGCATCTTGGTCAAGCTTCAGAAAAATTTTTTAACCTCAGAGGTCATTTTTTCATCTGCCTTTCGCATAACTCTGAAACCGCTCTTTGAGCATCTCAGTTGTGAATAGCGAAGCCTCGAATTATGACACAGATTTTGCTCCCGCGTCAACATATGCGAAATTTTTCTTGTTTGATCAAGACCACTTCTGCAAGTGCTGCAGCAGAAACGAAGGCCTGGAACTCGATACCCGGCGGCACTTTGTTCAGAGCACTCCATAGTTTCAGCAAAGCCCAACTTGGTTGCAGAGGCCCTTCCTGCCCACAAAGTAAAGTGCCACACCTCCAAGATTTGATTGGACTGCGCCGGATAATGGGGCGATGGCTTTACTCACACTCATGAACGCGTCATTGGCCTTTGGCCATGTCGCCCTGCTGGATCACGCAGACTTCTCCCTTGAGGCCTCTGAACGCATTGGCTTAATTGGTCGCAACGGCACGGGCAAGTCTTCTTTGCTCAAGATCTTGGCGAGCATGGAGCGCCCTGACGACGGCACACTGCATGTGCAACAAGGTGTGCGCATCGCCTATGTGGCCCAAGAGCCCTTATTGAGGCCAGAACACACTATTTTTGAGTCGGTGCGCGAAGGTTTATCTGATGTCATGCAGTGGATCGACGACTACACCCACAGCCGCGGTGACTTAGACACCTTGCAAGGCTTGATTGAATCCAGAGAAGGCTGGGGCTGGGAGCAACGATTGGATGAAACCTTGCAACGGCTGCAACTGGATCCCAACGCCATTGTTCAATCTCTCTCGGGCGGCATGCGCAAACGCGTGGCATTGGCGCAAGCCCTGGTGACACGTCCCGATGTGCTGCTGTTGGACGAACCCACCAACCACTTGGATTTGAATGCCATCACTTGGCTGGAAGATTTGTTGATTGATTTCAAGGGCAGCGTGATTGCGATCACGCACGACCGCGCCTTCCTTGACCGGATTGCGACCCGAATTGTTGAGTTGGACCGGGGCAAGTTGAGGCCTTATCCTGGTAATTTTGCGCAGTACCAAATTCAAAAGGAAGAGCAACTCGCGCAAGAAGCCATCATTCAAGCCAAGGCCGATAAGTTGCTGGCACAAGAAGAAATTTGGATTCGCAAAGGCGTGGAAGCACGACGTACACGCAGCCAAAGCCGCATCACGCGTCTACAAAACCTGCGCGCCGAGCGGTCTGCGCGCCGTGAAAAAGTAGGCAATGTGCGAATGGAAGTGGCCTCAGGCGTACCCAGTGGCAAGTTGGTCGCCGAATTGACTGAAGTGAGCAAAAGCTTCACCCAGCCCGATGGCTCTGTGCGCACAGTGATTCGAAATTTCACCGGCACCTTGTTGCGCGGCGACAAGATTGGACTGCTTGGCCCCAACGGCGCCGGGAAGACGACCTTGCTGAAACTGATCTTGGGTGAACTTGAAGCCGACAGCGGCGAAGTGCGGCGCGGCACCAAAATGGAAGTGGCCTACTTCGACCAAATGCGTGATGCACTGGACTTGGACGCCACTCTGGAAGACTTCATCAGTCCCGGCAGTGAATGGATTGAGATTGGCAGCAAGCGACAGCACGTCAAGAGCTATTTGGGTGATTTTTTATTCTCGCCCGCGCGAGGCACATCGCCCGTGCGATCGCTGTCCGGAGGGGAACGCAACCGCCTCTTGCTTGCCCGCCTGTTCGCTCGCCCTGCGAACGTGTTGGTGCTGGACGAGCCCACCAACGATTTGGACATTGAGACCTTGGAACTGCTGGAAGAACTGTTGCAAACCTACGAGGGCACGGTGTTTTTGGTCAGCCACGACCGGGCATTTATGGACAACGTGGTCACCGGCATCATTGCGTGTGAAAGTGCGCCTGACCAACCGGGTTTCTGGCGGGAGTATGAAGGCTCGGTGCAAGATTGGTTGGTTCAATCTAAACGTGCACAGGCCCTTCGTGCGCAAAACGCAACACGCGAGGCCAATGCCACCCGCGTGACAACCACCGACCACAATTCTCCTGCTCCGGTGGCAACTTCATCGGCCGCGAATTCACAAGTTGCGCCAGCAACGGCATCCCCCGCGCGCAGCAAGCTCAGCTACAAAGAGCAACGCGAATTGGCTGAATTGCCAAACAAAATCGAGTCGATGGAAAAAGAGCAAGCGGCCACGCGCGCACAACTGGCCGATGCCGGCATTTACCAGCGCGACCCCGGACTGGCGCAACAACTGTTCAGGCGAGACACCGAGTTGGACGACTTGCTGATGGCGGCCTTAGAGCGTTGGGAAATTTTGTCAAGCCGTTGAGGTCTAACGCTCAGATCAATGGATCGCAGGAACGGACGACATCGCCGTGTCACTTGCAAGGCTGGACTGGTGAAAAATGCCCTAATAGGGACTCGCCTTAACCCAGCCTTGGGCCACCAGCCAGTCGCAAGCAGCGACCACCATCGGAGCGCTCACGTCGTGCATTTGGGCGCATTGCGACACCGAGGGCAAGGGGACAGGCGTTGCGTGGTAAGTTGCCGAATTGAGCAGTACAGTTTTCAAAATGAACCAGAATACTGTTTGCGTAGTTCACTCACGCCAGCTCTATAGTCAAAAGCATGACCTCTTCTGAAATCAGCGCTCTGTTGGTGCTGGCCACCGTGAGCAGCTTCACGCCCGGTCCGAACACCACGTTGTCGACCGCGATGGCGGCCAACTACGGGCTGAAACATGCCATGCGCTTTGTCACAGCGGTTCCCGTGGGTTGGGGGATTTTGTTCACTTTGTGCGCCACGGGTTTGGGCGGTCTGGTGGTGGCTTGGCCCCCTTTGCGCTGGGGCATTGTGCTGCTGGGCAACGCTTACTTGGTCTGGTTGGCCTCGCGCTTGTGGGCCAGCGGCAGCCTGCAACAAGCCGACAGCAGCAAGCTGAACGTGGGGTTCGTACAAGGTGTGGGCCTGCAATTTCTCAATATCAAGGCGTGGATGCTGGCACTGGCCATCGTGGCAGGCTGGATCGCTGGCCACGAAGACGCCACTGAGCGGACCTTGATCCTGCTGCCGATCATGGTGGCGTACGGTTTTTTCAGCAATCTGGCCTACGCTGTGGCCGGCTCAATGCTGCGCCATTGGCTGGCGCATGGGAATCGATTGCTGATGTTCAATCGTTGCATGGCTTTGGCGCTGTTGGCGACGGTGGTGTGGATCATTGAAGGTTTGCGCCACAGTGCCGCCTGAACAAGCAAACAACCCCTCCATGAAAAATCAACCGCAAGATCTCTTTCAACGGGAACAACTGGGCCTTTGGCTGGGCTTATTGGGCGTGGTGATCTTTGCGCTGACGTTGCCGATGACCCGTTTGGCGACCGGCACGCTGGAAGCGCCGCAGTTGTCACCATGGTTTGTCACCTTTGGCCGCGCAGCAATTGCGGGTCTTTTGTCGGCCGCATATTTGATCGCGGTGCGCGCCCCTTGGCCGCAAGCGACGCAACGCGGGCCCTTGGCTCTCTCGCTTTTGGGCAATGTGCTTGGTTACCCCTTGCTATTGGGCTGGGCATTGCGGCATGTCACGGCCAGCCATGCGGCTGTGGTGACTGCCCTGTTGCCCCTTGCCACAGCGGCCGCCGCAGCGTGGCTCATGCACCAACGCGCACGGCTGGGGTTTTGGCTGTTTGCCGGACTGGGCAGCGCCTTGGTAGTCACTTACAGCTTGCTGCGCGCCGCTCAACTGGGGCACGGCTTTGGCTTCAGCTGGGCCGACACCTTGCTGCTGGGCGCAGTGGTTGCCGCTTCTCTGGGCTATGTGGCGGGCGCGCAAGTCACCGCCAGCCTGGGCGCCGAAAAAGTCATCAGCTGGGTTTGCGTCTTGGCTTTGCCCATCACCTTGCCGGGAGCTTGGCTCACTTGGCCCGAACACGCCATCGCCAGCAGCGCCTGGTGGGCGCTGGGGTATGTGGGCGTGTTTTCCATGTGGGCCGGATTTTTTGCTTGGTTTCGCGGGCTCTCACTCGGTGGGCCATTGCGCGTCAGCCAAATTCAACTGTTACAACCCTTTATTGCCATCTTGGCGGCTGTCCCATTGCTGGGAGAATCACTTGATGCAATGGCGTTGGGTTTCGCACTGCTCGTGGTGCTGACTGTCT
Organism: Comamonadaceae bacterium; assembly: GCA_027488255.1. Taxonomy (GTDB): domain Bacteria; phylum Pseudomonadota; class Gammaproteobacteria; order Burkholderiales; family Burkholderiaceae_C; genus Limnohabitans_A. Next base: position 8,935 of record JAIYBZ010000034.1, on the reverse strand, counting down.
TCATGGGACGGCGCATGGCCCGTCCAAGCACTTCATCCTGAACAAGCACGCAAGGAACATTTTCATGAACTGGACGCTGGCACAACGTGCCGAAAAAATGAATCCCTCGGTGATCCGAGAGATCCTCAAAGTGACCGAACAACCCGGCATCATCAGCTTTGCAGGGGGACTGCCATCGCCTCAGACCTTTCCAATTGAAGCCATGCGGGAAGCCAGTGAGCGGGTACTGCGCCAAGATGGCAAAGCGGCCTTGCAATATGCCGCCAGCGAGGGCTACACCCCACTGCGCGAATGGGTCGCACAAGACCTTCTGAAACAAGGCATGCGCATCAGCCCCGACCAAGTGCTGATCACCACAGGCAGTCAACAAGGCTTGGACTTGGTTGCCAAAATCCTGATCGATGCTGGCAGCCGAATTTTGGTTGAAACCCCCACATATTTGGGCGCACTGCAAGCCTTCACACCCATGGAGCCCACCGTGGTCAGCGTCAACAGCGACGCGCACGGCGTGGATGCAGCCGACCTGAAAATCAAAGTTGGCCGTGGCGCCGACAAAGCCCGCTTTGTTTACCTGCTGCCCAACTTCCAGAATCCCACTGGGCGCACCATGACCGAAGAGCGACGGGCCGCCGTGGCACAAGTGGCTGCCGAAACGGGCCTGCCCATCATCGAAGACAACCCCTACGGTGACTTGTGGTTTGATGCGCCGCCAGCGCCATCGCTCAGCTCACGCCATCCCGATGGCAGCGTTTACTTGGGCTCTTTTTCAAAAATTTTGGCACCGGGTTTGCGCCTGGGCTATGTGGTGGCGCCCAAAGCGCTCTACCCCAAGCTGCTGCAGGCCAAACAAGCGGCCGACTTGCACACGCCCAGCTTCAACCAACGCGTGGTCGCTGAAGTGCTGAAAGACGGCTTCATTGAGCGCCATGTGCCCACCATCCGCGCCTTGTACAAACAACAATGCGACGCCATGCTGGCGGCGATGGACAAAGAAATGGCCGGCCTCGGCCTGAGCTGGAACCGGCCTGCCGGTGGCATGTTCTTGTGGGTACAACTGCCCCAAGGCATGCAAGCCATTCCTCTGCTAGACAAAGCGGTGAAAAAGGGCGTGGCCTTTGTTCCGGGCTCGGCTTTTTATGCAGACAACGCCAATGCGAGCACGCTCCGACTGTCTTTTGTCACCGCCACCGTCGACCAGATCAACACGGGCATGGCGGCACTGGCGGCCGCTGTTCGAGAATCTCTTTGATCTTTCATAAAGCGCCTGATGAAACAACGCCCTTTTCAACAAGTCGACGTCTTCACCGACACCGCTTTTCTGGGCAACCCTCTGGCCGTGGTGCTCGATGGCACGGGTTTGAGTGACGCGCAGATGCAAAGCTTTGCCGCCTGGACGCAACTGAGTGAAACCACTTTCGTGCTGCCGCCCACCGAGGAAGGGGCTAAGGCGGGTGCCGACTACCGCGTGCGCATCTTCACACCCGCTGCCGAGTTGCCTTTTGCGGGTCACCCGACTTTAGGCACCGCACACGCTTGGTTGAGTGCGGGCGGACAAGCCCGACACGATGGCCAGCTCATCCAAGAATGTGGCGTGGGTTTGGTGACCCTTCAAAAGCAAGGCCCATATTGGTCTTTTGCTGCGCCCCCTTTGCAACGCCAGCAGCCTGCGCCAGCCTTGCTGGCAGAGGTGTTGGCCGCTTTGGGTTTGCACGCCAATGACGTCATCGCGGCACAAGACTTGCACAACGGCCCGCATTGGCTGGGCTTGCTCATCGACTCGGTGGAACTGCTCTTGGCACTGGATCCCGACCAAGCCGCGCTGAAACGCCTCAACACCAAAGTGGGCGTGGCCGCCAAAAGAGAACATCGCCCGAATGCCCTGATTCGTCGGGCAAACCGTGAGGCACGCGCTTTTGCGACAACGGCTTCGTCATCTGCATCGGGATCAGCATCCAACATTGCTCATGACCCGACCGATCTGGAAGTGCGCGCATTTGCCGCACCGGTTGGCGTTACTGAAGATCCCGTGACCGGCAGTTTGAACGCCTCACTGGCGCAATGGTTGATGGCCGAGGGTCATCTCCCCACCCAGTACAGCGCCCGACAAGGCACCGCCCTTGGCCGAGCCGGAGAAGTATTTTTATCCCAAGATACCAACGGCCAAGTGTGGGTCGGTGGTCATGTGGTGGCGTGCATCCAAGGCAGCGTGACGCTTTAGAAGGCTGACGAATCTACTGCCATGCACGAACTCCCTACACTTTCCCAGATCGAAGCCGCAGCTGGCAAGATTTACCAAGCTTTTGGACCTACGCCCCAATATTGCTGGCCGACACTCAGCCAACGTTTAGGCACGGAGTGCTGGGTCAAACACGAAAACCACACCCCAGTAGGTGCGTTCAAGGTGAGGGGTGGCCTGACCTATTTTGATCATCTTGTGCAAAACGGCACCCTGCCTCGCGAAGTGGTCAGTGCCACGCGAGGCAACCATGGGCAGAGCATTGCCTATGCCGCAGCCCGGCATGGTGTCACCTGCACCATCGTGGTTCCCGAGGGCAACTCGCTGGAAAAAAACGCCGCGATGAAAGCACTGGGGGCACAACTGATCGAGCATGGCCACGATTTTCAGGCGGCACGCGAGCATGCGCAGGCGATCGCGCTGGAACGCCAAGCGCACATGGTGCCCAGCTACCACCCGGCGTTGGTACTGGGCGTCGCCACGGCTTGGTGGGAGTTTCTTCGTGCTGTCCCTGACTTGGACAGGGTCTACGTGCCTATTGGCCTTGGCTCTGGTGCCTGCGCCGCCTTGGCCGCCAAACAAGCATTAGGCCACCCAGTCCAAGTGATTGGCGTAATCAGTGCGCATGCCACCACTTACGCCGACTCTTTCGCAGCAGGCCAGGTGGTAGAAGCCCCGGTCAGCACCTTGCTGGCAGACGGCATGGCGGTGCGTCGCGCCGACCCCAATGCATTGGCCATCTTGAAGGTCGGTCTTGAACGATGCGTCATGGTGGACGACTCGCGCATCGCACAAGCCATGCGCGACTTGTATACCGACACGCACAACTTGGCAGAGGGGGCAGGTGCTGCCAGTTTTGCTGCAGCTTGGTCAGAAAAAGAGCAGCTGCAAGGCCTCAGGGTGGGTACCACCTTGTGCGGCGGCAATGTTGACTCCGCTACTTTTTGCAGCGTCTTAAACCGAGAGTTCTAACGCTGAGGCTGCGCTCATCTAGCCCGCCTAGCACCGGCCATGGTCGCTCTTGGGACAAAGACGGCTCACCTGGCCAGACAAAATCTCCCATCATGGGAACACTTTATTTGGTCCGCCACGGACAAGCCTCGTTCGGAGCCGACGACTACGATCAACTCAGTCCATTGGGCTACCAACAAGCGCTGCGGTTGGGGCACTACTTGCGCGACAAATTGCAATCCAAACCCATCGAAGCAGTGCTCATGGGCAGCTTGAAACGCCACCGCCAAACTTGGGAAGGCATTGCCGAAGGTGCGGGCTTGACGCACACCCCCACGGTCTGGCCGGGCTTGAACGAATACGACAGTCATGCCCTGATTGAAGCCATTCATCCCGAACCTTTGGCCAAGCCGGACACCCCCGAGCTGTATCGCCACCACTTTCGTTTGCTGCGACAAGCTTTGCAGGCTTGGATGGCTGAGCGCATTCAACCCCGCGGCATGCCCAGCTACACCTCATTTGTGGCGGGCATTGAAGCGGCACTCGACCATGTGCGCGCCTCGCACACGGGAGATGTGATGATGGTCTCGAGCGGCGGCCCCATCGCCACGGCGGTGAGTCGGGTGTTGGGTGCGCCCCCCGAATCGAGCATTGAGCTGAATCTGCGCATCCGCAACACGGCCCTCACCGAGTTCGCGTTCAACGCCAAACGGCATCTCTTGATGACCTTCAACACCTTGCCGCACTTGGACACGGAGGCCCACTCCAGCTGGGTCACATTTGCATAAGTGTCTCGGCTGAAGTGCCCCCAAAAACCTGCCGGATTTGGGTGTAATCCCTAGTCTTCTCAAGGTCATTTGCTGGGCAGAATGGGGCGCATGAACAGCCCCACCTCCTGGCTATCCCTCCAAACCCTTGAAGGCGGCATCCAGCTCGTGCACACGCCTGCGGCCCAAGGTGATTTGTTGGCCGCCGAGTTGGTGGGGGCGTTGAAGCATTGGGGACTGGCTGCGGAAATTCAAACGCTGTGCGTACCGGACGACACGGGGCACACCACACTCATTTGCAATCTGCGGCCAGAATTCCAGCAAACGGTCATGCCCCGACACAACACGTTGGGCTTGCACCGCACGTTAAACAGCCCCGCACCGGTTGACCCCGTTTGGGCGCTCGAGCGCGAAATATGGATCGCCTTGCTGGGATCGCCGCATCGTTTCAGCTTTCCCGATGTGGCCGCTCTTCAGTCTCATGTTCGGGTGCGGCGCAATATGGCCTTGGCCGCGCGCAAAACAGCACTGGCCTTCAACACCGAGGCCGCAGAGCGCCCCGAGTGCGACTGGCACTACGAGGAAGAACCCGGTTTTATTCTCAATCCCGGGCGGCCATTGATCAACGCCCTGATTGCGGCGACCCAGCCCGAAGCCACCGGCAAGCTCTACGATTTTTCTTGCTACCGCGCCACTGAATACGTCATCTTGCTCGGCATTGCGCAAGAGCTACAGCAACACCATCCCGCGTTATTGGCCGACCTGCAACACTTGAACGAACGGCATGCCATTCGCTCGGGGCAGTTTCATGAGGTGTTCCTCATCGAGTACGGCAGCATGGAAGCGCCTTTGCCCGCCCACTTTTATGTACCCGGTGATCGCCTGTGGTTCCGCAACCCCGATGAATACTCTTCCGATGTCACCGGCTATGAGGGCTCGTGGGTCATGTACATGGGCAACGGATTGTTCAGCAACTTCTGGAAACGCGACAAACCATTCACCCTCGAATCCAAAGCCATTGAAATGTTTCATTGGAAAGATGGTGTCTACACCGATGAGCACGGCGAATTAAAAATGGACGAGTCGGTGGTAGAGGCGCGTGTGGCCCAAACCCTGACCAATCCAAAAGCCACGGCTCAGGTGCTCGAGCGCATGTTGCGCATGCGCGACCCCAAAGGCGTGTACGCCGAGGGCGGGTGCATTGATACCACCCGCGAATACCCCAAAGGCGTGAGCCTGCACCATTGCGAGTTGGTGCTGCCCCACTATTGAAATCAGAGGATTTGCTTTACCGGTGCGTCAAGGTATCGGACGGCAAGCTGTCAATTTCGGCCAGCAATTGAGCCAAGGCACGACCTGAGGCCGCCAGCAAGGCCTGGCCTTTTTCAGGAGTGGCTGCGGCGGCATTGCCTGCGGCGCCCTCGGGGTTGTAATCTTGCATTTGCCAGCCCAACTTGGCGCTCTTGCCGTTCCCCAAAATATCAAAACGTGCGGCTCGCTCTTGGGCTTTGGAGAGAAAGTTTTTAGCTTGATCCATGCGCACACGCTCGGGTCGCAAGGCCAACATCATCGACGTTTCAGTGTCTCCTGCGTGGACTCCAAAGCGATGCTCCTCGGCGCTGAACAGGGTCTGCACATCGCGTCCTTGGGCATCGATCAATGGCAAATTGAACCAACTCACGCTGTACACCAGCATGCCCAGGCGGGCACGCAAGTCACGCGCCACAATGTCCATCACCGAGACTTGGCCTCCATGGGCATTGAGCAACACCAGCTTTCGAACCCCGCAGGCAGCCACGGACTCGCCAATATCGGTCCACAGGCGGATGACGGTCTCGGCTTTGAGGGTCAGGGTTCCCGCAAAGCGCGCATGTTCAGGGCTCAGCCCCACCGTCTGTGTGGGCAAAAACAAGGCCGGCAAGTCCGCGGGCAAATGCGGCAAACAGGCCGTCACCACGCCGTTGACCAAATCAGAGTCCACCGACAAGGGCAAATGCGGCCCATGTTGCTCGGTGGCCGCGACCGGCAGCACCGCGATGGCGCGGTCCAGCGCCAGCGACTGAAAATCGGTCGTGCTCAAGTCGGCCCAAAATCTCGAGGGAATTTGCATAGAGAGATCTTAATAGAGCTTTGGCTTGATAGGCGGTGTACAGTGCCGTCCTCATGGCCCCGTTCTGCCAAGCGGGGGGCCCCTCAGGAGTTGATGTTGATTATTTGGGTGTCTTTTCGAGACTGGTTGACGCGTCTTTGGATGGCCGCTGGGCTGGGCCTAGGGTTGGGCCTGACCCTGCTGTTGGCGGCTGTCTCTGCCCCCAGTTGGGCGCAAAACGATGCCTTGCTTTCTGGCAAACCAGCGCTGACCAGTCCCGCACCCAGTGCCCAAGGCCTTTCTGCGCTGCTGGACAAATCACCCCATGTGGTGGTCACCGACCAGGTGCGCACCGAGTTGATGGTGTATGCGCCCAAGGGCATTCAGGCCGGTCAAACATTTTGGTTGGGACTGCACATCAAGCACCAACCCGATTGGCACACTTATTGGCAAAACCCCGGCGACTCGGGGCTGCCCACGCGCTTGCAATGGCAACTGCCTGAGGGTTTACAAGCAGGCGACATCGCCTGGCCCATCCCCAAAAAGATTCCGATTGGCACCTTGGCCAATTACGGCTACGAAGGGTCTGTGTTGCTCGCCGTTCCCGTAACGGCGAATGCGACATTCAAGTGGCCGGCACAAGCCCCATTGACACTTCAGCTGAAAGCAGAGTGGTTGGTTTGCCGCCAAGAATGCATTCCTCAAGAGGGGCAATTGGCGCTGAACTTGAATGCGTCTACGTCACTGACACAACAAGCCGCGCTGTTTGAAGCCAGTCGCAAACTCTACCCACAAACACTGCCGCAACTGCAAAAAGGTGACCAGTGGATCACTGGCGGAGAGGCCGCGCTGTCTGGCGATGGCCGGCACCTCGAATTGCGGGTTTTCGGTCTGCCCGCCGAATTGCGCGGCCAAACTCTGAGTGCGTTCCCCATCACCGCCCATGTGGTGCACAACGCCGCCGTGCAAGGCAAAGACTGGACTCAAAAATGGCAAGGGACCACTTGGACCGCAAAAATCCCGGTGTCCGAAGACCGCAGCGAAAGCCCTTCCACCCTGCGCTGGCTCTTGGCCACAGGGCCTGAGTCTTCCCCCAAAGCGCCCAGCTTCGAGATGGACGTCCCTGTCATCGGCCAATGGCCTGCTTTGGCGGTGCCCGCTCCCGCCGAGATCTCTCCTGCTTTGGCCAAAGCGCTGGCTGAAAATGCTTTGGCTAACTCCAGTGCCAGCGCCAACGCGAGCGCCAAAACCAATGCCCTCGCCGGCACAACTGCAATGGGGCTCACATTGGCCATTTTGGGCGCGCTGTTGGGCGGCTTGTTGCTCAACCTGATGCCTTGCGTGTTTCCAGTGTTGGCCATCAAGGTGTTGGGCTTTGCGCAAACGCCAAGCGCTGCAGCGCAAGCGCCGCACGCTCACCGCGCTGCTGGTTTGGCCTACACCGCGGGTGTCGTGCTTTCTTTCCTGCTGCTGGGCGGTTTGATGCTGGCCTTGCGCGCCGCTGGTGAGCAGCTCGGTTGGGGCTTTCAGTTGCAATCCCCACTGGTGGTGGCTGCATTGGCCTTGTTGTTCACCTTGTTGGGTTTGAACTTGGCTGGCGTTTTTGAGTTTGGCAACCTCTTGCCCAGCAGCTGGGCCACTGTGCAAAGCCGGCACCCCACGGTGGATGCCGCATTGTCTGGGGTATTGGCCGTGGCCGTGGCGTCGCCTTGCACAGCCCCATTCATGGGAGCCTCACTCGGCTTGGCGATTGCACTGCCGGTCTGGCAAGCCCTGGCGGTCTTTGCCGCTATGGGCTTGGGCATGGCTTTGCCCTATTTGGCGGCCAGTTACTGGCCCGGTATCGCTCGGGCCTTGCCTCGCCCCGGCGCATGGATGGTGGTGTTTCGGCAAGCCATGGCTTTCCCGATGTTTGCCACTGTCATCTGGCTCTTGTGGGTGTTGGGTCAACAAACGGGTATCGATGGCGTCAGCGGGCTGTTGGCAGTGCTTTTGAGCGTGGCCGGCTTGGCATGGTCATTGGGGCTGAAGGGTCGAACTCGCTGGTTATTGAGTGGTTTATTTGGCGGCTTGATCGTGTGGTGGTGTGCCATTGGCTTGTCCAGCTTGGGGGGCGTCACGCCCGCTGAGGCCTCCCGTTCGACCAACAGCGACAACGCGATCATTGCGAGTGGCAACCCTTCAAGCCCCTGGCAAAACTGGAGTGCCCAAGCCCAACAAGCGCAACTGGATGCCGGTCGTCCCGTGTTTGTCGACTTCACAGCGGCTTGGTGTGTGACTTGCCAGTACAACAAAAAAACCACGTTGGCAGATGCGCAATTGCTGGCTGATTTTTCAGCCCGAAAAGTGACGCTCATGCAGGCCGACTGGACTCGGCGCGATCCCGCCATCACCCAAGCTTTGACTTCTTTGGGACGCAGTGGGGTGCCGGTGTATGTCTTGTATGTGCCCCAACAGCCTCCCGTCTTGTTTTCAGAGTTGCCCAGCGTGGCCGAAATTCGTGGGGCTTTGCAAAAACTGCCGGCCAATCCTTAAACCCCGAGCGCTTTTGTCTCTGGGGTCACAAGCCCCCATCGGGGGGTGAAAAACACACCGCTTGGCCTGCGACAATCAGGGCATGAGCACCTCTTCTTTTGCCCCCCTTCAAAACGACACTTTCCTGCGCGCCTGTCTGCGCCAAGCCACCGACCACACCCCCATCTGGCTCATGCGCCAAGCCGGGCGCTACCTGCCCGAGTACCGCGACACCCGCGCCAAAGCCGGCAGCTTCATGGGCCTGGCCACCAACGTCGACTTCGCCACCGAGGTCACCTTGCAGCCCCTGGATCGCTACCCGCTGGACGCCGCTATCTTGTTCAGCGACATCTTGACCGTGCCCGACGCCATGGGCTT
>JAIYBZ010000014.1 GCA_027488255.1 Comamonadaceae bacterium | reverse complement strand
CAGCGCGGTTTGGAACGCATTTGAAGCCGTTTTCCCGGGGCGCAAGCCTGAAGACAACCACTACTTGCCTGGTGACAACGACATGGCCACGCTGGACATTCATGTCAGCGATGACCTGAAGACCTACGCCGCGACTTTGATCAAGGGGGCACAGCGCATCAATATTCCAATTGGAAAAACCCAATTTTTTAGTTTAGAGCCATACGCCCACGGCCCGGGTCAGCCAACGCCCAAGCCTGAGGTGGTCAAGCTGCTGCAAAACGGGCCGGAAGCGGCGAGGCCATGATGCGAAATTTCATTTAGCCAGTACATCACATAAAGAGAGTCAATCCCATGTTCAACCCCAATCAATCAGCCGCCATCCGTTTGGGTGACAGCACCAGCCACGGCGGCAAGGTCATTTCTGCCACCACCTTGTATATGTTGCATGGCATTGCCGTGGCGCAAGAGGGCGACATGACGCAATGCCCCAAATGCAAGGACACCTTTCCCATCTTGCCCACGCCCGGCTCGTCCACCAGCCACGGCAAAACCGTGGCGTTTGAGGGCACCAACACGGCCTGTGGGGCCAGCCTGATCGCTTCGTTCAAAGGCTAATGGCCTGAGCTTGTTTACACACCAAAAAGACTCCCATGGACCCGCAACTTCTCGACTACTACAACCAAGAACTCACCTACATGCGCGAGAGTGCGGGCGAGTTTGCCGCGATGCACCCCAAGGTGGCACGACGTTTGGGTATGCATGGCGTGGAGGTGGCCGACCCTTATGTGGAGCGATTGATAGAGGCGTTCTCGTTCATGTCGGCGCGCATGCGCATCAAGCTCGATGCCGAGTTTCCGCGCTTCACGCAGCGTTTGCTGGAGGTGATCTATCCCAACTATGTGGCCCCTACACCGTCGATGGCGGTGGCGCAGTTGCACCCCAGTGTGAAGGAGGGGGACTTCAGCAAAGGCTTTGCGGTGCCACGCAACACCGCGTTTTTTGCCAAAGTGCCCGAGGGCGAGGTCACGTCTTGCCAGTTCCGCTCTAGTCAGGATGTGGTGATGTGGCCGATTGAAATTGTCAGCGCCAAGCTGGCCGGTACACCACCCGATATTCCAGCGCTGGAGCGCTATTTGCCGCCCCATATTCAGGTGGCGGGCAGCTTGCGCATGCGTTTGCGGGTCACGGGTGAGTTGAACTTTTGTGACCTCAAGGGCCTGGACCGCTTGCCGATTTACCTGAGCGGCGAGAGCCAAGTGGCTTCGCATTTGTTTGAGCTGCTGCACGCCAGTGCGGTAGCCAGCCTCACCGGCGTACCTGGGCAAATGGCCGACAACCCACATGTGGTGACCACCGACGCTTTGGTACACGAGGGTTTGGCACCAGAGCAAAGCCTTCTGCCCTTGCAGTGGAACACTTGGCACGGGCACAACCTGTTGCACGAGTACTTTGCCTGCCCCAGCCGGTTTTACTTTTTTGCTTTACAAAACTTGGCACCGGGTTTGGCACGCATTCAGGGCAAAGAGGCCGAGATCTTGGTGCTGCTGACGCAAGACACCACCAAGCTGTCGGGCTTGGTGGACAAGGACCAATTTGCACTCTTTTGCACCCCAGTGGTCAACCTGTTTGAGCAGCGTACCGACCGCATTGAGCTAAACAACAAAGAGATTGAGTTTCACTTGGTGCCCGACCGGGCGCGTCCCATGGACTTTGAGGTCTTCAGCGTTAACGAGATGACGGGACAAAAGGCCAGTACGACGCAAGCCATGTCGTTTCGGCCCATGTACCAAACATTGAACCAAGACGAGGGCAACCACGGGCGCTATTTTTCGGTGCGCCGCGAAGCGAGGTTGTCCTCAGACACTTCTCGCAAATACGGCACGCGCACGCCCTATGTGGGAACCGAAGCGTTCATCAGCTTGGTAGATCAAAACGAAGCGCCCTACAGCGAAGAGCTGCGCTACCTGTCGGTGCAAGCCATGCTGACCAACCGCGATTTGCCGCGTTTGGTGCCGCGCAACGGTTATTCGGATTTGTCTGTAGCCGATTCGGTGCCGGTCACCGCCGTGGGCTTGGTGCGTGCGCCGTCGCCGCCCAAGTCACCGTTTGCGCAGGGCGAGATGGCTTGGCGCTTGATACGCCAGCTCAATTTCAATTATTTACCGCTTTCCGATATGAACGAACGCCAAGGCGCGCAAGCGCTGCGCGACATGCTGCGTTTGTTTGTCAATGCCGATGACCTGAGCTCGGCCAAACAAATTGACAGTCTGATTGGCAGCAAGATCGAGCCCGTGACCCGCCGCTTGCCGGGCGTTGGTCCTTTGGTTTACGGACGCGGTGTGCAGTGCAGTTTGACGGTGGACGAAGACGGCTTCAGTGGCGTGAGCCCCTATTTGTTTGGACTGGTGCTGGAGTCTTATTTCTCGCGCCATGTGTCTATCAACGTCTTTACCCAAACCCGCCTCGAGTCAATGCAGCGCGGTGAGGTGGCCAAGTGGCCGGTGCGCATGGGTACACGAGGGATCGTGTGATGAACCCTTTGCTCGAACACACATTGCAAGAGGCGCAAGACAAGCCTTGGCGCCACAGCTTTATAGCGCTGATGCGCTTGATGGCGGCGGCACATCCTGACATGCCGCCAGTAGGCCAAGCGCAGCGGCCCCAGCAAGAAAAGTTTCGCTTAGGCCAGCAAGCCAATTTGGGTTTTGCAGTGCGCGAAGTGGCCAAGGTGCAGCCCGCCAGCGCAGATTTGCAAGGTCGCACCCGCATTGCACTTTTTGGCTTGGGCATGCTGGGCCCCAATGGCCCTTTGCCTTTGCATGTGACCGAGATGGTGCGCGAGCGCGTGCAGTCCAAGCGGGACAACACCTTGGCCAATTTTGTGGACTTGTTTCACCACCGTGCGTTCACCCACATGTACCGTGCTTGGTCGCAAAGCCAGTCGGCCATCGGACTGGACCGCCCGGATGCGGAAACCTTCACTCCCTACATTGCCCGCTTGGGCGGCGATGAGCCCAGCGAGGTGCAGCGAAGCGCGTTACCACCCCATGCCCGTTGGGCCAGCACTGCACACCGGGTGAGAGCAGCACGAAATCCCGACGGATTGGTGTCGGCTTTGTCCCGTTTTTTTGGTGTCACTGTGGATCTGCGCGAATACCAATTGCAGTGGATGCCTATTGAGGAACAAGACCAATGCCGCTTGGGACTGCCGCGACTGTCGTCGGTGCTGGGTCAGGGCGCTATGGCAGGCGAGGTGGTGCCCGATCGGCAAACCCGTTTCAGGTTGGTGATTGGCCCCTTGAGTTTGGACGGCTATTTGCGCTTGACGCCCAACGGTTCGGCCACCGGAAAAGACTTGCCTGCACTGATTGAGCTGGTGCGTTCGTTCGTCGGCTTTGAGTACGTTTGGGAGGTCGAGCTGCTCATCAACGCTGCTGAAGCACCCGCTGCAAAACTGGGTGAGGGCACACAACTGGGTTGGTCCAGCTGGATTGGCCGCGACCGACCATTGCAAGTCCAGTCGGTGGTCAGCGGCATGTTGTACGAACCTGAGATGTATTCAGAAAGCAGGGCGCGCGCATGAGTAACCCAATTCAACAAATGATCCAAGCATTTAAGGGTGGCGGCGCAGAGGCTTTGCCAGCCAGTTTGTCGGAATGGCTCAAGCCCATCAGCGAGGCACAGCCTTGTGGCGATAGTCTGGAGTACGACGGCGAGTACGCGGTTTTGGCCGCGCGTTTGATGCCCAAGGCCGATGTGCAATACGGCCAGTTTTCTAGTCAGCCCGAACCGCCCAATTGGACCGAGATTGAGAAAGACTGCCGCCGCTTGTTGTTGCGGAGTAAAGACATTTCGGTGTTGATCTGGTTCACCCGAGCCCGCGCCCGCACCGCCGGTGCTGCAGGCCTGCTGGAGGGCTTGAGTGCCTTGCAAGCCTTGCTGCAAACCTACCCCGAGCAGGTGCACCCACAGCTCATGATCGACGGCGATATAGACCCCGCCGTACGCGCCAATGCTTTGGCTGCATTGTGTGACCCCGAGGGTTTATTAGACGATGTACGCGAGATTTTGGTATCCGGCAGCACGGCGTTTCGCCTGACGGTGCGCGACATTGAACGCGCTCTGGCGGTGCCCCGCGCTGCTTATGGGCCTGAGCCCGAGCAGGTACATCGCCAATTGAGCGATTTGCGTGAGCGCAAAGACCCGGTGCTATTGGCGCTGACCGCCAGTCTGGGCTGTGTGCAGGCTGTGGCCGAATGGAGCGAGATTCAGTTGGGCGACGATGCCCCCCCACTCAAACCCCTGGTCAAGTTGTTGCATCACCTGGCCCAGTCGCGTGATAGCGCCGCACCCAAAGTGCAAACTGAATCGGTGCAGCCCATTCAGGCAGCAGCCCTTTCTGGAGGCGCCCTGGCGCTTCATTCAGCGAAAAATGCTCAAGCGACAAACCATGCTGTCATGGCCTTGCCTGATGGGGGTCAAGTGCTTGATCAACGCGAGCACATCCGTGCCTTGTTGTCGCAGGTGCGGGTCTGGATCGAGCACAACGAGCCCAGCAGTCCGGTGTCGGTGCTGCTCAAGCAGGCCGAGCGCATGTGGGGCAAGCGGTTTTCGGAAGTGGCCGGTGAGATTCCGCCAGAGTTGTTGCAAGCCTGGGACCGTGACTGAGCGCTAGGGTTCAGTGGCGATCCAGTATCGGCCATAGCGCAAGTCACAGCTTCAGTTTGTTGGTGCTGTTTAAATTTTTTGAGGCATTTTTGCCAACTGGAGTCCTTGTGCGTAACGCTTCCACTACCACGGCCTCCTCTTTCACTTCCCCCCGCGCCCTCACGGTACAAAGCCCGGCCCTGCCGCAAGTGGCCGCTGTGGTGGCCTTGGTGCCCTTAAAGCTCGAAGGTGTTGAGTCCATCAACGCCCTGTTTGAGTACACCCTGACGCTGCAAACGCCCGATGCT
>JAIYBZ010000033.1 GCA_027488255.1 Comamonadaceae bacterium | reverse complement strand
GTCGGCCACGTATTCACGGGCTTTTTCTACCGCGGCCTCGGCTTCCCAGCCCCAAGCGTGGCTGCGCGATGCAGGGTTGCCAAAGTGCTCACGCAGCCAAGGCACGATGGCATCCACCACGCGGGGGTCGCAGGGGTTGGTCGCGCCGTAGTCCAAGTAAATCGGGAAATGTGGGGTGGTCATGTGGAAGACTTCTTTTGATTGTTCAGAAAAATGGTCAGGAAACGAATCAGGATTTGGCAAACACGGTGCCCAGCTCAAACACCGAGTTGGGGCCGGTCACGCGGATGGGTTTGACCACCGGCATGGCCGAAATGGCCCGCTTGATGTGGGGCTTGGCGTCCACCACCAGGCCTTTGGCCAGTTGGTCGTCCACCAGCTTTTGCAGCGAGACCGAGTCCAAAAACTCGACCATTTTGGAGTTGAGGGAGGCCCACAGGTCGTGCGTCATGCAACGGCTGTCACCGCCGTGGCAGTTTTCTTTGCCGCCGCAGTGGGTGGCGTCAATGGGTTCGTCCACCGACAAAATGATGTCGGCCACGGTGATTTCGGTGGATTTGCGCCCCAAGGAGTAACCGCCGCCGGGGCCACGGGTGGACTCGACCAGGTTGTGGCGGCGCAATTTGCCAAAGAGTTGCTCTAAATAAGAGAGCGAGATTTGTTGGCGCTGACTGATCGCGGCCAAGGTGACGGGGCCCGCGTCTTGACGCAAAGCCAAGTCGATCATGGCGGTGACGGCAAATCGTCCTTTGGTGGTGAGACGCATGTCAGGCTCCTTGTGGTGGGTTTGGCCCGAAGCCTGCGCCCGCAGGTTCCCGACTAAACGAGTCAAGTATACCGCAATCCCGATCAAATCAGTCGGGTTAAGGGCTTATTCAGGCCCGGATCAGGGGCACCACCTTGTCGCCGCCGGTGGCGCCAAAGGCCTGTTCTTTCAAGAGACCCAATTGATCGCGCACTTGGGCGGCTTTTTCAAACTCGAGGTTGCGGGCGTGCTCCATCATTTGCTTTTCAAGCTGCTTGATGGCGCGGGCAATGTCTTTTTCGCTCATGTCCTCGACCACCGCGCGCTGCAAGGCGGCTTGCTCTAAGCGCTCGGCTTCTTTGCCCGACTTTTCGCTGTAAACCCCATCGATCAGGTCTTTCACCCGCTTGACGATGCTTTGCGGGGTGATGCCGTGGGCCTCGTTGTGCGCGATTTGCTTGAGGCGCCGGCGCTCGGTCTCGCCCATGGCTTTCTTCATGGACTCGGTGATGCGGTCGGCATACAAAATGGCGCGGCCGTTCAGGTTGCGGGCGGCACGGCCAATGGTCTGAATCAGGCTGCGCTCGGCGCGCAGAAAGCCCTCTTTGTCGGCGTCCAAAATGGCCACCAGCGAGACCTCGGGAATGTCCAAGCCTTCGCGCAACAGGTTGATGCCCACCAGCACATCAAACGCACCCAGCCGCAGGTCGCGCAAGATCTCGACCCGCTCCACCGTGTCGACATCGCTGTGCAAATAGCGCACCTTGACGCCGTTGTCGGTGAGGTAGTCGGTGAGCTGCTCGGCCATGCGCTTGGTGAGCGTGGTGATCAACACCCGCTCGTGCTTGTCCACCCGAATGCGGATTTCTTGCAGCACATCGTCCACTTGGTGGGTGGCGGGGCGCACTTCCACCACGGGGTCCACCAAGCCGGTGGGCCGCACCACTTGCTCAACCACTTTGCCGGCGTGCGTTTTTTCGTAGTCGGCGGGGGTGGCCGAGACAAAAATGCACTGGCGCATGCGCTTTTCAAATTCTTCAAATTTGAGCGGGCGGTTGTCCAGCGCACTGGGCAACCTGAAGCCGTACTCCACCAGCGTGGTTTTGCGCGCCTTGTCGCCGTTGTACATGGCGTTCAGCTGGCCAATCATTTGGTGGCTTTCGTCCAGAAACATGATGGCGTCTGGCGGCATGTAGTCGGTCAGCGTGCTGGGCGGATCGCCGGGCGCGGCACCGGACAAATGGCGGGTGTAGTTTTCGATGCCTTTGCAATGCCCCACCTCAGACAACATTTCCAGATCAAAGCGGGTGCGTTGCTCTAGCCGCTGGGCCTCGACCAGCTTGCCCATGCCCACCAGCTCTTTCAGGCGTTGCGCCAATTCGACCTTGATGGTTTCCACAGCGGCCAGCACTTTGTCGCGCGGGGTCACGTAGTGGCTGGAGGGGTAGACCGTGAAGCGCGGTATTTTTTGGCGAATGCGCCCGGTGAGCGGATCAAACAGTTGCAGGCTGTCGATCTCGTCGTCAAACAGCTCGATGCGAATGGCCAGCTCGGAATGTTCGGCTGGGAACACGTCGATGGTGTCGCCGCGCACCCGAAAGTGGCCGCGGCTAAACTCCATGTCGTTGCGCTGGTACTGCATGCGGATCAGTTGCGCAATGACATCGCGCTGGCCCAGTTTGTCGCCGGTGCGCAGCGTCATGATCATGCGGTGGTAGCTTTCGGGCTCGCCAATGCCGTAGATGGCCGAGACGGTGGCCACAATCACCACATCGCGCCGCTCCATGATGCTTTTGGTACACGACAGACGCATTTGCTCGATGTGCTCGTTGATGGCGCTGTCTTTTTCGATGAACAAATCGCGCTGCGGCACATAGGCCTCGGGCTGGTAGTAGTCGTAGTAGCTGACGAAATACTCGACCGCGTTTTTGGGAAAAAACTAGCGGAACTCGCTGTACAACTGCGCGGCCAATGTTTTGTTGGGCGCAAACACAATGGCGGGCCGCCCCAATTGGGCGATGACGTTGGCCATGGTGAAGGTCTTGCCCGAGCCGGTCACGCCCAACAAGGTCTGAAACACCTCGCCGTCTTGCACCCCCTCGACCAATTGCGCGATGGCCACCGGCTGATCACCCGCCGGCGGATAGGGCTGGTAGAGCTCAAAGGGCGAGCCGGGGTAGCTGACAAAAGTCCCCGCGGCCAACACGGGGGCATCAGGCACGGCTTCAACGAGGGGAGATTCAGACACGTTAGCTTACTTTTTGTGGGGCCCGGCGGGTCAAACTGGACCGTTGGGGCCGTTAAAATCAGGGACAACCCGAAAGCCTAACCGAGGATCGGGTTTCCTGCCAACCCTGAACCCCCTTCAAGGACTTTCCATGTCTCTGTTTTCCGCCGTCGAAATGGCCCCCCGCGACCCGATCTTGGGCCTGAACGAACAATTCAACGCCGACACCAACCCCAACAAAGTCAACTTGGGCGTGGGCGTGTATTTCGACGACAACGGCAAATTGCCTTTGCTGCAGTGCGTGCAAGCCGCAGAAAAAACCATGATGGCCACCCCCACCGCCCGCGGTTATTTGCCCATTGACGGCATCGTGGCCTATGACAACGCGGTCAAAGCCTTGGTGTTTGGCGCTGACTCTGATGTGGTCAAGTCGGGCCGTGTGTCCACCGTGCAAGCCATTGGCGGCACCGGCGGCCTGAAGATTGGCGCCGACTTTCTGAAGAAAGTCAGCCCCAACGCCAAGGTGATGATTTCTGACCCGAGCTGGGAAAACCACCGCGCCATTTTTATCAACGCGGGTTTTGAAGTGGAGTCGTACACCTACTACGACGCGGCCAAACGCGGTGTCAACTTCGAAGGCATGTTGGCCAGCCTGAACGCGGCCGCCGCCGGCACCATCGTGGTCTTGCACGCTTGCTGCCACAACCCCACCGGCTACGACATCACGCATGCCCAGTGGGACCAAGTGATTGCCGTGGTTAAAGCCAAGGGCTTGACCGCCTTTTTGGACATGGCCTACCAAGGTTTTGGCCATGGCATTGCCGAAGATGGCGCGGTGATTGGCAAGTTTGTAGCCGCGGGCCTGAACATTTTTGTCTCGACCTCTTTCTCAAAGAGCTTCAGCCTGTACGGCGAGCGTGTGGGCGCCCTGTCGGTGGTGGCCACTGACAAAGAAGAGGCCTCGCGCGTGCTGAGCCAACTGAAAATCGCCATCCGCACCAACTATTCCAACCCGCCCATTCACGGCGGTGCCGTGGTGGCCGCGGTGCTGAACAACCCCGAGCTGCGCGCCCAGTGGGAGCAAGAATTGGCCGAAATGCGGGTGCGCATCAAGGCCATGCGCCAAAAACTGGTCGATGGCTTGAAGGCCGCCGGCGTGAAACAAGACATGGGTTTCATCACCCAACAAATCGGCATGTTCAGCTATTCGGGCCTGACGAAAGACCAAATGGTGCGTTTGCGCAGCGAGTTTGGCGTGTACGGCACCGACACCGGCCGCATGTGCGTGGCCGCCCTGAACAGCAAGAACATCGACTACGTTTGCGCAGCCATTGCCAAAGTCGTCTGATTTGACTGACATCGCCCTTGCAACCGCCCTTGACGGGGCGGTTTCTTTTTGGGCGCGTCAGGAAGGTGACTGCCGATTAGGGTGCTGACTCAAAAAATATCCGGTTGCGTCCTGTAGTATTGCTGCACCGCACCATATTGCCCTCCCCCAGGAAAACATTCCCATGCTTTACCAGATCTTCGAAACCCAGCGCTCGATCATGGAACCCTTTTCCGATCTGGCGCAGGCTGCGGCCAAGCTCTACAGCAACCCGCTGAACCCGCTGTCGCAAACCCCCCTCGCCCAACGAGCTTCGGCCGGCTATGCCCTGATGCACCGCCTGGGCAAAGACTACGAAAAGCCTGAATTTGGCATCAAAACCGTCAAAGTGAACGAGACCGAAGTCGCGATTCACGAGCGCATCGAGATCAACAAGCCTTTTTGTGAACTGCGCCGCTTCAAGCGCTTTTCAGACGACCCCAACACCCTGACGCAGCTCAAAGGCCAACCGGCCGTGTTGATTGTGGCGCCCTTGTCGGGCCACTATGCCACCTTGCTGCGTGACACCGTGCGCACCATGTTGCAAGACCACAAGGTCTACATCACCGACTGGAAAAACGCCCGCTTGGTGCCCTTGTCGGAGGGCGAATTCCACTTGGATGACTACGTCAACTATGTGCAGGAATTCATCCGCCACTTGCAGTCCATCTATGGCCACTGCCACGTGGTCAGCGTTTGCCAGCCCACCGTGCCGGTGTTGGCGGCCGTGTCCTTGATGGCCAGCCGGGGCGAAAAAACCCCGCTGACCATGACCATGATGGGCGGCCCCATCGACGCCCGCAAGTCGCCCACCTCGGTGAACAACTTGGCCACCAACAAGAGCTTTGAGTGGTTTGAGAACAACGTCATTTACCGCGTGCCCCCCACCTTCCCCGGCGCCGGTCGCCGTGTGTACCCCGGCTTTTTGCAGTACACCGGTTTTGTGGCCATGAACCCCGACCGCCATGCCACCAGCCACTACGACTACTTCAAAGACCTGATCAAAGGCGACGACGCCAGCGCAGAAGCCCACCGCAAGTTTTACGACGAGTACAACGCGGTGCTCGACATGGACGCCGACTACTATTTAGAGACCATCCAAACCGTTTTCCAAGACTTCAAGTTGGTCAATGGCACTTGGGATGTCAAAGGCGTGGACGGCAAGATTGAGCGCGTGCGCCCGCAAGACATCAAGCGCACCGCTTTGCTGACGGTGGAAGGCGAGTTGGACGACATTTCTGGCTCGGGCCAAACCCGCGCCGCACAAGATTTGTGCAGCGGTGTGCCCGCCTCAGAGCGCCAGCACATGGAAGTCAAAGGCGCTGGCCACTATGGCATTTTCAGCGGCCGCCGCTGGCGCGACATCGTCTACCCCCAAGTGGTCAAGTTCATCCACGGCCACGCGCCCAAAGCGGGCAGCGCGAAAGCCACGCCCGTGAAGGCCGCTACTGTCAAAGCCGCTTCGGTCAAAGCAGCCCCGGCCAAAAAGACTGCGAAAACTGCAGCTAAATCTGCAGCCAAAGCTGCAGCAAAAACAGCGACCAAAGCCACCCCTGTGGTGAAAACCAAGTGGGTCCCCACGAAGTCCAAAGCCTGAGGCTCATGCCCGCTTCGCCCAGAGCGCCTGAGACCCAGGCGCTTTTTCAATGCTTGAACGATGCGTTGCCGCAAACGCAGTGCACGCGTTGCGGCTTTCCCGATTGCGCCAGCTATGCCAGCGCCATGGCCGAGGGGCAGGCCCCCATCAACCAATGCCCGCCAGGAGGGCAAGCGGGTATCGAACGTTTGGCCGCCCTCACCGGCCAAGCGGTGCTGCCCCTGAATCCCGAGCACGGCATGGAAGGCCCACGGCGTGTGGCCATCATCGACGAGGCCTGGTGCATTGGCTGCACGCTGTGCATCAAAGCGTGCCCGACCGATGCGATTTTGGGGGCCAACAAAATGATGCACACCGTCATCGAGCCTTGGTGCACCGGCTGCGAGTTGTGCATTCCGGTGTGCCCGGTGGACTGCATTGCACTTGAAAATGTCACCGGCAGTGCCACCGGTTGGGCGGCGTGGTCGGCAGAACAAGCCACCACAGCACGCCTGCGTTATGAGGCCCGACAGACACGCCAAGTCCAAGAGGCCGAGCAACACCAACAGCGCCTGCAAACCAAGGCCGAACACAAACTGGCCCACCTGAACTCCCTGACCCAAGGCACGGAAAACCCGGCCGAGGTGGACCGCAAACGCGCCATCATCGAAGCGGCACTCGCCAAAGCAAAAGCCCGCCAGACGGGTGCCTGACGGGCTGTGCAGTGGATGACGGCGCGCGGGCGCCGTGTCAGCAGGTTCAGTGCGCGGCCGCAGCCAAAGCGCCAAAGGCCTTGACCACTTCGTCGGGCGCTTGCACCAATTCGATCAGCACTCCTTCACCGCCAATTGGAAACTCGTCGTTGCCTTTGGGGTGCAAAAAGGTGATGTCAAAACCAGCCGCCCCCTTGCGGATACCCCCGGGCGCAAAGCGCACGCCTTGCTGTGACAACCACGCCACCGCGACAGGCAAATTGTCGATCCACAAACCAATGTGGTTGAGGGGTGTGGTGTGTACGGCGGGCTTTTTGTCGGGGTCGAGCGGTTGCATCAAATCGACTTCAACCTTGAACGGGCCCGAGCCAATGGCGCAAATGTCTTCGTCCACGTTCTCGCGTTCGCTTTTGAAGGTGCCCGTCACTTCCAAGCCAAACATCTCGACCCAGAGTTTTTGCAGGCGACCTTTGTCAGGCCCCCCGATGGCGATTTGCTGCACGCCCAGGACTTTGAAGGGACGCGTCATTTATTCAAACTCCACAATCATTTGGTCCACGGTCAGCGATTCGCCTTTGGCGGCGACCACTTTTTTCACCACGCCGTCTTGCGCAGCAAACAACACGTTTTCCATCTTCATGGCTTCGATCACCGCCACACGCTCACCCGCCTGCACCTTTTGACCGGGCTGCACCGACACATCGACCAACAGGCCGGGCATGGGTGACAAGACAAAACGGCTGAGGTCTGGCGGTGCCTTGAACGGCATGAGTTGGTGCAGCTCGGCCATGCGCGGCGACATGACCAATGCCTCGATGCGGGTGCCGTTGTGCTGCACTTGTAAGGCCAGCGGGTTTTTCAGCGTGCCCCGCTCCACTTGTGCGGTGAAGGGTTTGCCGTTGCACAGGCCTTCGATGCGGATGTCGTTCAGGCGCGACTGGCTCTCGATGGCGTAGGTTTTGCCATTGACCTTGATTTGGGCCACACCGGGCTTGCCAGTGAACTCGTCCACATGCACTTGCAGATAACGGTTTTTTCCGCCTTGGCCCAGCTCGACCACCGCGTAGTCTTGGCCAATTTGCACGTCATAGCCGGGCAACTGGCCACTCAGATTGGCGGCACGTTGGCGTGACTTGCGGCGCACAAAGGCGGCCAGTGCGGCCAAAAAGTCGTGGTCATCGTGCGGCACGTCTTCGGCGCGGAAGCCCTTGCCGTATTGCTCGGCAATGAAGCCGGTGTTGAACTCACCCGAGACAAAACGGGGATGCGCCAGCAAGGCGGCTTGGAAGGGAATGTTTGAGCTGATGCCTCGGATGACAAAGCCGTTCAGGGCTTCGCGCATTTTGGCAATCGCGTCGTTGCGGTCTTTGCCGTGCACGATCAGCTTGGCGATCATCGAGTCGTAAAACATCGGGATCTCGCCACCGTCTTGCACCCCGGTGTCCACGCGCACGCCCAACAAATCGGCGGTGTTGGCCTGGAACATGGTTTGTTTGGGCGGCTGAAAGCGCACCAAGCGGCCGGTGGAAGGCAAGAAGTTGCGGAACGGGTCTTCTGCGTTGATGCGGCACTCAATGGCCCAGCCGTTGCGTTGCACGTCTTTTTGTTCGATGGGCAGCTTTTCACCCGCGGCCACGCGGATCATCATCTCCACCAAATCAAGGCCCGTGATGGCCTCGGTCACCGGGTGCTCAACCTGCAAGCGGGTGTTCATCTCGAGGAAGTAAAAGCTTTGGTCTTTGCCGACCACAAACTCCACCGTGCCGGCCGATTGGTATTTAACGGCCTTGGCCAATTGCACCGCCTGCTCGCCCATGGCTTTGCGGGTGGCTTCGCTGATGAAGGGCGATGGCGCCTCTTCGATCACCTTTTGGTGGCGGCGCTGAATCGAGCACTCACGCTCGTTCAAATAGACCACGTTGCCATGGCTGTCGCCCAGCACCTGGATCTCGATGTGGCGGGGCTCTTCGACAAATTTTTCGATGAACACGCGGTCATCGCCAAAGCTGTTGCGCGCTTCGTTGCGGCAAGAGGTGAACCCCTCAAAAGCTTCTTTGTCGTTGAAGGCCACGCGCAAGCCTTTGCCACCGCCGCCGGCGGAGGCTTTGATCATGACGGGATAGCCAATGCCTTTGGCAATTTCAACGGCTTTCTCGGCGGTTTCAATGGCGTCGTTGACACCAGGAATGCAGTTCACACCGGCTGCGCCTGCCAGTTTTTTGGACTCGATTTTGTCGCCCATGGCGGCAATCGAGAAGTGGCGAGGACCGATGAAGGCGATGCCTTCGTCTTCGCAGCGCTTGGCAAAGTCGGCGTTCTCGCTCAAGAAACCATAGCCGGGGTGAATCGCTTGTGCGCCGGTTGATTTGGC
>JAIYBZ010000020.1 GCA_027488255.1 Comamonadaceae bacterium | reverse complement strand
GGGGGTGGAGGTCATGGGGGTCCTGTTGATGGCGTTGTGCTTGCACTCGAATTTAACCTCCGCTGGGCGCCGTTTGTCATGGTCGGTATGCGGGCTTGCCCTGATCGCGATCGGTTCCGAGGCCTCTATACTTCGGGAATGAACCAAATGGTACATATTAAAAAGACGCTGTCGCCAGAACCGGCGGCGTCCAAAGAGGTCGGCCGCACCAACGACCCGGCACGGACCATGGCCGAGATTTTGGCCGTGGCCACCCACGAGTTCGCCGACAAGGGCTTGACGGGCGCCCGCATTGACGAAATTGCGGCGGCCACGCGCACCAGCAAGCGCATGATCTATTACTACTTCGGCAGCAAAGACGGCTTGTATCTGGCTGTGCTGGAAGAAGCTTACCGCCGCATGCGGGCCATCGAATCCGACTTGCACCTGGATGACCTGCCGCCCACTGAGGCGCTTATTCGCTTGGTGGAATTCACCTACGACCACCACCGCAACAACGAAGATTTCATTCGTTTGGTGATGAGCGAAAACATCCAGCGGGGCGACTACCTGCGCCAAAGCACCACCATCCAACAGGTCAACTCGAACGCCATCCGCTCGGTGCAGGCCGTTTATGACCGGGGCGTGGCCGAGGGGGTGTTCAGGGCCGGATTGGACCCGGTGGACATCCATTCGGCGATTTCGGCGTTCACTTTTTTCAATGTTTCCAACCGCCACACCTTCGGGGTGATTTTCAAGGACCGGTTGCGCTCCGATCTGGCCGAAACACTCAAGCGGGAACACGTGGTGGAGTTGATCTTGCGCTTTGTAAGCCATTCAATTTCGGCATAACAGATAGCAACAGCTTGAATTTTTTTATCAGGGTAACTACTGTCTTTGAAAAACTAACCAGTTCGTACATTACAGGAAGTGTCATCAGGAGTCCGCATGGTCAACAAACTCATTGAGGGGTATTGCAAAGTCCTCAACATCATCACTGCCATCAGTTTGGCCATCATGGTCGTGCTGGTGTTTGGCAATGTGGTCATGCGTTACGGCTTCAACTCGGGCATCACCATGTCGGAAGAGTTGTCACGCTGGTTGTTTGTGTGGCTGACCTTCTTGGGCGCCATCGTGGCCATGAAAGAGGGGGCGCATTTGGGCTCGGACACCTTGGTCTCGCGCTTGCCTTTGGCGGGTAAAAAAGGGTTCATGGTGGTGGGCCATGGCTTGATGTTGTTTGTGTGCTGGCTGTTGTTCAAGGGCTCTTACGAACAAATGATCATCAACTGGGAGACCACCAGCGCGGTCATGGAAACCTCGATGGCCATTTTTTATGGTTCGGGTGTCGTGGCCGCCGTGTCCATTGCCGTGATCTTGTTGCACAAGCTGTGGTGCTTGTTCACGGGCCAATTGTCCGAGCGCGATTTGGTGGGTGTGCGTGAGTCGGAAGAAGAGCCGATCGATGTGCCCGCGCCCTTGAAATAACAAGAAAGAAAAACAATGACCATCGCCGTCTTTTTGGGTTCTTTGCTGGCCGCCATGGCGCTGGGCGTGCCCATTGCCTTTTCTTTGTTGCTCTGCGGCGTGGCCCTGATGTGGCACATGGACATGTTCGATGCGCAAATTTTGGCGCAGAACTTGATCGAAGGTTCCAACAGTTTCCCCTTGTTGGCGGTGCCGTTTTTTATGTTGGCGGGTGAAATCATGAACACCGGCGGCCTGTCGCGCCGCATTGTGGATTTCGCCATGGCCTTGGTCGGACACATTCGCGGTGGTTTGGGCTATGTGACCATTGTGGCGGCGTGTTTGTTGTCGGCCTTGTCGGGCTCGGCGGTGGCCGATGCCGCTGCGCTGACCGCGTTGCTGTTGCCCATGATGGTCAAAGCCGGCCACGACAAAGCACGCAGTGGCGGGCTGATCGCCGCTTGTGGGGTGATTGGCCCCATCATTCCGCCCTCGATTGGCTTTGTGATTTTTGGTGTGGCCGCCAACGTGTCGATCAGCAAATTGTTTTTGGCTGGTATCTTCCCCGGAATCGTCTTGAGTGCCGGCTTGTGGATCACCTGGGCTTGGCTCACCCGCAAAGAAAAATTGACCCCTCCGCCACGCCAACCCGCCTCGGTGATTTGGGCTTCTTTGCGACGCGCCACTTGGGCCTTGATGTTGCCCGTGATCATTTTGGTCGGCTTGCGCATGGGGGTGTTCACGCCCACCGAAGCGGCCGTGGTGGCGGCGGTGTACGCGCTGTTTGTGGCTGGCGTGGTGTACCGTGAACTCACTTGGAAGAAACTGGTGCATGTGTTTGAGGCCGCCGCCAAAACCACGGCCGTGGTCATGTTTTTGGTGGCCGCGGCCATGGTCTCGGCATGGTTGATCACCGTGGCCAATTTGCCGCAACAGGTCATCAGCTTGTTGGAACCGCTGCTCAGCAGCCCCACCTTGTTGATGATGGCCATCATGGTGCTGTGCATGATCGTGGGCACCGCGATGGACATGACACCGACCATTTTGATTTTGACGCCGGTGCTGATGCCCTTGGTCACGGCCGCGGGCATTGACCCGGTTTACTTTGGCGTGATGTTCATCATCAACAATTCGATTGGCCTGATCACGCCGCCCGTGGGCACGGTGCTCAATGTGGTGGCGGGTGTGGGGCGCATGCGCATGGACGATGTGACACGTGGGGTGTTGCCGTTCATGGCGGTGCAGTTTGCGGTGATGTTCCTGATGGTGCTGTTCCCGCAAATCGTGATGGTGCCAGCGCGCTGGTTCTACTGATTCCCGGCCTTGTTGTCTGACCGGGTACGCCAGACAACAAGCCTTCTGATGGCAAGCGTACGACCGATTCTT
>JAIYBZ010000018.1 GCA_027488255.1 Comamonadaceae bacterium | reverse complement strand
TTGGTGATCTTCTTGGTGTTTTCCACCGATTTGATCTTGGTGCGTAATTCCTTGCCCGATGCCATCAGCGGCTCCTTTTGATCAGGTAGAAATTAAGCAAAGCTTTTCTTGAAAGCCGCCACAGCGGCGTTCAATTCGGCTTCAGCCTCTTTGTCCATCGCTTTGGAGCTTTCGATCTTGGCCAACAGGTCCGCGCACTTGTCCTTGAGATAAGCGTGCAAGCCGTGTTCGAAAGCCAAGACTTTCTTGACATCGATGTCGTCCATGAAACCTTTGTTCACGGCAAACAAGCTGGCACCCATCAAGCTGATCGAGAGGGGGCTGTACTGCGCTTGCTTGAGCAACTCGGTCACGCGGGCACCGCGGTCCAACTGCTTGCGAGTGGCTTCGTCCAGATCAGAAGCGAACTGGGCGAAAGCGGCCAATTCACGGTACTGGGCCAAGTCGGTACGGATACCGCCGGATTGGCCTTTGATGATCTTGGTCTGAGCCGAGCTACCCACGCGAGACACCGAAATACCGGCGTTGATCGCAGGGCGGATACCGGCGTTGAACAAGCTGGTTTCCAAGAAGATCTGGCCGTCGGTGATCGAAATCACGTTGGTGGGCACGAAAGCAGACACGTCACCGGCTTGGGTTTCAATGATCGGCAAGGCGGTCAAAGAACCTGTTTTGCCTTTGACGGCGCCTTTGGTGAAGGCTTCGACGTAGTCGGCATTCACACGCGCTGCGCGCTCGAGCAAACGGCTGTGGAGATAGAACACGTCGCCAGGGTAGGCTTCGCGGCCTGGTGGACGGCGCAACAGCAAAGACACTTGGCGGTAAGCCACAGCTTGCTTGGACAAGTCGTCATAAACGATCAGTGCATCTTCGCCACGGTCACGGAAGTACTCGCCCATGGTGCAGCCCGAGTAGGCCGACACGTATTGCATGGCGGCAGACTCAGAGGCCGATGCGGCCACCACGATGGTGTAGGCCATCGCGCCGGCTTGCTCCAAAGCACGCACCACGTTTTTGATCGACGAGGCTTTTTGGCCAATCGCGACATAAACGCAGGTCATGTTTTGACCTTTTTGGTTGATGATCGCGTCGATCGCCACGGCGGTCTTGCCGGTCTGACGGTCACCAATGATCAATTCGCGCTGGCCACGACCCACGGGCACCATGGAGTCAATCGACTTCAGGCCGGTTTGCATGGGCTGGTCCACCGATTTACGTGCGATCACGCCAGGGGCGACTTTTTCGATCACGTCGGTCATCTTGGCATTGACGGGGCCTTTGCCATCGATAGGTTGACCCAAAGCGTTGACCACGCGGCCAATCAGTTCTGGGCCCACGGGCACTTCCAAAATGCGGCCTGTGCACTTGACAGTGTCGCCTTCAGAGATGTGCTCGTATTCACCCAAGATCACCGCGCCCACCGAGTCACGCTCGAGGTTCAGGGCCAAGCCATAAGTGGCGGCGCCTTCGGCTGTTGGAGGGAACTCGAGCATTTCGCCCTGCATCACATCAGACAAGCCATGCACGCGAACGATACCGTCGGTCACGGACACCACGGTGCCCTGGTTGCGGATATCGGCGCTGGCGGACAGCCCTTCGATGCGGCTCTTGATCAGTTCAGAAATTTCTGCGGGATTGAGTTGCATGACTCTTTCCTTCTTTCTTTAAATATGTCCGGTCTCAATCCGCTTATGCGGTGAGGGCCGATTTCATTTGTTCCAGTCGGGCCTTGACAGAGGTATCAAGCACCTCGTCGCCCACCACCACACGAATGCCACCAATCAAGGCCGCATCCAACTCGACGCTCACATTGAGCTTGCGCGCAAAGCGTTTTTCGAGCGTGGACGACAAGTCAGCCAAAGCCGACGCGTCGATGGGGAATGCGCTGTAAACCACCGCGTCGGCGGTGCCACCTTTCGCATTCATGAGGGCCCGGTACTGCTGTGCAACAACAGGCAGCGCACTGAGACGACGGTTTTCGATCACCAGGCGCAGGAAGTTCTTGCCAGCCTCGGGCAGTGCCACATTTCCATGTTTTTGCACCACATCGGAGATCAGCACGAACGCCTGCTCGTCGGACACTTTGGGGCTGTCGACAAACTGTTGCAATTGCGCGTTGTCGGCAACTGCCGCCAGTTCATCCAGCCAAGCGGCCGTGCCAGCAAGATCGGATGCCTGCGCTTTGAAAAGCGCTTCGGCATAAGGGCGGGCGATGGTAGCAAGTTCTGCCATGGTCTTCTCTGGCTGGAGCTTCTTACAGCTCGGTCTTGAGGCGGCTCAGCAGATCAGCGTGGACACCAGCATTGACTTCCTTGCGGAGAATCTGCTCGGCGCCTTTGACGGCCAAAGCTGCGACCTGCTCACGCAGAGCTTCGCGGGCTTTGACAGACTGCTGCTCGGCTTCGGCTTTTGCAGCGGCGATGATCTTGTTGCCTTCTTCGGTGGCTCGTGCTTTGGCTTCATCAATGATGCCGTTTGCACGGCGCTCGGCGTCAGCCAAGCGCGAAGCCGTCTCGTTGCGCGACTTGGCCAACTCGGACTCGACACGCGCGTTGGCGTTGCTCAGTTCGGCTTTGGCTTTGTCAGCGGCAGCGAGGCCGTCAGCGATTTTCTGTGCCCGTTCGTCGAGCGCTTTTGTGATCGGGGGCCACACGAATTTCATCGTGAACCACACCAGAATCGCAAAAACGATCATCTGAATGAACAGAGTAGCGTTAATGTTCACGGTTCAGTCCTTCTTCTGTTGGAAGAGGTACGTGGATTACTTCAAGACGAAGGGGTTAGCGAAGGCGAACAACAGAGCGATAGCCACGCCAATCAGGAACGCAGCGTCGATCAGACCCGCCAAGATGAACATCTTGGTTTGGAGTTCATTCATCAATTCAGGCTGACGTGCAGAAGACTCGAGGAATTTGCCGCCCATCAAAGCGATACCAATGGAAGCACCGATAGCACCCAAACCAACGATCAAACCACATGCCAATGCCACCAGGCCGAGAATGTTTTCCATGAGAAGCTCCTAAAAGTTAGTGGAAAAAAGAAACAGGAAACGAGAGAAAAAGTGTCATCAATGTGCGTCGTGCGCTTGACCTGTGTAGATCAGCGTCAACATCATAAAGATGAAGGCTTGCAAGGTGATGACCAGGATGTGGAACAAAGTCCACACGGTACCGGCCAGGATGTGGCCAATAGCCAGACCCACGCCAGTTGCCGACAATGCCCAGCCGCCACCCATGAGGGCAATCAACATGAACACCAACTCACCCGCAAACATGTTGCCAAACAGTCGCATCCCGTGCGAAACCGTCTTGGCCAAGTATTCGATCATCTGCATCAAGAAATTAATCGGATACAGCGCCCAGTGGTCACCAAAGGGAGCCGCGATCAACTCGTGCGCCCAGCCACCCAAACCTTTGATTTTGATGTTGTAAACCAAGCAGATGAACAGCACCGAGCAAGACAAACCCAAAGTGGTGGACAAGTCAGCGGTGGGCACCACGCGCATGTAATCCTTGAAGCCCAAAGCGGGGCCGGCCGCATGCCAAGCCGCGGGGATCAGGTCGACGGGCAACATGTCCATCGCGTTCATCAGGAAAATCCAGACAAACACGGTCAAGGCCAATGGGGAAATGAGCTTGCGGCTCTGGGCGTTGTGAATCACACCCTTGGCTTGGTTTTCAACCATTTCGGCCAAGATTTCTACTGCTGCCTGGAAGCGTCCGGGAACGCCTGAAGTGGCTTTGCGTGCCGCTGCCCACAAAACGAAGCATCCGATCACACCCAAAACCAGCGAAAAGAAGACCGAGTCCAGATTGAACAGACTGAAGTCAACGATGCTGGTTTGCTTGACGCCTTCAAATGAAAAGTTCATTTGCAAGTGTTGCAAATGGTGCTGGATGTACTCTCCAGCCGTTGGGGCATGCGCGCCAGCGTTTTCAGCAGACATAAATCACCAATCAGTTCAAAAAATATTCGGTTTCGACTTGGGTTGCATCCAGCCCAGCGCCATGGCCAGCCAGTACACCTTCATCGTCACCACAAAACCGGCCACCAAAGCAAACCAGCTCAGATCTGAAACCACTTTGGGCGCCACCAAAAGCAGCGCCACAGTCAAGATGACCTTGACCAACTCCCACACGAACAACCCGACCAAGGCAGAGCCGGGTTGTGCCCGCTGCATTTGTCGGCTCAGGGCGCGAACAAAAACCACAGCCGGAACGACCACGGCCACAGAACCCCAAGCCGCCGATGCCGCCAATCGATGCTGGCCACTGATCAAACCGATCAAGACCGCCACCAGGGCACCCACAGCCACTTGCAAAGCCAACACACGCCACGGCGATACCGTCGGGTTTTGTTGCCTCCAAGCTTGGGCTTGTTCTGCAGTCATGGGCTGAAATTCAGCCTCAAAACCTTCTTCTGCAGACTCTGAAATGTTGGCCACAGCGGGCGATTTCGGGGATGAGGCGATTTTGACCATCTCAAATTACACCGAAGTTACGACAACACGGCAAATCCTGCAAAGCCTTTAATTATACGTAGAAACCCGTGCGCCACCAACCGCCACCCGGTGACAATTGCCCACAAATTGCATGTGGCCAAAATCAAAAGCGACAATGTTTCGGCGCATCCTGAACGAAAGATTCGCTCAAAGCGTTTAGATTGGATTTATATATGTACGAATGGATTAAGTTTCTCCACTTGGCTGCTGGCATCGTGTGGCTGGGGGGCATGGCCTTGGTTGTTTTGGCTTTGCGGCCTGTGGCCATCGCCCAATTGGCCCCGCCTGAGCGCTTGACCTTGATGAGTGCCGTTTTGTCGCGGTTTTTCTTGATGGTTTGGATTTCTATTGCACTGTTGTTGTGCTCTGGCTTCTGGATGTTGTCCATCAGCGATATGAAGCTGGCCCCCAAAGGCTGGCATGCCATGTCCGGCCTGGGTTTGCTGATGTGCTTGGTCTTTGCACACCTCTGGTTTGCCCCCTTTAGACGCCTAAAATCAGCGGTGAAGTCCTCAGATTGGCCTGCCGCAGGCAAAGCCCTGGGGCAAATACACCCCTTGGTGTTGACCAATTTCTCGCTGGGTTGGTTGGCTGTTGTGGCGGTGATCGTCTGGCGCTAAGCTAGCTCCACATTCGGAAATTTTCATGAGCGCGTCTATTTCTCCCCCTGCCGGCACCGATCCCCGCAAAGAATCGCTGATCGAATACCCCTCGGTTTTCCCCATCAAAGTGATGGGAGCCAAGGTCGATGGATTCGCCGAGGCTTTGTGCCAAGTTGCCCGTCAGTTTGACCCTGGCTTTGATGCCAGCACCCTCGAGTTGCGCCCCAGCAAAGGTGGCAATTACTTGGGTGTGACCCTCAACATCACCGCCACCAGCCGTGAGCAATTGGATGATTTGTACCGCGCGCTGACCACGCACCCGATGGTCAAAATCGTTCTTTGACCATGGAACTTCGGCTGCTGGGGCGCGTGGATTACGTGCCCACCTACGAGGCCATGCAAGCCTTCACGGCCGAGCGCCAGCCAGACACCCCCAACCAACTCTGGTTGTGCGAACACCCCCCGGTGTTTACCCAAGGTTTGGCAGGCCAAGCCGACCATGTGTTGATGCCCGGTGACATTCCCGTGGTGCAAACCAACCGAGGCGGGCAAGTGACCTACCACGGGCCCGGACAAGTCATGGCCTATCCCTTGGTGAACCTCCAGCGTGGCGGTTACTTCGTCAAAGAGTATGTGTACAAACTCGAGGAGTCGGTCATCCGCACGCTGGCGCACTTTGGTGTGACGGGCCACCGCGTCGCCGGCGCCCCCGGCATCTATGTGCGCTTGGACGACCCCTTCGGCCACGCCGCCTTGGTCGGCCCTGCGCCGGCCCATGACCCATTTAAGGGCCTCGGAAAAATCAGCGCCTTGGGCATCAAGGTCAGCCGGCACTGCACCTACCACGGCGCCGCACTCAATGTGGCCATGGACCTGTCTCCCTTTGAACGAATCAACCCTTGTGGCTATGCGGGGCTGAAAACCGTAGACCTTTCTACAATCGGCGTCATCACCACCTGGGAAGAAGTCGCTCAGGTTTTGGCCCACCAATTGACGGCCCGTTTATGACTATCTGCCTGTGCTGTCCTTTCAGACACCGGCTTTGAAAGAACAAGATGAGCAACTCCCCGATCGAGCGCAACGTGGTGCGCGAAGCCCAAAGCGTCGAAAACTACGACCCGATGGCCAAACAAAAAGCAGCGGCCAAGCTCTCGCGCATCCCGGTGAAAGTCGAGGCGGCTGAAACCCTCAAAAAGCCCGATTGGATTCGCGTCAAAGCAGGTTCGCCCACCACCCGTTTTTACGAAATCAAAGACATCTTGCGGTCTAACAAATTGGTGACGGTTTGCGAAGAAGCCAGCTGCCCGAACATTGGGGAATGCTTTGGCAAAGGCACTGCCACTTTCATGATCATGGGCGACAAGTGCACCCGACGCTGCCCATTTTGCGATGTCGGTCACGGCCGCCCTGACCCCTTGGATGTGAACGAGCCTGACAACTTGGCCAAGACCATTGCACAACTCAAGTTGCAGTATGTGGTGATCACCAGTGTCGACCGTGACGACCTGCGCGATGGCGGCGCTGGCCACTTTGCAGAGTGCATTCGCAAAACCCGCGAGCTGTCACCCCACACCCAGATTGAAGTGCTGGTGCCCGACTTCCGAGGGCGAGATGACCGAGCACTCGAGATCTTGAAAGCCGCGCCGCCCGATGTGATGAACCACAACATGGAGACCGTGCCGCGCTTGTACAAAGAGGCCCGCCCCGGCTCGGACTACCAGTTCTCATTGAGTTTGCTGAAAAAATTCAAGGCCCTGTTTCCCAACGTGCCCACCAAAAGCGGGCTGATGGTGGGCTTGGGTGAGACCGACGAAGAAATTTTGGAAGTCATGCGTGACATGCGGGCCCACGACATTGAGATGCTGACCATCGGGCAGTACCTGGCGCCCAGCAACAGCCACCTGCCCGTGCGCCGCTATGTTCACCCCGACACTTTCAAAATGTTTGAAGCCAAGGCTTACGAAATGGGGTTTTCGCATGCGGCCGTGGGCGCCATGGTGCGGTCCAGCTACCACGCTGACCAGCAAGCCCATTCGGCACAAAAAAGCTTGGCTGAAAAGACCTGAAGCCTGCACCTCAGCCCAACACCACCCCCACCCTCCAAGTCCGAACCATGACCGACGCTAGCGCCTACACCCCACCCAAAATTTGGACTTGGAACAAAGCCAATGGCGGGCGTTTTGCCAACATCAACCGGCCCATTGCTGGCCCGACTCACGAGCAAGAACTGCCCCGCGGCCAACATCCCTTGCAACTGTATTCATTGGGCACACCCAACGGCGTGAAAGTCACCGTCATGTTGGAAGAACTACTGGCCTTGGGCCATGTTGGTGCCGAATATGACGCTTGGTTGATCCGCATCCAAGAGGGCCAACAGTTCAGCAGCGGCTTTGTGAACGTGAACCCCAACTCCAAAATCCCCGCCTTGATGGACTACAGCGGAGCGACGCCCATCCGGGTTTTTGAGTCGGGTGCGATCTTGTTGTACTTGGCCGAAAAATTTGCCGCGTTTGTGCCTACTGACCCCGCCAAAAGAGCCGAGTGTCTGTCGTGGTTGTTTTGGCAAATGGGCAGCGCCCCCTACTTGGGCGGCGGCTTCGGGCACTTTTACGCCTACGCGCCCGTCAAAATTGAGTACGCGATTGACCGCTTCGCGATGGAAGTGAAACGCGAGTTGGACGTGTTGAACCGCCGCTTGGCCGAGAGCCGCTACATTGCTGGCGATGACTACACCATCGCCGACATGGCGATCTGGCCCTGGTACGGCGGCATGGCCAAAGGCACGATGTACGAAGCGGGCGAATTTTTACAAGTGCATGAATACACGCATGTCATCCGATGGGCCGACGAGATCGCACAGCGCCCAGCAGTGAAACGCGGGCGCATGGTCAACCGCGTGATCGGCCCGCCTGAAACACAATTGCACGAGCGCCACGATGCCCGCGACTTCGACACCCGCACCCAAGACAAGCTCAAGCCGAGCTGATTTATGGGGTCATCAGGCCCGAAGGCTCATCTGAGGCGAGCACTTGGTCGGCCCAAGGCGCCAGCTTCGCCGTGTCAGAGCGCAGCACCTGTTGCTTGACCAACAGAATCTGCGAGGGGTGCATCGAGAAACTGCGCAAGCCCAAACCCAACAAGAGCCGGGTCATGCTCACGTCGCCGGCCATCTCGCCGCACACCGAAACCCCTTTGCCTTGCCTGTCGCACTCGGCAATGGTGTCCGCAATCAAGCGCAACACCGCCGGGTGCAGAGGGTCATACAAATGAGCCACAGATTCATCGGCGCGGTCAATGGCCAGGGTGTATTGAATCAAGTCGTTGGTGCCAATCGACAAGAAATCAAAGTACTTCAAGAACAAGCGCAAAGACAATGCGGCCGCGGGAATCTCGATCATCGCGCCCAGTCGAACGGGGCCATAAGCCTCACCGCGGCGGTCCAGTTCGTGGCGCGCTTGGTCAATCAAGGCCAAGGTCTGCCGAATTTCACTGCCATGGGCCAACATGGGGATGAGCAAATTGACTTGGCCATGGGCCGCCGCCCTCAAGATGGCGCGCAATTGTGTGAGAAACATCGACGGATCAGCCAAGCTCCAGCGAATGGCGCGCAGCCCCAAGGCCGGATTCAAGTGCGCGGCATCGTGTCGCGTGTCATCCAATGGCTTGTCGGCGCCCACATCGACGGTACGCACCGTCACGGGCAAGCCCTTCATGCCATCCACCGCGCGGCGATAGGCTTCGTATTGCTCGTCTTCGCCAGGCAAATTGCCCTGTCGACCCATGAATAAAAATTCACTGCGGAACAACCCCACGCCAATCGCCCCAGCGGTGATGGCCGCTTGGGTGTCTTCGGGCATTTCTATGTTGGCCAACAATTCAATTTTTTGACCATCCAGCGTGATCGCTGGGGTGTGCCGCAAGCGCGCCAATCGTTCGCGTTCTAAATCGCCCTGCCGCTGCTTGAAACCATAGTCAGCCAAAACAATGGGCGAAGGGTCCACGATGACCACGCCGGCATCGCCGTCGATGATGACCCAGTCGTCTTGCTTGACCAACTGACTGGCCGTGCGCGCGCCCACCACTGCAGGAATGTCCAGGCTGCGCGCCACAATGGCGGTGTGCGAGGTCTTGCCGCCGACATCGGTGACGAAGCCCGTGAAGACACTTTGCTTGAACTGCAGCATGTCGGCAGGCGACAAATCGTGCGCCACCAAAACCAAGGGCACGTCGGTGTCGCCCAATTGCAATTCTTGTTGCGGCCTGGAAGGTCGAGATACTTTCGTGACCAAGGAGCCGGTGCCTTTGAGGCTTTGCAACACCCGCTCGGCCACTTGCTCTACGTCCGCAATTCTTTCCCGCAAATAGGGATCGTCCATCTCGTCAAACTGGCGCGAAATCACCTCCAGTTGACTGGCCAATGCCCACTCGGCGTTGTACAGGCGCTCTTTGATCCAATGCACCACGCTGGCATTGAGCTCATCGTCTTGCAGCAGCATCAAATGCACATCGAGCAACGCCCCCAACTCATGCGGCGCATCTTTGGGCATGTCACGTTGCAAACGCTGCAACTCGTCAATCACTTCATCGCGCGCTTTGCGCAGGCGATCGATCTCGGCCGCGACCTCGGATGACTCAATGAAATAGTGGGCGACATCGACACGGCTAGAGGCGACCAACACCGCACGCCCAATGGCGATGCCACGGGCCACTGCCAAGCCGTGGATGCTGAAAGTCATGCCAGCGGCTTCCGTGCGATTGAAGACAGGTGCATGGACACGCTCATTCACCTTCACCAAATTTATCGGCGATCAGCGCCAGCAGCGCATCCAAGGCTTGCTGCTCTTGCTCACCCGCGGTTTCCAACAAGACCTCGCTGCCCACTCCTGCGGCCAGCATCATGACGCCCATGATGCTCTTGGCATTGATGCGGCGCTCGCCTTTGCTCATCCAGACTTCACAAGGAAAACTACCAGCCAGCTTGGTCAGCTTGGCCGAGGCACGGGCGTGCAATCCCAGTTTATTGCTGATGGTCGTGGCGGCTTGTGGCATGTCTCTTTCCTGTTTGATTTTGTGGGGCGGTGCTGCCAACGGGCATGATGCTTTGGGTGCCCCCCGCGTGCGCACGAATCGCCAAGGCTTCTAAACTTTCATGGCGATAGCAAACGCTGCGCAACAACATGGGCAGATTGACCCCGGCCACCAATCGGGTGTGCACCCCATCGTTGAGCTGCTGGGCCACGTTGCAGGGTGTCGCCCCAAATACATCACTCAGCAACAAGACGTCATCGGTTCCCAAAATTTGCAGGGATGCACGCGCTTTGGCCAAACTTTGCTCGGGTGGTTCATCGGGCAACACATCCAAAGCCAGCACCCCAGAAGCACAGTCTGGAAAGACGTGCAGCGCACAGTCACGCAACGCGCTGGCCAGCGGGGTATGGGCAATGATAAGGATACCGATCATAAGAACTGGATTATCAGGGCTGAACCGGCTTTTTCAGCAGGAAAAACACCCATGACAAGAGAGAGCAAAAGCCAAAGCAGACGAGTGCCCATTGGTAGGCTTCAGCCTTTCCAAGGCCCATCACCCGCCCCGCGTCGACCAGCAAGCCAATGCCCCACTGCACCACAAACACCCCGACGAATACCACCAAGTTGTAGGCCGACAAGGCGCGTCCCGCCAAGTGCGAAGGAAAAGCCATGCCCACTGCCGGTTGCGCGAGGGCGACGAACGTGCTGCTCATGCACAACAAGGCCAGGCCCAAAGCCGCGCCCGAACCGACGGCCGGACCCATCCAAGCCAGCGCGCCAATGACCACAAAACTCAGGGGCAGGCCCCAAGCAATCAGGCGCTCCACAGGAATGCCCTTGCGAGACAGCGCCGGCGTGATCAAACCCCAGACCCAAAAAGTGATCAGCATGGCCAAGTTGATGAAAAACAAGCCTTGCGCCGCTTCGCCGGCTGTCCAACCGGCGACCTGGGTCATCCAAGGGCCCGCCCACAAAGTCTGAATGGCGACCATGCCGCCATAACTGAAAAACCCAATGGGCGTCATGCGCCAGAAATAAGCACTTCGCCAAATCTCACGGTAGCTGCCATCGTCTTCCACCTGGGCCTGCGTGTCACCCGCCTCACGCTGCACCGTCTTCCAGCGGGGCACCACCCAAGCCAGCAAGACCATGGCCACGACCACCATCACCGCCAACATGACAAACAAAGCACGCCAACCCCAAATGGGCATCAGCCATTGCACCGGCAAAGTGGCGGCCAGCATGCCCAAAGAGCCCGTCATCAACATCCATGAGTTGGCACGCAGCTGGGTGTTGGCATCAAACCACCGACGGTAGCCGGTCAGAGGCGCCATCAAACAAGCACTGACCCCCATGCCGCACAAAATACGGGCCGCCAACAAGCCATGAAAACTGTCGGCCCAAGAAAAAGCCAAGCAACCCAGAACAGCAAAAAACAAAAACGACAACACGACTTTTTGCGGACCATATTTGTCCAACAAACGTCCAAGCGGCAACTGGGTCAAAGAGAAACCTAAAAAATACCCGCCAGCCAGCAGGCCAAGGTCTTGCGCGCTCAAATTGAATTCAGTGGTCAAGGTCGGCGACAAAGTGGCCGTGATGGCTCGAACCAAGGTTGAGCAGAAATAGCCCAATGCGAATGCCAAAAACACCACGATTGCCAAGCGGCGAGGCAAGAGATCGGATGACGACACGGTCATGGCTTTATCCCGTCAAACAAAGTGTTGGCCATTTCTGGCGAGATCGTTTTGTCGTAGACCACGGCATGCACCAAACGCACACGCTCGCCCTCCGCCATCGCGCCCCAAACAGCGGCCATGGTCACACCCTCGCCATTGGCTCGAAAGCCGGGGGCTTGGACTTGCACCGATGCAGCCAGCGGCAACATGCCTGGGCGGTGCCAGGGCTTTTGTTGTGCCGCGGTCAAGGGTTCGGTGATCTTGGCGTTTTGCAATGTGGCTTTTTGCCATCCCAACAACAGGGCGTTGGCATCGGCGCCGGGCTGAAGAGAAGCGGTCATGACCGCCACCATCGATGAGCCGCTTTCGCATCCCACTACCTGCAGCTCAACGGGCGTGCCGCCTAGCGGCACCACACGCGAGGTTCGGTCGGGTTTGCACGGCAGCTGGGTTTGCAGTGAAGAGGCCTCGAAAGTGACCACACGCCAGTTTTGACTGGGGCTGCAAGCACTCAACAGCATGAGCAAAGAAAGGCCGGTCCAACGGGCTACATCGTGAATTCGCATGGGGTGATTATCCCGATCAGCGGCAATTTGCGTTTTTCGAGACAATGTGTCCATGAATTCACTCGATGGCATCCGCGTTCTTGACCTTTCCCGCGTCCTCGCAGGACCTTGGTGCACCCAAACATTGGCCGATTTGGGGGCGGATGTCATCAAAATAGAACGTCCCGGCAGCGGCGACGATACCCGCTCATGGGGCCCACCCTTTTTAAAGGACGCTCAAGGGCAAGACACCGCAGAAGCCGCCTACTACCTGGGGGCCAATCGCAACAAGCGGTCTGTCACCTGCGACATTGCCCAGAGCGAAGGCCAAGCTCTGATCCGAGAGTTGGTGAAACACTGCGATGTGTTTGTTGAAAACTTCAAGGTAGGCGACATGGCGCGCTATGGGCTGGACTATGCCAGTTTGCGCGCCATAAAACCGCAATTGGTTTACTGCAGCATCACGGGCTTTGGTCAAACCGGCCCATACCGCGAACGAGCGGGGTATGACTATGCCGTGCAAGGCATGGGCGGCCTGATGAGCGTGACCGGTGAGCGCGATGATTTGGGCGGTGGCCCTCAAAAAGTGGGGGTGGCGGTGGCCGATTTGTTCACTGGCATGTACGCCACAGTGGCCATTTTGGCGGCATTGCGACATGCCGAACGGACGGGCGAAGGCCAACATGTGGACATGGCGCTGCTGGACACCCAAGTGGCCATGCTGGCCAATTTAGGCTCCAACTATTTGGTCAGCGGCAAAGTGCCCGGTCGCGCCGGCAATGCCCACCAAAACATCGTGCCTTATCAGGTGTTTGAAGTCATGGCGGCCGAAGGCGCCCCGCCCGAGCAACGCGACCACCTCATTTTGGCCGTGGGTAACGACGGGCAATTCGCCAAATTTTGTGCTGTCGCAGGGCATCCTGAATGGGCCCAACACCCCCATTACGCGCAAAACGCAGACCGCGTTCGTCACCGCGCCGAGCTGGTGCCTTTGCTTGAAGCCGTCATGAAAACGCGCACCAAAGCGTCTTGGTTGGCCGCACTCGAGGCCGCCAAAGTGCCTTGTGGGGCCATCAACACTTTGGGGGAGGTTTTTGCCGACCCCCAAGTTCAAG
This sequence comes from Comamonadaceae bacterium, assembly GCA_027488255.1. Classification (GTDB taxonomy): domain Bacteria; phylum Pseudomonadota; class Gammaproteobacteria; order Burkholderiales; family Burkholderiaceae_C; genus Limnohabitans_A. The sequence continues at coordinate 4,210 of JAIYBZ010000018.1, read as the reverse complement.
ATCGGGGCATGGTGAACCGTTGGGCACACCCCGTACAGCCCGACTTGAAACTGGTTGCCAGCCCCATCAAGATGAGTCAAACCCCGGTTCGACAAACGCTGCCGCCGCCCCTGTTGGGCCAGCACACCGAAGAGGTCTTGTCTGAAGTGCTCGGCTTGAGCCCCACACAAACCGATTTGTTGCGCGGCAAAGGCGTGATCTGATGGGGGTTTAAAGCCTCTCCCGCGCCACGTGTCTGCCCCCTTTTACAATGGCGCCATGAAACGACTGTCCTTGATTGCCCTGCTGTTGACGGCATGCTTGCTGGGCATTTCTGCATGCAGTGCCGACAAAGCACCCGCGGCCACTTACACCCTGCTGGATGGCTCGCGCGTGACCCAAGCGCAACTGACGGGCAAAGTCAGCTTGATCAATTTTTGGGCCACCAGTTGCACATCGTGTGTGGCAGAGATGCCTGAGCTCATTGCCACACACAACAAGTTCAAAGACAAAGGATTTGAAACGGTGGCCGTTGCCATGAGTTACGACCCACCCAGTTATGTGGTCAACTTTGCGCAAACCCGCCAACTGCCCTTCAAAGTGGCGATTGACAACACCGGGGTTTTGGCGCGCGACTGGGGAGACATTCAACTCACGCCCACCACGCTGTTGGTCAACAAGCGGGGCGAGATCGTCAAGCGTTTTGTCGGCCCGCCCAATTTCTCAGAGCTGCATCAACTCATCGAGAAGTTGTTGGCAGAATCCTGATGCTTGAAGGGCGCTTTCGCGTCCTTCAAGACTTGGCGGAATCAGTCTTTTCTGAAGTTGTCGTGGCAAGCTTTGCAAGAGGCCGCTGCAGGACCAAAGGCCGCTTTCAGGGCATCGATATTGCCGGCCTTGGCTGCGGTGTTCAGCTTGGCCACTTCGGCCACCATCTTGTCTGAAGCCTCTTTGAACTTGGCCGATTCTTTCCAGATTTCGGGTTTGGCACGGGTATCGCCTTTGTCCGTGCCCTCGCCAAAGGCGCTCCATGGCAATTTGGCCAGCGTGTTCACCACTTCGGCGTTTTCAGCCGCTGCTTTGGCATCGTAAGGCACTCGGCCATTGGCCATCGCACCCAATCGCCCAAAATGGGCCGACATCACCGTAAAGCTGGCTTTGCGGTACTTGACCGCATCTTCTGGTTTGGCAAATTGCGCTTGAGCCGGCACTGCGATTGTGAAGGTCAAAGCGGCACTCAATACGCCTAATATTGCTTTCATTTGGTTTTCTCCAAGGGGTTATTTGGCCATATGCTTATGCATCTGATCAGTTTCTCACACTCTTTGTTTTTTTGCTTTAGGGTTCCAATTTATGTACTCCATCCGCATTTGGGATCTGCCGACCCGCGTTTTTCATTGGGCTTTAGTGGCGTGTGTGGTGGGACTGGTCATCACGGGCAATGTGGGCGGCAATGCCATGCAGTGGCATTTCCGCTTCGGATATGCCGTGCTCACCCTGTTGTTGTTCCGACTGGCGTGGGGTTTGTTGGGCGGGCATTGGTCGCGATGGTCGCAGCTGCCCTTGGGGCCTCGCGCGGTTGTGGCTTATTTCCAAGGAAAAAGTACACCCGACCAATTGGCGGGGCACAACCCCTTGGGTTCTTGGTCGGTGCTGGCTTTTTTGCTGGTCTTGGCTTTGCAAGTTTCAACCGGTTTGATCAGTGACGACGAGATCGCCAATATGGGCCCATTGGCTGTTTTGGCACCTTCCCATTGGGTCAGTTGGGCCAGCAGTTGGCACAAAAACTGGGGAAAGTTGGCTTTGATCTTGTTGGTGCTGACGCATGTGCTGGCGTTGGCGTGGTACCGGTGGAAGAAAAACCAAAAACTCGTCTCTGCCATGGTCCATGGCGACAAATCATTGCCCGAGGTGGTCGTGCCTTCGACAGACACTGGCAAAACACGCGGGCTGGCCTTGGTGGTTTTTGTATTGGCAGCCTTGGCGGTTTTCGCACTTATCTCATTGGGTCAATGACTTTCAGCTGTTTGGGTTGGCTTGAGGCTGCCGCTACACTGTTGTTTTTGACTGTTTTTCTGCCCCATGCCCTCCGTTCAACTGCTGAAACCCACCAGTGACACCGATTGGTCAGAGACACGCGCTATTTTTCTTGAATACGCATCCAGCCTGAAGGTGGATTTGTGTTTTCAGGGCTTTGACGAGGAACTGGCCCATTTGCCGGGCGACTACGCAGAGCCACGCGGTGCGCTTTTGCTGGCCAGGGTCGAGGGGGTTGTTGCCGGTTGCTGTGCCCTGCGTCCCTGCGACCATTCAGATTACGTCAATGCCGCCGAGATGAAGCGCCTGTATGTGCGCCCAGCTTACCGAGGCTTGGGCTTGGGGCGCCAATTGACCGAGGCCATTTTGGATGCCGCGCACAAAGCGGGCTATGGCTGTGTCTTGCTGGACACGCTGGACGACATGGAATCTGCCCGAGCGCTTTATGAAGACCTGGGCTTTGAGGAGATTCCCCCCTACTATCACAACCCCCATGCCGGGGCGCATTACCTCAAGGTGGATATCGGCTGAGGGCCGTTCACCTGACTGAATGCGAAAAAAAGGGGCCAACGGCCCCTTTTTCTTGATCAGCCTTTGGCTTGTGCCAACAGGGTGGCCGCGTCGCTGACTTCGAATTTGCCAGGACCTTCAACATTCAAAGCCGCCACTTTTCCGTCTTTGACCAACATGGAGTAGCGGTTGCTGCGCACACCCATGCCTCGGCTGGTCAAGTCCAGCGTCAGACCGGTCGCCTTGCTGAAATCGGCGCTGCCATCGCCCAACATGCGCACCTTGGCACCGGTTTTTTGTTCGCGGGCCCAAGCGCCCATGACAAATGCATCGTTCACACTGACGCACCAGATTTCATCGACGCCAGCTGCTTTCAGGGCATCGTGGTGTTCCACATAGCCGGGCACATGCTTGGCCGAGCAAGTGGGGGTGAACGCACCTGGCAAGGCAAACAAGGCGATGGTTTTTCCGGCAGCGGCTTTGGCCACATCAACAGGGTTGGGGCCAATGCTGCAACCATTGCCCTCGACCTCGGCATATTCCATCAAGGTGGCTTGGGGCAGTGTGTCTCCGACTTTGATCATGTTGTTCTCCATTTGGGGTTAAGGCGAAAACGCCAATTAAAAAAAAACGACCCACTATTGTGGGTCGTTTTTGAGAAGTTTGCAGACGTCTGGCTTTTGGGCTTAGACGGTTGCAGCTTTTTGAACCAGGCGAGTTGCCACCCAGTTTTTGGTTTTTGAAATCGGACGGCTTTCCGTGATTTCAATGGTATCGCCCAGGTGGTATTCACCTTTTTCGTCATGAGCGTGGTATTTGCTCGACTTACCGACGATCTTGCCGTAGAGCTCATGTTTCACACGACGCTCGACCAACACGGTCACGGTTTTGGCGCGCTTGTCGCTGACCACCTTGCCAATCAAGGTGCGCTTGAGGGATGTTTTAGCTTCCGTCATGGTCACTCCTTACTTGGCGGCTTGCTTTTCAGCAAGAATGGTTTTGGCACGAGCGATAGAACGGCGAGTTTCGCTCAACGTTCCGGTGTTGCCCAGTTGTTGCGTGGCTTTTTGCATGCGGAGGCCAAAGTGGGCTTTTTGCAGCGCTTTGATCTCTTCTTTCACACCAGCAACGTCTTTTTGGCGCAGTTCAGCAGCTTTCATTTCTTGTTTCTCCTGAATTACTGGCCGATCATGCGGGCCACAAACGTGGTTCGCAAAGGCAACTTGGCAGCGGCCAATTTAAAGGCTTCACGGGCCAACTCTTCTGGCACACCCACGATTTCGTAGAGCACCTTACCGGGTTGGATTTCGGCCACGTAGTACTCGGGGTTACCTTTACCGTTACCCATACGCACTTCAGCAGGCTTGGTGGAAATCGGCTTGTCGGGGAACACACGAATCCAGATGCGACCACCACGTTTGACGTGACGAGAAATTGCACGACGTGCAGCTTCGATCTGGCGGGCCGTCAAACGGCCACGGTCTGTGGACTTCAGGCCGAAGTCACCGAACGCCACCGTGTTGCCACGGGTAGCGATGCCGGTGTTGCGGCCCTTCTGTTCCTTGCGGAACTTTCTGCGAGCAGGTTGCAGCATGTTGTTACTCCTTATTGACCGTCAGCTGCTGCAGCTGGCGCGGCGACTGTGCGTACGCGCTTAACGGCGGGTTTGGCATCACCACCCGCG
>JAIYBZ010000010.1 GCA_027488255.1 Comamonadaceae bacterium | reverse complement strand
CGAAGTCGAAGTCATGGTCCTCGAGATCGACGAAGACAAGCGCCGCATCAGCTTGGGCATGAAGCAGTGCCGTGCCAACCCATGGCAAGAGTTTGCGCAAAACACCAAGCGCGGCGACCGCGTGAAGGGCCCCATCAAGTCCATCACCGACTTCGGCGTGTTCGTGGGCTTGGCCGCTGGCATCGACGGTTTGGTGCACTTGTCTGACTTGTCTTGGAACGAGACCGGCGAAAACGCCGTGCGCGAATTCAAGAAGGGCCAAGAAGTCGAAGCCTTGGTGTTGGCCGTTGACGTCGACCGCGAGCGCATCAGCTTGGGCATCAAACAGCTCGACTCCGATCCTTTCACCACCTTTGTGTCGATCAACGACAAAGGCCAAACCGTCACTGGCAAGGTCAAGACCGTGGATGCCAAGGGCGCCGAAATCGATCTGGGCGAAGACATTGTGGGCTACTTGCGCGTCAGCGAAATCTCACGTGACCGCGTGGAAGACGCCAGCCACGTGTTGAAAGTCGGCGACGAAGTCACCGCTGTGGTGGTGAACGTCGATCGCAAGACCCGCAACATCCAGTTGTCCATCAAAGCCAAAGACCAAGCTGACCAGCAAGAAGCCATGGCTTCCTTGTCCAGCCAGGCCAAGAGCGACAGCGCCGGTACCACCAGCCTGGGTGCCTTGTTGCGCGCCAAGTTGGACAACAACTGATCGCATTGATCCGACCACACTTGTTGTCTGAAAGCCTGCCCCTGTGATGGGGGCAGGCTTTTTTCAGAGCGGTGCACAACACCCGCAAGTTGAAACCCCCAAGAAGTGACACCATGACACGTTCCGATCTGGTTGATGAACTCGCTGCCCGCTTTGCGCAGCTGACCCACCGCGACGCCGAACTGGCCGTGAAGACGGTGTTGGACGCCATGAGTGACGCCTTGGTGAAAGGCCACCGCATCGAAATTCGCGGCTTTGGCAGCTTCTCGATCAACCGCCGCCCGCCCCGCGTCGGTCGCAATCCACGCTCGGGTGAAAGTGTCCAGATTCCCGAAAAACGCGTGCCCCATTTCAAGCCCGGAAAAGCCCTGCGCGAAGCCGTTGACGCGGGCACAGTGGCCACCGCACCATCGCCCCGCACGCGCAAACCTTGAACCTTTCCCGATGGGCGCTTGAGGGCCATTGGATGGCATTGCGATGACCTTCTATTGCACTCTGCAGACGATTAGAATGACTCTAGCTTCCAAGGTCACACCATGAAACGTCTGTTGCGTCTGCTTCAGTGGCTACTGAAGGCGGCGATTTTTTTTACCCTGTTTGCATTCGCCTTGAACAACCAGCAAGAAACGCGGGTGAACTTCTTCTTTGGCACTTTTTGGCAAGCCCCCACCGTGTTGGTGGTGCTGTCGGCCTTCAGTTTGGGAGTGGTGGTCGGCGTGTTGGGCATGGTGCCCCGGTGGTGGCGCAACCGCCAAGCCGCGCGTCAAAAACTGGCCACTCCTGCCGAAAAACCCCCTGTGACCGAAGCCCCTCATGGAACTTGATCTGAGCTGGATTTTGTGGGGCCTGCCCGCCGCATTCGCGTTGGGCTGGATCGCTTCACGCCTCGACTTGCGCCAAATGCGCATCGCCAACCGCCAAGCGCCACGCGCCTATTTCAAGGGCCTGAATTATTTGCTCAACGAGCAACAAGACAAAGCCATTGACGCCTTCATTGAAGCGGTACAAAACGACCCTGACACCTCAGAATTGCACTTTGCGCTGGGCAATTTATTTCGCCGCCGCGGTGAATACGACCGCGCCGTGCGTGTGCACGAGCACCTCTTGTCACGGGCCGATTTGAGCCAAGCCGATCGGCAACGCGCGCAACACGGCTTGGCGCTTGATTTTCTGAAAGCGGGTCTGCTCGACCGCGCCGAAGAAGCCCTGCGCAAGCTGGAAGGCACACCCTTTGAAGGTCAGGCCCGCTTGGCGCGCTTGGCCATCTATGAACGGTCGCGCGAGTGGCCGGAAGCGGCGCGGGTGGCACAACTGCTAGAAAAATCGGGCGAGGCCAATTTCGACATGCGCATGGCGCACTACCAATGCGAGCAAGCCCGCGAAGCGGTTCAAAAAGGCGATGCCGCCTCGGCCCTCAACTTGCTCAAACAAGCGATTCAAACAACGCCCCAGGCGGCCCGCCCGCGTATTTTGCTGGGGCAATTACAACTGTCCCAAGGGCAAGCCGAGCAGGCTTATGCCACGCTGTCGGTTTTATTTGAGCGCTTGGATGCGGCAGCGCCTTTGGCGGCGAACAGTTTGGTCAAAGCCGCGCAAGCCGCCAACATGACCGCCGCCGCCACACCTTTGTTGGCCACGCATTACGCCAAACAACCCAGCATCGATGTGCTGGATGCTTTGTCTCTGCTAGAAGCCGCTTCACCCGAGGGGGGGGCAACCACGCACCAACGCTACTTGGACCATTTGGGCCAACATGTCTCACTGATGGCCGCCGCCCGTTGGTTGTCTGAAGACCAACAAAGATCTTCACCTCTGCCGCCTTCAGTCCAAAAGACACTTGAGCAAGCGGTGCGGCCCTTGGCACGCTACCGCTGCGCCGCCTGTGGCTTTGAGGCCAAAGAGCATTTTTGGCATTGCCCCGGTTGCCAGGCCTGGGACAGCTATCCGCCACGGCGCATCGAAGAGCTGTAAGGCCATGCTCAAAACGTGCGCCTTGGCCCTGCTGAGTTTTTCACTCATGGGCTGGGCACAAGCGCCCATCGACCTGAACCAAGCCACTGAAATCCAGCTCGACAGCTTGCATGGCGTAGGCCCAAGCATGACCCGCAGCCTGATGCGCGAGCGAGAAAAATCCGCCTTTCTTTCTTGGTCAGATGTGATGCGCCGCGTGAAAGGCATGGGCGCGGCCAAAGCGGCCCAACTGTCTTCGCAAGGACTCAGAGTGCAAGGCTTGGCCTTTGGTCAGCCCGAGGCGCAAACCGCACCATAAGGGCCACAAACAGATCCGCTGGAGTAGCGGTGCTGGTTGGCGCAGACTGGGTTTTTTTGCGGCCATCGAAAGTGGCTTTTTGGAGCCAAGTTAAGCGCCACGATCCTCTATGATCCAGTTCTTTCCAATGCGCCTGTGCCTTGGAAACGACAAGGAAAATTGTGTTCAAGAATGTGATGGTTTACCGCATCGGCGAGGGGTTTGCCCCGTCGGTGACCGAAGTACAAACGGCCCTCGAGGCCATGGCATTTGTAGAGTGTGGCGCCAGCCAAGACAAATCTATTGGATGGATTCCCCCCCGGGGCGAGGCCCATGGCCCGTTGATCGAATCGGTAGCGGGGCAATGGATCATGAAGCTCATGATCGAGTCGAAAGCCGTCCCCGGCAATGTGGTGCGCCGCAAAGCCGATGAGCGCATCGCCGAAATCGAAGCTGCCACTGGGCGCAAACCTGGCAAAAAAGAACGCCGCGACTTGATGGACGATGTGCTGCTGTCGCTTTTGCCACAAGCGTTTGCGCGTCAGTCCACCGTGCTGGTGTGGATGGATCTGGAAAACCGACGCTTGGTCTTGAATGCCGGCAGTCAAGGCAAAGCCGATGAAGTCATGTCGGCACTGATGAATGTCATGCGCGGGTTATCGGTGTCGTTGATTCAAACCGCCACTTCGCCACAGGCCGCCATGACGCAATGGTTGCTGGCCCCTTCGTCCGATGAGTGGCCCGCTGACCTCACGGTCGAGCGCGAAACGGTGCTCAAATCCACCGGCGAAGATGCGGCCAGCGTGCGCTTCACCCGCCACCATTTGGTCAATGACGATGTGCGCAAGCATGTGATGGAAGGCAAATTGCCCACCCAATTGGCGCTGAGCTGGGACGGCCGCGTGGCCTTTGTCTTGACTGAAACTTTTCAGCTCAAAAAGGTGCAATTCTTGGATGGGGTGATGGACGAATCGGGCACCGACAAAGACGAAGACCGCTTCGATGCCGATGTCGCTTTGTCAACCGGTTTGCTCGGGCCACTGATCGACAGCCTGATCGACGCGCTGGGCGGCGAGATGGCGCTCGGCGTCGCCGCAGCGCCCGGCGACGAGACTGACCCGCCGTTTTAATTCGCGACTCATCTTGCTCATGGCTTGACCGCTGAAAGGACCCCGCCCATGCTCACCGTGATTGCGATTTGCCTTGGCGCTTGCGTGGGCGCGCTCTCACGCTGGCAGCTGAGCCTTTGGCTCAACCCCACGCCCCAGAGCCCAGACCTTTTTCCCTATGGCACCTTGGCCGCCAATTTGATCGGCGGTTATCTGGTGGGCGTGTGCGTGGGGGTGTTCCAGCAGTTGCCCGATCTCGACCCGGTGTGGCGGTTGGCTTTGGTCACCGGTTTTCTGGGAGCGCTGACCACGTTTTCGAGCTTTTCAGCAGAGGTGGTGGCCATGCTGCAACAAGGTCGTTTCGCACTCGCTCTGGGCACCACTTCACTGCATCTTTTCGGTTCATTAGCGCTGACGGTGCTGGGGCTCAAAACCGTCGGCCTTTTCTGGGTGCGCTGACCTACACAGCGCCCGACCAGGCTTGTCATCAGGGCTGGCCAGTTCACCCACCGCCGCGCTGCATGTACAAATCAAAGCGCTTCATGAAGGTGTAGCGTGCGTCGGCAGATAAACCCTCAAACTGAAAATTCACCCGCAACACTGGCATGCGCATGAGCGCAATGACGCGGGGCGGCATGACTTGCCAATTCAAGCGCAAATGGCCTGTGCCAATGGAAGCCGCCACCGAGGCGGCGACTTGCGTCCAAGGGCAGTCGCCCATCGCCGCGGGCAGCCAGCCCAGCCACTCGGCTTCGGTGCAACCCATGTCGCGTTGAAATTGTTCGGCGTATTCCGATTGCACGAAACGACTCAGCCCCCCGCCACGGGCGGCCAGATGGCCAACACATCGCCCTCCACCAAGGTGGTACTGGCGCGGTGTTCGGGGGCAATGTATTTGCCATTCACCAAGACCAAATGCACCAGCTTGGGCGGCATGCCATAAGGCTCGATGATTTGGCTGATGCTGGCGTCAGCAGGCACATCCAGCGCCACTTGGTTGCTGCGCCGAGCTTCGGCGGGCAAATAGTCTGTCAGCGTGGCAAACAGTTTGAAAGTGATGTTCATGGGCTAATTGTCGCCGTCGCTGCTCGCGTCATCGTCGACGTGTGTCTGCAGCCCCGCTCCAATGGCTTTGGCCTTGAGCGCACTCCAGATAAGCGTCCATCAATTTGGTGGGGTCTTGAATCAGGCGGTCTTTCCATGCCCCCAAACGCACTTGGCCTTCTACCAAACCGCGCATCACACCAACGTGCTCGGTCCAGCCCACGCTGTTGCAACCCACCATCACATCGTCTTGGAATTTCAAACTCAGGTGCTTGCCAGCAGCCAAGTCGGTCAACACGGCCGACTGGCCACCGGGCATCCCTTCCCAGTTGCCAAAACTGGTCGAGATCAAACCCAGCGTGTCGAGCACGTTGATTTGCGTGACGCCTTTGAGCGAGGTTTTTTGTCCCACCATATTCAATGCGGCAACACGGGCCTGCTCAGCCGCGTTGGGCTGAATGGCACTGACCATGGTCTTGCCACTGACCAGATCAAAGGCTTCCGCGCAGTCGCCTGCCGCAAAGATGCCGGGGACATTGGTTTGCAGGCATTCGTCGGTCAACACCCCTTGCAAGCAGGTGATGCCACTGTCTTTCAAAAAGCCAATAGCCGGACGAACCCCAGTAGCACTGATGACCAAATCGGCCTCCAGGGTTTGTCCGTTGGACAAGCGCACTTGAAGTGCCCCTTCGGCTTGGCCAGACGACAAGCCCACGGCAGAGGCCAGCTTGCCCAACAAACCGGGCTCGGAGGCTCGACCAATGGCTTCGACCTTGGTGCCGGTGAACACCTGCACGCCTTTGGCCTCGCACCAATCCCGGATCATGCCGCCAGCGACGGGTCCCATCATGCGGGGCACCATGCGGTCGCCCATTTCCACCACGCTCAGCTTGACCCCTCGAGCCGCCAACGCTTCCATGATGATGCAGCCAATAAAGCCTGCCCCCATTTGCAGCACCCGGGCGCCCGGCTTGGCCAGCGCTTGAATGGCACGGGCGTCTTCCAGGGTCCAGCAGGGGTGCACGCCGGGCAAGTCCATGCCCTCGATGGGGGGACGCACAGGGTGCGAGCCCGTGGCGATCAAGAGTTTGTCAAAGGCCAATGATTGGCCATTGTCCAATTGCACAGTCTTGCCCGCCGCGTCCACGCGGGTCACTTTGGCCTTGATGTGCTGAATGCGCAGCTCGTCAAAATGCTGCGGTTTTTTGCGCAAATAAGTGCCCTGCTCGTCGATGTTGCCGATCAACAGGTAGGGAATCGCCATGCGCGAATAAGGCGTCTCAGGCTCATCGCCCACCAAAGTGATGGTGTCGGCAGGCGAATGTTTGCGCAGGGTTTCGGCAGCGATCACGCCAGCGGGTCCTGCGCCCAAAATCAGGTGGTGGGTCATGATTCAGACTCCAGAAACAAGCAGCGGCCCGAAGGCCGCATGGATTCCTGCAGACACGCCCCTCACGCCATCACATGGCCAGCGGAGCGGCGCACCTGCAGGGACAAGTCAAAGCCCCAGCCGTGTTTTGGTTTCGGCGGTGGGTCGGCCCTCGCTGTCCCAGCCGCGAACGGCGTAGTACTTGGGCAACATCTCAGGCAGCATGCTGACTTTGCCCTTGGAGGGGCCTGTCTTAGCGGCTTCGTTCAACAAGCGCTTGGGCAAATTGTCATCGGCTTTGGTGAAGCCGGCCGCGTTGTTGAATTCGCGCTCCATGTTCCAGATGCGTTCACCGATTTTCTCGAGCTCTTCGGTGGTGTAGGCATCGTCACAAGCCGCTTGCAGCTGAGGCGCCAAGTCGGCGACCCCCCATGCAAAAGTGGTGAAGACACACAGGCCCGACGAGTCAAAAGCGGCGGTTGCGTCTTGGAACGCTTTGACCAACTCGGGCTTGCCTTCGTGCTCCACCGGATCGGTCTTGACGGGAATGCCCAACACTTCAGAGGCGATGGTGTAGCCGCGCAAGTGGCAAGCGCCACGGTTGCTGGTGGCGTAGGCCAAGCCAATGCCCTGGATGGAGCGGCCGTCGTAGGCGGGGAATTCTTGGCCCTTGACGCTCATGGACAAATCAGGGTGACCGTACTTGGCAGTCAAGCGCTTGGAGCCTTGGCCGATCTCAACCCCGAATCCTTCGCCCCTGGCGGTGATTTCTGCAAAGTGGGCCAACGCTTGGGCCGAGCCAAATTTGGCATCGATGCCCAACTGCTCTTGTGTCAGCACGCCCATTTCATACAGTTCCATGACCGCGCCCACGGTGGCGCCGAAACTGATGGGGTCAAAGCCTTCTTCGTTGCACAGCAAGTTGGCGTATTGCAAGGCTTCCAGGTCTTTCACACCGTTGGCCGCGCCCAAAGCCCAGGCGGCTTCGTATTCCAAACCGCCGTTCGCGCCCCAGTATTGCGGCTTGTTTTGCACGGTGAAGTGGCCCTCGTCCATGCGGCTGATGCGGCCACAGGCAATGGTGCAACCAAAGCACGCTTGGTTGGTGACCAAGTGTTTTTTGCCATCGGTCTCACGCGGTGTCACCATGGCTTCTGCCGAAATGTCCTTGGCGCCTTCAAACTGCACATCGCGGTGGTTGCGCGTTGGCAAAGCGCCCATCTCGTTGATGACGTTCATCAGCACTTGGGTGCCATAAGCAGGCAAGCCCTGACCCGTGACGGCGTTTTCCGCCAAGATTTTTTTCTTCTCGAAGGTCACCTTCATGAAGGCTTTGGGGTCGCGGATATTGCCCACACCCTTGGTACCGCGCACGGCGATGGCCTTGAGGTTTTTGCTGCCCATGACCGCGCCCACCCCTGAGCGGCCAGCCGCACGGTGCAAGTCGTTCACCACAGCGGCGTACAAGACCTTGTTTTCACCGGCCTTGCCGATGCTGGAGACGCGCAACAGCGGGTCTTGCAGACTGGTCTTGAGCGCTTCTTCGGTTTTCCAGACGCTTTGGCCCCACAGGTGAGAGGCGTCACGCAGCTCGGCCACGTCGTCGTTGATGTACAGGTACACCGGCTTGGCCGAAGCGCCTTCAAAGATGATCATGTCCCAGCCGGCCATCTTCAACTCAGCGCCCCAATAGCCGCCCGAGTTCGAGCAAGCAATGGCGCCGGTCAGTGGGCCTTTGGTGATGACGGTGTAACGGCCGCCAGTAGAGGCCATCGTGCCGGTCAAGGGGCCGGTGGCCCAAATGATTTTGTTTTCGGGTGACAAAGGATCGACTTTGGGGTCGACTTCGTCGATCAGGTATTTGCTGCCCAAACCACGAGAACCGATGTAGGCACGTGCCCACGCCATGTTCAGCGGTTCAGATTTGACGGTGCCCGCGGTCAGGTTGACGCGAAGAATTTTTCCAGCCCAAGACATGTTGATGCTCCTTATGGGTGGGGGGATTAAGCGGCAGAGGGCTGATTGCCCAACTTGTCGGCCCACTGTTTCATTTTGTCGATGCCTGTCCAATTGGCATCCACAAAGGTGATGGCGCCGGTGGGGCAGGCTTCAGCGCAAGCCGGATCGCCGCCGCACAAGTCGCACTTTTGCACCTTGCCGGTCTCTTGCACATAGTTCACTGTGCCAAATGGGCAGGCGATCGTGCAGACCTTGCAGCCCACACAGGTGGATTCGTTGACCACTTTGGCGCCCGTGGCTTTGTCCACCGTGATGGCCTCGACAGGGCAGGCATGCAAACACCACGCTTCATCGCATTGGGTGCAGGTGTAAGGTACCTTTTTGCCTGTGTGGTGAAAATCGAAGACCTTGATGCGTGATTTGGAGGTCGCGTAGGTGCCGTAGTTCTCGAAAGAACAGGCCATTTCGCACTGCAAGCAGCCGGTACATTTATCCGGATTGATGTGCAGGACTTTCTGCATGGAGGTCTCCTGTGAGGGTGGTGGACTTTTCAGAACCAAGCCTATGATTCAGAATGCATAGGCATTGTTGAGGGGCTCCCAGCGCTTCAAGATTCGTATTTACCCTAGTTTTCTCAAATTTGGACGCAAAATTCTCAGCTTGATACACATCTGACATGCCGCTGACTGCCCATGCCAACCCCCGCCTGCGCCACATTGAACAAGCCCGAAACTTGGTTTTTGAGGGCCGTTCGACGGAGGTGTCCTCCGAATTTTCACCTTGGATCACCCGATCTTGGCAACGCTGCTTGGACATGGGGCTGCAACCGGCAGAGGGCGTGGGCTTTGAGGCGGTGTCGGCTCAACAGATGCGGCGCGTACAAGAGATGAGCCAGCCTTTGGTTCAGGCGGCTCATCCGGTGTTGGCCGAGCTGGCACGGGCCATTGCCGACATCCGTTACTTCGCCATCTTGACCAATGCCGAGGGCATCGTGGTCGATGTGCATGGCCCGGTTGACCGACAAGATCGGCGCGCCGATGTGATCGCGCGGGTGGGTGTGGACCTTTCAGAAAAAGCCGTCGGCACCACCGCCATCAGTGCAGCACTGAGCGAGTTGCAAGCCGTTTGGTTGCACCGCGGCGAACATTTTTTCAACGACACCGGCGTTTACAGCTGCGCCGGTGCACCGGTCTTCAGCCCCGATGGTTTGTGTGCCGGCATGCTCGACCTGACGGGCGTCGAAACCGTGGAGCGCCCGGCCCTGAAGCACATGGTGCGCCGCGCCGCGCGCAACATTGAAAACAGTTGGTTGTTGTCGAACGCGCATGCTTTGGTTTTGCGCGTCAATTGGCCCGGCAACCAACCCGGCGACAACAGCGATGGCTTGCTGACGCTAGACCCTGAGGGCCACATCGTGGGCGCCAATCCGGCAGCGCGTCAAATGCTGTCTATGTCACCCGCGCGCCTCGGCCAACCTTTGCATGTCAGCGAGGTGTTTGCCTCGCCTTGGGAAAGCCTTTTTGATGCCGCCCAACGCGACGCCCATTTGCAAGAATTGCCCCTGTGGTCGGGCCTGCGTTTGCAAACTCAGGCACTGCGCCCAGGGAAAAAAGCCTCGGCTCTGTCGCAGCCGCCTCAGGCACCAGCGACGGCATCGGGCAGCAAACCCCTGCGGGATTTGCAGACCGACTTAATCCGCGACACCGTGACCCGGATGAAGGGCAATGTGGCCGAAGCGGCCCGGATTTTGGGCATCAGCCGGGCCACGGTTTACCGCAAATTGGGCTTGCGCAAATAAGCTTCGTTCACTTCCCGGCATTGGGAAAGAACAGCTGTTCACCACCAATTTTGTAATCCGCCACAGTGGCTTGCCCGGCTGCTGAGGTAATCCAGTCGACAAATTTTTGGGCATCGGCTTGCTTGACATACGGGTGTTTGGCCGGGTTCACCACCATCACGCCGTATTGGTTGAACAAGCGTTGGTCGCCTTCCACCAAGATCGCCAAATCGGCGCGGTTTTTAAAGTTCAACCAAGTGGCTCTGTCTGCCAATACATACGCGCCTGAAGAGGCCGCGATGTTCAAAGCCGGGCCCATGCCGCAGCCGCATTCTTTGTAGCCACTGCCCTTTTTGTCGGCCAATGCGGCCAAGGTCCAAAAACGCAGTTCGGCGGCGTGCGTGCCGCTCTTGTCACCGCGAGAAACAAAGGCCGCGTTGGCCGAAGACAGCTTGGCGAGTGCCGCCACGATGTCTTTGCCTTTCGTTGCGGCAGGGTCGTTCTTGGGACCAATCAAGACAAAGTCGTTGTACATCACTGGCAAGCGTTTGATGCCAAACCCATCCGCGACAAATTTTTCTTCGGCCACTTGGTCGTGCACAAAGACCACGTCGGCATCACCGCGCCGGGCCATGTCCAGGGCTTGGCCTGTGCCCAAGGCGACCACTTTGACATCCAGCCCACTGGCTTTTTTGAAGGCCGGCAACAGGTGGGCAAACAAACCCGATTGTTCGGTGGAGGTGGTGGAAGACATCACGATGGATTGGGCTTGGGCCCAAGTCGCAGAGGCCGCCAACAGCGCGCACACCCAAGCGCGACGGTTGAACACAGTTGAAAAAGTCATGTCAGTTCTCCTTGAACAAATGCATGGGCCGCTGGGCTGTGCGAAGCCAAAACGGCGGGGTTAAAAAAATCGGTCGTTGGCAGATCCGCCAAAACGCGGCCGCCTTCGAGGTAAATGACTCGGGTGGCCAAGCGCTTGATCTGGCCCAAGTTGTGGCTGGCCCAGATCAGGGTCATGGGGCGCTCTTGGCTGCTCGCAAATTCGGCCATCAAAGCCTCGACTTCGCGTTTGGCATGCGGGTCCAGGCTGGCGGTGGGTTCGTCCAGCAACAAGACGTCGGGCTGACGCGCCCACGCACGGGCCAAGGCCAGACGCTGCTGCTGCCCACCTGACAATTGGCGACCGCCTTGTGTCGCCACACTCTCTAAGCCCACACGCTGCAAAGCCAGTCGTGCCAGCGCTTGGGCTTGCTGCCACCTCAAGCCTCTTGCGCGATCCAACCACAAGCCCAGCGCCACATTGTTCAAAGCCGACAACCGCAGCAAATGGGGCCGTTGGAACAGCATGGCTTGGCGCACACCAGAGGCTTGCAGCACCTGCCCTTGCGTGGGCAACTGCAAGGCGTGCAAGGTGCGAAGCAAGGTGCTTTTGCCCGAGCCATTGGCCCCCACGAGTGCCACCCGTTCGCCCGCCATGATCTGCAAGTTCACCTCCGTCAAGGCCGCTTGCATGCCCAACTGCACGCTCACGGCCTGCAGGCTGATTTGCACAACGCTCATGGCTAAATGGCCCCCAAAGGCGCTGCAGCTGCAGGCCGGGCGTGGCGTTGGTCACCCCAGCGCCGCAGGCATGCGACCCCCATATTGAGCAGCAACACCACACCCAGCAAGACGATGCCCAAGCCCAGTGCCAAGGGCAAATCGCCCTTGCTGGTTTCCAGGGCAATAGAGGTGGTCATGACACGCGTGAAACCATCGATGTTGCCGCCCACAATCATCACCGCGCCCACTTCCGAGATGGCGCGACCAAAGGCAGTGACCCCGATCATGAGCAAAGCCAGCCGCTCATCCCAGGCCAGCAACAAACTCCGCATCCAAGGCCCTGCCCCCAGCGAGGCCCATTGTTCGCCGTGTTGGCGCTCGACGTCTTCCACCACTTGGCGCGTGAGCGCCGTCACCACCGGCACCACCAAAATGAACTGGGCCAGCACCATGGCCTGAAAGCTGAACATCCAGCCCAAAAACCCCAAAGGGCCGGTGCGCGACAGCATCAAATACACCACCAATCCCACCACCACCGAGGGCAGCGCCAGCAAGGTATTCAAAGCCACCAGCAGCAGACCGCGGCCTTTAAAGGAAGACACGGCCAACCATGCCCCCAGCGCCACGCCCACACCATAGGCCAGCAAGCAGGCCGTCGCACTGACGGCCAGAGACCGAGTCACCACCACCCACAGGGCAGGATCGAAGGAAGTGATGAGATTCAGCGCCGTCAGGACGCTGTCGGAGAAGGTGTTCATACAGCGCTGTGAATGCTACGGGACATGGCAGTGCCCCAGAATGAGGGGTGTCCACTATGAACCGATTTGCATAGGCTTCCCGGGCCATTCGGCGAAACGCCGACAGAGTTGAGGCAAACTCCTACTTGTGCAACAGATCAACCTTTCTTACCACTGGATACCGCATCAAGGTGATGGCGCACTGCGCCATCAGACCAGCCCTTTGCGCAACCCGCTGATGGACATGCTCCAAGCCGTGCGTGAAGCGGGCTCGATATCCGCTGCTGCAAAGACGCTGCAACTGTCTTACCGACACGTGTGGGGTGAACTCAAACGCTGGGAACAAGCCCTGGAGCAACCTCTGATTCTTTGGGAAAAGGGTCAGGCCGCGAGACTGAGCGAGTTTGCTGACAAACTGTTGTGGGCTGAACGCCAGGCCCAAGCGCGCTTAGCCCCACAAATCAGTGCGCTGCATGCTGAGTTAGAAAAAACATTCTCAGTGGCATTCGACCCCGAAAGCCACCTGCTGACCGTTTACGCCAGCCACGACGACGCGCTCGTGCAATTGCAGCAACAAGCGGCACAAAAAGCCTTGCATCTGGATATCCGTTTCTGCGGAAGCGTGGACGCGATCCGAGCGCTCAATGAAGGGCGCTGCACGGTCGCCGGCTTTCATGCCCCGCATCGGCCAGAGCGCCAGAGGCTGATCGCTCAGACCTACGCCCCCTTGTTGCAAACAGGTCAGCACAAACTGATCGGATTTGCCATGCGCCGACAAGGCCTGATGGTCGCCGCTGGCAACCCACTGCGCATTCGAGGTTGGCAAGATCTGTTGCGCCAAGATGTGCGTTTTGTCAATCGGACCTTGGGCACAGGAACCCGCTTGCTGTTGGACGACTGGCTGCAACGCCAAGGGCTCGAGGCGGGCTCGATCAAGGGCTATGCGCTGGAAGAGCCCTCTCATGCTGCCGTGGCCGCCTGCGTCGCGAGCAACCAAGCCGACTGCGGGCTCGGCGTCGAATCGGCCGCGCAAGCTCGCGGGCTTGACTTTGTCGAGCTCGAGCAAGAGCACTACTGGCTGGTCTGCCTCAAATCCGCTTTGGAAACCCCTGCGGTGCTGCAACTCCGCCAGTTGCTACAAAGCCCAGAGTGGCGCGAACGCACCCAGACTTTGCCTGGATATCGGTGGCTAGACGACTGCGGTCAGGTACAAGCACTGAAAAAAACGCTGCCTTGGTGGCGTGACTGACGTCAAGGTTTGTTTTTTGAGTCAATGGCTGAGAGCTCAAAAAAATTTCAACTCGGTGAAAAATGTGACACATCGGCCCGCAATTACAATACTCGATCTTCATACAAGGTGGTCTCATCTATGACAGCCCTTCTGCGTTTTGCACTCGCCATCGACTGGATCAGCGACAAATTTGGCAAGCTGGCGGCCTTCGCGGTCATGTCAGCGGCCATGATTTCCGCTGGCAACGCCTTTCTCCGCTACGGCCTGGACATCAGTTCCAACGCTTGGCTAGAAATTCAGTGGTACCTCTTTGCGGTCACCGTCATGCTCGGCGCTCCGATCGTGCTCAAGCTCAACGAACACGTTCGCGTGGACATTTTTTACGCCAAGCTCAAAGGCAAGCGCTCGGTTTATGTTGATATTTTTGGCATGGTCGTTTTCTTGTTGCCTGTGATGGCTGTGCTGACTTACCTGAGCTGGCCCCTGTTCACGAAAATGTATTTCTCCAATGAAGTCTCTACCAACGCAGGCGGCTTGGTTCGCTGGCCTGCGATGCTTTTGCTGCCACTCGGCTTCGGCTGGATGTTTTTGCAAGGCGTGAGTGAGACCATCAAGCGCGTGGCCTATTTGCAAGGCAAATTCGAGATGGATACCCATTACGAAAAACCTGTTCAGTAATCACAGCCCACTGCGCTGCGAACCTCAAAAGCATTCCCCAAGGAAAAACAATGCAAATGGAAAATTTCGCCCCGGTCATGTTTGCCGGACTGGTCATCGTGATGCTCATCGGTTTTCCGGTGGCATTTTCACTTGCTGCTTTGGGCTTGTTCTGCGGATTCATTGCGATCGAAATGAGCTGGTTCCCGGTCAGTTACATGTCCAATCTGCCGTTGAATATCTTCGGCATCCTCAGCAATGACTTGTTGCTCGCCATCCCCTTCTTTACCTTCATGGGGGCCATCCTAGAGAAGTGCGGCTTGGCCGAAGACATGCTGGACTCGATGGGCCAACTCTTCGGCCCAGTCAGAGGGGGTCTTGGCTATTCAGTGATTTTGGTGGGGTTCATTTTGGGCGCCATCACAGGTACCGTGGCCGGTCAGGTGATTGCCATGGCGATGATTTCCTTGCCGGTGATGATCCGCTACGGCTACAACATGCGCTATGCGACCGGCGTTTTGGCCGCCTCTGGCACGATCACTCAATTGGTTCCGCCCTCTCTGGTGTTGGTGGTGTTGGCTGACCAACTGGGCCGTTCTGTCGGTGACATGTACAAAGGCGCTTGGGGTCCGTCCATCCTGCAGATCATGATTTTTGCCCTGTACACCTTTGCATTGGGCCTCATCAAACCGCATCACGTACCGGGTGTCCCCAAAGAAGCCCGCACGCTTTCTGGCTGGGCCTTGTGGGGCAAGTGCCTGCGCGGCATCATCCCCTCTGCCATCTTGATTTTTGCCGTCTTGGGCTCGATGGGCGGTCTGCCAGGCATCGACAAAGCCATCGCCACCCCCACCGAAGCTGGGGCCATGGGTTGCGTGGGTGCACTCATCTTGGCAGCAATGCACAAGCGCCTCTCTGTTCCGCTGATTTGGGACGCCATGGTGGCGACCATGAGGCTGACCGCCATGGTGGCCTTCATCCTGATCGGTGCGCGGGTCTTCTCACAGGTTTTCCAAGGTGTCGATGGCGCGTTGTGGGTCGAGCATTTGCTCACAGGCCTGCCTGGTGGCCAAATCGGTTTCCTGATTGTGGTGAACATCTTCGTTTTCTTCTTGGCCTTCTTCCTGGATTTCTTCGAGATTGCCTTCATCATCATTCCGATGCTCGCACCTGTGGCCGAAAAACTGGGCATCGACCTGATTTGGTTCGGCGTTCTGCTTTGCGTCAATATGCAGACGAGCTTTATGCACCCCCCGTTCGGATTCGCGCTCTTTTACCTGAGGGGTATTTCGGACACCCTCTTCAAGGAAAAACGCATTCCCAAGCCGGTTCTGTCGAAAGACATCTACTTGGGCTCTATCCCCTGGGTGGTCATGCAGCTGCTGCTGGTTGCCATCGTGATCTTTGTCCCCGAGACTGTGACCATGTTCTTGGATAAAGAAGCGGTGATTGACCTCGATTCGGTGCAAATCGAATTGCAGCCCGATGACCAGGTGGAATCAGATTCGGCCGACGCAGCCAATAAATCGCTTGAAGACCAAATCAAGGGCACCAATGAAGCGGACAAAAAATAGTCCCCATGTCCGAGCCTGTTGTTAACCTGCTAGGGCCTGCACCCTTTCGCTTCAAAACCCGTGAGCCCGGACGCAGCGTTCGGGCCTTTTCTCTCACCTTCCGCCTTCTGGGCTTGGCCATGGTGGTCGTTGGCTCGGTTTGGATGTTCAATCTCTGGAAAGAAGGCGCGCTCGGCTCGGGCGAAAGCTCGGGTCTGAGCTGGTTTGTTGCCGGCTTGGCGTTGATGCTCTTCACGGTTTGGCACATCTGGACAAGCAAAACCCGTCTAGATGAAACCCTCATTCACCAAAGCTGGTTGTGGGACAAGCAGATGGAATTGCGCGAGTTGGCATACGCCAAACTCATCCGCATTCCCGGTCTCGATTGGCTGATTGCGCCCCGGCTCTATGCACGGACCCTGAACGGGAAATTCGCCGTCTTCTACTCCGCTGATCGCGCCATGCTCGAAGAGTTCGAACGGCTGGTGCAAGAACTCAGAGAGTTCAGAACCCTGCACTGACCCCATAAAAAAACGCGCCCGAAGGCGCGTTTTTTTTGGGCCTTACAAGGCTCAGAGCTTTTGAGCCTGCATGAAGCTGTCGAAGCGCATCTCGGTGACCTTGAACCACATGTTCTGGTCGGCCTGGAACTTGGAATAGTCGGCGTAAATCTTCTTCCAGTTCTCGTTTTTGGTGTTGAGTTCTGCGTACAGAGCTTGCGACTCTTTGTAAGCAGTTTCCATCACATCCTTGGGGAAAGGACGCAGCTTGGTGCCGGCACCAACCAATTGCTTGAGGGCGATGGGGTTACGGGCATCGTAGCGGGCCTGCATTTCGACGTGGGCGTGCGAAGCAGCCGCCTCGACCATGGCTTTGTACTCTGGAGAGAGTGCTTCGAAAGCCTTGTTGTTGATGAAGAAGTCGAGCTGTGCGCCACCTTCCCACCAGCCGGGGTAGTAGTAGAAGGGCGCCACTTTGTTGAAGCCCAGCTTCTGATCGTCGTAAGGACCCACCCACTCCACGGCATCGATCGTGCCTTTTTCAAGTGCGGCATAGATCTCGCCACCAGGAATGTTTTGGGGCACACCGCCCATGCGTTCCAACACACGGCCGGCAAAGCCGCCAATGCGCATCTTCATCCCTTTGATGTCTTTGACCGACTTGATTTCCTTGCGGTACCAACCGCCCATTTGAGCACCGGTATTGCCACCTGGGAAGTTCACGATGTTGTACTTGGCATAGAACTCACGCATCAACTTCAAGCCGTTGCCTTCGTAGAACCATGCTGTCAACTGGCGGCTGTTCAGACCGAAGGGAATGGCTGTGCCGATGGCAAAAGCTTCATCTTTGCCGTGGAAATAATAGGGAGCCGTGTGGCAGATGTCGATAGAGCCCTGCTGCACCGCATCGAGCACGCCAAACGGAGGGGTGATTTCACCAGCTGCATGGACCGAAACTTCGAACTTACCGCCGGACATGGCCTTGAGTTGCTTGGCAAAGACCTCAGCAGCACCGTAGATGGTGTCCAGGGCTTTGGGGAAACTCGAAGACAGGCGCCAACGAATGGCAGCTTGGGCGTGGACAGCAGGTGCAACACCGGCAGCCAAAACACCGGCAATACCGGCGTTTTTAATGATCGAACGACGATCCATGGGGAAACTCCTTGTGAAATAACTGAAACCCTGTAGCAGGGTGGCTTAAGAAAGCAGGGTCTATTGTAGGAAGTGAAACTGGCCAAAATAGTGGGGGTTTACCCTTTTTAAATCATTAAATTCAAAGGGTTTTGCAATACCGATTTTTTCATGAATTGGACTCAAGGCCCTGCTACATCGAATTCAAATGCCCCAGTGTTTTCGAATCTGCGCTTCAATCCCCGCCGCGTCCAAACCCTGCAAGGCCAACAATTTGGCCGGATCGCCGTGTTCAATGAACACATCGGGCAAGCCCAGCTGCAAAACCGGGCGGGTGATCTGCATCGCTTGCAGGGCCTCTGCCACCGCACTGCCGGCGCCGCCCATGATGCAGCCCTCTTCTAACGTGACCAAACGGCCATGCGTTTGCGCAATCTGCGCCAACAACTCGGTGTCCAGTGGTTTGACCCAGCGCATATTGACCACTGTGGCGTTGAGTTTTTCGGCCGCTTGCAAGGCCGGCGTTAACAAACTGCCAAAGGCCAAAATGGCCAACTCTTGACCTTGCCGGCGCACTTCGGCCTTGCCAAAGGGCAAGCCCTCTAAATCTTTTGCAGGCACGGTGCCCACGCCTGCGCCACGCGGGTAGCGCACAGCCACCGGGTGGTTTTGCGCATAGGCGCTGCTGAGCAGCTGGCGGCATTCGCGCTCATCGGCCGGACACGCCAAGCTCATGTTGGGGATGCACCGGATGTAGGCAATGTCATAAGCCCCAGCATGGGTGGCGCCATCGGCCCCCACCAAGCCGGCGCGATCGACCGCAAACACCACGGGCAGGTTTTGTAAGGCCACGTCGTGAATGAGCTGGTCATAAGCGCGCTGCAAAAAGGTCGAGTAAATCGCCACCACCGGCTTCAGTCCCTCACAGGCCATGCCTGCGGCAAAGGTGACCGCGTGCTGTTCGGCAATGCCCGCGTCGTAATACCGGCCGGGGAAACGGCGGTGAAACTCCACCATGCCCGAGCCTTCGCGCATGGCCGGGGTGATGCCCACCAAGCGCGGGTCTTGCTCGGCCATGTCACACAGCCATTGGCCAAAGACTTGCGTGAAGGTGGTTTTGGGCGGCGTGGCTGGCGGCTGCAACCCAATAGAGGGGTCAAACTTTCCCGGGCCATGGTAGGCCACAGGGTCGACCTCGGCCAATTTGTAACCTTGCCCTTTTTTGGTGACCACGTGCAAAAACTGCGGGCCCTCAAGGTGCTTGATGTTCTCTAAGGTGGGAATCAGAGATTCCAAATCGTGCCCATCAATCGGCCCGATGTAGTTGAAGCCAAATTTCTCAAACAAGGTGGCGGGCACCACCATGCCTTTGGCATGCTCTTCCAAGCGTTTGGCCAACTCAAACAAAGGCGGCGCGTTTTTCAGCACGTTTTTGCCCACGCTTTTGGCCGCGGAATAAAAGCGGCCACTCATCAACTGGGCCAGGTAGCGGTTGAGAGCGCCCACGGGGGGACTGATCGACATGTCGTTGTCGTTCAAGATCACCAGCAGTTTGCAATCTTCTACACCCGCATTGTTCAAGGCCTCAAAGGCCATGCCCGCCGTCATGGCGCCGTCACCGATCACCGCAATGGCATGGCGTGATTCGCCTTTTTGTCGCGCCGCCAAGGCCATGCCCAAGGCCGCTGAAATGCTTGTTGAAGAGTGCCCCACGCCAAAGGTGTCGTATTCGCTTTCTTCGCGTCGCGGAAACCCCGATAAACCATTCAGCTGCCGCAAAGTGGGCATGCGCTCGCGGCGGCCCGTCAAGATTTTGTGCGGGTAGGTCTGGTGCCCAACATCCCACACGATGCGGTCTTCAGGGGTATTGAACACATAGTGCACCGCAACAGTGAGCTCGACTGTGCCGAGGTTAGAGCTCAGATGGCCGCCCGTTTTCGACACGTTGTCCAGCACACATTGACGCAACTCGTCGGCCAAACGCGGCAAATCTTGACGCGGCAAACGGCGCAAATCGGCAGGCGAAGCGATGGTGGGGAGCAAAGGGGTCATAAATCAGTTGTTTCTTTGAACCACCATCGCGGTCAAGGCACGCAAGGCGGCTAAACGGCTATCAGGCAAGCCGGTATCGGTCAGCGATTGCAAAGCCGTTTCGGCCAATTGAGCGGCATAGGCCTTGGCGGCCTCCAGCCCCATCAGCGCCACATAAGTGGGTTTGTCGGCCGCTTCGTCTTTGCCAGCGGTTTTGCCCAAGGTGGCCGAATCGGCCGTCACATCCAGCACGTCGTCCACCACTTGAAACGCCAAGCCCAGCGCTTCGCCAAATCGGCTCAAGGCGGCTTGCACAGCCGGGGACACACCGGGGACGCAGGCCGCCCCCATTTGAACGCTGCACAGCAGCAAGGCCCCCGTTTTGAGCCGGTGCATTTGGCGCAACTGGTCTTCGCTCAAACGCTTGCCCACACTGGCCAAATCGATGGCCTGACCACCGGCCATGCCTTGGTAGCCCGATGCACGCGCCAACAAGCCCACACAGGCGGCTTGCACCAGCGGGTCCACAGAAGCAGAGGCCGGCGTGAGCATTTCGAAGGCCAGGGTTTGTAAGGCATCGCCCGCCAGCAAGGCCTGCGCTTCGCCAAATTGCACATGCACCGTGGGTTTGCCGCGCCGCAACACATCGTTGTCCATGCAGGGCATGTCATCGTGGACCAAAGAATAGGCGTGAATGGCCTCAATGGCGCACGCCGCATTCAAGGCGGCAGGGCTGTCCGAGGCGGCCCCCACGGCTTCGGCGGTGGCCAAAACCAACAGCGGGCGCAAGCGTTTGCCCCCATCCAGCACGGCGTAGCGCATGGCTTCGCCCAATGCGGCGGGAGATTGGGCCTGAATGTGCGCCGACAAAGCGGCCTCTACTCTGGCCAAATGGGGCGCCATCCAGGTGGCCAGATGCAGCCCACTCATGCGCCACTCCAGGGTTTGAGTTGGCCGCCGTCCAGTACCTGAATTTGGTCTTCCACCGCTTTGAGTTTGTCGCGGCAAAACGCCAACAAGGTGGCTCCCCGCTGGTAACCCGTGAGCAATTGGTCTAAGGGCATCTGGCCCGATTCCAGTTGGCCCACCAAAAGCTCCAGCTCCGCTAAGGCCGCCTCGTAAGTGGCGGGCAACGGAGCCGCTGAGGCTTCTACAGATTCGGATTTGGCGGCCTTGGGCATGGACTTTTCCCGGAAAAAAAGAGATTTTAGGCGTGAAGCCTTAGTTCAGCTGACAGGAAGGCCACTGTCTGCACCACCGGGGGGACTTGAGCCGTGCCCGGTTTTTACCCACAGCGCCAAACGCCGGCCAAGACGCCGACTGCGGGGTAGAATATCGGTTCATCGGCAGGAGCAATCCTGTCTTTTTTTGCGCTGATTTCTTCGATTTCAGCGCGTTGTCCCTGCCCCTTCATAGGGGGAGTCTCTAGGTCAGGTCACCCATGTCTGATTTAAGTCTTCAACTGCAGCAGGCCGCAAGCCAACTACCAGTTTCCGCTTATTTCGATGAGGCGCT
>JAIYBZ010000030.1 GCA_027488255.1 Comamonadaceae bacterium | reverse complement strand
GCTGCCCAACTCGCCTTTGAACATCAAAGCATCGGGCGTTTGCAGCGTCAGGGTGTACTCAAACAGGGCGTTGATGGACTCAACACCTTCGAGCTTTAAGGGCACCAAGGCCACCACACTGGCCACTTGCGGCAGGGCCGGGCTTTGTACCGTGAGAGCGCGGGGGGCGGGTAACAAGGAGGCCATTACCGGACCCCCCACAATTCCATCTTGAGCCCTGGAAATTGACTGGCGATATGCAAACCGATACCGCCGTGCGTGAGCATGTGATCCCATTGAGGACCTTGCGGCTCCACTTGAAAGTAGACATAGCCTGCGTTGAACGGAATTTGTCGCGGTGGCACCGGCATCACGCGCAGGCCAATGCCTGGCAAATGCAAGCGCACCAATTCAGGCAACCGATCAGCAGCAGCAAGCTTGCCGTGGGCTGGGAAGTTTTTGGCCAATTGGTCGGTGGGCATGTTGGCAGATACGGCCAGCACCAAACTGTTGAAGCTCCGCAACTCGGCTGGGTCCAAGCTGGCCAGGTGCATGCCGTGTTGCTTTTCTTGCAACGGCAAACTTTGGGCGCTTCGCACCAGCAGGTTGTTCAACAACTCGCGGGTGTCCTCTACCAATGCTTTGAAACTGGTGTAAGGGTCGCGGTGCTCGTAGACAGGCACGGCAAGCGGGCGGCGCGTTTGGGTTCGCACAAAGGTGGAAAGCTCGCCTGACATGGCGCGCAGCAAGGTGTAGACCTGCTCGGGCGAGGTCTCTTTGACTTTGAGCAGGTGGTCGAGCAAGGGCTCGTAGCGGTTTAGGATTTGCAGCAACAAAAAGTCACTGACTTCTGCCGCTTGGGTGGCGCCTGTGCCAGCACTGCCGCTGAGTCGCTCGGCTAAATTTTCTGCACGCTGACGCGTAGTGCCATGCAACTGAGTGAACCATTGCGTGAGTACGGTGCTGGCTCCATAGCCGTTGACCGGCGGTATGAAGGCCGTTTCGAGTTCGGCACGGCCGTCTGAGTGCAGCGCCACCAGTTTGGCCAGGGGCAAGCCCATCCAAGCACTGGTGAGTTCTTTTTCAGGCACCAGCATCATGCGTAACTGGCTAAGTTGGACGGCTTTAGGCCCTTGGCCTACGGAATTGGAATCGCGCAGATCGGTTTCAAAGACGCTGTAGCGGGCCATAGAGCCGGGAGCGTTGTCAAAAGTGGTTTCTTCACCGTTTGGCGTGCGAATGGACAGGGCCAAGTGGATGGTTTGCTCTAGGTGCTCGGGCTGCAATGTGAGCGGCGCTGGTGGTGGCGTCAAGCCAGGAATGTCAAAGGGTGTGCCGTCTGCACAAATACCCGAGGCGCTGGCCAACACCAGCTTGCCCAAGCTCAATGATTCTGTGTCCAAGCGCACCGAACTGAAGCCCCAGAAAAAAGGTGACAAAGGTGCGACTCGTTTGTGCGCAAAGCTCTCGAGATAGCGCTCTTGCTGCTGAAACAATTGAGGGCGCAGGAAAAGCCCTTCGCTCCAGGTGACTTTGTTGGACCAGGTCATGCGTTTGCTTTGTGAGTGAGATGAGGGGGCAGGATCAAGGCGCTTCGATCAGCACAATGCCTTGCGGCTGTAACTGAACCGTGAGTTCGAGCTTGGGCGCTGGAAAGGCAAATCGCATCCAGCTGGCCTCGGGCGCAGGTTTCAGCTTGTGCGTTGCGCGCCAAGTGGCGTTGGGCAAATCACGGTAGCCTGCCAATACCCCAATGGCTGTGGCTTGGGGGTTGCTTTTGCGTTCGATGCGCTTGCTTTCGCCAGGACGCAAAATGAATTCGTCTTTGGCCAACAGGTCAGCAGCCAAAGTGGCTTTGTCGGCGGTGTCGAGGCTGAAGTAGTCGGCCTCGGAAAATGAAGCGCTGTCTTTGAGCTCGTATATGCGCACTTTGATGGGTGACGCACGTTCATTGGTGTTGGGGTTGACGCCTGAACTGGCCTCGATCAACACATTCAGTTTGGTTTGTTCTTTGGGTTCTTGTGCTTGCAAAGAAGGCACGATGCAAGCGAAAGTCAGCACAGCGCATGTGACTCGCCACAACCAAGATGGCAGTCTGCTGCGCGCGCACGGTGCGGTCGACACGAAGAGGGTAGACAGGGGCATTTGTGGGCTTTCCGCAAAAAACAAAATCCAGACCGATAACACCGGCCTGGAGAACATGCGCACATCCGACACATAGCCGGATGTGCTGGCATGTGGTGCGGGCTTTATGCCTCTTTGTTGAGCTTGATGTCGTAGCCTGCTGTGACTGCACCACCCGAGCCACCTTGCTGGTTTTGAACGGTGTATTCCTGCTTGACCTTGGCAAACGAGAGGCTGATTTTTTCTTTGATGGTTTCATCAGCCGACGAGCCCATGGGCTGCACATTGGTGATCACCACATCGGTCATGGTGATCTTGAGGTATTCCAATGGGCTGCCACCGGCTTTGCGTACGGTCAGTTTGGCTTCTTGGATGTGTTTTCCAGTCAGGCAAAACTTCATCAAGTTGGGACTGGAGCGATCGACTACGTGAGTAAAGTTAAGGTCTTTGACAGTGGCTTTTCCGGAGCCGCCGCCAGAACCTTGGTGCATGTTGGACTCTTGCAAAATTTGCCAGTCCCACTGCAAAACTTCGATCTCGTTTTTGTGTGCAGCGTCCATGCTTTCGCCGTCGATGCCGTTGATTTTCAGAAAGATGTCTTGTGCCATTTTTATTTCCCTTGAGTAAGTAAACGAGAACGAAAAAAATTAAGCTGCTGCTTTGACCGATGGCAACTTGGCCACCAAACGCAAGCTAACCGTCAAGCCTTCGAGCTGGAAGTGCGGGCGCAAGAAGAACTTGGCGCTGTAATAACCGGGGTTGCCTTCCACCTCATCGACCACAACTTCAGCGGCCGCCAGGGGGCGACGTGCTTTGGTTTCTTGGCTGGAGTTGGCAGGATCGGCATCCACGTAATTCATGATCCATTCGTTCAACCAGCGTTGCATGTCTTCGCGCTCTTTGAATGCGCCAACCTTGTCACGCACGATGGACTTGAGGTAATGAGCAAAACGCGTGCTGGCAAACAAGTAAGGCAGGCGGGCTGACAGGTTGGCGTTGGCCGTCGCATCGGGGTCCATGTATTCCTGTGGCTTTTGCAACGACTGTGCACCGATAAAGGTGGCGTGGTCGGTGCCTTTGCGGTGGATCAAGGGAATGAATCCTGCACGTGCCAACTCTGCTTCTCGGCGGTCCGAAATCGCTATCTCGGTGGGGCACTTCATGTCGAAGCCGCCGTCATCGGTGGGGAAAGTGTGGCAAGGCAGGTTTTCCACCGTGCCACCTGACTCCACGCCGCGGATCATGGTGCACCAACCATACAGTTTGAAGCTGCGGTTGATGTTGACCGCCATGGCATAAGCGGCGTTGTTCCAGACGTAGTTTTTGTGATCGGCTCCGTCTGTTTCTTCTTCAAAATTGAAGGCATCCACAGGATTGGTTTTGGCACCGTAGGGCAAGCGGCCTAGGAAGCGTGGCATGGCCAAACCGACGTATCGTGCGTCTTCGGTTTCGCGCAGCGAGTTCCATGCAGCGTGCTCCAAGTTGCCTGTGATCTTGGCCAGATCGCGTGGATTGGCCAGCTCTTGCCACGAATCCATTTGCAAGTTTGAAGGTGCTGCACCAGCAATGAAGGGGGCGTGTGCGGCTGAAGCAATTTTTGCCATAGAACCCAACAGCTCGACATCGGGTGGGGTGTGGTCGAAGTAATAGTCCGCAACCAAGCAGCCATAAGGCTCGCCACCAAGTTGGCCGTATTCTTCTTCGTAAAGACGTTTGAACAGTGGGCTTTGGTCCCAAGCCACGCCTTTGTAGCGGCGCATGGTGCGTCGCAACTCGGTCTTGCTGATGTCCATGAAGCGGATCTTCAGCATTTCGTCGGTTTCGGTGTTGGAGACGAGGTGGTCAAGACCACGCCAGGCGGACTCCAAACGCTGAAAGTCGGCGTGGTGCAAGATCAGGTTGATCTGGTCGCTGAGTTTGCGGTCGATCTCGGCAATGATGGCTTCGATGCTGGCGTAAGCATCGTCACTCATGGTGACGGTATTGACCAAAGCTTGACCGGCCAGCGTGCGAACTGCGGCTTCTACTGCGTCGCGTTGTTCATCGCCTTTGGGTTTGAATTCGCGGTCTAGCAGCCCAGTGAAGACACTGGGGTCTGTGAATTGGGTGCCGCTTTTTGCGGCTACAGCTTGGGTGGACATATTCACTCTCCTTGCTTTCAGGCGTTGGATTTTTGGGTTTCGGGTTTGGGTGCGGCAGCCAGTGACTTCATCAGTGCAGGGTCACCCAGCAGAGTGCGCACCAAGCCCTCTGCACCAGCCTTGCCGTCCATGTAGGTCTGCAAATTGGCCAGTTGAGTGCGGGCATCTAGCAATTGCTTGAGTGCGTCGACTTTGGTTGCGACAGCGGCTGGCGAGAAGTCGTCCATGCTGTCAAAGGTGATGTCCACCATGACATGTCCATCACCTGTAAGGGTGTTGGGCACACTGAAGGCGACGCGGGGCGCCATGGCTTTCATGCGTTCGTCAAAGTTGTCGATGTCGATTTCAAGGAACTTGCGCTCCGTCACTTCTGGCAACTCTTGCACCGGCTTGCCCGATAGGTCCGCGAGTACGCCCATGACAAAGGGCAGCTCAATTTTTTTCTCGCTGCCATAAATTTCCACGTCATATTCAATTTGCACGCGTGGGGCTCGGTTTCGGGCAATGAACTTTTGACTGCTGTTGCTTGCACTCATCGTGAATCTCCTTTAAAGATGGGTTAAATGGAAAGAAAACAGGTATTGGCCCGTGTTCAGTTGTTCTCCAGCGCGACATGCAGATGCAAGCCGGCTTGGGGTGCGAGCTGAAGGCTCCGGGGAACTTCGGTGTGGCTCACGGGGGCCGCTTGGATGTCCACCGTGATGTGTTTCAAGATCAGTTTTTCTTGCATGGCCTGTAACCAGACTTGCGCCAACATGGGGAGAAGGTTTTGTTCGATGAATTGACCCAGTCGGCGTGCGCCTGATTCATGGGTGCCGCATTGCGTGACGATGTGCGTCATGACGGCGGGGGTGCAGTGCAGATCTATCCCGTGCTCGGTGTGCATGCGCTTCACCACTTTGCGGAGCTGTAGCTGAACAATTGACTGCAGCTCATCGATGCCTAACGGAAAGTAGGGCACGATGCTCATGCGACCCAAAAACGCGGCTGGAAATGTTTTGCGCAATTCAGGTTGCAATGCTTTGGACAGCGCTTCGGTGTTGGGCATCAAGGCGGGGTCTTCGCACAAGTGATCTATCAGTTCTGAGCCAGCGTTGCTGGTCAGCAAAATCAACGTGTTTTTGAAGTCGATGACGCGGCCTTCACCGTCCTCCATGGTGCCTTTGTCAAACACTTGATAAAAAATCTCATGTACATCTGGGTGAGCCTTTTCAACCTCGTCCAGCAAAATGACGCTGTAAGGTCGCCGTCTTACTGCCTCGGTCAATACCCCGCCCTCGCCATAGCCCACATAGCCGGGAGGTGAGCCTTTGAGACTGGAGACGGTGTGCGCCTCTTGGTACTCGCTCATGTTGATGGTGATGAGGTTGTGCTCACCACCGTACATAGCTTCGGCCAGTGCCAATGCCGTTTCGGTTTTCCCAACCCCGGAGGTACCAACCAGCATGAATACGCCTAACGGTTTTTGCGGGTCGGTGAGTTTGGCTTTAGAGGTTTTGAGACGCTCAGAGATTTGCGCCATGGCGGTGGGTTGACCAATCACGCGCTGTTGCAATTGACCTTGTAAGCCCAAAACTGCCAACACTTCGTCCGTGGCCATTCGCCCTACAGGAATGCCAGTCCATTCAGCCACGATAGCGGCAACAACGGCTTCATCTACTTGAAGGTGTACTTGTGCCCCATCACATTGCAGTTGCGTCAAACTGAGCTCTAGCACCTTGCGTTCTGCCGTGAGTGTGTTTTGTTTTTGTGTGTCTTCGGGCAGCACATCGGCCATTTGCATTTGTATGGCAATAATTTTTTGGCACAAGGCCATTTCTTCTTGCCAATGGGCTTGGCGCTGCGACAAGGTTTGCTCCAGCACCTGCGTCTCTGCATTAACGCGGGCCAAACTGACGGTGCGGTCTTTTCCCAGGTTGACTTCATGACTCAGCATTGCGCCCTCTTCTTTGAGGCTGCTCAGTTGCCGGATCAGCGTTTGAATTTGCGCAGGCGGGGTGTGCAATGAAATGGCAACGCGTGCGCAGGCGGTATCGAGCAAACTGATGGCCTTGTCGGGCAGCTGTCGCGAAGGTATGTAACGGTGGGACAGCATGACAGCGGCACGCACGGCTTCATCCAAAACAGTGACCCCGTGGTGTCGAATGAATGTAGGTACGAGGCCTCTGACCATGGACACCGCTTGTGCTTCTTCGGGTTCCATGACTTGCAACACTTGAAAGCGCCTGGTCAATGCAGGATCTTTTTCAATGTGTTTTTTGTATTCACTCCAAGTCGTTGCACCGATGGCACGTAAGTTTCCACGGGCCAAAGCCGGTTTGAGCAAGTTAGCGCCATCACCGGTGCCGGATTGCCCGCCAGCCCCCACCAAGGTGTGAACTTCATCGATAAACAATATGACGGGCTCAGTCGCTGCCGCAACTTCTTTCAAGACTGATTTCAGTCGCTGTTCAAACTCACCACGCATGCTGGCACCAGCCAACAATGCACCCACATCAAGACTGAGCAATCGCACTTGATAAAGGCTTGGTGGCACACTTTTTTCGATGATGGCTAGGGCCAATCCCTCAACCACGGCAGTTTTTCCGACACCCGCTTCGCCTGTGAGTAAGGGATTGTTTTGGCGCCGGCGCAGCAAGATGTCAACCATGGTGCGAATTTCTTGTTCGCGCCCAATTACTGGATCAATGCGTCCTTCTCGGGCCTGCGCCGTCAAGTCGGCACAGTATTTGTTGAGCGCTGAGCTTTGAGGCTCCCCGCCGCCCAAACTGGCATGACTGTCTTCACCAGGAATACTGTCTGGTAAATCGCTGGCATCGTGAGCACCTTCGCCCTGTTCGCTCGAACCCAACACGACTGCTGGCAATTCGGTTTCAAGCGTTGCTATGGGGATTTTTTGAAATGATGCAGAAATTCCGAGTGCCACTCGCCGCAATTCAGGCGTTTGCAGCACAGCTGCGAGCAACCAAGCACCTCGTATTTGGCGTTCATTGATCGTCAAGCTGGTGAAGATCCAGGCGCGCTCGATTGCCAGTTCTATGTGATGACTGAAGTCATTGAGTCCACTTGCTCCGCTTGGCAATTGAGCTAGCGCTACGACAAAGTCTTTTTCCAGCTGGGCTGCATCCAAGTCGTAATGACTTGCAATGCGCTGAAAATCATTGGCCGATTCTTGCCACAACTGATGTAGCCAGTGAACCAATTCGACATAGGGGTTGCCGCGTAATTTAGCGAATCCAGTAGCAGACTCTATGCCTCGGAAAAGACTCAAATTGAGCTTCCCAAATAGCGTCCTTCTCGGTGTGCCCATACAACCTATCCATCTCTTCTATTTGAAGTTTGGATCACCTTTTTGATCTCAAAAAGAGTGACGCTCTGTGTCGAAGCTATTTTTTATATTTATGCAAAACCTAAATTATGAACACTAATTTACTATTTTTTATTGCTTTTGTGATGAATTTAAAAATTCTTTTTCCAAGTCGTGAATTGCTGCTTAGGGTTCAAACTGTTCGGGCACCTCTCTTTTTTGATGCGGCTGAATACGGCACACAGGGAAGATGGACCTTCTATAAATCCGAGATGCCCGCGCGACCACTCCGCTGTGCGCATGTAAAGTCCTGAGCAGTCAGCGCCATTTAATTTCTGCCAGCGCGCTGCAACGATTGCTCATTTGCAACCCTCTTCTTTAGGCTACCTGACCAAACAGGAAAGCATCGCTGTCTTGGGCGTGGACGATCTCGTCATCCGCTCTTTGCTCGACAAAAACCAGTTCCACGACCCGCTGGACGAGGCCTTGAATCTAGGCATCTCTTCGGCCACTTGGCCTTTGTTTGGTTTGTTGTGGCCATCCGGGCAACGCATGGCCGAGCGCATGGCCCAGCGGCCCGTGGGCCAAGAGCGCATTTTGGAAATCGGTTGTGGGCTGGGGCTGTCCAGCTTGGTCGCGCACCGCCGTGGCGCCAATGTCACCGCCAGTGACTGCCACCCACTGACGCGCGCATTTTTAGATGAAAACATCCGATTGAACGGCCTGCCTCCGTTGGCTTACCGCCACGGTTTATGGGGCACCGCAGCGCTGCGCGAAGACGGTTTGCCGGTGCTGACCTCGGCACACGATGCCCAAGTGAGCGGCAAATTTGACCTGATTGTGGGCAGCGACATCTTGTACGAGCGCGACGACGCCGGCACGTTGGCGCATTTCATCGACACGCATGCGGCCGCGGCAGCCGAGATTTGGGTGGTCGACCCCAATCGAGGCAACCGATCGGCCTTTCACAAGCACATGGCACGCGCAGGTTTTGCGCTGGACGAACAGGTGTTGGATCAGCCGGCGAACAAGGACACCCTGGCCTACAAGGGGCGCATGCTGACCTACACGCGCCACTGAATGCGCGGAGGGTTCAAGGGCGGTTTCGGCTTGGTTTAAGCTTTCAATGAATTGAATGGCCCCACTCCAAGGCCAAACTGAAAGTCACCAAATGAATGCACCTTTGCGCGTGGGTCTGCTGGGTTATGGCTATGCCTCAGCCACCTTTCATGCCCCTCTGATAGCCGCTGTGCCCGGCCTGCAATTGGCCGCCATCTCCAGCAGCCGCCCTCAAGATGTACACGCAGCGTGGCCGCAAGTCGCGGTGTACGACAGCCCCGAACAACTGATGGCGCGCCCCGACATTGACTTGGTGGTGGTGGCCACACCCAACAACACCCATGCCCCACTGGCCCAACAGGCGCTGTCTGCGGGCAAACATGTGGTGGTCGACAAGCCATTCACCTTGACGGTGCGCGAGGCCCAAGAAGTGATGGATTTGGCGCAACACAAGGGCCTCTTGTTGTCGGTCTTTCACAACCGCCGTTGGGACGGCGATTTCATGTCGGTGCAAGCGGTGTTGCAGCGCGGAACCTTGGGACGCATTGTCCATTTTGAATCGCACTTTGACCGCTTCCGACCCGTGGTGCCACAACGCTGGCGAGACTCTGGCGAGCCCGGCAGCGGGCTGTGGTTTGACCTGGGGCCGCATCTGTTGGACCAAGCCTTGCAACTGTTTGGCCTGCCCCAAACGCTTTCACTGGACTGGGCGCGTCAGCGCGACAACAGCCGAGCCGATGATTGGTTTCATGCCGTGTTGCACTACCAGGAGTTGCGCGTGGTGCTGCACGCCAGTGCGCTGACCGCCCACATCGCACCCCGCTTCACCGTGCATGGCACACATGGCTCGCTCTGCAAGTTGGGCCTGGACACCCAAGAAACCGCTTTGAAAGCCGGCCAGCGTCCGCCGCAAGCCGATTGGGGTGCCGATCCGCAGCCCCTGCGCCTGACTTTGGCTGACGCTCAGCAACACCTGAGCGAAAGCAGCCAACAGACTTTGGCTGGCGACTACACCCGGTACTACGCAGGCATTCGCGATGCCATTCAAAAAGGAGCGCCCAACCCTGTGCCAGCACAAGAGGCCCTGCAGGTGATGCAACTGCTCGAGTTGGGTGGTGTCAGTGCCACCGAAGGCCGGCGCATGAAGGTGCCCTCGACCTCACAGGGTTAAGTCGTATTCAACGGTCAGCGGCGCGTGGTCGGAAAACTTTTGCGCCTTGTAAATCGACTCGGTGCGGGCTTTCTCGGCCAAGGTCGGCGTGGCCAATTGGTAGTCCAAGCGCCAGCCCACATTTTTGGCATAGGCTTGGCCGCGATTGCTCCACCACGTGTAACAAGCGTCGGTGGTATCCGGTTGCAGGCGGCGGTAGACATCCACCACACCCCCCATGGTGGTCAATTGGGTCATCCAAGCGCGCTCTTCAGGCAAAAATCCGCTGTTCTTCAGATTGCCTTTCCAGTTTTTCAGATCGGCTTCTCGGTGGGCAATGTTCACATCGCTGCACACCACAAACTCGCGCTGCGCCTTCAGGGCCATGAGGTGGGGGTACATCTTGTCGAGAAAGCGAAACTTAGCCTCTTGCCGTTCAGGCCCCGATGAGCCACTGGGAAAGTAACAACTGATGATCGACAACTTGCGAGCAGGCGTGTCAAAGCGCAACTCAACATAGCGTCCTTCGGCATCAAACTCGCCGCCATCAAAACCCACCACCACGTCGCTGGGTTCATGTCGGGTGTAGACCCCCACGCCTGAGTAGCCTTTTTTCTCGGCAAACTGGAAATGTCCCTTCAGCCCGGCCATTTCATCGAACTTGCCCGTCACATCGGCAGCCTGCGCTTTCACCTCTTGCACACAAATACAATCGGGTTTGACTTGCGCCACCCAGGCTTCAACCCCTTTGGTTGAAGCAGAACGTATGCCGTTCAGGTTGAGGCTGGTGAGTTTGAACAAGGATTTCCCCATGGTGACAAAACAGGCAAGCAGCACCGAAATGCAGGCGCTGGCTCAAGAATTTGTGCAATTTGCAGTCGACTCAGGCGTGCTGCGCTTTGGTGAATTCAAGACCAAGGCTGGGCGCATGAGCCCCTATTTCTTCAATGCAGGTTTGTTTGACGATGGCGCCAAACTCAGCCGACTCGCCCAATTTTATGCAAAAGCCTTGTTGGCCAGCGGTATCGAGTTCGACATGATTTTTGGCCCTGCCTACAAAGGCATTCCCTTGGGGGCCGCCGTGGCCGTTGAATTGGCCCGTTTGGGTAAAAACGTGCCTTTTGCCTACAACCGCAAAGAGGCAAAAGACCACGGCGAAGGCGGCAGTTTGGTCGGCGCCCCCCTGCAAGGCCGTGTCTTGATCGTGGACGACGTGATGAGCGCCGGCACCGCAGCGCGCGAATCCATTGCATTGATAAAGTCGGCCGGCGCGACCCCTCACGCCATTGCCATCGCTTTGGATCGCCAAGAAATGGCCACCGAAAAGCAAGCCGACGGGTCGGTACAGGATGTCCCCCACAGCGCGGTTCAATATGTGCGGGGCACCTTGGGTATGCAGGTGTGCACCATCGCCGAACTTTCCGACTTATTGGCCTATCTGTCGGGCCAATCCAACTCGACCTTGGGTGCGCACTTGCCCAAAGTGCAAGCCTACCGAGACCGCTACGGGGTTTAAGCCCGAGCATCGACAAGCCTATTGGCCGATCTCGTTTGAGCGGTTATCATGGGCGGTTGTTGAACTTGTTTTTATATTGTGAAATTTAAGCCGCTGGCCCTGACAGCCTCCCTGCTGCTGGCCTCCTCTTTGGTTTTTGCTGCGCCTGAAGCTGAGCAGGCGGCAGCGGTCAAGCGCGGCTCCGAATTGGTCAACCTGATGCAATTGGGTGACCAAGTCAAATCCAGTGTCAGCGAGAGAACCGATCAAATGTTGGGCAAAGCCATGAGTTTGTTGGGCGTGCCCTACAAGCGTGGCGGCACTTCGGAAGAAACGGGCTTTGACTGCAGCGGCTTTGTGCGACACATTTACGAAACATCAATTGGGCGCTTACTGCCCCGCCGGGCCGACGAACAAGCGGCGGCCACCGAGAAAATTGACCGCAACGACCTGCACCCTGGCGACCTGGTGTTTTTTAACACCATGCGGCGCACCTTTAGCCATGTGGGCATTTACATCGGCGACGGTAAATTCATCCACTCGCCCAGCACCGGCAAATCGGTGCGCGTTGATGACTTGAGAGAAGCCTATTGGACCAAACGCTTCACGGGCGCGCGTCGGGTTCAGGAAACGAACGACAGCACGTCGGCCAAACGCTGATTTCGACGCTTGGCGACGCGTTGGCAATCAATGGTGCGGCTGGCGGGGATCGAACCCACGACCCTTGGCTTCGGAGGCCAATACTCTATCCACTGAGCTACAGCCGCACAGCCGGAGGATTATCTCATGGCTTGTCTTTCTCGCTTTGATGTGCAAGCTCGGTGAAGGGTGGGGCGCTATAATGCCGGGTTGACAACGGCCTGCACTTGGCCACTGACCATGCCCTACAAGAGGATTTCATGAGCGACAACAGCCACGATCAACACGAAGCACACACCGGCCCAGTGAAAACGCCCAAGCAAATGCTTTTGCTGAGTCTGGCTTCATTTGTCATCCCGGTGTTCATCATCATTGGCTTGGTTTTCTACGTGACCTCGGCCAACAAAACAGCTCCCGGCGCCAGCGATTCTGAAAGATCCATTGCCGAGCGCATTCAAAAAGTGGGCACTGTGGAAGTGCGTGATGCCAATCGCCCCTTGCGCGCAGGCGAAGAAGTCTACAAAGCCCAGTGTGCCGCCTGCCACAACGCCGGTGCAGCTGGTGCACCTAAATTTGGGGATGCAGGTGCTTGGGGGGGTCGCATCAAACAAGGCCTCGAGACCTTGGTGACTTCGGCCCTCAAAGGCAAAGGCGCGATGGGCGCGCAAGCCGGCGGTGACTTCAATGACACCGAAATTGCCCGCGCTGTGGTGTACATGGCCAACAATGCTGGCGCCAAGTTTGCTGAACCACAAGCCCCCGCCGCAGAAGCCGAAAAGAAATAAGGCAGGCTTAGCCTGAACAAAAAAACCGACCTTGAGGGTCGGTTTTTTTTCGCGGGTATGCAGCGTCACCCCCCTGCATTTTGCTGGGGACTCAACACATAGGCAAAACGCGCAGGCAAAGCGTGAGATTCGCACTCTTCAACGGTCCAAAGTCCTTGCTCAATGGCTTGCGCGACCAGCGGTACATCCAAGCTGTGCACCAAGCCAAAGCCCAGTGTGGTGTGCAAGTAAACACGTCCCGTTTCATCCACCCAACAACTGAGGACCTCGGCCGCTTGACCCGTTTGTGCGGCGACCTCAAAGCGCGCGGTCAATCGCCAGATATAAGGTGTCGACTCCAGTTCAACATACACCCGCTGTGGGCCATTTTGAAAATACCAACGCCCCTCTTCATCATGGTCGTAATTGCGGTGGATGAAATCAATCAATTTTTCATGCTTCAAGACCGACCCTTTGGCGCCGCTCTGCCCGCTTTGAAAGCGGCCCGCCTGCTGCACCCGATCGTCTCGCATGTGCCATTGACCCCGACTGTCGAGGCCTAACCAACCATAGCAATCGGGCACATGCGGCCATTTGGCCATCGCTTGGCGAACGATGTCATCCATGGGGCATCCTTTCGCTCAGCGCTTGGCCTGCGGCGTGCATGAGCCAGCCCCCAACAGCGTCGGGCAATCCGCACACATGACCTGGCCAAGGGCCTTGGGCAAATCCAACATGCCCCCCGCCTTCAGGTTGCCACAGCGTGACCGAGCTCGAGACCTCATGGGGTTGCGGCAAACTCGATGCCGGCACAAACGGGTCATTGCGTGCATTCAAGGCCAAGGCCGGCAGCCGAATGTGGCGCATGAGGGGTTTGGCCGAAGCCCGCGTCCAGTAGTCGTCGGTGTCTTTGAACCCATGCAGCGGGGCCGTGAACACATTGTCGAACTCGTACAAGTCGCGCGCTTGCATGAGTTTTTTCCGGTCAAAAAGTCCCGGATGCTGCGCCCATTTGAGCAGGGCTTTCGGTTTCATGCTGCGCAGAAACATGCGTGTATATATTTGACGATTCAGTCCACGGCCAATAGCAAGCCCACTTTGCATCAGGTCCAGCGGGGAGCAAATCGAGGCCACTGCGTCGGCTTTTTGGGCTGCATGGAGGCCCTGCTCGGCCGCCCACCGCATCAGCGCATTGCCGCCCAGCGACACGCCTGCAGCGATCATCGTGCGCCCACCCTGCTGTTGGTGTTGTAGGCGAAATCGCTGCAAGATCCAATCGATCTCTTCGTGGTCCCCAGAATGGTAGGCCCGTGGCGCTTGGTTAAGTTCGCCGCTGCAGCCGCGGAAATGGGGCAAAGCAAAATTGAGATCGTGCACGGCTGCCCAATCGGCGAAGGCTTGCGCGTAATGGCTGGACGAACAGCCTTCTAGCCCATGAAACAAGACGATCAAGGGCCGATCTTCTCGACTCGCCTGCTGTCGATCGACGTCAATGAAATCGCCATCTGGCGTGGTCCAACGCTCGCGCTGTTTGGGCAACAAGGGGCGCCAGTGCCTTCTTGCATACAAGGCCGACCAGATGGTCTGCGCGTGTCCTCCGGGCAACCACGCGGGGGCTGGATAGTGCATGCGGGTCAGTGCAACACAGAAGGTTTTACGCCAACATCTGCCGAATCGTTGGGCGTGCCGGGACTGGCGTGGTGGGCGACCATGCGCCAACCTTGCGGCATTTTTTGGTACACATTCGTCACGATGACATAGGCGTGCTTCACGCCTTGCGGTGTGACCAGCTCCACTCTTTCCACCAAGTGGTGTACGGCGCAAGCCAATGAAACAATTTTGTGAATGCGCTCGGGATGGGCCTGCACGCTGCCGTTCCCAAACATGGCTTCAAATGTGGCGCGGATGGCGCCCGGACCAATCAAGCGTGGACCGCCGGGATGGACGCACACGATCTCGTCCTCTTCGGCCCAGCACGCCATGAGCTGTTCAATGTCGGCGTTGTGCAACGCTTCATAAAAATTTTGCTCGATGTCGTCAGGGGTCCCGCCTGCAATGGCGGCATGTAATTTGGCTCGTTTCATGGTGTCCGCAAGTCTACACGCGCGCCTGAAATTTAGGCCAAAAAAAACCCGGCCACATTGCTGCGCCGGGGTTTTCTTGCGTTCTGCAGGGGCTGCAGAAGCCAATCAAAAAATGATTATTTTTTGCGGTACTTGCGCAAAGCCGTCAACTGAGCGGCCAAGACCGCCAATTCAGACTGTGCACGGGCCATGTCGATGTCGCTCTTGGCATTGCGCAGCGCTTCTTCAGCGGCGGCTTTGGCCGAGTTGGCTTTTTCTTCGTCCAAGTCTTTGCCGCGAATCGCGGTGTCGGACAGCACGGTCACGCAGTCGGGCTGCACTTCCAAAATGCCACCTGCAACGAAAACAAATTCCTCGCCACCGTCAGCCTTCTCGATGCGAACCGAACCGGCTTTGATGCGGGTGATCAGCGGGGTGTGGCGTGGGTAAATGCCCAGTTCGCCAGACTCGCCAGGCAGCGCCACGAAACGGGCTTCACCCGAATAAATGGACTCTTCTGCACTGACCACATCAACGTGGATGGTGTTCATGTTTACTCCTTAAAAGGTGCGTTGATTACAGACTGCGAGGCGACTTTTGTCGCCCCGAAGTGATGCTTTACGCAGCCTTTTTGGCCTTTTCGAATGCTTCGTCGATGGTACCGACCATGTAGAAAGCTTGCTCTGGCAAATGGTCGCACTCGCCGGCCACGATCATCTTGAAACCACGGATGGTTTCAGCCAATGTGACGTACTTACCTGGAGAGCCTGTGAACACTTCAGCAACGTGGAAGGGTTGCGACAAGAAACGCTGGATCTTACGAGCACGGGCCACGGCCAACTTGTCTTCAGGCGCCAAGTCGTCCATACCCATGATCGCGATGATGTCGCGCAGTTCACGGTAACGCTGCAAAGTGCCTTGCACAGCACGGGCTGTTTCGTAGTGGTCTTGACCCACAACCAAGGGGTCCAGCTGACGGCTGGTGGAGTCCAGTGGATCGACCGCAGGGTAGATACCCAAGGAAGCGATGTCACGGCTCAACACCACGGTGGAGTCCAAGTGAGCGAAAGTGGTCGCAGGCGATGGGTCGGTCAAGTCATCGGCAGGCACGTAAACGGCTTGAATGGAAGTGATCGAGCCGACTTTGGTCGAGGTGATACGTTCTTGCAAACGGCCCATTTCTTCGGCCAATGTAGGCTGGTAACCCACCGCAGAAGGCATACGGCCCAACAAGGCGGACACTTCGGTACCGGCCAAGGTGTAGCGGTAGATGTTGTCCACGAAGAACAACACGTCTTTGCCTTCGTCACGGAAAGATTCGGCAATGGTCAAACCGGTCAAGGCGACGCGCAAACGGTTGCCTGGTGGCTCGTTCATCTGACCGTACACCATGGCCACTTTCGATTCGGGCAGGTTCTCGAGGTTCACCACGCCAGAGTCGGCCATCTCGTGATAGAAGTCGTTGCCTTCACGGGTACGCTCACCCACACCAGCAAACACGGACAAACCGCTGTGCGCTTTGGCGATGTTGTTGATGAGTTCCATCATGTTCACGGTCTTGCCCACACCGGCACCACCGAACAAACCGACCTTACCGCCTTTGGCGAAGGGGCACACCAAGTCGATCACCTTGATGCCGGTTTCCAGCAATTCTTGCGAAGGGCTCAGCTCGTCATAAGCAGGGGCCTTGCGGTGAATAGAAGAGGTGAGTTCTTGGCTGACAGGACCGCGTTCGTCGATGGGCGTACCCAACACGTCCATGATGCGACCCAGTGTGGCTTTACCCACGGGCACAGTGATGGGATGGCCGGTGTTCGAGACAATCAGGCCGCGGCGCAGACCGTCTGAAGAACCGAGCGCAATGGTACGCACGATGCCGTCGCCGAGTTGCTGTTGCACTTCCAAGGTCAGCGCAGAGCCTTCCATTTTGAGTGCGTCATAAACCTTGGGCATCTGGTTGCGTGGGAATTCCACGTCGACCACAGCGCCAATACACTGAACAATTTTTCCTTGGGCTTGCATTTTTCGCTCCAAATAATTTGAATTTGCTGAACTGGGAATCAACCGCTGATCGCCGCAGCGCCAGAGACGATTTCGGACAGTTCTTTGGTGATGGCTGCTTGACGGGTCTTGTTGTAAACGAGCTTGAGCTCGCTGATTACATTGCCGGCGTTGTCCGTGGCGGCCTTCATGGCCACCATGCGTGCAGCGTGCTCGGAAGCCATGTTTTCGGCCACGGCTTGGTAAGCCAAGGCTTCTGCATAACGGACCAACAACTCGTCAATGACCGATTGCGCATCGGGCTCATAGATGTAATCCCATCCGTGGGCCACAGCACCTGCTGCCTTGGTGTCCGATTCCATTTTGGAAGACGACAAAGGCAACAACTGGTCAATGGTGGGCACTTGTGCCATGGTGCTGACAAACTTGTTGTAGCACAGGTACACCGCGCTCACCTCACCTGCGGCATAAGCGTCGAGCAGCACCTTGACGGGGCCAATCAGCTTTTCCAAGTGAGGCTTGTCGCCCAGATGCGTCACATGCGCCACCACTTTGGCATTGACCCGGTTCAGGAAACCCAAACCTTTACCGCCAATGGCCACGGCCAGAGGCGTTTTGCCCTCAGCCTGAGTTTCACGCAATTTACCGGTCACGGCGCGCAGCAGGTTGGTGTTCAAGCCACCGCACAACCCTTTGTCTGTGGTCACCACAATGTAGCCCACCGACTTGCCGTCGTTTTGCTTCATGAAGGCGTGCACATACTCTGGGTTGGCCTGCCCGAGATGAGTCGCAATGGTGCGAATCTTCTCGCTGTAAGGCCGGGCCGTGCGCATACGCTCCTGCGCTTTGCGCATTTTGGAGACGGAAATCATCTCCATGGCCTTGGTGATCTTCTTGGTGTTTTCCACCGATTT
>JAIYBZ010000002.1 GCA_027488255.1 Comamonadaceae bacterium | reverse complement strand
CCACATACGTTTGTGTGCCGCTGGTGGTGATGTTGGCGCCGATGTTGGAGGATCCCGACACGCTCAAGGTGCTGAGGCCCGTGAACGCGCCATCGATGTCGGCTGCGCCGCTGATGCTCAGAGCATGACCGCCACCGGCCAGCGTGCTTTGGGTGTGGATGGTCGAACCCGTCAAAGTGCGGTCGCCACCACTCAGGCTCACCGCGCCGGCATAAGTTTGCGTGCCGGTGGTCGTGATGTCGGCGCCAATGTTCGAAGCACCCGTGATGCTCAAGCTGCTCAGACCCGTGAACGCACCGTCGATGTCGGCCGCGCCGGTGATGCTCAGAGCATGACCGCCGCCGGCCAGCGTGCTTTGGGTGTGGATGGTCGAACCCGTCAAAGTGCGGTCGCCGCCACTCAAGGTCACTGCACCCGCATAGGTCTGCGTGCCGCTGGTGGTGATGTCGGCGGCCAAGGTGGCCGCACCGGAAACGCTCAATTGGCTCAAGAGGGTGTTTTGACCCACGGCCCCAGCCAGGGTGAGGCGGCCGTTGCCGGTGACGCGCAAGGCGTGCGCCCCGTCGACCGAGCCGGTGACTCGGATGGCCCCTGCCGTCACCCAATCGCTGTCTGCCGCCAACGTGATGGCGCCACCCAATGTGGCTTCGTTGTTGCTGCTGTTGGTGATCGCCCCGCCATTGCCGATGCCGCTGCCTGTCACGCTCAAGGTGTTGGCGATCGACTGACCCTGCACATCCAGCGCCGCGCCTGCGACCACAGTGGCGCCACCTGTGCCCAAACCGGCGTTGTGCCCCAGCTTGATCAGGCCCGCGCTGAGTGTGGTGCCGCCGCTGTAGGTGTTGGAGCCTTCCAACGACAAGGTGCCCGCGCCTGTCTTGGTCAGGCCGCCCGTGCCCGCCACCACACCGGCGTAGTTCACGCTCACCGAGGGGTCGGTCTGGAAGGTCGCGCCGTTACTGCCCAGGGTCATGCCGCGTCCAGCCGAAATCGTCACATCGGCCGTCACTTGCAAGGTGCCTCCATTGATCGACAAGGCGTTGGCCACTGCGCTGTTGGGCACGGCGCCCAGGTTGCGGTCTGCAGAGATCTTCACGGTACCCGCATCGATGGCAATACCCCCCGTGAAATCGTTGGTGCCCGACAGTGTCAAAGTGCCCGTGCCGACTTTGCTCAACGCACCGGCGCCCGAGATCACGCCCGAAATGGTGTGGTCGTTCGCATCGCCCGTAGTGAGTGTCTTGGCGCTGGCCAAGACCACCGTGCCCGAGCCCGACAGGCTCTGGATGGTGTCGGTGGCTAGCACGCTGTAGGTGCCCGAGTTCAGCACATCGGTCGCATCGCTCAAGCTGCCGGTAACCGACAAGGTGCCCGCGGCAATCGTGGTGTCGCCGGTGTAGGTGTTGGCGCCCGACAAAGTCAAGGTGCCGCTGCCGGCCTTGGTGAGCGCGCCGGCGCCCGAGATCACGCCCGAGATGGTGTGGTCGTTCGCATCACCGGTGGTGAGTGTCTTGGCGCTGGCCAAGACCACCGCACCCGAGCCCGACAGGCTCTGGATGGTGTCGGTGGCTTGCACGCTGTAGGTGCCCGAGTTCAACACATCGGTCGCATCGCTCAAGCTGCCGGTCACCGACAAGGTGCCCGCGGCAATCGTGGTGTCGCCGGTGTAGGTGTTGGCGCCCGACAAAGTCAAGGTGCCCGTGCCGGCCTTGGTGAGGGCACCGGTACCGGAAACCACACCGGTGATTTGGCCGTTGCCCGATTCGTTCAAGGTGAGGAGGTGTTGGCCCACATTCACACCCGACAGCGACAAGGTGTTGGCCGAGAGTTGGCTGTCAGCGCCCAGCGTCAATGCGCCCGAATAGGTTTGGGCACCGCTGGTGGTGACGTTGGCGCTGAGATTTGTC
Organism: Comamonadaceae bacterium; assembly: GCA_027488255.1. Classification (GTDB taxonomy): domain Bacteria; phylum Pseudomonadota; class Gammaproteobacteria; order Burkholderiales; family Burkholderiaceae_C; genus Limnohabitans_A. The sequence continues at coordinate 953 of JAIYBZ010000002.1, read as the reverse complement.
GAGCCCGAAATGCTCAGGCTCGACAGCCCGCTGTAAGCGCCGTCCACGGTGGCATCGCCAGTGATGCTCAGCGCATGTTGACCACCCGCCAGCGTGCTTTGCGTCTGAATCACCGAGCCGCTCAAGCTGCGGTCGCCGCCACTCAAGGTGACCGCAGCGCCGTAGGTTTGTGTGCCGGTGGTGGTGACATCAGCGCCCAGCGTGGTGGCCCCTGAAATAGTCAAGCTCGACAACGCCGTGGTCTGGCCGATGCCGGCCAACACTTCGACCGCGCCGCTCGAGATGCTCAGCGATTGGGCGCCCGCTGCATTGGCGTTCACGGCGCCCTGGATTTTCAGGCCACCCGTGCTGCTCCAAATGCTGTTGCCCTGCAGCATGACCGCGCCATTCAAGGTCGCCACGCTGTTGCTGGAGTTGGTGATCGCGCCGCCATTGTTGATGCCGCTGCCGGTCACGCTCAAGGCATTCGAGATAGAGCGGCCATTCAGGTCCAGCTGCGCCCCCGAGGCCACGCTGGCCGCCGCAGTGCCCAGGCCTGCGTTGTGGCCCAACTTGACTTTACCGGTATTGATTTGGGTGCCGCCGCTGTAGGTGTTCTGCGCGTTCAACTCCAAGGTGCCGGCGCCCAACTTGGTCAACACATGCGCGCCCGAAATCACGCCACTCACAATCAGCGTGTCATTGGCGCCGATATCGATGGTGCTGTCCGCCGTCATCGAGATGGTGCCGCCCCACTGGCTGGTCGCGTCTTTCAACGTGCCGCCTTGCAGCACCAAGCTCTCGCCCGCCACCGTCACGCCCGCCAAGTCCAGTGTCGCCCCGCTGGCCAAGGTTGTGCCCCCCGCCGCGCTGCCCAAGCCCGTGTTGCTGGCCACCACCACCGTGCCCGAGCTGATCACCGTCTCGCCTGTGAACGTGTTGTCACCGCTCAAGGTGATCACCCCGCCGCCGCT
>JAIYBZ010000004.1 GCA_027488255.1 Comamonadaceae bacterium | reverse complement strand
GTGTGGCCATTTATGACAGTGGCGTGTTGATGGGCGCAGCCACCGTGTCAGGCGCGGCGTGGCGCTATGCGGCAAGTGGCTTGACATTGGGGATGCATGCATTGGAGGTGCGGCTTGAGAACCTTGCAACGGGAGTGGCCAGTTTGGCGCGCGCCCAGAACGTGCAAATTGTGAGCCCCGGCGCCACCCCCACCACCTTTGTCGCAACCATTTTCGCGACCGATGATGCCAACACCACCACCACAGGGACGCTTTACAAAACAGGCAACAGCATGGGTACGGTGGCAAACCACACCAGCACCGATGACACCACCCCGCTGTTGAGCGGCGGCTTGAGTGCTGCATTAAAACCGGGAGAGGTGGTGCAGATCTTTGATGGCAGCACCTATTTGGGCACAGCCACAACCAGTGGTGCCACTTGGTCTTATGCTCCCACCTTGGCCAACGCGTGGACCGTTGGCTCTCACGCCATCAGTGCGCGGGTGGTGAACACCTCCTCGGGATTGGCCAGCGCGACGATCAACACCACCGTGTTGGTGCAAGCGTTGTCCGACTTCAGCATCACGCCACAAGGCGGGACTGCAAAGGGAGCCCAGTTTGTGCGTTACATCATGGTGCACCAAAGTGCGGTCAGCTCGCCCGAGGTGTTCGATGTGGGCTACATCAGAATTTTGGGCCCCAACAGCACGGTGCTCAGCGATATGCCGGGTGTCACCTGGACAACCAGTGGCCCCTCTAAGGTCCCCGTCACGATCAACGGCACATCCAATGCCCAATACAGTGGCCCCTACAACCCGGGCCTGCCAGAATCGGGCTACACCACAGCACAAGCCACCAGCGAAGGCTGGATTCAAGTTGATCTGGGCGCCGCCTACGAGGTGAGCAGCATCAGCCTGAGCAGAACAGATGCCGGCACCGTCGCCTATGTGTCTAACCAAAGCATGGCGTCCAACCCGACTTTGTCCGCCTTGCAAAGCGGTGCCAATGGGGCCCTGTTTGTTGGGCAACTTTCGCCTGCGATAGGGGTCTTGGGCGCCAATACACCCACATTGACGCTGCCCAGCGGCGTCGTGATCACGGAAGCCGCTTCCACCGTGAGCGGCAAACTGGGCGTTGCACTCAGCCTGACCGGCAATGAGCGTGTTGGCATTTATCTGGACGAAGTCTATTTGGGTGAGGCCACCGTCACCGGCACCCACTGGAGTTACAACCTGAGCGGTGTGACGCTGGGCAACCACTTGGTGAAGGTGACCGTGGAAGACAAGGTCACAGGGACCGTTCGTTTGGCGCAGACGCAGACTTTGAGCATTGCCGAGACCACGACCCCAAACACCTTGGCGTCGATCAGCAGCGTCACCGACAACGAAGGCGCGCAGACAGGCACCTTGGTCAGCGGCAACAGCACGGACGACATCACGCTCAAGTTGGATGGCATTTTGTCGGCCAACTTGAAGGCCGCTGAGGTGGTGCAGATCTTTGACGGCAGCACTTTGTTGGGCACAGCAACAGTCACGGGAAAGGCCTGGACCTACACCACCTCTGGATTGTCGTTCCAGAGTCACGCGTTGACGGCCAAGGTGGTCAACACCGCCACCGGCTTGGCCGGTGCTGCCGAGAATGTGTTCACAGCGCTGATTCAAAACCCCGACATCACCCTGACTGTGGATACGGGCACGTTGTCCTCAACGCCGCAATCGGTGCGTTACGTGATGGTGGCCCGGAACATGCTGTCCGACATCGCTTACCTGTCGCTCTCGGAGGTCGAAGTGATGAGTGGCGGGGTGAATGTGGCTCTGGGCAAACCCACCGCTGGCGTGGGGTGGACCTCGGCCATTCAAGGCAGTCTGCCAAGCACAGCGGCCGTGGATGGCTCGACCTTCTGGGGGTCTGCCTACCAATACAACGACACCACCATCAATGGCATTCGATATTGGCAAGTTGATTTGGGCGATTTCTACCAAATTGACAGCATCAAACTCACGGGCAACCCCAACTTTGGCACGCTGGCCCAAGCCAAGGTGTATTTGTCGGGCACCAGCATGGCCAGCTTCCAGTCCGAGCTCAATCTGGCTGCAGCCCCCGGGGTGACGGTGGCGGCAACGCTCAACGGCAATTGGGTGCAAACCATCAACACCAGCAGCATCAAGACGGGCGCCAGTTATGCCACCGACACCACCCCCACACTGAGCGGCACACTCGGCACCAATTTGGGCATCGCTGAGCGTTTGGCTGTGTACGACGGCAGCACCTACTTGGGCAACGCCACCATCACCAACCCGGCCACCGGCGCTTGGACCTTCACGGTGCCATCGGACAAAGCCTTGGCCGCAGGCGCGCACACGATGATGGTGCGGGTCGAAAGCCTGGATGGCAGTGCCATCAAGGCCACGGGCACCGAGTGGTTCAGTGTGTCTGGACCAGTCCCGACTGCCAACATCGTCAGCGCCTTTGATTCCGGCTTCGTTGGCGTCAGTGCTTTGCAGGTCACAGGCAATTTGACCTCCGCTTTGGGGGCGGGACAAAAGTTGGGCGTGTATGCCGGCGAGACGCTGTTGGGTTTTGCCACAGCTACCGGCAACGTTTGGACCTTTAGCCATTCAGGTCTGGGACTGGGCACCCACACCCTCAATGCCAAAGTGACCAACGAGCTGGGCCAAGTGGGCGCAGCCGGCAGCAGCCAAAGCGTCACCATTGGGGGCACACTGCCCACCCAATTGGTCACGGTCTTGGGCGCGGTTGAGACCACGGGCGCCTTTGCCTATGGCGGTCATCTGTTGCCAGGCCAAAGCGTGGCCGACCCCCGCAAGAGCTTGGTCACCCAAGACACGACCCCTGGCTTGTGGGGCACCTTGAGCGGCACCTTGGGCAGCGGCGAATCTTTGGTGGCCTACGACGGCACGCAAGTCCTGGCTGGCACCATGGTGGTCAACGGCAGAAGCTGGAATTTTGTCCCCACCAACGCCTTGAGTGAGGGCTTTCACAACTTGAGTTTCAGGGTCGAAAGCGGCGCTCACCAAGGCGTGGCCAGCGCCCGTTTTGGGCTGGAGGTGGATGCCGTGGTGGACAACATGGCCACGCTGCTCAGCCTGAGCGACAACCAAGGCGCACTGACCGGCAACTTGGCCGCAGGCGGCAGCACCGAGGATGTTTTCTTGGTGCTCAGCTGCAAGTTGGACGTTGTCCAACAAGGGACCCTCAAAGTGTTCAATGGCACCACCGTGGTGGCCGAGCAGCCGTGCGTTTTGGCGACAGACACCACGTTCAACATCAACGTGCCCCAACTGGCTGCAGGCACCCATTCGCTTTCGGTGAAGTTTTACAACACGCTGGGCGTGGAGCAAATCAGTGCAGCCAATACGCAGGTGGTCAACGTGGTGGTGGGCGAAGGCGAACAGATCGCCTCCATGACCACCAGCAATGCAGGAGTGGACACATTGACCTTGTCCAACTATGGCCAAGCGATGGACTTCACCAAGCTGGGCACCAGCACGATCGACCAAGTGAATTTGGGCAGCTATGGGGGCAACAGTGTCAAGCTGAGCACAGCGGATGTGTTGGACGCAGGCACCAACTTGTTCAACGCGGCCAGTGGCTGGACTTTCAGCAACTCGGCTGACATTGCCCGAGCCAGCAACTCACACCAAATGGTAATGGACGGCAGTGGGTCGGTGGCGCGCGGCAGCAGCACGGTGACTCTGGTCGAGGCGGCGACGGTGAGCACGCTCTCGCCTTGGGCCTTGACGGGAACGGCCACACACGCCGGCGCAAGCTACAACGTGTACACCAACGTGGTGAGCGATAACGCCCAATTGTTGATCAACCAAAATTTGGTGGTGAGCCAAGCTTTGCTGTAAAGCACAGAAAAAAAAGTGCAGCAGTAGGGCAGTGGAGCTGTTTGGCTGTCCTTTCGGCCGTCTCGTTGGCCATTTGACAGTGACCCCGTTGAACCAATCAGTTTTTTGCTTTTCATCCAACCCCTGTCTCTGACGAGCCAGGGGTTTTTTTATGTCCCCGAATCTGCTTTTAGGCTTCGCCCCTTATTCACACGCGATTTTTCGAAGGTTGATGGTATTTTTTGTATTCGTAAAAAAGCGTTACATAGTTCCAATAAATTGCGCTTTATGAATTAATTAATACTTTTGTTGATATATCTTTGCGGGGCATTCTTTTCATCCCTCACGCAAAGATCATCATGAAAATCCAAGTCACTCAAACACTCCCAAACGGTCAAGTCACTCAACAAGTTTTGTCCAAGGAGGGCTCAACAGCCTTGCAGATCCAGGCTCAGCCGGGTGCAAAGATCAGTTTCAACGTTGAAGGTGGCAAAAACAGTGAAGGTGGCGCTAATCCAGCAAAAACGGGCAACGTCAAAAGGGTTGGCAACCATTTGGTATTGGAGTTAGAGGGAGAAGAGCTGGTTGAAGTGACGGAGTTTTACACCAATACCGGTGCCAGTGTGGGCACTGTGGAATGGAATTACTTGGCCACAGACACAGGCATCTTGGCCTCAACGCCTGAGGCCCTGGCCTCTGCCAGTGGCGCCGAATCTGCGGCTTTGTTGCCAGCAGTGCTGCCCGGCTTGGCCTTGTTTACCGGGGCTGCAGCGGTCGCTGTGGTTGTTAACAATGAAGATACCAAGCCCGCAGCAGTGGTCACGTCGACGATCGTGGTCAGTGGCACGATCACAGCGGGCGGCCCCTTACTTCCCAATCATGGCCTGACGGTACAGCTCTACAAAAAGGATGGTTCCACTTGGGGCGGTCCTGTGTCGGTAGACGCCAATGGTTTCTACACCACGACGCTTCAGGTGGGTGACGATGAGGTGGTGATCGCCAAAGTGATCGATGCCAATGATGGAGCTGATTACAAAGACACGGTGACGTTAACGAACAAAGACCTGAACTCGTTGCTGCAAGCGGCGGACAAAATAAATGGTCCGAAGCTGGTGTTGAACATCAATGCGTTGACAAGCATTGCAGTAGAAAAGGCAGGGCCTAATCCAGACGCAGCGAAAGTTGTGAAAGCCAATGACGATGTGAGCCAGGCGTTTGGGGTGGGGAGCATCACGACGCTGACGCCGGATGTGATCTCGGACGGCAAGTTTGATGGCAAGACGGCAGAGGGCAAGTTGGGAGCGGTCTT
>JAIYBZ010000025.1 GCA_027488255.1 Comamonadaceae bacterium | reverse complement strand
GCCGTCTTGAAAGCCAAGCAAACCGATGCGGACGCGATCTTTGTGTACACCAACGAAGAAGAATCGGCCCGTGCCCTGCGTGAATTCCGCAAGCAAGGCGTGAAGAAAATGCTGATTGGCGAAACCACGTTGACCGGTCAAAAAGTGATCGAGCTGGCTGGTGAATCGGCCAATGGCGCCTTGGCGCACGTCGGTCTGACCGTCGATGCCCCACAGTTCAAGGCCTTCGGTGCCAAGTACAAAGCCGAATACAAAGCCGAGTCTGACCACAACGGCATCAAGGGCTATACCGGCATGTATGTGCTGAAAGCGGCCATCGAGAAAGCCGGAAAAATCGACCGCAAAGCCGCTGCAGCCGCCATTCGCAACAGCTGCTTCAGCGCCAAGCAACACCCTGGCATCTTGATGGATGTGTGCTTTGACGACAAAGGCGATTTGGACCGCGAAAGCTTCCTGGTGGAAGTGAAGAACGGCCAACCCGTGATCAGCGCCACTTTGCCCGCACTGAACGCGAAGAAGTGATGCGCTTTTGAATCAAAGCGGACTCTTTGCTGAGTCCGCTTTTTTTCGGGCCTAGCGGGCGATCAGCCCGCTGCAGCCCGCCTTGCAATGGGCTGCACCCCCTGTTTTCGGAGTTCTCCATGACCGACTTTTTGCAACTATTTTTCAGTGGCCTGGCCACCGGCAGCATTTATGCGCTGGCCGCTTTGGGCTTTACCCTGCTGTGGCAAGCCTCCGGCACGATCAACTTTGCCCAGGGTGAATTCGTGATGCTGCCCGCCTTCATGATGGTCATCTTGTTGGGTTCAGGCTTCTCTCTTTATTACGCCTTCACGCTGACCGTTGTGCTGTCGGTGTTGATCTTGGGATGGATGTTCAAAAAAGGCTTGGTCGACCCCCTGTTCAAGTACGGCATGATGCCCATCGTGGTGGCCACCATTGGTCTGTCGATCGCCATGCGCAACTCGGTTCGCGCGGGTTACAGCGCAGAGCCGCATCCCTTCCCTCAGGTTTTTCCAGATGTCATTTTTGATGTCTTTGGCGTCACCCTCTCGGCCACCGATGTGGGCACGTTTGTGCTGGCCATGGTCTTGGTGGTGTCCACACAAGCCTTCTTGAATAAAACCGTCACCGGTCGCGCCATGCAGGCGGTGGCACAAAACACCGAAAGCGCTTCGGTCTTGGGCATCAATGTGCCCCGCATGATTTTTTACACCTTTGCCATCAACGCCATTTTGGCGGCAGCAGCGGCCTTGTTGGTGACCCCCACTTATTTGGCCAAGTTCGACATGGGCGAAGGGCTGGGCACCAAGGCTTTCTTTGCGGCCATCATCGGCGGCTTTAACAATTCGCGTGGTGCCTTGTTGGGCGGCTTGATCGTTGGGGTCAGTGAAAACTTGGCCGCAGCCTACATTTCTTCTGCCTACAAAGACGCCGTGGCCTTGGTGATCTTCATGGTCGTGATCTTGTTCAAACCGCAAGGTTTGCTGGGCAAGAAAGTGGAGCGCAAAGTATGAAAAAGCTCAATCTGTTGTTGGCGTTGCTGGTCTTGGCGGCGCTCATCATCGTGCCTAATTTCTTGAAGAACTATGGCATTCACATTTTGACCACTTGGCTGGTGTTCATCATCGCCACCATGGGTCTGAATTTGACGGTGGGCTATGCCGGTCAAAAGTCCTTGGGTCACGCCGCCTTTTTTGGCATTGGCGCTTACACCGTGGCCATTTTGCTAAAAGCCGGCTTTAGTTTTTGGTTGGGCTTGCCCTTGGCGGCACTGATCTGTTTTTTCACCGGTCTGGCTTTGGGTTTCCCAGCGCTGCGTGTGCAAACCATTTACTTGGCGTTTGCCACTTTGGGGTTCAACACCGCTTTGTGGTTGGTCATGCGCAACGAGGAGTGGTTGACTGGCGGCACCTACGGCATCAATAACATCGCGCGACCCAGTTTGGGTGGGCTGAGTTTTGATGGCAACTTGGCCTATTTCTATCTGGTCTTGGGCTTCACGGTCGTGCTGGCGATGTTGCTCTGGGGACTGTTGAATTCGCCATGGGGCAAGGCTTTCACCGCCTTGCGTGACAACGCGATTCGCGCGGAAAGCCTGGGCATCGACACCCGGGGCTATACCTTGCTGAGCTTTGCGATTGGCGCCGTCTATGCCGGCTTGGCCGGGGGCTTGTACGCCTCGCAAGTGCAGTTCATCGACCCGGCTTTGTTCACTGTGGGCGCGTCCATCATGATGTACTTGATGGTGGTGGTGGGCGGACCTGGCTACTTCTTGGGCCCCGTGCTGGGCTCGGCCGTGGGCGTGGTGTTGCCCGAATGGTTGCGCTTTGCTCAGGCTTGGTATTTGTTTGTCTTTGGGTCTGCGGTGGTGGTGCTGATGATTTGGCTGCCGGATGGTTTGCTCAGCATTCCTGACCGCATCAAAGCCCGTCGTCAATCGCGTGATGCGTCGGCTGCTCGCGCGGCTGCAGGAGTCAAAGCATGATTCAGCCTGTACTTAAAGTTTCCAACTTCAAAAAAGCCTATGGCGCGATTCAAGCTGTAGGCGGCGTTTCTTTCGAGGTCTATCCCGGTGAAATCTTTGGGGTCATCGGCCCCAACGGCTCTGGTAAAACCACCTTGTTCAACAGCATGTTGGGCCAGATCTCTCCCGATGAGGGCCAGATTGAGTTGAATGGCGAGGATGTCACGCGACTCGGCCCCTTGGACTTGAACCGACGTGGCGTCGGCCGAACCTTTCAGACCCTGCAAGTGTTTGGCAAGATGACCGTGCGCGACAATTTGATCGTCGCGGCTCAAGAGCACCAAGGCAGCATGTTCAGCCGCATGTTCGCCCCCTCCGACTCGGGGTTAGGGGCCAAGGCCGATGCCTTGATCGACCAGTTTCACATTCGCCATGTGGCCGATAAAAAAGCCGGTGAGCTGAGCTACGGCCAACAAAAACTGGTGGACATCGCCATGGCCTTCATGAGCGAGCCCGATCTGGTGCTGCTCGACGAACCCTGCGCCGGGGTCAACCCTTCTTTGGTGGGGGGCATCAGCACCTTGTTGAAAGAACTCAACCAAACCCGCAAAGGCAGCTTCGTGGTCATTGAGCACAACATGGACTTCGTGATGGACCTCTGCCACCGCATCATGGTGATGGTGGAAGGCCAGGTTTTGGCCATCGGCACGCCCGCTGAAATTCGGGCCAACAAGCAGGTGCTGGACGCCTATTTGGGGAACTGACATGAGCATCCACAGCAAAGACACCCAAGAAACTTGCATCGAATTTGACAATGTTGTTGCAGGCTATAAGGATTTCATGATCCTGAACAACCTGTCCTTCAAAGTCCCCAGTGGTTCGATCACCTTGCTGATCGGCCCGAACGGCGCCGGCAAATCCACCGTGCTCAAAACCTTGTTCGGCCTGCTCAAGCCTCGCCAAGGCACCGTCAAGTTGCATGGCAAGGACATTACTGGCGCGACTCAAAAAGCACTGCTGGCCGAAGGCATTGCTTTTGTGCCGCAGGGACGCAATTTGTTTGGCCAACTCAGTGTTTATGAAAACCTCGAGTTGGGCGGCATCACGCTGGGCATGAAGACCACCCATGAACGGATTCCCGAAGTGCTTCACTTTTTCCCACGGGTCAAAGAGCGCATCAATTCGCGCGCCTCAGCGCTCTCGGGTGGTGAGCAAAAGCAACTCGAAATTGGGCGGGCTTTGTTGCTGCGCCCCAAGGTGTTGTTGATCGACGAACCTTCCATTGGCCTGTCGCCCATCGTGGTTCAAGATGTCTTCAAGCTGTTGCGCAAATTGGCCGACCAAGGCACGACAGTGCTGATGGTGGAGCAAAACGTCAAGAGCGCATTGAAGTACTCGGACAACGCGATTGCGCTGGAGTCGGGCCGTTTGGTGCTCTACAAATCGGCCGCCGAAATTTTGGCCGATCCGCAAATGGAACGTTTGTTCTTGGGCGGCGCCCACACCACCAGCGCGGCCAGCCAGCCCCTCGCCCAACCGACTTGACTCGGGCTTCAGATCAGCGGCCGTAAATTGCGTGCCGCTTCCTGAAGCACCGGCAAGATACGGTTCAGTGCGTGGTCGGTTTCTTCGCGGTTGATGGGCATGGTCATGCTGATGGCGCCATGCACTTTGTTGTTGCGGTCCAGCAAGGGCACGGCAATGCCTCGGAAGTTCAGCTCGAGTTGCTGCTCTGAGACCGACCAGCCTTGACGCCTGAATCCCATCAGTTGTTCACGAAACCCGTCCACGCCTGTCACCGTGAAGGTGGTGAATGAGCGCAACTCGTGCGATTGCAGCCAGCGGTCCATCTCGGCCTCTTCACCGCAAGCCAACATGACCATGCCAGCCGCTGTGACTTGCGCGGGCAGACGTGTGCCCGGCATATAGCCGGTGGCGGTGTGTCGTTGAAGCCCACTGCGGGCAATGAAGATCGTGTCGTCGCCGTCGAGCACGGCCAAATAGGCGATCTCATCGGTGCCCGAGGTGATGCGCTGCAAAAAGGGTTGCACCAAGCGAGGCAGCCGTGCCGACTCGATGTAGGCATGGCCCAAACGCAAGATGCGGGGCATCAGCCAATACAGCTTGCCATCGGTGCCCACATAGCCCAAGTGCACCAACGTTTTCAAGTAACGTCTGGCCGCGGTGCGGGTCATGCCACAGCGCTCGCCCATCTCGGTGGCAGTCAGGCGCGCGTGGGCCGCATCAAACGCCTCGATGATGTGAAGCCCTTTTTCGAGGCCTGCGATCCAATCGCGGGCGGCCAGCGGTTCTGGGTGGAGGGTCATGCGGCAGTGGGGTTGGAGCGTTGTACCAGCCAGCGAATCAAGTCGGGCACCAAGGCGTTCGGATCGCCTTCTTGGCAGGCGTTGTGCAAGGTGTTTTTCACGGCCTCGGCCACGGTGCGGTCGGCCTGGGTGTCGAGGGCCATTTGGTTGTAGTAGCTCAGATCTTTCAGCGCATTGCTCATCGAAAAGCGCAGGCCCGAGGTGTCGCCGTTGGCCAGTGTGGGCTTGAGGCGCTCGAGCGCCGCGCCCCAGCCGCCGCCCATGGCCAGCACATCGACAAAGGTTTGTGCGTTGACACCCGACAACTGCGCACAAGCCGCGGCCTCGGCCAGCAGCGTCACCGTGCCCAGCGAAACGTAGTTGTGCAGCAACTTCATGCGGTGGCCGGAACCCACTGGGCCGGTGTGCACGATGTTTTCGGCAAAACACGACAGCAGGGGCCGGCAAGCGGCCAACACTTCGGCGTCGCCACCGACCAATAAATTCAGTCGACCTTCGGCCGCTTCTTTGGGCGTGCGTGTCATGGGCGCATCGATGAACCGAGCGCCACGCGCGTGCACCAAGGCGGCAATTTTTTCGGTGGAACTGGGAATGGCCGTCGAGCAGTCGATGACCAGTGCGCCGGGTTTCAGGCCTTGCAGCACGCCTTGTTCGCCCGTCAACACGGCTTCGACTTGCGGGCTGCCGGTGACACACAAAATCAGCACCTCCACTTGCGCTGCCAGCGCCTGCGGGGTGAGCGCGGTGCGCGCACCAGCGGCCAACAAGGCTTCGAGCGGTTGGTTGCCCGGGTGCTCTAACACCGTCAAGGCGTGACCGTGTTTGAGCAAGTTGCTGGCGATGCCGTGGCCCATCATGCCGATGCCGATCATGCCCACGGGGGTCTTAGCAGGGGAGGTCAGGGGGGTGGAGGTCATGGGGGT
>JAIYBZ010000019.1 GCA_027488255.1 Comamonadaceae bacterium | reverse complement strand
GAAGACGCTGCCATCGGCCATGCGTTGCGGGCCATTGGCATTTCCCACGGCAGGGGCTGCGCCGTGATCATGACCCTCACCAGCGAAAGACGGCGCGCCGGCGCCCGCTAAGCTCAAAGTTGCCGCCAGAGCGAGCCAGTGGAGCTTTTTCACAGTGTTTTTGGTTTTCATGTGGATGGCTCCTTAAGCACGACGGGTTTTTTGACGGAAGCGAACCATGACGCCCAGCGTCAGCAGCGCAAGTAAACCGGCGCCGACCCACATCGCGATGGTTTTCCATGCAGAGCGAAGTCCTGGCACGCTTTTATCGGTGTGCAAATCAAGTTCCGTCGCCAATAAATCGGTCAGGTCACCGGCCTGGATGGTTGCGGTGATCGCAATCACGCCGGTCTTGAGCGTGTCATTGAGCGTGAACTCGTACTCACCTTCGCCATGCTTTTGCGCTTTGTATTTGCTGCCTGCGATTTCCACCTCGATTTGGGCGTCGTTGACCGGGCTGTTATCTTTAAAGCGGTCCAGATAAAGCGTGACCAGCTTTCCATTGAGGATGCCAACCAGCTCAAGATCCTCAGATGTGGCGGTAAACCGGGGCAACGCAGATCCCGTGGCTTGCGGCGCGGTGTCACCGTGGTCGTGACCAGGTCCTGCGATAGCCAACGGGCTAAGGAGTGTGAATATCAGAGCCAAAAAAATGGCCCTAGTCGATTGAATGAACTTCATGGTGTTCCTTAATTCTTTGGTGATGAGCGGGGTCACTGGGGCAGCAAGCCCAATGACTGGCGCCATGCAGAAATGGCGGTGGCCAGCTCGATTCGGCTGCGCGCTTCTTGTCGCTCTGCTTCAACGGCCTCGGCCTCGATACGCAAGCGAGTGGGCAGATCGGTCTCACCCAGCCTGAATGATTTGTCAAAAAAGCCACGAGACTCCCGGGCCAGCTTGGCTCTTCGCTGGGCTGCGTCGAGCTGGATGCGTGCGGCCTCGACGCGAGAAGCAGTGCCTCGCTGATCGGCCTGGATTCGATCTCTCTCAAGGATTAGTTGAGACTGCACTTCAATGGCTTCTGCCTGCGCTGTCGCGACACGGGCGTCATACCTGGGCCCTGCACCAAACGGCACTCGAATGCCGATGAGCACCGTCTGGCCATACCGTTCTCCAAATGACCCACGGTCCCGAGTGGTGGCGACCGTTAGCTCGGGGTTGGAGCGTTTCTGGGTGCTGATCAGGTCAGCCGTGCGTTCGGCAACAGCGATTCGGTCTTCCAGCTCTGCAATGAGCGGGTGACGGGCTGCTGGGGCCGGAGCTGGAGAAGGTTCACCCGTTGCGTTGTGGGGCGATTCAGGTGTCGCGAGTCCGCCAGTGAGCGCATTGAGCTGCGCCAACGCAACCGCCGAGGCAGCCTGGGCCTGCGCGGCTAGTGCTTCGGCTGCTGCCACAGCGCCTTCTGCCTGATGCTGATCTGACCGGGCCAGGTCACCTGCCTGCGTCCTTCTGGCAACGTCTGCGGCCAGCCGCCTGGCGTTGGCCAACTGCTCACGCGCCATTTCGGCATCTACGCGAGCACGCTGCCAGTTCCACCAGGCATCCCTAACGGATGAGGCGAGCCGCAGCTGTGAGGCGAGAAGCCTGCGCTCTACAAAAGAGATTTCTGCCTGCGCCAAGTCGGCACTGGCCGTGCGCTGCCCAGGGAGCCAGAGCGGAACTGCGATGCCGATCTCTGCTTCACGCGCACCGTTGTTACCGGTCGCCCGGTCCGATCGCTGACTGATCTCAACAGACGGCGCCTCGGGTGACAGCAGGCCTGCAGCCTTTGCTTGGGCCTGCGCGGCGTCCCGTCGCGACTGCAGCGCGCGCGCTTCCGGCTGCCTTTGCCAAGCCGTCTCAAAAACTTCCTTCAATGACGCCACACCGGTTGGCGCAGCGCCAGAAGTGCTCTGTGCGTGAGCGCTTAAGACCCAGCAACTCAAAGTAACAACCGACAGCACAATTCGAAGAGGTGCTGTCCTTTTTTCGTTCAAACGCATGACTCATCTCCAATGGTGAAAACATCCAAGGAGATCAGCGAGCAGCGACTCAGGGGTCGCGGGCTTCAGTGCGTAACGCTTAATGCGTCATGCACACCAGCGCACAAGGGATTCGAAAAAGGGAAGAGGAAACCCGAGGCTCGCCGATCAGGCAAGCGTGGGCCACTGAGGCCGTTCAGGCCGCTTTGTGAGCGCTAGAGAAGGGTTGACGTTGTAGTCGAACGGGTAATCCCGATCTGTCGCTGCTGTAGGCGTTGTCAGATCACTGGCCAGAGCCACAGAACAACCCAAGTGGCACGTCGCGCAGTCATGATGAGCCTCAGCAGATGAAGCGCCGTCTTTGACGGGTTCATGTTTGTCTGCGGCTTGATGGTCGTGACTGTGGTGGCCTAGGTGGTTGGCGGTTACTTCAGATTCATGTTGGCAATAGCCAGACACTGCTGCCCAGCTGAACTGCAAGGGCAACAGAACCAGCAAAAAGATTGCCATCCACTTTTTCATACTGCACATCTTACAGGCGTTGAAATCATTTCGCAGTGCCCTGTTTTCTTGCGGGGCGATTCCAATGCGGTCGTGTTCGAATCCCCGACCCCACCAAAAAACGATGCTTTCGGACCTGAGCAAGTTATTTATACAATCTCTACTGCCCCGCCAAAAAAAGACCATCGAACTCGTTCAGTCGGGTTGTCAGTCGCACAGAGCCCCGCAGTACGCGGGGCTTTTTTTTTGGCTTGGCCCAACTGATCCGCACCTTCCAAAACGCCGACCTGAGTGAGTACATCGAAGGGCGCCGCTTTGGTCTCGTCACAGCTTCAGGTGCGGGATTTCATTAAAAATCAAACGGCTTTTTTTGCAAGGGCTCAGGCCCCGTTGAGGCCGCGTGCGAAGATTAATTTTTTCAAACCACAAGGAATCTCACCATGCTGTGTCCTGTTTGCAAGAGCGTGCACCTGACGATGGCCGAACGCAGCGGCATCGAGATTGATTTTTGCCCCCAGTGCCGCGGCGTTTGGCTCGATCGTGGTGAGTTGGACAAGATCATCGATCGCTCGGGCCCTCAGGCCGCTGCGCCAGCGCCCCAATACGCGCCGCCCCCAGCGCAGGCGCCTGCACATGCGCCAGCTTATGGCCCGGCACATGCCCCCGCGCAGCCCCATGCCCCCTACGGCGGCGGTTATTACAAGAAGAAAAAGCGCGAAGGCTTTTTGGGCGAATTGTTTGATTTCGATTGACGCGAATCGGCTGATCACTCAGCCGCTCTCGCCCACTTCAGCACCTCAAAGAGCGTTGATCGGGATTTTCAAATAAGCAGTGCCGTTGGCTTCTTGGGGCGGCATTTCGCCCGCGCGAATGTTGATCTGAACAGCGGGCAAGATCAATACCGGCATCTCAAGTGTCGCGTCTCGCTTGCTGCGCATCTCAACAAACTCTGTCTCGCTCACGCCATCGTGGACGTGGATGTTTTTGGCCCGTTGCTCGGCCACAGTGGTCTCGAAGGCAATGGGGCGACCATTGGGCGGGTAGTCGTGGCACATGAACAAACGCGTTTCTGGCGGCAAGCTCAAAATTTTGCGCGTTGAGGCATATAAAGTTTTGGCATCGCCACCCGGAAAGTCGCATCGGGCAGTGCCCACGTCGGGCATGAACAACGTGTCTCCCACAAACACAGCATCACCCACCTGATACGCCACGCAGGCGGGGGTGTGGCCAGGGACCGCCACCACTTTGGCCATGAGCTCCCCAATGCGGAAGGCTTCTTCGTCTTTCAGCAACACATCAAACTGCGAGCCGTCTTGTTTGAACTCGGGTTCGAGGTTGAAGATGCCCTTGAAGACTTTTTGCACACGGGTGATTTGGTCGCCGATGGCGATCTGGCCGCCCAGTTGTTGCTTGAGGTAGGGCGCCGCACTCAGGTGGTCGGCATGGGCATGGGTTTCCAAAATCCATTCCACGCGCAATTGGTGGCTCTTGACGAAGGCAATCACTTTGTCAGCCGAGGTGGTGCGGGTGCGCCCAGACTTGGGGTCGTAGTCCAGAACCGAGTCGACGATGGCGCAGGCCGAGTCGGGGCCGTTGTGCACCACATAGGTCACGGTCCATGTGGCCGGGTCAAAAAAACCTTCGACTTGGGGGTTGCCGGTGTAAGCGTTTGCAGCGGTCATAGGGACTCCTTCAATTAAGTTTTAGATAGTTTATTGACAAATATATTGTTTGTCAATAAACTATCGATCAAGCAATCAAAGAAAGGTGTGCCACATGAGCGATGTGACATTGGAGCTGAGTGACATGCGACAGGCCGCGGGCCGGGCCTGCAACTTGATGAAAGTGTTGTCCAACCCAGACCGGCTGATGATCTTGTGCCAGTTGTCGCAAGGGGAAAAGCGGGTGGGTGAGCTGGAGGAGTTGCTGGGCATCGTGCAGCCCACGCTGTCTCAGCAGCTGACGGTGCTGCGTGAGGAAGAGCTGGTGAGCACACGGCGTGATGGCAAAAACATCTACTACAGCATCAACAGCGCGCAGGCCTTGGCCCTCATTCAGACCCTTTACCAACAGTACTGCAATGAGCCCGGTCTGGCTCACCGCTGAAACCATGATTTAAAAAGAGGAGTTGTTTATGACGATCGACTGGAACCAATTCACGCCATGGGCCTCGTTGGCCGGTGGCATTTTGCTGGGCTTGGCCTCGGCGCTGTTCATTTTGGTGAATGGCCGCATCTTGGGCATCAGCGGCATCTTGGGTGGTTTGCTGCGGCCAAAAAGCCCCGACACGGGTTGGCGCGTGGCGTTCATGCTGGGCATGTTGTCGGCACCGGCCACCTTGGCTTGGGTGGCCCCTGAAGGGCTGGTGGCCGTGCCGCGCATGGATGCGGGTTATGGGCTCGTGGTCGTCGCGGGTTTGCTGGTGGGATACGGCACACGCTTGGGCTCGGGCTGCACCAGTGGCCACGGAGTTTGCGGACTGTCGCGCCTGTCGCCGCGCTCCTTGGTGGCCACCGGCAGCTTCATGGCCGCCGGTTTTGCCATCGTTTATGTGATGCGTCATTTGTTCTGAAGGATTGACCATGAACCGTAATTCTGTGCACCGTCTGAGTGAATTTTTTGTCGGCCTGCTCTTTGGCTGGGGCTTGCTGATTTCTGGCATGACCGATCCCGGCAAGGTGATTGGTTTTCTGGACCTGGCCGGCGCTTGGGATCCGTCTCTGGCCTTGGTCATGGGCGGCGCCATCGCCGTGGGTTTCTTTGCTTTTGGCACCGCCAAAAAGCGCACCCTCAATTTCTTTGGGGGTGCTTTGCACCTGCCCACTTCGCGTGACATCGACAAACGCTTGGTGCTCGGCTCTTTGTTGTTTGGCGCGGGCTGGGGCTTGGCGGGCTTTTGCCCAGGCCCAGGCATTGTCAGCATGGCCGCGGGTCAGCCTAAGGCCGCTGTCTTTGTGGTGGCCATGATCGCAGGCATGGTGGTGTTCGAGTGGCTTGATCGCTTGGGTCGCCGGGCCTTGCCCGCTGCTTGATATGTCTGTTCGCGCGCTGGCCTCGGCCTTGCCCATGTTGGACTGGGCCCGTCACTACCAGCGGGACACGCTGGTCAGTGATCTGGTGGCGGCATTGATCGTCACCATCATGCTCATTCCCCAAAGCTTGGCTTATGCCACTTTGGCGGGTTTGCCACCCGAGGTGGGGCTGTACGCCAGCATTGCGCCGCTGTTGTTGTACGCGGTTTTTGGAACCAGTCGCGTGCTGGCAGTGGGTCCTGTGGCGGTGGTCTCGCTCATGACGGCCACAGCGATTGGTGAGCATGCGTCCAGCGGCTCAGCTCACTACGCGGCCGTGGCCATCACATTGGCCTTTCTTTCGGGTGCCATGTTGATGGTCATGGGCTTGCTGCGCTTGGGTTTCTTGGCCAGCTTTTTGAGCCATCCCGTGATCTCGGGTTTCATCACCGCTTCGGCCGTGCTGATTGCGGTCGGTCAACTCAAGGTGGTGTTGGGCCTCTCGGCCGCAGGGCAGATGCATTTCATCACTTCGGCCATTGGCTTGACCATGGTGGCATTTTTGTTTTGGGCTCGGCGGGGGCTCAAGCCCTTGTTGTTGTCTTGGGGCTTGCCCGCACGCTTGGCCGATGTGTTGGCCAAAGCAGGGCCGGTGGCGGGTATCGCGGTGTCTGCGGTATTGACCTGGCATTTTGAGTGGCACTTGGCAGGGGTCAAGATCGTGGGCACGGTGCCCGCAGGCTTGCCACCCTTGAGCGGGCCGCTGTGGGATATGGCCTTGTTGAAAGAACTGGCCATGCCCGCTTTGTTGATCAGTGTGGTCGGTTTTGTGGAGTCGGTTTCGGTCGGCCAGACGCTGGCCGCCAAGCGCCGCCAGCGCATTGAGCCCGACCGCGAGTTGGTCGCCTTGGGGGCCTGCAATGTGGGCGCTGCCATGACCGGCGGCTTTCCGGTGACTGGAGGCTTTGCCCGGTCGGTGGTCAACTTTGACGCCGGTGCGCAGACCCCGGCGGCAGGGGCCTTCACGGCCGTGGGCATTTTGCTTGCTGCGTTGTTCCTCACACCGGCGCTTTACTTTGTGCCACAAGCCACGCTGTCGGCCACGATTGTGGTGGCGGTGTTGTCGTTGGTGGACCTGCGCATCTTGAAAACCACCTGGGCATACTCGCGGTCTGATTTTTCTGCGGTGGTGGTCACGCTGCTGGTGACACTGGCGGCCGGTGTTGAAGCGGGCTTGGTCGCGGGCGTGGCACTTTCGTTGATGCTCTATGTGTTCAAAACCAGTCGCCCGCACATCGCCGAGGTGGGGCGGGTGCCGGGCACCGAGCATTTTCGCAATGTGCTGCGCCACCAAGTGGAGGTGAGCGAGCGTCTGGCCAGCTTGCGCGTGGACGGTAGCCTTTACTTTGCCAATGCCCGAGTGCTGGAAGACCGCGTCAATGCGCTCGTGGCCGAGCGGCCACAATTGGAGCACCTGGTGCTGCAGTGCTCTGCCATCAACGATATCGATGCCAGCGCACTTGAAAGCCTAGAAGCCATCAATCTGAGACTGGCCGAAGCAGGCGTCCACTTGCACCTGAGCGAAGTCAAAGGCCCAGTCATGGACCGACTGCAAGGCACTGATTTCCTCAAACACCTGAATGGTCAGGTGTACCTCAGCCACTTTAAGGCGGTTTCAGAGCTGGCGCCTGAGCTGGGGGCGCAAAGTTAAAGTGTGAAAGTTGGCGCGTTAAGGGTCGTGAACAGAGCTTCAAGCCAACGCATGCCGCAACATCAAGACTGCAAGCAGCCACATCGTCAGGGCAATCAAAGCGTCCAGTATCTGCCAAGCCCTGGGGTGTGCAAACCAAGGGGCCAGCCAACGGGCGCCAAACCCCAGCGCACTGAACCACGCCGCGCTGGCCACGCTGGCACCGGCCACAAACCACACTTGCAAATCTGCGGGTTGCTGTGCGCCCAGGCTGCCGACCAGCAACACGGTGTCTAAATACACATGGGGGTTGAGCAGCGTGAAGGCGGCGGCTTGGGCCAGTGCGGCACCCAAGGTCAGGCCATCGCTGCCGGGAGTGGCTTGCAACTGGTGGGCTTGCCGTGAACGCTGAAAAGCGCGCCAGCCATACACCGCCAAAAACACGGCACCCACCCCCGCCAAAGCCCGCGCCACCATGGGCCGTTCGCCCAAGGCTTGGGCCATGCCAAAGACCCCGGCCATGATCAGCAAGGCATCGGCCAAGGCACAAAACAGCACCACGCCACCGACATGTTCGCGCCGTAGGCCTTGGCGCAGCACGAAAGCGTTTTGCGCGCCAATGGCAACGATCAGACCCAAGCTCAAGGCCAGTCCCTGCAGAAAAACAGCACCGGCAAAGGGGAAAGAAGAGGTCATGGTGGTCATTGAGGTGCTTGTTTTTATTGCTGGATTGCGTCGCGGTAAGCCTGAGGGTCGCGCTGTGCTCGGGTTAGTATTGCGCCGATATATTTTCATAGAAAGTGCCATCGGATGAAAAAGGTGTGGGTCGCAGTGGGTGCCTCGTTGGCGGTGCTAGGAGCAAGCTGGGCGGGGGCGGCGGTGTGGGTGGGCATGAAAGCGCAAGACGCGTTGAAGGCCCTGACCGTTCAAGATGTGAGCAAAGGGGCCAGTCCGTGGCGTGTCAATGCGGTCTCGCAAGAGCGTGGGCTTTTTCAGTCCAAGGGGCAGCTCGAGTTGGTGCTTTCGCCGCATTGCCAAGCCTCAGATGACGAAGGGGCGTCCTTTGTGGTGCAGTACACCCTCGACCACTTGCCGTTGCCCACCGGTTGGGCCCGTTTCCAGTGGCAGTTGGCACCGCAAGGCGAAGACGCGCAAGTCTTCAAGGCCTTGTTTGGCTCGGCCTCGGCATTGACGGGCCAAGGCCAAGTGGCATTGGGTGGCGCGGTGCACAGCAGCTTGAGCCTGCCGGCCGTGGCACTGCGCCGCTCAGGAGAGGTGCTGGAGATGTCGCCCACCACGGGGCGGGTCATGCTGGACGGCCAAAAGCTGGCGCTTGAAACGCAGATCGAGCGTTTGGTGGTGCGTGGCAAGGGCGATGCGCTGAGCATTCAAGGTTTGGCGATGGACTTGGCCATCGATGATTGGCGCAAAGGCACCGGCAGTGGCAGCTTCAAAGTCAAGCAAGCCAGCAATCCCCTCGGCTCTTTGGAAGGCATGGAGCTGACCGTAGAGGTCAGAGAAAAGGGCGATCGTTTGAACATGTCTTTGACGCCTTCGGTGCGCAAGCTCGAGGCCTCGGGCCAGTCCCTCACCGACTTGCGCATGCAATGGGCCTTCAATGGCTTGCACACCGAATCGGTGGAAAGCCTGATTCAACTCTTTGACAGCAGTTGCGGGGTGCAAGCCCTGACCGCACAAGAAAACAAAGTGGCCGCCAAAGCGCTGCAAACGCTGATGCTCAAGGGCTTTTCTGTGGGCATGCCGACCCTCACAGGCCAGGCTGCTGGCGGCCGATTGGAGGGGGCATTTTTGGTCGAGCTGCAGGCCGCCAGTGGTACACGCCCTTCCTTGGTGGAGCAATTGCGCTCTAACGGCAAACTCGCAATGGACAGCGCATTGCTGACGCCGGAGCAGCGCGAAATGGCCATCGCCACGGGCTTTGCGGTGAATCAGGGCACGTCATTGAATGCCCAGTTCGAATACGCTCGTGGCTTGTTCAAGGTGAACAACCGAACCATGGATGCCAGTGCTTTTGAAAGCATGCTGCAGCAAGCCGACACGCAGATTCGGCAGTCTTTAGAGGCGATGCAAAAGTCGCTGTGAACCCCGCCCATTTGTGGCAGCATGGCGGCGGCGCAGTGCCCCGTTGGGCTTGCTGCGTTGTTTAAAACAGGTGTCGATATATGAAACGCTGTCTTTTCGTGTTTGGCCTGTTGGCCACTTTGGCTTTGTCAGGCTGCTCTATTTTGGCCGTGGCCGATGCCGCCGGGTCAGCGGTCGTCTACGGTGTCAAGACCACCGTGAATGTGTTGGATGCCGTGACACCGGACATCGTGAACAAAAAGAAAGACTGAGCGAGAAAGACTAAGCGGCTCAGCCCTCAAATACCCAACCACCCGTTGGTGCGGGCAAAGTGCAGGGCTTGCGTGCGGCTGTTCACACCCAAGCGGCGGAACAGGCGCCAGAAGTGCACCTTCACGGTGTGCTCGCTGATGTCGAGTTTTTCTGCAATCTCGCGGTTCGACAAGCCTTGGTCCAACATCAAGATCAGTTGTTTTTGACGCTTGGACAATTTGGTCGGGCCGGCTGGCGAGGCTTCGTCATCGGCTTCGTCTTCTTCGGTGACCAACAGGGCGCGCAAAGCGGCAATGATTTGCGCGGGGCTGTTTGATTTTTCGATGAACACGTTGGCACCGGCTTCGATGCAGCGTGTTTCAAATTCGCTGGCGCTGGAACTGGTCACCACCGCCAAAGGAATGTTGGGGTACTTGGCTTTCAGCACCTGTACACCCGACAGTCCCAAGGTGTCGGGCAACTGCAAGTCCAGGCAGAACAATTCGGGCGTACCGTTTTTTTCAACCGTTGATTCCACAACATTCAGTTTGTGGATGGGAATGATTTTCAGGCCGGGCTTGACCCGATGGACCAACATGGTCAGCGCATCGCGCATCAAGGGGTGGTCGTCGATGACATATACAGTCATGGTTTAGTTCTCTAGAGTAGGCATTAGGTTTAAGGATACACTTTGTAAAGAATTTTCGCAATAAAAATTGTGAAAATTGTAAAAGTTATTTAATCCGTCTTTTTAGACGCTGTGATTTCCGCCAAAGCCGCCGCCAATTCTGGTTCTTGGCTCGAGTCCCAAGGCTCCAGCAGTGGTTTGACGTCAGGCAAAGCCGCCCAACCGTCCGTTTGCAATCGGCCAATGGCCTGCCCCGCGTCTTTAGGGGAAGAAAACCCCAAACTCTGCAAAAGCGTTTTGCCCAGCGCATTGACCAGTTTGAAGTAAAACTGGCCGTCTTTTTCGCGGTATTGCTTGAAACTGGCCACCGCCGCTTTGGCTTCTTTGGTGGCTTGTGGGGTGGCCCCAGAAGACAGCGCGCGCAGGCCCACGGCATGGCGCAATTCGCGCATGAAGGGGGTGGCCAAAGCACGCGCTTTGTCGGCGCCCGCCAACAAAATCTTGTCCATTTGGCTGGGGTTGTGGATCAAGGCCTGATAGTGCTCGCGCATGGGGGCAATTTCTCGGTCTATGCGTTCAAACAACATTTGCTTGGCATCGCCCCAACCGATGCCATCGGCGTAGGCTTTGGCCATGGCCGCAGACTCTTCGGCGCTGGCAAAGGCTTGGTAAATCTGAAACAAAGCCGAGCCTTCGGTGCTTTTGGGTTCGCCCGGCGCTTTCGAGTCGGTGACGATGCCCGCAATTTGTTTGCGCATCTGTGCGGCTGGGGCAAACAAGGGGATGGTGTTGTCGTAGCTTTTGCTCATCTTGCGGCCATCCAAACCGGGCAGAAGTGCCACCGATTCTTCGATGACCGCTTCGGGCAAGACAAACTGCTCGCCATACAAATGGTTGAAGCTCGAGGCCATGTCTCGCGCCATTTCGATGTGCTGGATTTGGTCGCGCCCCACAGGCACTTTGTGCGCCTTGAACATCAAGATGTCAGCGCCCATGAGCACCGGGTACATGAACAGCCCCGCGGTGACATCGCTGTCGGGGTCATGCCCCGCGGCGCTGTTTTTGTCGACAGCGGCTTTGTAAGCGTGGGCGCGGTTGAGCAGGCCCTTGCCGGTCACGCAGGTCAGCAACCAAGTGAGCTCGGGGATTTCAGGAATGTCCGATTGACGGTAGAAGGTGACTTTTTCAGGGTCCAGGCCCGAGGCGATCCAACTCGCGGCAATCTCAAGCGTGGAGCGTTGAATGCGCGCGGGCTCATCGCATTTGATCAGCGCATGGTAGTCCGCCAAAAAATAGAAACCATCGGTTTGGCTGTCTCGGCTGGCGTTCACGGTGGGGCGAATGGCGCCCACGTAATTGCCCAAGTGAGGGGTGCCAGTGGTGGTGATGCCCGTCAGGACGCGGGTTCGGAGCTGAGAAGTCATGGAGGGATTAACTCACTACAAAATTAACGCAACAGCGAGGCCAGTGGGCTCAAGGTGAGTTTGAGCATGTCAAAGGTGACGCCCATCAGGGGCTGCATCCACCAGGCACTGATCACGCCGGTGATCACCAAGGCCATGACAATGAAAAACCCCCAGGGCTCGACCCGCGAAAACAGCATGGCTTGTCGCCACGGCAACAAGCCCACCACAATGCGGCCCCCATCGAGTGGCGGCAGGGGAAACAAGTTGAAGGCAAACATCACCACATTGGTCAACATGCCCGCGCGGCACATTTCTAGAAAAAAGCGTTCGGTCACGCCACTGCCGGCCAGCACATACAGCAAGACGCCCCACAACAGCGCTTGCAGCAAATTAGAAGCAGGTCCGGCCAAGGCCACCCAAATCATGTCGCGTTTGGGGTGACGCAAATTCCCAAAACGCACCGGCACGGGCTTGGCATAGCCAAACAAAAATGCACCGCTGGTGCTGAAGTAAAGCAGCAGCGGCAGCAAGATGGTGCCGACCAGATCGATGTGTGGAACCGGGTTGAGCGTGACCCGCCCCAACATGGCGGCGGTGTTGTCCCCCAAGCGTTGCGCAATATAGCCATGCGCAGCTTCATGCAGGGTGATGGCAAAAATCACCGGCAAGGCATAAATGAGGACAGTTTGGATCAGCTCGTTCATAAAGAGCCCGATTGTCTCAGACCCAGCCTGGCCGGGTCGCCTTGCCCTTGTCGCAAGATTTCAGGCTCGTCGCTGCTCATGTCCACCACGGTGGTGGGCTCGAGCGAGCAGGCGCCGGCATCGATCACGGCACCCACTTGGTGCTCCAGGCGTTCGCGAATTTCTTCGGGGTCATTCAGTGGCCATTCATCGCCCGGCAGGATCAGGGTGGCGGCCAGCAGCGGGGCGCCATGCAAGGTCAACAGCTCTTGCAACACCGTGTGCGCCGGCACCCGCAGCCCAATGGTTTTGCGTTGTGGGTGACTCACCCGGCGTGGCACTTCTTTGGTGGCTTCCAAAATGAAAGTGAAGGGCCCCGGGGTGGCTTGTTTGATGGTGCGAAATTGGCGGTTATCGACCTTGGCGTAGTTGGCCAATTCGCTCAGATCGCGGCACAACACCGTCAAGTGGTGCTTGTCATCTACGCCGCGAATCCGACGCAATTGGTCCGCCGCATTTTTGTCGTCCAAGTGGCACACCAAGGCGTAGCTGGAGTCGGTGGGCACGGCTAAAACGCTGCCTTGGTTGAGCAGTTGCACCGCTTGTTTGAGCAAACGTGTTTGGGGGTTATCGGGGTGGACAATGAAAAACTGGGCCATCGGGATCGGTGTTCAAAGCGGAAACCAAAAGAGATAAAAAGCAGGGTGCGCGCAAGCCCAGCGCAACGTCAAGATTCTGGCGGTTGGATGGTGATGCGATTTTCGCGCACAGTAAGCCAGGCGCCCAAGGCACCGCACAAGGCCACCAAGCCCATGCCGACAAAGGTCCATTGGTCAGGCAAATGGTCAAAGACCACCCATCCCGCCAAAACGGCAAAACCAATTTGCGTGTACATGTAGGGCGTGAGGGCGGCAGCAGGCGCACGGCTGTAGGCCAAGATCAACAAGAAGTGGCCAATGGAGGCCAGCAAACCCATCAAAACCAACTGCGCCCAAACAATGCCGTCCTGCGGCACCTCCCACACAAAGGGCAACAAGCAGGTGGCCAAGGCGGTACCGATCCAGCCCGTGTAAAAGTGCATGGTGATTGGGTCTTCGAGCTTGGTCATTTTGCTCGTCAAGATTTGAAAGCCCGCATTGGTGGCCACCAGCATCAGCGGCAAGATCACCGTCCAGTCAAAGTGGCTGCTGCCGGGCCGAATGATGACCAGCGTGCCCGCAAAGCCGCCCGCAACCAACAACCAGCGCAGCGGGTGAATGGTTTCATTCAGCATGCGCGCCGCCAACAGCGTGATGACCAAGGGCGAGAGCAGCGCAATGGCCGTAAATTCACCCACCGGCATGTACTTGAGGCTGAAAAAAGCCAGCAGGCTGCAAGCAAACAACAAAAAGCCACGGGCCAATTGAAAGCGCGGGTGTTGGGTGTGCAGTACCTTTCGCCCGCGTCCTGGCCAGACCACCAGTGTGGTGATGGTGGCTTGAATGGCATAACGAAACCAGAGCGCCACCAAAACCGAAAAACCCACGCTGATGTGGCGGGTGGTGGTGTCGAGTGTGGCAAAACAGGCGATTGCCAAAACGGCAAAACCAATGCCCTGAAGCGTGGTGTTGGGGGTGGCGATCACTGAATGCGGTCGGTCAACAAGTCCCACACGGGGGTCAGTTGACCGGGCAAGATGGGCAAGGTGCCCAGATCAATGCGGCTTTCGTCGGGGCTGTGAAAGTCGCTGCCGCGAGATGCCGCCAGGCCAAACTCCAGGGCGGTCTCGGCATAGCGCACGGCTTCTTGCGAGGAGTGGCTGCCGGTGATGACCTCAACGCCACGACCGCCATGGGCTTTGAACTCGCTGAACAGTGCGAACTCTTCATTGGGACTGAATCCATAGCGGGCCGGATGCGCAATGATGGCCATGCCGCCGGCATCGGTGATCCATTGCACCGCTTCTTGCAGACGCGCCCAGCGGTGCGGCACATAGCCCGGTTTGCCCTCGGTCAGGTACTTGCGAAAGACTTCGGATGTGTCACTGCACACCCCCGACTCGACCAAGTGGCGCGCAAAGTGGGTGCGAGAAATCAGCTCGGGGTTGCCCACATATTGCAGTGCCCCTTCATATGCGTTCAAGATGCCAACTTTGGCCAATCCTTCGGACATTTCTTGTGCCCGCTCACTCCTGCCGCCCCGGGTTCGGCGCAAGCCTTCCACCAAGGCCGTGTTGTGGGCATCAAAGCCCAAGCCGACGATGTGCACGGTTTGGTGGGCAAAAGTGATGGAGATTTCGGTGCCCGTCAGGTAGGGCAAGCCTTGGGCACGCGCCGCGGCCAAGGCGCGGTCTTGTCCACCCACTTCATCGTGATCGGTCAGTGCCCAGAGTTCAACCCCATTGGCCTTGGCCCGTTCGGCCAGTGCTTCAGGTGTGAGGGTTCCGTCAGAAATAACGGAATGGCAATGGAGGTCGGCGTTCAAAAAGGTCTGCACAGGGACATTTTAGGCGCATGAAAGCCACTCTGGCTGTCCGGGTCAAGTTCTGGGGCCTGGGGGAACAGCCCTTCAGTTGTTCGGGCTGCTCGGGCTGTCCGATAATTGGCGCATGTCCCCTACGCCAACACTTGCGGAGCCACAGCCATGGCCCTGATGATCACCGATGAATGCATCAACTGCGATGTGTGTGAGCCTGAGTGCCCGAACCAGGCCATTTATCTGGGTGAAGAGATCTATGAAATCGATCCGTCCAAATGCACCGAATGCGTCGGTCATTTTGACGAGCCGCAGTGTGTGCAGGTCTGTCCTGTCGCCTGCATCCCCATCCATCCCCAGTACGTCGAAAGCCAAGAGTCGCTCTGGGCCAAGTACCGTCGGCTGCAAGGGCAATAAGCGCCCCGATCAGTGGGGAGTTGACGGGTCTGGATCAGGCGCTGTGGCTGGCTTGGGCGCTTGGACTGGCCGAGGCGGTTTCGGCCGTGGTGGCTTGCTGGTGTGAATCAAGGCCATGGCCTTGGTCATCTCGCCCGCCAACAACAAGGGCAGGGCATGCACCGACCGGTGGATGCTTTCGTCAATGGCTTTGCGGTGTTCGAGCATGGGCTTTTTGAGCACCCAATGGACCACCTCGGCCTTATCACCCGGATGGCCCACACCCAAGCGCAAACGCCAGTAGTCGGCCGTGCCCAATTGCGCATGGATGTCGCGCAAACCGTTGTGCCCAGCATGGCTGCCGCCCAGTTTCAGCTTGGCTTCGCCGGGGCTGATGTCCAACTCGTCGTGCGCGACCAAGATTTCTTGCGGTTGTATTTTGAAAAACCGCGCCAAGGCACTGACCGACTTGCCAGACAAATTCATGAAAGTTTGCGGCTCGAGCAACCACACGGTTTCGCCTTTGACGGTGGTGCGCGCCACCAGGCCGTGGTAACTGCGCTCGGGCACCAGTGACACTTTGAGCTCTCGCGCCACGGCATCCAACCACCAAAAACCTGCGTTGTGGCGGGTGTCTTCGTATTCGTTGCCCGGATTGCCCAGGCCGACTAATAGTTTGATCATGGGGGGTGATTATCCTTGGCGTTGATGGGCGTGCACGCAGTCCCGTGGGGCCAAACAAAAGGCCCGCAGAGCGGGCCTTTTGCAGGAGGGCTTTGGGGCAGCCCCAGAGCAGAAGATTACTTCTTGCCTTTGCCCTTGCCTTTGGCATCGGCAGGAGCCGCGGCCACAGGAGCAGCCACCACTTCTTCGACGGGGGCGATCACCGCCACCAAGACAGGGTTTTTCTTGCCGTGGGTCACAGCCTTGCAACCTGCGGGCAATGTGATGTCGTCCAGGTGCAAAGACACGCCTTTGGTCAGACCGCTCAAGTTCACCGCAATGAACTCGGGCAGGTTGGCGGGCAAGCAAGCGATTTCGAGCTCGGTCACCACATGGTTGATGGTGCACTTGTCGGTCTTGACGGCTTCAGACTCTTCTTCACCACTGAAGTGCAATGGCACTTTCATGTGCAAAGTGGTGTTGGCATCAACGCGCTGGAAGTCGATGTGTTGCACCAATTGTTTGTAGGGGTGCATTTGGTAGTCACGCAACAAAACTTGGCTGGTTTTGCCGTTGAATTCCATGTCGAGGATCGAAGCGTGGAAAGCTTCTTTCTTCAGGGCGTGCCACAACGCATTGTGGTCCAGCTCGATCAGCTGGGGAGCCGATGTAGAACCGTAAACGATACCCGGTGTACGACCGGAATTGCGGAGACGGCGGCTCGCACCCGTACCCTGCTTGGAGCGCTCAAAAGCGACGAATTTCATAGATTTCTCCTTCTAGAGTCCACCGCGACCAGTGTGACTCTGACTCAAAAAAGCCAGCCCATCCCACGGGACGGCTGGCCACTAGGGGCCTGTTCTTGATCAGCTGAGATCGGAGAACAAGCTCATCACCGACTCACCGTGCGCAATCCGGTTGATCGTTTCAGCGATCAGGGGTGCGACAGAGAGTTGGCGAATCTTGGAACACGCGGCGGCCTCGGCCGTCAACGGGATCGTGTTGGTCACCACCACTTCGTCCAGGGCTTCGCCCTTGGCAATGCGGTCGATGGCTGGGCCCGAGAAAATCGGGTGTGTGCAATAGGCGTAAACTTTTTTGGCGCCGCGCTCTTTGAGCACTTCGGCGGCTTTGACCAGGGTGCCTGCGGTGTCGATCATGTCGTCCATGATCACGCAGTTGCGGCCTTCAATTTCGCCAATCACGTGCATCACTTCGCTCACGTTGGCTTTGGGGCGGCGCTTGTCAATGATGGCCAGATCGCAGCCCAGCTGTTTGGCCAATGCGCGTGCGCGCACCACGCCACCCACGTCGGGTGAAACGACAATCAAATCATCGTAGTTTTTCTGGCGCAAATCACCCAGCAGCACTGGCGATGCATAGATGTTGTCGACCGGGATATCGAAGAAGCCCTGAATTTGGTCGGCGTGCAAGTCCATGGTCAGGACGCGGTCAACGCCCACAGCCTGCAACATGTTGGCCACCACTTTGGCCGAAATAGGCACCCGAGTCGAGCGAGGGCGACGGTCTTGGCGGGCATAACCAAAGTAAGGAATGACGGCGCTGATACGACCGGCAGAGGCGCGCTTGAGCGCATCCACCATGATCAACAGCTCCATCAGGTTTTCGTTGGTGGGCGCGCAGGTGGACTGGACCACAAAGACTTCGCGGGCGCGCACGTTTTGCTTGAGTTCGACGGTGACTTCACCGTCAGAAAAGCGGCCCACGTCAACAGCACCCAGTTGTGTGCCGAGACAACGGGCAATTTCGGCCGCCAAAACAGGATTGGCGTTGCCGGTGAACAACATGAATTCTGGGGGGAGTGAAGCAGGCTGCATGTGCATTCCAGCGATCAGAAAAAAGGGCCTGTACGAATCAACGTATTTGGCAGGGGAAGAAGGATTCGAACCTTCGAATGCCGGAATCAAAATCCGGTGCCTTAACCAACTTGGCGACTCCCCTACACGGGTAGATCACTGAAACAGCGATCTACCTATCAACTCTCGCTGGAAGCCCAACCCTGTAAGGGATGAACATCCAAATTGCTGCATTTGCGCACTTGCCAGAGGTCCGGGACCGGACGGAGCGTTGTGCCTGAGGTGCTGTGTGCAAACACGGCACTGCCAGAACCTGTCATCTTTCCGCGCATTCCCGCGTCAGAAAGCACTTGGAGTGCTTGAGAGACATCGGGGCATATCACTTGGGCGACGGGTTGCAGATCATTGTGACCAAAGTCATATGGGTCTGCAGCAAAGACCGAAATTGTAGCAGGATTTGTGGCCCTTTGAAGGTCGGGATGCTTAAAAATTTGAGCGGTTTCGACCCCTGAATCGGGTTTGATGACCCAGAACTGGGCGGGTGGTAACGAAATAGGCGTTATTTTTTCACCCACACCCTCGACCCAAGCGTTTTGCCCGCGCAAAAAGAAAGGCACGTCCGCGCCGAGTTGCAAACCCAGTTTTTCGAGTTCTGGCAGCTTTAAATGCAGTTCCCAAAGACGGTTCAGCGCCAGCAAACAACTGGCCGCATCAGAAGACCCCCCGCCCATGCCCGCCTGGGCCGGAATTTGTTTTTCAACCGCAATGTGAACCCCTTGGGTGCAACCGGTGTGCTGTTGCAGCAACAAGGCCGCCCGGGTGATCAGGTCGTTGGGGGGCAGGGGAGTGGTCAAGTCTTCGCGGCTGATGGCCCCGCTTGCGCGTCGTTCAAAGTGCAGCGTGTCACACCAATCGATCAACATGAATACCGATTGCAACAGGTGATAGCCGTCAGGGCGCTGGCCTGTGATGTGCAAAAACAGGTTGAGTTTGGCGGGAGCGGGAACGTCGAACAGCGATTTCATGCGGGTGATTATCGTCAGCGCCAAACGCCGGGGGCTTAGCGGTCGAGCAAGATGCGCAACAGCGCTTCAGGCGCTGGCGCTGTTTTGCGTGCACTCAGCCGCCCTTGGGGCAGGGCAGACAAGTCCACTTCCCAACCTGCTGATGCCGTTTCTCTGCCTTGCAGCCACGCAAAAATCGCCCCGATTGGCAGCTCTGTCCCCGTGACGCGTTGACTCAGGCTTTGCAGGCTGTGGCTCTCGATTTTGTCTGCGCCTTGCTCGAGTGTGGCGGCCTCGGGGTTCCAGCTCAGTCGGGCCAAACTGGTTCCCAAGGGACTGAGCAAGGTCAACTGCCCTTGTTCGGCAGAGCCTTGCAGCTCAAAACTGGCGCTCCAGTTTTGTGGCGGCAGGCTTTGCAATTGCAAGGAAAGCCGTCCAGACCAAAATGCTTCCGCTTTTTCTGCCTGGGGTTTCGACGTGGCGCAACCGACCAAACCGAGACAGCTTAGACCCATCAGGCACAGCCCATAGCGACGCGCGGGCTGGTCCAGCGTCATGGCTTGAATTTGAAGCGTTTGAGGGTTTCGACCAAAGTCTCGTTATCGGCTTTGAGCAACAACCCTTCGCGCCAGATGGTGCCGGCTTCGCGCGTCTGGCCCATGACCCACAGCACTTCGCCCAAATGGGCGGCAATTTCAGCATCGGGTTTGGATTTGTAGGCCGCCTGAAGGATGCGCAGCGCCTCGGCTTGTCGGCCTTGTCTGAACAACACCCAACCCAGGCTGTCTTGGATGTAAGCGTCATGAGGGGCGAGTTGCAGAGCTTTTTCGATCAGTTGCCGCGCTTCATCCAACCGGATGTTGCGGTCGGCCAAGGAGTAGCCCAGTGCGTTGAAGGCATGGGGCTCTTGGGGGCTTTTGACCATGAGTTGGCGCAAAAGGGTTTCCATCTCGTCATAGCGTTTGAGCTTTTCGCAGAGCAGCGACAGCTCGGTCAGCAACTCGGTGTCATCGGGTTTTTGGTCCAGCTCGGCTTTGACCAAGTTGTAGGCAGCTTGCGCTTCGCGATATTCCCGCAACAAAAATGATTGGGCCAAAACTTTGCGCCTTGCTTGTTCCGCGTTACCGGTTTTGACTTGTGCCAACACGCGTTTGGCTTCTTCCATGCGCCCTTGCTGGGCCAACAAGTCGGCTTGGCGGCTGGCCAGCTTGATTGGATCGGTCCCGGCCGGAATCTGACTGAGCCATTGACTGGCGCGGTCCAGCTTGCCTTGCTTTTGGGCAATTTGAGACAAAGACATCAAAGCTTCTGACAAACCGGCGCGTTGCTCCGCTGTGGGCGTGTTGCCCACCCGACGCACGTATTCCATGAGGCGTTTTTCGGCCTCGGCGGCTTGGGCGTTTTCGAGCAGCATGAGGCCATGCAGCAGCCAGCCGTCTAAAAACTCAGGGTTTTGGTTGTTCAGTTCGGTAAGCTGAACCCCGGCCTCTTTGGACAACTGCAAGCTCAGCAGGGTGCGCGCGTAGCCCATGCGCAATTCAGGTGAGACGTTGGTTTTCATGGCCGCATCAAGCAAAGGCTTGAGGGTGCTTTTTTCAGAAGCCACCAAGCTGAGCGCCAAGATCAATGGCCCTTGGGCTTTGGGGTCGGCCGCGTGCCCTTTGAGGACGGCAGCCACGGCCAAAGAGGTTTGCCCTGCATCCCGGCGCATGCGTCCGATGGTGGTCCAAGCGGAAGCGGCT
This sequence comes from Comamonadaceae bacterium, assembly GCA_027488255.1. Classification (GTDB taxonomy): domain Bacteria; phylum Pseudomonadota; class Gammaproteobacteria; order Burkholderiales; family Burkholderiaceae_C; genus Limnohabitans_A. The sequence goes on along the minus strand of JAIYBZ010000019.1, from coordinate 107,162 downwards.
GTCTGCGTTTGGGCCAGCGACTGGGCCAAGGCTTTCTCAATCACGCCTGCAGCCAACACCTTGTCTTGCGCAACACCAAAAAGACGCGGAACCGAGATGATGGCGCCCACCTGTTCGTCCAGCGGCAGTTCGTTCAACGACACCGCCAAGGCCTTGCCGGCCTCTTCAATGCGGTTCAAGGCCAGCAAGATTTGCAAGATGTAACGACTGGCTTCGGTGGCCGTTGGGATTTCTTTTTTCCAGGTTTGTGCGGCTTGCAAAGCGGCCTCGCCAGAGCGGGCTTGCAGCGCCATGTCCACAGAGCGTTGAAACAAGGCGGGGTCTTTGGCTTTGCGGGCGGCATCCAGCATGATGGAAAAACCGCTGCCAGGAGAGCCTTGGCGGGTGGTCAATTCACCCAGCAGTATTTGATAAAACAGCACCGCATCCAGCGCCGATTTTTTGGGCGCAGGCTCCGCTTGAGGTGCCGCAGGCTGCGCCCAAGCACCGACCACACAGGAGGACAAGACCGCGAGTCGCAACCAGAATTTCATAGGGGCCATCATAATCCAGCCACCTCTTTTACCCACGCATCTGAGGGCGAATGCCGCCCTGAGGTGTCAGACCGCCGAATGCCAGAACTCCCAGAAGTCGAAGTGACCCGTCGCAGTTTTGCCGAGCGCATTGCCCAGGCCCGAATTTTGGCCATGCACATGGGCAAACCTTTGCGCTGGCCTTTAGGGGTGTCCCCGCAAAGTTTGGTCGGCCGAACCGTGCTGGGGGTGCGCCGCAGGGGCAAATACCTGTTGTTGGATCTGGATGAGGGGCTTTTGCTGGTGCATTTGGGCATGTCGGGCAGCTTGAACTTTGCGCCCCGCCAAGACGCTGCAGGGCCGCATGACCACATGGATTTGGTGACCGACCGCGGCGTTTTGCGCTTGCACGATCCGCGTCGTTTTGGGGCCGTGGTGTGGGCGTCCTCACAAAGCGCACCCGAAGCCCAAAAGTTGCTTTCGCATTTGGGGGTCGAGCCCTTAGACGGTCAATTTGAAGTGGCTGCATTTGCCGAGGGCCTCAAAAAACGCCAATCCGCCATCAAGCAGGTTTTGTTGGCGGGTGATGTGGTGGTCGGCGTCGGTAATATTTATGCCTCTGAATGTTTGTTTTTGGCACGCATTCGCCCCACCACCAAGGCCTCGCGTTTGTCACGCCCGCGCGTCGAGCGCTTGCATGCCGCCATTGTGCAAGTGTTGAACCGTGCAGTGGCGCAGGGCGGGAGTTCGTTGAAAGATTTTGTCAATGCAGAAGGGCGAACCGGGTATTTCCAGTTGGAAGCCGCCGTCTATGGCCGCGCTGGCGAGCCCTGCCGGGTGTGTGCAACGCCCATCAAGTCCTTGTTGCAAGGCCAGCGCAGCACTTTTTTCTGCCCCCAATGTCAAAAACCATGACCCCTCTGCCGCCTGATTTCGCCCGCCATGTGGTGGACTGGCAGCGCCGGCACGGCCGGCATGGTTTGCCTTGGCAAAACACGCAAGACCCCTATCGGGTGTGGCTGTCCGAGATCATGTTGCAACAAACGCAAGTGAGCACGGTGCTGGACTACTACCCCCGTTTTTTGGCGCGTTTCCCAGAAGTGTCCGCCTTAGCGGCTGCCTCGCAAGACGATGTGCTGGCCTTGTGGAGTGGCTTGGGTTATTACAGCCGGGCACGCCACCTGCACCGATGTGCACAAGAAGTCATGGCACGATTTGGGGGGCAATTTCCCAAGCAGGCCGAACTGTTGCAAACATTGCCCGGCATTGGTCGATCGACAGCAGCGGCCATCGCGGCTTTTTGCTTCCAAGAACGGGCCGCCATTTTGGATGGCAACGTCAAGCGCGTCTTGAGTCGGGTGTTGGGCTATGCCGAAGACTTGGCCGTGCTGAAAAATGAAAAAGCGCTGTGGTCCGTGGCGCAAGAATTGTTGCCGCAAGACCCTGCCGACATGCCGCGTTACACCCAAGCATTGATGGACTTGGGCGCCACGGTGTGTTTGCCTAAAAAAGTGGCGTGCGAGGCTTGCCCGGTGCAGGCGGTCTGTCAGGCGAATGCCCAAGCGCAACCATTGGCCTACCCGGTCAAAACCAAAAAACTCAAGCGCAGCAGTGCCACTTTGTGGTTGCTGTGGGCAGTCAATGCAAAGGGGCAGATTTGGCTGCAAAAGAGACCCGATAAAGGCATTTGGGCCGGGCTGTTCAGCTTGCCTGTTTTTGACACTGAGGAAGAACTGTTAGCCGCTTGGTCGCCAGCCTCAAAAGTTTACAAAGCTCACAAAGCCGAATACCTTGAGCCTTGGAAGCATGTGCTGACGCACCGTGATTTGCACTTGCACCCTGTGCGCATGAAGGGTGCCGAACACGAAGTGCCTGCTTGTGAGGGTGAGTGGGTGTCTGCGGAGGTTTGGCCTGAATTGGGCTTGCCCGCGCCCATCAGAAAGTTGCTGAGCGACTGAACACAGTGGCTCGGTCAATAGCCAAAGGGCGCCGCGTTTGGCAGGCGCCTTATTGCAAAGCGTCGAGTTCGCGATGCCTTTTGAGGGTGAGCCATCGCGTGCTGAAACTCTGTGCCAATTGCTCGACCATGAAGACAGAACGGTGCTGCCCCCCTGTGCAACCGATGGCGACGGTCACATAGCTGCGGTGATCGCGCTCAATCGCTGGGATCCACTGCTTCAAAAAACCTTCAATTTGCAACTGCATTTGCACGAATTCTTCCGACTGCCGCAAATACTCTTGCACCGGTGCATCACGACCCGTCAAAGCTTTCAGGGCGCTTTCGTAATGCGGGTTGGGCAGCATGCGAATGTCAAAAACATAGTCTGCATCTGAGGGAATGCCGCGCTTGAAACCGAAAGATTCAAACACCAAAGTCAACTGTGCGGTGGGGGCGTTGACCAGCGTTTTGATATAGGTTTGCAGTTGCGCAGAGCGCAGCAAACTGGTGTCAATCACGTGGGCCCGTTCACGCAAATCTGACAGCAATTCACGCTCGAATTGGAGGGTTTCCATCAGGGCTTTGTCACTTTTCGATTGAGCCCCACCCGACAAGGGGTGCTTGCGGCGTGACTCCGAGTAACGCCGCTGCAAGGTGTCCGAGCTGGCATCCAAGAACACCGACTTCACCGTCATGCCCATGTCGCGCAACAAGACGATTTGCTCAGGCAGCAGATGCAAAGATTTGGCACTGCGAACGTCGATCGCAATCGCCAAGCGTTGCTCTTTTTGTTGCTCTTCCAAGCGAACAAAGGGAATCAGCAATTCAGGTGGCAAATTGTCCACGCAGTAATAGCCGGCATCTTCCAGCGCGTTCAGCGCCACCGACTTCCCTGATCCGGACATGCCGGTGATCAAAATGATGTCCATCTCAATCGACCTCGCCCAACATTTCTCGCGCGTGCGCCAAGGTGGTGGCCGACAGCTTTTCACCGCCCAGCATGCGGGCGATTTCGCTCACGCGCGCTTCGCCCTCGATGCCGCGAACCTCGCTGCTGACTTGGCCTTGAGCCACCGATTTACTGACCAACAAATGATGGTCGGCGCAGCCCGCCACTTGGGGTAAGTGGGTCACCGCCAAAACTTGCCGATGTTGACCGAGTTGCTTCATCAGACGACCCACCGTTTCAGCCACGGCGCCGCCCACACCCGAGTCGACCTCATCAAAAATCAAAGTGCCCGCTTGGCCCAGTTCGCTGGTGGTGACCGCAATGGCCAAGGCAATGCGCGACAGCTCGCCGCCCGATGCCACTTTGCCCACGGGGCGAGGTGTGCTGCCCTCGTGCCCAGCGACCAAAAAGCCAATGTCTTCAAGCCCGTGTTGGGCAGGGGACTCGAGGGTTTGCAGCTGAACTTCAAAACGCCCGCCTTGCATGCCCAGCTGTTGCATCGCCTTGCTGATGGCTTGGGACAAGGGCTGAGAGGCCTGCTGGCGCTGCCGCGACACCGCCTTGGCGGTTTTGGTGAAGGCGGCCTCGGCAGCGTCCGCTGCTTTTTTCAGGCCTTCTAAATCAGCGGCCGCATCCATTTGAGCCAACTCATTTCGCCAGCTTTGCAGCGTGAGTGGCAGTTCGTCGGGGGGTCTTTTGTAGCGGCGCGCCAAAGACAGCCAAAGGCCCATGCGCTCGTCGAGTTGACTCAATTGGTCGGGGTCCAGATCGGTCTTGCGCAAATAGGCATTCAGACTGTGGGCCACATCTTCGGCCTGGGCTTGAGCCGAGACCAAGACATCGGCCAAGGCATTGAACTCGGGCTCAAACTGGCTCAGGGATTGCAAGCTTTGAATGGCCCGTGACAACTCGCGCAGTGTGCCCCCAGAGTCTTCGCCTTCCAGCAAGACCACTGCTTGGTGGGCGCCTTCCATCAGGGCTTGGGCGTTGGCCAAGCGGCTGTGTTGGGCGCTCAGGTCTTGCCATTCACCGGCTTGTGGATTGAGTTTTTCGAGCTCGCCAATTTGCCAAGCCAGACGCTCTCGCTCGTTGCTCAAAGTGCTTTGCGCTTGTTGCGCTTGGGCCAGACTGTGTTGCGCATCCCGCCAAGTTTGCCAAGTGGCTTTCAAGGGTTTGGTGTCTATGCCTGCATACGCGTCCAGCAGCCCACGAACCGCCTCGGGACGGGTCAGGCTTTGCCAGGCATGTTGGCCGTGAATGTCGATCAGTTGTTCGCCCAGTTCACGCAGCTGTGCGGCGGTGGCGGGGCTGCCATTGATCCATGCACGGCTTTTTCCTGCTGTGTCCACCGTGCGGCGCAACAGCAAGGCGGCAGAGGTTTCAAAACCCGCTTCTTCGAGCCAGGTTTGGATGGGGTTGGTGGGCTCGAACTCCGCACACACCTCACAGCGCTGCGCACCTTCGCGCACCACGCCCGACTCGGCGCGCGCGCCCAGCGCCAATTGCAGCGCGTCGATCAAGATGGATTTGCCCGCGCCCGTTTCGCCCGTGAGCACACTGAAACCGGTTTGCAGATCCAGCTCGAGCGCGTGCACGATCACAAAGTCGCGCAAGGTGATGTGCGTCAGTGCCACGGCTTAGGCGCCCCCATTCCAATGCATTTTTTTACGCAAAGTGTCGAAATAATTCCAGCCCGCCGGATGCAAAAAGCGCACTTGGTGTTCGGAGCGTTGCACCGTGATTTTGTCGCCCAACATGAGCTCGGCCAGGGACTGCATGTCAAAGTTGGCACTGGCATAGCGCCCCGCCACAATCTCGATGCTGATCTCAGACGATTCGGGCAGCACGATCGGCCGGTTGGACAAAGTGTGCGGTGCAATAGGCGCCATCACCCAGCCCCCGCTCGAGGGGTGCATCAACGGGCCACCCACCGACAAAGAATAGGCCGTAGACCCAGTGGGCGTGGCGATGATCAAGCCGTCTGCGCGTTGGTTCGACACAAAGCGGCCATCCACCTCCACACGCAACTCCACCATGCCCGACGTGCCACCCCGGTTGACCACCACATCGTTCATGGCCAATGCGCTGAACACCACACGTTGGTCACGCAGCACATGGGCTTGCAGCAAACTGCGGTCTTCGGTTTGGTAGTTGCCTTGCAGCATGGGCTGCAACACATCTTGGTAACTTTGAATGGGGATGTCGGTGATGAAGCCCAAGCGGCCTTGGTTGATGCCAATCAGAGGCAGGGCATAACGGGCCATTTGACGACCAATGCCCAGCATGGTGCCGTCGCCCCCGATCACGATGCCCAAATCGCATTGCTTGCCGATTTCATGCATCTCCAGCATCGGGTACTGGTTTAACCCTGTGTGCAGGGCGGTCTCTTGGTCCAGCACGACATCGCAACCTTGTCGCGTCAAAAACTGGGCCACATCGTCCAGAACCCGCCGTGAACTCTCCAGCCCCCCGCCATGAGCGGTGGTGTGGTACTTGCCAAAAAGCGCAGCGTGACGGAATTTGGATCTCATGTGCAAATTACATCATTAAAATGACTGGATGCTCGACGATCGCGCCAAGTTATTGCTCAAAGCCCTGGTGGAACGCTACATCGCGGACGGCCAACCCGTGGGTTCGCGCACCTTGTCCAAGGCTTCCGGGCTGGAATTGTCGCCTGCCACCATCCGCAATGTGATGGCCGACTTGGAAGAACTGGGCTTGATCGCCAGCCCGCACACTTCGGCCGGACGCATTCCCACCAGCCGAGGCTATCGGCTGTTTGTGGACACCATGCTCACCGTGCAACGGGAGGGCCTGGAAACCCCGGCACTCACGCCCGATCAGCCGCAAAAAGTCATCGCCAGTGCGGCCAATTTGCTGTCGAACTTGTCGCATTTTGTCGGAGTGGTGATGACCCCGCGCAGACCCTCGGTCTTTCGCCACATTGAGTTTTTGCGCTTGTCTGAGCGCCGCTTGTTGGTGATCATTGTCTCGCCCGAAGGCGATGTGCAAAACCGGATTTTGCTGACCGAAACCGACTATTCCCAAAGTCAGTTGTTGGAGACTTCAAACTATCTGAACACCCACTTTGCCGGCATGGCGATTGAGCAAGTGCGCAACCGTGTGCAACAAGACTTGGTTCGACTGCAAAGCGAAATCGCCACCCTGATGCAAGCGGCGGTGCAGGTCAGCACCGAAGCCCTGGCGGAAGACCAAAATGAAGTGGTCATCGCGGGCGAACGCAACCTGTTGTCGGTGAGTGATTTTTCAAGCGACATGGGCCACCTGCGCCGTGCGTTTGAGTTGTTTGAGCAAAAAACCCAACTCATGCGCTTGCTGGACGTGTCCAGCCAAGCCGAAGGGGTGCGCATTTACATCGGAGGCGAAAGCCAGATGGTGCCGATGCAAGAGCTTTCTGTGGTCAGCTCGCCCTACGAAGTGGACGGCCAAGTGGTGGGCACCCTGGGCGTGATTGGCCCCACGCGCATGCCCTATGACCGCATGATTCAGATCGTCAACATCACCTCGCGGCTGGTCAGCAACGCCTTGAGCCAGTCCAAATAAGCGACATTGGGGCCACTACAATCAACGCTTCGGTTGGGGCGTTAGCTCAGTTGGTTAGAGCAGAGGACTCATAATCCTTTGGTCGACAGTTCAAGTCTGTCACGCCCTACCAAAAAATGGAAAAGCCACTGATTTCGGTCAGTGGCTTTTTTCATGCCATTGACCGAGGTGGAGACTCAAGGCATCTTAAACAGGGCTGCAAACCGGGACAGGTTTTCTGTCGAGAGTCGCATTGGATCGTAGTTCGGTTCTGGCAGTGGCTGAACGACATCCCAGTGCTCCGCCATCAGGCCATCTGGATTGAAGCGCATGAAGTCTGCGATCACAACAGCGGGCAAAAGCTTGTGCAAAATCACAAAGTCCCCGCAAGCGAAAAGATGTATGGGTCGCCAGGTTAAACGTCCTGGACGCTTCCAAGCGACTTGTTCCAAATAATGGCGCAGCCCCGCTCGACCTTGACCAATGCCAGGCGTGTGTTGAATGTAGTCTTCGGCCACATAGCGCTCGACCAGACTCATGTCGTGTCCATGCATGCAGTCAGACATGAAATGCAACATGGTTTTTTCGTTGGCGCTGAGGTCCGTGCGCAATCTGGGGTCGAAGGGGTTGGGGATTTCGTTCATGTTATGGCTCTCCATATTTCATTTGCGATAGCGGCGTGGCCAGCGCGATTGGGGTGAAGTCCATCACCGGGTCCACCCAGCGTGCTGTCAGAATCAAACAGGGCATCCAAGCACCCTGTCTGTGGATTGGTCAGCGCTTTGTCGATGTCCGCCACTGCATCGTGCAAGCCACTGGACAAAATGAATTGGTTCAACGCTTTCCTTTTCTCGTTTTGTAAAGCGTGACCATGACCTTGGCGTGTACTTTTGAAGGCAGAGGGCAACGTAGCGCCAATGACTCGAAAGCCGGCAGCGCGTAGTCGATGAACCGCTTGCTCCATGGCAGACTGGACATCCTCTGCATCTGCATGGCCGTTGTCGCTGAAATCATTGATGCCTTCAAGCCAAATGACTGATTTGACACCAGAGAGACTGAGGACATCTCGTTCTAATCTCTCAATGGCAGCGGGCCCGCCTCGCCAAGGTTCATGAAGGCTTAATGGACTGAGCACTTGATTTCCACCAATGCCTGCATTCAGAACCGCCACATCGGTACGGCCATTTGCAATTAGCAATCGCTGCAGGACATCGGTCCAGCGATCAAAGCCGTTCAACGTTGTGAATGTGCCATCTGTCAATGAGTCGCCTAAAGCCAAGATGGCGTAGCAGTTGTCTGGTAAGTCTGCATCTAACGCATCAATGAAAAATACAGATGTCGTTGAAAAAGGAAACGCCAACTCTGAAAAATCATCTTTGCGCACGCGTGTATTTGGTTTCGACAAATACGCCGTGGCCATGGCTTTGGCATGCCAAGTGATGGGGCCGCTTTCACCTTCGACCCAAGCGCTGAAAACGAGGGTTCTGTCTGCGGCTGTAATGAAGCCTTGATGGTTGGAGGCGAGCTCTACACCTTGCGTCCAGACCGCTGTGCCCGCCTCAATCGCCATGTCGGGCATGACAACTCGACTGCCTGGTGCCAGGGCACCACCACCCAAATGCCAACTGATGGCTAAATCTTTCAGATGCAGAGTTTTGTTGCCAAAGACATTGCTGATGCGAAGTCTGAATTTGTGGGCGGCAACGGCCGGCTTGATGGGCATGCGAAAGGATTGATGAACCAAGCCTTTTTCATGCTGAGGAATGGCCAAGCTGAGATCGGGTTGGGCAATGGCCGATCCTTCGGGGTAGGCACCTTGCGCTGAGGCTGTCCAAACAGTCACCCAATGGGGTTTCGCAGGGGTCATGCCATACGCGCTGCTAACCAGCGTCTGGCGCGGTCAACAATGGGTTTGTCAATCATCTTGCCCTCGAGCAGCACGGCGCCCAGTCCTTTGGCACGCGCGGCTTGATCGGCGTCTATGACTTTTTGTGCCCATTCAAGCTCTGCGGCTGAGGGAGAAAATCCGCTGTTCACGATGGCCACTTGATTGGGATGAATGCAAACGGAGCCTGTGAATCCAATCTTGCGAGCAAATTCGACATCTTTTCCGAACGCGTCGAGGTCTTTCACTTCCGCAATGCTCCCCGCCATTCCCCAGCATTGCAAGCCGTAAGCATGTGCGCCCGTAATCACTTGCTGCGCTGCCCAGGTGAGCGCCAATGCATGGGGATGCACGCCGATGGCACCAGAAAAATCTTCTGCACCAAATCCGAGAGCACAGAGGGACGGATGGCTTGCAATTTGGGCCGTTGCCAAAACACCCAGTGGTGTCTCAAGAAGAGCCGCGACAGGCGGGGGTGTGGCGCTGGCATGCTTCGTGAGGGCCCTGGCAAATGCCTCGACCTGATCTTTCGTTTCGACCTTGGGCAACATGATGGCGCTCAGCGATGTCAGAGGCATCCCCACCAGATCTTGTTCCCACAGTCTGGGATCACTGTTGACCCGCAGGACGACATCTGCACCCTTGTCTTTGAGAAGTTGGATGGCTGCAGGAGCCATGGCACGTGCCACTTCTTTTTTATCAATCGGAATGGCGTCCTCAAGATCGATGACCACTGCGTCTGCGCCTCGTTGTGACGCCTTTTGCCACAAGTGCTCAGAAGTGGCAGGAACAAATAACAAAGATCGGAATGACTTTATTTGCATGCAATCGCCCCAACTTTTGTCAATGCCGCAATCTCTTGGGTTGTGCTGCCCAAGGCCTGCAAAATTTCTTGTGTGTGTTCTCCCAAGCGGGGTGCCGCGCGTCTGATCTTGCCAGGGGTGCTCTGTAATCTAGGGGTCACTTGGTGCATCACGACTGCTTTTTGGCTGTGCGTTTGTTCCAATTGAACATAAACACCGCGCTGCTTGACGTGCGCATCGTTCAGCAACTGCTCAGAGTTGTAAATGGGCCCCACCGTGACACCGAATTGTCTGAAGTGGGCAAGGCAATCTGCTTGGTTGAGCGCCGCAATGAAATTGGCCACAAGTTGGTCTAACTCTGCGTCATTGGCCAGTCGTGCATCGTTGGTTCTAAATTTAGGATCTTCAAAAAGATCGGCTTGTCCGATGGCTTCAAACACCCGTTTTGCCATGGTGTCGGTGGAGCCAGACATAGAGACCCAAAGACCATCTTTGCATCTGTAGCTGCCTCTGGGTGAGGCAATTTTCTTTCCAGATTCAGTGTCCACACCCGTTGCTGCATAGTTACTGGTATCCGGGCCCATGATGGCCAACATGGGTTCTAAAAGCGAAAGGTCAATGACTTGCCCCTTGCCTCCGCGGGTCTCAACTTCACGCACAGCCGCCAAGGTTGCAAAGGCACCCGTCAGTCCCGTGATCATGTCGGCCATGGCCAGGTTGGGCAATTGCGGCACACCCGATGCATTGCGGTGTTTGTGTGCAAACCCGCTAAAGCCTTCAATCAAACTTCCAAAGCCAGGCAATTCTCGGTAAGGCCCCGTTTGCCCCCAACCCGACAATCGAACGATGACCAGACGGGGATTGCTGGCATGGAGTTCTTCAGGATGAAGACCCATGTTTTCAAGCGTACCAGGCTTAAAGCTCTCGACCAGCACCTGTGCGGAGTCAATTAATTTTCTAAGCCAAGTGATGGCTTCTTTGTTGCGAAGGTCGAGCGCAAGGCTGCGTTTGTTGCGTGCATAAGTTTGCCACCAGCCGTCCCATCCTTGTGGGTAATCGGAGTGGGTCTCACGCCATTCACGAAGCGTATCGCCCGAGCCAGCCGACTCCACTTTGATCACGTCTGCACCAAAGTCTCCCAGCTGAAGGGTCAGCATATTGCCTGCCACAAGCCGGGAAAGATCGACAACCCTTAAGCCATTGAGCGGACCCGTTGCGTGGGGTTCGAGGTGAGCCACAGGAATCGATGAAGGCGCCATCATTCCTGCTTCAAGTCCAGCTGACGGACCAAGGGACTCCAAACGTCAGCCTCTTTGCGCAACAAATTATTGAAAGCTGGAATTGAGATGTTCAAAGGATCGGTCTCCACTGCGGCAAACCTGTTCATCACCTCGGGATTGGCCAGCACTTTGCGTGTGGCATCTGCGATCTTTTCAACGACTTCTTTGGCGGTGCCCTTGGGTGCGAACAGGCCACCGATGGCCGCCACTTGAACGCCTGGCAATCCAGATTCAGCCAGTGTCGGGACATCAGGCAGCGATGCTTCGCGGGCGGTGTCTGTGGTGGCCAATGCACGCAGTCGGCCACTGCGAATGTGTGTCATCGCGGCCGTGAGGGAGTCGGTGGCGAACAGCACTTGGCCCCCCATCAGGTCGGTCAAGGCCGCGCCGCTCCCTTTGTAAGGGATATGGGTGGCTTGCATGCCTGCTTTGCGCATGACCAATTCACTGCCCAAGTGGGTCATGGTGCCCACGCCTGCCGAGGCAAAACTTTGCGGCTTGCTCTTGACGGTGCTGATCAACTCCGCCATTGTTTTGGGCGCTGTGGGGGTGTTTGCGACCAATACGGCAAAAGGGGCACGCATGACGGGTGCCACGGGCTCATAGTCTGCCAAGCTGTATTTGGCGTTGGGGTTCATCACGGGGACGACGAACAGCCCGGCTGTCGAGGTGAAAAGGAGTGTGTAGCCATCGGCTGGGGCCTTGGCGACAGATTGGTGGCCAATGATGCCGGATCCACCCGCTCTGTTTTCCACCACAACAGATTGACCTAGCAGAGGGCTGAGGTAACCCGCCAACAGTCGGGCCATCACATCACTGCCAGAGCCTGGGCCTTGGGTGACCACTACGGTAATGGGTTTTTGAGGGAAGGCCTGTGACCAGGCAGGCGAGGCAAAAATGAAAGCCATGGAACTGGTGAGTCCAAGCAAAGCTTTCTTCAGAATGGGGTGCATCAATGTCTCCTTTGTGATGTAAGGTTGTAGACAACATCTTAATCAAAATTATTTGCTAGAGCAAATATTGATATGGCAATCAAAAAATCTTCAAAAGTCAGTGCATTGGCCCTAAAGGGACACTCGCCAGAAGAACTGCTGACGTTCCAGGTCTCTGTCTTGTCGCAAATCTTGTCTAGAGTGGTCGAGGGATCGGTGAGTGTTGATCTGGATTTAACCAGCCGACAGTGGCGTGTTTTGGTCATTCTGAATCGCATTGGCCCTACAACTTCGGGGCAAGTTGCATCAGCCACCCATCTTGACCACAGCCAAGTCAGCCGAGCCAGCTATGAACTTGTAGAAAAGGGCCTGATCAGCATGAGCAGTGATCAAGGCGATCGCCGAAAACAGTTGCTGTCCGTGACAGCACAAGGGGTTGAGGTTTTGCGAAGAGGTATTGTGGGATCTCAAAATCGACAAGCGCGATTGCTCGCCACCATGAGTGAAGACGACTACAAAGTCTTTTGCAGTGTGATGACGAGACTCACCCATGAAGCCAACTGCATGCTTCTTGAAGCTAAAAACCAAAGTGCAGAAGGTAAATCTTTGAAAAAATAAAGCGGTCAAAGCCTTCGCATTGGCTTCACACCTCTGAAAGGCGCTTTCTGCACAGGAAGCGCCTTTTTTGATGCGCCTCAAGGACGCGCTTTTTTCCAAGCTCCAGCGCAGCCGGGTGTGCGGCAGCAGAACGCTGATGGTGCAGAATGTTCCCATTCATTTGAGGAGTTGCGGTGGGTTCTTTTTCTATTTGGCATTGGCTGATCTTCTTGGTGATCTTGGGCCCCGTCCTCATCGGATTGATGTTGATGGGCTTGCAGAAAAAGGTGATGCTCAGACACCCACAGTCGGGTTTGACCAAATCAGGCTACGTCGGATGGTCTTGGACTTATTTTTTGTTTGGCTGGTTTGTGCCCATCATTCGGGGTGAGATCGGCATCGGCTTGCTCCATTTCGTGTTGACCGCCGTGACCTTTGGCATCTTTCAATGGATCATGTCCTTGGTCTACAACAAGCAGTTCATGACACGCTTGTTGATGTCCGGCTGGCAACTCGACAAAAACCACCCCAACTACCCCTTAGCCGTTCAAAAATTGGGCATCTCCGAGTGATGAGACTAGGCCCAGAGGGTTAGCTTGCCCTTGACGAGGCCGATGGCACCACGCCATTCAGGGTGTGCACACTTTCTGCCTGCCGAATGGCATCCACCGTGGCCCGCGCCGTGGCCTCGGCCGCCATCACCGTCAACAGCATCAAATCAACGGGGCCGGGTTGGGAGCCTGTGGCCATGGCAAAGAGGGTGTCGCCGTCCAGCGGGGTGTGTGCCGGTCGAATGCTGCGTGCCAAGCCATCGTGGGCGCTCATGGCCAAGCGTTTGGCTTGGGCTTTGTTCAAGGTGGCATTGGTGGCCACCACGCCAATGGTGGTGTTGGTGCCCGACAGGGGGCGTTTGCCGCTCTCGCCGTTCAGCAGGGCACGTTGGGTGTCCAGCAGGCTGGCCCCATCGGCCGTGCGTGCACCGGCCAACACCTGACCCGTGGTCGGGTCGATCACGTCGCCCACCGCATTGCAAGCCACCATGGCGCCGACCACCCAGGGGCCCACGCGCACGCTGGCGTGGCCGATGCCGCCTTTCATGCAACGGTCTAGGCCAAAAAGTTTGCCCACACAAGCCCCTGCACCCGCGCCCACGTTGCCTGCGGCGGGCATTTGCGTGCTGGCCGCTTGGCAAGCCGCATAGCCGGCTGCAGCACCGGGTCGGGCTTGGGGCTGGTCGCCTTTGCGCACCATGGGTAAATCAAACAGCACCGCAGCAGGCACGATGGGCACACGGCCATAGCCAGTCTCAAAGCCAATGCCCTGTTCTTCAAGCCAGCGCACCACGCCGGTGGCGGCATCCAGGCCAAAAGCACTGCCCCCACTCAGCACGATGGCATGCACTTTGTCCACCCAATTGGTGGGGTCAAGCAGGTCGGTCTCGCGTGTGCCCGGCGCGGCGCCTCGCACATCCACCGCGCCTGTGGCCCCCTCGGGAGCCAGTACCACAGAGCAACCTGTCAGGCGCTCAGAAAGTGTGAAGTGACCTACTTGAAGACCGGGAATATCCACAAGGGAGCCTTGCCCGCTGTTTACAATCATTTTGTATGCCATTTGAAACTTTCTTCATCGATGCTCACAAACCCGAGGATAGCGCGTGCCCCTCTTTTTCTTGAGACGTTTGGTGAGTTTCGCATTGACCTTGCTGCTTGCGTCGGCCTTGGTTTTTGCCGTGCTGGAATTGTTACCGGGCAACGCCGCACAGGTGATTTTGGGCGAGACCGCCACCGCAGAATCGCTGGCCGCCATGGAAGAAAAGTTGGGCTTGAACCAACCCGCCCTCCAGCGCTATTGGGCGTGGCTGGGCGGTTGGGTGCAAGGGCAAACGGCCTTGAGCATCGCGTATGACACGCCTACGGGGCAGTTGATTCGCGATCGCTTGCAAGTCACCTTGCCATTGGCGGTGATGGCCATGGGTTTGACCGTGGCCTTGGCCTTGACGCTTGGCATTTTTGCCGCATCAAAGCAAAACAAAGCAGGGGATTTGGGCGTGATGACGCTGAGTCAATTGGGGTTGGCGCTGCCCAATTTTTGGTTGGCTATTTTGCTTATTTTGTTGTTCGCCGTGCACTTAGAGTGGGTCAGCGCCGGTGGCTTTCCGGGTTGGTCGGAAGAAGATGGCGGCGGCCTGTGGCCGGGCATTCAGGCTTTGCTCTTGCCCGCGATGGCGTTGGCTGCGGTGCAAACCGCCATCTTGACGCGTGTGACCCGTTCGGCGGTGCTCGACACCTTGCGTGAAGATTTTGTGCGCACCGCCCGCGCCAAAGGCTTGAGTCGCTCGCAAGTGCTGTGGGGCCATGTGTTGCGCAACGCCATGATTCCGGTGATCACGGTGATGGGTTTGCAATTTGGCAACCTGATCACCAGTGCCATCGTGATTGAAAACGTCTTTGTGTTGCCGGGCATCGGGCGCTTGATTTTTCAGGCGATCGCCAACCGCGACTTGGTGGTGGTGCGGGATGTGGTGATGTTGCTGGCGGCCTTGGTGATCTTGATCAACTTTGTGGTCGATGTGCTGTATGCGTGGGTCGACCCTCGCTTGAAGGCGGGGCATGCCGCTTAACCATTCTTTTTGGCAGCGTGCCTTGCGGCACCCCAGTTTTGTCGCGGGCGGCACCTTGGTGCTGCTGATGGTGTTGTGCGCCGTGCTGTCTTTGTTTTGGTCGCCCTATCCCGCGGGCGAGATCAATATTCCCAACAAATTGGCGCCACCCAGTGCCGCGCATTGGTTTGGCACCGACAGTCTGGGCCGCGATATCGCTTCGATGCTGTGGGTGGGCAGCCAAAACTCTTTGTTGGTTGGCTTTATTGCAGTGGGCATTGGCTTAGGTGTGGGTTTGCCTTTGGGCTTGCTGGCCGCTGCGCGTCGGGGCTGGGTTGAAGAAGTCATCATGCGCGCGTCGGACTTCACTTTTGCTTTTCCAGCGTTGTTGTCGGCCATCATGCTCACCGCCATTTATGGCCCCGGTTTGGTGGTGAGCATCGTGGCCATTGGTATTTTTAATATTCCAGTGTTTGCCCGAATTTCTCGGGGTGCTGCCAACGCCATTTGGTCCAGAGATTTCACGGCCGCTGCGCGTGCTGCGGGCCAGGGGCCTTGGGCCATCACGTGGGTGCATGTGTTGCCCAATATGGCCAGTGTGCTGATTGTGCAAGTCACCATCCAGTTTGCGATTGCCATATTGGCTGAAGCAGCCTTGTCTTATTTGGGCCTGGGCACGCAAGCGCCCCAGCCCAGTTGGGGGCGCATGTTGAACGAGGCGCAGTCACAAATTTTCCAAGCCCCCATGCTGGCCGTGTATCCCGGTGCAGCCATTGCGCTGGCGGTGCTGGGGCTGAATTTGTTGGGGGATGGTCTGCGCGATGTGTTGGACCCCCGTTTGGCCAGAGAGCGGTGAACAACATGGCCCTTCATGCATCCACAGTGAACACTGCCCCCACCAAAGCATTGCTGCAGGTTTCTGACTTGCGCGTCACCTTGCCCACGGCCCGGGGTTGGGCGCAGGCTTTGCGGGGTGTGTCTTTGCGCATCGAGCGCGGACAAACCGTGGGCTTGATTGGTGAAAGTGGCAGTGGAAAGTCTTTGACCGCGTTGGCGGTGATGGGTTTGTTGCCTGAAAAAGCCCAAGTCAGTGGCTCGATTCAATGGCAAGGACAAGAGTTGGTGGGCTTGCAAGATGCCGCCATGTGCCAGTTGCGCGGCGCGCGCATGGCCATGATTTTTCAAGAGCCCATGACGGCACTCAATCCTTTGCATCCCATTTGGAAGCAAATTGCCGAGCCCTTGTGCTTGCACCAAAACATGGGGGCGCAAGAGGCCAAGGCCCGTGCGCTTGAGTTGCTGGAGCGGGTGCAGCTGCCCCGTGCCCGTGAGCGGCTCGATGCCTATCCGCACCAACTCTCGGGGGGGCAACGCCAGCGGGTGATGATTTCGATGGCCTTGGCCTGCCGCCCTGATTTGCTGATTGCCGACGAGCCCACCACCGCTTTGGATGTGACCGTACAAAAAGAAGTGCTCACCTTGATCAAGCAATTGGTGCAAGAAGACGGCATGGGCCTGCTGCTCATCAGCCACGACTTGGGGCTGATGCAAGACCAAGTGGATCGGGTGATGGTGATGTACGGCGGTGCCGTGGTCGAAAGTGCGTCGACCCCTGAGCTGTTTGAGCAGCGCGCTCACCCATACACCCGCGGGCTTTTTGCCGCCCGACCCCGACTGGGTTTGGCCCGTGGCACACGCTTGGTCACCATTCCCGGACGTGTGCCCGAATTGGTCGACTTCCCGGCGGGCTGCGCCTTTGCAGACCGATGCACGATGGCCACCGAAACCTGTTTCAGCACGCCGCCCCTGCCTGAACGGGTCGACCCCTTGTACCCCTCATCTGAGCCGCATTGGGTCAGTTGTCCCCACTGGAGGTCCTCATGACGGTGCCTCATCCGGACAACTCGCCCTTGCTGCAGGTGCAGCAGTTGGGCCGCCGATTTGCCCTGCCGCGCACGCGTTTTTGGGATGCCGCCCCCAGCTTGCAGGCGTTGACACAGGTGAGCTTCACCTTGCATGCGGGAAAAAGTTTGGGCGTGGTGGGTGAGTCAGGCTCTGGCAAGTCCACCTTGGCGCGCTTGGTCATGGCCTTGGACACCCCGACCGAAGGCCAAGTGTTGTTCAAGGGGCAAGACATTCACCGCATGCCAGCAGCCGATTTGCGGCCCTTGCGCAGTGGCTTTCAGATGGTTTTTCAAGACCCTTATGGCTCGCTCGACCCTCGGCAAAAAGTGCTGAGCATCGTGACCGAGCCTCTTCAAAGTGGTTTAAAGCCCTCGGATGGGCGCACCGAACTCAAAGACCGCGCCGCGCAAGCCCTCAGCGAGGTCGGCCTGAGATCGGCTGACTTTGACAAATACCCCCACGAATTTTCAGGGGGTCAGCGACAACGCATTGCAATTGCTCGGGCCTTGATCACGCGCCCCGCATTGATCGTGGCCGACGAGCCAGTGAGTGCGCTGGATGTGTCGGTGCAGGCGCAAGTGCTCAATTTGATGATGGATTTGCAAGACCGTTATGGCCTGAGTTATTTGTTTGTCAGCCATGACTTGGCGGTGGTCAATTTGATGTGTGACGACATCTTGGTTTTGCAAAATGGCCATGTGGTAGAACACGGTTCCGCGGAGCAGATATTCGAGCATGCAGCGCACCCTTACACCCAGGCGCTCATCTCAGCCGTTCCGGGCAATCAGAACGCTTTTTAAAGCAGGAGTGACTATGAAGACATCCTTCAACATGACCCGCCGCTTAGTCGGTTACGGCGGTGCTGCATTGTTGGCCATCAGCTTGCTTGGCGTGCACGCGCAAGCGCAAGCCCAATCGCGCAAAGACAGCGTGATTTTGGGCATGATCTTGGAGCCCACCAGCCTAGACCCCACCATGGCACCAGCGGCAGCCATTGGGGAAGTGGTGCACTACAACATCTTGGAAGGCTTAACCAAGATCAATGTGGACGGCTCCATCAGCCCCTTGCTGGCCGAGAGCTGGAAAATGGATGCCGATGGCAAGGCCTACACCTTCAAATTGCGCAAGGGCGTGAAGTTTCAAGACGGCACCACATTTGACTCTGCTGCTGTGAAGTTCAGTTTTGAGCGAGCCAAAGACCCCAAGAGCACCAACAAAGCCAAAGGCGCGGTGTTCAACAACATCAGCCACATCTCAACGCCCGATGCCCACACAGTGGTCTTGGTGTTGAACAACCCCGACGGCAACTTTTTGTTCCGCATGGGTGAAAACACTGCCGTCATCTTGCATCCCGACAGTGCATCAACAGCTGCCACCAAGCCCATCGGCACCGGTCCCTACAAGCTCGACAACTGGGCCAAAGGCTCTTCTGTCACTTTGACCAAATGGGACGGGTTTCGGGATGCCAATGCCATCAAATTGAAAAAGGTGACCTTCCGCTTCATCAACGACTCTGCAGCCCAGGTGGCCGCCTTGTTGGCAGGTGACATCGATGGCATGCCGCGTTTTCAATCGCCCCAAAGTCTCAAACAATTCCAAGCAGACAAACGCTTTGTGGTGGAACTGGGCAGCACAGCGGGCAAGGGCATCATGACCATCAACAACCGCAAGAAGCCGTTTGACGATGTGCGGGTGCGCCGGGCCTTGTCCCATGCCATCGACAAAAAAGCCTTCATTGACGGTGTGTTCGAGGGTTTGGCCAAACCCATTGGCAGCCATATGGCGCCGACCGATGCGGGCTATGTGGAGCTGAGTGGGACTTACCCCTTTGACCCCGAAAAAAGCAAAGCCCTGCTGAAAGAAGCCGGTGTGCAGACGCCTTTGAACGTGACTTTGACCTTGCCTCCGCCGCCCTACGCCCGCAAGGGAGGTGAAATTTTGGCCGCCCAACTGGCCAAGGTGGGCATCGTGGCCAAAATTGAAAACGTCGAGTGGGCGCAGTGGCTGGGCGGCACTTTCAAAGGCAACTTTGATTTGACGGTCATCAACCACGTGG
Source organism: Comamonadaceae bacterium (assembly GCA_027488255.1). Classification (GTDB taxonomy): domain Bacteria; phylum Pseudomonadota; class Gammaproteobacteria; order Burkholderiales; family Burkholderiaceae_C; genus Limnohabitans_A. Next base: position 88,162 of record JAIYBZ010000019.1, on the reverse strand, counting down.
AACCGCTGGACTACATGAACTATGCCAACCCGCAGTATTACTGGGGCTATGACAGCAAGGCGTTTCGCGACATGGCGGCCAAGCATTCGGCGGCCACCACCGCCAAAGAGCGCACGCAGTTGTTTGGCGACATGCAGCGCCTGATTGCCAAAGACGCTGTGAACGTGTTTTTGTTCAACGCCTCCAACACAGCGGTCTACCGCAAAGGCCTGAAAGGGCTGTGGTCCAGCTCGCCCATTTTTGCGAACGACATGTCGGCTGTGGCCTGGCAATAAATTCAAAGGCCGGTCTCAACCGGCCTGAAAAGCTTGCTATAATTCCGGGCAGGATGCGGCTGTAGCTCAGCTGGATAGAGTACTTGGCTACGAACCAAGGGGTCGTGGGTTCGATTCCTGCCAGCCGCACCAAAATTTAGAAAGCCCACAACATTTGTTGTGGGCTTTTTCTATTTCTAAAGCCCACTCGCAATATGAACGCACCCGCCACCCCCTCCGAGGACGACGAAGACTTGGCATTGCCCGCGTTGCCCGCGGGTGCGCGCAACTACATGACGCCTGCCGGCTACGACCGGTTGAGGGCCGAGCTTTTAGGGCTGATCGACGATGAACGGCCCAAAGTGGTTGAAATCGTGCACTGGGCCGCGAGCAACGGCGATCGATCAGAAAACGGGGATTACCTTTACGGCAAAAAACGCTTGCGCGAGATCGATCGGCGCATTCGATTTTTGACCCGGCGGCTTGAAATGGCCGAGGTCGTCAACCCCAGCGTGCACCATGGCCGTGACCAGGTTTTTTTTGGGGCAACAGTCACCTACACAGAGGCTTTGGGCCAAGAACGCACCGTCACCATCATGGGCATTGACGAAGCCGACAGTTTGCAAGGGCAAGTCAGTTGGGTCTCGCCAATCGCGCGAACGCTGCTCAAGTCGCGAGAGGGCGATGTCTTGAAGTTACCCACGCCAGCGGGCGTGCTGGAGATCGAAGTCTTGCAGGTGAGTTACCCCGCCCCGGCTTGAGGAGCACACACCCCTGCCCATGTGTGGGGCAGGCAACTCAAATCACCGAATTGCCGCGATGGGTCTGGCGCTCGGCTTTGACCACAGACGGTGTCCGCTTCAAATGGCGCAGCACCTGCTCCAGGTGGGTGGTATCGCGCACGGCCACCACAAACTTCAGTTCGGCCATCTCCAAGGGCGTTTCATGGCCCATGTCCACATGCACGATGTCGGTTTCGGCACTGGCCAAAGCGCCGGCCACGCGGGCCAACACGCCTTTGCCATTGACCACGGTGACGGCAATGGCGGTTTCAAAGCTGCGATGGAGTTCGTCCGACCACTCCACACCGATGAAGCGTTCGCTGTCTTTGTGCTCTAACTTTCGGGCAGCGGCGCAGTCGCGTGTGTGGACCGCCAAGCCTTCTCCGCGGCCCAAATAGCCCACGATGTCATCGCCAGGCAAGGGGCGGCAGCAGCGCGAATAAACCACCGAGGCGTTCTCACTGCCATCCAGCGTGATCGCCCCTTGCGACACCGTTTCATGCGCCGTGAAACGCTCGCGGGTCATCAACAGGGCATCGGGTTTTTGGCCCATTTCAGACAACAATGCGGTCAGGCGTTTGGCCACGATAGAGGCAATCCGCTTGCCCAGGCCAATGTCCATCAGCAAATCTTGCAAGTTGCGGTTGCCGGTGAAGCGGAACAACTTTTCCCACAGTGATTGGTGCTTGGCATCGTCGGATGGCAGTTTGTCGATGCCTTCCGCTCGCAGCGCTTGTGACAACAGTTTCTCGCCCAGTAGCACCGACTCGGTCTGCGCCATGGTTTTCAAGTGATGGCGAATTTTTGAGCGGGCGCGTCCTGTCCGCACAAAACCCAACCAAGCCGGGTTGGGTGCTGAAACGGGCGCAGTGATCACTTCCACCACATCGCCATTTTTGAGCTCGGTCCGCAGCGGCACTTGGTCCCCGTTGATGCGGGCCGCCATGGCGTGGTCACCCACACGGCTGTGAATCGCGTAGGCAAAGTCGACCACTGTCGCGCCGCGGGGCAGTGCCATGATTTGGCTTTTGGGCGTGAACACATAAACCGCATCGGGGAATAAATCAACTTTGACGTGGTCCCAAAACTCGGCAGCGTCGCGGGTCTCGGTTTGAATGTCCAACAGCGATTGCAGCCACTGTGTGCCCAAGCGTTCAGACTGGGCGCTGGCCGACTCGTGCTCTTTGTAAAGCCAGTGCGCGGCAACACCCGATTCGGCGACCAAATGCATGGCCTCGGTGCGCATCTGAAACTCGACGTTCACACCCGAGGGGCCCACCAAGGTGGTGTGCAGCGATTGGTAGCCATTGACTTTGGCAATCGCAATGTGGTCTTTGAATTTGCCGGGAACGGGTTTGTAAATTTGGTGCAACCAACCCAGCGCGGTGTAGCAGTCAACGACAGATGGAACGATCACCCGAAAGCCATAGATGTCAGTGACTTGCGCAAAGCTGAGGTGTTTTTCGTCCATCTTTTTGTAGATGGAATACAGGGTTTTTTCGCGTCCACTGATGCGCACAGGCATGTTGGCTTGAGAGAAAACCGCCTCGACATCGGCTTGCACTTTTTGAATCAAATCGCGGCGGCGGTTGCGGGCACGTGAGACGGCCTTGGTCAACACGGCATAGCGCCAAGGCAGCAAGTGCTTGAACGACAAGTCTTGCAGCTCGCGGTAGATTTGGTTCAAGCCCAGGCGGTGCGCGATGGGCGCGTAAATTTCTAAGGTTTCTGAGGCGATGCGGCCCCACTTGCTGCGCGGCATGTCAGACATGGTGCGCATGTTGTGCGTGCGGTCGGCCAGCTTGATGAGAATGACGCGCACATCGCGGGCCATGGCCAACAGCATTTTCCGAAAAGACTCGGCTTGGTTTTCTTCGCGGGTGTTGAACTCCAACTTGTCCAGTTTGGTCAAGCCATCGACCAGCTCAGCAACAGGGGAGCCAAAGCGCTCGATCAATTCAATCTTGGTGACGCCGCAGTCTTCCATGGCATCGTGCAGCAAGGCCGCAGCCAAGGCTTGGGCGTCCAGCTTCCATTCGGTGCACAAGCCGGCAACCGCGATGGGGTGGGTGATGTAGGGTTCGCCGCTTTTGCGCATTTGGCCCAGATGGGCTTCGTCGGCAAATTTGTAGGCCTTGCGCACCATGTCGGTGTCGGCACTGTTGAGGTAGCCCAATTGCGCTTCGAGAACAGCAAAACTGGCAGCCGCTGCATTGGCTGCAGCCGGCGCCACAGCCTGATTGCGGCTGTTTCCTGTATGTGAAGTTGACGACGTGGCGGTGCTCATGGCATCAATGTAACGCAAGGCAGAGGGGCCTTTTGCGAGGGACGAAAAAAAGCCCCAATGAAGGGGCTCTTGCAGACCCGGTACAGACCGGGTGGGGGAAAGATCAAGACACGCGCTTGAGCATCTCGATGCCCACTTTGCCTGCCGCGATTTCACGCAAAGCAGTGACGCCTGGCTTGTTTTTGCTTTCGATGCGGGGGGTGTGACCTTGGCTCAGCATGCGGGCACGGTAAGTGGCGGCCAAAACCAACTGAAAGCGGTTGGGGATCTGTTCCAGGCAATCTTCAACGGTGATGCGGGCCATGATGTTTTCCTTGAGAAATTCTGAGCGTGGTTCAAGCAATTTTGAGCGCTTGGAAGGTGTCAGGCCGTGCACGGCGCTGGACGTGGTACTTGAGCCGCTGGGCGTGAACAACCGCTTTGAGGTCAAACAGAGCACGATCAAATACTTCGTTGATTATAACGAAGTCAAATTCGTGGGCCTGTGCCAACTCGATGGCGGCATTTTGCAAGCGCAACTCAATGATCTCGGGGGTGTCTTCACCCCGACGCTCCAGGCGCGAGCGCAACTCTTCCCAACTGGGCGGCAAGATAAAAATAAGTACCGCATTGGCGTACATTTTTTTGATTTGTAAAGCGCCTTGGTAATCAATTTCCAAAATCACATCGGCCCCTTGGGTCATGCGATCCTCGATCATCTTTTTAGAGGTGCCATAGCGTTGGCCATGCACATGCGCCCATTCCACAAAGGCATCGGCCTGAACCATGCTGTCAAATTCGGCTGCCGAGACAAAAAAGTACTCGCGGCCGTGCTTTTCTTGGCCGCGCGGCGCGCGCGTGGTGTGCGAGACCGTGGGTTGCACGCGAGAGTCCAGCTCCATCAGGGCCTTGACCAGGCTGGATTTGCCGGCCCCGCTGGGGGCGGCCACAACAAAGAGATTTCCGGGGTAATCCATAGCGGGTTCTTTATTCGATGTTCTGGACTTGTTCGCGCATTTGCTCGATCAACACTTTCATGTCGACCGAGATGCGGGTCATCTCGAGTACCGCTGACTTAGAGCCCAGCGTGTTGGCTTCACGATGCAATTCTTGAATCAAAAAGTCAAGCCGTTTGCCGATGTCGCCGCCTTTCAGCAACAAGCGAGAAATCTCGTCCAAGTGGGAGCGCAGTCGGGTCAGCTCTTCGGCCACATCAATGCGAATGGCAAACGCCGTGGCTTCGGTCAGTGCGCGGTCTTGGGCCACTTCGGGCAGGTGAGTGCCGTCGGCCAAGGCCATGGCCTCTTTCCATCGGTCGAGGAAACGCTGGCGTTGTTGCTCGACCAATTGCGGCACCAGGGGCACCGCTTGCTCGGCCAGACCGAGCAGTTGCGCAATATGGCCCTGCAACATCTCGGTCAATCGGGCGCCTTCACGTGCACGTGCCTCACGCAGAGCCTCTACGCCATTCAAGGCCAGTTGCATCCAAGCCGCTTCGTCAAGTTGAGCTGGTCCTGCGCTGCCACCCGCCATGCGCAGCACATCGGCCACGCTCAAGGCCTTGGCATTGGGCAGCCAGTCTTGAATTTTGTCTTGCAGCGCAGCGATTTTTTGCAGCGCTTGGTGGTTGGGCGTTTGCAATGAAGAGCCGTCGCCTGCATCTTGACTGGCCCGCACTTCGACTTTGCCGCGTTTGATGTGCCGCGTGATCAGCTCGCGCAAGCCGGGTTCGAGTTGGCGCAGCTCTTCGGGAAGTCGAAAGCTCAGGTCCAAAAAACGGCTGTTGACCGAGCGGATTTCTAAGCCCAATCTGGCGGTGGCCCCGGTGCTGGCAGAGGCGTCGCCATCGGTGGGCGGCGGGCTGTGCTGCACGCTGGCATACCCGGTCATACTGTAAACTGGCATCGGTCAAATTCCTTGGGACAGCGCCGCCCTTCTTCTGTGACAAGAAAGTGGCTAGAACGCTGCAAATGGGCCGCAAAGAGTGCGTTGACCCAGCCTGCGATTATCGCAAACTCTCAAAACGACCCACTCACCGACCTGCCGACTGATTCACGCACCGATTCATCTTTTCGCCACGCCTTTCAACCTATTCAAACCCCATCATGACCGCCCACACTGCCCCTTATGTTCGATCCGGACGCGCCACAGACGCGCTTCGCCCCGTGCGCTTGACCCGAGGGTACACCGTGTATGCCGAAGGATCGGTGTTGATTGAGTTTGGCCAAACCCGTGTTTTGTGCACGGCATCGGTCGAAGAAAAGGTACCGGGCCACAAAAAAGGCAGCGGCGAAGGCTGGGTGACTGCAGAGTACGGCATGCTGCCGCGAGCCACGCACACCCGTGGCGACCGCGAGGCCGCACGTGGCAAACAAAGCGGGCGTACCCAAGAAATTCAGCGCTTGATTGGGCGTTCGCTCCGCGCGGTTTTTGACCTCAAAAAATTGGGCGAACGCACCATCCACCTTGACTGCGACGTCTTGCAAGCCGATGGCGGCACACGCACCGCCAGCATCACCGGGGCTTTTGTGGCGGCGCAAGATGCCGTCAATGGCTTGTTGGCCAGCGGCAAGTTGACCGAATCTCCCATCTTGGATCGTGTCGCCGCTATTTCTGTCGGCTTGAAAGACGGAACGCCCTTGTTGGATTTGGATTACCCCGAAGACTCGGCCTGCGACACCGACATGAACGTGGTCATGACGGGCGCCGGGCACTTTGTGGAAGTGCAGGGCACCGCCGAAGGCGTGGCTTTCACGCGCGTCGAGATGGACCGCATGCTGGGCTTGGCCGAAAAGGGCATTGCGCAGTTGATCGCGTTGCAAAAGCTGGCGGATGCAGAGCCGAAAACATCGGTTTTCAACACCTGATCAAAGGCCGAGCAGTTGCATGAAAATCGTTCTCGCCTCCAACAACGCGGGCAAACTGGCGGAGCTGCAAACACTTTTTGCACCCTTGCACATGACACTGGTGCGCCAATCTGAGTTGAATATCTCAGAGGCTGAAGAGCCCTTTAAAACCTTTGTCGAAAATGCGCTGGCCAAGGCCCGCCATACGGCATTGCACAGTGGCTTGCCTGCTTTGGCCGACGATGCGGGGCTGTGCGTCGATGCGTTCAATGGCCAACCCGGTGTGGACACGGCCTACTACGCCACCCGCTTTGGTTTGGCCAAAAGTGACGACAACAACGTGACCGCTTTGTTGCAACAAATGCAAAACATCAGCAACCGCCGCGCAGCCATGGTCAGCACCTTGGTGGCGGTGCGCAGTGTCGATGATCCAGAGCCATTGATTGCGGTGGGCCGGGTGGTGGGCGAGATCACGCGTGAGCGCATGGGGACTCGAGGCTTTGGGTTTGACCCGGTCATGCTGCTGCCCCAATTTGGCCAAACTTTTGCCCAATTGCCCACCGAGGTCAAAAACGCCAACAGCCACCGTGGGCGTGCAGCGCAAGCCATGTTGGCCCTGATGCGTGAACGCTGGTTGGACAACGCTACGGCATGAGTGGCCCATGAGTGAGATGTTGGACCCCTTGCACGCCATGCGGCCGGGCGTGTTGCAGCTGAGTGCTTTGCCGCCTTTGTCTCTGTATGTGCACCTGCCTTGGTGCATCAAGAAATGTCCGTATTGCGACTTCAATTCGCACGAATTTCGGGCGGGCGCTGACGCACCATCAACGCAAGACGCTTACATCGAAGCCCTGTTTGCCGACCTTGAGGCCAGTCTGCCCTTGATCTGGGGGCGCAGCATTCAAACTGTTTTTTTGGGTGGCGGCACGCCCAGTTTGTTTTCCCCTGAAGCCATTGACCGATTGATTTCGGGCATTCGTGCGCGCGTGCGACTCGCCCCCAATGCCGAGCTGACCATGGAGGCGAATCCCGGTACTTTTGAAAAGGACCGTTTCAAAGCTTTTCACCAAGCGGGCATCACGCGTTTGTCCATCGGTGTGCAAAGTTTTGACAATGGCCATTTGAAGGCTTTGGGTCGGGTCCATGATCGCGATCAGGCGTTAGCGGCAGTCACCGAAGCAGCGCAGGTTTTCAACACCTTTAACCTCGACTTGATGTACGCCTTGCCCGGCCAGACCTTGCAAGGGCTGACGCAAGACATTCATACGGCGCTGTCTTTTCAGCCGCCGCACATCTCGATCTACCATTTGACGATCGAGCCCAATACGGTGTTTGCGAAGTTTCCACCCGTCTTGCCGGAAGACGAATTGGCCTACGAGATGATGGACCGCATCACCGAATTAACGGCCGCTGCCGGACTGAACCGCTACGAAGTTTCGGCCTATGCCAAAGCAGGCCATGCCTGCGCGCACAACTTGAACTATTGGCAATTTGGCGATTATTTGGGCGTGGGGGCTGGGGCACACAGCAAACTCAGTTTTGCCCACCGCGTGGTGCGGCAGGTGCGTTACAGAGAGCCTGCGCTGTACATGCAGCAGGCCATGAAAGGTGAGCCCGTAACGCAAAGCACAGAGGTGTCACGACAAGATTTGCCCTTTGAGTTCATGCTGAACGCTTTGCGTCTGAAGGACGGATTTAACTTGCTTGATTTTGTTGAGCGCACGGGCTTGTCGATGACCAGCATTCAGCACGGTTTGCAAGAGGCTGAACAGAAGGGCTTGATTGGCCGAGATCTACACCGTGTCTGGCCCACCGAAAAAGGCTTCGATTTTTTGAGTGACTTGCAGGCGATCTTTTTGTCAGAGACGGCCTAAGCTGCGGTGCAAGCGCTCAAAGCGGCTTGATTTTGAAGCGGTTGAGCAACCACTTGAAGGTGTACAACATCAGCAAGGCGCCGATGGCATCGCCTATGAACATGGGCCACACATCAACCCAAATGTTGACGTCGTTTTGACCTTCGAAAAGCCACAGCAGGTGGTGCAAGATGGCATTGGCTGCCGCAAAGACCAAGGTTAAATTCAGCAGGCGTTGAGACGTCATGCCTTGCAAAAGGCTAAATGGCGGTTGGCCCTTGGCCAAAAATTTCATCAAAAGATAGGGCGTCATTCCTGAAACGACGCCATTCAGATAGACCGGGTCGATCTCGCCAAACAGATTGACGCCATCAAGGTACCAAGTGCCTAGGGTGATGCCCACCGCCCCAGGCAGACCCAAAATCAAAACCAAGATGATGCGGAAACCAGCCGGTAGAAAAACCCAATTGACCCCTTTGGTGTAGGTCAACTCAGCAAAAATCCAGTTGTTGAAATGAAAGAAGCTCGCAAATAAAACAGCACTGCCCAAGGTCAGTGCTGTTATTTCGAGAGACCTTTGTAGAACAAGCTTCATGCGGTCTGAGAAACATTCGCCTGTTGCATCGATTGCCCCAGGTGACTGAAGTAGCCCAGAGTGCGCTCGGTGGGGATCAAGAATTTGGCGCGGCGATCTCCGTCCAAACTCAAGGTGCTGAGCATCTCTTTTTCACGCAAACGCGTGATGCGCTTGTGCAAAGTGGCCGGCGACCCCAAGTCGGACAAGCCAATGGCTTCACGCACCGTCATGGGCTGTTTTTCATACCAGCGCAACACCACGGCTTGGAGCAAAGCATGCTCATTGGCATCCATTTCCATACCGCCTGGCAAAGCTTGGATGACCTTGGCCAACTGCAAAAAACGCAAATATGCCGAAGCAAATGGTGTGTTTGATAGTTCCATGGGTGGTGATTTTATATTTTTTATGTCAAATTCTAAACAAGCCACTTTTTTGTGTAAGGGGACTTAAGAAATACCTAGAAACGTTTTTTTCGATAATCCTTAAATTATAATAATTATCAAATTTGCCACTTTCGCTTTTTTAAAGGATTCGACATGTTTGACAGTGCAGCCGCCATTGGGGTCATCCTCGGTTCAGCTTGGTTCACCTTGGTGCCAGAACCCACCGTGGTCAACAAAGAAACCGTCACGGTTTCGTACATGACCGATGTGCACAACAAAGAGTGGGACCTGTCTTTGACCAAAGACAAAAGCATCCTTGACGTCTCTTATCAGTCCAAGCCCACCTCGTTCTATGGCTTGCGCTATGGCGCTTCGGCCATGTTGAATGGACAAGGCACTTACATGTTTGGTCCTGGTGTGGGCAAAACGATCGATGTCAAAGGCTTTGACATGACGCTGTTCATCTACCCTTCTTACTCAGTCATCAAGGGCGATGACCGCATCCGGTCACTGAGCGGCAGCTTCAACTTCAGAACCACATTTGATGTGATGTACCGCCTGAATGAAAAAACCAAAGTGGGTGTTGGCCTGATGCACATCAGCAACGGCGGTTACAAAGACCCCAACCACGGCCTCGAAGCCGTGCGCCTGACTTGGGGCCGCGACTTCTGAGGTGCTGGTGGGGCTTGGCCCCATTTGTTCTGAGGTGGTAGAGCCTCGGGAGTTAACTTGATCAGCGGCAGTCGCTTTTGCTGATATCGATCTTGCCGATGTATCGACCCGTTGGGTCGCTGTAGTGGTACTGGATGTTGATCAAGTTCAACACCGATCTTTGAGCAGGGTCGGTGCACCAAGCGGTGACCATCTGCGGCCGAATGCCGTTCAAGTTGGACTGGCTGATGCTGCTCGCAGGCACGCTCAACTTATTTCTATATTGCAACCGCACGCCACGATCTTCTTGAAAACAAATCGCTGTGACCAAAGTGGTGATTTGATCGATATTCTGCGGTGTTGATTTGCTGATTTGCGAAGCAATGGCATTGCACTCGGTCAGCATGTCAGCTTTGGCGTTGCCCATGCCCATGCCCAGCATCAAAGCGGCGAGTGTCGTCAGGGGGATGGATTTGGAAAGGTCCACAGTGCGCTCCGTGTGCGAGGTGGGTCACGGAAAACAGTGCCGATCAATGAATCAGAAGCACTGAATCTGGCGGAAGCGGTGAGATTCGAACTCACGGACCCTTTCGAGTCGCCGGTTTTCAAGACCGGTGCAATCGACCACTCTGCCACGCTTCCTTGGGGTGAGATTGTACCGGCTTAAATCAGCGTTTTTGTCGTTTGCGACGCCAGCTTTTTAAGTGTTAGCCAGCATGCCTTTTTTCTCAATGAAGCGCACCACCTCGGCCAGTCCGTCCAGTGTTTTCAGGTTGGTCATGACCCAAGGGCGTGTCTCGGGGTTGGGCCGCATGCGCTGGGTGTCGGCTCGCATCACATCCAAATTGGCGCCGACATGGGGTGCCAAGTCGGTTTTATTGATCACAAATAAATCGCTCTTGGTGATGCCGGGGCCGCCTTTGCGCGGAATTTTTTCGCCGGCCGCCACATCGATCACATAGATCGTCAGATCAGACAGTTCGGGGCTGAAGGTGGCGGCCAAATTGTCGCCGCCACTTTCGATGAAGACCACATCGGCGTTGGGAAACTGGCCCAGCATGCGGTCAATGGCTTCGAGGTTGATGGAGGCGTCTTCGCGAATGGCGGTGTGCGGGCAACCGCCTGTTTCAACGCCCATGATTCTTTCGGCGGGCAGTGCGCCACTCACGGTCAGCAAGCGCTGGTCTTCTTTGGTGTAGATGTCGTTGGTGATGGCAATCAAGTCCCAGCGCTCGCGCATGTTTTTGCACAACATTTCAAGCAAAGTGGTTTTGCCAGAGCCCACAGGCCCGCCGATGCCCACGCGCAAGGGCGGCAATTTTTTGGTGCGGTTGGGAATGTGGTGGAGTGCAGTGGTCATGATCTAAATAGGCGTGAATATTGGGTTTCGTGGCGAGCCGACAAGATGGTCAGCATGGGGCTGAAGGCTTGTCGGTCGTTGTCGCTGAGGTGCATGGCCTCTTCTACGGCTATGGGAATCTCTTGGGCCAGGCGGGCCAGCATGCGCTGGCCTGCGCTTTGTCCCAAAGGGACGGCTTTCAATGCGGCTTGCGTCATGTTTTCAGACCAGCCAAAGGCATAGGCTTGCAAGGCTTGATGGAGGGGCACGGGAGCCAATGACAAGGCCAGCGCCATGGCCAAGGGGTAGGTCACGGGCAGTTGGGCGCAGACGCTCAACGATGCTTCGCTCGCTTGTTGCAAGTTGCGCAGCCAGTCGAGCAGTGAGCGGCCCATTTGCTCGGTTTGCAAACGCATCTCGGCACTTTCGCGGGTGACCATGACCCATTGGTTCAGCGCGTTCAAGCGCGCCACATCATGGCTTTGCCAAGCCGGAATGGCCTGTGCGATGACGGCCATGTCGCCGCGCGACTGGCTCAGATGCAATTGGTCCACCACCCATTGGGTGCTGCTGTCGGCATCGTGCACCAGGCCTTGTTCGATGCCGGCTTCAAGGCCTTCGGAATATGAAAATCCGCCAATCGGCAAAGCGGGTGAGGCCAGCCAGATCAGTTGCAACAAGCCTGAAGGCGCGGTGTCAGTGTTCATGCTGGCAATCGGGGCCGTGCACATGGCCATGATCGTGGTCATGCGAATGTCCACCATGCTCGCCGTAGGCCCCACTCTCCGGCTCAAAGGGTTCGTTCACCGACACCACGGTCATGTGCATGGCGCGCAACATGTCGGCCAACACATGGTCGGGTTCGATCTTCAGGTGGTCGGCCTGCAACTCGATGGGCACGTGGCGGTTGCCCAAGTGGTAGGCCGCACGCGTCAGATCAAAAGGGCTGCCATGTTGGACGCAAGCGGTGATGCGCAGCACGGCTTGGGGGGCCGCTTTCACCAGCACCAAAGAGCCGTCTTCGGCCACCAGCACATCGCCGCCACGCACCACCGTGCCGCGTGGCAAAAAAATGCCCAGACTGCGGCCCTGGCTGTCGATGGCATCAAAGCGACTTTTTTGGCGCACATCCCAATCAAGGGTAATGGTGCTGGCCCTTTGAACCAGCACACGCGCCAAGCCGCGGCCCTGCGGAATGAGTTTCGAACAATGAAGCATCAGAATAAAAAGTAGCGTTGCGTCATGGGCAAACTGGCGGCGGGTTCGCACACCAGCAGTTGTCCGTCGGCGCGCACCGCATAGGTTTGTGCATCGACTTCCATGCGGGGCGCGTAGTCATTGTGGACCATGTGCCGCTTGCCCACGCTGCGGATGTTCTTCACGGCCGACAAGGTTTTGCTCAAGCCATAGCGTGCACCAATGTCGGCTTGCAATCCGGCTTGCGAGACAAAGGTCAGCGAGCCACGAGACAAAGCGCCCCCAAAACTGCCAAACATGGGGCGGTAATGCACGGGTTGTGGTGTGGGGATAGAGGCATTGGGGTCGCCCATGGCAGCCAAGGCAATGAAGCCCCCTTTCATGATCAGCGCGGGTTTGACGCCAAAGAAGGCGGGTTTCCAGATCACCAGGTCGGCCCATTTGCCCACCTCGATGCTGCCCACCTCGTGGCTCATGCCATGGGCAATGGCCGGGTTGATGGTGTATTTGGCGATGTAGCGCTTCACGCGCGCGTTGTCATGGCGCTCGGTGTCGCCGGGCAAGCTGCCGCGTTGCTGTTTCATTTTGTGCGCGGTCTGCCAAGTGCGGATGATCACTTCGCCTACCCGACCCATGGCTTGGCTGTCGCTGCTCATCATGCTGATGGCGCCCAGGTCGTGCAAGATGTCTTCGGCGGCAATGGTTTCTTTGCGGATGCGGCTTTCGGCAAAAGCCAAGTCTTCGGCGATGGCCGGGTCGAGGTGGTGGCACACCATCAGCATGTCGACGTGTTCGTCGAGCGTGTTGATGGTGTAAGGCCGCGTGGGGTTGGTGGAGGAGGGCAGCACATTGGCTTCGCCCACCACTTTCAAAATGTCGGGAGCATGCCCGCCGCCCGCGCCTTCGGTGTGAAAGGTGTGGATGGTGCGTCCCTTGAAGGCCGCCACGGTGTCTTCCACAAAGCCCGATTCGTTCAGGGTGTCGGTATGGATGGCCACTTGCGTGTCGGTGGCCTCGGCCACGGCCAAGCAGTTGTCGATGGCGGCCGGTGTGGTTCCCCAATCTTCGTGCAGCTTCAGGCCAATCGCGCCAGCGCTGATCTGCTCATGCAGTGCAGCCGGCAAAGCCGCATTGCCTTTGCCCAAAAAACCAAGGTTCATGGGAAACGCATCGGCCGCTTGCATCATGCGTTCGATGTTGAAGGGACCGGGCGTGCACGTGGTGGCAAAGGTGCCCGTGGCAGGGCCCGTGCCGCCACCCAACATGGTGGTCACGCCGCTCGCCAGTGCTTCGTCAATTTGTTGTGGCGCAATGAAGTGGATGTGGCTGTCCACGCCGCCGGCCGTCACGATCAAGCCCTCGCAGCTGATGATTTCGGTGCCGGGGCCAATCACGATGTCCACGCCCGGTTGCGTATCGGGGTTACCGGCTTTGCCAATGGCTGCAATGCGGTTGCCTTTCAAGCCAATATCGGCTTTGACGATGCCCCAATGGTCGATGATCAACGCGTTGGTCAACACGCAGTCCATGGCACCTTCTTGATTGGTCCGCTGCGATTGCGACATGCCATCGCGGATGGTCTTGCCGCCACCAAACTTCACCTCTTCACCGTAACCACCGGCTTGCAAGGTGAAGTCTTTTTCAACCTCGATCACCAAACTGGTGTCGGCCAATCGCACGCGATCTCCCACCGTGGGGCCAAACATTTCGGCATAAGCGCGTTTGTCAATCTGGGCCATGTCAACCTGCCTTGTTTGAAGCGTTGCCCTCGGAGCTGTTCAGGGCGCCCTGAACGAGGCCACGAAAGCCATACACCACCCGATCACCGGCGTAGTCCACCAGTTCAACCGTGCGTTGTTGGCCCGGCTCAAAGCGCACAGCGGTGCCCGAGGCAATGTTCAAGCGCATGCCTCTGGCCGCCGCGCGGTCAAAACTCAAGCCCGCATTGGTCTCAGCAAAGTGGTAATGCGAGCCCACCTGAATGGGACGGTCGCTGGCGTTTTGCACCACCAGCGTGCAAGTGCGACGGCCCACATTCAGCGCATGGTGACCGGGGTCAATCAAAAGTTCTCCAGGGGTCATGGCCGGCTCACTTTTTTCCAAAATAAATGGCGGCAGCCAACAGAGCGGCGGCCACCACAAACCCGAGGGCATCGGTGGCATGCCAATGCGTGCTGCCCAAGCCATGGCCTTCGTGCGCCCAAACGGGCTGGGCCAAAGAAAGCAGGGCGAGGAGGGGGGTGAAAAAGATTTTGTGCATGCGTGGTTCCTGCAAATCAAACAATGGGTTGGTGCACGGTCACCAATTTGGTGCCGTCTGGAAAAGTGGCTTCCACTTGGATGTCGGGGATCATTTCTGCAATGCCGTCCATCACATCGGCACGGCTCAAGACGGTGCGGCCTTCGCTCATGAGTTGCGCCACAGTCTTGCCATCTCGCGCGCCTTCCATGACAGCGGCGCTGATGAGCGCAATGGCTTCGGGATAGTTGAGTTTGAGGCCACGTGCCTTGCGACGTTCGGCCAAAAGGGCGGCTGTGAAGATCAGCAGCTTGTCTTTTTCGCGGGGGGTGAGTTCCATTTTGGTGCTCTTCGTTTGAAGTGGTGCATGAGATGAAATAAATGTAGCAAAGAGCGTGCCCTATATAGAGGCGTGAAAAAACTCTAGGGAAAAACGGTCAGAAAAAAGTGGCATCAGGGTTCACCCCGAGGTTGGCACGGTGATTGCAAGAGTGGTTTCAGCGTTGCAAGTCTCCGCGTTTTTGTTTGAACAACCTACTTACTTGATTGGAGTGATCTCATGATGAACCGTCGTGGCAATCTCAAAACATTGGCTGTTGCAGCTGCAGTCGCAGCAGGCAGTTTGACTTTGGCATCTCAAGCCTTCGCCCAAGCGGGTAACACCATCAAGGTCGGCGTGCTGCACAGCTTGTCGGGCACCATGGCCATTTCTGAGACCGTGTTGAAAGACACCGTGCTCATGGCCATTGATGAAATCAACGCCAAGGGCGGTGTGCTGGGCAAAAAACTCGAGCCCGTGATTGTGGACCCCGCTTCTAACTGGCCTTTGTTTGCTGAAAAAACCAAGCAGTTGCTTGGCCAAGACAAAGTCTCTGTCATCTTTGGCTGCTGGACTTCGGTGTCCCGCAAGTCGGTGTTGCCTGTCGTGGAAGAGATGAACGGTTTGCTGTTCTACCCCGTGCAGTACGAAGGTGAAGAGCTGTCTAAAAACGTGTTCTACACCGGCGCTGCGCCCAACCAGCAGGCCATTCCTGCGGTGGACTACCTGATGAGCAAAGAAGGCGGCGCTGCCAAGCGTTGGGTCTTGCTGGGCACCGACTATGTGTACCCCCGCACCACCAACAAAATCTTGCGCGCTTACCTCAAGAGCAAGGGCGTGGCCGACAAAGACATTGACGAGAAATACACCCCCTTTGGCCACTCTGATTACCAAACCATCGTGGCCGATGTGAAGAAATTCGCAGCCGGTGGCAAGACCGCCGTGGTCTCCACCATCAACGGTGACTCCAACGTGCCGTTCTACAAAGAACTCGGCAACGCCGGCTTGAAAGCCAAAGACGTGCCAGTGGTGGCCTTCTCGGTGGGTGAAGAAGAGTTGCGCGGTGTGGACACCAAGCCCTTGGTCGGTCACTTGGCGGCATGGAACTATTTCATGAGCATTAAAAACCCAGCCAACGACGAGTTCACCAAAAAGTGGGCCGCTTATGCCAAGGCCAAAAACATCGCGGGTCACAAAGACAAGCCTTTGACCAACGACCCGATGGAAGCCACTTACATCGGCATCAACATGTGGAAGCAAGCGGTTGAAAAAGCCAAGTCCACCGACACCGACAAAGTGATCGCGGCCATGGCGGGTCAGACCTTCAAAGCCCCAAGCGGCATCGTCAGCAAGATGGATGAGAAAAACCACCACTTGCACAAGTCGGTGTTCATTGGCGAGATCAAGGCCGATGGCCAGTTCAACGTGGTCTGGAAAACGCCCGGCCCCGTCAAGGCCAAGCCATGGAGCCCTTACATCCCTGGCAACGACAAAAAGCCTGACGAACCCGCCAAAAAGTAATCGTGTGATGGCGTTCTGAAAAAAAGGGGAGGGCAGCGTCCCTCCCCTTTGACTTGAAAAGAAGACCAAGATGAACAAATGGATGACAAACGCCCTGTGTATCGCAGCCCTTTGCTGCGGCCTGACGGCGGCGCAGGCCTTAACGATGGACGAGGCCCGAGGCATTGCCGTTGGTGAGAGCGATGCGCGCGTTGAAGCCTTGGCCAAAGCGGTGGCTCAAGGCGACGAAAAGACCGCGGTGTACCTGCAAGCCTTGTCGGACGATGTCGTCAAAATCAGCAAAGACCAAGTGATCATGGTCCGCGATGGACAAGGCAAAGACCCGGTCACCGGACAAAGTGTCACAGTGCCTGAAGATGCAGAAGACGTGATTTTGAACAACCGTTTGCGCGGAGAACTGGACACCGCCTTGGCCGCTTTGAAATTGTTCAGCTCCGACGTGAAGGTGCGCAGGTTAGCGGCCTTGTCGTTGCTGAAAGAGCCCGATGCCAGTCGCCAACCGTTGCTCGAAAAAGCACTGGCCACCGAAAAAGACGCAGCGGTGCAAAGCTTGGTTCGCCAAGCGCGTGCAGCCGCCTTGCTGAGCAGCGAGGTGCCCAATGACCGCTTGCTGGCCGCTCGCGAACTGGCCGACAGCCAGCAACCCGAAACCCTGTTGCTGTTGAACCAACGCCTCACCGAAGAGCAAGAGCCATCGGTCAAAAAACAAATTCAAACGTCATTGACAGCGGTGCAAAACAACTTGCGTTGGGGTGAGCGTTTGGGCACCTTGTTCACCGGGGCCAGTCTGGGCTCGATCTTGTTGTTGGTGGCGTTGGGGCTGGCCATCACTTACGGGCTGATGGGTGTGATCAACATGGCGCATGGCGAGCTGATGATGATTGGTGCCTATGCCACGTATGTGGTTCAGGTGTTGTTTCGCCAATATCTGCCCGACGCATTTGATGCTTACTTGGTGGTGGCCGTGCCGGTCGCTTTTGCCTCTGCGGCTTTGGTGGGGGCGGTGATGGAGCGCACCGTGCTCAAGCATTTGTATGGCCGACCTTTAGAAACATTGTTGGCCACTTGGGGCATCAGTTTGGTCTTGATGCAAGGCGTGCGCAGTATTTTTGGCGCGCAAAACGTGGGCGTTGAAAACCCCACATGGATGAGCGGTTCGCTGCAGCTCTTGCCGAATTTGCAATTGCCCTGGAACCGCTTGCTGATCATTGTGTTTGCGGCGTCGGTCTTGGTGGGCATGGCGCTCTTGATTGGTAAGACCCGCTTGGGCTTGTTTGTGCGCGGGGTCACGCAAAACCGCCCCATGGCCTCGTGCATGGGCGTCAACACTGCGCGCATTGACACCTATGCCTTTGCCCTGGGCTCGGGCATTGCCGGCTTGGCCGGTTGCGCTTTAAGCCAAGTGGGTAACGTTGGCCCTGACTTGGGTCAAAGCTACATCGTGGATTCGTTCATGGTGGTGGTGTTGGGCGGCGTGGGCCAGTTGGCGGGCACCGTGTATGCGGCCTTGGGCTTGGGCTTGGTCAACAAGTTGCTTGAAGGCTGGACTGGCGCCGTGCTGGCCAAGATTTGCGTGCTGGTGTTCATCATCGTCTTCATCCAAAAACGCCCACAAGGCATCTTTGCGATGAAAGGTCGCAGTGCAGAGGCATGACTATGAAAAATTTTGAATTTCCTGCACCTGTGCCCCTCATGGGGCGCAAAGCCTGGTCGATTTTTTTGCTGGCGCTGATCTTGGTGGGCGTGGTGGCTCCCGTGTTCAATTTGGGGGTGCCTGCCGACAGCGTTTTTCATGTCAGTGACTATGCCGTGGCCTTGATCGGCAAGATCATGTGCTACGCCATATGCGCCTTGGCGATGGACCTGATTTGGGGTTACACCGGCATTTTGTCGCTGGGCCATGGCTTGTTTTTTGCGCTTGGTGGCTATGTCATGGGCATGTACCTGATGCGCCAAATTGGGCAAGACGGCAACTACAAAAGCGAGCTGCCCGATTTCATGGTGTTTCTGGACTGGAAAGAGCTGCCTTGGCACTGGGCGCTGTCGGACAGTTTTTTTGCCACGCTGATTTTGGTGGTCTTGGTGCCCGGCCTGATTGCCTTTGTGTTTGGCTATTTTGCGTTCCGCTCGCGCATCAAAGGAGTCTACTTTTCCATCATCACTCAGGCCATGACTTACGCCGCCATGTTGCTGTTCTTTCGCAATGAAACGGGCTTTGGCGGCAACAACGGTTTCACCGACTTCAAGCGCATTTTGGATTTGCCCATTGCGACACCCAGCATGCGCATGACTTTGTTTGTCTTGACCGGGCTCACCTTGTTGGGTTTTTATTTGTTCTCGCGCTGGTTGGTGAACAGCAAATACGGTCGCGTGTTGCAGGCCATCCGCGACGCCGAAACCCGCGTCATGTTTTCGGGCTACTCGCCCTTGCCTTACAAGCTCAGCATTTGGGTGATCTCGGCCGTCATGTGCGGCATTGCGGGGGCATTGTACGTACCGCAAGTGGGCATCATCAACCCCGGAGAAATGAGCGCGGCCAATTCCATCGAGATCGCTGTTTGGGCAGCGGTGGGCGGACGTGGCACGCTGACAGGCCCTATCGTGGGCGCATTTTTGGTCAACGGCGCCAAGAGTTGGTTGACGGTCACGGCGCCTGAGTTTTGGTTGTATTTTCTAGGGGCGCTGTTCATAGCGGTAACGTTGTTCTTGCCGCAAGGTGTGGTGGGCTTGGTGGCCAAAATCAAAAATAAGAAAGG
The DNA here is from genome assembly GCA_027488255.1 of Comamonadaceae bacterium. Taxonomy (GTDB): domain Bacteria; phylum Pseudomonadota; class Gammaproteobacteria; order Burkholderiales; family Burkholderiaceae_C; genus Limnohabitans_A. The sequence continues at coordinate 69,179 of JAIYBZ010000019.1, read as the reverse complement.
AGGTGCCGCATGACCCCTGATCTGTTGAAGCAAGGTGCACAGCGCGTAGCCCAAGCGGCGCAACAGCAACTGGCGTCCACCGAGTCAGGTGGCCGCGCCGCGGGGTATGGCCGTGTGATGCAAGACGCCCATGAGGTGGATGTGACGCATGGCCGCATTTTGTACCTCGAAGACGTGAGCGTGAGCTTTGATGGTTTCAAGGCCATCAACCAACTGTCACTCGATATTGCCCCGGGCGAGCTGCGCTGCATCATCGGCCCCAACGGAGCGGGCAAGACCACCATGATGGACATCATCACCGGCAAAACTCGCCCCGATGAAGGCCGCGTGTTCTTTGGCAGCACCATTGATTTGTTGCGCCACAACGAGCCAGAGATTGCGCAACTGGGCATTGGCCGCAAGTTTCAAAAACCAACAGTGTTCGAACAGTTGTCGGTTTTTGAAAATTTAGAGCTGGCCTTGAAGACCCCCAAGGGCGTCAAGGCTTCGATGTTCTTCAAGCTCGACTCGCGCCAAAGCGACCGCTTGGCCGAGGTGTTGCACACCATCCATTTGCAAGACAGTGTGCGGGTGCAAGCGGGCACGCTCAGCCATGGTCAAAAGCAATGGTTAGAGATCGGCATGTTGCTGATGCAAGACCCCAAGCTGCTCTTGCTGGACGAGCCCGTAGCTGGCATGACCGACCACGAAACCGAGCGCACCGCCGAGTTGTTTTTGTCGCTCAAGGGCAAGCATTCGCTGATGGTGGTGGAGCACGACATGGGCTTCATCCGCAACATCTCGGACATTGTCACGGTGCTGTGCGATGGCTCGGTGTTGGCGCAAGGCACGCTCGACCAAGTGCAGGCCAATGAGCGGGTGATTGAAGTTTATTTGGGACGCTGAGCATGCTTGAAGTCAAAAACATCCACCAGTACTACGGCGGCTCGCACATCTTGCGCGATGTGAGTCTGCAAGCCACACCGGGCCAAGTGACGGTGCTGTTGGGCCGCAACGGGGTGGGCAAAACCACGCTGCTCAAATCGCTGATGGGGGTGGTGCCTGTCCGCAGCGGCCAGGTGTCGCTGCACGGCCAAGACCTGAGCAGTGCCAAGCCCTATGAGCGTGCGGCGGCGGGCATCGGCTATGTGCCGCAAGGCCGCGAAATTTTTGCCCGTTTGACGGTGGAAGACAACTTGCTGATGGGCTTGGCCACACAACCGGGCGGTACGCCGATTCCCCCAGAGTTGTTTGAGCTGTTTCCCGTGCTCAAACAAATGCTGCACCGCCGTGGGGGTGACTTGTCTGGCGGCCAACAGCAACAGCTGGCCATTGCACGCGCTTTGGCGGCCAAGCCGCGCCTGTTGATTTTGGACGAGCCCACCGAGGGCATTCAGCCCAGCATCATCAAAGACATTGGCCGCGTGATCCGGCGCTTGGCCGATGTGGGCATGCAAGGCCAGCGCATGGCGGTGTTGCTGTGCGAGCAGTATTACGACTTTGCCGAAGAACTGGCCGACCACTATCTGGTGATGGAACGGGGCGAAGTCATTGCCCGTGGGCCGGGCAGCGAGATGAAGGAAAAGAAGATTCAGCAGTTGGTGGCGATTTGAGATGACTCTGAAGCAATCCTGCTATGAAAAAATGGGCGCGTTCTGGCGGGTGACTGGTGTGCAGCGGTAAGAGACATCGGCTTACAGCGATGGCTGTCTGCTACCGGCCAAGAGCAGTCAGCCCCACAGTCGCTCCAGTGCAGTCATTGAACCTTGCGGCATCATCAGGGACGCGTAATTTCAGCAGGAGGTCTCGGTGGTGCCACGCAAGCAATGCTGTGATGAAGCGACGCAGGGTTCCGCGAGTCTTCTGCGTTCCTTGCCCTCGCAGGCAACATACACTGCCCAACAGACCCCTCGCGCTTAGTTTTAGAGCGGTCAGTTCAACAAGGTTTATCAAAGGCAAAATGACCGAATGAACTACGACGGCCTTCAAGATTCCTATTGGCGAGCTCAAATTGCCCGCGTTGAAGAACTTCGGAAGAAGATTAGTGATCGCCCAAAGATTGGTGAAGGACGCACTGTTCCGGATGATGAAGCCCTCACCATAGGTGACGGTAGACGTCTCTCAATGGCTGTGATGTTCATTGATATATGCGGATTCTCAAGCCGCCCGATGGAGACACTAGAAGAACAGGATTTGACGCTTCGCGTGCTCAATCTCTTCTTCACGGAAATGATCCGAATTGCCGAAGAGTTTGGCGGAAACGTCGAAAAGAACACGGGTGACGGGCTAATGATCTACTTTAACGATGGGGAAGGCACACCGGCAGAAAAGGGCAGCAAGCGAGCAGTTGCTGCTGCCCTGACAATGATGGCCGCTAACGAACACTTGATCAGCCCGATCCTCCGAGCTACTCCTACAAAGGAGGTCGAGTTCCGCGTTTCCATTGATTACGGATCAGTCACCATCGCTCGACTCGGGCCGCCACGCCGATTCAATTCGAATGCGGCAATTGGTACAACCGCAAATTTCGCATCAAAAATGCTTCGCCATGCCAAGGCTGGCGATATTGTGCTCGGCGAAAGTGCTCGGAATCAGCTTCCCACAGACTGGCAATTGAACTGGACAGAACTTTTTCCAACTGAAACAGGTTGGCTCTACCGTGTTAGCGAAAAGTCATATTCCCTGTATCGCTACACCGGACGCTGGAGCCGTTTGGTATGAATACTCTCATGACAGATTCCACTCAACAAAGACAAAGCGACCATACGGCTCTACCCATTCCCGGCGGAGCCTCCTCTTCCCCATTGGTGGCAACGGTGCGAGCCGGCGAACCGACATCGACGAGCATTCAGCCGCCGTCTGCTGGAGCGACAGAACCTAGCAAGACGACTGAGCTGTATTGGAAGTTCGCAGATGAGACGCACCAATATGTGCGAGAGTACATTCGACAAGCCGACCATAAGGCCGCATTCTTCTTTGCAGGATCTACTGGCCTTATCGCATTTTTGTACAAAGTCACGCTGATTCAGAGATGGATCAAGCTCCCAACCAAATGGGATTTTGTCGACATGCTTTCCTTTTCCGCGACGATCGGTTTGACTGTCTCGGTTATATCGTGTCTAGCTACCGTGCTTCCGCGCTTGAAGGGTTCAAAGCGCGGGCATGTGTTCTTTGGGGCCGTCGCAGAGTTCGAATCGCGGAAGGAGTACGCATCCGATGTTCTTCGGCAGGGTGTTGATCCTCTGATTGAAGCGAAACTCTGCCATGTACATGACTTGGCTCTAGTCTGCCGACAGAAGTATGCCGTTCTCAAGATCGGCCAGTGGTCCGGGGCGATAGGTGTTTTTGCGACGGTCGTTCTTCTGTTGCTTGCGCCATGACGCAATCGAACCACTCGGTTAAAGGGAACGTCCAACAACTGCAACGTTGGATTCTTTCCGCACCGCTTTCCTCCAATTTTGAGCGGCGGCTTTCTTAATCATCGATAGACCGTAATGGGTCGACCACTGCCGGTCAAATACTCCCGGTGGTAGTCCGCTTTCAGCCTTTAGCAGACATTAATTACCGTCTATCTCAATCCTCAAAGATTCCACAACCGGGGCAAGGTTCCCGGCAAGGCCCACATCTCGTGCCGCCATGCGGCCCACACCTCGCGCAGCAATTGCACGGCCGGCTCGGTGACGGGTGACAACACGCGCAGCACCATGATTTGTGGGTGCGGAGACGTGGCGCCAGCCGACAGGCGCAGCGCAGAGCCCTCGATGCATTCGCGTGCATGGGCCAAGGCGCGTTCGGTGCGCTCAGCCGCGAGGGCGCTGCCACTGGCAAACACCAGCGAAGCCATGCATCGCTGACCGGCCAAGCCCAGCGGGCTGTTCATTAGTCGGGTGTCTTCGGCGTTCAGCGTGCCGCGCTCAAGCCATACCCCAGAGACCTCGATGTGTTGTCGAAACTGGCCTTGCTGAAACGGCAAATCAGCGGCGGGCAAGCCCAAGGCCGTGATGTCCCAGGTCATCATTTCTGCGTCTGGCGCCAAATCAAAAACCGCGCGGTTCAAGGCGTCGCATTGGTTGTAAGCAATGGCCTCTAGGGGCAACCATTCCAGCCGCCCACCCGAGGCCACTTTTGCGTGCACTTGTTGAGTGGCCAGACCCGCTTCAGAGCGGTAAAAGCGCGTGGCGCCCGGCGTGGTGACCAAGCCATGCGCCCCCGTGCCCACACTCACTTGCATGTCCAGCACGTCGCCACCCACCAAGCCACTGGGCGGGTGCACCAGCACGTTGTGGCAGATGGCATCGCCTTCGGGATAAAGGCTTTGCAAAATGCGCAGCGGGCCTTGGTGCAAATAGCGTGCAACGCTGCGGTCAGACTCGCGGGTGTAGTCGAGTTGCAGACTGGCCGTCCAGCTCATGCCCTCATTCGCCTTGCGAGCCGCGGTGCGCCCAAGCAGTGGTGTGCTTTTCGATGTAGCTGAACAACTCGTACATCACCATGGCCATGGCACCCACCACCACCAAACCTGAAAACGCCAAGCCCATTTGCATGGCCGAGCCGGCTGAGATCAGCAAGTAGCCAATGCCTTCGTTCGAGGCGGTCATCTCTGACACGGTGGTGCCCACAAACGCCAAGGTGATGGCCACTTTGAGCGAGCCATAAAAGTAAGGCATCGAGCGGGGCAGGCCCACTTTGACCAACACGTCCCAACGCTTGGCGCCCAGCACCCGCAGCACGTCTTCCAACTCGGGCTCTAGGGTGGCCAGACCGGTGGCGATGTTCACCATGATGGGGAAGAAGCTGATGAGGAAGGCCGTCAAGATGGCCGGGCCAATGCCGATGCCAAACCACACCACCAAGATCGGCACAAAAGCCGCTTTGGGCAAAGCGTTAAAGGCAGTCATGAGCGGGTAAACCGCGGCATAGGCCAAGCGCGAGCTGCCGATGATGAAACCCAACAACACGCCCACCACAATGGCAATGCCAAAGCCCACCATGGTCACCCAAAAGGTGCGCCACGCATGGCCTGCAATCACATCGCGGTATTCCAGAGTTTGTTGGGCAATGCGCCAAGGGCTGGGGAAGACAAATTCAGAGACCTGAAATGCGCGGCACAGACCTTCCCAAAGCAGCAGGCTCAAGACCAACAGCACCCAGGGCGACCATCTTTCGAGAGATTTTTGTTTCATGTGGAGACTCTTGCTTATTGGTTGATGGTGGCACCCGTTTTGCGCATGGCCCCGATGTGGCCGCGCAACTCGTGCACGATGTTGGTGAACTCGGGGGTGTAGGTGATTTCGAGGTCACGCGGACGTGGCAAATCGATTTCTTTTTTCACCACAAATCGGCCAGGGCTCTTGCTCATGACATACACGGTGTCGGCCAAAAAGACCGATTCGCGCAGGTCGTGGGTGACCAAGATGACGTTGAACTTTTGCTCGGTCCACAGGTCGCGCAAGATGCACCAGAGTTCTTCGCGGGTGAAGGCGTCCAAGGCACCAAAGGGCTCGTCCAGCAGCAGCATCTTGGGCTCATGAATCAAGGCGCGGCAAATGCTGGCGCGTTGTTGCATGCCGCCCGACAGTTGCCATGGAAACTTGTCTTCGTAACCCCCCAAGCCCACGGTGTTGAGCAGTTTGCGGGCGCGCTCGATGTACTCGGCTTTTTTCTCTTTGAAATTCGAGCGGTAGGGCTCCACGATTTCAAGCGGCAACAACACGTTGTCGAGCGTGGTGCGCCAAGGCAACAAGGACGAAGCCTGAAATGCCATGCCACTGATCTTGAGCGGGCCGGTGACCGGTTGACCGTCCACCAAAATGCGGCCTTTGCTGGGCATCTTGAGGCCGGTGGTCAGCTTCATGAATGTGGATTTGCCACAGCCCGAGGGACCCACAATGGCGATGAACTCGCCTTGTTTGACCTGCAGGTTGATGTCTTCTACGGCAAAGTGGTTTTGCGCCAGCAACTCGTCGTTGTAGGCCAGCCAGACATTCTGAAAATCGACGAAGGCTTCTTGTGACATAGGTGAGCTTTGAATGGTGTTCGAAACTGTATACAAAATGCGGTCTTGAAAAACCCACTGGCTCGGGGGGAGCGCAAGTGGGTTCAGGGCTGCACGGCAGAACCGCTGCACACAGGGTGCATTACTTCTTAGGCTTGGGCAGGATGTCCAGCTCTTTGGCGTTGGGCAGGAACGAGCCGTTCCAGATGTCGTCCACTTTCACACGTGTTTTGGTGCCGAAGGCATCGGACACTTGCGAAGCCATCAGGGTCAAACGGGGACCATTCACTTGGCCAAAACCTTCGGCGCGTGCCGAGGGGCTGTTGATCACGGTGTCGATGGCCAGTTGCAAACGGCGGGTTTCGAGTTCGACGTTGATGATGCCGTCACGGGCTTTCACGGTTTCGATGGCGGCCGCGGGGTTGGCGATCACATCTTTGGCCCCTTTGGCGAAGGCGCTCAAGAACGCTTTCACAGCCGTTGGGTTTTCTTTCAAGATTTTGGGCGAAGCGATGATCGCGTTGCCGTACAACTTGACGCCAAAGTCAGGGTATTGCATGACCACCACATCGGCTGCTTTCACGCCACGCGCTTCGATGTTCAGCAAAGAAGTGAAGGTGAAGCCGGTGATCGCATCGACGTCACCGCGCACCAGCATGGTTTCACGCAATGGAGGATCCATCGCGGTCCAGGTCACGTTGCCAATGTCGTTGGCTTTTTGGAAGATGGGGAATGCACGGCGGCCTGCGTCAAAAACGGGCGCGCCCAGTTTTTTGCCAGCCAAGTCTGCGGGGGTCTTGATGCCCGATTTCTTCAACGCCATCACCGAAGCGGGGGTGTTGTTGTAGACCATCATGATGGCCACAGGCTTGTTGGGTGCGTCAGGGTTGTTGGCGTGGAACTCCATCAGGGCGGCCAAGTCGGCAAAGCCCAAGTCGTAAGTGCCCGAGGCCACGCGCGTCACTGCACCACCAGAACCGTTGCCCGAGTCCACGGTCACGTCCAGTTTGGCGTCCTTGAAATAGCCCTTAGCGCCAGGCACCAAGAAGAAAGCCGCTGGCCCTTCGAAGCGCCAATCCAGTTGGAACTTGATCGGGGTGGTTTGTGCTTGCGCGGTGCCAAAGGCAGCGGCAGCGGCCAACACGGCAGTGGCTTTGAGTAAGAAACGCTTGTTCATGGGGGCTCCAGGGTCAAATAAACGGTGAATCTTGTTTAGCAAATTCGGTGCCATTATCAAACACGATTCTGACGGCGAATGTCAGGTAGTTCCCCTAGAAATCCCCTTTTTTGGTGCCGCTTGCCACGCAGTTGGCACCAAGTTGGTGTGCCCATCCTTGGGGCTGAGGGGATCCGAAAAACCGTCAAGAACAATGGACATCGAAATCACTTGTGTGCTTTTTTGTGTTTTCAACTGTATACAAAAAATGGGTGTCAGTGATGGGTAAATACCCTGCCCATAACGGCGGCCAGTGATCGAGTGATTTCTAGTTGAAGCCGAGTCAAACCGGCATCAAGGGAAACAGCGCATGGTCCATCGGCACGCCTGCGGGCAGCACTTGGTCCAAGCCGGGGAAGGGCGGCGAGGTGACCCAGGGGCGGGGCGCGTGGGTCATGTCGTCGCCCAAAAAGCGCACCGAATACACGCGCCGGCGTTGCGTGCCGTCTACCCCCGCAGAGGCATGCAGGCTGAGCATGTGAAAGCAGACCAGGTCGCCCGGCTGCAAATCCCAGCCCAAGATGGGAAAGTTTTCACGCTGGTTTTCGATGTCGGGCAACTCGGCCAGTGAGCCTTCTGGAAACCACTTGGCTTGGTTCGTCATGAAGGTGCGCGGCATCAGCCAGGGGCCACGGTGCGAACCGGCAATGAACTCCAGTGTGGAGGCGCGGGGCACCGGGTCCACCGGAATCCAAAAACTGATGTTTTGCAGGCCGTCGACGTTGTAATACGGCTGGTCTTGGTGCCACGGTGTGCGCTGGCGGGTGCCGGGCTCTTTCACCAGCAGGTGGTCGTGGTAAAGCCTCACAGTGTGGCTTTGCATCAGGCGCTGTGCTAACGCCGCGAGGGGCGTTTCAAAGATGAAGCGCTGGTACTGCGGGATGTCTTGCCAGTTGCAAAAGTCTTCAAAAAACCGCCCCGGATCGTCCGACCGACTGGCCACCATGCCGCGCGGGCTGGGCTGGGTCAGGTTGGCCTCGATGCCGCTTTTGAGCAGTTCTATTTCGTCTGGCGTGAACAGCTTGCGGATGCACACCGCACCGTCGCGCTGGTAATCGGCCACCTCCTGCGCCGTGGTGCAAGCGAGCACGCGTTGGCGCAGGGTGTCCAGCTGCGGTGCGGTCATGTTCAGGCCAGCAAATCCAGCAGCGTGCGAGCGATCACTTTGGTCGCCCGGCGCAAGTCTTCCAGTTGCACATGCTCGTCGGCACGCTTGGCGTTGGACTCGCGCACGGTGCGCGGGCCTGCGCCGTAGATCACACCCGGAATGCCGCGCTCCACATACAGGCGCACATCGGTGTAAAGCGGCGTGCCCACGGCAGGAATGGCTTCGCCAAAGACCTGGCCACCGTGTTTTTGAATGGCGTCCACCAGCGGTTGGTTGCCAGACAGCGGTTTCATGGCATTGGCGAGCAACATGCGGCGCACGTCCACTTGCAATTGTTGGCCACCGCGAGGCGGCTTGAAACTGGCGGCCGCAGCGGCAATGGTGGCGCGAATGGCGGCTTCGACTTCTGCGGGGTTTTCTTCAGGAATCATGCGGCGGTCGAGCTTGAACACCACTTTGCCGGGCACGACGTTGGTGTTGGTGCCGCCTGAGATGAGGCCCACATTCAAATAGGGGTGGGTGATGCCTTCCACTTTCGAGGTGACTTTGAGGTACTCGCTGTTCAGGGCGTGCAGGGCATTCAAGATGTGCACCGCGCCTTGCAGGGCATCGGTGCCGCTGTCGGGAATGGCGGCGTGCGCCATCTCGCCTTGCACCGTGACTTCCATTTGCAGGCAGCCGTTGTGCGCGGTGACCACTTGGTAGCTGAAGCCCGCAGCGATCATCAAATCGGGTTTCGTCAGGCCTTTGGCCAGCAACCAGCCGGGGCCCATTTCGCCGCCAAATTCTTCGTCATAAGTGAAGTGCAGTTCGACGCCGCCTTTGAGCGGGGCCTCCAGCGATTCGAGCGCGCGCGTGGCAAAGGTGAAGGTCGAAAAGTCGCATTTGCTCACCGCAGTGGCGCGGCCGTACATCGCGCCGTTGTGAATCTCGCCACCGTAGGGCGGGTGTGTCCAGCCCTCGCCGGGGGGCACCACATCGCCGTGCGCATTCAGGGCAATGGTTTTGCCTTCGCCATACTTTCGGCGCACGATCAAGTTGGTCACCGACTCCAAACCATAGGCCTTCACTTCGGCCGTGGGCACCGCGTGCTTTTCGGCCACAAAGCCCATCGGGGCCAGCAACTCTGCGGTGCGCTCGGCATGTGGCGCGTTGTTGCCGGGCGGGGTGTCGGTGGGCACCTGCACCAAGGCTTGTAAAAATTTCACCTGTTCGTCAAAGTGCGCGTCGATCCAAGCGTCGAGTTGTGCGTATTGGTGTTCGGTAGCGCTCATGACAATTCCTGCGTGAGTTGGTTCAAAACATGGGTGAAGGCGTCCACGCACAGCTGCATGTCATCGCTGGTGGTGGATTCGAGTGGGTTGTGGCTGATGCCGGCGTTTTCGCCGCGCACAAACAGCATGGCTTGGGGCATGACCTCGTGCAATTTCATGGCATCGTGGCCGGCCCCGCTGGGCAGCTGGAACAGCGGCACGCCCAAGGCGGCGACGGCTTTTTCCCAGCGCGCTTGCCATTCAGGGGCGCTGGGTGCGGCGGCGGCACGCATCGTCAATTCGGACTTGACACGCACACCGCGGCGCTCGGCAATGGCCTGCATTTGCTTCAACACATCGGCCACCAAGGCATCGCGTTGGGCATCGGTGGGCGCGCGCATGTCCAGGCTGAACAAGCAGCGGCCCGGCACCACATTGATGGAGCCATTCGGCACATTCAGCTGGCCGATGGTGGCCACGCTGTCGCCGTCTTGTGTGGCGCGTTGCTCGAGGTAAAGCGCCAGTTCGGCCAAGGCACACACCGCGTCGCGGCGGCGGTCCATGGGGGTGGTGCCGGCGTGGCTGGCGGTCCCCATAAATTCACACAAATAGCGCTCGCTCCCATTGATGGAGGTCACCACGCCCAGAGGGATGTTCACTTCGTTGAGCACCGGGCCTTGCTCGATGTGCACCTCGACAAAGCCCAAATAGTGCGCGGGGTCGCGCTTGATTTTCGCGATGTCGTCGATGCACAGGCCCGCGTGTTGCATGGCCGCGCGCATGCTGATGCCATCGGCATCTTGCTGCTCCAGCCATTCGGCTTTGAAGTCGCCAATCAGTGCCCCTGAGCCCAAGAAAGTAGCTTTGTAACGCTGGCCTTCTTCTTCGGCAAAGGCCACCACCTCGATGCCAAAGGGCAAGCGCTTGTGCTGTTGGTGCAGTTGCTGCACGCAAGCCATGGGCACAAAAATGCCCAAGCGGCCGTCGTACTTGCCGCCATTGCGCACGGTGTCGTAGTGGCTGCCCGTCAGCAGGTATTGGCCACCCGCAGTGGCCGGGTGGTAACGCCCCACCACATTGCCCACGGCGTCGGTGTAGACCTCGTCAAAACCGCAGTCGCGCATGGTTTGCGTGATGCGTTGGGCGCAAGCGCGGTGCGCGTCCGTCAGGTAAGTCACGGTCAATTGCCCCAACTCGGCAAAGCCGGGGTCAGAGTGTTGCGCCAGCTTTTCTTGCCAGTCCCAAACTTGGTGGCCCAACAAGGGCTCGACACCAAATTTGTCGTTCAGGCGAATCTCCACAATGCGGTGGATGTTGCGCAAGCACTCGGCCAATTCGAAATCAGGATGGCCGTGCAAACGGCGCTCAAAGGCCGCGATGATTTGCTGCTTGTTCAGCCCCGCGCCGCGTGGTCCGCGCACCGCCAAGATGAACGGCCAACCAAATTTGGCGTTGTAGTCGGCGTTGAGTTGTTGGATCTTGGCAAACTCTTCGGGCGTGCAGTCGGTCAGGCCCGCCTTGGTTTGCTCGTGGGTCGATTCGGCCGTGAGCGTTTTGCTGACCATGGCTTTGCCCGCCAATTCGGGGTGGGCGCGGATCAGGCCCAACTGCGCCTCGCGTCCGGCGTGCGCCAAGACTTCGCACATGGCGTGTTTCAGGTGGGCCAATGAGCGAAACGGTCTTTCGTTCAAGGCCTGTTCGGCGATCCAAGGCGAGTGTTCGTACAGGCCGTCCAGCAACTGAGCCGCTTGCTCGCGCCTGGCGCTGTTGAGTTGTTCGAGAGTCAAGGGCATGTTCAGTCCAAGTAGGGGTGAGTGGCTTTCCAATGCCGGGCAATGTCGATGCGCCGAGCCACCCAGACGTGGTCGTGCGATTGGATGTGGTCCAAAAAGCGTTGCAAAGCGGTGATGCGCCCGGGGCGGCCCAGCAGGCGGCAGTGCATGCCGATGCTCATCATCTTGGGCGCGTTGTCGCCGTTCGGGTCGCCCTCGGCATACAGCGCGTCAAAGGTGTCTTTCATGTACTGAAAGAAAGGGTCGGCATGCGAGTAGCCCTGCGGCAAGGCAAAGCGCATGTCGTTGCAATCAAGCGTGTAGGGCACGATCAGCTGTGCGGCGTCGCTGCCATCGGACTTGCGCACTTTCATCCAAAAGGGCAAGTCGTCGCCGTAGTAATCGCTGTCGTATTCAAAGCCACCAAAATCGGCCACCAAGCGGCGTGTGTTGGGGCTGTCGCGGCCGGTGTACCAGCCCAGCGGCCGCTCGCCGGTGAGCTTTTGCAAGATCTCCATGGCCTCGGCCATGTGGGCGCGTTCGGTGGCCTCGTCGATGTTTTGGTAGTGGATCCACTTCAAACCATGGCAGGCGATGTCGTAGCCCAGTTCTTGGAAGGCGGCGGTCACGTCGCTGTGTTTTTGCAAGGCGGTGGCCACACCAAACACCGTCAGTGGCAATTGGCGTTTTTCAAATTCGCGCAAGATGCGCCAAACCCCAGCGCGTGAGCCGTATTCGTAGATGCCTTCCATGCTGATGTGGCGATCTGGAAATGCGGCGGGGTTGAACATTTCTGACAAAAATTGCTCAGATCCGGCATCGCCGTGCAGCACCGAGTTTTCGCCGCCTTCTTCGTAGTTCAGCACAAATTGCACCGCCACGCGGGCCCCGCCGGGCCATTGCGCATGGGGCACCTGGCGGCCATAGCCTTTCAGGTCGCGGGGGTAGGGCAGGGTGGAGTTGTAAACGCTCATGGTGTCAGCTCGTCAAGGTGCGGTGGGCTCAGGCCAGCGCCAGTGAAATGTCGTGGGTGGGCACTTTGCGGTCGAAAGTCAGGCTTTCTTCCACGTGCAAGAGGTGTTCATGCATCAGACGCACCGCCAAGTCGGCGTCGCGCGCGGCCAGTGCCGCCACGATCGCTTCGTGCTCGTCGGTGGAGTGCTCGGCCTCGTTGCGCGATTGGTACATGAGGGTGATCAGCGCGCAGCGCGAGATCAACTCGCCCAAGACCTGGGCCAGCACATCGTTGTGCATCAACTCGGCCATGCGCACATGAAAATCGCCCAGCAGTTCGGTGCGGCCGGTGATGTCGCCTTGGGTCACGGCTTCACGTTCTTGCACGATGTGCTCTTTCAGCGCGGTGATTTGTTCGGGGCTGACTTGCTGCACAAAAGCGCGGGTCATTTCGGCCTCCAGCATGCGGCGCACGGCAAATACCTGTTGCGCTTCTTCCACCGAAGGCGCGGCGACAAAGGCGCCCCGCGCGGGCTCGAGCTTGATCAAGCGGTTTTGTGAGAGTTGAAACAAGGCTTGCCGCACCAAGGTGCGCGAGACCCCAAAGTGGTCGGCCAGTTTTTGTTCGGCCAATTTGGAGCCCGGCAACAAGCGGTGTTCCACAATGGCGCGGGTCAAAGATTCGACGATGTGGTGCGTGGTGGAAGTTTCCATGTCTCTCGCGTCCCTAGAGGGGTGACCCCGGGTGTGGGGGGTTCTGTTTCAGAAATCATAGCCACTAAATGCAAAATTGTATACACTTCGGTCGACCGCCTGGATGAGGTGCCAAAGTCCTTGGACAAGCTCCCTTATTCAACAACAGGCACAAATTAAATTGGCACGAATCTGCAACGAGAAGCGAGCACACCATGGGATTGAGCACACACGTTCTGGACACAATGCACGGTTGCCCGGCGGCCGGCATGCAGGTCAGCCTCTACACCACACAAGGTGAGCGGGCCACATTGGTCAAAAGTTTCACTTTGAACAGCGATGGCCGCAACCCCGATGGCCTGCTGTATGACCATGCCAGTCTGCGCAAAGGGACCTACCGTTTGGTCTTTAATGTGAGTGACTACTTCAAGGCCAAGGGCGTGGAGTTGCCAGATCCGCCGTTTTTGAACCAAGTCAGCCTCGACTTTGGCGTGGCCCATGAAGACCAGCACTACCACGTGCCCCTGTTGGCCAGCCCGTGGAGCTATTCCACCTACCGCGGCTCTTGAGAGCCGGGCGGTTTTTTTAATCGCGGGCCGGTCAGGGGGCCCTCAAAGCGCTGTGGGGTCTTAAAATTGGGGGTCCTCCCGATCCTCCAATTCCCCCCCCGCACCATGACCCAAGTCACCAACACCGTTCGTTTTGTGCTTGACGGCCAAATCGTCGAAGCCCAAGGCAAGCGCCGCACCACCACAGTTCTGGATTATTTGCGCGAGCAAATGCACCGCACCGGCACCAAGGAGGGTTGTGCCGAAGGCGATTGCGGCGCGTGCGTGGTGATGGTCGGCGAGTTGAACGCGGCCGGCACCGGGGTGGACTATGTGGCCACCAACGCCTGCATCCAATTGCTGCCTTCACTGGACGGCAAATCGGTCAAAACTGTCGAAAGCCTCAAAAACGCCGATGGCACTTTGCACCCCGTGCAGGCCGAAATGGTCAAGTGCCACGGCTCGCAGTGCGGCTTTTGCACCCCCGGCATCGTGATGAGCTTGGTCAATTTGGTGCAAGTGTTGCCCACCCCCAATCGCCAACAAATCACCGATGCCTTGAGTGGCAATTTGTGCCGATGCACAGGCTACAAGCCAATCATCGAATCGGCCACCCAAGCCTGTGCCAAACCCGAAGCCCTCAAGCTGAACGACAGCGCCGATGTGCCACTGCTCAAGCAAATTCAGCGGGCCAGCGTGCCGACCCTCAGCTTGGACGGCGACATCATCGTGCAACCGGTGGTGCGCACCAAGAAGGGCAATGAGTTTGTCTCGCCCGCCACGCTGACCGAGGTGGCCGATTATTTGGTCAAACACCCGACCACCACCTTGTTGGCGGGCAGCACCGAAATTGGTTTGCAAGTGAACAAGCAGTTCGCGCGCCCCGAGCACATCATGTATTTGGGCAACGTCAAAGAATTGCGCCAAGTGACCGAGACCGAATCGCTCTGGCGCATCGGGGCCGCAGTCTCGCTGACACAAGTAGAAGCGTTGATGGCCCAAGCCTATCCCGACTTTGCCGAGGTCTTGCGCCGCTTTGGCTCACCGCCCATCCGTTCGACCGCGACACTGGCGGGCAACATTGCCAACGGCTCGCCGATTGGCGACTCGATGCCCTGCTTGCTGGCGCTGGGCGCCAGCTTGGTGCTGCGCCGGGGTGACAAGACACGCCATGTTTTGCTGGAAAACTTTTACACCGGCATGAAGAAAAACGTCTTGGCATCGGGCGAGTTCATCGAGGCGGTGGAATTGCGCAAACCGGTGGCCGGCCAAGTGTTCCGCGCGCACAAGGTGAGCAAGCGTTTTGAACAAGACATCTCGGCCACTTGCGCCGCCATCAGCTACCGCCTTGAGGCGGGCAAGTTGAAGGGCGTGAAGTTGGCTTACAACGGCCTCAGCCCCTTCCCCGCCCGTGCGCCCCAACTCGAAGCCGTGTTGGAAGGCAAGGCCCCTGCCGATGTGCAAGCCGCCGAGCTGGACGCCGTCATTGCCGCCAGTTTCACGGCGCGCGATGGTTTGCGCGCCACATGGGCTTACCGCGCCTTGGTGGCCCGCAATTTGGTTTTGGAATTCATCGAAGAACAAACGAAAGAGGTGGCTTGAATGAACGCTCCGACCCCACTCAAAAACCTGCTGCCCACCTCGGGCGTGCAGCAAGGCACCGACGTCATCCACGAGTCCGCGCACCTGCATGTGACGGGCACGGCCACTTACATCGACGACATCCCCGAGCACGCGGGCACCTTGTATGCCGCATTGATTTTGTCGCCCGTGGCGCATGGTGAGTTGATTGGCGATGGCATCGACCGCGCCGCCATTTTGAAAGAGCACGGCGTGGTGGCGGTGTTCACCGCGAAAGACATTCCGGGCGAAAACAACTGCGGCCCCATCGTGCACGACGATCCTTTTTTGGCCGCAGGCAAGGTCGAGTTTGTCGGCCAAGCTGTGGCCGTGGTGGTGGCGCGCGACATGCTGTATGCGCGCGAAGTCGCTAAAAAAGCCAAAGTCTTGGTGAAAGAGTTGCCGCCCATCTTGACCATCGAAGAAGCGATGGCTGCCAACAGCTTCATCATGCCGCCCAAAGGCATCACACGCGGCGATGCAGCCGCCGCCATGGCCAAGGCGCCGCACAAAATCAAGGGCACCACCCGCACCGGGCAACAAGAGCAGTTTTATCTGGAAGGCCAGATCACTTATGCCGTGCCCAAAGAAGACGGGCAGCTCACGCTGTATGTGTCCACCCAACACCCCGATGGCAACCAACGCGAGGCCGCACACGCCCTGAACCTGCACACCAACGATGTGGAAGTGATTTGCCGCCGCATGGGCGGTGGCTTTGGTGGCAAAGAAGGCAATGCCAGCATCTTCAGCCAAAGCGCCGCTTTGGCCGCCCACAAGTTGGGCAAGCCCGTCAAGCTGCGCGTGAACCGCGACGACGACATGACGGTGACCGGCAAGCGCCACGATTTCCGCATCGACTACGAGGTGGGTTTTGACGACAACGGCCACGTGTTGGGCGCCGACATCACGCTCATGTCTCGTTGCGGTTACAGCACCGACTACTCGGGCCCGGTGAACGACCGCGCCTGCTTGCACATCGACAACACGTACCACATCCCCGCGCTCAAGTTGGTCAGCCACCGCTGCAAAACCAACACCCAAAGCGCCACCGCATTCCGTGGTTTTGGCGGCCCGCAAGGCATGTTTGGCATCGAGACCGTGATGGACGAAATCGCCATGACCTTGGGCAAAGACCCTTTGGAAGTGCGCAAGCTCAACCTCTACAAAGACCCGGCCATCAGTGGCACGCCCGACACCATGACGACCCAATACAACCAGTTGATCGAAGACTGGGTGGGCGACAAAGTGATCGACCAGGTGGAGCGTGAATCCCAATACGCCGAGCGCCGTGCTGCGGTGCACGCTTTCAACGCCAAGAGCAAAACCCGCAAGCGCGGTTTGGCCTTGGTGCCCTTGAAGTTCGGCATCAGCTTCACCGCCACCCACTTGAACCAAGGCGGTGCCTTGTTGGTGGTGTACATGGACGGCTCGGTCAGCTGCAACCACGGCGGTACCGAAATGGGCCAAGGCCTCAACACCAAGATGGCGCAGGTCTGTGCCGATGGCTTGGGCATCAGCGTGGACCATGTGCGGGTAACGGCGACCGATTCGCAAAAAGTGCCCAACGCCTCGGCCACCTCCGCCTCGAGTGGTGCCGACATCAACGGTGCGGCCATCATGAACGCGACCGCTCAAATGCGTGATCGCTTAAAGCCCGTGGCGGCCCGCATGTTGGCTTGCGCTGAAAACGAAGTGACCTTTGCCAACAACGAAGTGCAAGGGGGTGGCAAGGCCGTGAAGTGGGCCGATGTGACCAAGCAAGCGTGGCTGGACCGCGTGGGCTTGTCGGTGACGGGCTTTTACATGACGCCTGAAATCAAATACGACTTCACCACCCTGAATGGCCGTGCTTTCTATTACTACTGCTACGGCGCGGCTGTGAGCGAGGTCGAGATCGACACCCGCACGGGCGAGTGGTGGCTGAAGGCCGTGGACATCGTGCACGACGTGGGCCGCAGCATCAACCCCGCCATCGACAAGGGCCAGATCGAAGGCGCCTATGTGCAAGGCATGGGGTGGCTGACCATGGAAGAGTGCATTTGGGACAAGAAGGGCAAGTTGCTCACGCACGGTCCCAGCACCTACAAGATTCCGGTGGCGGGGGATATTCCAGAGCACTTCAAGGTGACTTTGTTTGACAACGCCAACTTGAAGCCCACCCCCTTCAACAGCAAGGCCACCGGTGAGCCGCCCTTGATGTTGGGCTTGTCGGCTTTCTTTGCTTTGCGCGATGCGGTGGCCGCCAGTGCCCAGCACAAGGCGGTGGTCTATTTGGACGCACCAGCGACCCCCGAGCGCATCTTGATGGCTTGCGAAAAAGCCAAGGCCACAGCAGGTCTTTGACAGAAGTTGCGGGAAGCCTGGGGGTCATTCAGGCATCCTGCGGCTTTTCATCCCAACGGATTTCAGGAGCGGTCCATGTCAGAAGACACCAGGTGCTGTGGCACCGGCACTTGCATCATCAACGACGAAGGATTTTGCTGGTGTGGCCAGCGCTGGGACGGCGAAAAAATGTGCTTTCCTGAGCACACCGATGCGCAAGCGCCTGCGCCCGTGCCGCCTTCAGCAGCCTCTGAGGCAGTCCGTTCGGCCGATTGAGAGCGCTGAGCCAACGGGCCGCTTGCTGGAGCCCGTTCCCTGCGCAGGCCGGCCCTTGTGCAGGCCGTCCCTCATTCAGACCCTAGCTATTGCAAGCCTCAGTCTTGCCCCTCGGTCAGGGTGTCCAGTTGAAAGCGGCCACTTTTGTGCCACAGCCAAGTCTCGGTGTAGGTGACTTGGCGCAGGTGTTTGGGGGCCGGGTAGGGCGCCGCTGAACGCACCATGCGCTCAATTTCCGCCATCACCATCGGCACGTGTTTGGGCGCACGCATCCACTCGATGCCTTTCACTTGGCCTTTGTGGTCGATGTCGACATTCAAAACCCCCACGGCTTCCAGCATGGGCGGCATGCGCCCTTTGTAAATGCGATGGGATTGGTGGCCATACAAATGCGCCGCCGCGTCTTTTCGGTACTCTTTGCTGGTCCGCGCCAATGAAATGGGGCCGGTGTGCGGCGGCTCGGGTTCGGGCACTTTGACCACGGGCGGGGGCGCGGGGGCCACGGGGGGCGGCGGCGCGGGTGCGGGGGGAGGTGGCGGTGTGGAACAGCCGCTCAAGATCAGCAGCGCCAAACCAAATGCACCCCACCAGAGCGGGGTGTTCACATTGGCATTCGGTGTCTGTCGCAGGGTGGGCTTCATGCTCAGTCCTTGTCCTTGGCATACTCTGTGCTGGCGATAATTTTGGCATTGACGCGGTCTGACTGGCAATCACCTTTGAGACCCCTTTATTGATCGGACAACGAGATTGAACTGGATGGATCGCGCCTTTCTGAGGCTTCGCACCGATGAGGCGGTGGTGGTGACCGTGTTGTCCACACAAGGCTCGGTGCCGCGTGCCGCTGGCACCCGCATGCTGGTGTTTGCGCAAGGCGAACACGGCACCATTGGCGGTGGGCATTTGGAGTTTCAGGCCTTGGCCCATGCGCGGCAGTTGTTGCAGGGGCAAACCCAGCAAACCCAGTTGCGCCAAGTGCTGGGCCCCAGCTTGGGCCAGTGCTGCGGCGGTGCTGTGGCCTTGGGCTTTGAACGCGTGCAAGCCGCCGATGAGCCCCGTTTGCGTGACCTGTTGAAACCCCAGCGCACGCCCTTGGCTTTGTTTGGCGGCGGGCATGTCGGCAAGGCCTTGGTCAACACTTTGTCGCCATTGCCATTTGCGGTGCTGTGGATCGACAGCCGGGATGAAATTTTCCCCAACGACATCGACGATGACGTGGTCTGCGAGCACTCCAATCCGGTGCATGCCGCGGTGGCCGATTTGGCACCGGGCACTCGGGTCTTGATCATGAGCTTCAGCCACGCAGAGGACCTGGACATCGTGGTGGCCTGTTTGCAGCGCTTGCGCGAAAAAGACGATTTGCCTTTTGTCGGCCTGATCGGCAGCCACACCAAATGGGCCACCTTCCGACACCGCCTTGAGGAGCGGGGATTTACAGCCGCCGAAATCGCGCGCATCACCTGCCCGATTGGCGTGCCCGGCATCACCGGCAAAGAGCCTGAAGTGATTGCGGTGGCGGTGGCGGCACAACTCTTGCAAACACTTTAAAGCCTGATTCTGGTTTTCCCTAGCCGTGCGCTGGCCGCCGATCTGGAATCCGGCGCTTAAACTGTATACACTTCGGTGCACTGGTCGCAGCGGCGCAAGAACCTCCGGGCTCATGTTCGCGACCGAATGACCGCTCACAGGGCCCGCGGTGGTGAGCTGGTTGGAGAATCCGTCATGGAAACGTATCTGCTGGAATGGGCCAATCTGTTGTTGCGATGGGTGCATGTGATCACCGCCATCGCTTGGATTGGGTCCTCGTTCTATTTTGTTTTTCTCGACAACAACCTGCAAAAACCCAATTCGCCCGACCTCCTCGAAAAAGGCGTGGGCGGCGCGATGTGGGCGGTGCACGGCGGCGGTTTTTACAACCCCCAAAAATACATGGTGGCGCCCAAAGTCATCCACACCAAACTGCATTGGTTTTATTGGGAAAGCTATTCCACCTGGCTGAGCGGCTTTGCTTTGTTCACGGTGCTCTATCTGTACAACGCCGGCACCTTCCTGATTGACAAATCGCTGATGGATTGGTCGCCGGTCATGGCCGGCAGCGCTGCCGTGGCTTTTTTGGTGGCGTTCTGGTTTGTCTACGACATCATTTGCCGCTTGTTTGGTTTTCGCCAAAACGGCGAGCTGATCGTCGCTGGCTTGATGATCGTGGTGGTGGCCTTTTCTTCGTGGTTGGCCAACGAGTTGTTTGCAGGCCGGGCCGCTTTCTTGTTGGTCGGGGCCATGATTGCCACGGCCATGAGCGCCAACGTGTTTTTCTGGATCATCCCGGGCCAACGCAAAGTGGTGGCGGCCATGACCAGCGGCGAGACTTATGACGCCAACGCCTTGGCCATTCACGGCAAACGCGGCAAACAGCGCAGCGTGCACAACACGTATTTCACATTGCCCGTCATCTTCGCGATGCTGAGCAACCACTACAGCTTTTTGTACACGCACGAACACCGCTGGGTGTTGCTGTTTGTGATGATGTTGGCCGGGGCCTTGATTCGCCAGTTTTTTGTGCAGCGCCATGGTTACCACTTGGGTCGCGCCGCCAACCCTTGGCCTTTTGCTGCTGTGGGTGTGGTCTTGATTGTTGGGGTGATCGTGGCTTTGCGCCCAGCGCCGTCCAAGCCCGCTGCCGTACCGGCCATGCCCGTGAGCTTTGCCCAAGTGCAAAGCCTTGTGGGTCAACACTGTTTGGCATGCCATGGGGCGCAGGTTCAAATGAAAAACGTGCGCTTGGACAGCCCTGAGCTCATCAAGCAAAACGCGCAAAACATGTACCAACAAGTGGTCGTGACCAAGCAAATGCCCATGGGCAACGCGACCGGTCTCACCGAAGACGACCGCGCCCTGATCGGACGTTGGTTTCAGGCGGGCGCCAAGCTCGACTGAGCGGGAAAATCCCGCGCGTTCAGCCCGTCATTTATCGCGGGCTTGAACGCCAAGTTTTAGCGGGCACTCAAGGCCAGTTGCATGGCCAATTGGTTGTGCCGCTCGATCAGCGGCCCCATGTCCACTGTGGTGATCTCGCCTTGGCGCACGACCACACGCCCATTGACGATGGTGTAGTCGGCGTTGTCGCTGGCGCACAGCAAGAGCGCCCCTACGGGGTCGTGCACGGCGCCCCCCGCCATGCTCAGCGTGTCGGTGCGAAACAGTGCAATGTCAGCGCAATAACCGGCTTTGATTTGTCCCAGCTCATGCGCACGCCCCAGCACTTCGGCGCCGCCCCGGGTGGCCAGACGCAAGGCGTCGCGGGGCGTCATCTCGGCGGGGCCATGGTCACAGCCCATGGGCGCCAGGGCGCGACCTACGCGAGCCAACAGCATGGCTTGGCGGGCTTCGTTCAGCAGGTGCGCCGCGTCGTTGCTGGCGCTGCCGTCCACACCCAAGCCTATCGGCACCCCCGCATCCAACATTTTTCTGAGCGGCAAGATGCCGCTGGCCAAGCGCATGTTGCTGCACGGGCAGTGGGCAATGCCGGTGCGCGTGCGGGCAAACAAATAAGTGCCCTCGTCGTCCAACTTCACGCCGTGCGCATGCCACACGTCATGCCCGACCCAGCCCAGGTCTTCGGCATATTGCGCGGGCGTGCAGTTGAACTTTTCTTTCGTGTAGGCAATGTCGTGGTCGTTTTCAGCCAAGTGCGTGTGCAGGCGCACGCCGTGGGCACGCGCCAGTTTGGCGGCCTCGCGCATCAGGTCTTGGCTCACGCTGAAGGGCGAGCAAGGCGCCACGGCCACATGCGTCATTGACCCAAAGCGGGTGTCGTGCCAAGTCTCGATCAAGCGCTGGGTTTCTTTCAAAATGGCCGGTTCTTTTTCGACCACGCTGTCGGGCGGCAGGCCGCCTTGCGACTCGCCCACACTCATGCTGCCGCGCGTGGCAGTGAAGCGCATGCCCAGCGTATGCGCCGCTTCAATGCTGTCGTCTAAACGCACGCCATTGGGGTAGATGTACAGGTGGTCTGAGCTGGTGGTGCAGCCACTCAGCAGCAGCTCGGCCATGGCCACTTGGCCCGACACGCGCACCATCTCAGGCGTCAGGCCGACCCAGATGGGGTACAGCCCTTGCAACCAAGAAAACAACTCGGCGTTTTGCACCTCCGGAATCGCCCGTGTGAGTGATTGGTACATGTGGTGGTGCGTGTTGACAAGGCCCGGCACCACCACATGGCGGCGGGCGTCAATCACCTCGTCCACCTGCGTGCGCAGGGCATCGGTGTTTTCAGTGGCGGGGATGATGCGTTCAATCAGGCCATCGCGGATCAGCAGCGAAGCGTCGTTCCATTCGGTGAGGGCATCGTCTTGCGTGGCGATGCAGCGGGCGCGGTGAATCAGCAGGGTGGTCATGGGTTTGTCCTCGGGAAGGGGGAATCCATCGCGGCCGAATCCCCTGTGGTTCGCCAGAAGCGAGGAGGGCGAGCACCGCGTTGCCGAGCGTACCGGGCTGTGCTGAAGCCCCAATTTTAAGCAGTCACCGCACGTCAGCAAGTCCGGTTTGGCGCGTCGAATTGAAAAGATCGCCCTGCGCAACAAGGGATGGGTTCAATAAGGCAGGGCAGCCGTTTTACACTGCCCTCAACTGCTGCGTCGACTTACCTGAGGACTTACATGGCGTCACCTGCTTACAACCTGGCCCGATACGATTTTGTTTCCATACGATTGACGGTGCTGTGTGCCCAAACGGGCAGTTTGACCACGGCTGCCCGACATTGCAATTTGGTTTTGCCGGCCGCCAGTCGACGCCTCAAAGAGTTGGAAGCCGCCATGGGCTGTCAGTTGTTTGAGCGGCATTCGCGAGGCTTGACCATGACCGCTGCTGGGCGTGTTTTTCTTCGGCGGGGTTTGGCCTTGCTGCAAGAGATGGATGCTTTGGCGACCGAGTTGGCAGATCTTCAGGTGGGTGTGGCCAGGCATGTGCAGTTGTTCGCAGGGACCGCGGCCATCAATCAATTTTTGCCACCCTTGATGGCCAAGTACAGCGCCTTGCATCCTGAAGTGCAAATCGATCTGGAAGAACAAGTGTCTGAGCAAGTGGTGTTGGCGTTGCGTGAAGGCCGAGCCGATGTCGGTATTTTTGTGGAAGGCCCCAACACCGATGGCTTGGATGTCCTTGATTTTCGGCGCGACGAGTTGGTACTGATCCTGCCCCAAGACCATGATCTGATGGCGCAAAAAGTGGTCAGCTTTGCGCAGACGCTGGATGAATCTTGGATCAGTCTGAACCCCGGGGCGGCCTTGCTGCATCAGCAACAAAGTGCGGCCATGGCGGCAGGGCGGCCTTTCAAGTTGCGCATGCAAGTGCGCAGTTTTGACGCCGTCGGCCACATGGTGGTGTCGGGTTTGGGCATTGCGATGTTGCCCAAACAGGCGGCGCTGCCGATTGTGCGCGCCATGAAGCTCGGTTGGCGTCCCTTGACAGATGCTTGGGCGCACCGGTGCTTGAAAGTGGCCATCCGCAAAGAAGCCGATTCGGTGGTCACCGAGTTCAGAGACTTTCTGCATGCGCCTTCGCAAAATGCGAAGGCTCACTGTTCCACTAAGAAATAGACCTGACTCTGACTGCGCAGCAAACTGCGCGGCATGAACACGGCAAATTTTTCGCAGTCAACGCTCCCGCCAAGTGCCTTGGCAGGGCTGAAGGTGCTGGAGCTGGGGCAGCTGATCGCAGGGCCCTTTGCTGCCAAAACGCTGGCCGACTTTGGTGCCGAAGTCATCAAGATCGAGCCGCCCAGCAGCGGTGACCCGCTGCGCAAATGGCGCATGTTGAAGGACGGGACCTCGGTCTGGTGGCAAGTGCAATCACGCAACAAGCGTTCTTTGGCACTGGACTTGCGCACGCCCGAGGGACAAGATTTGGTTCGCCATTTGGCCTCGGAAGCCGATGTGCTGATTGAAAATTTTCGACCCGGTGCGCTCGAAGGCTGGGGCCTGTCGCCAGACGACTTGATGGCCCGCAACCCCCGATTGATTGTGTTGCGCATCAGTGGGTATGGCCAGTCTGGTCCTTACCGCAACCGCCCTGGTTTTGGTGTGATCGGCGAAGCCATGGGGGGCTTACGCCACCTCACCGCAGAGCCGGGCCGCGTGCCTGTGCGGGTGGGGGTGAGCATTGGCGACACCCTGTCGGCCTTGCACGGGGTCATCGGCATCTTGCTGGCTTTGCAGCACCGCCACGCCACCGGTCAAGGTCAGGTGATCGATGTGGCCTTGTACGAGGCGGTGTTCAATTGCATGGAGAGTTTGCTGCCCGAATACAGCGCCTTTGGTGCGGTGCGCGAACCCGCGGGCAGCGCGTTGCCGGGCATCGCGCCAACCAATGCCTACCGCTGTCAGGACGGCGCATATGCCTTGGTGGCCGGCAATGGAGACAGCATATTCAAGCGCCTGATGGGCTTGATCGAGCGTCCCGATTTGGCCAACGATCTGGCATTGGCCGACAACGCAGGCCGTGTGGCACGCGTGGTTGAGTTGGACGCCGCGATTGGCGCTTGGACCGCCCAACGCCCCGTTGCCGAGGTGCTGGAGGCGTTGGACCAGGCCGGCGTGCCCGCAGGGCGCATCTACACCGTGGCCGACATTGCCGCCGATCCGCACTACCAAGCACGCGGCATGTTGCAAAACCTCACCTTGAGCGATGGCAGTCAGATGACCGTGCCTGGCATCGTGCCGAAACTCTCGGCAACGCCGGGACAGCACCGGTACAACGCGCCAGAACTGGGGCAAGACACCGATCAAATTTTGGCGGAAATGGGTTTAACAGCCGACCAGATCGAGTCTTTGAAAAGCCGTGGCATTGTGGGGAGCCGAGTGTGAAACAAAAAATTCATTTCAACGAAGTGGTGACCCGCGATGGCTTCCAGATGGAGCCGGAATTTGTCCCCACCGACGACAAGGTGGCTCTGATCGATGCACTTAGCCAATGCGGCTACGCCAAGATCGAGGTGACCTCTTTCACCTCGGCCAAGGCCATCCCCATGTTGCGCGATGCCGAAGAAGTGATGGGCCGAATTGAACGTGTGCCGGGTGTCGAATACACCGTGCTGGTGCCCAATTTGCGAGGGGCGGAGCGGGCCATGGAGTCGCGTCCAGATGAGTTCAATCTGGTCATGTCCACTTCAGAGACGCACAACCTGGCCAACTTGCGCATGACGCGCGAGCACAGCTTTGCGGCCTTGCGCGAGGTGATCGAACGGCATGGTGGGCAGGTGCCCATCAATGTGTCGCTCTCTGCCTGTTTTGGCTGCCCGATGGAGGGCGAGGTGCCCCAAAGCGAGGTGATGCAATGGGCCCAACGCTTTGCCGATTTGGGCGTGCGTGGCTTGACGATTTGTGACACCACCGGCATGGCCCACCCTGCGCAAGTGGCGCAGATGTGTGAGGCGCTGCAGGCCAGATTTTCTTCGTTGCAATTGACTTTGCATTTTCACAACACCCGCGGCATGGGACTGGCCAATGTCGTGGCCGCTGCGCAGTCGGGCATTGACCGCTTTGATGGCTCCTTGGGCGGGCTGGGCGGTTGTCCCTATGCGCCGGGTGCCAGCGGCAACATCACCAGCGAAGACGCCATCCACATGCTGGATGCCATGGGTTACGACACGGGCATTGACCTGAAGCGTTTGTTGCCCATCGCACGGCATTTGCCCGACATCGTGGGCCATGTGGTGCCAGGGCAGGTTGCCAAGAGCGGTCTGATCACCGATTTACACCCCGCGCCACCGTCGGTGGCTGAATTGAGAAAGGCATCTGCATGATCGACCACCTTGACCATTTGGTCTTGACCACCTCACGCGAAGCCGCATGCGTGGATTTTTACACCCGTGTGCTGGGCATGCAGCTTGAAAGCTTTATCGGTGGGACGCCACCCGTGGAACGCCGTGCGTTCAAGTTTGGCCACCAAAAAATCAACTTGCACGTGCAAGGCAGCGAATTTGAACCCAAGGCCCATTTGCCTGTACCGGGCGCACTCGACTTGTGTTTCATCGTCCAGTTCCCTCTCGAGGAGGTGGTCGCGAAGTTGCAAGCCTGCAATTGGCCGATTGTGGAAGGCCCCGTGGTACGCACTGGCGCCACCGCCAAGATCCGCTCGGTTTATGTCCGCGACCCTGATTTCAATTTGATTGAGCTGTCGGTATTGATTTAATTTTTTTTGAAAAACCAAGGAGACAACTATGCAACGACGTCAATGGATCATCGGTGCCACCGCAACCGCAGTGGCCATGCTTTTGGGCCAGTCTGCACTGGCACAAGGCAAATTCCCAGAACGCACCATCACCATCGTGGTGCCCAGTGCACCCGGAGGCTCTACCGATTTCACAGCACGGCTGATTGCCGAGCCGCTGTCGCGGGCGCTGGGCCAACCGGTGGTGGTGGAGAACAAAGCCGGGGCCTCGGGCAACATTGGCAACCAACAAGTGGCCAAGGCCAAGCCCGATGGCTACACCTTGCTGCTGGCCTACAGCGGTTATCAGGTCGGTAACCCGCACCTGTTTAAAAAGGCGGGCTGGGATCCGATCAAAGACTTCGCGCCTGTGGCCATGCTCACTCGTGCGCCCCAAGTGGTGGCCGCGCGTGGTAATTTGCCGGTCAATAACCTGCGCGAGTTGGTGGCCTTCGCCAAGGCCAATCCCGACAAACTCAATTACGCCTCGTCGGGTAACGGCTCGATTCAGCACATCGCGGGTGAACTCTTCAAGCAAATGACAGGCACATCGCTCACGCATGTGCCCTACAAAGGAGCAGGGCCTGCCGTGCAAGACTTGTTGGGCGGCCAGGTCGACCTGTTCTTCACCACCCCGGCATCGGTGGTCAGCCACATCAAGGCCGACAAACTCAAGGGATTGGCGGTCACCAGTAACGCCCGTTTGAGCTCTTTGCCCCAAGTGCCCACCACGCGCGAGTCTGACCTGAAGGACTTCACCCTCGACTCTTGGTTTGCGCTGTATGCACCCGCTGGAACCCCCAACGAGGTGGTGCAACAACTCAACAACGAGATCGTCAAGATTTTGGCTTCACCCGATGTGAAGAAAAAAGCCGAGGATGCGGGCACGATGGTGGAGCACATGGGCCCGGCACAACTGGGCGAATACACCCGCAAAGAGCTGGCGTACTGGGGGCGTGTGATTCAAGACGCGAAGATCTCGGCGGATTGAGCGTTTCGTCACGCACAGTCATGGTTTTTGGGGGGCCGAAACCCGATATCCTTGGGTTTTTTATTTCCGGCCAAACCCTGCCATGACCGATCCTCAATCTGCATTGCGCCACCTCTTTGATGTGGCCGTGCAACGCGCCTTGCCCCTGCACAACACCGCCGCCCATTTGCCGCCGCCGCCCAAGGGCCGCACCGTGGTGCTGGGTGCGGGCAAAGCGGGCGGGGCCATGGCCCAGGCGGTCGAGGCTTTGTGGCCCAAAGACGCGCCCCTCTCGGGCTTGGTGGTCACACGCTACGGCCACACGCCGCCACGCCCGTCGGGTTTGCCGCAACGCATTGAGGTGGTGGAAGCCTCACACCCCGTGCCCGATGCTGCGGGCTTGCAAGCCGCCGAGCGCATTTTGGCCTTGGCCCAAGGCCTCACGGCGGACGATCTGGTTTTGTGTCTGATCTCCGGCGGGGGCTCGGCCTTGCTGACCTTGCCTGCCGAGGGCATTAGCCTGGCGCTCAAGCAAGACATCAACCGCCAGTTGTTGGCCAGTGGCGCCAACATTGCCGAAATGAACTGTGTGCGCAAGCACCTGTCGCGCATCAAAGGCGGCCGTTTGGCCGCTGCTTGTGCGCCGGCCCGGGTGGTCACGCTCACCATCAGCGATGTGCCCGGCGACGATCCGTCGATCATTGCCAGCGGCCCCACGGTGCCCGATGCCTCGCTGTGCAGCGATGCCTTGGCGATCTTGCAGCGCTATGCCATTGCGGTGCCTGCCGAGGTCTTGCACGCTTTGCAGTCCGGCACATGGGAAACCCCCAAGCCCGGTTCGCCGGTCTTCACGGGCCATGCCTTGCACATGATCGCGACGCCCCAGCAGTCTCTTGAGGCGGCCGCCGAGGCGGCTCGGGCACAGGGTTTGAACGCCTACATCTTGAGCGATGAAATCGAGGGCGAGTCGCGCGAGGTGGGCAAAGTGCATGCGGCTTTGGCGCGTGCAGCGGCCCGCGGGCAAGGCCCGTTCCAAAAGCCCTGTGTGATTTTGAGCGGGGGCGAAACCACGGTCACCCTCAAGCCTCAGCCTGCGGGCACTCCGCGCGGTCGGGGCGGGCGCGCGGGTGAGTTTTGCTTGGGCTTGGCGCAGGCTTTGCAAGACCAGCCCGGCGTGTGGGCGTTGGCCGCTGACACCGATGGCATCGATGGCATCGAGGACAACGCAGGGGCCAGGGTGTCGCCCGATACGCTGAGCCGCGCCGCCGCCTTGGGCCACAAAGTGGACGACCATCTGCAGCGCAACGATGCCTATGGTTTTTTTGCCGCCATCGATGATTTGGTCGTGACGGGCCCCACCCACACCAATGTGAACGATTTCAGGGCCATCTTGGTGCTTTGACGCCCTTTGCAGGCGTTTTTGATTTGTGTCAATGCCCGCAGGGCGGCGCTCTGGCACATTCAGGCCCATCATGTTCGACCCGACCCTTGCCATCCCTGTTGATCCCCTCACTTCATTGCCCGCCGGAACGGTGTTGCTGAACCGAGGCGCTGCCGTAGACCGCGTGGTGCATGTGGTGCAAGGGCGCGTGCTTTTGGGTGTGCTGGCAGAGGGCCACATGGCCCACCAACTGGGCGTGGCCGAAGGGCCTTTTTGGCTAGAAGCCGCATCGGGTTTGTTGGGTTTGCCGCATGTGGTCGATGCCGTGGCCGAAACCGATGTGCAGCTGCGCTTTGTGAATGTGGACGAATTTTTGGCACAGGTCAAAAGCTTGCCCAAGGCCTCGCAAAACTTGCTGCACGATTTGGCGCAATCGCAGCGACAACAAACCGAGATGGGCGTGAGTCGTTTGGCCAAAGATGCCGATGCGCGTTGTGCCGAGTGGCTGTTGCGCCATGCCCAACCCGATGAGTTGTTGGGCGGTTTGGCGGTCAAATTGACCGAGCGCAAACGCACCATTGCAGCCCAGTTGGGCATGGCACCCGAAACCTTCTCGCGGGTGTTGCGGCATTTGCGAGATCGGCAACTTATCATTGGGGCTGGGCGTGTTTTGGGTCTGCCCAACCCGCAGGCGCTGCAGGAGTTGGCGGGAGTCTGAGCCCTGCTGCAGCGTCCATCTTGACGCCATTGCTGCCATGTCTGTCTCTTTGCCCTACCTGAGTGCCCTGGAGGCGCCAAGCCGATCTGAGGTCGATGCCCGGCCCGGCCTGACCGTGCTGGAGTTTGGCACCGACTGGTGCGGTCACTGCCGCGCGGCACAAGAAGCCGTGAGCCAAGCACTGGCCATGCACCCCGAATGGCAACACCTGAAAGTCGAAGATGGCCCCGGCCGTGCTTTGGGGCGGAGTTACCGCGTCAAGCTTTGGCCCACTTTGATCGTGTTGCGCGATGGCCAAGAAGTTGGCCGCGTGGTGCGCCCCACGGCCACGCAAGACGTGGTGTCGGCGTTGATCTCGGCGTTGATCTCGGCGAAGATGTCGAGCTGAACCATGCCGAAAAAACCGCCCGAGTTGCCCGCCATTGAAGCCGCGTTGCGGGCGCTGGCCGACGCCCAGCAAGCCGTGCCCATGAAGGCCTACATGCTGGACCAATTTGAGTTTTTAGGCATCCGTGCAGGGCCCCGGCGCGCGGCCCTGAAGGGTTTGCCCAAATTTGCAGGGGATGCCGATGCCTTGTTGGCTTTGGCCGGCGCGCTGTGGCGCTTGCCTGAGCGAGAGTTTCGTTACACCGCGATCGACTTGCTGGCCAAACACCACAAACGCTTGGACCTATCGGCGCTGCCCCAGCTGTTGCAATGGGTACAAACCGACGCTTGGTGGGACACCGTAGATGGTTTGGCGGGGGTGGTGGGCGACATCGTGCTGAGGGCCAAAAACGCGGGCCAAGATGCCCAGCGGCCCATGGACGAGTGCTTGGTGCATCCCCACATGTGGGTGCGCCGCGTGGCCATGTTGCACCAACTGGGTTGGCGCGAACACACCGACCAACAGCGGCTGTTTCGCTATGCACTCGCTCTGGCGGGTGAAACCGATTTTTTCATTCGCAAAGCCATTGGATGGGCCTTGCGCGACCATGCCCGAAGCCAAGCCGAAGCGGTCAGGGCGTTTTTGCAGCAACACGCCGAGCAGCTCTCTGGGCTCACCCGCAGAGAAGCAGGCAAGCATTTGGCTTGAGGCGCCTTCAAGACGCCAGCAGGGCGCCAGCGTCTTCGTACCAAAACATCAGCGCGGCGTCATAGCTCTCCCACACGCAGCCATTGCAGCCGCGACCGCAGCACGAAGTGGGCTCGGGCGGGGGCTCTCTGAAGTCATGCCCCGCAACCTGCAGGCGCGCTTGAAACTGTGCGATGCCTTGGCGCACCGACTGCCGTTGCGCGGCATAAGGGTCGATGATGGCGTGCGCGTCTTCGGGCGTGTCGGCGGGTGTCATGTCACTGGGGTACCGGGTTGCACGGTGTGGCCCTGCACCACCGTGTGGGCAATCAAGCGGTCATCGCCCAACACGATCATGGCAAACAGCCACTCGGCCAAGGTTTCGGTTTGCGCCGTGCGCCGCGCCAGTAGGGGGGTGGCTTGGGGGTTGAGCACCACAAAATCGGCTTCGCAACCGGGCAGCAAATTGCCCACTTGGCCCGCCATGTCCAGCGCCTGCGCAGCCCCTGCCGTGTGTTGCCACCACAGGTGTTCAGGGGCCAAGCTGATGCCCGCGCGGCCGATGCTTTGCCGGGCCACGGTGTAGGCCGCGTGCATGGTGTGAAAGGGGCTGAAGCTGGTGCCGCCGCCCACATCGCTGGCCAAGCCATAGCCAAGCCCCGCGGCGTCTGAGGCGGGGTAGTCAAAAAACCCACTGCCCAAAAAGAGATTGCTGGTGGGGCTGACTGCCGCTGTCGCCCCCGCTTCGGCCATGCGTTGGCGGTCGGTGTCGTCCAAATAAATGCAGTGCGCGTAGACCGCGCGTGGGCGCAGCAAGCCGGCACGGTCGTACACATCGAGGTAGCTGCGCGCCGCTGGGAACAAGGTTTGCACCCAACGGATCTCGTCCAAGTTTTCAGCCACATGCGACTGAATCCACACCCCGGGAAATTGTTGGGCGATCTCGCCGGCCCCATGCAATTGCTCGGCGCTGCTGGTGGGCGCAAAGCGCGGTGTGATCGCGTAGCCCAAGCGGTCGACGCCATGCCAGCGGCGAATCAGGTCTTCGGTTTGGCGCAGGCTTTCGGCGGTGTCGGTGTCCCGCAGGCCGTCTGGGCTGTGGCGGTCTTGCAGCACTTTGCCGGTGACCATGCGCAGCTGTCTCTGGCGTGCTTCGGTCATGAAAGCATCGACCGATTCAGGGTGCGCGGTGGCAAAGCACAAGGCCGTGGTCACGCCGTGGCGCATCAGTTCGTCCAAGAAAAAACCCGAGACGGCCCGCGCGTAGGCGGGGTCTGAAAACTGTTTTTCGTGCGGAAAGGTGTAGTGCTCTAGCCAAGGCAACAGCCCATCGGCCGGCGAGCCGATGACATCGGTCTGCGGGTAGTGAATGTGCAGGTCGACAAAGCCCGGCGCGATGCAACGGTCGGGCCAATGGGTCACCGGAAAATCGGCCGCATCAGGGCCGGCCGATGCCTGGGATGCCCACTGCGGATAAATGTCCTTGTAGGGGCCGATGGCCACGATGCGCACGATGCCGTCAGCCCCTTGGCCGGTCACCAAGAGGCCATCTTGCAGATGGCTCAGTTGGGGTTTTTGGGGGTCGGGAAACCACAGCAGATCGGCGCGAAAGCCTTGCAAATGGCGCCAGGGGGAGCTAGAGGGTTCGGTCATGCTGCAAGGATAGCGCCCAACACCCGCTCGGGCGTGGCCGGGGTGTCCAGGTGGATGGGGGTCTGGCCGGGACGCGTGGCGGCAATGGCGTCGCGCAAGGCCTCGTACACGCTGATGGCCAGCATAAAGGGCGGTTCGCCCACGGCTTTGCTGCCGCCCACATTGTCTTCGCGGTTGGCTTCATGCCACAAGGCGATGTTCAGCTGTGCGGGCATGTCGGCGGCGGTGGGAATCTTGTAGGTGCTGGCCCCTTTGGTCAGCAGCTCTCCTTTTTTGTTCCACACCAATTCTTCCGTGGTGAGCCAGCCCAAGCCTTGTGCAAAGCCGCCTTCGATCTGGCCGATGTCGATCTCGGTGTGCAATGAGTGCCCCACGTCGTGCAGGATGTCGGTGCGCAAGACGCGGTATTCGCCTGTGAGCGTGTCGATGGCCACTTCGCTGCAAGCCGCGCCATACGCAAAGTAATAAAACGGCCGGCCGGTGAGGGTGCTGCGGTCGTAATGGATTTTGGGCGTGGCATAAAACCCGTCACTCCACAGCTGCACCCGCTGCCCATAAGCCCATTGCACGGCTTCGGTGAAGCTGCGTTGGCGCGCCGGGGTGATGACGCTGCTGTTTTCAAAACGCACGCTTTCAGGCGTGCAGCCATCGGCCTTGGCGATGCAAGCGGCGATGTTGTGGCGCACTTGCAAGGCGGCGTTTTCAGCGGCGCGGCCGTTCAGATCGGTACCGCTGGAAGCCGCGGTGGCACTGGCATTGGCCACTTGGTTGGTGTCGCTGGCGCTGGCCTGCACTTGGTCTGCGGGCAAGCCCAGTACGCGGGCCACCAAGCCGCAGACCTTGGTGTGCAGGCCTTGGCCCATTTCGGTGCCGCCGTGGTTCACGCGCACACTGCCATCGGTGTACACCGAGACCACGGCCCCGGCTTGGTTGAAGGGTGTTGCCGTGAAGCTGATGCCAAACTTCACCGGCGTCAGTGCCAGCCCTTTTTTGATCACGCGGTGCGTGGTGTTCCAGTCTTGCAAGGCTTTGCGGCGGGCACGGTAGTCGCAGCGCTCGGCCAGTTGCGTCATCAAGGGCTGAAGAATGTTGTCTTCCACTTTCATGCCGTAAGGCGTGGTGTCGCGTTCCCCCACGCCATACAGATTGGCCAGCCGCACATCGAGCGCGTCCAGCCCCAAGTGCCGCGCGATGTCGCCCATCAGGGTTTCAATCAGCAACACGCCTTGTGGCCCGCCAAAACCCCGAAAGGCGGTGTGGCTTTGGGTGTGCGTTTTGCAGCGGTGCGAGGTGATCGCCAGATCGCTCAAATAGTAGGCGTTGTCGGTGTGAAAAATAGCTCGGTCGGCCACCGGGCCGCTCAGGTCGGCACTGTGGCCGCAATGGACCAATTGCACCGAGTTCAAGGCCAGCACGCGTCCTTGTGCATCAAAGCCCACTTGCCAGTCGTGGCTGAAGGGGTGGCGTTTGCCCGTGATCAGGATGTCGTCACCGCGGTCCAAGCGCATCTTCACCGGACGGCCAAAACGGTGTGCAGCCAGCGCCGCCCACACCGCCAAATGGCCCGCTTGGGTTTCTTTGCCGCCAAAGCCGCCGCCCATGCGGCGACACACCACGCGCACTTTAGAAAGCGGCAGGTGCAGCGCATGCGCCACCCAATGCTGCACCTCGCCCGGGTGTTGGGTGCTGCTGTAAATCAACCAATGCCCGTCGTCTTGTGGCACGGCGTAGGCGATCTGGCTCTCCAAATAAAAGTGCTCTTGCCCGCCAATGTCGAGTGAGCCTTGCAACTGGTGCGGTGCTTGGGCCAGGGCCTGCGCGGCATCGCCACGTTTCACCGTCACGGGCGGCAGCACAAACTGGCCTGCTTGCAAGGCCTCGCGGGCATGCAACAACGGCGTTTGCTGTTCGGCTTGCAAGCGCATTTGGCGTGCGGCAAATCGGGCTTGCGAGTGGCTTTGGCCAATCACCAAACCCATCACTTGGCCCACATGCATCAGATGCTCAGAGGCAAAAATCAGCTCGTCATGCACATAGGTGGCCAGCAGGGGATCGCCTGGAATATCTTGCGCGGTCACCACGCCCACCACGCCCGGCGCCGCCAAGGTGGCACTCAGGTCGAGGTGGGTCACGCGGGCATGGGCCACGGGGCTCATCAGTGGGGCGGCATGCAACGTGCCTTCGACCAGTGGCAAGTCGTCGATGTAGGTGGCCTGGCCTTGCACTTGCGCGGTGGCACTTTCGTGAAAGCGCGGCCGGCTGGCGTCGGTGTTGGGTGCGTTGGCGGGAGTGGCTTGCTTCATACCAATTCCTCCAGCCGAACGTGGTTTTGTCCCATGCTTTCCAGCCAGGCCCTTTGCAGCAGCTGGCGCAAAATTTGCCGGCGGTAATCGGCACTGGCACGCAAGTCACTCAGGGGTGAAAACTCGCGCTCAAGGGTGTCTTGCGCCCGGGCCAAAGTGGCTTCGTTCCAGGCTTGTCCTTGCATCGCGGCTTCGGTCAACACGGCACGGGCCGGCGTGGCCGCCACACCGCCCGCACCGATGCGCACCTGGGCGATGCGTCCGGCTTGAAGGTGCAACTGCAGCGCCAGACACACAGCCGAAATGTCGTCCTCTTGGCGCTTGGACACTTTGTAGACCGCCAGCCATTCTTCGGGCGCCGGTCGAGGCACCACCACCCAGGCCAAGACCTCGTCGGGGGCCATCAGGCTTTGGCGGTAGCCGGTGTAAAAACGGTCCAGGGGCACATGGCGATGCGTCACTCGCCCTTGGCGCCAAGACATCAGCACCACCTGCGCACCCAGTGCAATCAAGAGCGGCATGCTGTCACCAATCGGCGAGCCATTGGCCACATTGCCGCCCAAAGTGCCCGATTGGCGGACGGGCCAGCCGGCAAAGCGTTCGCCAAACGGGCCAATCACGGGCCGGTCTTGCGCCAGCGCGTCAAAAGCGTCTTGCAAGTTGACGGCCGCGCCAATCGCGATGTGATGCGGATAGCGCTCAATCCCTTGCAAGGCTTTCACCCGGGTCAAATCAATGATCTGGGGCATGCGGCGCAGCCCTTGGGTGAGCCACAGCCCCGCATCGGTGGCCCCCGCGATCAATTGCGCTTGGGGGAATTGGGCGCGCAGCTGCAACAAAGCGCTGAGTTGGGTGGGACGTTCGTAGCTGGCAACGGCCTTGCCCGTGGGGGGATTTGCCGCGCCTTTTGGCTTGAGCGGTGTCTCCAGCGTTGTCTGCAATGAAGGCTCTAATTTCGCCAAGGCCGAGACAATAGGCGCCTCTTGCAAGGTGTGGGCCGGGTCGGCTTGCAGCTGGCACGCGGCCTCCACGATGGGGCGGTAGCCGGTGCACCGGCACAAGTTACCCGACAAGGCTTGGTGTGCGGTGGTGGTGTCCACGCTTTGGCCCTGTTCGACGGTGCGTTGGTACAGCGCAAACAGGCTCATGACAAAGCCGGGCGTGCAAAACCCGCACTGCGAGCCGTGGCAGGCCACCATGCTGCGCTGCACCGGGTGCAAATCGCCTTGCGGCGAGGCCAAATCAGCGGCGGTCCACAGCGCCATGCCGTCAATCGCATGGGCCGGTTTGATGCAACTGTTGACAGCCCGGTACTGCAGTTTTCCTGCCACCGGCTCTGCCACCACCACCGTGCAAGCGCCACAGTCGCCGGCCGCGCAACCCTCTTTGGTGGAGGTCAGCCGCAGGTCTTCGCGCAACAGGTCGAGCAGGGTGCGATCTGGTGGTACATTGCCGTGATTCAAGATTTGACCGCGATGCCAGAATCGCAAGACACTGGACTGAAGCGGCACCGATTTCAGAGGAGAGACGGGCGTTTTTGACATGGCAATGGAGAGCAAGGGAGTCCGTGAATCCTAGGACAAACCCGAAGCCTCATCATGGGATTTTTGCCATAACGCTTATCTGCATACGGATATGAAGCCAGCGCATCTTTTCGACAAGATCGACCTTCAATTGATCCGGACGCTTCACACCTTGCTCATCGAACGCAGTGTCTCCAAAACAGCCTTGCGCCTCGGCCAACAACAGCCTGCGGTGTCGGTGGCCTTGAAGCGTTTGCGCGAGTTGACGGGCGACCCCATCTTGGTGCGATCGGGCTCGGGCATGGTGCCCACCGAAGTGGCTTTGCAGATGTTGGGTCCGGTGAACAGCCTCTTGCAGTCGGCCGAGGCCGTGTTTTCGCCCGACCGCCGTTTTGACCCCGCGCTGGCCCACGAAACGTTTCGCATTGCCGCCAGCGACACCCTCGACCCTTTGTTTTTGCCCTCGGTGATGGCCCGCATCAAGTCGCTGGCGCCAGGTTGCCGGGTGGAGGTGCATGCACTGTCGGCACAGGCCCAATATTCGCAAGATTTGGGGCAGGGGCTGATCGATGTGGTGATTGGCAACTGGGCCCAACCGAGTGAAGAGTTGCACCGCGCCGAGTTGTTTGCGGACGATGTGATGTGTTTGGTCAGCAGCAAGCACCCCGCGGTGCGCCGGGGCTGGACACAAGACGATTGGCTGGCGTGTGAGCACATCGCCCCCATGCCCGCCTATCCCGGCTGGCGCGGGGTGATCGACGAACACCTGGACCGCTTGCAGCTGACGCGCCACATCGCCGCGCGCTGCGCCCACTTTGGCCTGATGCCGCGCATGGTCGCCTCGAGTTTGTTGGTCTTGACCACGGGGCGCCACTACTGCCAGCGCTTTTTAGAAGGCCCGGTGGCCCAGCACGGTTTGGCCTTGTTGCCCTGTCCCGTGGCGTTTCCCAAAATGGTCTACTACCAACTCTGGCACGAACGCAGCCATGCCTCGGCATCGGCCAAATGGCTGCGCGAACAGGTGAAAATCAGTGCCTTGAACTTGGCCAACCCGACTTCTATTTGAATCACAAAATCGCACCCCAGACATGACCACACCTCTTTT
This sequence comes from Comamonadaceae bacterium, assembly GCA_027488255.1. Lineage (GTDB taxonomy): Bacteria > Pseudomonadota > Gammaproteobacteria > Burkholderiales > Burkholderiaceae_C > Limnohabitans_A. The sequence continues at coordinate 32,534 of JAIYBZ010000019.1, read as the reverse complement.
GTCTTTGCAAGGCATCACCAAGCGCTACCCGGGCGTGGTGGCCAATCAGGATGTGTCGCTCACCGTGATGCCCGGCCAAGCCCATGCGGTGCTGGGTGAAAACGGTGCGGGCAAATCCACCTTGATGAAAATCATTTACGGCTCGGTCAAGCCCGATGAGGGGCAAGTGGTCTTCAAGGGGCAACCGGTCCACATTCGCAACCCCCAAGAAGCGCGCAAGCTGGGCATCAGCATGGTGTTTCAGCACTTCAGTTTGTTTGACACGTTAACGGTGGCTGAAAACGTGTGGCTGGGTCTCGACAAATCACTCAGCCTGGCTGAAGTGACGCAGCGCATCGTGGCCAAAGCCAGTGAATACGGCCTGGACCTTGAGCCCGACCGCCCGGTGCACACCCTGAGTGTGGGCGAGATGCAGCGCGTCGAGATCATCCGGGCGCTGCTGACCGAACCACAGCTCTTGATCTTGGACGAGCCCACCTCGGTGCTGACGCCACAAGCGGTCGAAAAATTGTTTGTCGTGCTGCACAAATTGGTCAGCCAAGGCTGCAGCATTTTGTACATCTCGCACAAGTTGCACGAAATCCGTGCGCTGTGCAGCGCTTGCACCGTGCTGCGGGGCGGCAAAGTCACCGGGGTGTGCGATCCGCGCGAAGAGTCCAACGCCTCGCTCAGTCGCCTCATGATCGGTGCCGAGCCGCCGGCACTCGAGCACGTCTCGCGCGAGCCGGGTGAAGTGGTCTTGTCGGTGCAGGGTTTGAGCCTCAAGCGGCAAGACCCATTCGGGGTGGACCTGGAGGGCATCGATCTGCAGGTGCGTGCCGGTGAAGTGGTTGGCTTGGCCGGTGTCTCGGGCAATGGCCAACGCGAATTGATGTGGGCCTTGTCGGGCGAAGACACCCGGGCCGGCGCGCAGTGCGGCCCCGACAGCATCCGCATGTCGGGCCAGAGTGTGGCCGACTTGGGCCCTGTGCCCCGCCGTCAAAAGGGTTTGCATTTTGTACCTGAAGAGCGCTTGGGTCGCGGGGCGGTGCCTTCGCTCAGCTTGTCGCAAAACCTGTTGCTCACACGCAGCGAGGCGGTGGGCGCGGGCGGCTGGATCCGCACCGGGACACTGGTCGAGCAAGCCCGCGGCATCATCGAGCGCTTCAAAGTCAAGGCCGCTGGTCCGCAAGCCCCCGCCCAGTCGCTGTCGGGGGGCAATTTGCAAAAATTCATTGTCGGGCGCGAGATCAGTGCCCAGCCCCAATTGCTGATCGTCTCGCAACCCACATGGGGTGTGGATGTGGGCGCTGCAGCGCAGATTCGCGGTGAAATTTTGGCCTTGCGCGATGCCGGCTGCGCGGTCTTGGTGGTGAGTGAGGAGTTGGAAGAATTGTTTGAGCTGTCAGACCGCATGCATGTCATCGCCAAAGGGCGCTTGTCTCCCTCGATCGCCCGTGCCGAGGCCACGGTGGAGCGCATTGGCGAGTGGATGAGTGGCTTGTGGCCTGCCGCCGTTTCGGCAGACCGTCACGCTGAAGGAGTGCCCCATGCTGCGGCTTGAACCCCGACCCCAAGCCTCTCAGTGGTGGACTTATGCCTCGCCGGTGCTGGCGCTGGTGCTGACCGTGTTGCTGGGCGTGGCCTTGTTCATGGCGTTGGGCAAAGACCCCTTGCGCGGCCTGCAAATGTTTTTTTGGGAGCCCGTGAAGACCGGTTATGCGCTGGGTGAGTTGATGGTCAAAGCCACGCCATTGCTGATCATTGCGCTCGGGCTTTCGGTGTGTTTCCGCTCCAATGTCTGGAATATCGGTGCCGAGGGGCAATTTGTCATTGGCGCCGTGTGCGCCGGCGGCGTGGCGCTGATGGCCGACAAAGAGACGGGCCGTTGGGTGGTGCTGGCCGTGCTGTTGGCCGGGGTCTTGGGCGGCATGTTGTGGGCCGGCATCACGGCGCTGTTGCGCGACCGTTTCAATGCCAGTGAAATCTTGGTCAGCTTGATGTTGGTGTATGTGGCCGACATGGTCTTGAGCTATTTGGTCTATGGCCCTTGGAAAGACCCGGCGGGTTTTAACTTTCCGCAGTCCAAAACCTTTGAAGCGGTGACCCAAATCCCGCGCCTGATGTCGGGCTCGCGGGTCAGCGTGGGCTTGTTGCTGGCGCTGGTGGGCGCGGGCTTGTTGTGGGTGTTTTTGTTCCGCACGCGCGCGGGCTTTGCCCAGCAAGTGGGCGGTCTGGCCCCCGATGCGGCGCGTTACGCGGGTTTTTCGTCCCGCAAAGCTTTGTGGGTGGCCTTGCTCACCTCGGGCGGTGCGGCGGGTTTGGCCGGTGCACTGGAAGTGGCGGGCCCTATTGGGCAGCTCACGCCGTATGTGCCTGCGGGCTACGGTTTTGCGGCCATCATCGTGGCCTTTGTTGGGCGCTTGCACCCGGCGGGCATGGTTTTTTCAGCGGTGCTGATGAGCATGTTTTACATCGGGGGTGAGTTGGCGCAGTCGCGCTTGGGCTTGCCCAAATCGATCACCGGGGTGTTCCAAGGCTTGTTGCTGTTCAGCCTGTTGGCCTGCGACACGCTGGTGGCGTACCGCCTGCGCTGGACAAAGAAAGTAGGGAGCGTCTGATGGAATCCTATGCATTGCTGTTGGCCGCGACGCTGAACGCCGGCACCGTGCTGGCTTTGGCTGCTTTGGGTTTGTTGATCAATGAAAAAGCCGGGGTGGTGAACCTGGGCGCGGAAGGCATGATGCTGTGCGCCGCCATCGCCGGCTTTGCTTGCGTGGTGCACACCGGCAACGACTGGTTGGGCTTTGCCGCGGGCATGGGCGCGGGGCTGGTGTTGGCGTCCATTTTTGGGGTGCTGGTCATTTGGCTGGGCACCAACCAATACGCCACCGGCCTGGCGCTGAGTCTGTTTGGGGTGGGCTTTTCGGCGTTTGTGGGCATTGGCTACGTGAAAGAAAAATTGCCCGAGCGTCCCCAATATGAGATTCCTGTTTTGGCCGACATCCCCTTCTTGGGCTCTGCTTTGTTCAAGCAGCACCCGCTCGTTTATGGGGCGATGTTGCTGGTGGCGGCACTGATTTGGTTCTTGTACCGCAGCCGCACCGGTTTGGTGCTGCGGGCCGTGGGCGAGTCGCCTTCTTCGGCGCACGCCTTGGGCTACCCTGTGCGCCGCATCCGTCTGGCCGCCGTGATGGCCGGGGGGGCTTTGTGCGGCTTGGCTGGCGCCTACATTTCGGTCAGCTACACCCCGCTGTGGGTCGAGGGCATGGTTGCCGGCAAGGGCTGGATTGCGCTGGCCTTGACCACCTTTGCCACTTGGCGGCCGGCACGGGTTTTGCTGGGCGCTTATTTGTTTGGCGGCGTGACCATGTTGCAGTTTCATTTGCAGGGCATCGGCGTGCAGGTGCCCAGCCAAATGCTGACCGCCTTGCCTTATATTGCGACCATCGTGGTGCTGGCCTTGATTTCCCGTAACCCCACTTGGATTCGGGTGAACATGCCGGCTTCGCTTGGAAAACCCTTTTATCCCGGTTCATAATCCCATTTTCTCAACCCTGTAACCCTGTTCAACAACAAAAGGAACTGACATGACAGACCTCTCGAAACGCTCGATCGTCAAGATGGTGGCCCTGACCGCTGTGGCTGCTGCCGCGCTGGTCGGCTGTGGCAAGAAAGAAGAAGCGCCCAAGGCCGAAGCCCCAGCGGCTCCTGCCAAGGCTGAGCCTCTGAAAATCGCGTTCGCGTATGTCGGTCCTGTCGGTGACGGCGGTTGGACATTCGCCCACGACAACGGCCGCAAAGAAATTGAAAAAGCCTTCGGCGACAAAGTCGTCACCAGCTTTGTCGAAAAAGTGCCAGAAAGCGCTGACGCTGAGCGCGTGATCCGCGACATGGCCGCACAAGGCAACAAATTGATTTTCGGCACCACCTTCGGTTACATGGAGCCGATGCTCAAAGTGGCTGCAGACAACAAAGAGATCAAGTTTGAACACGCCACCGGCTACAAAACCGCCGAAAACATGCGCACCTACGACAGCCGCACTTATGAAGGTGCTTACATGGCGGGCGTGATCGCGGGCAAGATGACCAAGACCAACACCCTGGGTGTGGTGGCCTCGATCCCAATTCCTGAAGTCGTGCGCAACATCAACAGCTTCACCATGGGTGCTCAGTCGGTCAACCCCAAGGTCAAGACCAAAGTGGTGTGGGTGAACGAGTGGTTCAACCCACCAAAAGAAACCGAAGCCGCCACCTCCTTGATCAACGGTGGTGCTGACGTTTTGATGCAAAACACCGACTCTTCAGCCGTGTTGCAAACCGCCGAGAAAATGGGCAAGCGCGCCTTCGGTTGGGACTCTGACATGACCGCTTACGGCCCCAAGGCGCACTTGGGTTCTGCCGTGATCAACTGGGGTCCTTACTATGTCAAGGCCGTGGGTGAAGCCCTCGAAGGCAAGTGGTCCACTGGCCAAAGCTGGTGGGGCGTGAAAGAAGGCGCGATCGACATGGTCAACGTGGCCGCTGACGTGCCTGAAGACACCAAGAAAAAGATCGACGAGATCAAAGCAGGTTTGAAAGCCGGCACCTTCTCCATCTGGAAAGGCCCGATCGTGGACCAGTCCGGTAAAGAAATGCTGGCCAAAGACTCTGTCGCCGACGACAAATTCTTGGGCGGTGTGATGTTCTACGTCAAGGGCGTGGAAGGCAAGATCCCCGGCAAGTGATAACGGCCTCAGGTCGCGACTGACCTGATCGGTATCCCGCAAACCGCCTGGCGAAAGTCAGGCGGTTTTTTTATGCGGGCACGGGCTGACTGCCGGCGCACCGCGGGCCTTCCGCATTAACATGGCGCATCCCATTCCCTTGGATTGCCCATGTTCAAAGTTCATGCCATCGCCCCTCAACGTTTGCCCGAACTGCTGCGGGTCATGCCCAAAGCCGAGTTGCACATCCACATCGAAGGCTCGCTCGAACCCGAGTTGATTTTTGCCTTGGCCCAGCGAAACGGCGTGCGCTTGCCTTATGCCAGCGTCGAGGCCTTGCGCAGTGCCTACGCCTTCACCAACTTGCAAAGTTTCTTGGACCTGTATTACGCCGGGGCCAGCGTGTTGTTGCACGAGCAAGATTTTTACGACATGGCATGGGCCTATTTTCAAAAGGCGGCGGCTGACCATGTGGTGCGGGCCGAGTTGTTTTTTGATCCGCAGACCCACACCGACCGCGGTGTGCCCATGGCCCATGTGATCGAGGGCCTGAGCCGCGCCTGCCGCGATGCACAAACACAACTCAACATCAGTGCCGATTTGATCTTGTGCTTCTTGCGCCACCTGTCTGAAGAGGCGGCTTTCGAGACCTTGGAGGCCGCCTTGTCTTGGCGCGATCGCTTCATTGGCGTGGGCCTCGATTCGAGTGAGGTGGGGCATCCCCCTGAAAAATTTGCCCGTGTATTTGCCCGTGCTCGCGAATTGGGCTTGCATGTGGTGGCCCACGCCGGCGAAGAAGGTCCCCCAGCCTACATTTGGAGCGCCTTGGATGTGCTGAAAGTCGAGCGCATCGACCATGGCGTGCAAGCCATCCACGATGCCGCACTGATGAAGCGCTTGGCCGAAGAGCAGATGCCCCTCACGGTGTGCCCGCTGTCCAACCTCAAGTTGTGCGTGTTCAAAACATTGGCCGATCACAACCTGGGCCAGATGTTGGACGCCGGCTTGTGCATCACCCTCAACTCGGACGATCCGGCCTACTTTGGGTGCTACCTGAATGACAACTACCTGCAGACCTTTGCTGCCTTGCACCTGAATGCCCAACAGGCCTACAAACTCGCCGCCAACAGCATCGAAGCCAGCTTTGCACCAGAAGCCGACAAACACCGCTGGATGCACGACTTGAAGCAATGCTTTCAGGGGTTTTTCGAGCAAGACTGAATGCACGCCCGGGGTTGATAAAATCCCACCCCGAAGCCCGCTGCCCCGGCGGGCTTCTTTTTGTGTGTTTCGGGGCCATGTAGAGGACTACCATGTACAAAAACCTCGCAGCCACTCTCGTGGCCGCCTGCTTTTTTCTTCCTACCGCTCAGTCGCTGGCACAAACTTCCAGCGCTTCTCCTGACCCCTTCAAGGCCGGTTTTGTCTATGTTTCGCCCATCACCGAGGCGGGCTGGACCAAGCAGCACGATGAAGGTCGCAAAGCCGTTGAAAAGGCTTTGGGCAATCAGGTCAAGACCACGTTTGTGGCCGATGTGCCCGAAGGCGCTGACGCGGAGCGCGTGATTCGCGATCTGGCCCAGCAGGGCCATCAGATCATTTTCACGCCCAGCTTTGGTTACATGGAGCCCACGCTCAAGGTGGCCAAAGAGTTTCCCAATGTGAAGTTTGAATCGGTCACGGGGTTCAAGACCGCGCCCAACGTCGCCGCTTCCAACGCGCGCTATTACGAAGGGCGTTACTTGGCCGGCATTGCCGCAGGTCGCATGACCCAGACCCACGTGGCGGGCTATGTGGCGGGCTTTCCGATTCCCGAGGTGCTGCAGGGCATCAACGCCTTTACTTTGGGCATGCGCTCGGTCAACCCCAAAGCCACCGTCAAGGTGATCTGGTTGAACGCGTGGTTTGATCCCCCGAAAGAACGCGAAGCGGCCATGGCGCTGTTCAACCAAGATGTGGACGTGATCGCGTTTCACACCGGCTCGACCGCCGTCATGGCGGCCGCCCAAGAGCGCGGCAAGATGGCGGTGGCCTACCACTCTGACATGCGCAAGATCGGGCCCGATGCCCAAATCATTGCCGTCACCCACCAGTGGGGCGACTACTACACCGCACGCGTCAAAGCGGCCCGAGCCGGCACATGGACCTCAGGCAGTGTGTGGGGCGGCGTCAAGGACGGCATGATCCGCGTCGGCGACTTTGGACCGAAGGTGCCTAAAAAAGTACAAGACGACATCTTGGCCAAGCAAAAAGCCGTGGGCAGTGGGAAGTTGTATCCGTTCGCGGGTCCCATCGTGGACAACGAAGGCCAGGTCATTGTGCCGGCGGGACAAAGTCTGAGCGATGCGCAGATTTTGGCCATGAATTACCTGGTCCAGGGCGTGGTGGGGCGCATCAACCGATGAGCCCCGGGGCGCAAAATCGCCCCTCGCGCCTGCCTCTAAAATAGCCGGATTGATTCAAAGGGACACCATGAGCATCAAGAGCGACAAATGGATCCGCCGCATGGCAGAGCAGCACGGCATGATCGAGCCGTTTGAGCCCGGTCAGATCCGTCAAAACGCGGCCGGTCAAAAAATCGTGAGCTACGGCACGAGCAGCTATGGCTACGACATCCGCTGTGCGCCCGAGTTCAAGGTGTTCACCAACATTTACAGCACGGTGGTCGATCCCAAAAACTTCGACGACCGCAGCTTTGTGGACATCGAAGGCGATGTTTGCATCATCCCGCCCAACAGTTTTGCGCTGGCTCGCACCGTTGAATACTTCCGCATTCCGCGCAATGTGCTGACCATTTGCTTGGGCAAAAGCACCTACGCGCGTTGCGGCATCATCGTCAACGTGACCCCTTTCGAGCCCGAGTGGGAGGGTTATGTGACCCTCGAATTCAGCAACACCACCCCCTTGCCGGCCAAAATTTACGCGGGCGAGGGCTGTGCCCAGGTCTTGTTCCTCGAGAGCGACGAGGTCTGCGAAACCAGCTACAAAGACCGTGGCGGCAAATACCAAGGGCAAGTGGGCGTGACCTTGCCCAAAACCTGAGGCTGAAAACCCGGTTTTTGGCCTGTCTGCCCAAAATGCGACAATCACGGGTTAATGACCGACTCTTTTTCTAACTTATCGCTGGCCCCGACGCTGGCACGAGCCGTAGCCGAAATGGGCTACGAATCCATGACCCCCATTCAGGCCCAAGCCATCCCCGTGGTCTTGACGGGCCAGGATGTGATGGGCGCAGCCCAAACCGGCACTGGCAAAACGGCGGCTTTTTCGCTGCCTTTGCTGCAACGCCTGCTCAAACACGAAAACCCCTCCACCTCGCCAGCCCGTCACCCGGTGCGGGCCTTGGTGCTGTTGCCCACGCGCGAGTTGGCCGACCAAGTGGCTCAGCAAATCAAGCTCTACGCCAAGTACACCCAGTTGCGCAGTGCCGTGGTGTTTGGTGGCATGGACATGAAGCCGCAGACCCTCGAGCTGAAAAAAGGCGTGGAAATTTTGGTTGCCACACCCGGCCGTTTGCTCGACCACATCGAGGCTAAAAATGCGGTGCTGAACCAAGTGGAGTATGTGGTGTTGGACGAAGCCGACCGCATGTTGGACATTGGCTTTTTGCCAGATTTGCAGCGCATCTTGAGCTTCTTGCCCAAGCAGCGCACCACCCTGTTGTTTTCGGCCACGTTCTCGCCCGAAATCAAGCGTTTGGCTGGCAGTTATTTGCAAAACCCGATCACCATCGAGGTGGCCCGGCCCAACGAAACCGCCGCCACCGTTGAGCAGCGCTTTTATGCCGCGCAAGACGATGACAAACGCCGGGTCATCCGCAAGGTGCTGACCGAGCGGGGCATCAAACAAGCCTTTATTTTTGTCAACAGCAAGCTCGGTTGCGGCCGTTTGGCACGCTCTTTAGAGCGCGAAGGCTTGCGCACCGCCGCCCTGCACGGCGACAAGAGCCAAGACGAGCGCCTGAAGGCCCTCGAAGCCTTCAAGCAAGGCGAGGTGGATTTGCTGGTGTGTACCGATGTGGCGGCCCGGGGCCTGGACATCAAAGATGTGCCGGCGGTGTTCAACTTCGACGTGCCCTTCAACGCCGAAGACTATGTGCACCGCATTGGTCGCACAGGCCGTGCCGGCGCTTCGGGCTTGGCGGTGACCTTGGTCAGCCCGTCCGACACGCGTTTGGTGGGCGACATTGAAAAGCTCATCAAGAAAAAATTGGACGTTGAAACCGTGCAACTGGACAGCCGTCCGCAAGCCTCGGAAGACCGTCCCCGTGGCCGTGCCTCAGAAGGCCGCCACCGTGAGCACGACCCGCGCGATGTGCTGGATGCGCCGCAAGAACGCCGGGGTGGTTTCCGGCCCGCGCCAGTGAACCGCGACCCGTTTTTCCAAAAACCCTACGAGCCATCGGCCTCGGAGACCGCGCCCAGCTGGGAGCCCAGTGGTCCCAAAACGGTTCGCTCGGCGATCTCTGCCAACATCAAACCCAAACGCAAAGTCGCCGCCTTGTTCAAGTCGGGGGAATGATGTCCGCCACTGGGCTTGACCGGTGGGCAAGCCCAGTGGAATTGGTCAGTTGCAAGATCCGGTCTTTCAATCGGCTTCAAACAGGTGTCATGTCAGCCTGTCAAAATTGGCAGATGTTCAATTCTTGTTTACCCACTTCCTCGATGCGCTGGCAAGGACCCGAGGCAGGTCAATGGCCGACCTTTGCCCCTGCCTTTGCCCCTGCCTTAGCCATGACGGTCACCTTGTTGTTGACCGCGCCAGGGGTCGTTGCACAAGACACGCCTTCTCCTGCGTCCACCCCAACGCCTTCGACCGTGCCGACCACCGACCTTGGACAAATCGAAATTCGCGGCACGCGCAACACCGACACCGAACTGCGGCAAGAGTCCACCGCCTCGAAAATCGTGATCGGTCGTCAAGAAATAGAAAAGCAAGGCGATGCGACTTTGGGTGATGTGCTCAAGCGCCTGCCTGGCGTCACGGTGCAAGGCGCACCGGGGCGGGGTGGGGCTATTCGCATGCGCGGTTTGGGTGGCGGCTACACCCAAATTTTGTTGGACGGCGAGCGCATGCCGCCGGGTTTTTCGGTGGACTCTTTGACCCCCGAGCAAGTCGAGCGCATCGAGATCATGCGTGCGCCCACCGCCGAAACAGGCGCGCGGGCCATCGCGGGCACCATCAATATCGTCTTGCGCGAAGGCCAAAAAGCCAATCCCGATGACCTGAAAATCACCCGCAGTCAAGAGCACGGGCAAGGCTCCAACCAGCTCAGCTGGGTGCGCAACCTCAAGACCGAGCCCATGACCGGCACGGTCACCGTGTCGTTGATGGACAGTCGGCGCCCGGACGAAAGCGTGACCACCATCGATTCAGACTACCGTCCCGATCAAGAGCGCACCACCCAATCGGTGGGGCACCGCCAAGGGCTGCACGCCAACACTCGCTTGCAGTGGAAAGGCGAGCAGGGCAAGAGCCTGACCTTGACCCCCTTTGTGATTTATTCCGACTACGCGGCTCAAGGCCAAATCGATGCCCGGCCAATGTCTTCAGCCAACATCACCGACACCGCGCGCACCGACAACAAAAGCCGTTACACCTCGGCCCGCTTGAATGGCCAGTGGAGCCAGCGCCTGTCGGCCGATGACCGACTGGAGTTGCGGTTTGGGGGAGCCCATTCCACCTACGACCAGCGCATCGCGCAAACCGTGGTCACCAGCACCAATTTATTGTCCGCCGCCTTGGATGAGCAGCGTTTCACCGACCGCATGGCGAATGTGAGCGGCAAATGGACGCGCGTCTTGGACAACGGACACCAGTGGGTCAGTGGTCTCGAGTACGAAGGGGTGCGGCGTGTGGAAGAAGCCAGCGCGGGCGCGGGCGATGAGAGTGGCGACTTGCAAGCCCGAACCGCGCGTTGGGCGGCCTACACGCAAGACGAGTTCAAGATCAATTCCAAATGGTCGGCCTATGCCGGCATTCGCTTTGAGAGCATCTTGACCGAAGGCGAAGTGAGCGATGTGATGAAGCGCAACAAAAGCCAGGTCTGGACCCCGCTGCTGCATGCGATGTGGAAGCCCGACCCGGCCAAGCGCGACCAAATTCGCATGAGCCTGACCCGGAGCTACAAAACCCCCACGCTGTACAACTTGGTGGCACCTTTGCGCTATTCGCGAGACTACCCCACGACAGCGGGTAACGTGCCCACACAGCCAGATCGCAAAGGCAATCCCGAGTTGCTGCCCGAGTTGGCCACTGGCATCGATCTCGGGTTTGAGCGCTATTTGGCGGGCGGCGGCGTGCTCAGTGCCAACGTTTTTCACCGCCACATCAACGACCTGATTCGTTACCAAACCCGCTTGCAATCGGTGACGTGGTCATCGTCACAACGTTGGGTGTCAACGCCGTTGAATGTGGGCGATGCCATCACCCAAGGCATCGAACTCGAGGCCAAATTTCGCCTGAACCAAGCGTGGGCCGAGGCCTTGCCGGTGGACATTCGCAGCAACATCAGTTTCTTCCGGTCCAAGGTGAAAGACGTGCCGGGCCCCGACAACCGGCTTGACCAACAGCCCGACATGACGGCCAATCTGGGCGGGGATTACCGCTTGCGCAGCCTGCCCTTGACGCTGGGGGGCAATGTCAATTGGAACCCCGATTACGACACCCGTCGCAGTGCAGATCAGTGGTCTTACCAGGGCATCAAGCGGGTGGTGGATGTCTATGGGGTCTGGCGCGTGTCGGCCGCCACGGGACTGCGTTTGTCGGTGAGCAACTTGCTGCCACGCAACTACCAGACGCGCACCACATTCAACAGCGGGGGCTCGAGTGAGACTTCCCAAACCACAGATAAAAATTGGCGCAATATCCAATTGCGCCTCGAGATGAAAATTTAAGCAAGGAGACTTCGATGGCCCCGAAAGACGCTGCCTGGCACGACCGGATGTACAACAACCGGGCCTTGGTGCCGGACTTTGCCGACCATTTCGCGCACTGGACCCAAGCCTCAGTGCAAGCCCGTGAGCGCTTGAACCCCTTGCTCGATGTGCGCTATGGCGAGGGGCCCAACGAAACCTTGGATATTTTCCCGGCCCAGCAAGCAAATGCCCCCGTGGTGATCTTCATTCACGGCGGCTACTGGCGCAGTTTGGACAAGGCCGACCATTCTTTTGTGGCCCCGGCCTTGCATGACATGGGGGCCTGCACGGTGGTGGTCAATTACGCCCTGTGCCCGGGCACCGAAACCCAGCCCGTTACTGTGCCCGACATCGCGCTGCAAATGGCCAAAGCCACGGCGTGGGTTTGGCGGCACATTGCCGAGCATGGCGGCGACCCCCGCAACATCAGCGTGATCGGGCACTCGGCGGGCGGACATTTGGTGGCCATGTTGTTGGCCTGCGAGTGGAAAAAAGTGGGCTCCGATTTACCGCAGGGACTGGTGCGCAAAGCCTTGTCCATTTCGGGTCTGTTTGATTTAGAGCCCGTGCGCCAAACACCGTTTGTTCAAGGCGATTTGCGCCTCACGCCGCAGCAAGTGCGCAAGGCCAGCCCGGCCCTCTGGTCACGCCCTCGCCAAGGGGTGTTGTACACGGTGGTGGGCGGCGATGAAAGTGCCGAATTTTTGCGGCACAACCAACTCATTCGGCAGGCCTGGGGTGCCCAGACGGTGCCGGTGTGCGAGGCCCTGCCGGGCTTGAACCATTTCAGTGTGGTGACCGATCTGACCCGGCCGGGCAGTCGCCTGCACCAGTTGTGCCAACAACTGATCCAGGCCTGAAGTGGCCTGAAGCAGCCGGATCAGGCCAACAAATACCGCTCGACCAGCAGCGACCAAAACGCCGAGCCAATGGCCACGTTTTTGTCGTTGAAGTCGTAACCCGGGTTGTGCACCATGCAGGCGCCGTGGCCATCGCCTGAGCCATCGCCGTTGCCAATCAGCACATAGCTGCCCGGCACTTCTTCGAGCATGAAGGCAAAGTCTTCGCTGCCATTGAGCGCACGGCCTTGGCGCACCACATGTTCGGGGCCCACCAACTCTTCGGCCACGGCCCGTGCAAATTCGGTCTCTGCCCAGTGGTTCACCAGCACGGGATAGCCGCGTTGGTAATCGATCTCGGCGGTCACGCCATAACTTTTCGCTTGGGCCTGAACCAACTCGCAGATGCGTTGCTCAAGCAAGCTGCGCACCTCGCGGTCGAGCGAGCGCACGCTCAAACGCAGGGTGGCGGTTTGGGGGATCACGTTGTTGGCGACCCCTGCATTGAACGCGCCCACCGTGATGATGGCCATGTGTTGCGGGTCGATGTTGCGCGCCACAATGCTTTGCAGCCCCATCACAATCGCTGCGCCCGCCACCACCGGGTCAATGGCCACGTGGGGCATGGCCCCGTGCCCGCCTTTGCCGTGCAGGGTGATGGTCACGTTGTCTGAAGAGGCCATGGCCGAGCCATCGCGCAGCACCAAGTGCCCTTGCGGTTGCCCCGGCATGTTGTGCATGGCAAAAATGGCGTCGCATGGGAATTGCTTAAACAAGCCGTCTTCCATCATTTTTTTCGCGCCGCCCAAACCTTCTTCGGCGGGTTGAAAAATCACATTCAGCGTGCCCGAAAAACGGCCGTGCTGGGCCAGATGTTTGGCCGCCGCCAGCAGCATGGCGGTGTGCCCATCGTGGCCGCAAGCGTGCATGATGCCTGCGTTGCAGCTGGCGTAATGCAATCCCGTGGCTTCGTCGATGGGCAATGCATCCATGTCAGCCCGAATGCCGATACGGCGTTCGCCGGTGCCTTTTTTCAGTTGACCCACCAGGCCCGTGCCGCCCAAGCCGCGCGTCACCTGATAGCCCCAAGCGCTCAGTTGCTCGGCCACCAAATCGCTGGTGCGGTATTCCTTGTAGCCCATCTCCGGATGCCGGTGAATGTCGCGACGGACCGCGATGAATTCATCGGCTTGGGTCTGTAAGGCTCGTAGTTTGTCGTGCAAAAAAGCATCGCTGGGGGCGTTCATGGGCAGTCCCTCGGGCTTATTGAGGTTGCAGGTTGATCGACTTGGCAATGGCGCGGTAGCGCTCAATTTCGGATTGGTAAACCCGTGCCAATTCGCTAGGCGTGCGTGAGGGCAAGACCACATTGCCGGTGCTTTCCAGGGCTTTGCGGTTATCAGGCATTTCTACGGCCGCATAAAACGCTTTGTTCAAGCTGTTGACCACGGCATCGGGGGTGTTTTTGGGCACTTGCACACCGGCCCAGATGTCAAATTCCATCGATTCCAAGCCTTTCATGGCGGCCATGGCAGGGAACTGCTTGAACAAAGGATGGGGCGTTTTGGAGGTCACGGCCAAGCCTTGGATCTTGCCGTCAATGAGGGTTTGCGGAATTGAGCCGGCCATGGGCAAAAAGGCCATGTCAATTTGACCGCCCATCAGATCGTTCAGTAAGGGGGCGATGCCTTTGTAGGGCACATGCAGAGTCTGCACTTTGGTCAGTTGTGTGAACTTCTCGCCAATCAAGTGGTACAACGAGCCGGGGCCCACGCTGCCATAGCTCAAGGGCGTGTTGGGGTTTTTGCGGGCCAAAGCCAACAGCTCATCAACGGTTTTGACATTCAGCGAATTGCGCACCGCCAAGATGGTGTTGGTGGTGATAAATTGGGCGACCAACTTGAAGTCTTCAGGCTTGTACTTGACGCCTTGAATGGCCATCGGGGCCAACACCAATTCCATCGGGCTGCCCAAGCTCAAGGTGTAGCCATCGGCTGGAGCGTTCAGCACTTTGCTCAAACCAATCGAGCCACCTGCGCCGCCCAAGTTTTCAATGATCATGGTTTGGCCCAGTTTGGCCGCGGCATCGGGTTGGAGCTTGCGGGCAAAAAAGTCAGACGGGCCCCCTGCGGGGTAAGGCACTACCAAGCTGATGGTTTTGTTGGGGTAGGGCTGAGCGGCAACCGGGCTGAGCACACTGGCCGCGACGAGCAAACTGCCGAGAAGGGTTTTGACGTTCATGAATGTCTCCTGTATTTTTGGGGGATGGTTTGAAACCACGAAGGCATCGTAAGAACTTGAATTTCATGTGTCCAATGACTTATTTTTCTGATTTTCATTCGTAAAATGAATAGATGAACCTCAAACACCTCGCCCACTGGCTGGCGCTGGCAGAGACCGGCTCGTTCAGCCGTGCCGCTGAAAAGCTGCACATCACCCAATCGGCCCTGAGCCGCAGCATCCAGGTGTTGGAGGACGACTTGGGCGGGCCGCTGGTGGACCGGGTGGGGAAAAAAAACGAGTTAACGCCGTTGGGGCAATTGGTCCTGAAACGCGCTCAACGCATTGTCCACGAGGCCAAAGAGTTGCAACAGGGCGCGGCGTTGTTGCAGCAAGGCGGGCTGGGCAGTTTGCGTGTGGGTCTGGGCTCTGGCCCGGGCGTGATGCTCATGACGCCATGGTTGCGCTACATGGCCGAGCACCACCCCACGGTGCATGTGGCGGTGTCACGTGGCGCCACTGAATTGCAACTGATGCAGTTGCGAGAGCGCCAATTTGATGCCTTGGTGGTGGACTTGCGCCGGGTGGACACCGCCCCTGATTTGCAAATTGAGCACATCGCCGAAATGCGCGCCGGCTTTGTCTGCCGTAAAGGCCACCCCTTGCTGACCAAAAAGCGCAAAAGCGTGGCTTTTGAAGCGCTGTTGGACTATCCCATCGGCTCCACACCTTTGTCGCAAGAAGTCGCGCGCATGCTGGTGGACCATTACGGCCCCAAGGCCAACCCGGCGCAAATGACCACCTTGCAATGCGAAGACATCGCGAGTTTGATCGAGGTGGTGCGGCAGACCGATGCGATTTATTTGGGCATTGTCGGGGCCGCCCGCGAGGGCTTGGCCAATGGCACCTTGGTCGAGCTGCCCCTTGACCCCCCCTTCAAAGGGGGCGCGCGGCTGGGCTTGATCACGCTGGCCGGCCGCACGGAGCTGCCAGTGATGGCGGTGTTCCGCGAGTTTGTGCAGACAAAGCTGACCGATTGAAAAAAAAGGGAGCCCATGGGCTCCCTTTTTGGGTGTGCCGCATTGCTGCGGTTCACTTCCTCACATGAGCAAATGTTCACCGGCGTTGTCGCCGCCCAAAGTCACGTAGTTGACCTTGCGAATGTCCATCAGCTTGGTGCCACCGGCGTAGCTGATCGAGCTTTGCACATCCTGCTCCATTTCGATCAGGGTGTTCGCCAGCTTGCCCTTGATCGGCTCCAGAATGCGCTTGCCTTCCACGTGCTTGTACTCGCCTTTGTTGAAGTCAGACGCCGAGCCGTAGTACTCTTTGAACATCTCGCCGTCGACCTCCACGGTCTTGCCGGGCGACTCTTCATGGCCGGCAAACAGCGAGCCAATCATGACCATGCTGGCCCCAAAGCGAATGCTCTTGGCAATGTCGCCGTGGCTGCGGATGCCGCCATCGGCAATGATCGGCTTGGTCGCCACACGGGCGCACCACTTGAGCGCAGACAACTGCCAGCCGCCCGTGCCAAAACCTGTTTTGAGCTTGGTGATGCAGACCTTGCCGGGGCCCACGCCCACTTTGGTGGCGTCGGCGCCCCAGTTTTCAAGGTCAATCACCGCTTCTGGTGTGGCCACGTTGCCGGCGATGATGAAGCTCTTGGGCAGTTTGCCCTTGATGTAGCCAATCATGTCGCGCACGCTGTCGGCATGGCCGTGGGCGATGTCGATGGTGATGAACTCGGGCACCAAGTTTTCGGCGGCCAATTGGTCCACCGTGGCGCGGTCGGGCGCTTTCACGCCCAGCGAGATCGAGGCATAAACGCCCTTGGCGTGCATGTCACGGACGAATTGGACGTTGTCCAAATCGAAACGGTGCATGACGTAAAAGTAGTTGTTTTTGGCCATCCACAGGCAAATGGACTCGTCCACCACCGTTTTCATGTTGGCGGGAACGACTGGCAAGCGGAACTTGCGGCCCCCCAATTCGACGCCAGCGTCGCATTCAGAACGGCTCTCCACGCGGCATTTGCGTGGCAGCAACAGGATGTTGTCGTAATCAAAAATTTCCATGAGAAAACCAAGCTCCAAAAAGGAATCGTTAAAAGGAACGAATGAGCGCTTGGCTTGGCCGGTTTCATTTGCCTGAGGACAGGTCCGTTGCAGACCTTGGGCGAAAAAAAACCGGGCGCAAGAATCTTGGGCCCGGTGGCTGATTCTACCCGGATTGCCTGACGGTAATTCTTGGGTTCTGATCCATTGTTGCGTATGCACCTGCTGGCCATCGTCAGCGACGGGGTGCTGGCCCAACTTAGTGCCAAAGACCGTTGGGAGTGCCTGTTTGAGTGGTCTGCTGAGCAGAAGACCTGCAGGCAAGTTTTGGATGGGCAAGCCAGTGATTTGGCTGATTTGTAATCTATAGTTTTCATATTGGTGGTTGTGGGGTTCTCATGAGTGTTTGAACAGCACTGCACCTAAATGCCACGCAAAGAGCCAGTTTCAGGAGGAAAACGTGTACAGAACATCCCGAATCGTCCAGCTTATCCCGCAGGGTCTGCGGGATAAATTTTGTTAGGCGTCTGAATGTCGGCATACCGAGAATATGTCATCGAGACCTTCAGCAGCGACGGAGAAGCATCCTCGAACAAGATTCGAGCGAGGCCGATGTCGGGTCAAGGAGTACCAACGAGCTGGCGTGTTGAGTGCTCCACGTCTATGCGGAAGGCCTATCCGCCAGGAACAAAGTTAGTTCTTCTAGGTAGACCAGCCGGCGGCGACATGGAAAGCCCGTTCTTATACTGCAATCCACGAGCCGACTTCAGAGTCGTGACCGAAGACGAGGCTCTTCATTTCATTCGAAAAAATTTTCGGGGTCAGTCGTGAGATTGTCTTCAATCAACCTTTGCGTCGTGCTCGCCCTATCTTTGTGTGGTTGCGCTACGCCTGAACAGATCGCGCATGGGAAGCGCCAGGAACAAGCCCAGCGTCAAGCGCAGTTCGCTGCCGTCATGATTAATTTGCGCATGCAATGTCGAAATTATGGCTATCAAGAGGGAACAGACAAATTTGCCGAGTGCGTGGAGCGCGCGTCCAACGATTGGTTGAAACGGGCTAAGCAAGCTCAAATGGAGCGCGAATATCGGGAGCGTTGCTATCTCGGCGTGACCAACATCTGCGAACAAAAGAGGGCCACTGAAACCCTCTGCACGAACGATGGATTCGGGAATGTTAGGTGCCGGACAGAGCGGTAGCATAGGACGCCGGCCACCTATCAAAATGAGAGCGTGCACGGCACACGTCAGCCGCCATACCATTTCATCGAGGGGATATCTAATCTGTTGCGCCGGTAGGTCACCCCTTATGCCAAACGGTAGCCTGCACAAACCACGAGGCCCTCACTACGTTTGATCTTCCTGATTTTCCTTCTGGTCTCCACATTGACGCCGTCAGTGGCGGGGCCAGTAGATCAAAGAATTACGTACTGCCAGATTGCCAGCTACACCTTAATGGCCCTATGGAGGATCTGGAGAAGGCGGTCCAACGCTATGGTCTCGGTGAATTTGTCAGTTGAGCTACTGGTAGCACAGGTGCAGGTTTGCATCGCTTGGCGAAGGCATTAGTCGCGCAGGCGCATTTTCGATGTGCACATCGGCGACGACAGGAGAGGGGGATATGTCGCGCTGGTGGAGGAATAAACTGTTCTGGGGTGACGTTCGCACGCCTGCTTGACGCATCCATAAAGGTCTGCGGCGCCAACATTCTTTTTAAGGTAAATGAGGCCGAATGTGTCGCCCGAGTCTGGTGGCCTGCCGTCGTCGCCCGCTTAGCTCGAGCGTCACCACCCCCTATTCGACCAAAATTTAATTGAAGTAGCGAAAAATTTCCGCGCCAGGTATCGCTCTATGCGCAGGCTGGTTCTTCCTACAATCTCCCCATGCCTTCCGAACCATCACCGTCCCCTAATTACCCCTTTGCGCCTGTCAGCCCGCTGCTGGCACAACTGAACGAGGCGCAGCACCGGGCTGTGGCCTTGCCGCCCGAGCATGCTTTGATTTTGGCGGGCGCAGGGTCGGGCAAAACGCGGGTGCTGACCACCCGCATCGCTTGGCTGCTGCAAACCTCGCAGGTCTCGCCGGGCGGCATCTTGGCGGTGACGTTCACCAACAAGGCCGCCAAAGAAATGAAACTGCGTTTGCAGTCGATGTTGCCGGTGAATGTGAACGCCATGTGGATTGGCACATTTCATGGCTTGTGCAACCGTTTTCTGCGCGCGCATTACCAGCTGGCCGGTTTGCCACAGACCTTCCAGATTTTGGACACCCAAGACCAGTTGTCGGCCATCAAACGCTTGTGCAAGCAATTCAATGTCGATGAAGACCGCTTTCCACCCAAGCAATTGCAGTATTTCATCGCGGGTTGCAAAGAAGACGGCCAACGCCCGGGCGCGGTGCCGGTGCGTGACGACGAAACCCGCCGCAAGGTCGAGCTGTATCAGCTGTACGAAGAGCAATGTCAACGCGAAGGTGTGGTGGACTTTGGTGAGTTGATGCTGCGCTCGTTTGAGTTGCTGCGCGACAACGCGCATGTGCGTGAGCATTACCGCCGCCGTTTTCGGCACATCTTGGTGGACGAGTTTCAAGACACCAACAAACTCCAATACGCGTGGCTCAAGCAACTCGCTGGGCTGCCGGGGGAGGGCAGTGACTGTGCCATCTTGGCCGTGGGCGACGACGACCAAAGCATTTACGCCTTTCGTGGTGCACGCGTGGGCAATATGGCCGACTTTGTGCGCGAGTTTCAGGTGCAACACCAAATCAAACTCGAGCAAAACTACCGCAGCTTCAGCAACATTCTTGATTCGGCCAACCACCTGATCAGCCACAACAAAACCCGCTTGGGCAAAACGCTGCGCACCGATCAGGGCGCCGGCGAGCCGGTGCGGGTGGTGGAGTCGCCCTCCGATTTTGCCGAGGCCCAATGGCTGGTGGAAGAGTTGCGCCAATTGGTCAAGCAAGACGACTTTGAGCGCAAAGAAATTGCCTTGCTGTACCGCAGCAACGCCCAAAGCCGGGTGCTGGAGACGGCTTTGTTCAATGCCGGATTTCCTTACCGGGTGTATGGCGGTTTGCGCTTTTTTGAGCGGGCTGAAATCAAACACGCCTTGGCTTATTTGCGCCTGATGGAGAACCCCAACGACGACACCAGTTTTTTGCGGGTGGTCAACTTTCCCCCGCGCGGCATTGGGGCCCGCAGCATCGAGCAATTGCAAGATGCCGCCCGTGCGGCCGGTTGTTCATTGCACGACGCAGTCAGTGCCACCACCGGCAAAGCCGGCGCCAATTTGGCCGCCTTTGTGGCCATGGTCGATGTGCTGCGCGAACAGTCAGAGGGTTTGACGTTGCGCGAGATCATTGATTTGGTGCTGGACAAAACCGGCTTGATTCAACACTACCGCGCTGAAAAAGAAGGCGCCGACCGGGTTGAAAACTTGGAGGAATTGGTCAACGCGGCCGAAAGCTTTGTCACCCAAGAAGGCTTCGGCCGCAGCGCCGTGGCTTTGCCCAGCGGCTTGACACAAAGCCCCGCCAGCCAAGGCCTTGCCCCTTCGGAAGAGGCGTCGACCGCAGCAGCTCAGGGTGCGGCAGCCGATGAATTTTCAGAAGACGGCGTGATCATGAGCCCGCTCGCGGCCTTTTTGACCCACGCTTCTTTGGAGGCGGGCGACAACCAAGCGCAAGCTGGCGAAGACGCGGTGCAACTCATGACGGTGCACGCCAGCAAAGGCTTGGAGTTTGATGCGGTGTTCATCACCGGGCTGGAAGAAAGCCTGTTTCCGCATGAAAACGCCATGAACGATTTTGATGGCCTTGAAGAAGAGCGCCGTCTGATGTACGTGGCCATCACGCGGGCCCGCAAACGGCTGTACCTCAGTCATTCGCAAACCCGCATGCTGCATGGCCAGACCCGCTACAACTTGCGCAGCCGATTTTTGGACGAGTTGCCCGAAAACTGTTTGAAATGGATCACCCCCAAGCAAACCGGTTTTTCCAATTTGGGCGCTACTGGAGGCGCGGGCCAATTCGCAGGCGCGTCGTCTGCGGGTGGGGGCAGCCCTTGGGGCCAGACACCGGCACAAAGCCGTCACGCCAGACCCGCTTGGGGCCAAAGCAGCTTGAGCACCGAGACCTACAAAAGCCCGCCTGTGCCGGTGCAGAAAGCGCCCCCTGAGCACGGCATCACGGCCGGCCGACAGGTGTTTCACACCAAGTTTGGCGAGGGCAAAGTGTTGGCCGTGGAAGGCCTTGGGGCCGATGCGCGGGCGCAAGTGAATTTTCCTCGCCATGGCGTGAAATGGCTGGCCCTCAGTGTGGCTAAACTGACGCTCGTTTGATGCACTGAGCCCCCACCACAGACCTCAGACTCCACCCCTCAGAGGCGACAAACCAGCGCGCGCTTCAGCGACAATTCTTTTTTTGAAAAAACGAACCCCATCCCATGAAAATCTCCTCCAACACCGTGGTCACCATGCAGTACAAAGTGACCAACGCGCAAGGCCAATTGCTCGACAAAGCGCAGCAACCCACCTCGTATTTGCACGGGGGCTACGACAACACGTTTCCCAAGATTGAAGCTGCTCTGGAAGGCCAAGAAGTGGGCTTTGCCACGACGCTGAAATTGGCGCCTGCAGACGCGTTTGGCGAGCGCGATGAGAGCTTGGTGCAAACCATTCCTAAAAGCGAATTTCCACCCGGCGTGAAAGTCGGTGGGCAACTGCGCGGTCGCACCCCCGATGGGCGTGATCAAGTTTTTAATGTCGTCAAAATCAAGGGTGACAAAGTCATCTTGGACGGCAACCACCCGTGGGCAGGGCAAGCCTTGACGCTGAGTTTGAAGGTGACCGATGTTCGCGCGGCCACCGAAGAAGAAGTCACCCACCGCCACGCGCACGGCGCGCACGGCCACCACCACTGAGCCAACGCTCGGCGGCGTTCAGGGGGCTGGAGAGTCTCGCCCCGCTGGGGCTTCGCCGGACTGAGGGCCTGTTCCGGTGTCGGTGCCGCTGCCGCTGCCTGTGGTGAAGCAGTCTTGCACGGTGAACAGCATCGAGGTGAAAAACATCGCCGCCATCATCAAGGCCATGGGCATCAGGATGGCCATCACCCATTGCGGGTCTCCGAGCAAACTGGCGATCACCATGGACACCACGCCGGCGCCGGTGAAGATGCCAATCCACACCAGCACATACACCGCAAAGGCCTTCAGGTTGCGCCAGCAGGCCACCATGCTGAAAAACAGGCTTTTGCCGGCAGGCAGCCCGTGCCAGTACACCAAGGCCGGCGCATGCCAAAACATCATCGAGACCGGCAGGTACAACACCATCGAAACCCACAAGGCCAGCTGAAATGAAGCGGCGTTGACCACTTCGGGCGTGATTGGACTGCCACCGAAGTACACCTTGGCAAATTGACCGCCATCCGCCAGCATCGACACCGCCATCACCCCCAAGAACAACACGGCGTACCAGCCGCCGAGGTGAATCATGGTTTTGCGGGCGGGGCCCGATTTGAATGCCAAGAACAGCACAGTGGGCATCGGAAATTTTCCCTGCGCTGCGGTTTGTGTGGCGGCCATCATGCCCAATGAAAGCGCCGGCAACACCATCAAGGCCAAGGCGCTGCCCACCAAGGGCACGATGGAGACGGCGGAAACCGTGGCCATGAACAAAAAGAACAACCCGGTCATGGCCAAAGGCTGGCGCCAAAAAGTGCGCACCCCTTGCAAGGCCCATTGAAGTCCAGTGCGGGCGGGAACGATGTTCAGGTTCATGGGGTTACAACAGGGCTGAGGACAAAACAGGGTGTGCCACCCGACTCTGCAACACCCGCTCAAAGTGGGTGGGGTCGTGGGGTTTGAGCATGGACGCTTCTCGGGGCAGATGGTAGTCCCAGAGCCTGGAAATCCAAAAACGCAAAGCCCCTGCGCGCAAAAGGGCAGGCAACAGTTCACGCTCAGCCGCAGTCAAGGGACGCACCGCGTTGTAGGCCTGCACCATGGCTTGGGCGCGAGCCCCATCGTGGGCGCCGGTGGGCAAGTCAATGCACCAGTCGTTCAGGCAGACGGCCAAATCGAACAACCACGTGTCCACACCGGCGAAATAAAAGTCGAAAAACCCTGTCAATGTCTCGCCGTCAAACATGACGTTGTCGCGAAACAAATCGGCATGCACCGGGCCACGGGGCAGGGCGGCATAGGCCGCGCTTTCGGCCATGTGGTTTTGAAACGCCAACTCGCTGCGCAGCAGTCGGGCTTGTGCGTCTTCAAGGTAGGGCAGCACGACGGGAACCGTTTCGTTCCACCAAGGCAGGCTGCGCAAATTGGGCTGGCTGCGGTGGTAGTCGGCGCCGGCCAAATGCATGCGAGCCAGCATCGCGCCCACGGCTGCGGCGTGCACGGCTTGGGGTTGCAATTGGCTTTTGCCCAACAATTTGTTCACCACCGCCGCGGGTTTGCCCGCCACGGTGTGCAGCACGTCCCCGTCGCGGTTGGCGGCGGGATCAGGCACCGGGATACCCCGACTCGCCAAGTGCTTCATCAAGAACAGGTAGAAGGGCAGTTGTTCGTGGGTGAGCCGCTCAAACAAGGTGAGCACGTACTCACCTTGGTCTGTGGTGGCGAAATAGTTGGTGTTTTCGATGCCCCCTTCGATGCCGCGCAATGCGGTGAGCGTCCCCAAGTTCAGGGATTGCATCAGGTCGTTGGCCTGCGATTCGGAGACTTCGGTGAATACCGCCATGGGGAGAAGGGAGAAAAGCCGTCAGAAAGCCAGCAACGCTGGCCGCTTGGAAAAGAAGAGATTGTAGAGGGGGTGGCTGGGCGCAAACGGTGAACCAAGCGCCTCATGGCATGGCCGAAAAGCCGACCCCAAGCCGGTACACAATTGGGGGATGAGCGAAAACACCCCCGAAACGTCCAAGCCGACCCTTTTGCTGGTCGATGGTTCCAGCTATCTGTACCGCGCCTTTCACGCCATGCCCGATTTGCGGGCGGTGCCCGGTGACCCCAGCAGCCCGGCCACGGGGGCGATTCGCGGCATGATCAACATGATGGAGCGCTTGCGCAAAGATGTACCCGCGGTGTATGCCGCCTGTGTATTCGATGCCAAGGGCCCCACATTTCGGGACGAGATGTACCCCGAATACAAAGCCCACCGCAGCCCCATGCCCGATGACTTGCGCAGCCAAATTGAGCCCATTCATGAGCTGGTGCGCCTGATGGGATGGACCGTGTTAGATGTGCCCGGCGTAGAAGCAGACGACGTGATTGCCACCTTGGCCCACACCGCCGCGCAGCAGGGCATTGAAGTCACCGTGTCGAGTGGCGACAAAGACCTGAGCCAGTTGGTCAACGCGCACATCACCATCATCGACACCATGAACGGCAAAGTGCGCGATGTGGCTGGGGTCACCGAAGAGTTTGGCGTGCCGCCGGCGCTCATGATCGATTACCAAACGTTGGTGGGCGACCCCGTCGACAACGTGCCGGGCGTGGCCAAGGTGGGGCCCAAAACCGCGGCCAAGTGGTTGCTTGAGTACGGCTCACTCGACAACTTGATGGCCCATGCCCAAGAGATCAAGGGCGTGGCAGGCGAGAACTTGCGGCAAGCGGTGGATTGGTTGCCCAAAGGCCGGGCTTTGGTGACCATGAAGACCGATTGCGACCTGAAGGCGTGGGTGCCCGACTTGCCTTCACTGGCGGGCTTGCATTTGCACGAGCCCGACAAAGACAAGCTGCTTCATTTTTACCAAACCTATGGCTTCAGGGGTTTGGTGCAGTCTCTCGGAGGCACGCTGCCAGCCCCGGTGGCCAAGACCAAAGCCGCCAAGCCGCAAGACAACGGTATGGGAGATTTGTTTGGCAACGCCGAGGGTGCGGCGACCGGTGAGGCCTCAGAGCGGTCATCTGTCGGGTCATCAACGGTGTCATCCGGCACCAGCGCGGTCAGCGGTGCCTTGAAATACGACACAGTGCTCGACTGGGCGCTGTTTGACCAGTGGCTGGCACGCATCGAGCAAGCGCCCTTGACCGCCATCGACACCGAAACCACCTCGCTGGACGCCATGCGCGCCGAGATTGTGGGCGTGTCGCTGAGTGTCCAGCCCGGAGAGGCTGCCTACATTCCCCTGGCCCACCAGGGCCCCAGTGCACCCGAGCAATTGCCATTGGCCGAAGTGCTGGCCAAGTTGAAGCCGTGGCTGGAAAACCCCGCTCGTCTGAAGCTGGGCCAAAACATCAAATACGACCGCCATGTGTTTGCCAACCACGGCATCGAGGTGCAGGGTTATGCACACGACACGATGTTGCAAAGCTATGTGCTGGAAGTGCACAAACCCCACGGCCTCAGCAGTTTGGCCGATCGGCATGTGGGCCGCCAAGGTGTCAGCTACGAAGACCTGTGTGGCAAAGGCGTGCACCAAATTTCGTTTGCCCAAGTCGAGGTGGAAAAGGCCGCGCACTATGCCTGCGAAGACGCCGACCAGTGCCTGGATGTGCATGGTGTGCTGTACCCCCAAATCGCCGCCCATGCAGGGCTTCAATTTGTCTATGACTTGGAAATACAAACCAGTGAAGCGCTGTACCGCATTGAGCGCAATGGGGTGCTGATCGATGCCCCCACTTTGGCCGCACAAAGCCGGGCTTTGGGCGAGCGCATTGTCCAGCTTGAAACCGAGGCCTATGAGATCGCGGGCCAGCCCTTCAATTTGGCGAGCCCCAAGCAGTTGGGCGAAATCTTCTTTGATAAATTGGGCTTGCCCGTGATCAAGAAAACCGCCACGGGCGCGCGCAGCACCGACGAAGAAGTGCTGGAAAAACTGGCCGAAGACTACCCCTTGCCGGCGCGCATTTTGGAGCACCGCAGCCTCTCTAAACTGAAAGGCACATACACCGACAAGCTGGCGCAGCTGGCTTTGCCGCGCACGGGTCGGGTGCACACCCACTATGCCCAAGCGGTGGCTGTGACCGGACGGCTGTCCAGCAACGAGCCCAATCTGCAAAACATCCCGGTGCGAACGGCCGAAGGCCGAAAGGTGCGTGAGGCCTTTGTGGCTGCGCCCGGCTGTGTGATTGCCAGTGCCGACTACAGCCAAATTGAGCTGCGCATCATGGCGCACCTGAGCGACGATGCGGCCTTGCTCAAGGCCTTCCACGAAGGGCTGGATGTGCACAAAGCCACCGCCGCCGAGGTGTTTGGCCTGACGCCTGAAACCGTCTCAAGTGAGCAGCGGCGATACGCCAAGACCATCAACTTTGGCCTGATCTACGGCATGAGTGCGTTTGGCTTGGCCAAAGCCTTGGGCATTGACAATACCGCCGCCAAAAACTACATCGCGCGCTACTTTGAGCGCTTTGCTGGCGTGAAAAATTACATGGATGCCACCCGCGAACAGGCCAAAGCCCTGGGCTATGTGGAAACCGTCTTTGGCCGACGCTTGATGTTGCCCGAGATCAACAGTCCCAACGGCCCACGCCGCGCTGGGGCCGAGCGCGCCGCCATCAATGCGCCCATGCAGGGCACGGCGGCAGATTTGATCAAGCTGAGCATGGTGGCCGTGCAACAGGCCTTGGACGCGCAGGGCAAAGCCACCCAAGTCATCATGCAAGTGCACGATGAATTGGTGTTTGAAGTGCCAGAGTCAGAGGTCGACTGGGTGCGCACCGAAGTGCCGCGCTTGATGGCCGGGGTGGCCGCGCTCAAAGTGCCGCTGCTCGCCGAAGTCGGCTTTGGACCGAACTGGGAACAGGCGCACTGAAGTTTATTTTTTGGCTTTGAAGTTGGCGATGTCTTTTTTGAGATCGCGCGCTTCTTCGCAATCCGACACACAAGCGGCCTCCAGGCGTTTCAGAAGGGCTTCTGCGCCTGCCAAGTCGTTTTTCATCAACATCAGCTCGCCGTAATACTCCAAGGCGCCAAGGTGCAAGGGGTTGATCACCAGGGCGGCTTTGTAATATTGCTCCGCCAATGGCAACTGCGGCGGGCTTTTCAGGCGCAAGCTGTAGCCCATCAAGTTATTCCAGTCGGCATTGCTGCGGTCGGGAGTTTTGGACAGCACCTGAATAGCCAAGTCGTAGTTTTTGGCATCCAGAGCTTGGCGGGCCTGCGTGAACCATTCGGGGGGTTCTACATCGGCGGTGATGTCGCGAGCCATGCCTGATAAAGACACGGCCAAAAAGGCGATCAGCGTGAGCAGTTTTTTCATGACGGACGCTCTCAGACGGGTGACTAAGGAAGCAAAAGCTTATCTTCTTGCCATAAAACCATTTTTTCCATGGCCTTTTCATACCGCAGAGAGTTTTTGAAATCGTCCAACCAAGCGGCCAAAGCCGTCCATCGCTGAGCAGCGAACCAATCAGGATCCACATGCGCGAATTGCCGGACAAAGGGCAGCAAAGCCGCATCGGTGAATCCCCATCGGGGGCCATTCATGAAGGGGGAAAACTGCAAACGGTCGTTGATTTGCCAAAGAAAAGCACTGCCTGCCTCTCTGTCTTGGTCGCCGGAGGTCAGTTGGAAACGTGAGGGGTATTTGTAGCGATCCAAATGCGGTTTGAATGTGCAGTCGTTCAATTCGATCCACGCCAAGGCATCTGCCAAATCGCTGGGGGAGTCGGGTAACCAGCCCAAGGGGTCATGCTGCTTCAGCGCCCACAGCATGATGTCCAAACTTTGCTCAAGCACCGAGTCACCCTCTGGGCTTCTGAGCCACAAGACCGGCACTGTGCCTTTGGGGGACAAAGCCAACAGGTGAGCGGGCTTGTTTTTCAGCACCACTTCGCGGTGTTCGTAAGGCAGTTGGCTGGCTTGCAGGGCCAATCGCGCCCGCATGGCGTAGGGGCAGCGGCGAAACGAGTACAAAACAGGCAACATCTCTGACACGGTTTCTGGCACGGTTTCTGACACCTTTGCGGACATTTTTTCTGACACCATTTCTGAGCCCTGCCGAGTTTAATTCGCAGACGTCCTGCAAGTCAGCACCACTTGTGCCAAGATCATTGCTCTTTTATTCGACTCAGGAGACCCCCTTGAACAACGATCTGATTGACGACACACAAGCCCTGTTGGGCGGGCGCATCCAGACAGCCGGTGCCACTCGCCGCGTGGCCCTGAAGGCCGCTCTTGGGGTGGGCTACGCCGCCGCTGCGGTGCCCTTGATGGCCCAAACCGCCATTAAAACTTCATCGGAGGGGCTGGTCTCGGGCGAGGTGACCATCGATGTGAATGGATTCAAGATGCCCGTTTACCGCAGTGCACCTGCTGGCAAAACAGGTTTACCCGTGGTGCTGGTGATTTCGGAGATTTTTGGTGTGCACGAGTACATCGCGGACGTCACCCGCCGTCTGGCCAAAGCCGGCTATTTGGCCATCGCCCCCGAGCTGTTTGTGCGCCAAGGCGATGCCAGCTCTTATGGCGAGATCGCCAAGCTGCAGGCCGAAGTCATCTCTAAAGTGCCCGATGCCCAGGTCATGAACGATTTGGACGCATGTGTGAAATGGGCCGCGGCCAATGGCGGCAACACCGACAAACTGGCCATCACAGGCTTTTGCTGGGGTGGGCGCATCACTTGGTTGTACTCGGCGCACCAGCCGAAAGTCAAGGCCGGTGTGGCGTGGTACGGGCGTTTGGTGGGCAACTCGACAGAGCAAACCCCGGTCCATCCGGTGGCACTCGCGGGCAACTTGAAGGCGCCGGTGTTGGGTTTGTATGGCGCGGCCGATACAGGCATTCCTCTTGACACAGTTGATAAGATGAAAGCTGAACTGGCCAAAGGTCCTGCAGCGGCCAAAGCCAGTGAATTTGTGGTTTATCCTGAGGCCCCGCATGCCTTCCACGCCGACTACCGCCCGAGCTTCCGCAAGGGCCCGGCAGAAGATGGCTGGCAACGTTTGCTGGACTGGCTGAAACGCCAAGGTGTGGCCTGATTTTTTGACAAAAAACCGCCCTTCGGGGCGGTTTCTTATGGGGTGTACGCACCCCGGGTAACAAGATGACTTTATTGGCGATTTTGGTGGGCACTTTGGTGGCTGGCATTGGCAGCGTGTGGGTGGCGGCTTGGTTGAGCTTTGGCATGTTCAGCCGCTACACCCAGCACATGCTGAGCATGGCGGCGGGGGCCTTGATGGGCACGTCTTTTTTGCACCTGTTGCCCGAGGCTTTTGAAAGCGAAGCCGGCGCCCATGAGTTGTTTTTGACCCTGCTGGTGGGCTTGGTGTTTTTCTTTTTGCTCGACAAAGCCGAGTTGTGGCACCACGGCCACGAACATCATCACGATCACGATCACGGCCACGGCCACGGCCACAGCCACAGCCACGGCCACGGCCACGGCCACGATCATGCGCACCACCACCACGCGACCCATCCCGCCCCATCCACAAACTCTGCTGCGCCCGAAACGCCGCGGGGCCAGTGGGCCGTGTTGGCCGGAGACAGCGTGCATTGCTTTGGCGATGGCATCTTGATTGCCTCTGCCTTCATGGCGGATCTGCATTTGGGCGTGATTGCCGCCTTGGCGGTGTTGGCCCACGAGGTGCCGCACCACATGGGTGATTTGGCGGTCTTGCGCCAAGGCAGTGGCAGTCGCCAGGCGGCCATTATGAAAGTGTCGATGGCAGGCGCCATCACGGCCTTAGGCGGTGCGGTGGGTTATGTCTTGGTTGACGCTCTGCACGATGGGTTGCCCTTTTTCTTGGTGGTGGCCAGCAGCAGTTTCATTTATGTTGCATTGGCTGACTTGATTCCGCAATTGCAAAAACGCTTGTCGGCCCGCGAAACGGCGGCCCAAATCTTTTGGCTGGCCGTGGGCATCGCCATGGTGGTGTTGGTCAGCGCGGTGGCCGGCCACAACCACTGAAACCGGCTGAGTCTGCTAGAGGGGTGGCCCCCTCAGCAGCGCGGCTCAGCCTTGTGCGCAGGGCAGGCCGGGTGTTCGGCACCATTCGCTCCAGCTGCCGGCGTACAGGGCCGTTGGCCCAAAACCAGCCAGCTCCATGGCCAGTAAATTGGGCACTGCCGTCACGCCACTGCCGCAGTGGTGCACCACGCTGCTGATGGGGCGACCGGCCAATAATTTTTCCCATTCGGCCTTCAACACCTCGGCGGGCTTGAAGCGACCGTCTTCGGTGAAATTCTCGGTAAACGGCCGGTTCAGTGCGCCGGGAATATGGCCCGCCACGGGGTCCAGCGGCTCGGTCTCGCCCCGGTAGCGGGCACCGGCACGCGCATCGATCACGGTTTGTGTGGCTTGCCCCAAAGCCGAGGCCACTTGCGGCGTGAAGACCAAGGTGCGCAGCGCCGGCTTGAGTTCAAAAACGGCAGGCGTGGCTGCAGGTGCAGGGCCGCTGGCCACAGCCCCCCCTGCGTCTTGCCAAGCCTGCAAGCCGCCATCCAGCACCGCAACCGCCTCGTGTCCCAACCACTTCAACATCCACCACAAGCGGCCACAGTAGTGGCCTTTGTTGAGGTCGTACACCACAATTTGCAGACCATTGTGCAGGCCCATCTCGCCCAGCCAGCGCGCGACGCGTTCACGTTGCGGCAAGGGGTGGCGGCCGCCATTCACGGCATGCTCAGGGTTATGGGTGCTCAGGTGGTGGTCTAAATGGGCGTGTTGGGCCCCCGCAATGTGCACGCCCTCAAACAAAGCCACTGCCGTTTCGGGCTTCATCAGGTCGAAGCTGCAATCCAAAATGGCGCAGGGTACGCCTTGTTGTTGCAGGTGTTGCAATTGAGCGGCTGTGATCAACAAAGGGTGCATCAGAGGTCTCCGGTTTCAGTGGTCTTCGGCGGGGGCGCTGGGCAATGCGCGACTGCGCAAAGCGGTGGCGGCGATGCCACTGGCCACGATCAGCAACATGCCCGCCCATCCGATGAGGGGGATTTGGTCGCCAAATAAAAACAGGCCATACAAAGCGGCAAACACAATGCCCGAATATTGCAAATTGGCCACCACCAAGGTGGACCCTCGGCTGTAGGCCTTGGTCATGCTCAACTGGCCCAAAGCCGCCAGCACCCCAATGGGCAACAACCAGAGGGCGTGGGGCCATGTCCAAGCGCTTGAGCCCGTGAACACGATGGCCAAACCGCCCACCACGGTGGTGCCGATTGAGAAGTAAAAAACAGTGCGCGATTCGGGCTCGCCCACGCGCCCCAACGCCGCCACTTGCATGTAGGCCAAGGCCGCACCAATGCCCGACAGCAGGCCAATGACGCCAGCAAACAATTGGTTTTGTTCGATGGTCGGCCGCAAAATCATCACCACGCCTGCAAACCCGGCGATCACGGTGAGCACCATCGGCCCTTGTTTGTTGGCGTCTTGTAAACCGCCCATGACCAAGGTGCCGCCAATCAAAAAGGCCGCCACCCACACCCCGCTCATGTAGTTCAGCGTCATGGCGGTGGCCAAAGGCAAATGGGCAATGGCGTAAAACCAAGCCGACAAGGAGGCCACGCCCACGATGGAACGCCAGACATGCATCATGGGCACCGGGGTGCGCAAAGACACTTTTTGCACTTTGCACAAACTGGCCATGAAGGCCATGCCGATCAGGCCGCGGTAAAAAACCAGCTCAAACGTGTCGAAATAGGGCGCCGCATATTTGATGCAAACACTCATGGTCGCAAAGAAAAGCGACGCCAAAATCATCCATGAGGCTTGCATCGGGCTCGCTTCAGAGCGCGCTCATCTGGCGGCGGTACCACTCGTGAAAATGCTGCATGCCATCTTCCATGGGGCTTTGGTAAGGCCCCACTTCGTTGTCGCCGCGTTTCATCAGGGCGTGGCGTCCGGCGTCCATGCGTTCGGCAATTTCGTCGTCTTCGATGCAAGTTTCCATGTAGGCGGCCTGTTGGGCCTCGACAAACTCGCGCTCAAAGGCCACGATTTCTTCCGGGTAATAAAACTCCACCATGTTCAGTGTTTTGTTGGCACTGATCGGGTGCAGGGTGGACACCGTGAGCACATGGGGGTACCACTCCACCATGATGTGGGGGTAATACGTCAACCAAATGGCACCGCGCTCGGGCAGTTGGCCATTGCGGTATTTCAGCAACACCTCGTGCCATTTTTTGTAGGTGTCCGAGCCGGGTTTGCCAAAGCCACTGGAGACCCCCACGGTCTGCACCGAGTAGTGCTCTTTGAACTCCCAACTCAATTCATCGCAAGTGACAAATTGCCCCAACCCCGGGTGAAACGGGCCCACGTGGTAGTCCTCTAGATACACCTCGATGAAGGTTTTCCAGTTGTAGTTGCACTCGTGCAATTCGACACGGTCGAGGGCGTAGCCCGAAAAATCCAGTTGCGCCCGTGGGCCCATGCCCGCCAAGTCGGCTTCGATGTCACGGCCATTGTCTTCAAACAACAAGCCGTTCCAGTCTTTCAACCGGTAGTTGTTGAGGTTCAGGCAGGGGTCATGCGAAAAGTGGGGGGCGCCCAGCAACTCGCCGTTGGGGGCATATGTCCAGCGGTGCAAGGGGCACACGATGTTGCCGCCCGCGCTGCCTTTTTGTTGGCTGTTGAGGTTGCCACGGCCATTGAGCATGAGCGCCTGGCGGTGCCGACACACATTGGAGACCAGCTCAATTCCGCCTTGGGCGTTGCGCACCAAGGCCCGGCCTTCCGATTCGTGGGGCAAGGCGTAATAGTCGCCCGGGTTGGGCACGGCCAATTGGTGCCCCACATAGCGGGGACCTTGCCGAAAAAGCGTGTTCAATTCGCGCTGAAACAGCGCTTCATCGAAATAAGTGGAAACTGGTAGTTGGCTTGCGGCCTGCTGCAGTTGAAGACTTAAATCAGACATGGGTGACCTGACCTAGAG
>JAIYBZ010000007.1 GCA_027488255.1 Comamonadaceae bacterium | reverse complement strand
CGTCAGCAGTTCACCGAACTGCAAATCGGTGCAATCTCTGCCTGAGGAGAATAGGTCATGGCACAGAAAAAAGGCGGCGGCTCTACGCGCAACGGTCGTGATTCCAAGCCAAAAATGCTGGGCGTCAAGGCTTTCGGTGGTGAACTGATCAGCGCAGGCTCGATCATTGTTCGTCAACGTGGCACCAAATTCCATGCTGGCAGCAACGTCGGTATTGGCAAAGACCACACTTTGTTTGCCCTGGTGGACGGCCACGTGTCGTTCTCGACCAAAGGTGAGCTCAGCAAACACATGGTGAACGTGACCCCGGCTGTCTAAGCCTGTCGCGCCCCCATGGCGATGAGGAGCCCCGCAAGCCGGGGCTTTTCGCTTTTTGGCCCGTTCGTATTTTGATGTCGGACCCCAAGCTACACTGGAAAACTCATGAAGTTCGTTGACGAAGCCTACATTGACATCGCCGCAGGTGACGGCGGGAACGGCTGCGTCTCGTTCCGCCATGAAAAGTACAAAGAGTTTGGCGGGCCCAACGGTGGGGATGGCGGCCGAGGCGGCCATGTCTATGCTTTTGCCGACATCAACCTGAACACCTTGGTGGATTACCGCTATTCCCGCCGTCATGAGGCCAAACGCGGCCAGCACGGCATGGGCTCGGACATGTTTGGCGCAGCGGGGGACGATGTGACCCTCAAAATGCCGGTCGGCACCATCATCTCGGATGCCGAAACCGGTGAAGTGCTCTACGAATTGCTGGTGCCGGGTGAGACCATCATGATCGCCAAGGGCGGTGATGGGGGCTTTGGCAACATGCGCTTCAAAAGCGCGATCAACCGGGCCCCACGGCAAAAAACGCCGGGCTGGTTGGGCGAGAAAAAAGAGCTCAAGCTCGAGCTGAAGGTGTTGGCCGATGTGGGCCTGTTGGGCATGCCCAACGCCGGCAAATCCACTTTCATTGCGGCGGTCTCGAACGCCCGTCCCAAAATTGCCGATTACCCCTTCACCACTTTGCACCCCAATTTGGGCGTGGTCCGGGTCGGGCCTGAACAGAGTTTTGTGGTGGCCGATGTGCCGGGTTTGATTGAGGGTGCCTCAGAGGGCGCCGGCTTGGGCCATCTGTTTTTGCGCCATCTTCAGCGCACCCGTTTGTTGTTGCATGTGGTCGACTTTGCACCCTTTGATGACAATGTTGATCCGGTTCAGCAAGCCAAGGCCATCGTGGCCGAGCTCAAAAAATACGACCAAGGCTTGTACAACAAGCCCCGTTGGTTGGTGCTGAACAAACTCGACATGGTGCCCGCGGACGAACGCGTGGCGCGCGTGAAAGAGTTTATCAAGCGCATGCGCTACAAAGGTCCGGTGTTTGAAATCTCGGCCTTGACCCGCGAAGGCTGCGAGCCACTGATCAAAGAAATTTACAAACACATTCGGGCGCAGCAAATCGTGGAGCAAGGGGTGGTCGACATCGATCCTCGCTTCAAAGAACAAGACAAGCCGCAAGAGCCCGATGCCGATGATCCGCGCTTCAAAGCACTGCCTTCCGAATGAGGTGGCGTTCCGCATGGAAGCATTTGATTGGCTGTTGACAACGCAAGAACCCCTCCGTACATGACCACCCCTGCTGTTTCTACCCTGCTGCGAGACGCCCGTCGCATTGTTGTCAAAGTCGGCTCGAGTTTGGTGACCAATGAAGGACGTGGGCTGGATGAAGCGGCCATTGGCGAATGGTGTCGCCAAATGGCCCTGTTGAGTGCGCAGGGCAAAGAAGTGGTGATGGTCTCCAGTGGCGCTATTGCTGAGGGGATGAAGCGTTTGGGTTGGACCACCCGGCCCAGCGAAGTGCCGGCCCTGCAAGCGGCAGCCGCAGTCGGGCAAATGGGTCTGGCGCAAATGTACGAGACCAAACTGCGTGAAAACGGCATGGGCAGCGCGCAAGTGCTGTTGACCCACGCCGACTTGGCCGACCGCGAGCGTTATCTCAATGCCCGCTCGACCTTGCTGACCTTGTTGCAGCACCGCGTGTTGCCGGTCATCAACGAAAACGACACGGTGGTCAATGACGAAATCAAGTTTGGCGACAACGACACCTTGGGTGCCTTGGTGGCCAATTTGATCGAAGCCGATTTGCTGGTGATCTTGACCGATCAAAAAGGTTTGTACACCGCAGACCCCCGCAAAGACAGCTCGGCCACGTTTGTGCACGAAGCCCACGCCGGCGACCCGGCTTTAGAAAGCATGGCCGGCGGCGCAGGATCGAGCTTGGGCAAAGGCGGCATGATCACCAAGATCTTGGCCGCGAAAAGGGCCGCGGGCTCCGGCGCGTCGACCGTGATTGCTTGGGGCCGTGCACCCGATGCCTTGTTGCGGCTGGCGCAGGGCGACAACATGGGCACCTTGTTGGTGGCGCAAACCGCCAAACAACAGGCCCGCAAACAGTGGATGGCCGACCACCTGCAACTGCGCGGTTCGGTCACGGTGGATGCGGGCGCCGCCCACAAAGTTTTGACCGAAGGCAAGAGCCTGTTGCCGATTGGCATGAGTGGGGTGACCGGTGACTTTTCGCGCGGTGATGTCATCGCCATTCGTGATGAGCAGGGCATGGAGATTGCCCGTGGCTTGGCCAATTACGCCAGCGCTGAAGCGCGCATGTTGTGCCGCAAACCTTCGCACGAATACGAAGCCTTGTTGGGCTACACCGCCGAGCCCGAGATGGTGCACCGCGACAATTTGATCCTCAGCCGATGAAAAAAGCCCGCAGTTGCGGGCTTTTTGTTGGGCTGTTTATTGGTGGTTCGTTGGCTGTTCGTTGGGATGTTGGTTGGCTTCACCCTTGTGGGTTGGGGTCGAAGCTGGCGCCAGGCGGCAACTCCATATGCGGTGGTGCACAGGATTCTGACGGGCCATTTTCAGCCTCGGTGCTGTCGCGTGGCCCCCGGTTGTTGCCACGCAAATAGCGGTTTTGCCGGTCGTTGCGAGGCAGAAAACGGGCCAATTCGGTCAGCGCCATTTCATAGACGCCGCGCTTGAACTCCACCACCACATCGAGCGGCACCCAATAGTCGTTCCAGCGCCAAGCGTCGAACTCGGGGTGGTCGGTGGCGCGCAAATTCAAGTGGTGGTCGTGGGTGACCATTTGCAGCAAGTACCAGATCTGTTTCTGGCCTTTGTAAAAGCCGCGAGCATCCCTGCGGATGAAGCGGTCTGGCACCTCATAGCGCAACCAGTCTCGGGTTCGGGCCACGATGCGCACATGCTCCGGTTGGAGACCCACTTCTTCGTGCAGTTCTCGGTACATCGCTTGTTCAGGGCTTTCACCTCGATCGATGCCACCTTGTGGAAACTGCCAGCTGTGGGTGCGTATGCGTTTGCCCCAGAAAACCTGATTTTTCTGGTTGAGCAGAATGATGCCGACGTTTGGCCTAAAGCCTTCACGGTCAAGCATAATCAACCTCAAATTTTTAAATTGTGTCCATTATGCACGCCGCACAAGCGCCTGCTCTTGGATGTTTCCCTGATGCCCTTGCCGAGTTAGCCCGCCGCAATGAAAGCCTCCCAATTCCTGATTTCCACCCTCAAAGAAGCCCCCGCCGATGCCGAAGTGGTGAGCCACAAGTTGATGACCCGCGCCGGGATGATCAAAAAATTAGGCGCCGGCATTTACAACTACATGCCCATGGGCCTGCGGGTCATCCGAAAGGTGGAAGCCATCGTGCGCGAGGAGATGAACCGCGCCGGCGCCATTGAGATGACCATGCCGGTCGTGCAACCGGCCGAGCTGTGGCAAGAAACCGGGCGCTTTGAAAAGATGGGCCCCGAGTTGTTGCGCATCAAGGACCGCCATGGCCGCGACTTTGTGATCCAGCCCACCAGCGAAGAGGTGGTGACCGACGTGGTGCGCCAAGAAGTGCGCAGCTACAAACAGTTGCCGAAAAACTTTTACCAGATCCAGACCAAGTTTCGCGACGAGCGTCGCCCCCGCTTTGGCCTGATGCGTGGCCGCGAATTCATCATGAAAGACGCCTACAGCTTTGACCGCGATGGCGTCAGTGCCAAGGCCAGTTACCAAGTCATGGCGGCGGCCTATCGCAAGATCTTTGACCGTTTTGGCTTGACCTACCGCGCCGTGGCGGCGGACAGCGGGGCCATTGGCGGCGATTTGTCCGAAGAGTTTCAGGTGATTGCGGCCACCGGCGAAGACGCCATCGTGTATTGCCCGCAAAGCGATTACGCCGCC
The DNA here is from genome assembly GCA_027488255.1 of Comamonadaceae bacterium. Taxonomy (GTDB): domain Bacteria; phylum Pseudomonadota; class Gammaproteobacteria; order Burkholderiales; family Burkholderiaceae_C; genus Limnohabitans_A. The sequence continues at coordinate 28,896 of JAIYBZ010000007.1, read as the reverse complement.
AACATCGAAAAAGCCGAAGCGCGGGCGCCGAGTCACGCGCGCAGCGCAGCCTCCCAGGCTTTGAGCAAGACCGCCACGCCGGGCAAGAGCACCTGCGAAGACGTTGCGGCTTTGCTGAACGTGCCTTTGTCCACCACCGTCAAATCGCTGGTCTTGGCGACCGATGTGATGAACGAAGCGGGTGAAATTGCCGGATCCAAAATTTGGCTGTTGTTGCTGCGCGGCGACCACGACATGAACGAAGTGAAAGTCGGCAAGCTTCCCGGCATGGAGGGCGGCTTCCGCTTTGCGACGATCGCTGAAATCGAAGACCATTTCGGTTGCAAGCCCGGTTACTTGGGCCCGCTGAACTTGAAAAAACCCGTGCATGTGGTGGCCGACCGCGAGGTGGCGGTGATGGCCGATTGGATCTGCGGCGCCAACGAAGAAGACTTCCACATCACCGGCGTCAACTGGGGCCGCGATCTGCCCGAGCCGGCCTTGGTGGCCGACATCCGCAACGTGGTGGCGGGCGACCCGTCGCCCGATGGCGCCGGCGTGTTGGCCATCGAGCGCGGCATCGAGGTGGGCCATGTGTTTTATTTGGGCACCAAATACTCCAAAGCCATGAACGCCACTTTCTTGGACGAAACCGGCAAGCCCCAATTTTTAGAGATGGGCTGTTATGGCATTGGCGTGACCCGATTGCCGGCCGCGGCCATCGAGCAAAACCACGACGAGCGCGGCATCATCTGGCCCGATGCCATCGCCCCCTTCACGGTGGTCATTTGCCCCATTGGCATGGACCGCAGCGATGCCGTGAAGGCCGAAGCGGATCGCATTTATGCGGCGCTGTTGGCCGATGGCGTCGACGTGATTTTGGACGACCGGGGCGAGCGTCCGGGGGCCATGTTTGCCGATTGGGAATTGATCGGTGTGCCGCACCGCATCACCCTGGGGGACAAAGGCCTGAAAGAGGGTCAGGTGGAGTACCAGCACCGCCGCGATGCGGCCGCCACCAAAGTCGCAGTGGCCGACATCTTGACGCACCTCGCCTCACGCTTGGCGGTCTGATTGTCTGGCCGAGGCCGCAGCTTCGGCGTCCTCAGGCTCTGCGTCCTCAGTCTCGGGTGGCGTGCCGTTGCACGCAGTCGATGTAGGCGGCGCCATCGGGCATGCGGCCCGCGCGTTGGCTTTCTTGCACCATGCGTCCCAGACATTCCATGGTCTGGTGGTGCGCCTCGTGCAGCGAATTCAGGCGGTGGGTGAGCAACTCCACGGCCTGACGAATGCCGCGGGGTTGGTCAATGCTGCATTGTTCGCTGATCGACAAGTGCATCGACAAATGCAGAAATGGATTTTCTCGGTTCGGGTCGGCGGTGTGCATGGCCGCCAGCGCGGCCTCCACATCGGCCAGTTCGGCATGGTATTCGGGGTGCTCTTCAATCCATTGGCTGACCAGCATTTCCATCGGTTCTAACGGAGCTGAGGTTTTGGATTTGGCATAAACACCGCAAAAAAAACGGCGCACATCGGCTTGTGAGGGTTGAATCAGCATGGGGTGAATTGTCCACTGTTCTTTCGGTGCCCGACCGCGCTCCGGGTGGCACAGGGCCTTGCACACTCAGCGCCTAGAATAAATCACGCCACACCCCAAAACATGCAATAAAATGCATAAATTATTTCACTGGAGTCATTAAACATGAACCAAGCTTACATTTGCGATGCCATTCGCACCCCCTTTGGCCGTTATGGCGGCGCTTTGAGCAGTGTTCGTGCCGATGACTTGGGCGCCGTGCCCTTGCGCGCGCTGATGGCCCGCAACCCCCAGGTGGACTGGGCTGCCGTGACCGATGTGATTTATGGCTGTGCCAACCAAGCGGGCGAAGACAACCGCAACGTGGCCCACATGAGCAGTTTGCTGGCCGGCCTGCCCATTGAAGTGCCCGGCGCCACCCTCAACCGCCTGTGTGGTTCGGGTCTGGATGCGGTGGGCACAGCGGCCCGCGCCATCAAGGCCGGTGAGGCGGGCTTGATGATTGCCGGCGGGGTGGAAAGCATGAGCCGCGCGCCCTTTGTGATGCCCAAAGCCGAGAGCGCCTTCAGCCGCAACAACGCCGTGTACGACACCACCATCGGTTGGCGTTTTGTGAACAAACTCATGAAAGCGCAGTACGGTGTGGACTCGATGCCCGAGACGGCCGAAAACGTGGCCACCGACTACCAAATTGAGCGCGAAGCGCAAGATGTGATGGCTTACAACAGCCAACTGCGCGCGGTGGCCGCCATCAAAGCCGGTCACTTGGCGCGCGAAATTGTGGGCGTCAGCGTGCCGCAGAAAAAAGGCGATGCGATCGTGGTCGACACCGACGAGCACCCGCGCGAAACCAGCCTAGAAGCCTTGGCCAAACTCAAAGGCGTGGTGCGGCCCGACGGCACAGTGACCGCGGGCAATGCTTCGGGGGTGAACGACGGCGCGTGTGCGTTGTTGTTGGCCGATGAAGCCACGGCCGCCAAGCAGGGCTTGACCCCCAAGGCCAGAGTGGTCGGCATGGCCACCGCGGGGGTTGCGCCGCGCGTCATGGGCATCGGCCCGGCCCCAGCCACACTCAAGGTATTGGCGCAAACCGGCTTGACCCTCGACCACATGGATGTGATTGAGTTGAACGAAGCCTTTGCCGCACAAGGCTTGGCGGTGCTGCGCCAGTTGGGCTTGAAAGACGACGATGCCCGAGTCAATGCCTGGGGTGGCGCGATCGCTTTGGGGCACCCGCTGGGCGCATCGGGTGCGCGTTTGGTCACGACCGCCATGAACCGGCTGCAACAAACCGCAGGCCGCTATGCGCTTTGCACCATGTGCATTGGAGTGGGTCAGGGCATTGCCTTGGTGATCGAGCGCGTCTGACCTTCACCCCCAGCGCAACCCGCCAGAATGCCCCTTCGGGGGCATTTTTTTTGCTTCACTCAGAGCGGTGATAGCAGATAAATTCAGTATGACATTCCTAAAATTATGAAGTTTAATTTGATTTTACTCAGTAATAATCTGCCCATGTTTCAGGGCTTTGCTGCTGCTTTTTTTAACGAGTACAGTGCCTTGTAATCTGCAGACGGAATTTATCCGATCTGGTAACGAAAAAACCACGGAGTTGTAAATGGAAACCATCGCCCCCTTATGGCTGTGGGCTACTTTTGTAGCCATTGTCTTGGTCTCGCTTTTTGTCGATTTTGTGGTGCTTAAAAAGCAAGGCAGCCATGAAATTGGTGTCAAAGAAGCCTTGAACTGGTCGATCATCTGGATCGCCTTGAGCTTCATGTTCAATGGCTTGTTTTGGTGGGCCATCAAGGACACCACCGGTTCAGTTGAATTGGCCAACACCAAGTCGCTCGAGTTTTTGACCGGTTACTTGATTGAGAAATCACTGGCGGTGGACAACATCTTTGTTTTCTTGATGGTGTTCACTTACTTTGCAGTGCCTTCGGCCTTTCAAAAACGCGTCTTGATGATTGGCATCATCGGTGCCATCGTGCTGCGCACGGTCATGATTTTGGTGGGCGGCTGGTTGTTGGCCGAGTTCCACTGGGTCTTGTACGTGTTTGGCGCTTTCTTGATCCTCACAGGGGTCAAGATGTGGTGGGCCGCTGGCCAAGAGCCTGATTTGGAAGACAACCCGGCGCTCAAGTTGCTGCGCAAAATTTTGCCGGTCAGCAAAAACTACGACGGTGAAAAATTCTGGACCGTTGAAAACGGTCAGAAGATTGCCACGCCCTTGTTCATGGTGATCTGCTTGATCGCGCTGACCGATGTGATTTTTGCGGTGGACTCCATTCCCGCCATCTTTGCCATCACCAGCGACCCCTTCATCGTCTTGACCAGCAACGTGTTTGCGATCTTGGGACTGCGGGCCATGTACTTCTTGTTGGCCGCTGTGGCCAATAAGTTCCACTTGCTGAACTACGGCCTGGCGATTATTTTGGTCTTCATCGGCACCAAGATGTGCTTGATTGACATCTACAAAATCCCAGTGGGCATTTCCCTGGGCGTGGTGGTCGGTATTTTGGCCGTGACCATGTTGCTGAGCGTGCGCAGCTCGAATGCGCAAGCCTCAGAGCGTTGATGAAACTTGCAACAGCCGCTGGACCAGCGGGTGTTGCACTTTCTTTTCGGTGCCGATGGCGAAATAGTGTTCTTTCACCGTGCCACAAGCCCCCAGCTGTTGCACGTCGTAATGCGCCAACAACTCCTCGTGGACCCACTCGGCCGCCGGGAAAACGCCCATGCCACTTTCGCCAAACGTTTTGAGCAAGGCGCTGTCCTCAAACTCGCCCACAATGCGCGGCTGAACGCCGTGCTGTTCAAACCAGTGGTCGATGCGGCTGCGCACTGCGGCATGGGCGGTGGGCAATAAGACAGGCACTTCGGCCAGGCTCGCTGGAAATTTCTTTTTGGCCTTTTGTACCAGCTTGTCATTGCCGTACCAAGAAACGCCAGAGGTCCCCAAGGCATGGTTGTAGAGCTTGATATTGGCATTGCTCGGGGCCGGCCTGTCGGACAACACCACGTCTAAACGGTGCAGGGCCAAGTCCCCCAGCAAATCGTCCAACTCGTCTTCGTGACACAGCAAGCGCAGATGGGGCTCGGCCATGGCCGGCTGCAGCAGGCGTTGCACCACCAGTTTGGGCAAGCCATCCGAAATGCCCACGGCCAATCGGACGGTGGGCGAGCTCACGGCGTCACGAACTTTGGCGGGCAGCATCTCGCCCAGTTGAAATATTTGATCGGCTTGCTGCATCGCCGCCAGCCCCGCATCGGTGAGCACCAGGCCCCGGCCGGCTGGCTTCAGCAAGGCGTAGCCCAGCGACCGTTCTAATTCACGCACTTGAGCACTCACGGTTTGCACGGCCATGTTCAATTTATCGGCGGCGCGCGTGATGCCGCCTTCTTTGGCGACCACCCAAAAGTAGTACAGATGCTTGTAGTTGAATGGGGTGGCCATGAGCAGGATTAAATTGAATATAGATCAGAAATTATCTGCTTTTTCGGGAGCTATTGCTCTGCTAAAGTAGGCTGTTTTTTCTTGGCAAAAGGCTGTTTTCAGCCTCCTACAGCACCTCAAAGCCCTCAGCGGCCACTGCACTCTTCATGAACAGCTTCACCGATCCGGCCATTTTGTTTTTTCTGTTTGGCATGTTGGCCGGAATGTTGAAATCCAATCTGGAAATTCCCCAGCCCATTTCCCGTTTTTTGTCGCTTTATCTGTTGATGGCCTTGGGCCTGAAAGGCGGCTTTGCTTTGGCCCAGACCGGCCTGACCAGTGATGTATTAATTAGTCTGGGCGCGGCCATGCTCATGGCGATTGTGGTGCCCTTGCTGGGCTACACCCTGTTGCGCCAATTTTTGTCGGGCTTTGATGCGGCGGCCATTGCCGCCACCTACGGCTCGGTCAGCGCCGTGACTTTCATCACCGCATCGCAACACCTGGACAACCACGCGGTGGCCTTTGGCGGTCACATGGCCGCTGCCATGGCCCTCATGGAGTCGCCCGCCATTGTGTTTGCTGTGATCATGGCCAACCATGTTCGCCGCCACCAAATCGCGGGTGCGACCGATGCCAGTGTGGGCGCCAATTCGGCCATGGGCTCGCCGCCCTTGGGCCGCATCCTGCACGAAGCGCTGACCGATGGCGCGCAATTGCTGTTGTTGGGGGCCATGCTGATTGGCCTGTTGACCGGGGTGGAGGGACAGTCGGCCATGAAGCCGTTTTCAGTCGACTTGTTCAAAGGCATGTTGGCCTTCTTTTTGCTGGACATGGGCTTGCTGGCCGCCCGCAACATGGGGCAACTGAAAGGCCAATCGCCTTGGCTGGTCGTCTACGCCTTGGTGGGGCCTTTGGTGCATGCGGCGATGGCCTTGCTTTTGGCGTGGAGTCTGGACATGTCGACGGGCAATGCTGCTTTGCTGATGGTCTTGTCGGCCAGTGCCTCTTACATTGCGGTGCCAGCTGTGATTCGCCATGCGATCCCCGAGGCCAGCCCCTCGCTTTACTTTGGCATGTCTTTGGGCTTGACGTTCCCGTTCAATATTTTGTTCGGGATTCCTTTGTACCTGTGGGTGGCGCAACAGGTGCTGGGTGCTTGATGCTTGAGCCCGATTCAGGGGGTCTGTACAGTGCCTCGGCGCGACATTGATGCGACTTTTTGCGGCATCACTGGGCTTTGACCCGCACGCCCCCCACCACGCCCGCCACCAGCAAGGCAATGCCTGCCAAGGTGAGTGGTTCAGGCCAATGGCCGCGAAGCCAAAACGCATAGCTGAGCGCCGCCAAAGTCTCAAACACAATGAGTTGTCCCGCCAACGCGGTGGGCAAGCGCTGGGACGCAGCGTTCCAGCAGAGGGTGCCCAACCATGAAGCGAACAGGCCAATTGCCAACATCAGCCCCACGAACTCCCAAGGGCGTGGGCCCAAAGGCATGGGCATGGGGTCTTCGGTGAGGTGCGTCCAGAGCCAATAAGCGGCATAGCCCAGCACGGCCAAAGGCAAAGTGGCGAGCCCTTGTGCGGTCGCCCATACACGCGGGTTTCGCTCGGGATGACCGCGCAACCAATCGGCATTTTTAAGCGGGTACCAAGTCCAGCAGACCACTGCGCCCACGGCCAAAACCGCGCCGCTGATGTAGCGCGTGGTGTCTGCTGCGGGGTTTTGCAGCAGCGCCTGCCACTCCACATGGTTGACGCAGCCGATGCCCAACAAAATCAGCCCCAGCGGTGGCAACAGTTGGCGCCATGGGAACCGGCCATCGCGTTGGTGACTGAACAGGTTGGCTGAAATGGCAATGACCACCGGCAGTGTGCCAATGATCATGGTGGGCAAGGCCCCACCTGCACGTTGAATGGCGCTGGCCAAAAACAAGTAGTACAGCACGTTGCCAATGGCGGCCAGTTTCAGCGCCATCAGCCAGTCAGAACGGCTCAAAGACCGGATGTCTTGTCGGTCAATGAAGGCCAGTGGCAATGCAATCAGGCCAAAGGCCAAGTACCGGCCAAAGGTGTGCAGCGCCGCAGGGTACTCGGGCAACAGCAAAGGGCCCACAAAGACCAAGCCCCACATCATGCCGGCCGCCAAAGAAAAGAAAACGCCGCCCCACAGCGAGGCACTGTTGGGCAGGGAGTTGGTGGGGGGCAAAGGGGAGGGCGTCAAAGGAGTGGTCGTCAATGTAGATGTCGTTGATGGAAGAGGGCTAAAGAAGGCTGAAAAATCGAAATGGCAGTGGCGAATCAAGCCCCATTGGGGTTCAGGTGCGCCACGCCGGCAGTTGCCAATTGCGCCACAAAGCCAAGGCCCGCAAGCCCACGGTCACCCCCAAGCAAGCCATCAAGGCCAGCCAGCCCGGGGCATCGATCGACCACAGCCCCACATAACACCAGGCGCCGGCAAAGGCACACACCGCATAGGGGCGGTGGTCTTTGAATGCGGTGGGGATTTCGTTGCAGACCATGTCGCGCAAGACACCGCCAAATACACCGGTGATCAAGCCCATGAGCACCGCCACCACTGGCGGCATCAGCGCTTGCAAGGCATGGTGAACCCCCGTGGCGGTGAACAAACCCAAGCCCAAGGCGTCGGGCCAGAGAATGGCTTTTTCGGTCACCTCGAAATGGCGCTGGCGCATGAACAACATCGCAGCCGCACACAAGCCCAAAACCGCCCAGAGCATGTCGGTGTGTTGCACCCAGAAAAAAGGCCTTTGGTCGAGCAACAAGTCGCGCAAGGTGCCGCCACCAAAAGCGGCCAGAAAGGCCACCACGCACACGCCCACTGCATCGAGTTTTTTCCGTGCGGCCTCCATCAAGCCCGACAAGGCAAAGGCGGCGGTGGCCGATAACTCGACCAATAAACGCAGGGTGTCGCCCCAAGATTGAATGCCATTCATGGGCACCGATTATCGGCCCAGCCAGCGTTGGCGGTAACGCCCTTCTGCGTCATGGTCTTGGCTTTGTTTGGCCGGGTTGAAGCGGCGACCTTGGCGGGGGTCGGTGCCGCGGCCGCTGATGTAAAGCCAATTGCCTTGGTTGCTGTACACATCAAAGTCGATCAATTGCGACTCGAACCATGCCGCCCCTGCGCGCCAGTCGCAGGCCAAGTCGTGCACCAAGTAACTGGCCACGATCTGACGCATGCGATTGCTGGTGTAGCCGGTGGCGGCCAATTCACGCATGCCCGCGTCGACGATGGGCTCGCCGGTGTCGCCGTCACACCAGCGTTGAAAGTCTTTCGGAAAGTGCGAAGGGCGGGGCAGCTGCGACAAGCCTTTGGCCACATACAGTTGGCGGCCATGCTGCAGGTGCAAAAATCTGAAGTAATCGCGCCACAGCAACTCGAACCACAGCCAATAAGTGCCGTCGTTGGCCCCATGCGCTTTTTCGTAGTGCTGCAAATGGGCCCATACCGTGCGTGCCGACACGGCCCCCGTGGCCAACCAAGGGGACCAGTGGCTGCTGGTGTGCTGGCCCTGCAAGGCATTGCGCGTTTGTTTGTAGCGGTCAGGCCAAGGCGGGGTGAGGTACTGCGCCAGATGCGCAAGTGCTGCGCTTTCGCCTCCCCGCCCTGCCGGTGCTTCCTTTGCGGATGTCGTTGCTGCTGTTGATGATGCAGATGCTGCAGATGCTGCAGATGCTGCTGTGGGTTGCAGGGTGTTGCTGTGCTTGGTGTTTTTGAAGTCGGCACCGGCTGCACCCGCGATGGGGTTTTCTTGCAGCCACTTCGCTGGGTGCAGCAATTGGCCGGGCCAGTTGTCCCCGTGCACAGCAGGAGGTGCGGGCATCGATGTCAGTGGGGCCAGGGGCGGCAGGGGCGCCGTGCCGGCCCGCTCCACGAGTTGCCGAAAAGGGGTGAAAACGGCAGGCAAGTCCCGCACGTCAAAGGGCAAGCTTTCGGGCTCGAGCAAACTGGATTGCCAGGTGGTGTGCACACGGATCTGGCGTGCCTGCAAGGCCATCACTTGGGCTTGTTCTTCGGGCGCCGCAATGGCTTCACAAAAAATGCAATCCACCTCGAAGCGCTGGACCAAGTCTGCCAAAACTGTCACCGGGTCACCCTGCAGCACCACCAGTTGCTGCCCCAGCGCGCCGAGGGCCACTTGCAAGTCGAGCCAAGTCTCCGCCAAAAAACGCCGGCGGTGTGGGCCCATGCGGCGAAAGCCCCAAGGCGTTTCGGCCTCTTGGGCCAGATCGTGCACACAGACCAACAACAGGGTTTGCTGGCGTGCATGGGCGTGGGCTACGGCCTCTTGCAAGGCCCTTGCGTCGTGTAGACGCAAGTCGTTTCGAAACCAATAAAGCGTGCTGCGCATGGTTAAAAATCAAAGCCCAGTTGAGGGCTTTTTTCAGGTTGTCGCCTGGCGCGTTGACGCGAGGCGTGTTTTTCGATGACGGCTTTTTTTGCCGCCTTCACCGCGGGTTCGGCTCTGCGGGCATGCAAAGCCGCTTTGGCTTCTCGGGTGGCCACGGCCAAGTCCACCCAGGGTTCGGGTATGTCGGCATCGTCTGTGCGGCCGACGCGCAAACCACATTGCTGTTGCACCTCGGGGGGCATGCGCCAGGGTTCAAACAGCCAAGCATCGGGCACGCGCCGCAGGTGGGGCAGCCAACGGCGTACAAAAATGCCTTTGGGGTCGTGGTCTTTGGCTTGTTTGATGGGGTTGTACACGCGCGTGGTGTTGATGCCGGTGGTGCCTGACTGCATTTGCAATTGGCTCCAATGGATGCCCGGTTCGTAGTCCAGAAACTGCGTGGCCAACCATTCACCCACGGGCCGCCAATGGAGCCAAAGAGGGTACGCAGCCACCGACACCAGCATGGCCCGCATGCGAAAGTTGAGCCAACCTGTTTCACGCAGCATCACCACGCAGGCATCCACCATGGGCCAGCCGGTTCGGCCCATCGTCAAGGCCCTGAGGTGCTCGGCATTGACGGTGTTTTCGCGCAGTCCGTCGTAGCCGCGGTGCATGTTGCGCCACTCAATTTCGGGCTCGCTTTCCAGCTTTTGGATGAAGTGGCAATGCCAATACAAGCGGCTGATGAATCCACTCAAACCGGCACGATGCCGATGCGCCTGCGGTGGCAAGGCACTGAGCGTGGCGCGGGTGCTTTGCACCACCTCGCGCAAGCTGATGCAACCCCAAGCCAAGTAAGCGGACAAACGCGAGCACGCAGTGGGCGAGGACAGTGGCGATGAAATGCCGCCCCGGTATTGTTGGGCGCGCTCTTGCAAAAACGCATGCAAAGTCTGCAGCGCCAAACGGCGACCTCCGCGCTGGCGAAGCGCGGGGTTGTGAGCCAAGCCCTGGGGTGCTTGCAGGGTTTCGGGACCTGCGCTGTGGGGCTGGGGCAACTGAACCAAGTGCAGCGCAGAGCATTCGGCTTGCGCGGCTGACATGTGCGCCTCCCAGCGGGCTTGCCACGTGTCACGACTTTTCAGGCGTCGCACCACGCCAAATTGCGGCCATTCAGACCAAACCACGCCATGGCTGCGGCACCACGCGGCGACACTTTTGTCGCGTTCGTAAGTGAAAGCGTTGCCCGTCTCTTCGTGCGAGTGCAAGGCGACAAAGGGGGCTTGTGCGTATAAGCTGGTCAACACGTCTTCAGCGGAACCGCAACGCACTTCAAGGCGGCCACCCCACGCTTGTAATTCGCGGTCCAACTCGAGCAGCGATTCCCGCACAAATTCAAAGTGTTGCAAGGCCACATCGGGCAAGGCCCAGTACCCAGGCTCAACGATGTAAAGGCACAGCACGGGCCCTTGCTTTGCCGCCTCGGCCAAGGCGGCATGGTCTTGCAGCCGCAGATCTCGTTTGAACCACATCACGCGGTAGCTCATGCCTGCACCTCGGGCAACCAGCTGGCGTAGCGTGACGCATCTATGGGCATGCAGTGCAGCAAGGCCATGGGCAATTGGGGCGCTTGCCGTTGCAAATAGCGCCGCACAAAATGGGCCGCATGCCAAGGGGCTGCAGAGCCGCTCCACACCGCCGTGTCTTGTATCAGCCAGTGGCCATGGTGTTGGCGCAACACCACGATGCTGGGGTTCAGGGTTGGGAAACGCACTTCGGCGATCGCCCAATCGGTCTGCTGGCGCAGTTGCAGCAATTGGGCCTCGCGCGAGTCGGGCAAGCTGTGCTGTTGGATGGCTTGCAGGATCCTTTGCGCCACATCGGAATTCAGCGCGGGTGCGCTGACCGCGCGGCAGTCTTGCCGCCACTGACGCCAATGTTCGCTGAGCCAGCCTTGCGGGTCGTGCCTTTGGCCATTGATCTCCAGCAAAACGCCGTGGTCTTGTCGCACCCAGTCGATGTGGTTGTCCAGGGTCAACAAACCGATGACCCCCAACACGGTGGCCGCAACATGGCGTTTCATGCTGAACTTTTTGACCGCGAGCGGCTCAAGGGCTGTCGTGCAGCGAAATGCCTTCATGGTCTGCGACCATTTGCAAGGCCTGTTCAAACAAGGCGCGTGCACTCGCTGCCATCAGGTTCAGTTGGATGTGCAGCTCTTTGTCTTTGGGGCTTTGTTCGAGACAGTCCAAGCTGTAGTCTTCGAAACGGCCCAACTGTGCAATCAATTCGGCCACATGCCGAGGGCATTCGCACAACACGTCGCTGGTGATGTTGGCCACCCTTTGCAACACCGCGTCAGAAAATTGTCGGGGTGGGAGGGGCTCGTTGGGTGCACGCAAGGCCCAATTCGGCGAGGCCATCGGTGGCCGCGAGCGTCGCAAGATCTCGGCCAATGCGGCGTCGTCCAGCGTTTCGCGGTGCACCACAACGCCCGCACGCGTGAGCCGCGCCAGGGCTTCTTTTTGCCCAAAGCCATACAGCACCACAGTTTGGCGAGCCGCAGGCTGCAAGGCCAAGATCTGTTCAGCGACCGAGGGGTTCACGGTGTTCACCGACACCACCAGCCCCTCCAAATTGTGTGTCAGCGCTTGCTGCAAAGCCGAGGTCAGATCGGGCCACACCTGTTGCAAAGGCCAGGCAATGCCCACCCGCGCAGACGGGAACGTGTCGGATTGCAAGCGCTGGGCCAATGGCTGTCCCACCACCGCCCAAGCTGCAGGGCGCGCAGGCGCGGACGGGTTCATGCCGGGGCTGCGCGACAACTGCCGGCCTTTTTCCGCCAAGGCTTGCAACTGCTCCACCGGCAAGCCCGCGATCAAGCGGATGCCATGCCCTTGTCCGGTGAGCGATTTGAGCAACACGGCTTTGCGCAGGTCTTGCTCGTCATACAGCCGGTGTTGGCCGGAGGTGGTGGTGGGTGAAAAAGCGTTGTAGCGAGTTTGCCAAATTCGCAAAGTGGGCACGGGCACGCCACTGAGCTTAGACACCGCACCAATGCGGTAAAGGGCGGGGCCGGCGGCAAGTGGAGAGTTCATGGTGTGAGTGCAGTTTGAGTAGGTATTATGGCGTTAAATGCAAGATAAATCGCAATTTATTGAGTTTATGAGTGGATATTTTCAATTTAAACCCTACAATATCCACTCAACTTGGAGCGCCACATGATCTTGAAGAAAACAGCCAAAGCCGTCGATATTGCGGTTTTCATCACTTCTCGTTCAGCCATCGACCCGGTCACCACCCAAGAGATCGCCTCGGGTTTGGGTTTGTCTGCGTCCTACACCGAGTCCATCTTGAAAGACTTGCGCGAAGCCGGGCTGATCCGAGCGCACCGTGGACCCGGCGGGGGCTACCAAATCTGCGGCAACCCCGCCGACATCAGTTTGTGGGATGTGGTCAAACACTTCGAAGAGGTGCACTGCTTCGAAAAGATCTATCCCGACGACACGCACCCCATGAAATCCTTGGAGCTGAACATCCAACGGCATTTGCAAGAGTCGTTGGCCGCACAAACCTTGGAAGAGGTGGCGGTGCCCTTCATGCCCCGCGACACGCGCGTGACCTCCATGCTTGGCCAGTTCCGCCTGAAACCCCTGCCACCCCCAGTGATGCCCAGGGCCCCCAATTCGGTGTTTCAGCTGAGCATGATGCTCTGACCCATTGGCGGTGAAAGGGCGCCCGGTCTGGCGTGGCCGGGCTGTCACACAAAATTAACGCAGCTGACTTTTCCATGTCACGGCGCTTTTGAATCATGTCGTCATTGATTCAAAGGAGCGTCGGTCATGAAAGAGTTGCCAAACCCCACATTCGCCCTGTCCCCGTTGAGTTTGCCCAGGGGGTTACTTCATCGGGCCCCGTCCAACTCCACGCTGGATTTCGCGGCTCGCCCTGCTCAAAGAGGGCTGCAAGTCACATGGGCACAACATCAAGACGAAGTTCGTGAAGCCCAAAAACTGAGGTTCGATGTCTTTGGCACCGAGATGGGCGCGCGGCTCTCGGGCAAGGTCCCCGGCCACGACATCGACTTGTTTGACGACTATTGCGAGCACCTCTTGGTGCGGGATGGCGCATCGGGCCTGGTGATTGGCACCTACCGCGTGTTGACCCCGGCCCAAGCCAAGCGCGTCGGCAGCACCTACAGCGACACCGAATTTGATTTGACCCGCTTGCGCGGCATGCGCAACCGCATGGTCGAGTTGGGGCGCAGCTGTGTGCACGCCGATTACCGCCAAGGCGCCGTGATCATGGCGCTGTGGGGGGCCTTGTTTGAATTCATGGAGCGCAACCAGTTGGACACCATGATCGGTTGCGCCAGCATTCCGATGCTGCACAACGGCGTGGTCTCGGGCGACGTGGCGGCCAGCATTTGGCACCAGTTGCGCCACACCCACTTGGCCGATATTCAACACCACGTGCGGCCCCGCTTGCCCTTGCCGGTGGACGAGTTAGACCACACCTTGGCCATCGAGCCGCCAGCGTTGATCAAAGGCTATCTGCGCTTAGGCGCCAAGGTATTGGGTGCGCCCGCATGGGATCCCGATTTCAACACCGCCGATTTGCCAATGATGATGCGCGTCGCAGATTTGCCCCCGCGTTACCGCAAGCATTTTTCAATGGGTGCCGCATGACGACCCGCGCTGAATGGATGGGGCAGGCGGCGCTTTTTCGTGCCCCTGTTACCGCCCTTGATGAGCCGCGGATGGGTGACTTGCCCTCTTTGATGTCAGAGGAGGCAGACACCCCCTCCGACGATGAGCCGTCCAGCAATCGCCCCAAATTGAGGGCGATTTTTATTTCTGATCTGCACATTGGCACGCCGGGTTTTCAAGCCGAAGCCTTGTTAGATTTTTTGAAACACCATGAAAGCGACATGCTGTACTTGGTGGGCGATATCGTGGACGGATGGCAACTGCGGCGCCGTTGGTTTTGGCCGCAAAGTCACAACGATGTGGTGCAAAAACTGTTGCGTCGCGCCCGCAAAGGCTGCCGTGTGATGTATGTGCCAGGCAACCACGACGAGTTTGCCCGCCATTTTGTGGGCCACGCTTTTGGCGGCGTTGAGGTGATGTACGAGGCCACACACACCACGGCCACAGGGCAAAAACTGTGGGTGGTGCATGGCGATTATTTTGACGGCGTGATCCAGTGCGCCAAATGGCTGGCCTATGTGGGCGACTGGTTGTACGAGTTGACTTTGCGCATCAACCGGCACTTGAACAGTTGGCGTGCCCGCATGGGCATGGACTATTGGTCCTTGTCGGCCTATTTGAAACTCAAAGTCAAAAAGGCGGTGAATTTCATCAGCGACTTTGAAGTGGCGGTGGCCCACGAAGCCCAGCGCCGCGGCTTTGATGGCGTGGTGTGCGGCCACATTCACCACGCTGAAATTCGCGATGTCAATGGCACCTTGTATTGCAACGATGGCGACTGGGTCGAAAGCCGCACCGCCTTGGTCGAGCACCGCGATGGCCGCTTGGAGATCGTGCGTTGGGGCGGGGGAGGCCAGGGCATGGGGGTGAATTCGACCACTTCAGAAAAGGCGGTCGCGGCATGAAACTGGCGCTCATCACCGACGCATGGCATCCGCAAGTGAATGGCGTGGTCACCACGCTGCACGAATTGGTGCAAGCCTTAGGCCCCTTGGGGGTCGAGGTCGAGGTGTTCCATCCGGGTTTGTTCAAAAATCGGCCGTGTCCCGGTTATGCCGGCATCGACTTGGCGGTGCGCCCTTACAAAAGCTTGGCCGCCCAGCTGGATGCCTTGCAGCCCGATGCGGTGCACATCGCCACCGAGGGCCCCTTGGGCTGGGCGGCACGCAAGCATTGCTTGCGACGTGACTGGAAGTTCACCACCGCCTTCCACACCAAATTTCCAGAAATCTTAAAAGCCGCTGTGCATGTGCCCTTGTTCATGGGGTACGGCTTGTTTCGGCATTTTCACCGTCCCTCTGCGGGCGTGATGGTGCCCACCCAAGGGGTGCTCCACATGTTGCAAGCGCGCGGTTTCCAGTCGCTCAAGCCGTGGACGCACGGGGTCGACTTGTCTTTGTTTGACTACCACCCCACGCCGCTGGAGATGTCTGAACTGCAAGACCTGCCGCGTCCGTTCACGCTCTTTGTTGGGCGCGTGTCCTACGAAAAAAACATCGATGCTTTTTTGAATTTGAAGTTGCCCGGCACGCGCATCGTCTGCGGGGTAGGCCCCCTCGAAGCGTCTTTGCAGGCCCGGTTTCCCGATGTCTTGTGGATGGGCGTGTTGCCACGTGAGCAATTGGCCAAGGTTTATGCCGCAGCGGATGTGTTTGTTTTTCCCTCCCGTAACGAAACTTTTGGCTTGGTCATGCTCGAGGCGATGGCCTGCGGCACACCGGTGGCGGCCTATCCGGTCGATGGCCCCTTGCAAGTGCTGGGCGAGGACGCTGGGCAGGCGCAGGGTGGGGTGTTGTCGGAAGATTTGCAAGCCGCTGTGCACCAATGTTTGCGCTTGCCCCGAGCCGAGGCGCGCGCGCGTGCCGAAACCTTTGGCTGGGCCAAGACCGTCGAGGTGTTCAAGTCGCACTTGGTGCCTGTGCAAGGGCCCCGGCTCGCGACGGAGGGGTTCACGCGTCTGTCATCAAATTGACATGATGAATTTGTAGGATTTAGTATCGAATTCATTCACACTGTGCCATGGCCCATTCCACTGTCGAGACATCTGAAGCTGAACAGCGGGCATTCCTGCTCGACAGAGACCTGAGCATTCTGTCTTTCAACGAACGGGTGCTGGACTGGGCCTGCCGGCCCGATGTGCCCGTGCTAGAGCGTTTGCGTTACCTGTGCATCGTGTCGTCCAATTTGGACGAGTTTTTTGAAGTGCGCGCCGAACCCCATGTGATGGGGAGCTTGCAGGGCCTGAAGTTAGGGCCGTACACCGACGCCAGTCTGACGGACATCGCCGAAAAAACCCGCGCCATGATCGCGCGTCAATACGCGCTGTACAACGACGAATTGTTGCCCGCCTTGCAGCGCAAGGGCTATCGCATCTTGTCGCATGGCGATCGCAACAGCGCGCAACGCCAATGGGTGCGCAGCTACTTTCAGCGGGAAGTACAACCTTTGCTGGTGCCAGTGGGCTTGGACCCGGCACACCCCTTTCCGCAGGTGGCCAACAAGTCGCTCAATTTCATCGTGCAACTCTCTGGCAAAGATGCGTTTGGACGGTCCAATGAAATTGCCATCGTCAAAGTGCCGCGGGTCTTGCCCCGCTTGATTCCCTTGCCCGCTCGCGTGTGCGATGGCAGCACCGCTTTTGTGTTGTTGTCCAGCGTGATTCGGGCGCACCTGAGTGAGCTGTTTCCCGGCCGTGAAGTCGGTCAGTTTTCTCAGTTCAGGGTCACACGCCACTCTGATTTGGCCGTCGATGAAGACGAAATCGCCAATTTGCGCATGGCCTTGCGGCAAGGTTTGCAGCACCGCAACTACGGCCAAGCGATTCGTCTGGAGGTCTCCGCCACTTGCGCGCCGCGCCTGACCGAGTTTTTGCGCAAAGAATTTCAGCTGCCTGAAGCCTCGGTGTTTAAAGCCAATGGCCCTGTGAATTTGGTGCGTCTGATGCAGTTGATCGATTTGATCAACGACCCCGAATTGCTTTTCCCACCCTACAAAGCCAGCTTCCCGGCCCAAGTGCCCCAGCACGGCTCGGTCTTTGCACGGCTAAAAGAAGGTGACGTGGCGATTCACCAGCCCTTTGAGAGTTTCGATGGGGTGTTGGCGTTTTTGCGCGAAGCCGTGATGGATCCCGATGTGCTGGCCATCAAGCAAACCATTTACCGCGCCGGCAGCGATCCCACGATGATGAATTTGCTGCGCGAAGCGGTGCGCCGAGGCAAAGAAGTGACGGCGGTGGTGGAGTTGAAAGCCCGCTTTGACGAAGAAGCCAACATCAACTGGGCCGAGCAACTGGAGTCGATTGGCGTACAAGTGGTTTACGGCATCGTGGGCCTCAAGACCCATGCCAAGATGCTGTTGGTGACGCGCCGCGAAGGGCGTTTTCTGCGGCGCTATGGCCATCTGTCTACCGGCAACTACAACCGCAAAACGGCCGCCCTGTACACCGACATCAGCTACCTCACGGCCGACCCCGAAATCACGCAAGACATGGACCATTTGTTTGGTCACTTGGCCAGTCAAAGTCGCTTGCCAAAAATGAAACGCTTGTTGGTCGCGCCCTTTCATTTGCAAGCCGAAATGCTGCGGCGCATTGCTGCAGTGGGTCAAGCCGCGGCACGGGGTGCGCTGGGCCGCATCGTGATCAAGATGAACGCCTTGACCGATCTGCCTCTGATCGACGCCTTGCTGGAGGCCGGCCAAAAAGGCGCGAAGATTGATTTGATCGTCCGCGGTGCCTGCATGCTGCCCGCCCAGGTGGCGGGCTTGAGCGAAAACATCCGGGTGCGCTCATTGATTGGTCGGTTTTTAGAGCATTCACGGGTGTTTTATTTCTGCGCCGATCAAGACGTATCGCTCTATTTGTCCAGTGCCGACTGGATGAGCCGCAACATGACACGGCGCATTGAATTGGCTTGGCCCGTGACGGATCCTGTCTTGCGTCAACGCATCATTGACGAATGCTTGGTGGCTTATTTGCACGACGGTCTGGATGCTTGGGACTTGGCGTCCGATGGCCAATACCACCGGGTCGGCTTGCATGCGCCCGGTCATGGCGCGCAAAACGCCTTGATGCAGCGTTACGGCACCCCCTTGACGTCGGAGTGATGACCATGGACTTGATTGTCTGGCGACACGCGGAAGCGCATGACGCCGTGCCCGGTGAAGACGATCTGCAACGGGTCTTAACGCCGCGTGGTCGCAAGCAAGCCGAGCGGATGGCCGTGTGGCTTGAGAACCAATTGCCACAAGGCACCCGCATCTTGAGCAGCCCCGCTGTGCGGTGCGAGCAAACGGTGCGCATCTTGAATCGAAAATTCAAAGTCCGCGATGCCTTGTCGCCCGGGGCGACGGTGCAAGATCTTTTGGAAACCTCGGGCTGGCCAGAGGCCAAATTTCCGGTCTTGCTGGTGGGCCACCAACCCGCGTTGGGAGGCTTGATCGCGCACTTGCTGAAAATGCCCGAAGAAGTCTGTGCCATTCGCAAAGGCGCGGTCTGGTGGTTGCGTTGCCGCAAGCGCGAAGGGATTTACCAGACGGTGCTGGTGAGCGTGACCTCGCCAGAAAAAATCTAAATCCGATCAGTTTTTGGCCGGGCGACCGGTTTTGATGGTCGGCACGCTGGCCATGGCTTTTTTGAGCGCGGCGTCGTTCATGCTGACCAGCGTGAAAAGACCGGCACGGATCAGCTCGCTTTTCTTCGCAGCCACACCCAAGGTCAGCGCGCGTTTTTTCAATTCGCCCACTTGCAGCAACTCGGTTTTGGGGATGGTGAAGCTGTCACGCACCACTTTGACTTTTTTGTCCTTAGGTGCTTTGTTCGGCGCTTTGGTCGGCACTTTGGCCGGGACAGTGGTGGGGGCTTTGGCAGTGGGCTTGCCGGAGGCTGGCTTGACTGCTGTCTTGGGCGCTTTGGCAACGGGCTTGGCGGGAGCGCTGGTTTTTTTGACCACAGGTGCAGCAGACGATCTTGGCGATTGACCTGAGGTTTTGCGCGAAGTCTTGGCTGGCGATTTTGAAACAGTCTGGGTGCTGGGCATGAGGAACCTCAAAAAAATAACGGTGTATACAGTTTATACCGTTCGATTTTCAATGGCAAGACCTCACGCGGGCCGGCCAGCCGCACCTTCAGATCACCCGATTTGCAACTGAAACGCCCAGTCGGTTTTTTGCCAAGCGTTGGATTCTTCGCGTAGCAAGTGCGCTGTTTGTGGCCAACCTTCGGCCCAGGCCGCGCTGACTTTTAAACTCACGATGCGGCGAAGCGCGTCGCATTGGATGTCCAGCCCCGTCAATTCGGGGTCTCGCCGCGCGTGACAAAAAATAACCGCCAAGCGCAAGGCCATCAGTTGTTGCACTAAGCGAATGTCGTCCAACGCCAATTCCAGTTTGCGCAACTTGCCACGGTGGCCCAGCACCAATTGGCTCAGCCGGTGCAGCTCGTCCAGCGTGAAGCCCTGCAAGTCGGTGTTGTCCAAAATGTAGGCGCCGTGCTTGTGGTAATCGCTGTGTGAAATGCGCATGCCGGTCTCGTGCAACTGACATGCCCAGTTGAGTTTTTTCAAATAGCGTTGGCGTTCTTCGGGGGCCACTTCGGCCGAAGCTGGCAACAGGGCTTGCAACAGGCTTTGCGCCGTTTTCGAAACCCGGTCGGCTTGCGATTTGTCGGTGCCAAAGCGTTGCGCCAGCCACTCCACCATGGCCGAGCGCACATCTTGCGTGCCCTCGCGCTCGATTAGGTCGTACAGCGCGCCATGGCGAAGGGCGCCTTGGGCCACTTGCATCTCGTCGATTTGCAGCAAATCAAAGACCGCTTGCAACACGGCCAGTCCCCCACCAATGACGGGTTTTCGGTCTTCTTTGACGCCGTCCAGACGCAAGTTGTCAGGAGATTGCGCCTTGATTAGCCGGTCTTTTAACCAGCTCAGCCCCTCGCGCGTGATTTTTTCTTCTGGCCAGCCCGCAGCGGTCAACACATCGGCCACAGCCCCGACCGTGCCCGAGGCGCCGTAGCAAGTGTCCCAATGGCTTCTATTGAACAAAACTTGGGCTTCGTCCAACACCGCTTTGGCCGCGATTTCGGCGGACTTGAAAGACGACAGCGTCCAAGCCCCTTCGGGGAAAAATTTCATCGACCACGCCACGCTGCCCACCCGATACGACTCGAGGGTGCTGGCGTTTTCTTGTTGTCCCAAAATCATTTCGGTGGAGCGTCCGCCAATGTCCACCACCAAGCGGCGCTCAGGCGATTGGGGCAAGAGGTGCGAGACCCCCAAATAAATCAGCCGCGCTTCTTCTGTGCCCGCAATCACCTCGATGGGGAAACCCAAAATGCGTTTCGCTTTGGCGAGAAAAACATCGCGGTTACGCGCTTCGCGCAAAGTTTGTGTGGCCACCGCCCGAACATGGCTAGGCCGAAAGCCGGCAATGCGCTCACCAAAACGTGCCAAGCAATCCCAGCCGCGCTCCATGGCCTCTTCGGTCAGGTTGCGCTCGGCATCCAGTCCATTGCCTTGCCGCACAGTTTCTTTGATGTATTCCACCCGGCGCAATTGGCCCGCATCCATTTGACCGATTTCGAGCCTGAAACTGTTGGAACCCAGATCAATGGCGGCGTAGAGAGACTTGGGTTGCATGGGCAGCAGGGGTCAATGAGAGGGGGCAAGATGGAACGTAACGTGAGATTATGTGACGAAATAATGAAAATTTCGTGACATGGCTTTTTGCCTCAGCACTGGCCAGTGGCGCAGGCCTCCTGAGTCAGCTCGCCGCATTTCACCACCGGCATCTCGACACACGGCACCCCTTGGCAGCAATGGTCGGTGAGGAAACCCACCAAACTTTGCATGACCGACATGTCGGCCCGGTAACGCATAAATCGGCCTTCGCGTTGCACATGGACCAGCGCCGCATGGTGCAGCTCTTTCAGGTGAAAAGACAGCGTGTTGGCCGGCATGCCGAGGGCCTGTGACAACTGCCCGGGTTGCAACCCTGCTGGGCCCGCGCCAACGATGGCGCGAAAGACCCGCAAGCGCGACGTCTGCGCCAAGGCGGCCAGCGCTTTCACGGCCAAGTCTTCATTGAGGGGGGTCATGCGGCATCTTTCATTGGGGGTGGGTCGCCAGCCGAGGGACCTTCGAGCGACAAGTTCAGTGGCAAGCGCAAGGTGGCCAAGCCACACACACCCAACATCAGCGCCGAGCCCAGCAAGGCATACAACAGGCCACCCCATTGGTACAACAAGCCCGACAGCAAGGTGCCCATAAAGCGGCCCAAAGCGTTGGCGGCGTAATAAAAGCCCACGTCTTCAGCCGCTTTTTCTGAGCCGGCATAAGCCAAGATCAAGTAGCTGTGCACCGACGAGTTGATGGCAAACGCAAAGCCAAACAAGCCGAGCCCCCCCACCACCCACCATTCGAGCTGGGGGGCTTGCAGCCACACCGCTGTGGCAATTCCCAGGGGGATGACCGTGAGCACGGCCGACCAGCCCCGAGCGGCGGGGACTTCGTGGCTCAGGCCATCGGCGCTGCGGCGCACCAGATGCGGGGCCAAGGCCTGCACCACACCATAGCCAATGGTCCAAAGGGCCAAAAAGCCGCCGACCATGGTGAACGTCCAACCCACCGAATACAAAAACACCGGCACGCCCACCACAAACCACACATCGCGCGCGCCGAACAGCGCCACACGGGCCGCAGCCAGGGCATTGATGCCGGGGTTTTTGGCAAACAACTCACGGGCAGAACCCGAGGCTTTGCTTTTGCCCATCATGGGGGGCAGGCTGGTGACCACGCCCAACAGCACCAGCGCCAGCAAACCCGCCATGGCCCAGAGTGAGCCTTGAAAGCCCAAGGTCTCCAGCAGCAAGCCGCCGATGAAAAAGCCAAAGCCTTTCATGGCATTTTTACTGCCGGTGAACCAAGCCACCCACTTGAACAACTGGCCATTGCCCTGGTCTTTGGCCTGCGCCTGCGTGATCTTGATGGCCGATTTGCTGGCGGTTTTGGTGAGGTCTTTGGCCACCCCACAAACCCCTTGCGCCAACACCACCCAGGCCACTGAGAGGGCTGCTGTCCAACCGGGTTGCAGCGCGGAAAGCAAAGCAAACCCGATGATTTGCGTGACCAAGCCCACGCTGAGCATGCGCGCAATGCCGTAGCGCGTGGCCAACCAGCCGCCCACCAAATTGGCCAAAACGCCAGCAGCCTCGTAAAGCAAAAACAAAAAGGCCAGCATGAACGGCGAATAGCCCAATTTGTAAAAGTGCAGCAGCACCAACATGCGCAAAGCGCCATCGGTCAGGGTAAAGCCCCAATAGGCGGCCGTGACAATGCCGTAGTTCCGTTCAGCAGCGTTCATGTCAGATGCCGACGTCTTGCATGTGGCAAGCCAAATCCACCATGCGGCAGGCGTAGCCCATTTCGTTGTCGTACCAGGCGTAGACCTTGAGCATGGTGCCGTCGGTGACCATGGTGGACAGCGCATCGACGATGGCGCTGCGAGTATCGCGGGCGTAATCGACACTCACCAAGGGCTTGACCTCGTAACCCAAAATGCCCGCCAACGGGCCTTGGGCGGCCGCCGCAAACAAGGCATTGACTTCTTCGGCGCTGGTGCTGCGCTGCATCTCGAACACACAATCGGTCAACGAGGCATTGAGCACGGGTGCGCGCACCGCATGGCCATTCAGCTTGCCTTTGAGTTCGGGGTAAATCAGGGCAATGGCCGTGGCACTGCCGGTGGTCGTGGGCGCCAAACTGGTCATGGCACTGCGGGCGCGGCGCAGGTCTTTGTGGGGCGCGTCCACCACCAAATTGGTGTTGGTGGGGTCGTGGATGGTGGTGATCTGGCCATGCCGAATGCCAATGGCTTCGTGCACCACCTTGACCACGGGGGCCAAGCAATTGGTGGTGCAAGAGGCGGCGGTGACGATCTTGTTTTTCGCGGGGTCGTATTGGGTGTGGTTGACGCCCACCACGATGTTCAGCACATCGCCCACCTTCACCGGGGCTGCCACGATGACGCGTTTGGCGCCACGGTCCAAGTGCCCTTGAAGGGTTTCAGGTGTGAGGAATTTGCCGGTGCATTCCAGCACCAAATCGACCCCCATGTCGCCCCACGGAATGTCGGTCGGGTTGGCGTGTGCAGAAAAGCCCAAGCGGCGCTCACCGATGCGAATGTGGCTTTCGCCCTCGGCCTCGATGCGCTCGCGCCATTTGCCTTGCACGCTGTCAAAAGCCAGCAAGTGCGCCGTGGCCGCCGTACCGCCCTTGAGTTCATTCAGGTGCACCACCTCTAAGCGGTTGTTGGCGCGCGGGTCGTCTTGTTGGCGCTCGGCAGCGCCCATGGCCGCCCGCAAAGCCAAACGGCCGATGCGGCCCATTCCGTTGATACCGACTTTCATCGTTCACCTTTCAATGTTTCTGGAAATGCAGTGATGTTGATTCTGGCAGGGGTGTATGACATTTCGATGACGTTGAACGATGAAGTGAACGATGGCTTGAAAGACAAGGCTTGCGCCATGGCGGGTGCAGGGCAAGGGCAGGCCGGGGAGGGCTGCCATCGACTGACATCAAAGTGTCAAACAAAAGCCATCAAGTCGTCACGACCAGCCCTTGCAATGGGATTTTTTAACGGAGCTCTTCATGTCCCACCACGACCTTGACCCCATTTGCAACACCTCTGATAACCGCCATTTTCAGGAGGTCTTGACCCAATCTTTAGAAAATCCTGCTCGCCGCGGTTTGTTGCGCGGCGGTTTGGGTTTGGCTGGCCTGGCCCTGTTGCCCGGTTGCGCCACCGTGGGCACTGGCCTCGCCGCTGCGCCATCGGCCTTGGGTTTTGCCTCGGTTGACAAGAGCCTGCTCGACAACGTGATCTTGCCCGCAGGCTACCAATACACCGTGTTGCACGCCACCGGCGATGCCCTCGACTCGGCCTTGCCCGCCTACTCCAACCGTGGCACTGAGAGCGACGACTGGTCACGCCGCATCGGCGATCACCACGACGGCATGGACATTTATTACATCGACTCGCAGGGCCGTTACTCTGAAAAAGAAACAGCTCGCGCCGTGTTGTGCGTGAACCATGAAAGCTCGGCCGATGCGCACTTCATGCACCCCAATGGTCAGACCTCTAACAGGGTGAGCGGCAAAAAATTTGACCAATTTGGCGAATGGGATCTGGGCACACGGCCTGAACTGGAAGTGCTCAAAGAGATCAACCACCACGGGGTTTCCATCGTCGAGATCGTGAAATCTCCACAAGGCTGGCGCGTCCAAAAAGACTCGCCTTTGAACCGCCGAATCACCGCCCAAACCCCGATTCGCATCAGTGGGCCACGCGCACAAATCGAAAACATCCGCCAGTTCATGACCACCCGCTGGGACACTGCCGGTGCCATGTCGCGCGGCACCTTGAACAACTGCGGCCATGGCAAGACCCCTTGGGGCACTTATCTGGGCTGCGAGGAAAACTGGGCGTTTTACTTCCAGACCACTGGCGGCGCTGCCCTGTCAGCCAACGATGTGGCTTCGCGCAGACGCTATGGCGTGGCCGCAGTGCCCCCTGCAGCCGGTGTCACCAAGGCCGTGAGCCAAGGCTGGCACACCGTCTCTGCCACAGACGACCGTTTTGCCCGTTGGAACTTGGCCGCACTGGGTGCCAACGCCGAACGCGATTTCCGCAACGAGGCCAACACCTTCGGCTACAACGTGGAAATCGATCCCTTGAGCCCCAACTCGACCCCCGCCAAGCGCGTGGCCATGGGCCGGTTTGCCCACGAAGCGGCGGTCTGCGGTCTGCCCAAAGCCGGCGAACCGCTGGCGTTTTACATGGGCTGCGATTCGCGCAACGAATACATCTACAAGTTTGTCACGACAGCGGTGTGGGACCCCCGCGATGTGGGCACAGGCATGGTGGCCGGTGACAAATACCTGAGCGAAGGCAAACTCTACGCCGCCCGCTTCGATGCGACAGGGCAGGGCGAATGGTTGGAGTTGAACATCGCCGATCCGCGAATTGCCAATCACAGTGCTTACAAATTTGCCAACCAGGCCGATGTGTTGGTGAATGTACGCCACGCCGCAGATGCCGTGGGCGCCACCAAGATGGACCGCCCTGAGTGGGGCGCGGTGAACCCACGCAATGGCGAGGTTTACTTTGCCTTGACCAACAACAGCGCCGCCAACCGAACGCCCACCAAAGTTGATGCCGCCAATCCCCGCGCTTACACCGACCCCGATGGCAAAAAAATCGCGGGCAACCCCAACGGCCACATCATCCGCTTCAAGGAAGCCGCGCAACAAGCCACGGCCAAAACCTTTGCTTGGGACATCTTTTTGTTTGGTGCCGAAGAAGATTCTGGCGATGCCAACCTGTCGGGTTTGACGGCCAAAAACGCCTTCTCCTCACCCGACGGCTTGTGGTTCAGCAAAGCCACTGGCATCTGCTGGATCCAGACCGACGACGGCGCCTTCACCGACGAGACCAACTGCATGATGTTGGCGGCCATTCCCGGCCAAGTGGGCGACGGCGGCAAAGTGACGGTGAAAAACAAAATGGCGGTGGGCGGCGCTGAGCAATCGGGCACCCAAGAGACCTTCATGGGCGCCGCCTTGGGCGAAGCCAAACTGCGCCGCTTCTTGGTCGCACCCAAAGGGGCTGAGGTGACCGGCATCACAGAAACTGCCGATGGCCGTACTTTGTTTGTCAACATCCAGCACCCCGGTGAGTTGTCCAAAGCCTTGTCTTCTGGCGAAGCCCCGCAAAGCATGTGGCCCGGCAACCAGGGTTATGGCGTGCAAGGCCGTCCACGCTCGGCCACCATCGTGATCACCCGCACCGATGGCGGCGTGATCGGTTTGTAAAGAGGCATGGCCGTAAGCAGCGCAGGTCGGGCCAAGGCGCCCGGCTTGCACTGTTTTTGGCGCATTGGGGGCGGTTGCATGGACTGCAAGCCCATTTTTGACATATTCTTGTCACAATTACGCAATAAATTACCCGATGTCGACAGCAATCACGTTGCCGACACGAATTTTTTGAATCTGAAACAGGAGCTGAAATGCTGAAATTTAAATCTTTGGTGGCTGCAATTGGCCTGAGCGCTGTTGCAGTGACCAGCTTCGCCGCCGAAATCACCGGCGCGGGCGCCACATTCCCATTTCCCGTTTATGCCAAGTGGGCTGAAGCCTATAAAGCCGCCACCAACGTGGGTTTGAACTACCAGTCGATCGGTTCTTCCGGTGGTATTCGCCAGATCCGCGCCAAAACCGTGACTTTCGGTGCCACAGACGCCCCTATTTCTGGCGCTGATTTGGACAAAGACGGCATGGTCCAATTCCCCATGATCATTGGTGGCACTGTGCCCATCGTGAACTTGGATGGCTTCAAGCCCGGTGAACTGCGCGTGACAGGCCCCGTGTTGGCCGAAATGTTCTTGGGCAAGATCAGCAAGTGGAACGACCCCAAGTTTGCTGCCTTGAACCCCGGTAAGAACCTGCCTAACGAACCCATCACCGTGGTTCACCGCGCTGACGGTTCAGGCACCACTTTCAACTTCACCGACTACTTGAGCGCCGTGAGCAAAGAGTGGGCTGACGGTCCTGGCAAAAACGCCACCATCAAGTGGCCAGCGGCTACTTCTGTGGGTGGTAAGGGCAATGAAGGTGTGGCGGCCAACGTCAACCGCGTCAAAGGCTCGATCGGTTACGTGGAATATGCCTACGTGAAAAAGAACAACATGACCTTCATGCAAATGCAAAACGCCGATGGCAAGTACGTCAACCCCGATGATTTGACATTTGCTGCAGCAGCGGCCAGCGCCGACTGGTTCAGCGTGCCGGGCATGGGCGTGTCGATGGTGAACGCCAAGGGCGCCAACAGCTGGCCCATCAGCACCGCTTCTTTCATCGTCATGTACAAGAACCCTGCTGACAAAGCCGCTTCCAACGAAGCGCTCAAGTTCTTCGACTGGTCCTTCAAGAACGGCAAGAAAATGGCCGCTGACTTGGACTATGTGGCTTTGCCTGACAGCCTGACCGATCAGATCCGTTCACGCGTTTGGTCACAAATCCAGAAGTAATTCTGGCGCTTTCTAACAGGGATCCGTCGGTTGACATTGGGTTCAACCGACGGACTTTCTCTTGGTTTTGATGGTTATTGTTGGATGGACTCCCGCATGCAAACTTCCCTAACAACAGCAAAAGACAGCAGTCAAATGCTGGCCGTGGCCAAACGCCAACGGTTGCAAGATGTTTTGTTTCACAGATCAACCCAGCTTTTCTCTTTGATCGTGCTGTGTGCTTTGGCGGGCATCATCATTTCTCTTTTTGTCAATGCTTGGCCTACCTTTGCCAAGTTTGGTGTGCCCTTTCTCTGGTATGCAGAGTGGGACGTGAACAATGAGCAGTTCGGTGCGGCTTTTGCCATCGTGGGCACCTTGACGAGTGCCGGCATTGCCCTGTTGATTGCCGTGCCTTTGGCTTTTGGTATTGCTGTCTTTTTGACCGAAACTTGTCCCGTATGGTTGCGTCGCCCCTTGGGCACCGCCATCGAATTGTTGGCCGCCGTGCCTTCCATCATTTATGGCATGTTCGGTTTGTTTGTATTTGCACCTTTATTTGCCGACTACATCCAAGTGCCTGTGCGCGATTTGATGAGTGGCATGCCATTGATTGGGTTCTTGTTTGGCGGCGCCCCCAACGGCATGGGCATTTTGTCCGCAGGCATTGTTTTGGCGTTCATGGTCTTGCCCTTTGTGGCGGCCGTGATGCGCGATGTGTTTGAAATTACTCCCCCCATCTTGCGTGAATCGGCCTATGGCTTGGGTTGCACCACTTGGGAGGTTGTTCGTGGGATCGTGTTGCCCTACACCCAAAAAGGGGTGATTGGCGGCATCATGTTGGGCCTTGGCCGCGCCTTGGGCGAAACGATGGCAGTGACCTTTGTGATTGGCAATGCCAACCGCATGCCCACTTCGCTGTTTTCACCAGGAACATCGATTGCATCCACCTTGGCCAATGAGTTTGGCGAAGCGGCTGATTTCCACATGTCTTCTTTGTTTGCACTCGGCTTCTTGCTGTTTGTGATCACCTTCTTGGTCTTGGCCTTGGCCAAAATCATGATCAATCGGGCTGAAAAAGCCAAGGGGTTCTGAGATGGCTGTGAACATGGATCAAGGGCTTTACCGCCGTCGTCAAATCGCTAACTCTTTGGGCATGGCCACTTCCATGGTGGCGATGGCTTTGGGCCTGGCGGTTTTGCTTTGGATTTTGGTGGTGCTCTTTTCTAACGGCATTGCTGCCGTGGACTGGGACATGCTGACCAAAGATACACCGGCACCCGGCACCGATGGCGGCGGTTTGCGCAACGCCATCGTGGGCAGTTTGATGATGGTGGGTTTGTCGGTTTTGGTCGCGACGCCCGTGGGCATTTTGGCCGGCATTTACCTGACCGAATATGGTGACCGCAGCAAAACCGCTGAGTTGACGCGTTTTGTGACGGACATCATGTTGTCAGCGCCATCGATTGTTATCGGCTTGTTTGTGTATGCGATTGCAGTGGCCACATTCGGCCGGTTTTCGGGTTATGCCGGCAGCATGGCCTTGTCCTTGATTGCCGTGCCTGTGGTGATGCGCACTACGGAAAACATGCTGCGCTTGGTGCCCGGCAGCTTGCGCGAGGCCGCCTTTGCATTGGGAGCGCCGCGCTGGAAAGTGTCTTTGTCGGTGACTTTGCGTGCTGCCAAAAGCGGTGTGATCACGGGCCTGTTGTTGGCCATCGCCCGCATCAGCGGTGAAACGGCGCCCTTGTTGTTCACTGCCTTGAACAACCAGTTCTTCAGCACCGACATGAGCAAGCCCATGGCCAATTTGCCTGTGGT
>JAIYBZ010000008.1 GCA_027488255.1 Comamonadaceae bacterium | reverse complement strand
AGCCTTCTGCGGGCTTGATGCTATTGAGTTCCATCATCGGCCTCTTAGAGAACTTTGACCAGGTAACTGATCTTGTTGATCATGCCGCGCACTGCGGGCGTGTCTTGCAACTCGCTCACAGAGTTCAGCTTGCGCAAACCCAAACCACGGACGGTGGCACGGTGCGATACTTTGGTGCCAATGGGGCTGCGCACCAATTGGACTTTCACGGTAGCTTGTGTCGTCATGTTCGATCTCCGGTTCAGCCGAACAACTCTTCAACCGACTTGCCACGCTTGGCAGCCACGTTCGAAGCTGTTGTGCAGTTGGACAATGCGTCCAAAGTGGCACGAACCATGTTGTAAGGATTGGACGAACCGTGACTCTTGGCCACGATGTCGGTGATACCCACCACCTCGAACACAGCACGCATGGGACCGCCCGCGATGATTCCGGTACCCTTGGGAGCTGGCGCCATCATGACGCGGGCTGCACCGTGGTGACCATTGACCGCATGGTGAATGGTGCCGTTCTTCAAATGCACTTTAGACAGGTTACGACGGGCTTCTTCCATCGCCTTTTGCACGGCAGCAGGAACTTCTTTGGATTTGCCCTTGCCCATGCCGACTTTACCGTCGCCATCGCCCACGACTGTCAGCGCTGCGAAACCGAGGATACGACCGCCCTTGACCACTTTGGTCACGCGGTTCACCGCGATCATTTTTTCGCGCAAACCGTCTTCTGGGCCGTCACTTTGTGGTTTTGCTGTAAATTTAGCCATTTGTATCTCCGATCCGTTTAGAACTGCAGACCTGCTTCACGGGCAGCTTCGGCCAAAGCCTTGACACGACCGTGGTAAGCGAAACCTGCGCGGTCGAAGGCGACCTTCTCAACGCCAGCAGCTTTAGCCTTTTCAGCAATACGCTTGCCAATCACTGCAGCGGCTGCGGAGTTGCCTCCTTTACCGGCTGCACCCAATGCGGTACGCACTTCGGCTTCTGCAGTGGAGGCGCTGGCCAACACTTTGGTGCCGCAGCCAGAAATCACGCTGGCGTAAATGTGCAAGTTGGTGCGGTTCACAGTCAAACGGGCCACACCTTGCTGTGTGATGCGAATACGTGTTTGACGTGCACGACGCAGACGCTGCTCTTTCTTGGTCAACATGATGCAGCTCCTTATTTCTTCTTGGTCTCTTTGATCGTGATCTTCTCATCCGAATAACGGATGCCCTTGCCCTTGTAAGGCTCTGGGGGACGAACAGCACGGATCTCAGCAGCGATTTGGCCAACACGTTGACGGTCTGCACCCTTGATCACGATTTCAGTCGCGCTCGGGGTAGCCACCGTGATGCCAGCAGGCATATCGATGTTGACAGGGTGAGAGTAGCCAACGGCCAGGTTCAATTTGGCGCCAGATGCTGCCGCCTTGTAACCCACACCAACCAGGCTCAGTTTCTTTTCAAAACCCTTGGTCACACCAGTGACCATATTGCTCACCAGCTGACGCATGGTGCCGCTCATGGCATTGGCTTCGCGTGAGTCATTGACAGGGGCAAAACTCAGCTTGCCGCCTTCGTTGCTCACAGTTACCAGCATGTTGGATGCGATGGCCAGTTGACCACCCGAGCCCTTGACACTGATTTGATCTTGTTTGATCGACACATCCACACCGGCGGGGATGGTCACAGGCATTTTTCCTACGCGGGACATTCTTTTTCTCCCTTTAAGCGACGTAGCACAGCACTTCGCCGCCGACACCGGCTGCACGCGCTTTGCGATCGGTCATCACGCCTTGAGGAGTGGTGACGATGGCCACGCCCAAGCCGTTCTGGACTTGAGGAATTGCATCACGGCCTTTGTAAACACGCAGGCCTGGACGGCTTACGCGCTCAATGCGCTCGATCACAGGACGACCAGCGTAATACTTCAAGGCAATTTCAAGAATGGCCTTGCCATCTTCGGTTTTGACTTGGTAACCATCGATGTAGCCTTCATCCTTGAGCACCTGAGCAATGGCCACCTTCACTTTAGAAGAAGGCACCATCACGGCAGCCTTGGCCACCATTTGTGCGTTACGAATGCGGGTCAACAGATCGGCAATAGGATCACTCATGCTCATGTTGTTATCTCCTGCCGATTACCAGCTGGCCTTGGTCACGCCCGGGATATGACCTGCGAAGGCCATTTCACGGATCTTGGCGCGGCCCAGACCAAATTGACGGAACGTACCGCGTGGGCGACCGGTGATTTCACAGCGGTTGCGTTGACGGGTCGGGTTGGCGTTGCGAGGGATTTTTTGCAGACCCAGACGGGCAGCTGCACGCTCTTCATCACTGCGCTTGGCATCGTTGGCAATGACTTTCAATTCAGCGTATTTTTTCGCGAATTTGGCTGCCAGTTTTTCACGCTTGAGCTCTCGCTCGATCAAAGCTACTTTAGCCACGTGGCACCTCAGTTCTTGAAGGGGAAGCGGAAAGCTGTCAAGAGCGCTTTGCACTCTTCATCAGACTTGGCCGTGGTGGTGATGCTGATGTTGAGACCGCGCAAGGCATCGACCTTGTCGTACTCAATCTCAGGGAAAATGATCTGCTCTTTGACGCCGATGTTGTAGTTGCCACGGCCATCAAAGGCACGGCCAGAAATTCCACGGAAGTCACGGACTCGGGGCAATGCCACGGTCACAAAGCGATCGAGGAATTCGTACATCTGAACGCCACGCAAAGTCACCATGCAACCAATAGGCTGTTGCTCACGGATCTTGAAGCCAGCAATGGCTTTCTTTGCTTTGGTCACCACAGGTTTTTGGCCTGCAATTTTTGTCAAATCGCTCACAGCGTGGTCCATGACTTTCTTGTCAGCCACCGCCTCAGATACGCCCATGTTCAGGGTGATCTTGGTGATGCGAGGAACTTGCATGGGCGAGGTGTAGCCAAACTTGGCTGTCAGCTCGGCAGCGATTTTCTCGCGGAAGATTTGTTGCAAACGTGCCATGCTTATGCCACCTTGATTTCTTCGCCGCTGGACTTGTAAACGCGCACGCGCTTACCGTCAGCTTGCAGCTTGATGCCCACGCGATCAGCCTTGCCTGTGGCGACATTGAAGATGGCCACATTGGATTGGTGAATCGGCATGGCCTTTTCGATGATGCCGCCCGTTGTGCCCTTCATAGGGTTGGGCTTGGCGTGCTTTTTGACGAGGTTCACACCTTCGATCACGAGGTGCGAATCGCTGGCGCGCAGCGACACTTTGCCGCGCTTGCCTTTGTCACGGCCTGTGATGACGATGATTTCGTCGCCTTTGCGAATCTTGTTCATGGCGCGTCCTTACAGTACTTCAGGGGCCAGGGACACGATCTTCATGAACTTCTCGGTACGCAGTTCACGCGTGACCGGGCCGAAGATGCGGGTGCCAATAGGCTCCAACTTGGCGTTCAGCAACACAGCGGCGTTGCCATCGAATTTGATGAGAGAGCCATCGCCACGGCGAATGCCTTTGGCAGTGCGAACCACCACAGCACTGTAGATCTCGCCTTTTTTGACGCGACCACGTGGGGCGGCTTCTTTGATGCTCACTTTGATGATGTCGCCAACACTTGCATAGCGACGCTTAGACCCGCCGAGCACCTTGATGCACAGCACGGACTTGGCGCCGGTGTTGTCGGCCACATCCAACCGAGATTCTGTCTGGATCATTTCTTTATTCCCAACTTGTATTTCTTATTTGCCAGCTTTACAGCCCTCAAACAGAAATCAGTCTTGGACCCGTCATCCACACCGCAAACCACTCGCAGCGCTTCAGATTGGGCAGATACTTACGCTTTTTGCAAAGCGAAGCCCTCTATTATGTCTGAAAAAAAGGGGGGCCGCAAGATCTTTTTGTAGATTTTTTGCAGGGGACCCTACAAAACCCGTCTCTCGCTCGCGAAACCGTCGCCAGCTGTCGGCCCCAGATCGGAGCCAACGGGGGGATTCCAGCGACAATTCAGCCCCGCAGGTTCTGTTTGGCCTGTTTTAATGCGCCTCTCTATTGAATACCCCTATGACCACGACACTCTCGAAACCCCACATTGGCTTTATTGGCGGCGGCAACATGGCCAGCGCCATCATCGGCGGGCTGCTCCGCCAAGGTTTGAGCCGTGAGCAATTGACGGTGGTAGAGCCATTTGCTGAGACAGCCGCCAAATTGCAAAAGGATTTCGGCATTACCGCTTTGCCAGTTGCGGGGCCACGCTTGCAAGATGTTGATTTGGTGGTTTGGGCCGTCAAGCCTCAAGTCTTCAGTGAAGCCGCAGCGCCAGTGATGCCCCATACCCCATCTGCGTTGCACCTGTCAGTGGCCGCCGGCATTCGCACCGACAGCATTGCCCGCTGGGTTGGCACGGATCGGGTGGTGCGCTGCATGCCCAACACCCCGGCCTTGGTGGGCCAAGGCATCACCGGGCTTTTTGCCTGCCCTTCGGTCACCTCGGCCGACAAAACATGGGTCGAACAAGTCATTGCGACCACAGGGCAGTTTCTCTGGGTCGACAAAGAAATCAAATTGGACGCCATCACGGCCTTGTCGGGGTCTGGTCCTGCTTATGTGTTCTATTTTTTAGAAGCCATGACCCAAGCCGGTGTGGGCATGGGCCTGAGCGCCCAACAGGCCTATCAACTCGCGGTGGCCACCTTTTCGGGGGCGTCTTCCTTGGCAGCGGCTTCGACCGAATCGGCCGAGGTGCTGCGGCAACGCGTCACCTCCAAAGGCGGCACCACCTACGCCGCCATCAGCGCCATGGAAGCCGCAGGTATCAAGTCGGCTTTTGTGAAAGCCATGCAAGCTGCTGAAAAACGGGCCGGCGAATTGGGTGACGAGTTCGGCAAATCGTAAACAGGCGGGGGCTACAAGTGAGACAACACAACGCCCACAAAGACGCTAAAGCCCAACCAATGGTTCAGCCGAAAGGCTTTGAAACACCCCTCACGGCTGCGTTCACGAATTAAAAAGTAATGCCAAACCACCTGGCCCGCCGAAACGGCCCAGGCCGCCCAAAACCATGGGCCTTGCTGATCGGCTTGGAGCAAAACCGCCCAAATCAGCAAGTACGCCCCATAAAACCCCATGATGGCGGACACATCGTGCCGCCCCAATGTGATCGCCGAGGTTTTCATGCCGATCAGCAGATCGTCATCGCGGTCCACCATGGCGTATTCGGTGTCATAGGCCAAGACCCAAAATAAATTACCCAACAACAAGCCCCACGCCAACAGCGGCACTTGGCCCTGCACGGCTGCAAAGGCCATGGGAATGCCAAAACTGAACGCCACGCCCAACACCGCTTGTGGCATCGAGACAAAGCGTTTGGAATAAGGGTAAATCATCGTCACGGCCAGCGCCGCAAATGACCACTGGACAGCCGCTGTATGGGTGGTCAAGACCAAGCCAAAAGCCATCAAGGCCAGCACAGCACCTACCGCCAAGGCCTCTCGCGTACCGATGCGCCCACTGGTCACCGGGCGATTGGCGGTGCGTTTGACATGCTTGTCAAAGTCACGGTCGGCGACATCGTTGATGCAACACCCCGCACTGCGCATCAAGATCGTGCCCAAGGTGAACACCCCGATCAAATGCCAGCCTGGAAAGCCTCCGGCTGCGACCCACAACGCCGACAACGTTGGCCACAACAGCAACAGCCATCCGGCGGGCCGATTCCAGCGGATCAAATCGAGATACAGCTTGAGCTTCGCAACCATAAGGACCCGTCAGGACAGTCGTGTCACACCGGGCAAGGGGCAGGCGTAAATGGCGTTGCGCATCGCCGCAATCGCTTCGTAACGCGTGAAACTGCGGCGCCAAGCCAAAACGACTCGGCGTGTGGGAGGCTTGCCGCCAGCGGGGTCCACGATCGGCAAATAACGCACGGGCGAGTCATGCCGTCCCCCGTGGCGCTTGTGCACGGGCTTGAGGTCGGGGACCGACAGACGCGGCACCAAGGTGACCCCCATGCCCGCAGCCACCATGTGCTTGATGGTCTCGAGGGATGAGCCCTCAAAAGTCTTGCGAATGCCATCGGTCTGACTCGCATAGCGAGCAAATTCGGGGCACACCTCCAGCACATGGTCGCGAAAGCAATGCCCAGTGCCCAGCAACAGCATGGTTTCGTTTTTGAGCTGGTCGGTCGAAATGGATGCTTCTTTGGCCAAGGGGTGGTTCAGCGGCAAAGCCGCCATAAAGGTCTCGTCGTACAAGGGCGCGACGGCCAAGCCGGATTCCGGAAAAGGCTCGGCCAAAATCGCGCAGTCGATCTCACCGGTGCGCAACATCTCCAACAGCCGCACCGTGAAGTTTTCTTGCAGCATGAGCGGCATCTGCGGAATGTCGTTGATGATTTGGCGCACCAAATCGGGCAACAAATAAGGCCCGATGGTGTAGATCACGCCCAAGCGCATGGTGCCTGCGAGCGGGTCTTTGCCACGCTTGGCTATTTCTTTGATTTCACCCGCCTGCTCCAACACGCTTTGGGCTTGACGCACAATTTCTTCGCCCAACGCGGTAACCGAGACTTCGCTGGCACTGCGCTCAAACAGCTTGACCTCCAGCTCTTCTTCGAGCTTTTTGATGGCCAGTGACAAAGTGGGCTGCGACACAAAACACGCCTCGGCGGCTTTGCCAAAGTGTTTTTCCCGGGCCACCGCCACGATGTATTTGAGTTCAGTCAGGGTCATGGTGTGTATTGGAACATCAGGCTTTCAAATATTCTGATTTTCCACCCAGCCAACGGCGAATATGTCGCTCAGCCAAAGTGGGATGTTGGTCCAGCAAGTGCGGCGCCCACGTTCGCGCCCAGTCCAAGAAATGGCCATCGGTTTCCAAATCGGCAAAGCGCAGCAAGGGTGCACCCGACTGCCGTGCGCCTAAAAATTCGCCTGGCCCGCGGATTTCTAAATCTCGTCGGGCGATTTCAAAGCCATCGTGGGTTTCGACCATGGCGCGCAAGCGGTCGCGCGCAGTTTCGCTCAACCTCCCGCCCTCTGGCGTGCCGTACAACAAGACACACGCCGATGCGGCAGCACCTCGACCAACACGCCCCCGCAATTGGTGCAATTGGGACAAGCCAAATCGCTCGGCGTGCTCAATCACCATCAAAGACGCATTGGGCACATCCACGCCCACTTCAATGACGGTGGTGCTGACCAACACGCCCATCTGACCGCTGGTGAACAAGTCCATGACCGCCTTCTTTTCGGCGCTCGGCATGCGGGAATGCAACAAGCCCACCATGACGCCGGGCAAGGCTTCACTCAGATCGGCATGCGTTTGCGTGGCATTGGTCAAATCCAGCGCTTCGCTTTCTTCGATCAGGGGGCACACCCAATACACCTGCCGCCCTTGTTGCAATTGAGCGCCAATCCGCTCGACCACCTCGTGGCGACGGTGGTCAGACACCAAGCGCGTCACGATGGGGGTGCGCCCTGGGGGCAATTCGTCGATCACCGACACATCCAGGTCGGCGTAGTAGCTCATGGCCAAGGTACGAGGAATGGGGGTGGCCGTCATCATCAACATGTGGGGCTCCATGCCCTCGGCGTGCATTTTGCTGCGCAATGCCAAGCGCTGAGCCACACCAAATCGGTGTTGCTCATCAATCACGGCCAGCGCCAGATTTTTGAACTTCACATGCTCTTGAATCACCGCGTGCGTGCCGACCACCAGCGCCGCCTCGCCCGACTCCACCATGGCCAGCATGGCGGCTCGCTCTTTTTTCTTTTGACTGCCAATCAGCCAAGCCACCTTGACGCCCAGTGGCTCCAACCAACTGACCAACTTGGCGAAGTGCTGAGTGGCCAAAATCTCGGTAGGGGCCATCAGCGCGCATTGCCATCCGGCATCAACGGCCACCATCGCCGCCAAGGCCGCCACCACCGTCTTGCCAGCGCCCACATCGCCCTGCAACAAACGGTGCATGGGCACTTGGCGGGCCAAGTCTTGCGCGATTTCTTGTCCTACCCGCTGCTGCGCTGAGGTCAGGCCAAAAGGCAAGGCCTCGAGCAGTCGACCATGCAGGCCATGGGCTTGGCACTTCAAGGACGGCGCGCGCAGCAAATCGCGCTCTCGCTTGGCCGTGAGCTGAGACAACTGCTGCGCCAGCAGTTCCTCACATTTCAGCCGAACCCAGGCCGGATGAGATCGATCCTCCAACGCAGCCAAGGACACATCGGGCGTGGGGTGATGCAAAAACTGCAGCGCGTCCAGCAAAGACCAAGCCCCACGCGGGTCGGGCCACTCTGTTGTCGGGGGCAAGGTCTCACTCAGATCGGCATGGCTCAAACCGGTGATGACGGCCCGCCGCAAATACGACTGCGCCAGCCCCGCGACGGTTGAGTAAACGGGGGTCAAGGCTTCGGCCAAAACCCCTCCCGCCGGTTTGAAACTGGGGTGCATCATGGTCAAGCCCATGAACCCCCCTTTCACTTCACCCCGGACACGAATGCGGCTGCCCACTGCCAAGGCTTTTTGTTGCGAAGGGTAAAAACTAAAGAACCGCAGCACACAGGTGTCGGTGCCATCGTCCACGGTCACCAGCAACTGCCGGCGGGGCCGCATCGTGACCTCGCAAGAAGTGACAGTGGCTTCGATTTGCACCACATCCCCTTCCCGGGCATCGCGGAGCTGAACAATGCGGGTTTCGTCCTCGTAACGCAGCGGCAAATGCAGGGCCAAATCAATGTCGCGCACCAAGCCCAATTTGATCAGCGCTTTTTGCGGTGCGCTGAGCGACTGAGCGGTTTTGACAGGGGTCTTCGCAGGCATGCCCGCATTGTGCCGTCAGAGCCGCCACTTGGCGGCGCCGCCCGTGAACTTCTCCTTCAGGCAAAATCTGCTTTTTCACACTGTTCGGGCCTGTCAAGCCCTGCACCATGACCCTCTCTGCCCCCCGCTCTTTCACGCTCAGCGATTTCGACTTTGAGCTCCCCCCCGAACTGATTGCACAACACCCCGCTGCCGAACGCAGTGGCTCTCGCTTGCTCGATGGCTCGGGCGCGCTTGGGGTGGATCGCATTTTTCGCGAACTGCCCCAACTCTTGAGTCCGGGTGACTTGTTGGTGTTCAACGACACCAAAGTGATCAAGGCGCGCATTTTTGGCGAAAAGGCCACTGGCGGCAAACTCGAGTTGCTGATCGAACGGGTGTTGCCGAACCACCAGGTGGTGGTGCACATGAAGGTCAGCAAAAAACCGTTGGTGGGCGGCAAGATGCTTTTGGCAGGTGGCGCACAGCAAGGCGGTTTTGATGCCGTGCTGCTGGGTCGCTGGCCTGACGAAAATGGCCCTCTGTTTCATTTGCAATTGAGCGATGAGCCCCACGCCCTGATGGAAAAACACGGGGTCGTTCCCCTGCCGCCCTATATTGAACGTCCGGGTGGCAGTGGCGAACATGCCGACAGCGCAGAAGATGCCCAGCGTTACCAAACCGTGTTTGCGCGCGCCCCCGGTGCGGTGGCAGCGCCCACAGCGGCCCTGCACTTTGATGAAGCCCTGCTGGCAGCGCTTGAAGCCCGCGGCGTGCAACGCGCCAGTGTGACGCTGCATGTGGGGGCGGGCACATTCCAACCCGTCAAAACCGAAAACATTGCCGAGCACACCATGCACAGCGAATGGTACGAAGTGCCCGAGGCCACCCAGCAAGCGATTGCTGCGTGCCACGCCCGCGGCGGCCAAGTGGTGGCGGTGGGCACCACCACAGTTCGCACCCTGGAGTCTTGGGCCTTGTCGGGCCAAACGAGTGGCGACACACAAATTTTTATTACGCCAGGATTTGAGTTCAAAGTGGTGGACCGACTGATCACCAACTTTCACTTGCCCAAAAGCACGTTGATGATGTTGGTCAGCGCCTTGGCAGGCTACGAGCACATCATGGCCTTGTACCGCCATGCGATTGCCCACACTTATCGGTTTTTCAGCTATGGCGATGCCATGCTGCTGACCCGATCACCCCCACGCTGAACTGCAGCCCGACCCGCTCGGAGAAACGCCCCTTACGCACCGCCTTCGGGCGCATTTGGCCCTCCTACAATCTTGCCCATGCTTCAATTCGAACTGCTCAAAACCGACCCCTCCAGCCACGCGCGCCGAGGCCAGTTGACCCTGAACCACGGCGTGGTGCAAACCCCGATCTTCATGCCGGTGGGCACCTATGGGACGGTCAAGGGCGTGATGCCGCGCAGCCTGGAGGAAATGGGCGCGCAAATCATCTTGGGCAACACCTTTCATCTCTGGATGCGGCCTGGCCGCGAAATCATGGACAGCTTTGGCGGACTGCACGCTTTTGAAAAGTGGCACAAACCGATCCTGACCGATTCAGGAGGTTTTCAGGTGTGGTCTTTGGGGGACATGCGCAAAATCACAGAAGAAGGGGTCACCTTTGCCTCCCCCGTGAACGGTGACAAATTGTTCATGTCGCCCGAGGTCAGCATGCAGATTCAGACCAGCCTGAACTCTGACATCGTGATGCAGCTTGACGAGTGCACCCCTTACGAAACCAAAGGGCACCTGACCACCGAAGCCGAAGCGCGCAAGTCCATGGAAATGAGCCGCCGCTGGGCCGTGCGCAGCCAAAATGAATTTGCCCGATTGGAAAATCCCAATGCCTTGTTTGGCATTGTGCAAGGCGGCATGTTCGAAAATTTGCGCCAAGAATCTTTAGAGGCTTTGGTCGAGATGGACTTCCCCGGCTACGCCATTGGCGGCGTCAGTGTGGGCGAACCCAAAGAACAAATGTTGCAGATCATGGCGCACACGCCACACCGATTGCCAGCCCACAAACCCCGCTACTTGATGGGCGTGGGCACGCCCGAAGACCTGGTGCAGGGGGTGGCCGATGGGGTGGACATGTTCGACTGCGTCATGCCCACCCGCAACGCCCGCAATGGCACGGTGTTCACCCGCTACGGTGACTTGAAGTTGCGCAATGCCCGTCACAAAAAAGACCCACAGCCGCTGGACACCACCTGCACTTGTCACGCTTGCGCTGGGGCCTCTGGCGTGTCTTGGGATCAAGGGGGACGTGACGGGTTCAGCCGCGCTTATTTGCACCACCTGGACCGCTGCGGCGAAATGCTCGGCCCCATGCTGACGACCATTCACAACCTGCACTACTACCTCAACCTGATGCGTGAGGTGCGCGAATCGCTCGAGGCAGGTCAGTTTGCCGCCTTCCGAGCGCAGTTCAAGTCAGACCGCGCACGCGGCGTGTGATCAATTGGCGGTGAACACCGTCAACACCCCGGTGTAGCCGTACAACTGGTTGTGGGCCACTTCACCGGCCGCAAAAAATCCCACCAGGGGCACATCACCGAGCGCGTGCCGAATGATTTGCATTTCAGCGCTGGGGCCGCCAAAGTGAGGGCCGCCGCGCCCTGTGCAACTGATGTACACCGCACCCACCATGCGTTTGCCGGGCGGCGGCAGATTGGCCACCGGGTCATCGCTCCATGCATTGATGGCTTCAATAGACAGCATCTCGGGCTCTAACTCTTCGCGGATTTCAGCGCACACCCGCACCAAGTCTGCGCGCGCGGCTTGCTTGTCACGCCGACAAAACGAAAGGCGCATGCCCGGCTCCAGGTGCTCGGCCACCGCCACACCTTGGCGCAGAGGGTCCAGCCCCACGATGTGCCGCACGCGCACATCGTTGCCCAAATGACCAGTGCGCCCCACCCCGCTTTGGCCCACCGGACTCAGGCCCACCAAGGTGGCGCGCACCACGGGTATAGCCGCTTGGGGATCGCCCAAAGAAATCTTCAAATCGTCGAGCAGCACATCCAAGGCCGGTTCGCCATCGAGCTTGAGCACCACATGCCGGTCTGCCTCGGTGATTTCGCGCTCTTTGGCAACAGGTTGGCACCCTTGCGTGACACGAGACAACAAGCCCACCGCAGACGAAAAGGCCACGCCACTCAAGCCGCCTTCTAAGACACCGCCATCGGCCAGACTTTGTTCGGCCGTGACCGCAAACTGGGGATGTCGTGATCGGCTGGCGGCCAAGCCCCCAAACACATAGCCCTGTGCGGTCCGACCGGCCATCTCATGGATCAATTCCGCCAGCTCTGGCGTCGCCGGGTCGGCATGCACCAAGGCCACATCGGCGAAGCCCTGCGCCGGAAAAGGCGCCAGCCCAGAAAACACGCGGTAATGCTCAGCAGGCACATCGCAGAGCATGAGCGCCATGGCCGGTTCGTCAAAGTACTCCGCGTTGTTGACCGCGACACCAATGCCAACGGTGCCAGACCAATCGGTCACCGAGGGCAACTCTTGGCGCAAGTGGTCCAGGATGGCCTGTGCCTGCGCTGCGTAATGGTCTGTGATGTACAGCAAGGCCAGTCGGGGCGCGTGAGCGTGGTCGGCCAAGCCCATTTGAGCCCGCACTTGGGCCAGCACCAAACCAGCCGCCATGCGCCATTGCGGATGGGTGGCGTGGCCGTAGGGAAAAAGCTTCATGAGGGGACGCGTTTTTGCGCGGCTGGGCGCGCAGCTCGCGACGTTGTTCTGGCTGCGGCTTGGCTCCGTTTGGCCCCTTTTGGGGCGCTGATTTTTTTCACGGGTTTAGCAGTCGAGGCTGTGGCGGTTTTTGCAGCTGTTTTTGCGGCTGTTTTGGCGGGTGATTTGGCAGCGGCTTTGGCGTTCCCTTTGGCGGTCCCTTTGGCAGACACTTTGGATCTTCCCGTCGCAGCACCTTGCGCACCCGCAGTCGCGGCTTGTTGCGCCGCTTTGCTGGCCTTCATGGCTTCGCCTGCCACGTCTTTCATGGCCGCTGCGGCAATGCCTTGAAATTGTTGCGTCAATGCACTCCACCATTGCATCGGGTCAACTGCCGGCTTATCACTCGCCGCTGAGGATGGTGCATCGGCTTTGGACTTTGCGCTCGACCCCGAAGAGGCTTCATCTGCGGATTTGGCTGCGGATTTGGCTGCGGTTTCAGCCGCAGTTTTTGCTGCGCCGCCTTCGCCGTCTTCTTTGCTGTCTTCTTCGGCGTCTGTTTCCCCATCTTCTTGCGCAGCCGAACTGGGCTCAGATGCGGGTTTGACACTGAAAATCGATGACGTCGGATTTGTGGCCGCCTGGGCCTCCGCTGCAGGAGCGGCTGCAGGAGCGGCTGCAGGGGCTTTGGCGGTAAAGGCCTTGGCCAAGTCCGACATGTTCACGTTCATGCTCTGCAAGGTGGACAGAGTCATTTTTTGCACTTCCATCGCTTGGATGGTGGCTTTGAGAGCGGTGGCGTTTTGGTCCAACCAAAATTGAACCGCCTTCAACTCTTGAATTCGTTTGTCCAATTCCTCGACACTGAGGGTCGGAGCCACCCAACTGGCCATGCCGGGAATGGCACCTGCGACCGGCGCCCCTTGTGCCGCAGTTTTGGACAAGTTCTGTAAGAAATCAAAACCGGGAACAAATTGGCCAAATCCAAAAGCAGAAGGCTCACTCATGGCCGCTCCTTGAAAAATACTTGTCAAAGCTTAACTGAAGTCGAATTAGGAACCCAGCCCCGACAAAAGCGTTAACAACCGCAAAAAATGAGA
The DNA here is from genome assembly GCA_027488255.1 of Comamonadaceae bacterium. Lineage (GTDB taxonomy): Bacteria > Pseudomonadota > Gammaproteobacteria > Burkholderiales > Burkholderiaceae_C > Limnohabitans_A. The sequence goes on along the minus strand of JAIYBZ010000008.1, from coordinate 57,830 downwards.
AAATCATGGGTTGCCTAATAAGGCTCTCTCCGATTTTTCACGTTCCAGGCCCCATTTGTTAATCACAAAGTTTTTAAAAAAAGATCTCGCCATTGACCTCGGCACATCCAACACGCTGATTTGGATCAAAGGTCAGGGGATCGTGGTCAACGAGCCTTCTGTGCTGGCGGTGCGCTCTTCGAGTAAAGAAGGTCAATCCGTCATTGCCGTGGGGCACGAGGCCAAGTCCATGCTGGGCCGTGAACCGCAAAACATCGTGGCGGCGCGCCCCATCAAAAAAGGCGTGATTGGCGACTTCACCATGACCGCCCAGATGGTCAAGGCCCTGATTGACACGGCTTTGCCCAAGGGCATGTTCAAGCCACAACCGCGCATCATCATCAGTGTGCCGGGTGACTCGACGCAAGTAGAGCGCCGCGCCATCCGCGAAGCCGCTTTGTCCTCCGGCTCCACCGAGGTGTACCTGATTGAAGAGCCCATTGCCGCTGCTTTGGGCGCGGGGTTGCCCATCTCTGACGCCAAAGGCTCTATGGTGATCAACATGGGCGGGGGCACCACCGAGTTGGCGGTCATCTCCTTGGGGGGCGTGGTCTACCAAGCGGGCATGCGCATGGGAGGGGACGACTTTGAAGAAAGCATCATCAACTACATTCGCCGACAGCATGGCCTGTTGATTGGCGAGAGAAGCGCGGAACGCCTCAAAATTGAAGCCGGCAACGCCTTGCCCAACGAGGTGCCTTTCACCATCGAGGTCAGTGGACAAAAGTTTCCAGAAGGCGTGCCGCGCAGCGTCACCTTGTCGTCGACAGAAATTTACCAAGCCCTCTTAGAGCCTGTTTCGCAAGTCAGCGACATGCTCAAACTGGCCTTGGAAAAAACCCCGGCAGAATTGGCTGCTGACCTGGCTCAAACGGGCATTGTCATGACCGGTGGAGGCGCACTGTTGAAGAACCTGGACAAACTTTTGATGGCTCAAACGGGCTTGCCCATTCGCATCGCGGATGAGCCACTGACCTGTGTCGTCAAGGGTTGCAGCATGGTTTTGGAAAACATGTCCAAATACCAATCCATTTTGGCGGAAGAGGAATGATGAGAACGCCTCGTACTTTCAGCTTGATGGCGCTGTGCTTGTCTTGGGCATGGGCAGGTCATGCGCATGCCAATTCCACACCCAGCATGGCCGAGATCGAGTCGGCTTTGCGCACCAACAATGCCGAACAACTGAACGACACACTCAAGCGTCTTTCACAAGCCAAAGGCGATGTGTTTGAGTTGAGCTTTCACAAAGGGCTGATCCAACTCAAGCGTGAGCAATTCGATGCGGCCATTGCGCATTTCTCCATCATCCCGATCTCGTCCCCCTATTACCTGGCTGCCCGCAACAACATTGCCACCATTTACGCAGCGCAGGGCAAATTGAACGAAGCAAAGGCCACGCTGGAGCAAGCGCTCAAGTCCAATCAGCCTTTGGAGTTGATGTACAACAACCTCAACAATCTGAAAACACATTTGGCGTCGAAAAACTACGCCTCGGCTTTGCAGTTGTTGGACCCCGCAAAAAACAACAAGCTGTCCCTGGTGGTGTCCACCAATGGCTTGGCGCAATTCACACCCAAAGTGGTGGCCGCTGCACCGCCTGCACCAGCTGCACCGACCGCCCCCACCTCCGGATCGGCTGCCGGCACCACCGCAGCGCCCACGCCTCCCAGCGCGGCGCCGGCTGAAGCTGCGGGCAAAGCGGCCGAGCCAGTGCCCCCGAGAACCACCGTGGCTGCGGCCAATACGGGTGCTGCATCGGCTTCATCGGCAGCCCCTGCCGCTGCGCCCAATGCGAAAGAGCGCGCCAGCGAAAACAAATCCAACACCCGGGCTGAAAAGACCCCCGCAGCCAACACAGAAGAAGCTGAGTTGATTCAAGCGGCCACACAAGCGTTGCAGCTGTGGGCCCAAGCGTGGGAGAAAAAGGACATGGACCGCTATCTCAAGTCCTATGTGCCCGGCTTTACCCCCAACGATGGCAAGTCCCACGCCGAATGGGTAAAAGACCGACAAGACCGCATCTTGTCGAAGGGCCAAATCAAAATCCAAATCTCCCAAGTCGATGCCAAGTTGGTGAACAAAAACACCATCAAATTGCGCTACCGGCAAAACTACCAATCCGACAAACTCAAAGTCTCGAGCGTCAAAGTGATCGAGATGAAATGGCAAGACCAACGCTGGTTGATCACGAGTGAGCGTTCCGCAGGAGGCGCTCAGAAGTGAGGGCCCTGTTCATTCAAACCAAGGATGCGAAAGCCAAGCCCTGGCTCAAATGGCTGTCCATCTTCGGTCTGGTTGGGGTCGCGCTTTTCAGAGTGGGTGATCTGGCTTGGATGAACGCCGCAAAATCGGGCTTTCAAGATTGGATAGGCAAGGCCTCCCAAACGCCGGAACCCACGGTGGTGGTCGAGCAAGTCCAGCCTCAAGTGGCCGTCGCTTCGGCAGAGCCAGCTGCGTCAGAAGCGATGAGCGAAAGCGCATCGGCCCCGCCACAAGTCAGTGAAGAAGCGCTGCTGCAAGAGCAGGTGCAAGCCTTTCTTGATCAATGGGCAGCCAGTTGGAGCGCCAAAAATCTGGACAGCTATTTCTACGCGTATTCTGAAAAATTCCAGCCTGAAGGAAAGAAAAGCCATTCAGAGTGGGTCAAAGAACGCACGCAACGCATCGTCTCGAAAAGCAAGATCGCCGTTCAAGTGCAGCAGCTCGTGATCCAGCCCATGGACGCCGGCCACATGCGCGCCAGCTTCACGCAGATTTATGAAGCCGACGGCTTGCAGAGCAGTACACTCAAAACTCTTCACTTGAGTCGTCAAGAAGGTGTCTGGAAAATCATCCGCGAATTCACGCCATGAAGCTTGCAGCCCTCAACACTTCCGCACTCCCCGTCCGCTGGCCCTACTTGGCCACCGCGGTCTTGGTCTTGTGCTTGCTGATCCCGCTTTGGTACAACACCTCTCACAGCAGCACCGGCAAAGCGCTGAATGGGTCGGTGGAGAAACTGGTCTTTGACATTGAATTGGCCCAAGAGGATGCGACCAAGGTGGCCACGCAACCCGAAGACTATTTGCGCCATATCGAAACGCTGGTCGAAGCTGCGCGCTACGCTGAAGCGGCCAAATTTGCAGAAAACTTGGTCAACGACTACCCCACTTTTCAGTTGGGTTCTTTGCTTTACGCTGAGCTGTTGAACTTGGCCAGCGACGCGCCCAAGGCCAACCCGCTGACCCAGATTGCTGACCAAGACAAGCAAGCCGTGGTGGCTGGCTTGGACAAAGAATTGCGCCACCGTTTGCGCGCCCTCAATTCCCCTTATCCGGCCAACAGCATCCCCAAAGGATTTGGCTACTTGGCCTCAACGACTGAGTATTTTGCGGTGGTCGATGCCTCAACTTCGCGCATGTATGTTTTTAAAAATGCCGCCACTTCTGCGCAGCCCGCGCAGCTGAATTTGGTGCACAACTTTTATGTGTCGGTGGGTCAAAAAGGCATTCACAAAAAAGAAGAGGGAGATGGCCGCACCCCGATTGGCGTTTATTTCACTCAGAAAAAACTCAACGACAAACGCTTGCCTGATCTGTACGGCGCCGGCGCCATCACCTTGAATTACCCCAATTTGTACGACTTGCACCAAGGGCGTACCGGCTCGGGCATTTGGGTTCACGGCGCACCTTCCGCGCAGTACTCTCGACTGCCTGAGGCTTCTGATGGCTGTTTGGTGTTGTCCAACGACACCATGCAAGCTTTGCTGGATTTGGACCAAGCCAAGGGCATTCCTATTTTTATTCAGCCCAAAATTGACTGGGTGCCGGCGAACCAAAACTTCCAATTGCCCGAACCTCTGCGCCAACTGGTCGCTGAAAAATACCCTTCAGCCAGCACCGACCGCATGGCGGCGCAGGCCAACGAAGATCCCTCGAAACAAGATGGCATCTTGCATTTGCTGTCGTGGCGCGACCAAGACCGCACCGTGGTCTTGCTGGACTTCAAAACTTCCCCGAAGAAAACGGTGCGCACGTATTGGGAAGAGTCGCAAGGCACTTGGAAACAAGTGGCCGAGTCACCCGTTTGAGGGCGCGCGACCGAGGCCGTTCAGGCCTTGCGAGCGTCAGCCATCCACAAACACCCGTGCTTTGCGTGGCGTCAGCACCAACACTTCCCCCTCGGCAAAAGCTTCTTGGCGGAATTGCGACGCTGAGAGTTGCGCTTCAATGACCGCGTCTTTGCCAAACAAGCCCGCCTCCACAGGCTCTAACTCCAGGCGGGCCACGGGCCCCACCACGATGGCACGCGTCAGCTTGGCCACGATCCCCGTGTGGGGCGTGCCAACACGGTAACGCGTCACATCCAAATCGTGCGGGCGAACATAGGCAAACGCTTTGGCGTCTTGCACCAAACCGTGTTCCGGGCTTTCCAAACGGATCGCATGCTGGTCGGCGCCGATCAACATTTCTCCTTCGTGCGCACGGCCATGGAACAGGTTCACATCGCCCAAAAATCCGTACACAAACGGGCTGGCAGGGTGGTCCCAAACTTCTTGGGGAGAGCCGATTTGCTCGATATTGCCTTTGTTCATCAGCACCACACGATCGGCCACCTCCAGCGCCTCTTCTTGGTCGTGTGTGACAAAAATACTGGTCACATGCAACTCGTCATGCAAGCGGCGCAGCCAACGGCGCAACTCTTTGCGCACCTTGGCATCCAAGGCCCCAAAGGGCTCGTCCAGCAGCAACACTTTGGGCTCTACCGCCAAGGCGCGGGCCAAGGCAATGCGCTGACGCTGGCCGCCAGACAACTGTGAGGGATAGCGGTCGGCCAACCAATCGAGTTGGACCAAGCCCAACAAGTCGTGCACTTTGCGCTTGATCTCTGCCTCACTGGGGCGTTCGTTGCGGGGTTTCACACGCAGACCAAACGCCACGTTTTCAAACACCGTCATGTGGCGAAAGAGGGCGTAGTGCTGAAACACAAAACCCACTTGGCGCTCGCGCACATGCACGTGCGTGGTGTCTGCACCACTGAACCCAATGGTGCCGCTGTCTGCAGTTTCTAGCCCCGCAATGATGCGCAGCAGCGTGGTCTTGCCGCAACCCGAAGGGCCCAACAAAGCGACGAGTTCACCCGACTCGATGTCAAGGCTGACGTTGTTCAGCGCGGTGAAGTCACCAAACTGTTTCTGGACATTGCGAATTTCGATGCTCATGATTCAAATGCTTTCCGTCGGATTCAAACGACTGCGCCCGGGCTCGATGCCATGGGACGCTCAGGCGGTGTCTGGGCAGATGCCTTCAGTTCTTGCTCGTGCCGCCACTCGATCACCGACTTGATGACCAAGGTCACCAGCGCCAGCAACGCCAGCAGCGAAGCCACGGCAAAGGCGGCCACAGACTGGTACTCGTTGTACAAAATTTCGACATGCAAGGGCATGGTGTTGGTCTGCCCTCGGATATGCCCCGAGACCACCGACACCGCACCAAACTCCCCCATGGCGCGTGCGTTACACAAAATCACGCCATACAGCAGGCCCCACTTGATGTTGGGCAAGGTGACGTACCAAAACGTCTGCCAACCCGTCGCGCCAAGTACGATGGCGGCCTGCTCTTCGTCGTTGCCCTGCGCTTGCATGAGCGGGATCAACTCGCGGGCGATGAACGGAAAAGTCACAAACACAGTTGCCAACACGATGCCGGGCACCGCAAACACGATCTTGATGTCGTGGGCTTGCAGCCAAGGGCCAAACCATCCTTGTGCGCCAAACATGAGCACATAAATCAGACCGGCCACTACCGGAGAGACCGAGAACGGCAAATCCACCAGCGTGGTCAAAAAGGCTTTGCCTCTGAACTCGTACTTGGCGATGGCCCAAGCCGCAGACACACCGAACACCAGATTCAGCGGCACCGCAATGGCTGCCGTGATGAGGGTCAGCCGAATCGCCGACCACGCATCGGGCTCTTTGAGCGCCTCCAGGTAAGCGTCGAGCCCTTTGCGCAAGGCTTCGGTGAACACCGCGGCCAAGGGCAAGACCAAAAACAAAAACATGAATGTCAGCGCCACACCAATCAGGGTGTAGCGCAGCCAGATCGGCTCGGTGGTGCCTGCATGCGCGCTGCGCGCGGAGGGCTTCAAACTGGCGGCGCTCATGCGGGGGCTCCGGTGTGGCGACGTTGCCACGCTTGCAAGGCGTTGATGATGAGCAACAAGATGAACGAAAAGACCAGCATCACCAAAGCCACCGCGGTGGCACCGGCGTAGTCGTATTGCTCGAGCTTGCCAATGATGATGAGCGGGGTGATTTCAGAAATCATGGGCATGTTGCCGGCAATGAAAATGACCGAGCCGTATTCGCCAATGGCTCGGGCAAAGGCCATGGCAAAGCCTGTCAACAGGGCCGGCGCAATGGAGGGAAAAATCACTTTGGTGAAAGTTTGCCAACGCGTTGCACCCAAGCAGGTGGCGGCTTCTTCGAGTTCTTTTTCAGCGTCTTCCAGCACCGGTTGCACGGTGCGCACCACAAAAGGCAAACCGATGAAGATCAGTGCGATCACCACGCCATTGGGATTAAAGGCCAATTGAATGCCCAAGGGCTCCAGGTATTGCCCGATCCAGCCATTGCCCGCCAACAGCGCCGTCAGCGAAATGCCGGCTACGGCGGTCGGCAAGGCAAAGGGCAAGTCCACCAACGCGTCGACCACCTTCTTGCCAAAGAAGTTGTAACGCACCAGCACCCAGGCCACCAACAAGCCAAAGACCACATTCACCAAGGCGGCGATGAAAGACGCGCCAAAAGTCAAACGGTACGAGGCCATGACGCGCGGGCCGGTGACAGCGGTCCAAAACTGTTCCCAGGTGAGGGTGAACGTTTTGAAAAACAGCGCCGATAACGGTATCAGCACAATCAGGCTGAGGTAAAAAATCGTGAAGCCCAAGGTCAGGTTGAACCCGGGCAACACTTTGGCTGGCGCTCGCTTTTTGGCGGGCGTCGCTGAAGGCAATGCGGTCATGGCAAATACTTATTTGACGGTGTAAATCTTGTCGAACTGACCGCCGTCATTGAAGTGCACTTTTTGTGCGTCAGCAAACGAACCGAACACTTCGTTCACTGTGAACAATTGCAAAGGCTTGAAGGTTTTGCTGTACTTCTTGAGCACGGCTTGTGAGCGTGGGCGCAAGGCATGCTTGGCGGCAATCTCTTGGGCTTCATCGGAATAGAGGTAATCCAAATAAGCCTTGGCCAAAGCGCCTGTGCCTTTTTTGGCCACGGTGCGCTCAACAACTGCGACTGGATTTTCAGCCACGATGCTGATCGAGGGGTGCACGGCATCGACTTTGCCGGCGCCAAACTCGTTGTCGACCGAGACCACTTCGGATTCAAAGGTCACCAACACATCGCCAATGTTGCGTTGCAAGAAGATGGTGGTGGCATCGCGTCCCCCCTTGGCCAGCACCGGCACGTTTTTGTAGAGCTTGCTGACAAATTCAGCCGCGTCGGCATCGGAGCCGCCTTTTTTCTTCACATAGCCCCAGGCCGCCAAGTAAGCCATGCGGCCGTTGCCACCGGTCTTGGGGTTGACCACGATGACGGTGATGCCGGGCTTGATCAAATCGTCCCAGTCTTTGATGCCTTTGGGGTTGCCATTGCGGGTGAGAAAAAGCAGGGGCGAGGTGGTGGGCGAGGCGCTGTGCGGGAAGCGCTTGTTCCAGTCCTTGGCCACCACGCCGGTGCTGGCCAAAAAGTCGACATCGGTGGTGGTGTTCATGGTCACCACATCGGCGTCCAAACCGTCGTTCACGGCGCGCGCCTGTGCGCTGGAACCGCCATGGGCTTGGTCGATCTTGAGGTCTTTGCCGGTGGTCTTTTTGTAGTGCGCGACAAAGGCGGCGTTGTAGTCTTTGTAAAACTCGCGCGCCACGTCATACGACGCGTTGAGCAAGGTCTGCGCACCGACGGCAAAACCCGACAGAGACAAAGCCGCGGCCAAAGTGAGGTGGGTTAATTTTTTCATGGTGGGTACAGGGGGTTCAGTGTTATAGGGGCTGATACAAGCAAAGGGCGTGTGATGGCCAGAGCCGCGATTGTGAAGAGGCCTCCACAAAACTCAAACTATTGTTTAGTGCTTTGCTTATATTCAAATTGTTCTTAAGAGCGCCTGTTTCGCTCATTTCTTGGTGTAAATCTGGTCAAAACTGGCACCGTCCGCAAAGTGCGCCTTGTCGGCTTTTTCCCAACCCCCAAAGGTCTGGTCGATGGTGAACAGGTTCAACTTGGGAAACTGCTTGGCGTATTTGGCTTGGGCCTTGGGCGAGATCGGGCGGTAGAAGTTCTTGCCCGCAATGTCCTGCCCTTCGTCGGTGTAGAGGTATTCCAAATAGGCCTGCGCCACAGCGCGGGTGCCTTTTTTGTCCACGTTTTTGTCGACCACCGTCACTGCGGGCTCGGCCAAGATGCTGATGGAGGGATAGACCACGTCAATCTTGTTGCCGAACTCTTTTTCCAGAAGGTTGGCTTCGTTTTCCCAGCTGATGAACACGTCGCCTTGGTTGCGCTGGGCAAAGGTGATGGACGAACCCCGGGCTCCGGTGTCCAGCACCGGTACGTTTTTGTAGAGCGCGGCCACAAAGTCTTTGGCTTTCTCGTCACTGCCCAGCTTGCGCTTGGCGTACTCCCATGCCGCCAAATAGTTCCAGCGCGCACCGCCCGATGTTTTGGGGTTGGGCGTGATCACGCTGATGCCGGGCTTGATCAAGTCGTCCCAATCTTTGATGCCTTTGGGGTTGCCCGCGCGCACCACCAGCACGATGGTCGAGGTGTAGGGCGAGCTGTTGTGCGGCAAACGCTTTTGCCAGTCTTTGGGGATCAGGTTGCCGTTTTTGTACAAGGCGTCGGTGTCACCGGCCAGCGCCAGCGTGGCCACATCGGCGTCCAAGCCGTCGATAACGGAGCGGGCTTGTTTACCCGAGCCGCCATGCGACTGCTTGAAACTCACGTCTTGGCCGGTTTTGGCTTTCCAGTGCTTGGCAAAGGCTTGGTTGAACTCGGCGTACAGCTCGCGGGTCGGGTCGTACGACACATTCAGCAAGCTCAGCGGGGCTTGCGCTTGGGCCACCCCAGAGACGGCGCTCAAAGCCAAGAGCGCAGTCAGGTGGAGAAATTGGCGTTTGGTTTTCATTAGGTTCACTCCCTCAATTCACATCGAAATTGAATGGACCGGATTCTGGAATCGAACCGTTAAAACTTAAACTACTGTTTTTCTATTTCTTAATTCTTTCAAGATATATAAGAGGGATTCCATCTTGAAATCAAAGCCGCCCACTCCCGAACACCCGGAGAAAAGAGGGGCGGCAGTGACTCATGGCTTTTGATGAGCCCCGGTCGCCGGGTGCGAACCATGAGCACCATGAGCACCGTGAGCACCATGCGCACCATGCGCACCATGCGCACCATGCGCACCATGCGCACCATGAGCACCATGAGCACCATGAGCACCATGAGCACCATGCCCAGCGCTCCCGTCAACCCGCAACATGCCTTCGAACGAAGCGAATTTTTTCAAGGTGGCCGCGGGCAATCGGCTTTCAGCTGCCACCAACTTCTTCACCAGCGCGGCGGCCATCTCAGCCGTCATACCGGTTTGCACCAAGGCTTGGGCCTCACGCAAGCCGTCGCCCGCACAGACCACGATGACCCATTGGCCATGGCGCTTTTGCAGCAGCGCACGGCCGCCGCGCGCATCTTGCAGCCAACCGGCCAAGGCCCAGTCAGCCTCCACCACCACAGGGGCCACTTTGAGCGGGGATTGGGGTTGGTCAAACTGCTTTTTCATGACCCGCACAACCGCTTGCGCATCGTTGGCGGGGTGTGCGGCAACAGGCTTGTGTTCGTTGGACGCGTGCACGGGTGTTGCCAAGGCCAAGCCGCTGAACAGGGCCAAGGTGAAGGCAGAAATACAGAGAATTTTTTGCATGATTGAACGGATTAACCGATTGACCGTCAGGCCGCCTTATGGGCTTCAGTGTTTGTGATCACCATGCGCATGCCCATGGCCATGTCCTGGGGCTTGCGGCATGGCGGTGGTCACAGGAACGCTGATTTGTTGTTGGGTTTCCACGCCTTTGGCGTCCTTGAAGGTCAAGGTCATCGCCACGCTGCTGTCTTTTTGCAGGGGGGTTTTGAGGTCCATCAGCATCAAGTGGTAACTGCCGGGCTTGAGTTCGACGACTTGTTTAGCCGGCAAGTTCAGGGCGGGCATGGCGCGCATTTGCATGACCGATCCTTCCATCTTCATCTCATGAATTTCGGCCACTCCCGCCACCGGGCTGGACACGGCAACCAAGCGAGTCGCCTGAGGTGCCGTGAGTTTCATGAACGCACCGGTGGCCTTTTGGCCCTGAACCGTGGCGCGTACCCAGCCGCCCTCCACTTTCACCTGGGCCATGGCGGTGCCCGCCAAGCACAGACCGGCCAACAGGCCCGTGATGATTTTGAATGTCGTTTTCATAGGGTGTCCTTCAAGAGTTGAATGGGAATGGCATCAATGGGCGTGGGCCGCCGCACCTGCTTTGGGCATGATCTCCAACTGGGCCGCGGGTGATTTCAGGTCGGAGAGTTTTTGTCCGGGCTTGGGAATTTCAGTCCAGTCGTTGCGGCCTTGTTCACACAGTTGTTGAACCGGCCAATACATCATCCCTGGCTTTTGGGGCAAGGTGCCGACCAGGACAAACTCGTCGTAATGGCCGTTGGGCAGCATGTCTTCCGCGGTTTTGGCGGTCCAGCTGATGCGCGTCACATCTTCGGTGATGGTGCGGCCATGGCTGGTGTAGGGCTGGGCCAACTTTTCACGCGTGACTTCCAAGCGCCACCCAGCCTTGGGCATGGGCTTGGCGCCTTGAACGCCCTGCGGAATGTCCACCACGATTTGGCGGGTGGGCGATGCGCCACATCCGTGGCCGACCTTCAAGGTGGCTTTGTAACTTTGGCCTGCAGAGGCCACGGGGTATTCAAGCACGGTGTGGGCCGAAGTCAGGCCTGCAAAAACGAGGGCCGACACGGCCAAGAGTGAGTGAGTGGTGTTCATCGCAAAATCTTGCTCATTAATTGGGGATCGATCACGTCAGACCCAAGGCGGCTCTGACGGGAAAAGGGGTTCAGTACGCCACATGCCGCACAACCACTCCACAGTGGACCACGCGACATGCGCGTGAAACACAGGGTGCATGAAAGCGGTATGCCCCAGCCCAACACCTCAGCGGTGCTGGCCAGAGAGGTCAAGACAGTGCGGGGGGGCCGCGAGGCGGTAGAGGAGCGCCCGTGATCCAGGCGATGTGCGCCACCGCCAAGGGTTGCAGGGCGTGGGCCAATGCTTGGACGGGCTCAAAGCCGCACCCCGCAGGAAGCAAGGGGGCGCTGACATGGGTGCACAGGGGACAGTCCATGCTGCCGGTTGCGACTTGGGGGTCACCCGCATCGTCCAACAGCACCATTTGCACGCCGCCCATGGCCGAACAGACCATCTGGGAGGCCTGCGGCTTGACCCACGGCGAGGCAGCCGCAGCCCCAATGAACAACGCAAACCAGACCAGCATGAAGCGGGTCACGGTGTGGGCGTTGCGCAGGGCTTGCAAAAATGACATGGCCAATATTATGGCACCGGGTCTGAAACCCGACACGCCTTGAGCGCGGGTATGGAGGCTTAAACGAGTGCGTCCGTGAGGCCCGCGCAACGCGCGGCCGCCTCGCTCATGCCCTCTTCGTCCACCGGGAAAAAGCCCGGAATGCCGTACTTATTAAAGTGGGCATAGGAAGAAAAAGCCATGGACCAGTCGCCAAATCGGCGCTCAGTTTCGGGTCCCCGCGACAACAATTCGATGTTGTGGTGGCGATCGTCGCGTTGAATGCTTTGCCACAAGGCCTCCACCGCGGCCGGTGGCCCCTCGATGCACTGCACAAAGATTTCTTCGGTGTAGAGCAAATGCCCAGTGATGCCCAATTCGCTGTTGCGCTTGCGGCATTGCACCAATAAATTGAACAAATGCAAACTGCCCAATTTATGGGTGGCTTCAGATCGGTAAACAAGACGTTCCAGCATGATGGCGCGCATTCTGAACACTTTTGTTGATGCAAGACTTACAAGCCCATGCCCCTGAGTGGCTGCAAATAACCAGTGCAGCGCCCGTCTTGGTGACGGTCATCTGAGTGACCGCACTTTTTTTGAACGCCGATTACGCTGTCCACTTATTTCTATGGAGGCCCCATGCTCACACTTTGCGGATTTGCAGGCAGCAATTACTACAACAAAGTCAAATTTGCCCTGCTAGAAAAAAACATCGCGTTCACCGAAGAATTGGTTTGGGTCGGGCAGACCGATCCCGCTTGCAGCCCTTTGGGCAAAGTGCCCTACATCAAGACCCCGCAGGGGTCGCTGTGTGAGTCGGCGGTGATCATGGAGTTCATCGAAGACCAATACCCGCAAAATCCCTTGCTGCCCCGCGACCCCTTGGCGGCGGCCAAGGTGCGTGAGTTGGTGACTTTTTTAGAGCTGCATCTCGAGCTGGTGGTGCGCAACCTATACCCAGAGGCCTTCTTTGGCGGCAAAGTGGGGGACAGCGCCAAAGAAAAAATCTCGGCTCAGCTGGAAAAGAATGTGGCAGCCTTTGCCCAACTGGCGCAGTTCAGCCCCTACATGGCAGGCGACAGTTTGAGTTTGGCCGATTGCGCAGCCGTGGTGCATTTGCCCTTGGTCAGTTCTGCCACCAAAATCATTTATGGGCGCGACTTTCTGGCCGATTTGCCGGTGCGTGACTACCTCAAGCGCATGGGCGAGCGGCCTGCACTGCAGCAGGTCAATGCCGATCGCAAAGCCAACACCGAGTTGATGATGGCGCGCATGAAAGCCAAGTCTTGACACCGCCTTACTGGGCCTGAAACCGAATGTTTCGGCTGCTATGCTTGACGCCATGCGCAGTTTTTTTCATCTTGCTTTTCATGTCACCGACCTGAACGAGGCCCGCCGTTTTTACGGCGGTGTGCTCGGCTGCAAAGAGGGTCGATCCACAGACACCTGGGTCGACTTTGACTTTTTCTCGCACCAAATTTCACTGCACTTGGGCGAGCCCTTCAAAACCAGCCTGACCGGCCGTGTGGGCGACCAGTGGGTGCCCATGCCGCACTTTGGCTTGGTTTTGCAACAAGCCGATTGGCAAGCTCTGGCCGACCGTTTAGAGGCGGCTCAACTGAACTTTGTCATGAAGCCTCAGCTCCGCTTTGAAGGTCAGCCCGGCGAGCAATTCACCATGTTTTTCGTCGACCCCTTTGGCAACCCCATTGAAGTCAAAGGCTTCGCCGATCTGGACTCGGTGTACGCGAGCTGATCTGTGATGGAACACACCTTTGCTTCGGCCACGATCTTGCTTTTGCTGATCACCGACCCTCTGGGCAACATCCCGATTTTTGTCAACAGCTTGCGGGCCGTCCCCCCCGAGCGCCGGGCGCGCGTGATCTTGCGCGAGGTGTTGATTGCCTTTGCCCTGCTGCTGGCCTTCATGTTTGTCGGGCAGTCGTTCCTGAAGGCCATGAGCCTGTCGGATGTCTCTTTGCAAATTGGCGGTGCTGTGGTGTTGTTTTTGATCGCCTTGCGCATGGTCTTTCCCCCTCCTCCCCAAGACTCGCCGGTGCCGCTCACCGAGCCCTTGATCGTGCCGCTGGCGATTCCGGCTTTGGCGGGCCCCTCGGCCATGGCGACGGTGTTGCTGTTGGTCAGTCAAGCGCCCGAGCGCCGCATGGAATGGGTGGCGGCGCTGACCGTGACCATGGCCGTGTGTGCTGTGGTGCTGCTGCTGGCCGAGCGTTTGCAACGCGTGGTCGGCTTGCGTGTGGTCTCGGCGTTTGAGCGCTTGATGGGCTTGATTTTGGTGTCCATCTCGGTGGAGATGCTGATCCGCGGCCTGAAATCACTGGCGCAATCTTGGCCCCATTAATGAGCGCATCAATGGGCACATCAACGGGCTCAGTTGTTGCGGCTTTCGACTGGCACGTCGGCCTTGTTGCGGGGTGTGCCGATAGGTCGACCTGACTGCCCTTTTTGGGTGGCCGCGATGTCTTCCTCGCTGGGGTATTGGCCCAACAACCAATAGTCAAAAACCCGGCGTGCAATGGGGGCCGCAGACACCGCGCCAAAGCCAGCGTTTTCCACCACCACGGCCAAAGCAATCTTGGGCTCTTCAGCCGGGGCATACGCCATGTACAGAGCGTGGTCGCGTTGGAACTCGGCCAGCTTGGCCGCGTTGTATTTGTCTTTTTGACCAATCGTGACGGCTTGGGCTGTGCCGGTTTTGCCGGCGCTTTGGTAGCCCGCACCTGCAAACACTTGGGCCGATGTGCCCGAGGTCACCACGCCCACCAAGCCATTGCGCACCACTGCGATGTGGTCCGGCGAGTAGCCCAAGTCAATGGGCTCCGACAAGGTGTTCAACTGCTCGGCATGGGTCAGTGGGTCTTGCGTGGCGCGCACCACCCGCGGAGAAAACTTGCGGCCCCCGTTGGCAATGGTGGCAGTGGCCGAAGCCAATTGCACCATCGTGAACGCGTTGTAGCCTTGGCCAATGCCGAGCGAGATGGTTTCACCACCGTACCATTTTTTCTGCTCTGGGCGTTTGTAGTAATTGCGCTTCCACTCGGTGCTGGGCAGCACTCCCCGCACTTCGCCCGGCAAATCAATGCCGGTGATTTGGCCAAAACCCAAAGGCTTCATGAAGTCGTGAATCGTGTCCACACCCATTTCGTTGGCCAAAGAGTAGTAGTACACATTGCTCGACAAACTGATGGACCGCACCATGTCCACCGGGCCCAAACCGCCGTCACCGTGGCTGCGGAAAGTATGGCCCCCGTAGGTCCAAGAACCCGCATCGTTGATGATGGTGGTGGCGTTTCTTTTGCCCGTGCTCAAGGCCCCCAAAGCCATAAAAGGTTTGTAAGTGGAGCCCGGGGGATAGGTGCCGCGCAAGGCGCGATTGAGCAAGGGTTTATCTGGTGACTCGTTCAGGGCTTGCCAGTTTTCGACATCAATGCCCTCGACAAACAAATTCGGATCGAAGGTGGGCTTGCTGACAAAGGCCAACACTTCGCCAGTGTTCGGATCCAGCGCGACCAGGGCACCACGGCGGTTGCCAAACAGGTCTTCAATCATTTTTTGCAACTGAATGTCGATCGACAACACCACGTTTTGACCGGGGATGGCCTGCCGGCTGGACAGGCTGCGGGTGGCCCGTCCACCGGCCGATGTTTCGACACGGTTCACGCCCGTGATGCCATGCAATTCGCGCTCGTACTTGAGCTCGACGCCCAGCTTGCCGATGTATTCGTTGCCGCGGTAATTGCCCGACTCGTCTTCTTCTTCAAGGCGCTCTTTTTCTTTGGCATTGATGCGGCCGATGTAACCCACCACATGGCTGGCCAATTCACCAAAGGGGTATTGCCTGAACAAGCGCGCCTTGATTTCGACGCCAGGAAACCGATAGCGTTGGGCACTGAAGCGGGCCACCTCTTCGTCGCTCAAGCGGGTGCGAATGGGCAAAGAGTCAAAGCTGCGCGACTCTTCGCGCAAGCGCTTGAAGCGACGACGGTCTTTGCTCTGAATGTCCACCACCTTGGACAAGGCTTCAATGGTGGCCTCTAGATCGGGCACTTGTGAGGGGGTGATCTCGAGGGTGTAGGCCGAATAGTTGCTGGCCAAGACCACCCCATTGCGGTCCAAAATAGTGCCGCGTGGCGGCACCGTCGGAATCACGGCTGTGCGGTTGTTTTCAGCCTGCTCTTGCAAGTCGTCGTGGCGCACGATTTGCAAATACGACAAACGCAGCACCAACAACAAAAAACAAAACAACACGACCGCCTGCACAATGCCCACGCGTTCCCGAAAACGGTGAAGCTCGGCCTGGTTGTCGCGCAACTCGGCCAGAGAGGTCAGCTTGATCGACATGGTCAAAGAGGCCGAATGTTGTCGGGATCAAAGGCGCGTCGCTGGGGTGCCAGCAACAAGGCCCCCACCAAAGGCCACAGAGCGGCTTGCAGCAATGGTGCAAACAGTTGACTCCAATGGGGCAGGGCATCGTGCACGATCAATCGGGTCACCCACTCCAACAAAGAGGCGATCACAAAAAGCGGAATGATCTGCACCGCCTGTTCGCGCAAGGGGAACCAAAGCAAACGCCGTTGCATGGCCAGCGCCATGGCACTCAGCACCACATAGGACAAGGCGTTTTGTCCCAACAAACTGGACTCGTGCACGTCCATGGCCAAGCCCAAAATAAAGGCCAAGACCAAGCCCACGCGGCGGGGCTGATAAACGATCCAGAAGACCAACACAATGGCCAACACATCCGGCAAGCCGCGCCAGCCCAGCAAGCCCAACAGCATGTTGGCGAGCAACCCCAAGACCAAGGTCATGGCAATGAACTTGGGGTTGGCGGGCAAAAGCAAGGGCCGTCCGGCCGGCATGATCATGGCTTGACTCCTGCGGCTGTGGGCGTTGAGGTGCGGCCTTTGCCCAATGGCTTGGTCTCATGGACAGGCGGCGGGGCAGCAGGCCAATCTTTCACCGGCGTCAACACCAGCAAATGACGCCCCCTGGGCTTGGCCACCAAAGTGGCATGCACGCGCGCAAATGAAGAGTCGACACGGCGATCAATTTGGCTGACATGCCCCACATGCAAACCCGGTGGATAAATGCCATCGATGCCACTGGTGGTCAACAAATCACCTTGCTTGATGTCGGTGGCCGAGGGGACAAACTTCAACTCCAAGGCGCCCCCCGCAAGAAACGGGTCGCCAATCGCCACATGACGGGTGCCGGTACGGGCATTCATGACGGGAAGACTGTGGCTGCGATCGCTGAGCAGCGTCACCTCACTCACCAAGGGGTAGACGCGTGTCACTTGCCCCACCACGCCCGCAATGTCGATGACGGCCGAGCCTTGCTCGATGCCCGCAATTTGGCCACCGTCCACCACGATGCGGTCGGTGTAGGGATCCATGGTTTCGTACAGCACCTGAACCGCTTTGGCGGGCCCAGCAATTTGTGTGCGCAGATTCAACAGCTCACGCATCTGTGCGTTTTCTTGTTGCAATTGCTCAACCAGCTGCAAGCGTTGGGCTTGCGCGATGGTGCGGGTCTGAAACTCTTGGGCCGCATCTTGCGCCGCCTCTAGGCTGCCAAAGTATTGAGCCAAACCTTGAACCACGCGTGCCGGTTGCAAGGACAACCACTGCAAGGGGGCCAAGACAATGGCCACACCGGTCCTCAGGGGCTGTGAAATCTGAAACCGATGGTCAGAAGCCATCAGGGCGATGGCCAGCAACGCCAACAGCACGAGCTTCGATGTCGCAGGCAGGCCCTGCCTGAAGATGGGCGGGGCGCTGCGTTCAAGGGTATCCAGTGCCATGGAGTCAATGCGCCGGATTCAAGTGGGGTAGTGAGTGGGTGCGCGCGTTGGCCACGGCCAACGGCTGGATTTATTCGCTGGTGAAAATGCTGCCCAGTTGGTCCATGCGCTCAAGTGCCATGCCACAGCCTCTGGCCACGCAGGTCAGCGGGTCTTCGGCCACCAACACAGGCAAGCCGGTTTCTTCGGCCAGCAAACGGTCCAGGTCACGCAACAAGGCACCGCCACCGGTGAGCATCATGCCGCGCTCGGCAATGTCTGCGCCCAACTCTGGAGGGGTTTGTTCCAAGGCGGTTTTCACGGCCGAGACGATCTGGTTCAGCGGATCGGTCAGGGCTTCCAAAATCTCATTCGAGCTGATGGTGAAACTGCGCGGCACGCCTTCGGACAAGTTGCGGCCCTTGACTTCCATTTCTTTGACTTCGCTGCCTGGGAAGGCCGAGCCAATGTTTTTCTTGATGGCTTCGGCGGTGGGCTCACCGATCAACATGCCGTAGTTGCGGCGGATGTAGCTGATGATGGCCTCGTCAAACTTGTCGCCGCCCACGCGCACGCTGCCTTTGTAAACCATGCCGCCCAAAGAGATAACGCCCACTTCGGTGGTGCCGCCACCAATGTCGACCACCATCGAGCCCGAGGCTTCCGACACGGGCAAACCCGCACCGATGGCTGCGGCCATGGGTTCTTCAATCAGGTAGACCTCTGAGGCACCTGCGCCCAAAGCCGATTCGCGAATGGCACGGCGCTCAACTTGGGTCGATCCGCAAGGCACGCAAATGATGATACGGGGGCTGGGGCGGAAAGTGCTGCGGGGGTGCACCATGCGGATGAACTGCTTGAGCATTTGCTCGGTCACCGTGAAGTCGGCGATCACGCCGTCTTTCATGGGGCGAATGGCTTCGATGTTGCCGGGCACTTTGCCCAACATGGCCTTGGCTTCGTGGCCCACGGCTTGCAATGTCTTTTTGCCTTGCGGCCCGCCTTCGTGGCGAATGGCCACCACCGAGGGCTCGTCCAGCACAATGCCTTTGTCGCGAACAAAAATCAGGGTGTTGGCAGTGCCCAAGTCGATGGCCAGGTCGCTGGAAAAATAACGGCGAAAAGAAGAAAACATTCGGGGTCCTTTGACGCGCCCTCCCAATGCCCGTTTGTGGCCTGCTGGGGTGGGCGCGACTGTGAAATCAGGTGTGTCAATGGGCCAGACTCGGAGGCTGAACTGCGAGCGGCACCAAACCTTGGATAATACCCGATCCCCCGGTGAAACAGGCGCCTCAGCGCCTCGCTCGGACTGGAAATCCCGTCATTTACAACTCATTTCAAACCATGTCCCTGACCCCACAGGATATTGCCCGAATCGCGAACCTTGCGCGGCTGGAACTCCAACCAGAAGAAAGTGAGCGCATGCTTACTCAAATCAATGGTTTTTTTGGCATTGTCGAAGCCATGCAGGCGGTGGACACCACCGGCATTGCGCCCATGGCGCACCCCGTGGCCGCCATTCAGGACATCACCTTGCGGCTGCGCCCCGACACCGCCAGTGAACCCAACCAACGCGAACTGAACCAACGCAGTGCGCCCGCCATTGAGCGCGGCTTGTTTTTGGTTCCCAAGGTGATCGAGTGAGCGGCGCCATGACGATTTCAAACCTGCATGACATGAGCGTGGCCGAACTGGCGCAAGCGCTGCACAGCAAAAAAGTGAGTGCGGTCGAAGTGGCCACCGACTTTTTGGCGCGTTTGGGCGGCAACCCGCACAACGCTTTTCTGGACATCGACAGTGAAGTCACATTGGCCCAAGCCCAAGCGAGCGACGCCCGCTTGCAAGCCGGTACAGCAGGGCCGTTGGAAGGCGTGCCTGTCGCGCACAAAGATGTGTTTGTGACGCGCGACTTCGCTACCACCGCGGGCTCCAAAATTCTCACCGGCTACCGCTCGCCCTTTGACGCCACCTTGGTGCAAAAACTCGGCGCCTCAGAGCACGGCGGCGCGGGCATGGTCACGCTGGGCAAGCTCAACTGCGACGAGTTCGCCATGGGCTCGGCCAACGAAAACTCGGCTTTTGGCAAAGTGACCAACCCTTGGGACACGGCCCGCGTGCCGGGTGGCTCATCGGGCGGCAGCGCGGCCGCTGTGGCGGCGCGTTTGGTGCCCGCTGCCACCGGCACCGATACCGGCGGCTCGATTCGCCAGCCCGCCAGTTTTTGCGGCATCACCGGCATCAAGCCCACCTATGGCCGTGCCAGCCGTTACGGCATGATTGCCTATGCCTCTAGCTTGGACCAAGGCGGCCCGATGGCCCGCTCGGCCGAAGATTGCGCCTTGTTGCTCAGCGCCATGTGCGGCCCTGACCTCGACCGCGACTCCACCTCGTTGGATGTGCCTGCAGAAGACTTCACCCGTGCCTTGAATGGCTCGCTGGAAGGCCTGCGGATTGGCATGCCGCAAGAATTTTTTGGCGAAGGCTTGGCGGCCGATGTGCGTGCGGCCGTCGAGGGTGCTTTGCGCGAATACGAAAAGCTCGGCGCCAAGCTGGTGCCCATCAGCTTGCCGCGCACCGAGTTGTCGATTCCGGTGTACTACATCATTGCCCCCGCCGAAGCCAGCTCCAACCTGAGCCGATTTGACGGCGTGAAGTTTGGCCACCGCGCCAAGGACTTCACCGACTTGGTGGACATGTACAAAAAAACCCGCGCCGAAGGCTTTGGCAACGAAGTCAAGCGCCGCATCATGACCGGCGCCTATGTGCTGAGCCACGGTTATTACGACGCGTATTACCTGCAAGCGCAAAAGATCCGCCGGATGATCGCCGACGATTTCCAAAATGCCTTCCAGCAGTGCGATGTGATTGCGGGCCCCGTGGCCCCCACCGTGGCGTGGAAGTTGGGCGAAAACGCCAACGACCCGGTTGCCGATTATTTGGCCGACATCTTCACGCTCCCCGCCTCATTGGCCGGTTTGCCGGGCATGAGTGTGCCCGCCGGCTTTGGCGCGGACGGCATGCCGGTGGGCCTGCAATTGATTGGCAATTACTTCAAGGAAGGCCAATTGCTGAACGCCGCTCACCGCCTGCAACAAGCCACTGACTTTCATCTGCGCCAGCCGGAGGGACTGAAATGAGCCAACTCGTCCAAGGCTACGAAGTCGTGATCGGCTTCGAAACCCATGCCCAACTGTCCACGCACAGCAAGATTTTCAGCCGCGCTTCGGTGGCCTTTGGCGCCGAGCCCAACACCCAAGCCTGTGCCGTGGACATGGCTTTGCCCGGCACGCTGCCGGTGATGAATGTGGGTGCGGTCGAGCGTGCCATTGAGTTTGGTTTGGCGGTCAACGCCCACATTGCCGAACGCAGCATCTTTGCGCGCAAAAACTACTTCTATCCCGACCTGCCCAAGGGCTACCAAATCAGCCAATTTGAGATCCCAGTGGTGCAAGGCGGCGAGGTGACTTTTTACCTTGAAGAAGGCAAAGAGACCGTGCGCAAAACGGTGCGTTTGGAACGCGCCCACTTGGAAGAAGATGCGGGCAAATCGTTGCACGAAGACTTCATTGGCCAAAGCGGCATCGACCTGAATCGCGCAGGGACGCCTTTGCTTGAAATCGTGACGCAACCCGACATGCGCAGCAGTGCCGAGGCCGTGGCTTATGCCAAAGAACTGCACAAAATCGTCACCTGGGTCGGCATCTGCGACGGCAACATGCAAGAAGGCAGTTTCCGATGCGACGCCAACGTCTCGGTGCGCAAACCCGGACAACCCCTGGGCACGCGCCGCGAAATCAAAAACTTGAACAGCTTCAAGTTCATGCAGCAAGCCATCGACTACGAAGTGCGTTGGCAAATCGACCAACTGGAAGACGGCCACAGCATCCAACAAGCCACGGTGCTGTTTGATCCCGACACGGGTGAAACCCGCGCCATGCGGACCAAAGAAGATGCTGCCGATTACCGCTACTTTCCAGACCCTGATTTGCCACCGCTGGTGATTGGCCGGGACTGGGTGGAACGCGTCAAGGGCGAAATGGCCGAGTTGCCCCGCGTGATGGCCGAGCGCTTCACGCGCGACTACGCTTTGCCCGAATACGACGCCACGCAACTGACGCAAAGCAAAGCCGTTGCAGCATATTTTGAAGCCACGGCCAAAGCCTGCGACCAAGCCAAGCTGGCCAGCAACTGGATCATGGGCGAGGTCTCACGCCGCTTGAACGCGAGTGAATTGGCCATTGAACAAGCGCCCGTGAGTGCCGCGCAATTGGCCGCCTTGATTGGCCGCATCAGCGACAACACCATCAGCAACAACGCCGCGCGCCAAGTGTTTGAGGGCTTGTGGAACGGTGAGGGCGACGTTGACGCCTTGATCGAAGCCAAAGGTCTGAAGCAAATGAACGACACCGGCGAGTTGGAAAAAATCATCGACGAGGTGTTGGCCGCCCACCCGAAAAACGTGGACGAGTTCAAGGCCGGCAATGCCAAAGCCCTGAACGGCTTGGTGGGCCCGATCATGAAGGCCAGCAAAGGCAAGGCCAATCCGGCCCAAGTGAATGCGCTGCTGATGAAGAAACTGGGCGCTTGACGCCCCGGGCCTCAGTCGCGCTGGAGGGGCACCACCTCTTGCGCGATGGCCCCGAACACGCTCTCGCCGTTCAGGCCCTTCATCTCGATGCGGATGGTGTCGCCGAATTTCATGAATTCGGTGCTGGGCTGGCCGTCCAAAATGGTTTCAATGGCGCGCTTTTCTGCGATGCAGCTGTAGCCCTTGGGCCATTCACGGCGGCCGTCTTTCTCGATGCTTTTGTTGCTGACGGTGCCGCTGCCCACGATAGAACCTGCGCGCACATTGCGGGTTTTGCAGATGTGGGCAATCAACTGGCCAAAGTGAAAGGTCATTTCAGGGCCCGCCTCGCACAGGCCCACTTTGCGGCCGTTCCAAGTGGACTGCAGCGTCAGGTGCACGCGCCCGCCTTGCCACGCCTCGCCCAATTCATCGGGCGTGACCGCCACGGGACTGAAGGCGGTGGCGGGTTTGCTCTGGAAAAAGCCAAAGCCTTTCGCCAACTCATTGGGAATCAGGTTGCGCAAGCTCACGTCGTTGGCCAGCATGATCAGGCGCACCCCTTCAATGGCTTCGTCGGCGTCGGTCTGCATCGGCACATCGCCGGTGATCACCGCGATTTCGGCTTCAAAGTCAATGCCAAATGCTTCACTGGCGCACACCACCGGATCGCAGGGGCCCAAAAAGTCATCACTGCCGCCTTGGTACATCAAGGGGTCGGTGTAAAAACTGCTGGGCACTTCAGCGCTGCGGGCCGCACGTACCAACTCCACATGGTTCAAGTAGGCCGAGCCATCGGCCCACTGGTAGGCCCGGGGCAGAGGGGCCATGCAACGCTCGGGGTCAAAAGGAAAAGCGTGCCGTGCTTTGCCTTGGTTCAAGGTGGTGTAGAGGTCTTCCAGTTGCGGCGCCAAAAAGTTCCAATCGTCCAGCACCTGCTGCAAGCGGCTGGCAATGCCAGTCGCATAATGTGCCGTGCTCAGATCGCGCGAGACCACCACCAGTTGTCCGTCGCGTGAGCCGTCTTTGTAGGTCGCCAATTTCATGTGGAATGTGTCCGTTCGGGTCGCAATGGGCTACAGTGTGCACCACCGAGAAGTTACGCATTGTTAAACCCGTTTAACTAAACGAAACCTGATTTTAGGCGATATGGACACCGACAGCCCGGCTTCACCCCCGCAGGATCCTGACAAAGAACGTGCCGGCATTCAGTCGGTCGAAGTGGGTTTTGCCTTGCTGGAAGTACTGGCCCAGGCCCCTGCACCCTTGATGTTGCGCGACCTCGCTGCGGCGGCCAACATGAGTGCCGCCAAAGCCCACCGCTATTTGGTGAGCTTTCAGCGTTTGGGCTTGGTGGTGCAAGACAGCAGCAGCACCCGCTACGAATTGGGGCCCGCCACATTGCGACTGGGCTTGGCCACTTTGTCGCGCTTGGATGCCGTCAAGATGGCGCGCGATCGGTTGCCCGCTTTGCTGGAAACCACGGGCCACACCTTGGCGCTGGCCGTCTGGGGCAACCGCGGACCGACCTTGGTGCATTGGCAAGAAAACCCTTTGGCGATGCCGGTCAGTTTGCGGCTGGGCGATGTGATGCCCCTCTTGTCTTCGGCGACCGGCCGCTGCTTCACCGCCTTTGTGAGCCATGGCGGAGCCGCCGACAAAACGGCGCCCATGATCGAAGAAGAACTGGCCTTGGCCCGCAAATTAGGCCGCAGCGACTTGCCCCACACGCCCAGCCAACTGAAAGCCATGCTCAAAGAGACGCGGCAACAAGGTTTGGGGCGGGCTGTGAATGTGCTGCTGCCCGGCATCGCTGGGTGGTGTGCGCCGGTCTTTGATGCCGATGGGCACTTGGTGTTGGGCGTGGTGGTGTTGGGTTCTTCGGCCACCTTGGACACCACATGGGACGGCGCCGTCGCCCAACATTTGCGCCAGTTTGCCCAGCAACTCTCGACCGATTTGGGCTGGCAAGGCTGATGCACACCCTCCGGCCCCCTGCCGCCCAAAAAGCCGTGACCCGGGTGGGGCCGCCTTCGCGGCGAACTTTGTGGCTCCTGTTGTTGGGGGTGTTGGGGCTGCACGGGCTGTTGATGTTCGGTCTGTCAACTCCGCTGGCCTTGCGATTGCCCACCGATGACGCGTACGCCACCGGGCCGCTGCAAACCCGCCTGTTGGCCGCTCCCGCCGCCCCCCAAGCGGCCCCTGCACCGAACCGCAGCACAGCGCCGCGCACCCGCATTGCCACCGAACCGGCACCTGCAACTCAATCTGCGCCTCCACCTGCGCCACGGTCTGCACCCGAGCCCAGCCCCAAAGCGAGCGCAGACCCCAGCCAAACCCCCTCAGCCCTCAACTCGCCCAGCCCCGCAGAAGCCCCCGTGACGGCCGAGGCCCCACCCAACACCAATCTCAATACACCACTCGAAACCCCGGCGCAGAGCGCAGCCCAGGCCTCTGGCCAAACAGCATCCACATCGGCACCCACCTCCACACCCGCTTCCACACCCACTTCCACACCCGCTTCCGCCTCTGAACCTTTGGCGCAGGCGCGCGACGCCTCTCCCCCTACCGCCGCCATCTCCCCCATCGCCGCCAACGCCACACTGCCCATGATTCCGCTGGGCGCCTTGCCGCCATCCTCCTTAATGACTTACCGCATGACGGGCCTGTCGAAGAACATGACGTACTACGCCAATGGCGAATTGCGTTGGCAATACAACGACAGCGCCTACACCATGAGTTTGTCGGTGAAAGCCTTTTTGCTCGGCACTCGGCAATGGAAAAGCGTGGGGGTTTTGAATGCCACCGGTTTGGCCCCAGTCCGTTTTTCTGACCATTGGCGCAGCGAGCGCGCGGCGCACTTCGATCGCGAAAACAAAAAGGTCGTGTTCAGCAACAACGCACCCTCCGCGGCCCTGGAATCTGGGGCACAAGACCAAATCAGTCTTTACCTGCAAATGGCGGCCGCCATGGCGGGCGACCCCTTGCGTTTTCAGCCAGGAACCCGTTTGCAGATTCAAACCGCCACGCTGCGCGACGCGCTGCCTTGGCTGCTGACATTCGAGGCCACCGAAACTCTGAAGCTGGAAGAGCAAACTTTGGCCACGGCCAAATGGGTGTGTCTGCCGCGCAACCGTTTTGACGCCCAAGTGACCTTTTGGATGGCGGAGAAATACGCGTGGATGCCGGTTCGCATCAAAATCACTCAGGCCAATGGCGATTTCATTGACCTGACGCTCAAGGCGCAAGAACCACTGCCGATGCTGCCTGTATCGGCCGCGGTGAACGAGAAAACCACACCCTCTTGAAGTTCATCACGAAAGCCCCATTTATGTCCCACAAGTTGAGAGAGAATGAAGGCATGAACCTGCTGTACGAATCCGAAACCTTTGCCGTGATGCATGTGCTGGCCAACGCCCCGGCTGAAACGCAGCCCGTGACCAGCAAACCCCTGCTGGAACGCCATGGTTTTGAAATCGTGGACAAACGTTCGGGCAAAGAGGTGTACCTGGACGGCTCTTGGGCCGAGATGTTCCAGCAACAAATCCAAGCGTGGCAGTTGCACACGCCCACGCAAGAAGAAGTCGAAGACACCCTCGAGGGTTACTCGGGCCTGGCCCAGCAACCCGTCGTGGTGCACTGAGCGGAATCAGTCCGCTCGGTCAGGGCCGGGGCTGGTGCGAGGACCCGTCCCACCGGTCCATTGGTAAATAGGGCCCACCAAGATCAACACCGCCACCAACCGGCACACCTGAAAAGCGGTGACCACCGGCACCCCGAGTTGTAGCACCTTGGCCGTGATTGCCATCTCGGCAATGCCGCCCGGTGCGGTGCCCAAGATCAGGGTGGCGGGATGCAAACCCGTCAGACCCGACAGCGCCCAAGCAAACCCCAGCGACAAGGCCATCATGGCCAGTGTTCCGACGGCCGCTGAGGCCAACCAACGCGGCGCGGTGTGCACAAACTCTCGCTGAAAACGCACCCCCAAACTGACCCCAATCACCAGCTGAGCCGCATTGGACAATTCGGTCGGCACGGCTGAGACCTGCACCCCGGTCAGCGTCAGGCACATCGAGGCCAGCAAAGCGCCCATGAACCAGGGGTTGGTGCGCTTCAAGCCCGTCATGACCAGGGCGCCTGCAGCCGTCACGCCAGCCAGCAGCCACAACTCGGACCAGTCGGTCACAGGCGGACGCGGCAGCAACCGGGCATCGACCTGCAAACCCCAATGGCTTTGCGCCCATTGCATGGCAAAGGGCACCGAGATCACCACCATCATCAAGCGCACACTGTGCGCAGCCGCCACCAAGTCGGTGCGGGCAGCGTGCCGCTCGGCCAACAAGGTCATCTCAGAGGCGCCGCCAATGGCACTGGCAAAGTAGCGGGTAGCACGCCAAGCCAAGGGCGACAGGTGTGCAAAGTCAGCGGCATGCTGGCGCTGCAACCACCGATCGAACAGCGCCCCCAAGGCCAAAGCCCACAGCACGGCCAAGACAATCGCCCACCACAGGCTGGCGACAAAGGCGCTGACTTGCGGCGTGAAATACAAACCCAAGGCCGCCCCAATCACCCACTGACCCGCGTTGCGCAACACATTGGCGCTGCGTGTGGGCGCCCCCAACACCGAGGCCACCGCCGTCGCCAGCAAAGGCCCCAACATCCAAGGAATAGGGGTTTGCAGCACCACACACACCTGAGCCGCCAACAGGGCCAGCAACAAGGTGGCAGCTGTACGCCCCCAGAAGGTCATGTGTTGAGCGTCCGCACGCTCAGGCATGCCGGCGAATGCTGTCCGCCACTGTTTGCACAATTTGGTCGATGTGTGCGTCTTCCACAATGTAGGGCGGGCAAATCACCAAATTTTCGCCCGCCGGACGCACCCACACACCCTTGTGGAAACAGTCCATAAAGATGTCATAAGCCCGCTTGCCCGGTGTGCCCGGGATGCTGGCCAGCTCAACTGCGCCAGCCAAGCCCAAGGTGCGAATGCCGACCACGTTGGGCAAGCCTTTGAGGGCGCTGTGCATGGCGTCGCCCAACACGCGGCCTTTTTGGCCAGCCCGCGCAAACAGGTTTTCTTCTTTCAACAAATCGAGCGTGGCGATGGCCGCAGCGCAGGCCACAGGGTGACCGGAGTAGGTGTAGCCATGGAAAAACTCGATGGCGTGCGCCGGCGAATTGGCGTTCATCATCGCGTCGTAAATGAAGTCGCGGCAAATCACGCCGCCCAGTGGGATCACGCCATTCGTCACGGCTTTGGCAAAGTTCAACATGTCCGGCACCACGCCGTAATGGTCGGCGCCAAAGTTCACCCCCAAGCGGCCAAAGCCGGTGATGACCTCGTCAAAAATCAACAAGATGCCGTGCTTGTCGCAGATCTCGCGCAAGCGCTTCACATAGCCCTTGGGCGGGATGTACCAACCCGCGCTGCCCGCGATGGGCTCGACGATCACGGCCGCGATGTTGCTCGGATCGTGCAGCACCAAGATGCGGTTTTCCAACTCCAGCAGCGGGTCTTCCGCCCACACCGGTTCTTCGTGGTGAATGTAGGCGTGGTTCACCGGGTCGTGGATGAAGCGCATGTGGTCGACGCGCGGCAACAGTTGTGCGCCGTAGACCTTGCGGTTGGCGGGCAAGCCGCCCACGCTCATGCCGCCAAAGTTGACGCCGTGGTAACCCTTTTCCCGACCAATGAACACATTGCGATGGCCCTCGCCCCGCGCGCGGTGGTAGGCCAGGGCCACTTTCAAAGCCGTGTCGGCTGCTTCCGAGCCCGAGTTGCAAAACAGCACTTTGTTCAAGTCGCCCGGGGCCATGGCGGCAATCATTTGCGCTGCTTGAAACGCTTTGTCGTTGCTGGCCTGAAAGGCCGTGGCGTAATCCAGGGTGTCGAGTTGCTTCTTGATGGCCTCGTTGATGGGTTTGCGGTTGTGCCCCGCCCCCACACACCACAAGCTGGAGATGCCGTCGATGACTTTTTTACCGTCATGGGTGGTGAAGTGCATGCCCTCAGCGCCCACAAACACGCGGGGATCTTGGCGAAAGCTGCGGTTGGGGGTGAAGGGCAACCACTGGTTGTCCATGTTGAGATCGGTATGGGCCACGACAAACTCCTAGAAATCAATTGCAGCGCGCAGTTTAAAGCCCTGCACGGGCATCTGGCGCGCCCGCGCGACAGGCCAGCCCTTGCGCTTTCGGCCCACAGCCCCGCCGCAAGGGGTCTCTACAATAAGCCTTTTGAATTTTGGGCGCCTCCACGTGTACGGGCGCCCCCTCAATTGCTTTGTGCCATGACCACCACCTACATCCTGACGCTTTCTTGCCCTGACCGCACCGGCATCGTGCATGCCGTTTCGGGCTTTTTGCTGGAACGGGGGGGCAACATCGAAGAAGCCGCGCAATACAACGACCACGACACCGGCTTGTTTTTCATGCGGGTGCAATTTGCGTGTGCCGCGGTCGATGGCGAGACATTGCAATCACAGTGGGGCGACTTTGCCCAAACCTTCCAAATGAAGTGGGACCTGCACGCCACCACGCAACCCATGCGCACGGTGCTGATGGTCAGCAAAGAAGGCCATTGCCTGAACGACTTGTTGTTCCGTTGGAAGAGTGGCCTGCTGCCCTTGGACATTCGCGCCATCGTCAGCAACCACCGCGAGTTTTACCAACTGGCCGCCAGCTACAACGTGCCGTTTCACCACATTCCGGTGAGCGCAGCCACCAAAGCCCAAGCCGAAGCCAAGCAATACGAGATCATTCAAGCCGAAGGCGCCGAGTTGGTGGTGCTGGCCCGCTACATGCAAATTTTGAGCGACGACCTGTGCCGCAAGTTGGCCGGCCGGGCCATCAACATTCACCACAGCTTTTTGCCCAGCTTCAAAGGGGCCAAGCCCTACTACCAAGCCCACGACCGCGGCGTGAAGCTGATTGGTGCCACCGCGCACTATGTGACGGCCGACCTGGACGAAGGCCCGATCATTGAACAAGACGTGGCCCGGGTGGACCACAGCAAAACGGTGGAAGACCTGACCACCATCGGGCGCGACACCGAAAGCCAAGTGCTGGCCCGTGCCGTCAAATGGCACAGCGAACACCGCGTGCTGATCAACGGCCACAAAACCGTGATCTTCCGCTGAGCCATCTTCTGCTGACTCATCTTCTGCTGATTTAACTTCTGCTCCATCCCCTTCAGCGCCAATGTCCGCCACCTCCCGCATTCCGCCCATTCAGTGCCTGCTGACCTTTGAGGCCTTGGCCCGTCTGCGCAGCGTCACCCAGGCCGCGGAAGAGTTGTGCGTGACCCCCAGCGCGGTGAGCCACCGCGTCAAACAGCTGGAGCAAATCATTGGCACCAAGCTGTTTGGCCGGGCTGATTTTTCGCTCACCACCGAAGGCATCGAATACCTCGCCCACGTGCGCGAAGGCTTGGTCTCTCTGCAGCGTTTCCCCAGCGCCAGCGCGCCATCGGGTCGGCGCAAACTGCGCTTGGCGGTGACCCCCACGTTTGCGCGCTCGATCTTGATGCCCCGTCTGAAGACTTTTTTGGACGCGTACCCCGAAATCGACATCACGCTGCAAGTGAGCATTCCCTTGCTCGATGTGGTGGCCGAAGATGCCGATCTGACGGTGCGCTTTGGCACCGGGCGTTACTCCGATGTGGAGCACGTTTGCTTGGCCAAAGACGAGGTGACGCCCTTGGCTTCGCCGGCGTGGCTGCGTGAAAACGGCCCGTTTGCCAGCGCCGAAGATTTGCAGGGTGTGGCCTTGCTGCGCAGCCCTCTGGAGCCCTGGCGCACCTGGTTTGCCGCACACAATCTGGACTGGCCTGAGCCCATGGACGGCTCGTCGTTCAACGACATCGGCCTGATGTGCGATGCAGCCGCGCAGGGTTTGGGGGTGGGCTTGATCCGCACCAAACTCGGCGCCCCTTGGCTTGAGAGCGGCCAACTGGTGCGGCTATTTGAGCGCAGCGTGCCCAGCCCACACGCCCATTACCTGTGCTGGCGCACCGGCACCATGGAGCGCTGGGAGTGCGCCACTTTTGCCGACTGGCTGAAAAGCGTGTTGGCCTGATGCGGCCTTTTTCACAAACGCTTTAAAGTTTCTTCAGCCCACCGCCGCACCCTTGGCCTTAAAGTAAGGGCACTCTCAACCGGGATTGAATGCCATGAGCGCCAACACCCCCCAAGAAATTCAAGAACTCACCGCTTCCGAGCGGGCTGAACGGCAACGCGCCGTGGTGCATGCCTTGCGCGATGTGTTGCCCGCCTCGTCCATCCTCTTCACCGCGGAAGACACCACGCCTTACGAGTGCGACGGTCTGACGGCTTACCGCGAGCGCCCCTTGGTGGTGGCCCTGCCCGAAACCGAAGCGCAAGTGCAAGCGGTGCTGAAAGCCTGCCACGCACTGCAAGTGCCGGTGGTCGCGCGCGGCGCAGGCACCGGCTTGTCGGGGGGCGCCATGCCGCACCGCATGGGCGTGACCTTGTCGATGGCCCGTTTCAACCAGATCAAAACCGTCGACCCCATCAGCCGCACCGCAGTGGTCGAATGCGGCGTGCGCAACCTCGCCATCAGCGAAGCCGCAGCTCCCTATGGTTTGTATTACGCCCCCGACCCGTCCAGCCAAATCGCCTGCACCATTGGCGGCAACGTGGCTGAAAACTCGGGCGGTGTGCACTGCCTCAAGTACGGCCTCACGGTGCACAACGTGCTCAAGGTGAAAGGCTTCACCATCGAAGGTGACCCGATCGAATTTGGCAGCGACGCCCTCGACACACCGGGCTATGACCTGTTGGCCGTGTTGGTGGGCAGCGAGGGCATGCTGGCGGTGACCACCGAAGTCACCGTCAAACTGGTGCCCAAACCGCAATTGGCCCGCTGCATCATGGCCAGCTTTGACGACGTGCGCAAAGCCGGTGATGCGGTGGCTGCGGTGATTGCGGCGGGCATCATCCCAGCGGGCCTCGAGATGATGGACGGCCCCATGACCATCGCGGTCGAAGACTTTGTGCACGCCGGTTACGACCTCAGCGCGGCCGCTATTTTGTTGTGCGAAAGCGATGGCACACCCGAAGAAGTGGAAGAAGAAATTGGCCGCATGAGCGACGTGCTGCGCCACTGCGGCGCCACTGCCATTGCCGTGAGCCGTGACGAAGCCCAACGCCTGAAGTTTTGGAGCGGCCGCAAAAACGCCTTCCCCGCCTCGGGCCGCATCAGCCCCGACTACATGTGCATGGACTCGACCATTCCGCGCAAACGCTTGGCCGACATCTTGCAAGCGATCTCCGAGATGGAAAAGAAATACGCCTTGCGCTGCTTGAACGTGTTTCATGCCGGCGATGGCAATTTGCACCCCCTGATTTTGTTTGATGCAAACGACCCCGACCAATTGCGCCGCTGCGAGCAATTTGGTGCCGACATTTTGGAAACCAGCGTCGCGATGGGCGGCACGGTGACCGGCGAGCATGGTGTGGGCATCGAAAAAGTGAACAGCATGTGCGTGCAATTCAGCGCCGAAGAAAACGAACAAATGTTTGCGGTCAAACGCGCTTTCGACCCGCACGGTCTCCTGAACCCCGGCAAGGTGATTCCCACCCTGAACCGCTGCGCCGAGTACGGCCGCATGCTGGTGCGGGCGGGCGCCATCAAGCACCCGGAGTTGGAGCGGTTTTAACCCCCGCTCTGCCCCGCAAGCCAGAGGGATCCTCTGGCTTTTTTTTGAGTCATTTGGTTGCATTCGCAACCATCCGTGTTTCTACCTAGTTGCGCGCGCAACCAAATTAACCTAAGATCACGCCATCTTAAAAACCCCCTTCACCCGTTCACTCTGCATGTCCACGCCGCTTGACCGCACCCTGACTTACCGTCTGCACCAGTTGCACAAACTGACCGATGCGGACAGCCAATCGGCCTATCCCGAGCAGACGGGTTTGTCGATGAGCGATGGTCGGTGCCTGACGACCATTGGCACGTTTGAGCCTTTGTCGGTGAAAGAGTTGGCCGAAAAAGCCAACCTCAACAAAGGGCAGGCCAGCCGGGCTGCGCAGGCCTTGGTCGACCAAGGCTTGGTGCTCAAAGCCGACCATCCGGGCGATGGCCGCGGCGTGGTGTTGACCCTGCTGCCCGCCGGGCGCAAAGTGTTTGAGCGCGCCATGGCCATGGTCGCGCAGCGCAACCAAGATATTTTTGGCTGCCTGAACGCCAAAGAACAAGCCAGCCTGAGCGCGATGTTTGACCGCCTGATTACCCATGCCCGGCCGGGTGTGGCCACCGAAGCCCGCCGGAGCTGATCACCATGCACCAACCCAGCACGCAGGCGCGGCCGTCCATTTATTACCCTTACCAAGTGTTTGCGCCTTGGTTGCCCTCGGCCCATCCCCCGCAAGCACGGCAAAAAGTCGTGGTGGTCGGCGCCGGTCCCGCCGGCATGGTGACCGCACTCGAGTTGGCGCGGCACGGTGTGGCCAGCGTGGTGTTGTCGGCCGAGTTGCAGCTGTCACAAGGCAGTCGGGCCATTTGCTTCACCCGGCGCTCGATGGAAATCTTGCAGCAAGTGGGCGTGGCCGAACGCATGACGGCCATCGGTTTGCCCTGGCGTTTTGGCAACTCGTTTTACCGTGGCCAGCGGGTGTTCCGTATGGAAGCGCCACACGACGAAGACGACCGCTTTTTCCCCATCATCAATGTGCAGCAACCCTTCATGGAAGAGTACCTGCACGCGGCATGCGAGGCCGAGCCGTTGATCGATTTTCGGTGGGGCAACAAAGTCAACCAACTGACGCAACAAGACGGCTACGCCGTGCTGGAAGTGGACACCCCCGAGGGCCCTTATGCGCTGGAAAGCGACTGGGTGATCGCCGCTGACGGCGGCCGTTCGGCCCTTCGTTCGGCGCTGAATTTGCAGATGGAAGGCGCTTCATACGAAGGCTTTTTTGTGATCGCCGACATCAAAATCGACCTGCCCTTCCCCACCGAACGGCTGGCCTTTTTTGACCCCGAATGGAACCCCGGCAACACCATCTTGATGCACCGGGAACCGCACGGCATATGGCGCGTGGACTACCAACTGCCGCCCGGTGAGACTCCCGAAGAAGCCTTGCGTCCCGAGTCACTCAAAGCCCGCATCGATGCCCAACTGGCGATGATCGGACACGCCAACACCCCGTGGGAAATGGACTGGTCTTCGGTGTATTCGGCGCGCACCTTGACCTTGCCCGACTTTGTGCACGGCAGCGTCATCTTCACCGGCGATGCGGCGCACTTGCTGCCCATCTTTGGCGTGCGCGGCGCCAACACGGCCTTTCAAGATGCCCAGTCTTTGGGCTGGCACTTGGCCTATGTGGTGAAGGGTTTGGCCGGCTCGGCTTTGTTGGCCAACCACAGCGCTGAGCGGGTGGGTGCAGCGCGCGAGATCATTGCCGAAGCCGGCAAAAGCACGCGCTTCATGACGCCCCCAAGCCCCGGTTTCCGCCTGTTGCGCGATGCGGTTTTGTCGCTCTCGTTGACACAAGAGTTTGTGCGGCCGCTGTACCACTGGCGCACCTCGCGGCCCCACGCCTACACGCACTCGCCACTGAACTGCACCGACGATGACAACGCGCTTTTCAGCCAAGGACCCGCACACGGCGAGCCCCCACAAAACGTGCGACTCGGCGATGACGACTATTTGTTGGACCATTTGGGGGGAGGCTTTGATTTGCTCTACTTCACCCAAGCCACTGCACTCCCCTCCAGCCTGCAAACCGTGCTGGACCAAGCGCGCGCCCAGGGCATCCGCATTCGGGTGACCGCAGTGGGCGCGGCGCATGCCGTGGCAGGCTGCGAACTGAATCTGCCCGACACTGCGGGCCGCGTGCGGCAACGCTATGGCGTGACAGGCGAAGGCGCGGCCTATTTGTTGCGCCCCGACCAACACATTTGTGCCCGCTGGTTGCAGCTGGACGGACCGCGCCTGCGCTCCGCCCTGGACCAAGTCTTGAAGCCCTGAGGAAAGTCCGATGCGTTCACCCCCTTCCACGCTGAACATTGACGGCCTCGAAACCGTTTATGACGCACTGGCCACGGCCATCGACCAAGCCGGCCCGGAAAAGACCGCCTTGTTTTTGGTCAAACTGGCTCTGCTCAATGCCCAAGCGCTGGGTGATCCGCAGTTGTTTCAAGAGCACCTGTCGACCGCCTTGCAAGATCTTTGAATTTCAACCGCCCCACAGGAGACCCCCATGCTGGTTCAATCCGTTCACCATGTTGCCTACCGCTGCAAAGACGCCAAAGAAACCGTCGAGTGGTACCAAAAGCACCTCGACATGAAGTTTGTGCTGGCGATTGCCGAAAACGAAGTGCCCTCAACCAAGGCACCCGACCCCTACATGCACGTCTTTTTGGATGCGGGCCAGGGCAACATCTTGGCTTTTTTTGAGTTGCCCACCCAAGCCGAAATGGGGCGCGACCCGAACACCCCGGCATGGGTGCAACACTTGGCGTTAAAAGTCGAATCGCTCGAGGCGCTGCAAGCGGCCAAAGACAAATTGGTGGCGGGGGGCGTCGAGGTGTTGGGCCCGGTGGACCACACCATTTTCAAGAGCATTTATTTCTTCGACCCCAACGGTCACCGACTCGAGTTGGCCGCCGACTGTGGCACGCCCGAGATGATGAAAAAACTCGATGCCGTGAAGTGGGACATGCTCGAAGAATGGAGCCAAACCAAACGCGCGCCCAAACACGCCGCCTGGATGCACGACGGCAGCTTGGCCCACTGAACAGGGGCAATGGCCATGCTGAACGAAACGCACGACCCAGCGCTGACCAGTTGGGTCGCCTCGGCGAACACCGGCCTGAGTGATTTCCCGATTCAAAACTTGCCCTTTGCGGTGTTTCGACGGCAAGGCACCGACGAAGTTTTCCGAGGCGGTGTGGCCATTGGCGATCAGATCGTTGACATGGCCGCCCTATTGAAAGTCTCGCAACGCCATGCCGAGTGGCTCACGGGGCCTGCGCATCCGGCTGATCAGGCCGATAAGGTCGATAAGGTCGATCAGACTCCAAGGGAGCTGGCGGGTTTGCAGTTGAACATTCAGATGGCCTTGCAGATGAACTTGCAGATGGCCTTGCAGGCGGCGGCTCAAAACACCTTGAATGATTTGATGGCTTTGGGCCCGGTGGCCATCCGCGCTTTGCGCTTGGCCTTGTCACGCGCTTTGCGGTCGGGCGCGGCGCAACAGGCGGCACTGCAACCGTGTTTGGTGCCGCAAGCCGAAGCCGAATTCGCTGTGCCGGCCCGCATTGGCGACTACACCGACTTTTACACCTCGGTCCACCACGCCACCAACATCGGCAAACAGTTCCGGCCGGACCAACCACTGCTGCCCAATTACAAATGGGTGCCAATTGGTTATCACGGTCGCGCCTCGAGCATTGGCGTGTCGGGCCAAACCTTTCGCCGCCCTTGGGGACAAACCCTCTCGCCCGGTGCGCCCGACCCGGTGTTGGCCCCGTGCAAAAAGCTCGACATCGAGCTCGAGCTGGGTATTTTTGTCGGCCAAAGCAACGCCCAAGGCGAGGCCGTGGACATGACCGAGGCCGAAGACCACGTGTTTGGCATCTGCTTGCTCAACGACTGGTCCGCGCGCGACATTCAGGGCTGGGAATACCAACCCTTGGGGCCTTTTTTGTCGAAGAACTTTGCCACCACCGTTTCGCCTTGGGTGGTGACGATGGAGGCGCTGGCGCCCTTTCGGGTGCCCTTCAGCCGCCCACCCCAAGACCCACCGCCTTTGGCTTATCTGGACTCGCCGCACAACCAACAAGCCGGCGCCTTCGACATTCAATTGCAAGTGGGCTTGCAAACGGCAGGCATGCGCGCCGCGGGGCAAGCTGAGGCCACGATATGCCGCACCAGCTACCGGCATGCTTATTGGACAGTGGCACAAATGGTGACCCACCACACGGTGAATGGGTGCAATTTGCAAGCGGGGGATTTGTTGGGCAGCGGCACTTTGTCTGGCCCCACGCTCGACCAAGCGGGTGCCTTGATCGAGCTGACCACGGGCGGCAAACATCCCCTGAATTTGCCGAATGGCGAACAGCGCACCTGGCTCGAAGATGGCGACCGCGTGGTGCTGCGCGGCTGGTGCGCGCGCGAGGGCGCGGTGCGCATCGGGTTTGGCGAATGTGCCGGCGCGGTTTTACCGGCACGCACGGTCAAGGCTGCGTAAGCCGGAGGGGCGCCTCTCGTCGCCCCTTGGCGCGCTCAGCGTTTGCCAAAAATCGCCGTGCCCACCCGGACCAAAGTGCTGCCCTCGGCGATGGCGGCGTCCAAGTCGGCACTCATGCCCATCGACAAGGTGTCCAGCGCCAAACCTTGCTGGTTCAGCGCGTCAAACAGCGCCTTGGCTTGTCGATGCACCGCGCGCATCAACTCGGGCGTTTCGGCCGGCTCGGGAATGGTCATCAAGCCACGCAATTGCAGGCGCGGCAAAGCGGCCACAGCTTGCGCCAGCGCCGGCAACTCGTGGGGCGTCACACCCGACTTGGTGATGCCGCCATCGACATTGACCTGAATGCAGACCTGCAAGGCGGGCAAATGGTCTGGGCGCTGCTCGCTCAAGCGCTGTGCAATCTTGAGGCGGTCGATGCAGTGCACCCAATCAAAATGCTCGGCCACCAAACGGGTTTTGTTGCTCTGAATGGGGCCGATGCAGTGCCATTGCAAAGGCAAATCTCGCAAGGCCGCCATCTTGTCCACGGCTTCTTGAATGTAGTTTTCTCCAAACGCCAATTGGCCTGCCGCATGGGCCTGGCGCACCGACTCGGGGCCCCAGGTTTTGGAGACCGCCAGCAGCTGCACGCTGTCTGGCTCGCGCCCCGCCGCTTGGCATGCCGCCTGAATTTGGGCCTGTACCTGCGACAGGTTTTGGGCAATCAAAGTGTTCATGCCGAGAGCGTACCAAAAGCCAGCCTCTGCCTCAGGGTCGGGGCCGGTTTCGGGGCAATGATCCCCCGGCGCACAGGCCCACTGCCAGGCTGCTAAATTAACGCTCTGTTTTCAACCCAGCGAGATTCCTCATGAGCCAAATTGCCGCCAAAACCTACGAACCCACACCTGCCCGCCACGTCGCCTTTTTGGGCTTGGGTGTCATGGGCTACCCCATGGCGGGGCATCTGGCCCGCGCCGGTCACCGCGTCACCGTGTACAACCGCAGCCCCGCCAAAGCCAGTGCGTGGGTGGCCGAGTGCCCCGGCAACGCCAGTGCACCGACCCCGCGCGAAGCGGCCGCAGGCGCTGACATCGTGTTTGCTTGCGTGGGCAACGATGCCGATTTGCGCAGTGTGGTGCTCGGACCCGATGGCGCTTTTGCCGGCATGAAACCCGGCGCTATTTTTGTGGACCACACCACCGCCTCTGCCTCGATTGCGCGTGAACTCGCCGCCGAAGCCGAAAAGCGAGGCCTGCACTTCATCGACGCGCCGGTTTCTGGCGGACAAGCCGGCGCACAAAACGGCATGCTGACCGTGATGTGTGGTGGCCATGCGGCCGCCTTTGACAAGGTCAAACCCACCGCCATGGCTTTCTCGCGCGCCTTCACTTTGCTGGGTGAATCGGGCGCCGGCCAACTGGCCAAAATGGTCAACCAAATCTGCATCGCCGGACTGGTGCAAGGCCTGTCTGAAGCCGTGGCGTTTGGCCAGCAAGCCGGGCTGGACATGCACCAAGTGCTGGAGGTCATAGGCAAGGGCGCCGCGCAAAGCTGGCAACTCGACAACCGTGGCAAGACCATGGCCGACGACAAGTTTGATTTTGGTTTTGCGGTCGACTGGATGCGCAAAGACCTGGGCTTGGTGCTGGACGAAGCCAAGCGCAACGGTGCGCGCTTGCCCGTGACGGCTTTGGTGGACCAGTTTTACGCCGATGTGCAAAAAATGGGCGGCGGCCGTTGGGACACCTCCAGCCTGATTCGCCGCCTGCGCTGAGCAAAGTACTCCAAAGCAAAAGAGCGACCCTCGGGTCGCTCTTTTTTTGTCTCAGGCTGGCTTACTTGGACAGAGGCGGTTGGCTCAGGCGCTTGAGCTCATCTTCTGAAATTTCATCAAACACACGCACCACCTTGGTCACCCCGCCAATGCCGCGCACGATGTCACTGGCACGTTTGGCTTCACGGGCGGTGACTCGGCCCATCAGGTACACCGCACCCCGCTCGGTGACCACCTTGATGGCGTTCACTTGCAGGTCTTTGGCATCAATAAAGGCCGCCTTGGCTTGGCTGGTGATGACCACATCTTTAGAGCGTTGGGTCAGGCTGCTGGGCGGCGCCACGGCCAAATCATTCACGATGGACTGCACGTTTTCTTGGCTTTGCGCCAGTTTTTCTGCCCGGTCTTTGTCGGCTTGGGTGCGCGCTTCACCGGTCAGCAAAACTTTGCGGTTGAAGCTGGTCACATTCAGGTGAATGCGATCGCCCAAGTCTTTGCGCACCGCGCTGGCGACCTTCAACTCGATCGCCTCGTCTTCTACTTGTGCACCGGCGGTGCGGCGGTCGGTGGCCACCACACCCGTCACCACAGCACCTCCCACGATGAGAGGCGCGCAGCCGGACAGTCCCACCAGCGCACTGGCCAAAACGGCACCTGTCAAAACCAAGGATTGAAGATTGCGATTCATTTAAAGAGGCTCCTGTTCACCCAATAACTGGGTATCAATACCATCACACAGACAGTGCAACACCAAGTGTTGCACCTCACGAATGCGTGCCACCCGCTCGTGGGGCACACACACATGGACATCGGTCTCGCGCAGCTGGCGCGAGAGTGTTCCGCCTTGTCGACCCGTCAGTGCCACGACCGTCATCTCTCGGTCGTGGGCCGCTTGGGCCGCGTCAACCAGCGCCTGTTCAGAGCCGTCGGCACTGATCAACACCAACACATCGCCCGTTTGGCCCAGCGCTTTGACTTGGTTGGCCAAGCCTTGGTTTTCTGACCAAAGACTGGCCGTCATGGCATCGGCCGACAAGGCCCAGGCGGACAAACCGGGCCGCTCGCGCTCAAAACCGCCCAACAACAAACTGGCCAAATACTGCGCCAATCCGTTCGACGTGCCCAAGCCGGCGGTCAGCACCTTGCCGCCCCCGGTGACGCAAGCAAGCACCGCTTGCACCGCCGCATCGACCGGCTTGGCCAAGCCTTCAGCGACTTGGTAGTGCAGGTCGGCGCTGTCAATGAAATGCTGTTGAATGCGCAGGTCTAACATGTCTGGAATGATAACCGCGTCACGTGAAGACAAGCCCCATCAACCCCATAAGAAAACGCGCAATTGGCGTCTGCTGGTGATTTTTTCAAGTCGCATCAAAAGCCGCTTGCAACCACTGCAAGCCCGACGCGTCCAAGGTCACCACATCGAAACGCGCGGGGGGCAAGTGCCGCCAGCGCAACAAGTAATGGTGAGCGGCAAACACGATGCGCCTTTGCTTGGGCCGCGTGACCGAAGCGGCGGCCCCTCCAAAGTCAGCCCGGCTGCGTTTTTTGACCTCGACAAACACCACGGTGCCATCGCTCTGCTGCATGATCAGGTCAATTTCACCGCCGCCTCGGCCCGGCGTCCGATAATTGCGCTGCAGCAAGCGCAAACCCTGCGCCTGCAAATAGGCCAGCGCCTCGTCTTCGCCCGCATCGCCACGGGCCTTGGTGGTCTGGCCCGGCGTGTCTTTTTTGAGGAATTGCATTGACTCCGTCTCCCTTGTCAGCCTCGTTTGTCAAAGCCTTGGAAGCTGCCGATGAAGCAGCAGGCACACAAAACCACCCGACCCACACACTGTATGTCGTGGCCACCCCGATTGGCAACTTGGCCGACATCAGTCTGCGCGCGCTGCACGTGCTGGCCAAGGTCGATGCGGTGGCCTGCGAAGACACCCGCCACACCCAACAACTGTTGCGCGCTTATGGCCTAGAGCGCCCCAGCGCGCAGCTGTTGGCTGTACACCAACACAACGAAGCCGAAGCCGCGCAAAGCGTGATCGCACAACTCTCGGCGGGCGCACGCGTGGCCTATGTGAGCGATGCCGGGACGCCCGCCGTCAGCGATCCGGGTGCCCGCTTGGTGGCCGCTGTTCGGCAAGCCGGCTACCGTGTCTTGCCCCTGCCCGGCGCAAGCAGTGTCACCACCGCCTTGAGCGCCTCGGGCATGACGGGCGAAGACGGCTTTGTGTTCACGGGTTTTTTGCCATCGAAATCGGGCGAACGGCAACAAGCGGTGGCGCAGCTGGCCCAAGAAAGTCGTGCGGTGGTCTTGCTGGAGGCGCCTCACCGCATCGAGGCATTGGCGCAAGCGCTGTCGGTGCTGGGCGAACGCCGCATCACACTGGGGCGAGAGTTGACGAAACAGTTTGAGCAAATTGAAACGCTGGCCGCCCACGCCCTGCCCGGCTGGTTGGCCGAAAAACCCGATCGGGTGCGCGGCGAATTTGTTTTGGTGGTGCACAACGCCCCGGTGGCCGAATCGTCGGGCCAAGGTCTGCGCGTGCTGCAATTGCTGTTGCCTGAGTTGCCCTTAAAAACAGCCGTCAAACTCGCGGCTGAAATTTCAGGCGAATCTAAAAATGAGCTGTACGACCAAGCGCTGGCCTTGAAAAAAGGCACCTCGGCAGATTGAAGAGCTTGCGCTCAACGCTTGCGCAGGCCCAGCCACATCACGGTGGCCACCACCACCAAAGCGCCGATCACTTGCACCATGGCAATCGACTGACCGAGCAGGGCCCAAGCCAAGACCAAGGCAAAAACGGGCTCGACATTCATGATGGCTGAGTTGCCCACCACGCCCAACTTGGGCAACACGGTGAACATGATGGTGAAGGCCGTGCCGTACAAAAACGTCAAGGCCCCCAAGCCCCACCAACCCAAAGGCGCGTTGGGCAAATGCAGGCCACTCTGACTGAATGCCACCACGCCTGCCAACACGGCCACCGTGGCCATGGTGGTGAAAGTGCGCAAACGCCCATCGACCTCGGCCGCTTCATGCTGGGTGATCACCAAGGCCAAGCCAAAGGTGGCGGAAGCGGCCAACGCATAGGCCACGCCCACGCCAATTTGGCCCCAATGTTGTGCCGCCCCCAGGCCAGATGCCGCGCCCAACACATCCAAGGCCAATGCCAAGCCCAACAACAACACCGGCATGGCCCACAACACCGCCCGCTCAGGGCGATGCCCGTACAGCAATCGCGCCCACAAGGCGGTGGTCAAGGGGTAAGTGTTGAAACCCAACAGGGCCAAGGCCACCGGCAAGCGCGCCACCGAAGAGTA
The DNA here is from genome assembly GCA_027488255.1 of Comamonadaceae bacterium. GTDB lineage: Bacteria > Pseudomonadota > Gammaproteobacteria > Burkholderiales > Burkholderiaceae_C > Limnohabitans_A. The sequence goes on along the minus strand of JAIYBZ010000008.1, from coordinate 16,522 downwards.
AAGACAAACGCTTTGCACCGCGATCAAGGCACCAATCACAAGCAGCTTTTTTTGTTGCCGCCCCGTCAAATGGAAGGACACTTTTTGTTGCCAAAGAATCAAAGCCACCACCAAGGCCGTGACACTGCTGCGAAAGACCACGGCCGTCACCACGTCCACGCCATGGTTGAACGCCGTGCGTGCCGCCACATGGTTGGCACCCATCATCAAGGCGATCAACAAGAGCGTGAGAAAGCCCGTCAGACTCAGTCGTTGCAGTGCCGCCTTGGTCTCTGGGGACGCCGTCATGGGCGCGGCTCTTCAGCGTTGGATGCGCCGGCATACAGGCCCAAGCCTTGCGCATGCAAACGGCTCAAGCCCAGCAACACGTCGGTCAAGGGCGTGGCCACTTGCGTCAGCTGCCCCAGCTCGCGCACCGCCGTCACCAAGGCATCGAGCTCGACCGGTTTGCCCGCGTCCACGTCTTGCAACATCGAGGTGCGGAATGCGCCTAATTTGCGGGTGACGGCGTGCCGGTCTTCGGGGTCTTGTGCGATCTCAATGCCCATCTTGGCGCCAATCGATTTGGCCTCGAGCATGACGCCCGAGAGAAATTGCCGCACCAAGGGGTCGTCCAAAATGCGGTCGGTGGTGGCCCCGGTGAACGCACTGATGGGGTTGACCGTCATATTGCCCCACAGCTTGTACCAAATGTCTTTTTGAATTTGTGCCGACACGCTGGCATTGAAACTCGCTTGACGCAGCAAAGCGTGCAGGGCTTCTACGCGCGGTGTCACCGCCCCTGAAGGCTCGCCGATGATCAGGCCGTCACCAAAGTGATGGCGCACGACACCCGGCGCGTCGACCGAGCAACTGGCATGCACCACACAACCCACAATGTGCGCGGCAGGCAGGGCACGGGCAATCTCGCCCTGCGGGTCCACCGCGTGCAGGGCGCGACCCGCCACTGGCCCGCCGAACCCGTGTAAAAACCACCACGGCACGCCGTTCATGGCGGTCAAGACCACCGTGTCGGGACCCAACAAGGGACCCACTTGCTGGGCCACCACCGCCAAGGCGGGCGCTTTGACGGAGATGATCACCAGGTCTTGCACGCCCAATTGAGCGGCGTCGCTCTCGGCTTGCACCGGCACCTGCAGGCACTGCCCACCTTGGTGCAACTGGAGGCCGTTTTTTTTCAGGGCGCTCAGTGTGTCGCCGCGCGCCAACACGCCAAGGGGCTGCGCGCCTGCGCCACGGGTTTGGGCCACGTGCACCCCCAACCAGCCGCCAATTGCTCCGGCGCCGACGATGGTGATTTTTTGGAATGGCCCCGTGCTCATGCGCGCCACCCGGTGTCGTGTCGGTCCATCTGCCGCACCAAGGCTTCAAACACATCTTGACCAGCGCCATGGTGGGGGTTGAACTGCAAAGCATCGCGCGTGCACTTGGCCGCCACCTCCGGTGACACCGGCAGCGGGGCACCCATGCTGAGCGTGGCCAACTGGATCTCGCAAGCGCGTTGCAGCGTCCACAAAATCGCAAAAGTCTGGGGCAAGGTTTGGCCCCATGACAAGAGGCCGTGGTTGCGCAAAATCACCGCCGGCTTTTGGCCCACACTGCGCAAGACACGTGGGCCTTCTTCGGCGTGGATGGTGATGCCTTCGAAGTCATGGTAGGCCACCATGTCGTGCAATTGCGCAGAGTAAAAATTGCTTTGCGACAAGCCTTCGGGCAAACACGCCACCGCCACACCCGCCGTGGTGTGGGTGTGCATGACGCAGTGCGCGCCCTCAATGCCGCCATGCAGCGTGGCATGCACCACAAAACCCGCCGGGTTGACTTTGAAGGGCGAGCCGTCCAACACCTCGCCTTGCAAATTGATCTTCACCAAATTGCTGGCCGTGACCTCGCTGTAATGCAGGCCAAAGGGGTTGATCAAAAAGTGTTTTTCACCGCCCGTCACACTGTTGGGCAAACGCAGTGTGATGTGGTTGTAGATCATCTCGGTCCAGCCGAGCATGGCAAACACGCGGTAACAAGCCGCCAGCTGTAAGCGGGCTTGCCACTCGTCGGGATGGACCCGGGCTTGCAAAGAGGGCACCACGGGTTGGGGCTGTGGAAACATGGGCAACTCCAAAAATGTGTTCGTCAGTGTTCGGGGCGTCAATACGTGGCGCCCCGGTCGGGCGCGGCGGTTTTCACCGCGGCCTTGAAATGCGCGGCCAAATCGGCGGTCTGGCGCATCAATATTTGCGTGTCCAAACCCACCGCCACAAATACAGCGCCCAACCCCAAATAGTGGGTGGCCAAGGCGCGGTCGGGCGTGAGAATGCCGGGCGCTTTGTCTGCCCGCAAGATGCGGGCAATGGCCTCCGCAATGGCGGCTTGCACTTCGGGGTGCGCCGCATTGCCCACATGGCCCATCGAAGCCGACAAATCCGCGGGCCCAATGAAGACACCATCGACTCCCGGGGTGGCGGCAATGGCGTCGAGGTTTTGCAGCGCCAGCCGAGACTCGACTTGCACCAACAAGCACACCTCTTCGTTGGCCCGCTTGAAGTAATCGGTGTATTGGCCCCAGCGTGAAGCGCGGGCACCCGCCATGCCTCGAATACCACCCAAGCCGTCGTCCTGCGGGTAGCGCATGGCCTGAACCAACTGCGCCGCTTGCTCAGGGGTGTCGACCATGGGCACCAAAATGTTTTGCGCACCCAAATCGAGGTACTGTTTGATGAGCGCGGTCTCGCCCACCGGCACACGCGTCACCGCGTGGCTGCCCGGATAGGCCGCAACGGTTTGCAACTGCGCTTGGATGCTGCGCAGGTCATTCGGGGCGTGTTCGCCGTCAATGACCAACCAATCGAAGCCCGCCAGTGCACATATCTCAGCGGTGTAGGCACTGGCCAAACCCATCCACAAACCAATCTGCGGACGGCCTTCACGCAGGGCGTGCTTGAACTCGTTACGGGGTGTCTGCATGGGGCCTCCTAGGCGATGGCTGCGGTGAACATGGCGCAACAGGCGCGCTGTGTGGATTTAGGGCAAGCGGCGCTCATGTGAATCTGAACTCCAATTTGCCCAAGGGGCCATAGTCCGCCTCGAACACGTCACCCGCCTTGGCCGGCGCGGGTTTGGTGAAGGAGCCGGCCAACACAATTTCGCCCGCTTGCAAATGCTCGCCCCATGGCGCGAGTTTGTTGGCCAGCCAAGCAATGCCGACCGCTGGATGCCCTTGCACCCCAGCGGCCAAGCCGGTCTCTTCCACCACGCCGTTTTGGCGCAGCACCGCTCCACACCAAGGCAAGTCGGTGGTCAGCGGGTCGACCCGCTGGGCGCCCCAAACAATGCCCGCGTTGGCAGCGTTGTCGCTGATGGTGTCGTAAACCTTGCGCATGGCTTTAGTGTGGCGGTCAAATTGTTCGATGCGCGCATCGATGATCTCGATTGCGGGCGTGACAAACTCGGTGGCGTCCAACACTTCGGCCACATCCACGTGAGGCCCCCGAAGCGCCTTTTTCAAAACGAAGGCCAGCTCGACTTCCACGCGGGGCGCGATGAATCGATGGCTTGGAATATCAAGCACCTGGCCGGGCGTGCAGGTGTAAAGCATGTCGTCCAGCAGGGTGCCGTAGTCGGGCTCGTCGATTTGGCTAGAGACCTGCATGGCGCGGCTGGTGAGGCCAATTTTGTGGCCAATCATTTGGCGACCTTCGGCGAACTTGATTTGCATCCACGCGCGGTTGATGCGGTAACCGTCCTCGATCGTCATGCCGGGATAACGCTTAGAAAAATGCTCAATTTGGACGCGCGATTTTTCAGACTGGTTCAGCTCGTGTGCGAGCTGTTGAATCTGTTCTTCGGAAAATACCGACATGGTTCAGGCCTTGTTGAATAAAGGATGCAGGTTGCTGTGCTTGGCATCAAACACTTCAGGGCCCACGTCGATTTGCAGCGTGATGCCGATGTGGCGCTGCGCCATCACAGGCGCGAAAAATGTCTTGGCTACAGCCAGCAGACTTTCGCCGGCCCGTTGTTGGGTGGCCTCGCTGCGGCCTCGGCCCATGCGCAAGTTGAGGTAAACAAAAGCATAGTCGCCATTGCCACCGGCAGCCCGTCCGGCGGCGCCACCATCGGCCACGGCATGGTGCGCGGCCGGATAAGCCAGCACCCGCGTGCCGCCCGTTGGAAAGACCTGTTGGCCCGCCTCGTCTTTCACGCTGAGCATGGCGTCGGCCAGCTGGCGACACAAGGTGGTCATGTTGACCTCATGGTCCAGTTGGCCGGTGTACAAAATCACAAGATGGGGCATGGCGAAGGCAGCAGTAAATCAAAATAAATACAGAGAGGCAACACGGCAAGCGTTACAAACGGGTGCCGATGGCGGTATAGCCCTCGGCACGGCTGGCCACCGCCGTCGGCACTTGGGCGCCGTCTTGCGCGGTGACTTCAAAAATCGCATTCAACTGGCCAGTGCCGCTCGCCCCAAAGTAAGGGGTCACGATGTCCACCGCGCCGTTGTAACCACTCCAGCCCAAAGCCCCCATCAGCATGGCGGTGTCGTGCATGAAGCCCTCGCCATGGCCTTTGCTGGCGTACTCGGGCAGCATCTCGCAAAAGGCTTTCCACTCGCCTTGGGCCCACATCTGCAGCACTTGTTTGTCGAGTTGCTCTAAGAAGGGACTCCAAATTTTGTGGGCGTATTCAGGTGCCAATCCGTTTTGCGCAAAGCGGTGGCTGAGTGAGCCGCTGGCCAAAAATGCCACCTTGCCGTCGTAATGTTTTTCGACCGCTTCGCGCAGGGCCCAACCCAATCGGGCGCTGTCGTTCAGGTAATGCACCATGCACAGCGCCGAGACTGACACCACCTTGAAGTGCTGGTCTGCATTCATATAGCGCAAAGGCACCAAGGTGCCGTACTCGGGGTCGAGCGTGGTGTTGTCGTGCGCCAAAGTTTCCACCCCATGCGCGTTGGCCACTTGGGCCAGCAGGTGGCCCAGCTCGGGATTGCCCGGCGACTCGAAGGCCATGTGGTGAATGAAGTGCGGCAACTCGTTGCTGGTGTACTCGCCCTTGAAATGGGGCGCGCAGTTGATGTGGTAATTGGCATTCACCAACCAGTGCGTGTCAAACACCACCAAGGTGTCCACGCCCAACGCACGGCATCGGCGGCTGATTTCTTGGTGCCCGTCGATCGCACTTTGCCGTGTGCCAAAGCGGGGCCCTGGAAGCTCACTCAGGTACATGCTGGGCACGTGGGTGATTTTGGCGGCAAGTGCTAACTGGCCCATGCTCAGACTCCCCAATGTGGAATGTGGTGCGAGCCCATCGAGACCGCGATGTTTTTGGGCTCGCAAAAGACTTCATAGCTCCAAGTCCCGCCTTCGCGGCCGGTGCCACTGGCCTTGGTGCCACCAAAAGGTTGGCGCAGATCGCGCACGTTTTGGCTGTTCACAAAGCACATGCCGGCCTCGATGGCGGCGGCCACCCGGTGGGCACGGCCTAGGTTTTCGGTCCACACATAACTGGACAAGCCGTAGTCGATGTCGTTGGCTTTTTCAATCGCATCGGCTTCATCCTTGAAAGAAATCAAGCACGCCACGGGGCCAAATATTTCTTCTTGTGCGATGCGCATGCGGTTGTCCACATCGGCGAACACCGTGGGCCAAACAAAGTTGCCGTGCTTCACATGCGCGGGCAATTCAGCGGCATAGCTGGGCTGGTCGATGCCCCCGCAGAGCAAGGTGGCGCCTTCCTTGGGGCCCAGTTCGATGTAGCTGCGCACCTTGGCCAAATGGGCCTTGCTGATCATCGGGCCAATGGTGGTTTTTTCATCCAGCGGGTCGCCCACCACGATGCGCTTGGCGCGCTCGGCAAAGCGGGCCGCAAAGTCGGCGTAAATGCTTTGCTGCACCAAGATGCGGCTACCGGCGGTGCAGCGCTCGCCGTTGTTGCTGAAGATCATGAACAGCGCCGCGTCCAAGGCACGGTCCAAATCGGCGTCTTCAAAAATCACAAAGGGGCTTTTGCCACCCAACTCCATGCTGAACTTTTTAAGGCCGGCACTTTGCACAATGCGGTTGCCTGTGACAGTGGAACCCGTGAACGAAATGGCGCGCACATCGCGGTGCGAGACCAAGGGCTCGCCCGCTTCTTTGCCATAACCGTGCACCACGTTCAACACCCCGGCTGGCACGCCCGCCTCTAAGGCCAACTCGCCCAAACGGGCCGCGGTCATCGGCGACAACTCGCTCATCTTGAGCACTGCGGTGTTGCCAAAGGCCAGGCACGGCGCGACTTTCCAAGTGGCGGTCATGAAAGGCACGTTCCAGGGGCTGATCAAAGCGCACACGCCCACGGGGTGAAACAAGGTGTAGTTCAGGTGCGTGGGCGTGGGGTAGGTGTGGCCGTCCACCCGGGTGCACATTTCGGCAAAGTAATGGAAGTTGTCGGCCGCGCGTGGCACCAACTGTTTGCCGGTCTGGCTGATGGTTTGACCGCAGTCGCGGGTTTCGGTTTGGGCAATGTCGGGTACGTGCTGGGTGATCAAGTCGCCCAACTTGCGCATGATCTTGGCGCGCTCGGTGGCGGGGGTGGCGGCCCACTTTGGGAAAGCGGCTTTGGCCGCGGCCACGGCGGCATTCACTTCGGCTTCACCGCCAGAGGCCACTTCAGCCAACACTTCTTGTGTGGCGGGGTTGGTCGTTTCAAAGTAGCTTTGGCCAGCGACACTTTGTCCGTTGATCAGGTGGTTCAGGGTCATGTTCATGTCTTGACTTGTCTTTGCTTGTTTGTGCTTATGTGTGCTCGTTTGTAGGGCTCATGCGGCAACCAAGGTGTTGCTCAATGCACCAAGGCCTTCGATTTCGGTCACCACCACATCGCCGGGATTGACATTCACGATGCCATCGGGGGTGCCCGTCAAGATGACATCGCCGGGGTTCAGCGTCATGAAACTGCTGAAGTACTCGATCAAAGTGGGCACATCAAACACCATATCGGCCGTGGTGCCGCTTTGCGTGACGCGTCCGTTGACCGTGGTTTGCAGTTGAAGCGCCATCGGGTTGGGCACATCGGCCGCGTCCACCAACCAAGGGCCAATGGGGGTGCAGGTGTCGCGGTTTTTCACCCGCAAATTGGGTCGGTACCAGTTTTCAAGATAGTCGCGGATCGCGTAATCGTTGGCCACGCTGTAGCCGGCAACGAAGTCCAGCGCGTCCGCTTTTTTGACGCGTCGCGCGGTGCGCCCGATCACCACAGCCAACTCGCACTCGTAGTGCATGTAGGCCGCATGGGCGGGTCGATGGGTGAAGCTGCGGTGGCCGATCAAGGCCGCTTCGCCTTTGACAAAAGCCAAGGGCTCTTCCGGTGCTTTGAATGCCAACTCTTTGGCATGGTCGGCATAGTTCAGTCCCAGTGCAATGACGGTGCGCGCTTGCGCGACCGGGGTCAAGGGCGGCAACCACACCACCTCGTCAAAACCCACATGGCGTCCTGCGTGGGGGCCTTGCACGATGCGCAACTGGCCCTCTGATTCAACCGCGCTTTGAATGGCGCCCGCCCAAGCGATGCGTGCGTGTTTCATGCGGCGCTCCTGACCTGCGTACTGACGGCACTGAACCCAGGTGCCACGATGTCGACCCGATCACCGGCCCGAGCCCGGGGTCTGCTGCCATCGGGCAAACAGTCGCTGCCCACCATCAAGACATCGCCCGGTTGAAGCTGCATAAATTCAGCCACATCGGCCAACAAGGTGGGAATGTCTCTTTTCAACTCGCGCAAATCGACCGCCTGCACCACGGCACCGTTCAGCTGCACCTCGATCTTCAGCGCGGCCCAGTCTGACCATGGCCCTGCGGTCATTTTTTCAGGCAGTGCCAAATAACCATCGCGGCAACGCGCTTTCACCGGCGGACGGTAATAGCTTGCATGCGGCACCGCCCAATCGTTCAACAAGACCGCGCCCGCAACCTGGCCTTGCTCGCCGATGACCAAGCCCAGTGTGGCGCCTATGTCGACCTCGGTCACGCCGTCTTGCAGCAACAACTCTTGGCCGGCTGGGCAAAACGTGTTGGCCGTTTTGACATACAGCACAGGGGCTTGGGGCGCCGCTTTGTAGGGGTCTTGCGCCATTTTGGGCGCCCATAAATCCCATTCACGGCGGAAGTTGAGTAGCGTGCCGTACACCGTGCCTTGCGGTGACCACGGAGGTGTGAAGAGCGATGGGGTTTGCATGATTTATTTCTCGGTCGCTTCGAGGTCCAATGCCTCAGCGCCCTCGTGCACATCATCGAGCGTATGAGCCTCTGAATGGGCCTCTGAATGGGCATCGAGGTGGGCAACGGGCACTTCCAATGCAATCACTTGGTCGAGCAAGTTGTATAAAGCCGTGAGCTTGGTTTTGCCCAACTGTTGCTCCATCCAAACGTAATGCGCTTCGATGATTTGCGACAAGGCCTGCACTTTGGCCAGCCCATCGCTTGTGGCGCGCACCACGGTGCGACGGGCATCTTGTGGGCAACGCTCGCGCTCAATCAGACCATCGCGCTCCATGCGGGCCAAAACCCCGGTGAGGCTGGGACCCAACAGATACGCTTCTCGCGCGACGCGGCCTGTTTCGATGCCGCCCGCTTCATCGGCGTGCTCGCCCAGCACCCGCAAAACGCGCCACTGCTGGTCGGACAGGCCATGCTCGCGCAAAGCAGGTCGGGTGTGCAACATGACCGCCTCGCGGGCTTCCAACAAAAGCCGAGGCAGGTTGCGGTGGACAAAAGAAGGCTTGGGGTTCATTTATTTAACATGTTAAATGAATTTTTCTGAGGCCCTATTCGGGTTTCCACTGAAGGCCGCGAAACTGCCGTCATCGCGACAGCCATTTCTCATAAGATGCCGCCAACTCTCCACCCACTCTCCCCCAACCCTCTCCACACACCATGAACCCACGCCGCTCTTGGCCCCATGAATGGCCATGTGTGATCCAAGCCCCGATGGCGGGCTCGCAGGACCACCGTTTGGCCGTAGCCGTGTGCGAGGCCGGCGGGCTGGGCTCTTTGCCCGCGGCCCTGTGGAGCCCCGCCGACTTGCAACGCGAATTGCAGGCCTTGCAGCAAGCCACGGCCCAGCCTTACAACGTCAACTTTTTTTGCCACACGCCACCGACGCCCGACACCCAAGCCCAAACCCAATGGCGCCAAGTGTTGGCCCCGTATTACGCCGCGCTTGGCCTCAACCCCAGCCCGGTGGCGGCTGGCGCTTCGCGGGTGCCCTTCAACCACGATGCGGTCGATGTGCTGGAAGCTTTTCGCCCTGCGGTGGTCAGCTTTCACTTTGGCCTGCCTGCACCCGACCTTTTGGCGCGGGTCAAAAGCTGGGGCAGTGTGGTGCTGTCCTCGGCCACCACCGTGGCCGAAGCGCTTTGGTTGGAAGCCCAAGGCATTGACGCCATCATTGCCCAAGGCCTCGAGGCCGGGGGCCATCGGGGCCTGTTTTTGAGCGATGACTTGAACACCCAAATGGGCACCTTCGCATTGCTGCCGCAAATCGTGCAGGCCACGCGCCTGCCCGTCATCGCAGCGGGCGGCATCGCCTCTGAGGCGGGCGTGGTGGCGGCCAAGTCGCTGGGTGCGGCTGCGGTGCAAGTGGGCACGGCGTATTTGTGCAGCCACGAAGCCACCACCAGCGCTGTGCACCGGGCCGCCCTGCAGTCGGAAGCGGCGCAACACACCGCCCTGACACGGTTGTTCACCGGCCGCCCCGCTCGCGGCATCGTCAACCGCGTGATGCGCGAATTGGGCCCGATGCATCCAGCTGCTCCAGCGTTTCCTTTGGCCACGGCCGACATCGCCCCTTTGCGCGCCGCAGCAGAGGCCCAAGGCTCGGGTGATTTTTCACCCCTGTGGGCCGGCCAAAACGCAAGTGCCTGTCAAACCCGATCGGCCGCCGACATCACGCGCGATTTTTTGCACGCCTGGCGCACCGCTTGAGCCTTCTGCTCAGGCACACTTGCACCCCATGGCCAAAGACAAATCGATATTCACCTGCACCGAATGCGGCGGCACCAGCGCGCGTTGGATGGGCAAATGCCCCAGTTGCAACGCTTGGAACACCTTGATCGAAAGTGCGCCGGAAGCCGCCAGCGGCGGCAAGAATCGCTTGGGCTCAGCGCAATACCAAGCACTGGCCCCCACCAGCGAAGTGTTGCCCTTGTCGCAAATTGAAGCCGCAGACTTCGACCGTCACCCCACCGGCATTGAAGAGCTTGACCGCGTGCTGGGCGGCGGCATGGTGGAAGGGGGCGTGGTGCTGATTGGCGGCGACCCCGGCATTGGCAAATCGACCTTGCTGCTGCAAGCGGTGGATGCCTTGCAACGCAGCGGCATGAACACGCTGTATGTCACAGGTGAAGAAAGCGGTGCACAAGTGGCCATGCGCTCGCGGCGCTTGGGCTTGCCGGACTCGCAGGTGCCGGTGTTGCCTGAAATTCAGCTCGAAAAAATCCTGCACACCTTGCAGACGCGCCAGCCCAACATTGCCATCATCGACTCGATCCAGACGGTCTATTCGGACCAGTTGACCTCGGCGCCGGGCTCGGTGGCCCAAGTGCGCGAGTGCGCGGCGCACCTGACGCGCACCGCCAAAGCCACCGGCACAACGATTGTGTTGGTGGGGCATGTCACCAAAGAAGGCGCGCTGGCTGGCCCGCGCGTGCTGGAGCACATGGTGGACACGGTGCTCTACTTTGAGGGCGACACGCACTCCAACTTCCGACTCATCCGTGCCATCAAAAACCGATTTGGCGCGGTGAATGAAATCGGCGTTTTTGCCATGACCGAAAAAGGCCTGAAAGGGGTGAGCAACCCGAGCGCCATTTTCTTGAGCCAACACAGCGAGCCCGTACCCGGCAGTTGCGTCATGGTCACGCTGGAAGGCACACGCCCCATGTTGGTCGAAATTCAGGCCTTGGTTGACTCAGGCGGGCCCAGCCCCCGGCGCTTGAGTGTCGGCTTGGAGCGCGACCGTTTGGCCATGTTGCTTGCGGTATTGCACCGCCATGCCGGGGTGGCGTGCATGGACCAAGATGTGTTCGTCAACGCGGTGGGGGGCGTGCACATCCGCGAACCCGCCGCCGATTTGGCGGTGATGCTGGCCATCACCAGCAGCTTGCGCGGCAAGCCCCTGCCCAAAGGATTTATTGCGTTTGGAGAAGTGGGTTTGGCCGGTGAGGTGCGGCCAGCACCGCGCGGCCAAGAACGCCTGAAAGAAGCCGCCAAACTCGGTTTCAAAACGGCCTTGGTGCCCAAAGCCAACATGCCCAAGAAAGGCGACAAAGCCTTTGAAGGCCTCACCGTCTACCCGGTAGAGCGCATCGAAGAAGCCATGCAAGTGGTGCGGGGTCTGGACTGAACGACTGCCTGACAAGGCACAATCTGCCCCCATGAATTTTTCCAAAATCTTGGCGCCGGCCGCCATCGTTGTTTTCACCATCGGGGCTTGGCAAGCCTTTCAGTGGGCGGGCATTGCATTGGCGGTGGGCGGGGTGGTCATGTGGGTGTTGCTGCACTTCACGCGCCTGATCACGATTTTGAAGAAAGCCGCTGACCGCCCGATTGGCCATGTGGCCAGCGCCGTCATGTTGAACGCCAAGCTCAAAAAAGGGGTGTCGCTGATGCACGTGATCGCCATGACACGTGCCTTGGGACAACTGCACAGCCCGAAAGACGAGCAACCCGAAATCTTCAGCTGGACGGACGCCAGCCAGTCCACCGTGACCTGCACATTTGTCGGGGGCAAATTGAGTGACTGGCAATTGAGCAGACCAGACACCCACTCAGACACAGATGTCAACGCCAACGTCGACGCCGGCAAAGCCCTCCATAACGACCCCCAGAACACCACATCGGCGGCGCCCAGCTCACAAGTTTGAACACGCACGCAGCCGAAAGCCTGTTTTGATGGCGACCAAGCCGCCCATTCGCAAGCCGTAAAATGTCTTTTTTGCGGTATTTCCCCCCACTTTCAAGGACACTTCGATGAGCGTTGTCATCCCCTCCATGTCTGACCGTGACGGCAAAATCTGGATGGACGGCCAGTTGGTCGATTGGCGCGACGCCAAAATCCACGTGTTGAGCCACACCCTGCACTACGGTTGCGGTGCTTTTGAGGGCGTGCGCGCCTATAAAACCGAGCAAGGCACCGCGATCTTCCGTTTGCAAGAGCACACCGACCGCCTGTTCAACAGCGCCAAGATTTTGCGCATGGCCATCCCGTTCACCAAAGAACAGGTCAACCAAGCCCAGCGCGATGTGGTGCGCGAAAACAAACTGGAAAGCGGCTACCTGCGCCCGCTGACCTGGATTGGCGACAAAAAATTGGGCGTCAGCCCCAAAGGCAACACCATTCACCTGATGGTGGCTGCATGGACTTGGGGCGCCTACCTCGGTGAAGAAGGCATGAAGCGCGGCATCCGCGTGAAGACCTCGAGCTACACCCGCCACCACGTCAACATCACCATGACGCAAGCCAAGGCGGTGAGCAACTACACCAACTCGATCTTGGCCAACATGGAAGTGACCGACGAGGGCTATGACGAAGCCCTGTTGCTGGACACCTCCGGCTTTGTCTCGGAAGGTGCCGGCGAGAACATTTTTGTGATCAAAGATGGCGTGATCTACACCCCCGACTTGTCAGCGGGCGCCCTGAACGGCATCACCCGCAACACGGTGTTTCACATCGCCAAAGATTTGGGCCTCGAGATTGTGCAAAAGCGCATCACCCGCGACGAGGTGTACATCGCCGACGAAGCCTTCTTCACCGGCACCGCCGCTGAAGTCACGCCCATCCGCGAACTCGACCGCATCCAGCTGGGCGCGGGCAGTCGCGGTCCGATCACCGAAAAAATTCAAAGCGCGTTCTTTGACATCGTCAACGGGCGCAATCCTAAATATGCCCACTGGCTGACGTTGGTTTGAGGAACACCCCATGAGCACCCCCGTTGAATTGCTGGCTACCGACCTGAACCCCCAAGGCGGTGTGTTTTGCCCCAGCCCCAAAGCCGACATGAAAATCTGGAACAGCCACCCCAAGGTTTACTTGGATGTGGCCAAAACCGGCCAAGCCAAGTGCCCTTATTGCGGCACCGTTTACCAACTCAAAGCGGGTGAAGTGGTCGGCCACGCGCACTGACCGCGACTGCAGCCTTGGCGGGCCATCTCAGTGATGGCTCTGCCCTTTTCAGTCTACGCAGTTCCGCTGACTTTTCGCTGGCCTAAAGTCGGCTTCATTCACTCGGGTTTGCGGGCATGCACGCGGGCGGCCAAGGCCACCAACAGCAACACCGGCAAGCCCAGCCAAGCTGTGGCGGTGAAAAAGCTGGCATAGCCAAACGTGTCGACGTAGTCGCCAGAAAATCCAGCGATAAACTTGGGCAACAGCAACATCATGGAGCTCAGCAAGGCGTATTGCGTGGCCGAATAACTGATGTTGGTGAGTGACGACAAATAGGCAATGAAGGCCGCTGACGCAATGCCGCTGGCCAAGTTGTCTGCCGAGATCACCCAAACCAGCGCCGTCACATCGTGACCCACACCGCTGAGCCAAACAAACAACAAATTGCTCAAGGCACTGAGCAAGGCCCCCAGCATGAGGATGCGCATGACGCCCCAGCGCGCCGACAGCACACCGCCCACAAATGCGCCCACCAAGGTCATGATCACGCCATACACCTTGGTCACACTGGCCACCTCGGATTTGGTGAAACCCATGTCCACATAAAACGGGTTGGCCATGATGCCCATCACCACATCGCTGATGCGGTACACCGCAATCAAGGCCAGCAGCAACAGGGCTTGCCAGCGGTAACGGCGCCAAAAATCGGTGAACGGTTCCACCACCGCACCTTTCAACCACTCGGCCACATTGCGTGCCGGTTGCAAGGGGGCGGGCACCGGTTCGGGTGAGCCCAACACCATGAGCATGCCCGGCAACATGCTGGCCGCCATGACCAAATAGGCCACTTGCCAAGCCGACTGGGCGTAGCCCGTGGCCTGCTCGCCTTGGGCCCAAGCGGCAATCCACAACACGCCCGCACCCGCCCAGATCATGGCCAAACGGTAGCCCGTCTGGTAGCTGGCGGCCAGGGCGGCTTGGGCATTCACCTCCGCTGACTCGATGCGGTACGCGTCCAAGGCAATGTCTTGCGTGGCCGAGGCCACCGCCACTGCCAGCGCAAAAAAGACCAAGGGCCCGAGCAATTGCGAGGGGTCATTCAGAGCCATGCCCACCAAGCCCGCTGCAATCACGATTTGCGACAACAACAACCAACTGCGCCGCCGTCCCAACTGCGAAGTCAGCCACGGAATCGGCATGCGGTCGACCAGCGGCGCCCACATCCATTTCACGCCATAGGCCAAGCCGACCCAGCTCAAATAGCCAATGGTGCTGCGGTCGATGCCCGCCTCGCGCAGCCTGAAGCTGAGCGTGCCCAAAACCAACAAGAGGGGCAACCCTGCCGTGAAGCCCAGCGCCAGCATGCGCAAGCTGGCCGGCTGCAAATATAAACGCAAGGCTTCTCGCCAAGTGCGTACGGTGCTAGACGGGGTTTCGGTCGTGGCGGCTGTTTCTGACATGGGGGCATTATCGGTAGTTTGGCGGCGCTTGGCGGCCACGGATTGCTTTCAATCGGCTCAACTCGCTATCATTTGCACCATGTGCTTTTTGTGTTCACTCAAAACCCCGTCCGCTGACTCAGCCGCCGCATTACCCAACGCGAAGGCGCCGCGCTGGCAAGCCCGCCGCGCCTTCATGTTGGCCGCTGGGGCCACGGCGGCCGGATCGGCATTGGCCCAAGTGAACGTGGGCTCGTCGTCGGGCATTCGCAAATTGGTGCCGGCTGAGACATTGGAAAATTCGGCGCGGCAACAGTACGCGCAGGTGTTGGCCGAAGCCCGGAGCAAAGGTGCGCTGGCGCCCGAGGGCCATCCGCAACTGGAACGGCTACAAAGCATCGCGCAAAAACTCATCCCCTTCACCACGCAATGGAATGCCCGTTCGCGCGATTGGAACTGGCAAATCAACCTGATTGGCAGCAAGCAAATCAACGCTTGGTGCATGCCCGGCGGCAAGATCGCGTTTTACACCGGCATCTTGGACCAGCTGAAACTGAACGACGACGAAGTGGCCATGATCATGGGCCATGAAATGGCACATGCGCTGCGCGAACATGCCCGTGAGCGTTTGGCCAAAAGCCAAGCCACCGGCATCGGGTTGTCCATTGCTTCGCAACTGCTGGGATTGGGTCAGCTGGGGGACGTGGCGGCCAACTTGGGCACGCAATTGCTCACCTTGAAATACAGCCGGGATGACGAAACCGAGTCCGACTTGGTGGGGCTGGAAATCGCGGCGCGTGGCGGCTACAAACCCGAAGCCAGCGTCACGCTTTGGCAAAAAATGCAAGCGGCCAGTGGTGGCAGCGGCGGCAGCCCTTCGTTCTTGTCCACCCACCCCAGCGGGGCCAACCGCATTCAAGAACTCGAAGCCAACTTACCCAAGGTGCAACACCTTTACCAACAAGCCCTCAAGGGCTGAATCGCCCAGCCACTTCAGGCACCCTTCACTTCAAGTGCCGCCCACATAGGGGTTGGACTGCCGCTCACGGCCAAACGTGCTCTCTGGTCCATGGCCTGGAATGAACACCGTGTCATTGCCCATCGGCCACAAACGCTGGGTGATGCTGGCGATCAAGTCGTCGTGGTTGCCCTGTGGAAAATCGGTGCGGCCGATGCTCCCCGCAAACAGCACATCGCCCACAAAAGCGCGCTTGATTTCGGGCGAATAAAACACCACATGGCCCGGCGTGTGCCCCGGGCAATGGCGCACCTGCAGCGTGTGCGCACCCAATGTCACGGTATCGCCATCGGCCAACCAGCGCGTGGGCTTGAACACGCGGGCAGGCGGGAAGCCATAAGCCGCAGCGGCAGCAGGCAAACCATCAATCCAAAACTGATCTGCCGGATGCGGCCCAATGATAGGCAAGCCGCCCAGTTGCTCCGCCAAATCGGCCGTGCCCGAGGCGTGGTCTAAATGGCCGTGGGTGATCCAAATTTGTTCCAGCTTGAGGCCCCGTTGCTGTATCTCCGACATCAAGAGATCGAGGTCGCCCCCAGGATCGACCACCGCGGCTTGCAGGCTTTGGTCGTCCCAGATCAAGGAACAGTTTTGCTGGAAAGGCGTGACGGGAATGGTGTGATATTGCAGCATGGCGGAATTATGGAGCGTGTTAGCGCTGTTTTGGTTCTTAAGGCCATAGCGGTCCCAGCGAAACTGCACTTTGATGCGGCACCGGCTTTGCTGCCCATGGACACATTGACTTTGCTGACGCAAAGTCTTCACGAGCAGACGCATACAGCACAACGCCAGTTGAACATCAAAGCATCGGGCGTTTGCAGCGTCAGGGTGTACTCAAACAGGGCGTTGATGGACTCAACACCTTCGAGCTTTAAGGGCACCAAGGCCACCACAGCGGCCACTTGCGGCAGGGCCGGGCTTT
>JAIYBZ010000015.1 GCA_027488255.1 Comamonadaceae bacterium | reverse complement strand
AGCATTTTTGGCTTGGAATCACGACCGTTGCGCGTAGAGCCGCCGCCTTTTTTCTGTGCCATGACCTATTCTCCTCAGGCAGAGATTGCACCGATTTGCAGTTCGGTGAACTGCTGACGGTGACCCTGACGTTTCTGATAGTGCTTACGACGGCGCATCTTGAAGATGTGCACTTTGTCGTGCTTGCCATGCGCCAAAACTGTGGCTTTGACTGTGGCGCCGGACACCAGGGGCGTGCCGATCTTGAGTTCAGCGCCGGTACCGACCGCCAAAACTTGATCAATCACGATTTCCTGGCCAACGTCCGCAGCAATCTGTTCTACTTTAATTTTTTCGCCAGCAGCAACACGATACTGTTTGCCACCGGTTTTTATGACCGCGTACATATATGACCTCTTTGAATGGAAGTTTCCGAGGGCTCATCCCCAAGGAACCCGAGATTCTAGCACGGTCACCCCCGCCGGGCAAGCCCCCCACGCAGGGCCTGAGCTAGGCATGCCCACCCACAGGCCTCAGAGATGGGGGAGTCCCTATAATGCGTGTGCTTTGTATCCAGGGCTCGCACCGCCCTCCCCGCCTCGGCCCTGCCGATTAACTCTGCTGGATATCCCCTTTGTCTGACTCTGAAAACAGCACTGCTGCCGTCTTAGATTTGGTCGCGCCCGACATGGCCGAAGTGGACCGTCTGATTGCGCGGCGTCTCGACTCTGGGGTGCCTTTGGTCGGCGAGGTGGCCCGTTACATCATTTCTGCGGGCGGCAAACGCTTGCGGCCTGTCTTGTTGCTGTTGACCTGTGGCGCACTGGGCTACACGGGCAACCAACGCCACAACTTGGCGGCCGTGGTCGAATTTATCCACACCGCCACCCTTTTGCACGACGACGTGGTGGACGAATCCACCTTGCGTCGCGGCCGGCCCACCGCCAACGAGAGTTTTGGCAATCCGGCCAGTGTGCTGGTGGGTGACTTTCTGTATTCGCGCGCTTTCCAGATGATGGTGGAAGCCGAAAACATGCGCGTCATGCAAACCCTGGCCGATGCCACCAACGTGATCGCCGAAGGGGAAGTGCTGCAGTTGATGAACATGCACGACGCTTCGCTCGACGAAGAAGGCTATTTGCGGGTGATTCGCTCCAAAACCGCCAAATTGTTCGAGGCCAGCGCCCGCTTAGGCGCGATTTTGGCCGGCAGTCCCGCCCCCATCGAAGCGGCCTGCGCGGACTATGGTCAGGCGCTGGGCACCGCTTTTCAAGTGATTGACGACGTGCTGGACTACGACGGCAATGCCGCTGAAATGGGCAAAAACCTGGGCGACGATTTGCGTGAAGGCAAAGCCACTTTGCCCTTGATTTTGGCCATACAACGCGGCAACAGCGCACAGAGTCAAACGGTGCGCGAAGCGATTGAAACCGGCAGTGTCGAGCGCTTGTCTGAGATTGTGGCCATCGTGCGCGAAACGGGCGCCCTAGAAGCCACCCGCCAAGCCGCCGCGGCCGAAGCCCAGCGGGCCATCGATGCCGCGCAGCAACTGCCAGACAATCGCCACCGCCAAGCGATGGTGGTGCTGGCCTCTCAGCTGTTGGTCCGCCGCACCTGATCAGGTGGATGGATGGGCCAGATTCAAGTCTGGCGCAGACGGGCCACTTCGGCCTGCAGATCATGCGCCCAGGCTCGTCGGTCGCGGCCTTGGGCCCACTGCAATTCACCAAAATGAACCACGGCAATGATGGCGGGCGCCCGCAAGGTGCGCCAAATCGAGCCGAGCAAGGTGTCGTCCCCGATATAGCAAGGCGCAAAGGTGGTCTCCCCGGTTTGCGCATCGATGAATCGCAGCGACAAAGGTTGTACCGGGGCTTCGGCTTGCAGCGCAGCCTGAATCAAGTTGGCATGAAAAGGCAACAAATGCTGGCCATCGCTGGTGGTGCCTTCTGGAAAGACCGCCACCACATCGCCATTTTTCATGGCGTCCGCCATGTCTTTCACCATGCGCAGGGCATCTTTGCGGCTGGTGCGCTCGATGTAAAGTGTGCCCGCCCCCGTGGCCAGCAGGCCCACCAAAGGCCAGTCGCGAACATCTGATTTAGAAACAAAGCGACAGTACCGCGCCGCATGGATCACGGTGATATCCAACCAAGAAATGTGATTGGCCACCAGCAAGGCGGGGCCGCTGGGCACCGGCTGCCCCTTCACCTGCAGGTGAATGCCCCACAGGGCCATAAATTGCAAAGACCAGGCCTGAACCTGCATGTCTCTTTGCTCGGGACTGAATTGCGGAAACCGGACATAAATGGTCCACATGCCCCGCAACACATGCCAAAGTCCGCGACACAGTTTCCAAAGGGCTTTCAGCGTTCGCATGTCAGCCCTAAATTCGCAACGAACGCATCACTGTGCCGCAAAAGCCACCTGACCATTGACCAAGGTAAACAACACGCGGCCGGGCAACTCATAGCCCATGAAAGGCGTGCTCTTGCCTTGGCTGCGCAAGCTCTCGGCGCTGACAGGCCAATGGCCTTGGTCCGACAAAACGCACAGGTCGGCCAACGCGCCCACCGTCAAGCGACCGACTGAACTTTGCAAGCCCCCCAAAGAGGCCCCCAAGACCCGCGCCGGATCGGCCGTGATGCGCGAGATCACTTGGGGCAAAGGCACACCGGCATCTTGTCCCCACTTGAGGGCCAAACTCCAGAGCAACTCCATGCCCGTGGCGCCGGGCTCGGCCTCGGCAAAGGGCAGGGCTTTGGCATCGGCGTCAACCGGGGTGTGATCAGACACCAGCGCATCGAGGGTGCCATCGGCCAGGCCACTGCGCAAAGCATCGCGGTCACGTTGCTGACGCAAGACCGGCGTGAGCCTTGCGCGGCTGTCAAAGAAACCCATGTCGGCATCGGTCAAGTGCAAAGAGTTGATGCTCACATCGGCGGTCACCGGCAAGCCTTCGGCCTTGGCCTGCCGAACCAGCTCCACCCCTTGGGCGCTGCTGATGCGACACAAATGAACCCGTGCGCGCGTGCTGCGGACCAGCTCAAAAATGGTGTGCAAGGCAATCGTCTCGGCTGCCACCGAAACGCCCGACAAGCCCATGCGGGTGGCCAAGGGACCACTGGCCGCCACGCCTTTGCCCAGATGCAGCTCTTGCGGACGCAGCCAAATGGCATAAGCAAAGGTGCTGGCGTATTGCAAAGCCCGCTGCAACACTTGGGTGCTGGGAATCGGCACTTCGGCCTGGCTGAAGCCCACGCATCCCGCTGCCGTGAGTTGCCCCATCTCGGTCAGCACTTCCCCCTTCAGGCCTTGTGTCAGCGCGCCCAAGGGCAAGACCCGCGATTGCTGGCGTTTTTCGGCTCTGAAACGCAGCATTTCGACCAAGCCCGGCTCATCCAACACGGGGTCGGTGTCGGGGGGGCAAACCAAGCTGGTGACACCGCCTGCGACGGCGGCCGCCATTTCACTCTCGAGCATGCCGGCATGTTCTTGACCGGGCTCGCGCAGACGGGCTGCCAAATCCACCAAGCCGGGGGCGACGATGGCGTTTTGGGCCTCGATCACACGCTGGGGCTTGAAGTCTTTGGGCACCGCACCGATCGCCAGCACCCGGCCATCGGCGATGGCCACGTCGGCCTTTTGGTCAAAACCGCTGGCGGGGTCGATGACGCGGCCGTTTTGAATCAAGATGTTCATGGTTGTTCCTTACGCCTCATTGCCCGCCACGATGCTCATCACCGCCATGCGCACAGCGATGCCAAAAGTCACCTGCGGCAAGATCACGCTTTGCTGGCCATCCACCACGGCAGAATCAATCTCGACACCACGGTTGATCGGCCCCGGGTGCATGACGATGGCGTCGGGCTTGGCCAATTGCAGTTTTTCGGGCGTGAGGCCAAAGCTCTCAAAATATTCTTGACTAGAGGGCAACAGCGCGCCCGCCATGCGCTCGTTTTGCAGGCGCAACATGATGACCACATCGCAACCCTTGATGCCTTCTTCGAGGTTGTTGAACACCCGCACCCCCATTTGCGCCATGTCGGCAGGCACCAGCGTCTTGGGCCCCACCACACGCACTTCGGCGCAGCCCAAGGTGGTCAGGGCGTGAATGTCAGAACGCGCCACGCGCGAATGCAACACATCGCCCACGATCGCCACCGTGAGGTTGGAGAAATCTTTTTTGTAATGCCGGATGGTGTACATGTCCAGCAAACCCTGCGTGGGGTGGGCGTGGCGGCCATCACCGGCATTCACCACGTGCACATGCGGGGCCACGTGTTGGGCAATCAAGTAGGGCGCACCCGACTCGCTGTGGCGGACCACAAAGATGTCGGCGGCCATGGCGCTCAGGTTGGCAATGGTGTCCAACAAGGACTCGCCCTTGCTGGCCGAAGAGCGCGCGATGTCCAGCGTGTAGACATCGGCCGACAGGCGCGTGGCCGCGATGTCAAAGGTGGTGCGGGTGCGGGTGCTGTTTTCAAAGAACAGGTTGAACACGCTTTTGCCGCGCAACAGCGGGACTTTTTTGACCTCACGGTCACTCACGCTGACAAAGCTGGCGGCGGTGTCCAGAATGTGCGTCAGGATGTCCTTGGACAGGCCTTCGGTGGAGAGCAGGTGAATCAGCTCACCGTTTTTATTGAGTTGGGGGTTGTTGCGTTTGTAGAGCATGTCTGTTTCCCGGTTCAGGCCTTGTTCTCCACTTGGAAGCTGAAGGCACCCGAGGCATCTCGGGCCAGCGCCAGCGATTGGGTTTCGGGCAGCGCCACCCGAGCGGCCGCAAAGTCGGCTTGAATGGGCAACTGGCGGCCTCCGCGGTCGACCAAAACGGCCAACTGCACGCGGGCGGGACGACCGTAGTCAAACAGTTCGTTCAACACCGCCCGGATGGTGCGACCGGTGTAGAGCACGTCGTCCAGCACCAAAATGTCGGCCCCCTCGGCTGAAAAAGGCAAGTGGGTTTGGCCGCCTGCCGATAGGCCGCGCTGCGCAAAATCGTCTCGGTGCATCACCGAGGAGACGCGACCGGCCTCACCGGGCAATTGCAAGTCGCGCTGCAAACGCTCTGCCAACCAAGCGCCTCCTGAGGTGATGCCCACCAGCCGCGTGTCGGCTTTGCACAGGCTGCGCACCCCGCGCAACAACTCCAGATACAACGCCTCCGCGTTGAGGGCCAAAGCACTCATGGGATATTCCTTAAAAACTGTTCCAAGATGATGGCCGCCGCGGCCGCATCGGCGTCTTTGGCCCCTTGAGAGTGGGCTTCGGTGGTGCTGTAGCGCTCGTCCACCTCATACACCGCCAACCCAAAACGACCCCGCAGCTGTCGACCAAATTTGCGCGCACGCAGGGTATTTTCATGCTCGCCGCCATCGGGATGGGTGGGCACCCCAATCACCAGCGCATCGGGCTGCCATTCTTGGATGCGTTTGGCGATTTGTTCAAACCGCGCATCGCCCTCGGCCGCGATGGTGCCTTGGGGGGTAGCCGATTTCATCAAACGATTGCCCACCGCCACGCCGGTGCGCTTGAGGCCATAGTCAAACGCCAAAAAGGTTTGTTGGTGGGCGGGGACCGTCATCTCGGTGGGGAGGCTCATGCATGCCCCGCTTCGGGTGACAGCATCCAACTCTTGAGACCCAGCAAATCCAGGGCACGGTCGTAGCGCTCGGCCATGGGCACCTCAAAAATCAGCTGCTCGGATGCGGGCACCGTCAGCCACGTGTTTTCGCTCAGTTCTGACTCCAGTTGGCCTTCGCCCCAAGAGGCATAGCCCAATGTGATCAAGACTCGGCGTGGGCCCGCCCCCGAAGACAAGGCTTCCAGCACATCGCGCGAGGTGGTCATCTCTAAGCCGCCGGGCACCACCAAGGTCGAGGCGTAGACCGAGGTGTCCGAGCCTTGGGCGGGGTCCATCACCACCGGGTCGTGCAAGACAAAACCGCGTTCTGTTTGCAGGGGGCCGCCCTGCGATACCGGGTTTTGCATCAAATCTTCACGGCGCAGTGGCAAATCGACCTTGTCAAACAAGTGACGCATGCTGATGTCGGCCGGCTTGTTGATGATCAGGCCCATCGCGCCGCGCGGGCTGTGCTCGCAGAGGTAAATGACGCTGCGGGCGAATGTCTCGTCCTCCAACCCGGGCATGGCGATCAGGAAGTGATGCTTGAGGTCGATAGAGGCACAATCTGTCATGCACCGATTTTAGCGGTCTGGCCCCTCTAGGTTCAGCCCCGGGTGCATTCCTCGACCCAACCCGGCAAACCCTGATGGAAACCCCTTTTTCTTGTGGCTTGGTTTGGCTGCGTCGCGATTTGCGCGTGACCGACCATGCCGCCCTGCACCATGCCCTGAAGCACTGCCAACGCGTGCATGTGGCGTTTGTGTTTGACAGCGAAATTTTGGACCCACTGCCGCGCGCAGACCGGCGGGTCGAGTTCATCCGAGAGTCTTTGGTCGAGGTCGATGCCCGCCTGCGCGAAATGGCCGGGCATGCGCAAGCCGGTTTGATCGTGCGACACGGCGTGGCGAAAGACAAGATCGTCAAGCTGGCCCAACACCTGCAAGCGCAGGCGGTCTTTGCCAACCACGATGACGAACCCTTGGCGCTGGCCCGCGACATCCAGGTGCGCGGTCATTTGGCCAACCATGGCATCGTGCTGCACACCTTCAAGGACCATGTGGTGTTTGAGCGCAACGAAGTGCTGACCCAATCGGCCAAGCCTTTCAGCGTTTTCACACCCTACAAAAACGCTTGGTTGAAGAAAGTCACCGCCGAAGATTTGCAGGCCTTCGAGGTTGCGCCGTTGGCAAAGCGTTTGGCGCCACGTCCTGACGAATTGGCCCTGCCCGTGCCCACCTTGCACGACTTGGGCTTTGAGCCCACCAACCTGCATGCGCTGAAAATACCCACGGGAGAATCCGGGGCCCAAGCGTTGCTGCAAGATTTTTTGGGCCGCATGGACCAGTACGAAGACACCCGCAATTTTCCGGCCGTCAAAGGCCCGAGTTACCTGAGTGTGCATTTGCGCTTTGGCACGGTGTCCATTCGCCAACTGGCCCGTGAAGCCCATCCCCGCATGCTCGCGGGCAGTGTGGGAGCGGGGGTTTGGCTATCAGAGTTGATCTGGCGTGACTTTTATGTGCAAGTGCTGCACAACTTTGCTCACGTCGGACAGGGGCAAAGCTTCAAGCCCGAATACGACGCCATTTCATGGGAACACGGCCCGCATGCGCACAAACTGTTTGACGCTTGGTGCGAGGCCCGAACGGGTTACCCCTTGGTCGACGCGGCCATGCGCCAACTCAACCAGACCGGCTACATGCACAACCGATTGCGCATGGTGGTGGCCAGTTTTCTGGTGAAAGACTTGGGCATCGACTGGCGTTGGGGCGAAAAATACTTTGCCACCCACCTGAACGACTTTGACCTGTCGGCCAACAACGGCGGCTGGCAGTGGGCCAGCTCGAGTGGCTGCGACGCGCAACCGTATTTCCGCATCTTCAACCCCATCAGCCAAAGTGAAAAGTTTGACCCGGAAGGCAAATTCATTCGGCGCTATGTGCCCGAGTTGGCCGCCTTGGGCACCAAAGACCTGCACGCCCCTTGGCTGGCGAAACCACTGGATTTGCAAGCTGCCGCAGTGGTGATCGGCAAAACCTATCCTGCGCCCATCGTGGACCATGCCGAGGCCCGAGAAAAAACCCTCGCGCGGTATGCGGTGGTCAAGAAAAAGCCGTCCTGAAAAGACGGCTGGGTGACAAGCTTCTTGCGAAGTGAGGCGGTGGCTTAAATGGCCACCATTTCAAAGTCTTCTTTGCGGGCGGCGCACTCGGGGCAGGTCCAGTTCATGGGCACATCTTCCCATTTGGTACCCGGCGCAATGCCGTGTTCCGGGTCACCCGCGGCTTCGTCGTAAATCCAGCCGCAAATCAGGCACATCCAAGTTTTGTGTTCCATCAGAAAGTCGCATTCAAAGAGTCGAATAGAATGTTTTGATTGTATCGGGCTCCGTCCAGTGCCCGGCTGAAGACCCTCTGAAGCCCCCTGCAATTCGCCTGTCATGACCGATCACAACCCCGAAATCAGCGCCGAGACCGAGATCCTCTCCGACGAGGAAGAATCCACCGGTCTGGCTTGTGTGTTGGCCTTCAACGCCAACGACCCGAGCGGCGCAGGCGGCCTGACGTGTGACGCCACGGCCATGGCCTCGGTGGGCGCCCATTGCTTGCCCGTGTGCACCGGCACTTATGTGCGAGACACCAGCAGCATCACCGATTTTTATCCCCTCGATGAAGAAGCCGTGAACGACCAAGCCCGCGCAGTGGCCGAAGACGTGCCGGTGCAAGTCATCAAAGTGGGCTTTGTGGGCACGCCTGAAAGTTTGGCCATCGTGGCCGCTTTGGCCGACGACTACGACGGTGTGCCCGTGGTGGCGTACATGCCCAATTTGTCGTGGTGGGAAGACGAGAAAATCGACGCCTACCTGGACGCATTCCGCGAGCTGTTGTTGCCCCAAACCAGTGTCTTGGTGGGCCATCACAGCACCCTGCGCCGTTGGTTGTTGCCCGAGTGGTCGGGCGAGCGCAACCCTGGCCCACGCGACCTGGCCAAAGCCGCTGCCGAACTCGGTGTGCCCTACACCTTGGTGACCGGCCTGCCCTTGCCCGAGCAGCACATTGACAATGCACTGGCTTCGCCCGAAACCGTGCTGAACCACGAAAAATTTGAGCGCATCGAAGCTGTTTTTGTGGGCGCAGGCGACACCCTGACTGCCGCCCTGGCCGCCTTGCTGGCCACCGGCATGGATTTGCCCGAAGCCACCAGCGAGGCGCTTCATTACCTGGACCGTTGCCTGGACGAAGGCTTCAGACCCGGCATGGGCCAAGTGATTCCAGACCGCTTGTTTTGGGCCTTGCCTGATGAGGAAGGTGCAGAAGAAGACGAAGGCCCCGAAATGAACCCCGGTGCCGATTACTTTGAAGTGCCCTTCAACGAAACCAAACACTGAAAACCACATTGCCATGACCGATCTCAACCAAACCCTGTTTGACCGTGCCGCTCAAGTGATTCCTGGTGGCGTGAATTCGCCGGTGCGCGCCTTTCGCGCTGTGGGCGGGACCCCGCGTTTTGTGCAGCGTGCGCAAGGCGCTTATTTTTGGGACGCCAATGGCCAAAAATACATCGACTACATCGGTT
This sequence comes from Comamonadaceae bacterium, assembly GCA_027488255.1. GTDB lineage: Bacteria > Pseudomonadota > Gammaproteobacteria > Burkholderiales > Burkholderiaceae_C > Limnohabitans_A. The sequence goes on along the minus strand of JAIYBZ010000015.1, from coordinate 17,265 downwards.
CTTGGGGCCCCATGATCTTGGGCCACGGCCACCCTGCGGTGCTCGAGGCGGTGCAGAAAGCCGCCCTCGACGGGTTTTCGTTTGGCGCCCCGACAGAGCGTGAAATCGAATTGGCCGAAGAGATTTTGAAGCACGTGCCCTCGATGGAAATGGTGCGCTTGGTCAGCTCGGGCACCGAAGCGGGCATGAGCGCTTTGCGCTTGGCGCGCGGCGCCACCGGACGCCAAAAATTCATCAAGTTTGAAGGCTGCTACCACGGCCATGCCGATGCGTTGCTGGTCAAAGCCGGCTCCGGTCTGGCCACATTTGGCAACCCCACCAGTGCGGGCGTCCCGGCCGAAGTGGTGCGCGACACCTTGGTGCTGGAGTACAACAACATTCAGGCACTGGAAGAAGCTTTTGCCCTACATGGCAAAGAGTTGGCGTGCGTGATGATCGAGCCCATTGCCGGCAACATGAATTTTGTGCGCGCCAGCGTGCCCTTTATGAAGCGTTGCCGCGAGTTGTGCACCGCGCACGGCGCCTTGTTGGTGTTTGACGAAGTGATGTCGGGCTTCCGCGTGGCCTTGGGCAGTGCACAGAGCGTGTATGCCGGTCTGATTCCTGGCTTCAAACCCGACATGACGGTGCTGGGCAAAGTGATTGGCGGCGGCATGCCCTTGGCCGCCTTTGGCGGTCCGCGCGAGATCATGCGCCAATTGGCCCCTACCGGCCCGGTGTACCAAGCCGGCACCTTGAGCGGCAACCCGGTGGCCACTGCCTGCGGCTTGGCCACTTTGCGCGAGATTGCCAAACCCGGTTTTTGGGATGCACTCAGTGCCCGCACGCAAAGTTTGGTGACCGGCCTCAAAGGCGCCGCCGCCTCGGCCGGCGTGCCTTTCAGTGCCGATTGCCAAGGCGGGATGTTTGGCTTTTTCTTGTTGCCCGAGTTGCCACAAAACTACGCCAAGGTGATGACCAGCGACAGCCCCAAGTTCAACAAACTCTTTCATGGTTTGTTGGATGGCGGCGTCTACATCGCACCCGCGCTGTACGAAGCGGGCTTTGTCAGCGCAGCCCATACCGAGGACGATATTGCCGAGACCGTGGGCGTGGCGGCGCAGGTGTTCAAAACACTCTGATCGCCTTGTTTATCGCGGCAGTGGCGACGCCAAAACAGCGATAATTCGCCCCTGCATTCACGTCCGGACCGGGCGCTTGCCCATTCCTAGGACCGCACCATGAAAAAGAATTTCCCTCTGCACGTTGAAGGCAAACACCCCGACCGCGTGCTTGAAGCCGTCAAACACGACATCCGCAAATACTTCAAACGCGAACGCGGTCGCGCTGTGCCCAAGGGCGTTGATTTTTGGGACTTTGACTGCAAAGTGGGTTTGAACGCCGACACCGCCGAAGTCGTGCGGGTGGGGGCCGTGATCGAAGCGGTGGATGCCCATGCCAAGTCCAGCGCCAGCTCGGTGTATGTCGAGATCTTGAGCAAGCACGGCATGCGGGTGCTCAAAACATCGGCCTCACAAGACTTTGCCGACGTGCAAGACGACACGCCATACGGCAACACTTAATTCGGCAACACTTAATTCGGCAAGACTTCATTCAGCAAAAATTGTTGACGCCATACAGGGCGTCAACGCCGGTAGACATGAACGCCTCAGCGCAAACCGGCGGCGCGCAATTTGTCTTTTTTGCTCATGCGGCTGCCCTTGATGCCGCCATTGCTTGGCGCAGGCGCTGGGGGGGCTTCGGTGGGCTCAAAGCCTAGAATTTGCTCTAAGGCGAGTTCAAGGCTTTCGCGTTTTTGGATCAGTTTCCAATGCGCCAGAGCCGCAGGCGTGACAAAACTCACCGCATCGCCATGCGCGCCAGCGCGGCCGGTGCGGCCAATGCGGTGGGTGTAGTCGGTGGCTGAGCGCGGCAAATCGTAATTGATCACCACAGGCAACATGGCGATGTCGATGCCGCGAGAGGCCAAGTCGGTGGTGACCACCACATCCCACCGCCCCGCTTTGAATTCACGCAAGACTTCTTGCCGCGCCCCTTGGCTCATTTCGCCGTGAAAAGGCGTGGCATAAATACCCGCCTTGTAAAGTTTGGCCGCGACATGCTCGCACGCATAACGCGTGGCCACAAACACCAACACCTGCTTCCATTCGTTTTGGGTCATCAGATGGCGCAGCAGTGGGGTACGGTTTTTTTCGTCGACGGCGATGGCCCGCTGGGTGATGTCGGGCTTTTGCGCGGTCATGGCCTCGACCGTGATGCGCACGGGGTCGCGCAGCAATCGGGCCGCAAACGCTTCTACCTCGGGCGCGAAGGTGGCCGAAAACAACAAGGTCTGGCGCTTGCTGGGCAACAAGGCCAGCACGCGTTGCAACTCGTCTGCAAAACCCAGATCCAGCAAGCGGTCGGCTTCGTCCAACACCAGGTGCTGCACATCGTTCAGACGGATCGCGTTTTGGTCCACCAAATCGAGCAAGCGGCCAGGCGTGGCCACCACGATGTCAGCGCCACCGCGCAGCGCGATCATTTGCGGGTTGACCGACACACCGCCATACACCGTGTTCACTTTGAGCGCTTGCGGCAAGCGATAAGCCAAATGGCCCAGCACCTCCCCCACCTGCACGGCCAACTCGCGCGTGGGGACCAGCACCAACAAGCGAATGGGACGGCGAAAATTGGTCTGGCGCGGCACGCCCACCAATTGCTGCAACAAAGGCAGCGAAAAAGCCAAAGTTTTGCCCGAACCGGTGGGGGCAGTGGCCCACACATCGGCTGAACGCAAGGCGGCAGGAATCGCTTGTGCCTGAATGGGCGTTGGGGCAAACAAGCCCATCTCGCCCACAGCCTGCAAGACGGCGGGCGAAAGACCGAGTTGTTGAAAGTTCAAAGCGAGCCGATCAGTGGCGGAAATGCCGCACACCCGTGAAGACCATCGCCACACCGCGCTCGTTGGCGGCGTCGATCACTTCTTGGTCGCGCATCGAGCCCCCCGGTTGCACCACGCAGGTGGCGCCGGCTTCGACCACCACATCGAGGCCATCGCGGAAGGGGAAGAACGCGTCGCTCGCGACCACGGTGTTGTGCAAGCTGAGTTGGGCCGCGGCCGCTTTGATGCTGGCGATGCGCGCCGAGTCGAGGCGGCTCATTTGGCCTGCGCCCACGCCCATGGTCATGCCGTTTTTGCAAAACACGATGGCGTTGGACTTGACGAACTTGGCCACTTTCCACGCGAACAACAAATCGTGCAGCTCTTCAGGCGTGGGTTGTTTCACGGTCACGACTTTCAAGTCGGCCAAGGCCAACTCGTGGTTGTCGGCACTTTGCAGCAACAGCCCCGAACCCACACGCTTGGTCTCTAGCGCATTGCGCACTTGGGCGTAGGCGGCAGGCAGCGCGATTTTCATCAAACGCACATTCACCTTGCTCTTGAACACCTCGAGTGCTTCGGCGCTGAAATCGGGCGCCATCAGCACTTCGACAAACTGCTTGCTGACGGCTTCGGCCGCCGCTTTGTCGACCGGACGGTTGAAGGCGATGATGCCGCCAAAGGCGCTGGTGGGGTCGGTTTGGAAAGCTTTGCTGTAAGCCTCAAGCGGATGGGCGCCTACCGCCACGCCGCAGGGGTTGGCGTGTTTCACGATGACACACGCCGGGGCTTCAAAACTCTTCACACATTCCCAAGCCGCATCGGCGTCGGCAATGTTGTTGTAGCTGAGTTCTTTGCCTTGCAATTGCACGCCGGTGGCCAATGAGCCCGAAGCCGGTGCCAAGTCGCGGTACCAAGCCGCTTGCTGGTGGCTGTTTTCACCGTAGCGCAGGTCTTGCACTTTGACGTATTGCTCGTTGAACTGGCCACTGAACTGGGCGCGCTCAGGCACATAGCTTTCGCTCAACTTCTCGGCTTCAAATTGGACGCTCGAGAGGTAGTTGCTGATCGCACCATCGTATTGGCTGATGCGGTTGAAGGCGGCCACCGACAACGCAAAACGCAGCTTGTCACTGAGTTTGCATTGGCCTTGCGCCTTGGATGCTTTCAACTCGGCCAACACCTCGGCGTATTGGCTGGCGTCGGTCACGACACCCACGTCTTTCCAGTTTTTGGCGGCACTGCGCACCATGGCAGGCCCCCCGATGTCGATGTTTTCAATCGCATCAGCCAAGGTGCAACCGGGCTTGGCCACGGTGGCTTCAAAGGGATACAGATTCACGATCAGCAAATCGATGGTCTCAATCTGGTGCGCCTGCAAAGCCGCCATGTGTTCGGGCGTGTCACGGCGAGCCAGCAAACCCCCGTGCACTTTGGGGTGCAAAGTTTTCACACGACCATCGAGCATTTCAGGAAAACCGGTGACCTCCGCCACCTCGGTCACGGGCAAGCCTTGCTCGGCCAAGAGTTTGGCGGTGCCGCCTGTCGAGATCAGGCCCACGCCCAAGGCGTGCAATGCATGCGCCAGATCGACGATGCCGGTTTTGTCAGAGACAGAGATCAGGGCTCTCATGGAGGAAGACTTTCTAGAAAAAATTATTTCAACAAATCGTGTTCGATCAATTTTTTGCGCAGCGTGTTGCGGTTCAGGCCCAGCCACTCGGCAGCTCTTGATTGGTTTTGGCCCGACTGGCTCATCACCACGTCCAGCAACGGTTTTTCCACCAGCTTGACCAACATGTCGTACAGACCCGCAGGGTCGGTGCCATCGAGGTCGCGAAAGTAAGTTTCTAAGTTGTCGCGAATGCAGGCTTCTATGGATTGGGTGTCGCTCATTGCAAGGTCTCCAAAACCGGCTGTGCTTGAGTCAAGGGCAAGCGGTCCATCTGGCTGGCCAGGCCATCGAAAAATGCAGCCACCGCGGCCCACTGCTGCGGTGCAGTGTCCAAAGTGTTCATGTGCTCTCTGAAGGTGTCACCGCCGGGCAGGTTGCGCACATACCAACCAATGTGTTTGCGCGCCGAGCGCACGCCGGTGAATTCACCATACAAAGCGTAATGGTCTTGCAAGTGCTCCAGCAAGGCGCGACGCACTTCCGCCACCAGGGGCGGCGCCAGGTGTTCTCCGGTAGCCAAAAAGTGGCCAATTTCGCGGAAGATCCAGGGGCTGCCTTGCGCCGCGCGGCCCACCATCAGGGCATCGGCCCCAGTGGCTTTGAGCACGTCGCGGGCTTTTTCGGGCGAGTCGATATCGCCATTGGCCACCACCGGAATTTTGAGGGCGGCTTTGACCGCAGCCACCGTGTCGTATTCGGCCCAACCTTTGTAGCCTTGCTCACGCGTACGGCCATGCACCGTGACCATTTGGACACCGGCACTTTCGGCGGCACGTGCCAGAACCAAGGCATTTTTTTCAGTGTCGCACCATCCGGTGCGCATCTTCAGCGTGACGGGCACGCCGTGCGGCAGCGCGGCCTCGACCACGGCGGTCACGATCTCCAGCGCCAAAGGTTCGTTTTGCATCAAGGCCGAACCGGCCCATTTGTTGCACACCTTCTTGGCCGGGCAACCCATGTTGATGTCAATGATCTGCGCCCCTCGGTCGATGTTGTAGCGCGCGGCATCGGCCATCATTTGGGCATCGGTACCGGCAATTTGCACGGCGATCGGCCCCGGCTCACCATCGTGGTTGGCGCGCCGCGAGGTTTTCAGCGAGGCCCACAGGTCGGGTCGCGAGGTGACCATTTCGCTGACGGCATACCCCGCACCGAACTGCCTGCACAACTGGCGAAAAGGCCGGTCGGTCACCCCCGCCATGGGGGCAACAAACAAGTTGTTCGGCAATAGGTAAGGGCCAATCTGCATGACTGGAAGGAGCGGAAATGTGGGGGGCCTTGAGAGGAGACACGATTGTAGTTGCTTAATATTTCAGCAGCTGACATGGGAGTGTGCTAAGCAGCGGGCAAGGGTCAAGCACTCAATGTGCCGAGCCACCAACGGCTTTGCTGAGCCCGCTACACTGCCCCGATGGAAATTTGGCTCACTCAATTGTTGTCTTGGCTGGCCCTGCCGCAATTCGGACTCAGTACCGTTTTTGTGGTGGCTTTTGTGTCGGCCACTTTGCTGCCCATGGGCTCTGAACCCGCTGTGTTTGGCTTGGTCAAACTCAGCCCGGAATTGTTTTGGTCCGCGATTGCGGTGGCCACAGTGGGCAACACCTTGGGCGGCATGCTCAGCTGGTGGATGGGCTGGGGCACACGCAAGGCCGTGCACCGCTTCAAACAAACCAACACGGACAAACAGGCCTTGAAATGGTTGGAGAAATGGGGGCCTAAAGCCTGCTTGTTCTCTTGGCTGCCGATTGTGGGCGACCCCATTTGCGCTGTGGCCGGCTGGCTCAAAATGCCTTTTTGGCCCTGCACGCTTTACATGGCGGTGGGCAAATTTCTGCGGTACCTTTTTATGACGGGCGCCCTGCTGTGGCTGTTTCCCACGCACTGAAGACAAAAAAACCGCTCATGAGAGCGGTTTTTTTTGAAGGCCAAAGCGGTCAGGAGCTGAACAAGAAGTTCATCACATCGCCGTCTTTGACGATGTACTCCTTCCCTTCTGCGCGCATCTTGCCCGCATCTTTGGCACCCTGCTCGCCCTTGAAGGCAATGTAGTCGTCAAAGGCAATGGTCTGCGCGCGGATGTAGCCTTTTTCGAAATCGGTGTGGATCACACCGGCCGCTTGGGGGCCGGTGTCGCCGACACGGATGGTCCAGGCGCGGACTTCTTTCACACCGGCGGTGAAGTAGGTTTGCAGGCCGAGCAAGTTGTAAGCCGAGCGAATCAAGCGGTTCAGGCCGGGCTCGTCTTGGCCCAGCTCTTTCAAAAACTCCAAGCGGTCGGCATCGTCCATTTCAGACAACTCGGCTTCAATCTTGGCGCAGATCGCCACCACCGGCGCATTTTGTTTGGCGGCAAAGGCTTTCAATCGGTCCAAGAACGGGTTGTTTTCAAAGCCGTCTTCCGACACGTTGGCCACAAACATCGCGGGCTTGGCGGTAATGAAAAAGAACTGCTTGAGTTCAGCGCGTTCTTCTTTGCTGAAATCGATGGTGCGCACCGGCTGCGTGTCGTTCAAGGCGGCTTGGCACTTTTCCAAAATGGCCAGTTGCTTGGCCGCGTCTTTGTCGCCCGAGCGTGCGATTTTGCTGACGCGGTGAATGGCTTTTTCAGCGGCGGCCAAATCGGCCAAGCACAACTCGGTCTGAATCACTTCGATGTCGGCGATCGGGTCGACCTTGTTGGCCACGTGAATCACGTTGTCGTCTTCAAAGCAGCGCACCACGTTCACGATGGCATCGGTTTCACGAATGTGGGCCAAAAATTTATTGCCCAAGCCTTCGCCCGTGCTGGCCCCGGCCACCAAGCCGGCGATGTCCACAAACTCGACGATGGCCGGCACGATGCGCTCGGGCGTGATGATGTCGGCCAACTGCTGCAAACGGGGGTCGGGCACCTCGACCACCCCGGTGTTGGGCTCGATGGTGCAAAAAGGGTAGTTCTCAGCGGCAATGCCAGCTTTGGTCAGGGCGTTGAAAAGGGTGGATTTGCCGACGTTGGGCAAACCCACGATGCCGCATTTGAGGCTCATGGAGGGCTTTCGATGGATCTGAAGATAACCGGCGATTTTAACGGGTGGCCCGAACGGTTATCGGCCCCTGCGGCGGACCGGCCAAAAGCCATCGCCCTACAATGCGCGCATGGCTTTTCACCCTGATATTTGCATCCGTGGCTCTGGCATTGTGGGGCGCACTTTGGCCTTGTTATTGGCCCGAGAAAAATGGAATGTGGCCTTGGTGGAGGCCCCTGCCCTGCCCAGCGGTTCAGATGTGCGGGCGTATTCGCTCAATGGGGCCGCAATGGCCTTGCTGCAAGAGCTGCGCTGCTGGCCCGACAGCCCCGATGTGACGCCGGTGCACCAGATGCAGATTTGGGGCGACCAAGGTGGCCAATTGAATTTCGGCGCGAAAGACCAAGGCGTGACAGAACTCAATTGGATGGTGGATGTGCCCGCTCTGGAAAAACGCTTGGCCCAAGCCGTGCAGTTCCAGCCTCACATCGAGTTGGTCACGGCGCCCGTGTCGGCCCCACTGACTGTGGTGTGTGAAGGCCGTGCCAGCCAGACCCGCGCCGAGTTGGGCGTGGCGTTCGACATCACCCGCTACGAGCAACACGCGGTGGCCACCCGGCTGAGCTGCGAATTGCCGCACCAAGGCGTGGCGCGGCAGTGGTTTTCTTGGAGCACGGTGCCGGGCTTGTCGCAAGCCCAAGCGGAAATTTTGGCCTTGCTCCCCTTGGGCGGAGAAGGCGGCAGCGAAGTGGCACTGGTATGGTCGGTCCACCCCTTGCGCGCCCAAGCCTTGATGACCTTGACCCCCGAAGCCTTTGCGGCCGAATTGAGCCAAGCCTGCGCCTGGACTTTGGGGCGCATGACGACCACGGCACCGCGCGCCGTATGGCCTTTGCAACTGGCCAGAGCCGAGCGCTGGACGGGCCCCATGCCTGGCGCAGAAAAACAGTCTTTTGCCTTGGCGGGCGATGCCGCACACACCCTGCACCCGTTGGCGGGACAAGGGCTGAATGTGGGTTTGGCCGATGTGGCCGAGTTGGTGCGGGTCATCCAAGGCAAAGAATTTTGGCGCCCCTTGAACGATCTGAAACTGCTGCGCCGCTATGAGCGCGCGCGCCAAGCCGACGTGATCGCGATGGGCTGTGTCACCGATGGTTTGCAACGCTTGTTTGCCCAGCCCCACCCCCTTTGGCAAAACCTGCGCAACTGGGGCCTGAGCGGCTTTGACCGCAGTGGCCCACTTAAAAATTGGATGGCGCAACAAGCCATGGGCACCCCGATGAAAGAAAAAACTTTATGACCTTTGTTCGTTTCAAGCTGTCGGCCTGTTTCGCGTTGGCCTTGCTGATCTCTCCGCTCGCCTTGACGCCCGTTTTTGCGCAAGAAGCCACCATTCGAAAAAACTTGGCCGAACGACTGCCCAATTTGCCCAAGATCGACGAGATCAGCAAAACGCCCATGAACGGTTTGTTCGAAGTGCGCATGGGCAACGATGTGATGTACAGCGATGCCGAGGGCCATTTTTTGATTCAGGGCACGTTGATCGATGTCCGACAACGCCGCAACCTGACCGAAGAGCGCATGGAAAAGTTGTCGGCGATTCCGTTTGACCAACTGCCCTTGAAGAACGCCTTCACACAAGTGCGGGGCAATGGCAAACGCAAGCTGGTGGTGTTTGCCGATCCCAATTGCGGCTATTGCAAGCGCTTTGAAAAAGACCTGCAAAAGCTGGAGAACGTGACGATTTACCACCTGCTTTATCCCATCTTGGGCGAAGACTCCCGCACCAAATCCAAAAACATCTGGTGCGCCAAAGACAAAGCCAAAGTCTGGAACGACTGGATGATCCAAGGCAGCACCCCCTCCACCGCCAACTGCGACACCAGCGCCTTGGACGCCACTGTGGAGTTTGGCAAAAAGCAACGCATCACGGGCACGCCCACGTTGTTCTTTGCCGATGGCACGCGCGTGCCCGGTGCTGTGCCGATGGCCCAAGTTGAAAAATTGCTGACGGAAATCAAACCATGAACACCCCCCACAAAGAAGACCCCACCTGGCACTTGATCCGCCGCCTGGGATATGCCGGGCTGATTCCCTTTGTGTTTTTGGCGCTGTGCTTGTGGCTGGTCGGGCCCGAATTGCATCCCTATGTGGCGCTGTCCATGCAGGGCTATGGCGCGGTCATCGTCTCGTTTTTGGGCGGCATACACTGGGGCGTGGGCTTTCGCAACGCCTTGATCACGCCTGAGGCGCCGCGCATCCATTTCACCTGGGGCGTGGTGCCCAGCCTGCTGGCTTGGGTGGCGGTGATGATGCCCGCCTTTGCCGGTCTGCCCTTGCTGGGCTTTGTGTTGATCGGCTGCTACGTCATGGACCGCCGCACATGGCCGGCGGCCGGCCTGGCGCCTTGGTTGCCGATGCGTTTGCAATTGACCATCGTGGCCAGCCTGAGTTGCTTTTTGGCGGCAGGTGCCACATGAGCACCGTGCACTACGCCGTTGAGGCGGCGGACTTGCATGCCCACCTGTTCAAAGTCACGCTGACGATTGCCCAGCCTGCCGCACGGCAAACCGTGTCGTTGCCGGTGTGGATTCCTGGCAGCTATTTGGTGCGCGAGTTTTCCAAAAATCTGCAAAATTTGGTGGCCACCCAAGGCCGCAAAAAAGCAGTGATCACCCAACGCGACAAATGCACTTGGGACATCGCGTGCACGCCCGGCCAAGTCTTGGTGCTGAGCTACGAGGTGTATGCCTTTGACGCCTCGGTTCGCGCGGCTTGGCTGGACACGCAACGCGGCTTTTTCAACGGCACCAGCCTGTGTTTGCGGGTGCATGGCTGGGAAGAAAAAACACACCAGTTGCAGATCAAGCCCGTGAAGGGGCACAGCACATGGCAAGCCGCCACAGGCATGGCGCCTGTCAAAGTCGACAAAAAAGGCTTTGGTCTTTACCAGGCCGACAACTATTCCGATTTGGTCGACTGCCCTGTCGAGTTGGGCCCCTTTTGGAGCGGCCACTTCACCGCCTGTGGCATTCCGCACCGCTTTGTGGTGGCGGGCGCACTGCCCTCATTTGATGGTGAACGCTTGCTGGCGGATACGCAAAAAATTTGCGAAACCGAAATTCGGTTTTGGCATGGTTCAGGCAAATCTGCAGGCAAAAAAGCCCCGCACAAAAACTACCTGTTCATGCTGAACGCCGTGAACGATGGCTACGGCGGCTTGGAGCACAAAAACAGCACCGCCCTTATTTGCAACCGAGCCGACTTGCCGCGACAAACCGCGCCCCACACGAACGAGGGCTACACCACTTTGCTGGGCTTGATCAGCCACGAGTACTTTCACACCTGGAACGTCAAACAACTGCGCCCCGATGCGCTGGCGCGTTACGACTTCGGCCAAGAAAACTACACCCCGCTGTTGTGGTTCTTTGAAGGCTTCACCAGTTATTACGACGACCTGCTGCTGCGCCGTGCCGGCCTGATGGACGACGCCACTTATTTCAAGCTCTTGGGCAAAACCATCTTGCAAGTGCAGCAAACACCGGGGCGGCATGTACAAAGCGTTGCGCAAGCCAGCTTTGATGCGTGGGTCAAGTACTACCGGCAAGACGAAAACACGCCCAACGCCACGGTGAGTTATTACACCAAGGGCGCTTTGGTGGCCTTGTGTTTTGATTTGAAGTTGCGCCAAGAAGGCCAAACGCTTGACAACGTGATGCGTGGCTTGTGGCAACGCTGCCATGCCGGCCCCATGCGCGAACAAGACTTGCTGGACGAGTTGCACAGCCTCACGGGGCGCAGCTGGCAGAAAGAAATCGCCAGCTGGGTGCACAGCACCGACGAGTTGCCGCTGCGCGAATTGCTCAGCGGTCAAGGCGTGGAGATCAGCGCTGAAACAGCGCCCATGTCACAACGCCTGGGTGTGCGCGTCAGCGAAGTTCTGGGCAGCATTCAGATCAAGGGCGTGCTGCGCGGCGGCGCCGCCGAAAAAGCTGGATTAGCGGCGGGCGATGAATGGTTGGGCGCAGAGATCGGCTCAGGCTCAGGATCAAGCTCAAGCTCAAGCTCAGGAAAGGGGCGGGGCAAACAAGGTGAGGCCAGCAGTTGGCGCCTCAGCAAACTCGACGACCTGCCCATGTTGATGGGCCGCGCGCAGCAATTGGTGGCCATTGTGGCGCGCGACAAGCGCTTGCTCAAGTTGCCCATGAAAGTACCTGCACAAGCCAGCTTCTGGAAGCTGAGTGTGCCCGCCAACAGAAAAGCGGACCAGTGGCCCGCTGTTTGAAAAATCTGCCGGGCCTTATTTTTTGCGCAAATCGACCACGCGTTTGGCTTTGCCCTGACTGCGCTCCACGCCACCTTCGGCCTTGAGGTCGATCGCCACACTCGAGCCAATAAACACCTTGATCTCGTGCTGCAACAGCTTGGCCGCCGCACGCGCCTCTGCGCAGTCGGGTGACACGCCAGGCTTGGTCTCGACCAATACCTTCAGGTCGTCCATCGGGCCTTCGCGGGTCAGCACACACTGGTAGTGCGGGGCCAATTCGCTGCGCTTCAAAATCAACTCTTCGATTTGGCTGGGGAACACGTTCACGCCGCGGATGATCATCATGTCGTCGCTGCGCCCCGTGATCTTTTCCATGCGGCGCATGGTGCGCGCGGTGCCGGGCAGCAAACGCGTCAGGTCGCGCGTGCGGTAACGAATGATGGGCAATGCCTCTTTGGTCAAGCTGGTGAAGACCAGTTCACCCAACTCACCATCGGCCACCGGTTCGCCGGTTTCAGGGTTGATGATCTCGGGGTAGAAATGGTCTTCCCAAATGGTGGGGCCATCTTTGGTCTCGATGCATTCACTGGCCACACCGGGTCCGATGACCTCGGAGAGGCCATAAATATCCACCGCGTCAATGCCCATGCGTTTTTCAATCGCGCTGCGCATGTCGTTGGTCCAAGGCTCGGCGCCAAAAATACCCACGCGCAAAGACGAGGTCTTGGGGTCGATGCCTTGGCGCTCAAACTCATCGGCAATGGCCAGCATGTAGCTGGGCGTGACCATGATGATGTTGGACTTGAAGTCTTGAATCAGCTGCACCTGGCGCTCGGTCTGGCCGCCGCCAAAGGGCACGACCGTGAGGCCCAATTTTTCGGCCCCGTAGTGCGCGCCCATGCCGCCGGTGAACAGGCCATAGCCATAACTCACATGCACCATGTCGCCCGGCTTGGCACCGCCGGCGCGGATGCTGCGGGCCACCACGGTGGACCACATGTCGATGTCTTTCAGCGTGTAGCCCACCACCGTGGGTTTGCCGGTGGTGCCGCTGGATGCGTGAATGCGGGCGCATTTTTCGCGCGGCACCGCAAACATGCCAAAGGGATAGCTGTCGCGCAAATCGGCTTTGGTGGTGAACGGAAACTTGGCCAAGTCGGCCAGTGTTTTGCAGTCGTCGGGGTGCACCCCCGCCGCATCAAACTTGGCGCGGTAGACAGGCGAATTGGCATAGGCGTGCTGCAACGTCTGCTGCAAACGCTTGAGTTGCAGGCTGCGCAGTTCGTCCACACTGGCTTTTTCAATCGGCTCAAGGGGGAAGGTGGTTTGGCTCATACAAAACTCCAATCGTCTGATTTATTCCGGCACCACAGTGCCCGCAATTTGGGCGCTTTTGCCACGGAACATGGCGATCACCTCGCCGTCTTGGTTGGTGACTCTCATGTCGTAAATGCCGTGCCGTCCGCTCAGGGTTTGTTCAAGGCCTTCGCAGGTCAGCACATCACCCAGTCGACCGGGCTTTAAAAACTCGATGCTGCAGCCAGCCGCCACCGCGTTCTTGTTGTAGCTGTTGCACGCAAAGGCAAAGGTCGAATCGGCCAAAGTAAAGATAAAGCCCCCGTGGCAAATTTGGTGGCCATTCAAATGCAAGGCTTTCACCGTCATGCGCATCACTGCACGCCCAGGCTCGCACGCGAGCAGCTGCATGCCCATGGTGTCTTTCGAGGCCACGTCCACCGCGAACATGGTTTCGCCCACACGTTGGGCCAGCGCTTTGGCTTCTGCAGTGCTCATCATTGACCTTTGAATTGAGGGGCTCGTTTTTCTAAAAAGGCGTTCACACCTTCCATGTAATCGTGGGTTTTGCCCAGCGCCGATTGGGTGTCGCGCTCTACATTGAGGTGCTGGTCGAGCGAGCGGGTGCTGGCATCGCGCAACAAATGCCGCGTGGCCACCAAGGCTTGGGTGGGCATCACGGCCAGGCGCGCGGCCAAGGCCAAGGCCGCCCCCACGCAGTCGTCGGCCACCTCCCAAATGAGGCCCCATTCTTTGGCTTTGTCGGCCGCCAATTTGTCGCCGGTCATGGCCAAGGCCATGGCGCGCGGCAAGCCCAAACGCTCCACCAACAGCCAGCTCCCGCCGGCATCGGGAATCAAACCAATCTTGCTGAAGGCCTGCACAAAACTGGCCGATGGCGCCGCAATCGCAATGTCACAAGCCATCGCCACCGAGGCCCCTGCCCCTGCGGCCACGCCGTTCACCGCACACACCACGGGCATGCGCAGCGACTGCAAGCGGCGTGTGGTGGGGTTGAAGGCTTCGTGAATCACCGGCCCGGGATCGGCGCGTTCGAGCAAGCCGGGGCCAGGTGTGAAATCGAGCTCTGACAAATCGAGTCCGGCGCAAAAGCCACGGCCTGCGCCCGTCAGCACCAAGGCCCGCACCGCGGGGTTGGCCTCGGCTTGGTCCAGCACGGCCCACAAGGCGCGGTGCATTTCACGGGTGAAGCTGTTGAGGGCTTGCGGGCGATTGAGGGTGACCAGCGCAACAGCGTCACGCACTTCATACAACACCGAGGCGGGCGTGGTTTCGGACATGCATTTCTCCTGAAGCGCAGAATGTACCATTAACCGACCGCTCGGTTGGTGAATGTTTTCCCTAGGGCGGGAGGCGCGCTTTTGCGCAGAAGGGTCTTGGTTATAGTGCACCTTGAATTGCACACCCCCATTGGAGAATCTCTTGAATTACGAAAACATCGAAGTCCGCACCGAGGGCGGCAAAGTCGGCATCATCACCTTGAACCGACCCAAAGCGCTCAACGCTTTGAACAGCGCATTGATGGACGAATTGGGCACCGCTTTGAAAGCCTTTGATGCGGACGAAGCCATTGGCTGCATCATCGTCACGGGCAGTGAAAAAGCCTTTGCGGCGGGGGCGGACATTTCGGCCATGGCCAAGTTCACCTTCAGCGAGGTTTACAAAAACGACTTCATCACCCGCAACTGGGAAACCATCCGCACCATCCGCAAGCCGGTGATTGCCGCGGTCAGTGGTTTTGCGCTGGGCGGTGGCTGCGAATTGGCCATGATGTGCGACTTCATCATTGCCGCCGACAACGCCAAATTTGGTCAACCTGAAATCAAAATCGGCATCATCCCCGGTGCCGGTGGCACACAGCGCTTGCCGCGCGCCATTGGCAAATCCAAGGCCATGGATTTGGTGCTCACCGGCCGCATGATGGACGCCGTCGAAGCCGAGCGCGCCGGCTTGGTCAGCCGTGTCGTGCCACTGGACAAAATGATGGACGAGGCCTTGGGCGCCGCCCTCACGATTTGTGGCTACGGCCAGTTGTCGGTCATGGCGGCCAAAGAAAGCGTCAACCGCGCCTTTGAAAGTGGCTTGACCGACGGCGTGATGTTTGAACGCCGTTTGTTCCATGGGCTGTTTGCCACCGCCGACCAAAAAGAAGGCATGGACGCCTTTTTGAACAAACGCCAACCGAACTTTGTGAACGGTTGACCCTCGCGGTGAAATGTCTTTCCTTCAGCGCCCTTTTTGAAGGGCGTTTTTTTTAGGGCTCTAATCGCGCCTGTGGCTTGCACACCGCGTCATCGGCACTGGCGCAATTCACCGGAATCAAATCACCCACTTCAACCGTTGGCGTTTGTTCTGCGCGTTGGTCCAAGTTTTTCTCCATCACCTGGGCTTCTGAAGCTTTGCGGCTCATCTGCAACTTGACCAAT
Source organism: Comamonadaceae bacterium (assembly GCA_027488255.1). Taxonomy (GTDB): domain Bacteria; phylum Pseudomonadota; class Gammaproteobacteria; order Burkholderiales; family Burkholderiaceae_C; genus Limnohabitans_A. The sequence goes on along the minus strand of JAIYBZ010000015.1, from coordinate 1,712 downwards.
TCAGACAGGTCATTGGGCTCGGAGGTGATGACGGCACCCGAGGCTCGCAAGGCGCTGATGGTGGCCGAAGATGGCCGCTTGCCAAAGCGGATGCGTGGCGCGCCGCCTCGGGCCGAGACCATGCGACCCGAACCCACGGTGAAATCCACATCGCCGGTGTTGGAGTTGAACTCCAAGGCGTTGCTGCCCGAGGACGTGTCGATCACAAAGCGGTTGGCCAAATAGCTTTGCTGACCGGCTGTCTCCACATTGCCGGCAAAGCGGATGGTGCCGGCATTGGCCACGGTGGGCGCGTCATAACTGGTTTGGCTGGGCGTGGGCGCATTGCCATCGGCCAACCGGTTAAAGCCCACCACATCCAAGCGGGCGACCACGGCGATCAAGCCAGCCAAGGGGCGTACCGAGCCCACATCTGACGAGAAACTGATCTCTGGCTCGGGCAAGCGGGCATCCAAACTGATGGCGCGTGCATCCAAGGTGTAGACGCCGTCGATGGCACCGTAACCGTCCACGCGGCCGTTGAAGGTGATCTTCGGATCGATCGAATAAATCTGTCGGTAAGTGCCGTTGTACGCGGTACCGCCCACCAAGGTGGTGCCGTTCAAGGTCACCTCTTCGTAGGTGGCGATGTTGCCCAAGAGGTTGATGGTGGGCGCAGTCACCTCCAAACGGTAAATGCCGTAGTGGCGGGTGTAGTTGTCCAACAAAGACGCGCCTTGGTTCAAATCAGCCTCAAAGCCCACGCGGTCATTGAAGGTGATCTCGCCTGCCGCTTGCAATTGCAAGCTGCGCAAATCGGTCTTGGCAAAACCGCCACCGTCCACGGTGCCCAAATAATTCAGATCGCCCGTGGAAGAAGTCATGCGCACCGGATAGGCCTGAGTGGTGCCGCCAGTTTCCGTGGTGACGGTGACCGCCGCAGACCCTGGGTCACGTGCGCTGCGCATGTCCAAATCGTCCGCCATGGTGATGTTGTTGTAGACCTGATTGCCCACGGTGGTCACCGAGCCCAAGTGGCTGCCCAACTTCGTGGTGCCAACGGCTTGGGTCAGACCCGCTTGGGCCACGTCCGCGGTGCTCAGGCTTTGCAAAGGCCGCAGCCAGCCGACTGAGCGATCGAAGGTCACGGTGCCCGAGCCGGCACGAATATCCAATGCATAGGCCGCGTCCATGGCGCTGTCCACGGCGCCGCCAAAGGTCACATCGGCATTGCTGGCGGTCAAGGTCACATTCGAGGCCACCGTGAAGGCCCCGGCGTAGCTCTGCGCGCCAGTGGTGCTGATGTTTGCGCTCAAGTGGGTTGCACCGCTGATGCTCAAGCTGCTGAGGCCACTGAAAACACCATCCATGTCCGCTGCACCGGTGATCGTCAAGCCGTTGCCCGCGCCGTCCACGGTGCTTTGCGTGTTGACGCTGCTGGCGGTGAGGATGCGGTCGCCTCCGCTGAGCGTCACCGCGCCGGCATAGGTCTGTGTGCCGCTGGTGGTGATGTCTGCGCCAATGTTCGAAGTGCCCGTGATGTTCAAGGTGCTCAGTGCCGTCACGGTGCCACCGATGTCGGCATTGCCTGAGAGGGTCAGCGCGTGTTGGCCACCGTCCAAGGTGCTTTGGGTCGAAATCGTGCTGCCGGTCAGCGTGCGGTCGCCACCGCTCAAGGTCACAGCGCCGGCATAGGTTTGTGTGCCGCTGGTGGTGATGTCGGCGCCCAAGTT
>JAIYBZ010000009.1 GCA_027488255.1 Comamonadaceae bacterium | reverse complement strand
CTGGGCAATCTCTTCGTTGGTCTTCACTTTCTTGGCGTGGTGGGCGAGGTCGGAGACGACTTCGGTCACGGCTTTGTAGATACCGCGCTTCAGGTCCATCGGGTTCATGCCCGCGGCCACGCGCTTCATGCCTTCACGCACGATCGCCTGGGCGAGAACCGTTGCGGTCGTGGTGCCGTCACCGGCGGTGTCGTTGGCTTTCGATGCCACTTCGCGGAGCATCTGGGCGCCCATGTTTTGCAACTTGTCTTTGAGTTCGATTTCCTTGGCCACGGACACACCGTCCTTGGTCACGGTGGGGGCGCCGAATGAGCGCTCCAGAACCACGTTGCGGCCTTTAGGGCCCAGAGTCACTTTGACCGCGTTGGCCAAAATGTTCACGCCTTCAACCATGCGTGCGCGGGCTTCGCCGCCGAAAATTACGTCTTTTGCTGCCATTTTTAAGCTCCTAAATTCAGATTAATCAGTTGAGGACAGAGCGACAGGGCGCTTCGCGCGTCTGTCGGTCTGTCCCGCAAATCACTCAACGACCGCGAACAGGTCTTCTTCTTTCATGACGAGCAACTCGTCACCAGCCACCTTGACGGTCTGGCCGCTGTACTTGCCGAACAACACGCGGTCGCCGACTTTCACGTTCAAGGCTTTGGTTTCGCCTTTGTCGTTGGCTTTGCCGGGACCCACCGCCAAAACTTCACCTTGATCGGGCTTTTCAGCAGCGGAATCGGGGATCACGATGCCCGAAGCAGTTTTGGTTTCGCTTTCGATACGCTTGACGATCACGCGATCGCCCAAAGGACGCAGTTTCATGGAATCTCCTGGATTTGAAACAAGGTTAAAAAAACAAATGCACCTCAAAAGTGCAACTGAAATCTGTGGCCGAGCGTTGTTAGCACTCATCTCCATCGAGTGCTAATGATAAGGGCATTTGGACCGATTTCAAGAGTCCCGCCATCGCTCAGATGGGCATTGAGATGTCGGATTGAGGTCTTGCGTGTACTTTTTTGAGGACTGAGCCCGCAGCACTTTGAGCGCCACGGGCCCAAGTCCGGCCCAGTTCAGGGCAAAATCTCCCCCCATGCTCCGTTGGTTCCGATTTTTCTCTCACTGGCCTTTGTGGGCCCTGCACGCTCTTGGCAGCTTGGGGGGATGGTTGGCTTGGGCATTTTCGCCGGCTTACCGGCGCCGTTTCTCGATCCATTTGCAGCGGGCGGGCTTGGGTTGGGCCACCCTGATCCGAGCTGTGGGCCAAGCCGGTCGCATGTCAGCTGAGCTGCCGCGCTTGTGGCTGGGGCGCATGCCGGACACCCAATGGGCGGACGACCGCGCAGCGGTAGAGGCCTACGCTGCGGGTCAAGGCGTGCTGTTTTTGACCCCGCACATGGGCTGTTTTGAAATCACGGCGCAGGCCCTGGCGCAGCGCTTTTCTGATCGGCATGGCCCTTTGACCGTCTTGTACCGTCCCGCCCGACACGCTGGATTGGCCGAGGTCATGACCTTGGCCCGACAGCGGCCCGGCCTCGAGGCCGTGCCCACCACCTTGGCTGGGGTGCGGCACATGATCAAGGCCCTGCGTTCAGGGCGTGCGGTGGGTTTGCTGCCCGACCAAGTGCCGCCCGAAGGCATGGGTCAGTGGGCGCCGTTTTTTGGCCATCCGGCGTACACCATGACTTTGGCCGCTCGGATGGCCAATCAAACCGGTGCCCGCGTGGTGTTGATTTGGGGTGAGCGCTTGTCGTGGGGGCGCGGTTATCGCTTGCACACCCAGGCGTTAGGCCATGCTTTGTCAGACGATTTGGACACCGCCGTGGTGCAGATCAACCAAGCCATGGAGGCGCTGATTTTGCAGTGTCCTTCGCAATACATCTGGGGCTACGCCCGGTATAAAAATCCCCGGCCGGCCCCCGCCTGAGTTGCCCCACCATGGTGAATCTGTTGATCGCTTTGATGCGCCTTTTTGCCCGTCTGCCCCTGTCTTGGGTGCGGGCTGCGGGCTCGGTGCTGGGCTGGTTGTTGTGGCACTTGGCGCACATGCGCCGTCGGGTGGTGATGGTCAATTTGCAGCAATGCATGCCCGAGTTGTCGGCCACCGAACACAAGGCCTTGGCTTACCGCCACTTCAAGGCGTTTGGCCAGTCGGTCTTGGACCGTTCTTGGCTGTGGCATGCGCCATTGCCCACGGTGCGCCAGCGTTTGCGTTGGGTGGGCGATGTGCAGGCCTTGCATGCCCCCGGGCCCTTGGTGATGTTTGCCCCTCATTTTGTGGGCTTGGATGCCGGCGGCATGGCGGTGTCTTTGGATGTGGCGGGGCCCGTGGCATTTATTTTTGTCGGCCAGTCCAGCCCCCAAGTCTCGGCTTGGGTGAACCAAGGGCGCGAGCGTTCGGGCAATGTGCGGCCCTATTTCCGGCATCAGGGCATGCGGCAGATTTTGGCGGGCATTAAAAAAGGCGAGCCCCTGCACCTCTCGCCCGACATGGACTTTGGCCGCAGCGAGTCGGTCTTTGTGCCGTTTATGGGCGTTCAAAAAGCAGCCACCGTGCCGTCTTTGTCACGCCTGTCCAAGGTGGCCGGTGCGCGTGTGGTGCCCGTGGTGACGCGCATGACGCCTCAAGGCTATGACATCGAGGTGCAGGCCCCATTGACCGATTTTCCGGGTGAAGATGTGGTGCAAGACACGGCGCGCATGAACCGCCTGTTGGCCGAGTGGGTGCGCACCATGCCCGAGCAGTATTACTGGGTGCACAAGCGGCTCAAGACTCGACCTGAGGGAGAGCCAAGTCTTTACGGCTGATTTGGTTTGGGCGTAAAAAACGCCCGATCTCAAAGACCACCCGTTCAGGCTGTTCATGCACCACCCAATGTGTGGCCCCTTCAATGGGCACCAAGGTCCAGTCTGCCAAGTGGGTGTCCAGGCCTTCGGTCAAACAAGGCAGCAGGGCCACATCGTCTTGCGCCCACAACACCAAAGTGGGCACCTCAATGCGCAAAAACTCTGGCGGAATGTGCACCGCTGCAACCCCCGGGTCTGTCGCTGTAGCAGGCCGCAAGGGTGAAGCGCGGTAGTAGTTGAGCCCCCCTTGCAAACCGTGCTGCCAGACTGCACGGTATTGCGCTTTGACCGCAGGCGTTAGCCAAGTTGCCGCCGATGGCGTCGGCCCCGATAAAAAGCCAAACAGACCCTCAAAGTCGTTCTGGCTGAGTTGAGTGGCCGCATCCGCTTGCACCAAAAAATTCATATAGGCACTGGCCGCTTGCTGAGCCGGGTCGTGCTGCAAGGCGTTGAGCAGGGGCCCCGGATGAGGCGAGTTGATGATGACCAATTTTTCTAACAATTGCGGCTGTTGGTTGCTCAGATTCCAAGCCACGGCGCCGCCCCAGTCGTGCGCAATCAGCGCAGCCAGTGGGGGGCTGGGGGTGTTGGGAGTTTGGGGTGCACAGACCACCGCGATCAGCGCCGCGATGTCTTGCACCAGATGTTTGGCTCGGTAAGCGTTGACGTCTTCAGGGGCGCTGGAGCGTTCATAACCCCGTAAATTGGGCGCTATGCAGCGGTAGCCGCCGTGGTCGGGATGCGCAAAATGCGCCATCACGTCGTCCCACACAAAAGCCGCTTCTGGGAAACCATGCAAAAACAGCAACACCGGGCGGTCGTGTGCGCCGCAAGCGCGGCAACTCAGGGTGATGCCATGTGGCAGGTCTTGCAGCCAGGTCTCGATCATGCAAAGACTCCTGTCGGTGTGGGGGAATTCGACGTGCGGGTTTCACCGTCGCCCACTGGACGAGCTCACTCGTCTAGGGCTTCGGGTTCGTCCTCAGCCGATGCGGCGGGTTGGGCACTTGCGGTGGCCCCGTCGGCGGGGTGGGTCCAGTGCCACAGCAGTTGCGCCACATCTTCTACGCCTTGCTTTTTAAGCGCCGAAAACAGTTTCACCTCGCCGCCACCCGCTTGCAGTCGCGCAATCGACAAAGCCTTGGCCTGTTCTGAGCGGGTGAGCTTGTCGGCTTTGGTCAGGATGATCAAGAACTTCAGACCTTGTTCCACCCGGGGCCGAATCACCTCGAGCAAGATGTCGTCCAGCTCGGTCAGGCCATGGCGCGGGTCGCACATCATGACGATGCCCTTCAGGTTTTCGCGGCTGACCAAATAGTTGGCCATCACCTGTTGCCAGCGCAATTTGTCCATTTTGGCCACGGCAGCATAGCCATAGCCCGGCAAATCGGCCAGCACCGCATCGGTCACGCCCTGTTTGCCCAGTGCAAACAGGTTGATGTGCTGGGTGCGGCCTGGTTTTTTCGAGGCAAATGCCAGTTGTTTTTGCTGTGTCAGGGTGTTGATGCAGGTGGATTTGCCGGCATTCGAGCGGCCCACAAAGGCAATTTCAGGGGTGTCCAGCGCCGGCAAATGGTGCAATTGCGCGGCCGTGGTCAAAAAACGGGCCGTGTGCATCCAGCCCATCGGAGTGACCAGCGGAGTGGGCGTGGTCACGGGTGGGGGCGAAACGGAAGAAACGCGGGGGCTGGAGCTCATAAATCGGGGGGCCTTGGGTCGTCAGGAAACTGACGCGGACCTCATTGTAGAATCCTTGGGTTTTGCGCCCCTCTCATCCAACTTTTGGACGACGACCATGAAGTCACTTGTTTCTCTCTTGATGTCCGCCACTCTGTCCTTGGTGTCGGGTTCTGTGTTGGCCGCTGGCCCTGCTGCGGCCGTTGCCAAACCCGATTTGGCCAAAGGCGAAGCCGCCTACGCCATGTGCATCGCTTGCCATGCCGCCGACGGCAACTCGACCACACCGGTCAACCCCAAGCTGGCTCAGCAGCACCCTGAATACCTGATCAAGCAATTGCAAGAATTCAAATCAGGCAAACGCGCCAACGCCGTGATGAGCGGCATGGCGGCCGGCTTGAGCGATGCCGACATGCGCAACATCAGCTTCTGGTTGGCCTCTAAGCAAGCCAAGCCCGGCTTTGCCAAAGACAAAGACACCGTGGCGCTGGGTGAGCGCATTTACCGCGGTGGCATCCCAGACCGCCAAATTGCGGCTTGCGCCAGTTGCCACTCGCCCAACGGCGCGGGCATGCCTTCGCAATACCCCCGCCTGTCGGGTCAACACGCCGACTACACCGCATCCCAGTTGGTGCAGTTCCGTGACGGCGTTCGTAAAAACAACCTTCAGATGACCCAAGTGGCCGCCAAAATGAACGACCGCGAAATCAAGGCGGTGTCGGACTACATTGCGGGTCTGCGCTGATCACTCTGCGCTGCCCAGAGACCCCGCAATCCCTTGAGCGTCTGGGGTCTTCATCTGGCCTTCAGCAGGCTGAGTCACAATCGGAGAATCGGTTGTGACAAAACAAAAAAAGGCCGGTTCTCCGGCCTTTTTTTTGAGTCCGGACAGCCTCTCGATATCGATCCGTCCCAACCCATTCCCAAAGTCCTTGCCGGCGAAACACGTTGTAAATCCCGCGCATTGAAGCCCGTTTGATCTCTTAGCCCGCGAACATTTCGAACCATGACGTCCGTCACTTCCAGCCCTTCCGAAGACAGAGCGTCGCCCCGTGGCCAGGCCGTGCTGGAACTGTTGTCGTCCATGCGCTTCGCCATTTCTTTGCTGACCATCATTTGCATTGCTTCGGTGATTGGCACGGTGCTCAAGCAAAACGAACCTGCCACCAATTACGTCAACCAGTTCGGACCCTTTTGGGCGGAACTGTTTGCCACACTCAAACTGAACTCGGTCTACAGCGCGTGGTGGTTCTTGTTGATCTTGGCTTTTTTGGTGCTCAGCACCAGCCTGTGCATCGCCCGCAACACGCCCAAGATCTTGGTCGATCTCAAAAATTACAAAGAAAACGTCCGCGAACAAAGCTTGAAAGCGTTTCATCACAAGGCCGAAAATGAGCTGAACGAAACGCCAGAAGCCGCAGCCAAACGGCTAGGAGATTTGTTGGCCACCGGGGGCTGGAAGGTGAAGCTCCAATCGCGCGAAACGCCGCAGGGCACCGGCTGGATGTTGGCGGCCAAGGCGGGGGCGGCCAACAAAATCGGCTACATCGCAGCGCACTCGGCCATCGTGTTGATTTGCATTGGGGGCTTGCTGGATGGCGACCTCATGGTGCGCGCCCAGATGTGGTTTGGCGACAAGGCCGTTTACAGTGGCGGCGGTTTGATTGCCGATGTGCCTGCGCAGCACCGATTGTCTGAGCGCAACCCGGCGTTTCGCGGCAACTTGATGGTGGCCGAAGACACCGCTTCAAGCACCGCCATATTGAGTCAATCCAACGGCATCTTGTTGCAAGAGTTGCCCTTCACGATTGAGCTCAAAAAATTCATTGTCGAGTATTACTCGACGGGCATGCCCAAGTTGTTTGCCAGCGACATCGTGATTCACGACAAAGCCACGGGGGACAAACAGACAGCCCGGGTGGAAGTGAACCATCCCGCGCACTACAAAGGCATTGAGATTTACCAATCCAGTTTTGACGACGGCGGCTCCAGCGTGAAGCTGCAAGCGGTGCCGATGTCCAACGCCTCGCGCGCTTTTGAGGTCGAAGGCACCATCGGCGGCAGCACCGAGTTGAGCAATGGCGCCGAAAAAATGCGCCTCGAATTCACCGGCCTGCGTGTCATCAACGTGGAAAACATGTCGGCCAACGCCGCAGAAGGCACTGGCGTGGATGTGCGCAAAGTCGATTTGCGCAGTGCCATTGACCAACGCTTGGGCGCGGGCCACAAAACCACCGAAACCAAAGAACTGCGCAACGTGGGCCCCAGCGTGAGCTACAAGTTGCGCGATGCCGCGGGTCAGGCCCGCGAATACAACAATTACATGTTGCCCGTTGACACGGGTGACGGTGTGCCGGTTTTCTTGCTGGGCATGCGCGAGAACCCCAGCGATCCTTATCGTTACTTGCGTCCGCCTGCCGATGAAAACGGACAACTCGAGGGCTTTGTCCGTTTGCGCGCAGCACTGGCTGACCCCGCTCTGCGCAGCCAAGCGGTGCAACGTTATGCCCGCAAAGCGGTGGACCCGCAGCGGCCTGAGTTGACCGATCAATTGGCCGGTTCGGCCGCTCGGGCGCTGGGTTTGTTTGCCGGTTTGGAAGAAGTCAAAGGCCAAAAAGTGTCCGGCTTACAGGCCTTGGCCGACTTCTTAGAAGCACAAGTGCCCGAGGCCGAGCGTCCTCGCGCCGGTGAAATGTTCGTACGCATCTTGAATGGCACTTTGTTCGAGTTGGATGCCTTGGCCCGAGAAAAAGCCTCTGCCAAACCCATGCCTGCCGACAAGGTGCAAGGGTTCATGTCGCAAGCGGTTTTGGCCCTCAGCGATGCGCCTTTTTACCCCGCCCCCATGACCTTCATGCTGACGGACTTCAAGCAAGTGCAGGCCAGCGTTTTTCAGGTGGCCAGAGCCCCGGGCAAAAATGTGGTTTATCTGGGGTGTTTGTTCCTGATTTTGGGCATTTTTGCGATGCTTTATGTCCGTGAACGCCGCTTGTGGGTGTGGCTGTCTCCAAAGGGAGAGGGTTCGCAAGCCACGATGGCCTTGTCGTCCAACCGCAAAACCATGGACATCGACCGAGAATTTGACCAACTGAGCGCCCGATTGTTGGGTCGCCTCGAGAAAAACCCATCATGACTACTGTGACTTTGAACCCCGGCTATTTCGCGCGGCGCAGCGCCTTGGACTGGGGCTTTGCTGTGCTGACGTTGTTGGGCATGGTGTTTGCCTTTAGCCGATACCACCATGCCATGGATGTCTACGAGCAAGCCATCCTGATCGGCAGTGTGCCGGCCGCCGTGGCCTTGGCATGGTTTTGGCGCCCGATGCGCACCTTGATGTTGGTGGTGGCCGGACTGTCCTTGTTTGCCATCTATGCCTACCAAGGAAATTTGGCCCGTGCCGAAGAGGTTTTTTGGTTGAAGTACTTCTTGTCCAGCCAGTCGGCCATCTTGTGGATGAGCATGGTGTTTTTCATCAGCACGCTTTTTTATTGGGCGGGCATGTTCATTCGTGGTCAAGGCGATGCCCTCGAGTCTTTGGGCAGTCGCATGGCCTGGGTGGCTGTGGCGCTGGCCTTGATCGGCACCATGGTGCGTTGGTACGAGAGTTACTTGATCGGGCCTGATGTGGGCCACATCCCGGTGAGCAACCTGTACGAAGTCTTCATCATGTTCTGCTGGATGACGGCGGGCTTTTACCTGTACTACGAAGACCATTACCGCACCCGCGCATTGGGTGCCTTTGTCATGTTGATCGTCAGCGCGGCGGTAGGCTTTTTGCTTTGGTACACCTTGGTGCGTGAGGCGCACGAGATTCAACCGCTGGTGCCCGCTCTCAAGAGTTGGTGGATGAAATTGCATGTGCCCGCCAACTTCATTGGTTACGGCACTTTTGCATTGGCGGCGATGGTGGCGTTTGCTTACTTGATCAAGCAAACGGCCGGCGAAACCCGCTGGTACAAGCTGGCGCCTTTGTGGTTGCTCGGCATTGTTTTGTGCTTCGAGCCCGTGGTCTTCCGCAAGTCACCTACCGATGGCGGCAGTGACTATTGGATGGTTTACTTTGGCATCTCGGCCTTGATCGTGGCCGGTATTTTGTTGGGCCGTCGCCGCATTGCCGAGCGCCTGCCCGCTTTTGAGGTGCTGGACGACGTGATGTACAAATCCATCGCGGTGGGTTTTGCGTTTTTCACCATCGCCACCGTGCTGGGCGCCTTGTGGGCGGCAGAGGCATGGGGCGGCTATTGGAGTTGGGACCCGAAAGAAACGTGGGCCTTGATTGTTTGGCTGAACTACGCCGCTTGGTTGCACATGCGCCTCATGAAGGGCCTGCGCGGTACCGTGGCGGCTTGGTGGGCTTTGGTGGGTCTGGCCATCACCACGTTTGCCTTTTTAGGGGTCAACATGTTCTTGAGTGGCCTGCACAGTTACGGCACGCTTTAAGCCGTCCATCCCGGCCAATGGTCGGGGTGATTGTGGGGGCGCTTTGAAGGGACTTCGGCGAGGATTTTTGAACCCTTCAAAATACGGATTTGTCACGACCCCCATAAGGACCCTTCATGATCATTCACACCCACTCGTCGGGGTTCAACCACGGCATCCCCAGTGAAATCACACCCGAAGCGGTTTACCACTCCCGCCGCGACTTGATTCGCCAACTGGCCACAGGCTCGGCGGGCTTGGCTTTGGCGGCCTTGGGTGTTCGTGAAGCCCATGCGCAAAGCGCGCGCCCGGGCGTCTTGGCGCCATTGGGGACGGTCCCGTCTTCGGTGCCCGGTGCCATGACCATGGACAAACTCACCGCCTACAAAGACGCCACCACCTACAACAATTTTTATGAGTTTGGCACCGACAAATCGGATCCGGCCAAGCGGGCGCACACCCTGGTCACGCAACCGTGGTCGGTGGAGATCGAAGGCATGGTCAAAAAGCCGGGCCGTGTGAATCTGGAAGACCTGATGAAGTGGGGGGCGATGGAAGAACGCATCTACCGCTTGCGCTGCGTGGAAGGTTGGTCGATGGTGATTCCGTGGGTGGGCTATTCGCTGGCCACTTTGATCAACCGTGTGGAGCCTCAGCCGGGGGCTAAATTTGTCGAATTCATCACTCAAGCCGACCCGAAGACCATGCCCGGCGTGCGGGGTGGGGCGTTGGATTGGCCTTATCTTGAGGCCTTGCGCTTGGACGAAGCCATGCACCCTTTGACGCTCTTGGCATTTGGCATGTACGGCGAAGTGATGCCCAAGCAAAACGGCGCGCCTGTGCGTTTGGTGGTGCCGTGGAAATACGGTTTCAAAAGTGGCAAGAGCGTGGTCAAAATCCGTTTCACCGACAAGCAGCCGGTGTCCTCTTGGGAGAAAGCGGCGCCACAAGAGTACGGGTTTTATTCCAATGTGAACCCCTTGGTCGACCACCCGCGTTGGAGTCAAGCCACCGAGCGCCGCATTGGCGAAGACGGCTTGCTGGCGAAAAAGCGCAAGACCTTGATGTTCAACGGCTATGAGGCGCAAGTCGGCCAGTTGTACGCGGGCATGGATCTGAAAAAGTTCTTCTGATGCGCCAAGCCCTCAGGCATCCGGCGACTTGGTGGGCACTGTTGCTCGTGGGATTGCTGCCGTTTTTCAGTGGGGTGGTCTTGACGCTGCAAGACCAATTGGGCCCCAATCCCACCGAATACTTGACCCGCTCGACGGGCGACTGGACTTTGCGCGGCTTGTGTGTGGTGTTGGCCTTGAGCCCTTTGCGGGCTTGGGCAGGCTGGCCAGAGTGGCTGCGGTTTCGCCGCATGCTGGGCTTGTTGGTGTTCTTTTATGCGCTGCTGCACGTGACCTGCTACGCTTGGTTTGACATGGGGTTTGAAGTGGCCGATATCGTGACCGACATTCCCAAGCGGCCATTTATTTTGGTGGGCTTTGCGGCGCTGCTGCTGCTGATGGCCATGGCCCTGACGTCTTTCAATGGCGCGGTTCGTTGGTTGGGCGCAGCGCGATGGCAAAGCCTGCACCGCAGTGTTTATGCCGTGGCCGTTTTGGCGGTGCTGCACTTTTGGTGGATGCGCGCAGGCAAAAACAATTTAGACGAAGTGGCGGTCTATGCCGCCATTCTGGGCCTGCTGTTGGCTTGGCGTGTCTGGCGCTATGGGCAACGCAGACAAGCGGCACTGCGCGCCGCCAAGGGTTCAGACCAGTTGCTCTAGCGCGAAAGTGTCAAAAGCCGATTCGCGCTGACGAATCAGGTGCGCATGATGCCCGTCCACCAAAATTTCGGCTGCGCGGCCCCGTGTGTTGTAGTTGCTGGCCATGCTCATGCAGTAGGCGCCGGCAGAGAGCACGGCCAATGTGTCGCCGGCCTGCACTTGCAAGGCGCGATCGCGTCCAATCCAATCGCCGCTTTCGCACACCGGACCCACAATGTCATAGACCCTGTCGGCAGCGCCTACATTGGCGAGGCGAGGTTGAACCGGCACGATTTGGTGAAAGGCCTGGTACATCGCAGGGCGCGGCAGGTCATTCATGGCGGCATCGACGATGCAAAAATTCTTTTGTTCACCGGGCTTGAGGTACAGCACCTCGGTGAGGCACACGCCCGCATTGCCCACCAGTGAACGACCCGGCTCGATCATGATCTTGCGTTGCCCATAACCTCGGGCATCCAACTTGGCCAACAATTGGGCCCACAAAGCATCGGCCTCTGGCGGTGTGTCTCCGTTGTAATTGATGCCCAAGCCGCCCCCAAAATCGATGTGCTCAATGGGGATGCCTGCCGCTTCAATGTCGGCCACCAAATCCAACACGCGGTCCATTGCATCCAAGTAAGGCGTGGCTTCGGTGATTTGAGAGCCAATGTGGCAGTCGATACCGACCACCTGCAGCCCCGGCAGGCTGGCGGCATGGCGGTAAGAACGCAAGGCATCTTCGTGTGCGATGCCGAATTTGTTGCCCTTCAGGCCCGTGGAAATGTAGGGGTGGGTTTTGGCATCGACATTGGGATTCACGCGCAGGCTGACCGGGGCTTTCAAACCCATGCCCACGGCCACGTCGCTGAGCACATCCAGTTCGGCTTCGCTTTCGACATTGAAGCAACCGATGCCCACTTGCAAGGCCTGTTTCATCTCGGCGCGTGTTTTGCCCACACCTGAAAAAATCACCTTGGCCGGATCGGCTCCCGCCGCCAACACACGAGCCAGTTCGCCACCCGAGACAGTGTCAAAGCCGCAACCGGCTTCTGCAAACACTTGCAACACGGCCAAAGTTGAATTGGCTTTCATGGCGTAGCAAATCTGCGCGTTGCGCCCGACAAAGCCACGTTGGTAGGCCGCCAATGCCGACAACATGGCCGCTTTGGAATAGACAAACAAGGGCGTGCCGTGTTCGCGGGCCAGATCAGAAAGACGCACCGATTCGACCATGAGTTGGTCGTTGACATAGGCCACATGGGGTTGGCCAGGCAGGGCCAATGTAGGGTTCTGAGCGTTCATTTTTTGGAAGGCGTAGAGGTCGTAGGGGTGTCGGGCCAAGGGTTAAGGGATTGAGGCAGTGTGGCCCTGCCCTGAGACTCGGGAGAGTCGGGCAGATACAAAGCGCTTTTTTGGCCGCAGCCGGTCAATATCGACGCACCGCCTACAAGGGCATGCGCCATGACTAGAATCTTCAATACCTTCAACATGCAGTGATTGTAATGACCGACCTTGAATTTTTGGACCAAGCTGAACGTCTGCTGGCGGGCGTTGAAAGCAGCTGCGATCGCTTGAATGACCATACCGACGCGGACATTGACAACCAAAGGGTCGGCGGCATGGTGACTTTGACCTTTCCGAACCGCAGTCAAATCGTGATCAATCTGCAAAAGCCCTTGCACGAAGTCTGGTTGGCAGCCCGTTGCGGGGGCTTTCATTACAAATTCGAGGGTGCGCTTTGGATGGACACCAAGGGTCAGGGCGAGTTTTGGGAAAGCCTGTCGCGGTACGCCTCAGAGCAGGCGGGGCAGCCTGTGGTGTTCAAGCCCTGAAGTTCGCAAGCAGGGGGCATGAATTGCCCCGCGCTTTGTCTTGCAGGGCAGTGAATGATTAATTTCTGAACAGTTCCAAAATGCGGCTGCGTTCTTCCCCAGCAGGCGGTGCGTTGGGCGCTTGACCCGTGCTGTCAACGCCCGTGCCCAAGGAGGTCACCCCGCCGCCCTTGGCGTATTCCTCGTACACCCAGTCGTTGCCAATGTGGACCAAGCCTTCAGGCACCGCAGGCTCTGACACGGGGATGTTGCGCAGCGCGGTTTCCATAAAGCTGATCCACACCGGCAAGCTCAACCCGCCCCCCGTTTCGCGGTCACCCAATTTGCGCGGGTTGTCGTAGCCAATCCAAACCACGGCGGCCAGATTTTTCTGATAGCCCGCAAACCAGGCGTCCATCGCGTCGTTGGTGGTGCCGGTTTTGCCATAGATGTCTGAACGCTTGAGGGTCGACTGCGCCCGTGCCGCCGTCCCGGAGCGTGTGACTTCTTGCAGCAAACTCGTCATGACATACGCATTGCGCGGCGGAATGGCCAACGAAGCGTCGTTCATTTGCGGGGTGGCGGGGCTGTCTACCAAAATCCGGTCTTTGAAATCGGTGATGCGCGTAATCAAATGCGGTTGGACGCGGTAACCGCCATTTGCAAAAACCGCATACCCGGTGACCATTTGCATGGGCGTGACCGACCCTGCGCCCAAGGCCATCGTCAGGTAGGCGGGGTGTTTGTCTTCGTCAAAACCGAAACGAGTGACCCACTCTTGTGCAGGGCGCGTGCCCACCGCTTGCAACACCCGAATCGAGACCATGTTTTTGGATTTCGCCAAGCCGGTGCGCAGACTCATGGGGCCATCAAATTTGCCATCGTAGTTTTTCGGTTCCCAAGGTTGCCCCCCGGTGACGCCGCTGTCAAAAAACAAGGGGGCATCGTTCACCATGGTGGACGGGGTGAAGCCTTTTTCTAGTGCCGCAGAATAAACAAAGGGCTTGAAACTCGAGCCCGGTTGGCGCCAAGCTTGCGTGACATGGTTGAATTTGTTTTTGGCAAAGTCAAACCCTCCCACCAGAGCGCGCACAGCGCCGGTTTGCGGTGTCATCGCCACGAAGGCGCCCTCCACCTCGGGCAGTTGTGTGATTTCCCAAGCGCCCTTGGGGGTTTGGGTGATGCGAATCAACGCCCCTTTTCGGACTTGTTTGGCCGGTGGGGTTTTCTCTGACAAGCCCGACTGCGCGGGTTTGAGGCCCTCGCCGGTGATGCTGATTTGTTCGCCGTTTTGGCGCACCACCACCACTTTGCGGGCAGAGGCCTCCAGCACCACCGCGGAGAGCACGTCACCGTTGTCGGGGTGATCTTCTAGGGCATCGTCGATGGTCTCTTCCATCTTTTTCGGATCGGCCGGCAAGTCCAAGAATTTTTCAGGGCCACGGTAAATTTGGCGGCGCTCAAAGTCCATGATGCCTTGACGCAAGGCGCGGTAGGCGGCCATTTGCTCCGCCGATTGCACCGTGGTGTAAACATTCAAGCCCCGGGTGTAAGTCTCTTGACCGTACTGGGCAAACACCATTTGCCGCACGGTTTCTGCCAAGAACTCGGCATGCAAAATTTTCTTGTCGGCCGAGGAGCGCAATTTCAGAGTTTCGGCTTTGGCCTCTTTGGCTTGGGCGGCGGTGATGTACTGGTTTTCTTCCATCCGCTCGATGATGTAAAGCTGCCGAGAGCGGGCCCGCTTGGGGTTGCTGATGGGGTTGTAGGCCGATGGGGCTTTGGGCAATCCGGCCAACATGGCCGCTTCGGCGATGGTGATGTCTTTCAGGGGTTTGCCAAAATAAATTTCGCAGGCCGAAGCAAAGCCATACGCCCGGTTGCCCAAGAAAATCTGGTTCATGTAGATCTCAAGAATCTGGTCCTTGGTCAACAGATGCTCGAGCTTGTAGGTCAGCAAGATTTCGTAAATTTTGCGGGTGTACGTTTTTTCAGAAGACAAATAAACGTTGCGTGCCACCTGCATCGTGATGGTCGAAGCCCCTTGGCTTTTCATGCGCCCAATGTTGGCAATACCGGCACGCAAAATGCCCACATAGTCCACGCCGCCATGCTGGTAAAAGCGGTTGTCTTCAATGGACAAGACCGCATCTTTCATGACTTGGGGAATTTCATTGATGGGCGTGAGGTTGCGACGCTCTTCGCCAAACTCTCCCATCAATTGCCCGTCTTCTGTGTACACCCGCAAAGGCAATTTGGGTTTGTAGTCGGCCAAGTCTGAAATATCAGGCAGGTTGGGATAAGCCATCACCATGGCCACGCCCACGACCATCAAGATGGACGCCAAGCCAGCCGCCGCGAGCCCCACGCCCCACAAAGCCAGGCGGCCCACCCAAGACAACAGGGTGGTCGGTGCAGGCGCTGGCGCAGGCTTGTCTTTGGACGGACGCGGCTTGTCAGTTGTGGGCTTGTTTTTGAAGAGCATAGGTGGGCTGAGGGTGCAGCCAACAAGATGCGGGCTACTGCGCATTATAAAAATCTGAGAATCCGTCGCCGGGTATTTTCTTGCCAAATATGAATATATTGGTTTTCAAAAAATTGTCTTGAAAGCCGATTCATGTTACAAAACCCGACTTGAAAGGGCCTGGTGGTCTTTTCGCAGGAAGGCTCTCGATGCAGTCGTTGGCGCAGTCTTTGGCGCAGGGGTGGCGCCACTGGGCTGCCCACTCGGTCAGCCAAGCTTGGGGGCTGGCACCGCAGGGTGTGGTCTGGTCTTTGGTCGGCCTGACCCGTCAAAGTCCAACCCTGGTCAGGGTGAACACCTCACAGTCGATGCCCATTCCGGGCGGACACGACCCCGATGATTTGAGTTGGTTGAGCCCCAAACTGCGCCACAACGGTCGGCTGCAGGGCGGTTTTGCCCACCGCTTGAACTTGGCGCTGACCCCCACTTATGTCCAAGAAGGCGTCATCGTTTTGCCAGCCTCCTTGCCCGAAGAGGACTGGCCTTTTGAAGTTCAGTTGGAAGTGGCGCGGGTGTTTCAAGTGGCCCACGATGCCGTGAGCTTTGATTTTGAGGCCGATGCTGCGCCGCACGACAGTGTGCGTCGCATTCACTGGATAGGGTGCGCACAGGTGCACATGGCGGCCTTTAAAAACTTCACGCGGGCCGCAGGTTGGCGTCTGGCGGCCGTCGAGCCGGAAGGACAGGCCGCTGAGCGCGGTGCACGGGCATTGCAAGGAGGCGTCGCGAGTTTGTTGACACAGGCGCCACAAGATTGGCAATTTCATTTGAGTCCGAGGGGTCAAGCCCACCCTGAGGGCGTCTCGAGTGATTCTGAAGCCACTTTGCTCGAGGCCCTCGGCCGCGTTCTGAACACGCCGACGGGTGCGCGTTTGGTGGCCTCCGGCGCCGCCTTGAAGGCGTGGCTGTGATGCGTGCACTCAACTTACTTCAATACCCCAGCTTGTCGCGGCAGCAAAAAAGGCGGCACCAAAGTTGGACCAGCTTGGCGGGGTTGGCGCTAGGGGCTGGGCTGGCTTGGGTAGCGCTGCTAGGGCTGGGTGTTCAGACACTCCGAATGCAAGAGGAACTCCAGGTGTTGCAGGCCCGCTGGGTCGTGCAAACGCAACAAACAAAAGCCGCACAACACAGACAGCTTCAAGTGCATCAGCATTTCGCGCATTGGCAACAGTGGCAGCGCATTCAACAGCACCAGCGGGCTTGGGTTGATTGGCACGAGTCCTTGCAAGATGAGGCTCAAGCGAGTGGTCTTCGGCTCGAAAGAATGCAAGCGGAAGCCTTGAAGATCGAGTTGCAAGGCACCACCCACCGCGCGCAGGCGCTGCCCGAGAGCCGGCAGAGGTTGTCAGATTCTCTCCAGCAGCCCTTGCATTTGGTCAGCATGACCAGCGGGGTACAAGGCACCACAAGCTTTGTTTGGCAAGCGCCATGGCCTGCAGCACCGAGTGACGTGACCCATGCACCCGCGCCCGCTGTGGTTGCCCGGCCATGAGTATGGTTTTCAATACTCGTCACCCAGACCACACGAGCCAACAGTCTGGCAACAGGGCATGGCTGTGGTGGCAATGGCAATGGCGGGCTGAGCGGGTTTTGCGGCGATGGGGGTTTGCTTTGGCCGGCTTTGCCGTCGGAGCGGGGGGTGTCGGGCTGCTGCTGTCACAGGTCTTGGACCAGCAGGCGCGCGTCAAACAAGACCTCACGCAACTTCAGCAACAACTGGCAGCCCGGCCTGTATCGCCAGTGATGCCTGATGTGCCGCAAGTACCGCTGTTTCCCGCAGATTTCCCCCACCGCTTGGCGAGCTTGCCAGGGCCATTGCAACTGGGTCAGGTGTGGACAGATGTGCACCAAGCGTTGGCGCGGCAAGGTCTTCAATGGCTGCTCATGCGCCCACTGCCGAACCCCATTGCACACACCAGCACCAAAACCAACACCAACACCAACACCAATTCCCCCATTCCGCCAGCGCAGGTCCATCCCTTGCCAAGCCAAGCCCTTTTGGTGCGCGTGTTGGGGCGTTTTGAAGATTGGGCCAGCGCGTGGGAGGCCTTGGCCGACTCGGGCGTTTGGTGCTCGATCGACAAAATCAGCATGGTCGCAACGGCCACGCGAGGAGAAGTTCAAATCGAGGCGGTGTTGCGCGTCTGGATGCGGCCCTTGGACATCGCCGAGCCCCTGCAGGCTGAAAGAGCTTGGCGTGCATTTGCGCTGTTTGAACAGCGTCTAACAACCCCACTTTTGCCCGCTGTATTTGCAAAGCCATCGTTCGAGTTGGCATCCGTTCCGCCTGCGCTGGGCGGCGTCCCACTGGCTGCCTCTGGGGCAGACGCGGGTGTAGCGCTTGAGACGTATTTGTCGAAAGACCCCCGTCAGTGGCCATTGGCACAGGTCCGCTTGGTTGGGCTGTGGCAGCAAGGGGCGAATCGACAGGCGATTTTGATGGCGGGAAGCCACTGGGCCCGGGTTGGTTTGGGGCAACGCGTCACTCAAGAGGGGCATCGCGTGGCCGCCATCACCGATGC
Organism: Comamonadaceae bacterium; assembly: GCA_027488255.1. Classification (GTDB taxonomy): domain Bacteria; phylum Pseudomonadota; class Gammaproteobacteria; order Burkholderiales; family Burkholderiaceae_C; genus Limnohabitans_A. The sequence continues at coordinate 158,396 of JAIYBZ010000009.1, read as the reverse complement.
GGGTGTGCGTTTGCAAGTGCCGCAAGGGGCAGCCTTTTTGCTGGATTGGCCTGTGGGTCACGAAGCAGCCAAACCAGGAAGCAACAAATGAGTCGTTCATGCGGTCTTTTGGTACTCGTTCTTGCCAAAGGACTGAGCGTGAAATTGTTCAGCAGGTTCGGCGTGGTCAGTGTGCAGCCAATTCCATTTCGCTTGTTTTTGAGCAGCTTGATCTTGGCCATCATCGTGGCCATGCCCGCAGCCGCGCAAACGTCGGCTTCACCACCATCCTCCCCGGTCGGCTTGACATCCAGTGGCCCATCACCCGACCAGACCAGCCAGCCTGCGGCTGAGGGGGTGTTGAGCGATCAGCCGATCAGTTTGAATTTTCAAAACATCGACATCAAAGCGCTGCTGCAGGTGTTTGCCGATTTTTCAGGCGCCAATATTGTGGCGACCGACGGCGTGAGTGGCGTCGTCACAGTGCGGCTGAACCAAGTGCCTTGGCGGCAAGCCTTGAACATCGTGTTGCAGTCGAAAGGACTGGTGACACGCCAAGAGGGGAGGGTGTTGTGGGTGTCCAAGCCAGGCGAGTGGGAGCTTCATGAAAAAAGAATGCACGAAGCCCAATCGGCCTTGGAGGCGGTGAGCCCACTGGCCATGCTCTCGCTGCGTTTGCAATATGCCCGTGCCACGGATGTGGCGCAACGTTTGCAGGGGGGTGCAGCGGGCAGCGTGGCGGGACGTTGGTTGAGTGCGCGAGGGAGTGTGTTGGCGGAACCGCGAACCAACCAGATCTTTATTTCAGACTTGCCCGCCCGCTTGGTCGATCTGGAAAAAATGTTGATCCAACTGGATGTGCCCGTGCGGCAAATCTTGATCGAAGCCCGTATCGTCGAAGCCGATGACCAGTTTGGGCAGTCACTGGGGGTGCGGCTGGGCGCTGGCATGGCGATTCCTTTGAAAGTGCAGGGAAGCGCACATCAGCTCAGTGTGGGCGCCACCAATGCGGCCACTGCGGCGGGGACGGTGTCTGGCAATCAAGTCAACTTGCCGGCGGGCCTGGCAGGCCAGACGCTGAACAGCCCGTCCACCTTTGCGGTGTCTTTGTTCAATGCCGCGGCAGATCGGTTTATCAATGTGGAGATTTCGGCTTTGGAGGCATCGGGCTTGGGCAAAGTGGTGTCGCGGCCTCGGGTGGTGACCGCCGATCAGACCAAGGCCTTGATTGAGCAAGGCACCGAATTGCCCTACCAAACCTCGGCAGGCAATGGGGTGACGGCGATCTCATTTCGCAAAGCCAACCTCAAGCTTGAAGTGACGCCGCAGATCACGCCAGATGGCTCGGTCGTTTTGGAGGTGGATGTGAACCGAGACAGCGTGGGGCAAATCACGCCGGCGGGCTATGCCATCAACACCAAGCATGTGAGAACGCAGGTGCGGGTGGAGGACGGGGGCACGGTGGTTTTGGGCGGAATTTACGAAGAAACCGATCGCCATGACGAGGCCAAAGTGCCCGGCTTGGGCGAGTTGCCCGGCTTGGGGTGGTTGTTTCGCAAACGCGACCAGACCCGACGCAAAAGCGAATTGTTGATCTTCTTAACCCCTCGGGTGATCGCAGACGGTCGTCCTTGAACGCTGTCTTGCTCTGGGCGGTCCTTCGCGGGCAGTCCTTCTGGGCCATTCCCGCGGGGGGCAGGCACTTTTTCGCGACAAGCGGTCGAATACACTTGGGGCTTGAGAAAGCCTGCCCTTTTTCGGAGTGGGGCCACTCTCTTTCATCCCCTGTGAGACTGTTTTGAGCATCATCTTTGTGGGCCTTCCGGGCTCTGGCAAAACCACCATTGGTCGGCAACTTGGGCGGCGACTCGGCCTGCCTTTTGTAGATTCAGACCATGTGATTGAGCAGCAACTGGGCTGCTCGATTCGGGAGTTCTTTGCCCGCGAAGGAGAGGACAGTTTTCGCGATGTTGAACAGCAGGTGCTCGACGAATTGACCCAATCGCATGTCGGGGTCATTGCCACGGGTGGCGGTGCGGTATTGCGCGAAGCCAATCGCCGACATCTGCACGAGCGAGGCCATGTGATTTATCTGCGCTCGGCACCTGAAGATGTGTTTCGCCGAGTTCGTCACGACACAGCGCGCCCTTTGTTGCAGGTGGAAGATCCTCTCAACCGTTTGCGCACCTTGTTTGAAACGCGAGATCCCTTGTACCGAGAGGCGGCGCATTTCGTGATCGAAACCGGCCGTCCTTCGGTGGCCACCTTGGTCAACATGATCATCATGCAACTGGAGTTGGCCGGGCGCTTGCCCAGCCGGCCAGATGCACCCACCTCGCAATTGCCGGCTGCAAACCCTTGAACCCCGGCGCAATGCCCCTACACTCGGCCACTATGTCTGAGCAAACTTTTACCTTTGAGCAAGTCGCCATTTCGCTGGACGACCGCAGTTACGACATTCACATTGGCCAAGGGCTGTTGAGCCGTGCCGAAACTTGGGCGCATTTGCCCAAGGCGCAAACGGCCGTGATCGTGACCAACGAGACCATTGCCCCGCTCTACGAAGCCACTTTGCGCAGGGCCATTGCCACCCATTTCAAGCAGATCGAGACGGTGGTGTTGCCCGATGGCGAAGCGCACAAAGATTGGCAGACCCTTCAGCTTATTTTTGATGCATTGCTGTCCAAAGGCTGTGACCGAAAAACCGTTTTATTGGCCTTGGGCGGTGGCGTCATTGGCGACATGACCGGTTTTGCCGCTGCCAGTTATATGCGTGGCGTGCCTTTTGTTCAAGTGCCCACGACCTTGCTTTCTCAAGTGGACTCGTCGGTGGGCGGCAAAACGGCCATCAACCACCCCTTGGGTAAAAACATGATTGGGGCTTTTTACCAGCCGGTCAGAGTGGTTTGCGATTTGAATACCTTGGCCACCTTGCCGCCGCGTGAGTTGAGCGCAGGCTTGGCCGAAGTCATCAAATATGGGCCGATTGCTGATATGGCATTTTTGCAATGGATTGAAGCCCACATCGATGACCTGATGCGGCAAGACCCACAAGCCTTGGCCCATGCGGTCAAACGCAGTTGCGAAATCAAAGCCGAAGTGGTGGGGCAGGACGAACGCGAAGCGGGCTTGCGGGCCATTTTGAATTTTGGTCACACCTTTGGCCACGCCATCGAGGCGGGTTTGGGGTTTGGGGTTTGGCTGCACGGCGAGGCCGTGGGGTGTGGCATGGTCATGGCCGCCGAGTTGTCTTGTCGCTTGGGCCGAGTGGATGCGGCTTTTGTAGCGCGTCTGCGGGCGCTGATCGAGCGCGCCGGCCTGCCCGTTCGTGGCCCGGTAATTGATGCCTCAGACAACGCCGGGCACTACCTCGCGCACATGCGTTTGGACAAAAAAGCCATTGCAGGCGATATTCAATTTGTCGTCATCGACGGTCCCGGCAAAGCAACGGTGTGCGGTGCACCCGATGCGCTGGTCCGCGCGGTGATTGACGACTGCTGCGCTTGAGCGGCACAGCCATGCTGTTTTCAGCAGACCCCCCTGTGTTGACCGAGGTCTCGATGGGCCGTTTGTCTCGCTTGGCCTGCGATCCCGCGAAAACGCGGGGGCGGCGTTTTGCAGAGCCCTTGGCGCCCACGCGCAATGCCTTTCAGCGCGACCGTGACCGTATCGTTCACTCCACCGCCTTTCGGCGCTTGGTTTACAAAACCCAAGTCTTTCTGAACCACGAAGGTGATTTGTTTCGCACGCGCTTGACGCATTCCCTGGAGGTGGCGCAACTGGGTCGGTCGATTGCCCGGGTCTGGGGTCTGAATGAGGATTTGGTGGAAGCCATCGCGCTGGCGCATGACTTGGGTCACACGCCGTTTGGCCATGCAGGACAAGATGCGCTGAACGACTGCATGGCCGACCACGGGGGGTTCGAGCACAACCTGCAAAGCCTGCGTGTGGTGGACCAGTTGGAAGAGCGTTACCCCGAATTTGACGGGTTGAATTTGAGTTTTGAAACCCGTGAAGGCGTGCTCAAACATTGCTCACGTGCCAATGCCGAGCACTTGGAGTTGACCCAGCCCGGTGGTGTGGGTCGGCGGTTTCTGGAGCGAACTCAGCCCAGCCTGGAAGCCCAGTTGTGCAATTTGGCCGACGCGATTGCTTACAACGCCCACGACATCGACGACGGGGTGCGTTCGGGCTTGATCACCGTCGCGCAATTGACAGAGGTGCCGCTCTTTGCGCACTACCACCAACAGGCGATGGCCGAGCACCCCGCGCTGGCCGATAAACCTCGCCGTGCGCTGTATGAAACCATTCGCTTGATGTTGAGTGATCAGGTGTACGACGTGATTCTCACCACCCAAGATGCGGTGAAATCTGTGGGCGTCAACTCGGTCGACGAAGCGCGCTTGGCCGGACCCTTGGTGTCCTTCAGTGAGGACATGAAAGCGCGCAGCAGCGCACTCAAAAAATTCTTATTCGACCACTTGTACCGCCATCCCCAAGTGATGGAGACCACCGGGCTTGCGCAACAAGTGGTGCGCGAATTGTTTGAGGTGTATGTCCGGCAACCGGCTGAAATGTCGGCCGACTTTGCGGCGGGCGCCGACTTGCCACGCTCGGTGGCCGATTACATCGCCGGCATGACCGATCGGTTTGCTCTGCGTGAGCACGAACGCTTAACGGGGCGCAGGCTGCTGTGAACGGGGGTCTGCGGGTGTCCGCGCCTTGGTTGGTGGTGTTGGCCGGCGGGGTGGCGGCCATGCAAGTGGGAAAACTGCCGCCGGCTTTGCCCGCCTTGCAGGCCGAGTTGGGGCTGAGTTTGGTGCAGGCTGGATTTTTATTGTCCATCGTGCAACTGGCGGGCTTGAGCTTGGCGGTGTTCATGGGTCTGTGGGCCGATGGCATGGGGCTCAAACGCAGCATGGTGCGTGGACTGTGCCTGTTGGCTTTGGCCAGTGGCTTGGGCTCATGGGCCACTTCGGCAACGGCCTTGTTGGTCTTCAGGGTCATCGAGGGCGTGGGCTTTTTGCTGGTGGCCTTGCCTGCCCCTGCATTGATCAAGCGCTGGGTGTCTGACCAAAACCTCAGTGGCATGCTGGGGGTTTGGGGCGCCTACATGCCCACCGGTACGGCCTTGGCCTTGTTGATTGGCCCTTTGTTCATGCCGGTTTGGGGCTGGGCAGCTTGGTGGGATCTGTTTGCCCTGCTGTCTTTGCTGATGGCGGTGTGGTTGCACTACGGGACACCTGACGATGCTTTGCGCTTGCCGCCGGAGGCTCTGCCGATCGGGGTGCAAACCCCGGGTGCCGGGCGGTCCGGGCGGTCCGACTTGTCCGAGTCGCCAATGCCGTCAAGTCTTTTAAGTGTGCAGCGTGTGCATGGTTCATGGGGCCGACTGACTCGAACCCTGCGTGCACCCGGTCCTTGGTGGGTAGCGTTGACTTTTGCCATGTATTCAGGCCAATGGCTTGCCGTGGTGGGTTTCTTGCCCACCATTTATGCGACTGCGGGCCTGAGTGGGGCTGTGCTGGGCGTGCTCTCGGCCTTGGCCGCTGCGGTCAATATTGGGGGGAACATGGCGGCCGGCCGACTGTTGCAGCGAGGTTGGGCGCCTCAACACACGCTGTGGCTGGGATTTGCCACCATGGCTTTGGGCAGCACGCTCGCCTTTGCCTCATGGACGCAAGACGAGCCTTGGCTGCGTTTTGCGGGCGTGTTGTTGTTTTCGGGATGGGGTGGTTTGGTGCCGGGCACCTTGTTCAGTTTGGCGGTGCGCTTGGCCCCGGGTGAGCAGCAAGTGGCCACCACCGTGGGCTGGGTTCAACAGTTGTCGGCATTGGGCCAATTTGCTGGCCCGCCAGCGGTGGCTGCGGTCGCTGCGCATGCCGGAGGCTGGCACCTCACGCCTTGGGTCACGGTCACGGCGTGTGCGTTAGGAGCTGCTTTTGCGGGCCTCGCCAGTCGTTTGCTGGCGCAGGCACAATCTCGCCCATGACCGATATGAACACCCTTGAAATTGCCGATACGGTGCGTTGGTTGGAGCGCGCTGTGATCGGTTTGAACCTGTGTCCTTTTGCCAAAGCCCCGCATGTGAAGGGCCAGATCCATTACGTGGTGAGCCAAGCCAAGGGGCTAGAAGGTTTGCGCGACGAACTGATTGAGCAACTGCAAGCGATGGCGGCCATGCCAGCTGAAGCGCGCGAAACCGTGCTGCTCATCGTGCCGCAGATGCTGCATGATTTTTTAGAGTTCAATGATTTTTTGGACGAGGCCGATGGCGTCTTGCAAGAGCTCGACATGGAAGGCGAGTTTCAAGTGGCCAGTTTCCATCCGCAGTTTCAGTTTGCCGACACCGAGCCGGACGACATCACCAATTACACCAACCGTTCCCCTTATCCCACGCTGCATTTGTTGCGCGAAGAGAGCATTGACCGTGCGGTGGAGGCATTCCCCGAGGCCGAGACCATTTATGAAACCAATATGGCCACGTTGGAAAAGCTGGGCTTGAGCGGCTGGAAGGCGCTGGACGTGGGCCCGACCCCATGAAAAAACGCGGCGCAGTCGCCCCCTCTGCCACCGACTTGCCGCCTGAAGTGCGTGCAGGCCAGTCTGTGGAATTGCTCCAACAGCTGCACATCCTCACGCGCGACGGCAAGCTGAACCAAGACTCACGGCGCAAACTCAAGCAGGTTTACCACCTGTTCCAGTTCATCGAAAAGCTGTTGCTCGAATTGCCCGCCACGGGCAGTGGCCCCACCTTGGCCGACCATGGCGCCGGCAAGTCGTATTTGGGCTTCATCATTTACGACTTGTTTTTCAAAAATTTGGGCGCCGGGACGATCTACGGCATCGAAACCCGAAGCGAGTTGGTCGCATCGTCCAAGTCGCTGGCAGAGCGCTTGGGTTTTGACCGCATGCAGTTCCTCAACCTGAGTGTGGCCGAGTCGGCGCAAAGCGATGCCTTGCCTGCGCAGATTGACGTGGTCACGGCGCTGCACGCCTGCGACACGGCGACCGACGATGCCATTGCTTTTGGCTTGCAAAAGAAAGCCAAGTTCATGGTGCTGGTGCCCTGTTGTCAGGCCGAGCTGGCCCGTGCACTTAACCAAAACAAGGCGCTCCATTTGCAGCGCACCCCCTTGGCCGAACTTTGGCGTCACCCGCTGCACACCCGCGAAGTCGGCAGCCAACTGACCAACGTCTTGCGCTGCCTGTACCTCGAATCGCAGGGCTACTCCGTCACGGTCACCGAGTTGGTGGGTTGGGAGCACAGCATGAAAAACGAACTGATTTTGGCCAAACACACCGGCCAGAAAAAACGTGCATCGGCTGAACGGCTGTTGGCCTTGCTCAAAGAGTTTGGCATTGAGGCCTTGATGGCCGAACGTTATCCGCTGGCAGCGCTTAATTAATCAAGACTAGTTAATCATTTAATCGGGGTCAGATCCCAATTAAACTTCTCCCATCTCAGGGAGATTACCCCATGGCCCGTCAGCCCCGCCTCACTGTTCCTGCCTTCCCTCACCACGTGATCCAGCGGGGCAATGACCGCCAGCCCATCGTTCGCGACGATGCTGACCGCGAACGCCTGTGTACGCTGTGGCACGAGTACGCGCAAAACTTCAAAGTGGCCCTGCATGCCTATGTGCTGATGGACAACCATTTCCATTTGCTGGCGACACCCGAGACGGCCGATGGCCTGCCCAAAATGATGCAAGCCGTGGGGCGGGCTTATGTGCGGTATTTCAATTTGCGACACAAACGGTCTGGAACCTTGTGGGAAGGGCGCTACCGCAGCAATTTGATTGAAAGTGAGCGCTATCTTTTGGCGTGCATGATCTATATCGACCTCAACCCCGTTCGGGCTGGGATGGTGGGCCAAGCGGCAGATTTCAAATGGTCCAGTCACCGGCACTGTATTGGGCAGTTCAGCGACAAATTGGTGACGCCTCACGCCCTGTTTTGGGGATTGGGCAACACCCCGTTTGCACGCGAGGCGGCGTACGCCGAGTTGGTGGCTCATGGCCTGGTTGCGAATCAAAAAGAGCAACTCACCGCCGGGGCACTGTCTGGCTGGGCCTTGGGTTCGAAGGCCTTTGTCGACGATTTGCGGCAGTACACCCCACGCCGTTTAGAGCCGAGCAAAGCGGGTCGCCCCAGCAAAAAGACGCTGGATTGATTTGATTTAATCTGTCCCCAATTAAATTGACCGGCGAAAATTGCGTGGAAAATTGGGATCTGACCCCAATTAATGTGCTTGGCATGGTTGCTGCTGTGCACTACACTCCTCGATCTGCGTAAAAACCCTTAGGAGTGCGCCATGACCACGGCAGCCGAAAAAGAACATTTCCAATCCACCGGTCTGTACGACCCGGCCCATGAACACGATGCTTGTGGTGTCGGCTTTGTCGCCCACATCAAGGGTCACAAAACCCACGCCATCGTGACGCAGGCACTCAAGATTCTTGAAAACCTGGACCACCGGGGTGCCGTGGGTGCGGATGCGCTCATGGGCGACGGTGCCGGTATCTTGATTCAGTTGCCCGACGCTTTGTACCGCGACGAAATGGCCAAGCAAGGCGTGGCTTTGCCGCCATTTGGTGAGTACGGCGTAGGTATGGTGTTCTTGCCCAAAGAGCACGCCTCGCGCATGGCTTGCGAGCAAGAACTCGAGCGGGCCGTGAAGGCCGAAGGCCAAGTGGTGTTGGGCTGGCGCGATGTGCCGGTCAACCGCGAGATGCCGATGTCGCCCACCGTGCGTGAAAAAGAGCCGGTGATGCGCCAGATTTTCATTGGCCGTGGTGCCGATGTGATCGTGCAAGACGCCTTGGAGCGCAAGTTGTACGTGATCCGCAAGACCGCCAGCGCCGCGATTCAGGCCTTGCAGCTCAAGCACAGCAACGAGTACTACATCCCCAGCATGTCCAGCCGCACCGCCGTCTATAAGGGTTTGCTGTTGGCCGACCAAGTGGGCACCTATTATTTGGATTTGCAAGACGAGCGTTGCGTGTCAGCCTTGGGCTTGGTGCACCAGCGTTTCTCGACCAACACCTTCCCCGAATGGCCATTGGCTCACCCTTACCGCTACGTGGCGCACAACGGTGAGATCAACACCGTCAAGGGCAACTACAACTGGATGAAAGCGCGTGAGGGCGTGATGTCCTCGCCCGTGTTGGCCGCCGATTTGCAAAAGCTTTACCCCATCAGCTTTGCAGGACAGTCGGACACTGCCACCTTCGACAACTGTTTGGAACTGTTGACGATGGCCGGCTACCCCATCAGCCAAGCCGTGATGATGATGATTCCCGAGCCCTGGGAGCAGCACACCACCATGGACGAGCGTCGCAAAGCGTTTTACGAATACCACGCCGCGATGTTGGAGCCGTGGGATGGCCCCGCGTCGATTGTTTTCACCGATGGCCGCCAGATTGGAGCCACGTTGGACCGCAACGGCCTGCGTCCTTCGCGCTACATCATCACCGACGACGACATGGTGATCATGGGCTCGGAAACCGGCGTGCTGCCGATTCCCGAAAGCAAGATCGTGCGCAAATGGCGCCTGCAACCCGGCAAGATGTTCCTGATCGATCTTGAACAAGGCCGCATGATCAACGACGAAGAGTTGAAGGCCGGTTTGGCCAGCGCCAAGCCTTACAAGCAGTGGATCGAAAACCTGCGCATCAAGCTCGACGATGTCGCAGCAGCTCCTGTGGCCAAGTCCTCAGACGTGGCCTTGCTCGATTTGCAGCAAGCCTTTGGCACCACCCAAGAAGACATCAAATTCTTGCTGGCCCCCATGGCCCAAGCGGGTGAAGAAGCCATTGGCTCGATGGGCAACGACAGCCCGCTGGCTGTTTTGTCAGACAAAAACAAACCGCTGTACAACTACTTCAAGCAGTTGTTCGCGCAGGTGACCAACCCGCCGATCGACCCGATTCGCGAAGCCATTGTGATGTCCTTGGTGTCTTTCATTGGTCCCAAGCCCAACTTGCTCGACATCAACCAAGTCAACCCGCCCATGCGCCTCGAAGTCAGCCAGCCCGTGCTCGACTTTGCCGACATGGCCAAACTGCGCAACATCGAACAAGCCACCAAAGGCAAGTTCAAGAGCGCCACGCTGGACATCACCTATCCCGCCCTGTGGGGCCGTGAAGGCGTCGAGGCCAAACTGGCTTCGCTTTGCGCGGAAGCGGTGGATGCCATCAAGGGCGGCCATAACATCCTGATCATCAGCGACCGCGGTGTGAACGCCACGCAAGTGGCCGTGCCTGCTTTGCTGGCGCTGTCCGCCATTCACCAGCACTTGGTGAGCGAAGGTTTGCGCACCACCGCGGGTTTGGTGGTCGAGACCGGTACCGCCCGCGAAGTGCACCACTTTGCCGTCTTGGCGGGCTATGGCGCAGAGGCCGTGCACCCCTACTTGGCTATGGAAACTTTGGCCGCTTTGCACAAAGAGCTGCCCGGCGATCTGTCCGCCGATAAAGCCATCTACAACTACGTCAAAGCGATTGGCAAGGGTCTCTCCAAGATCATGTCCAAGATGGGCGTGTCGACCTACATGTCTTACTGCGGGGCGCAGTTGTTTGAAGCCATCGGCATCAACAGCGAGACCATCAGCAAGTACTTCACCGGAACCGCCAGCCGCGTCGGTGGTATCGGCGTGTTTGAAATTGCTGAAGAAGCCATTCGCATGCACACCGCCGCGTTTGGTGATGACCCCCTGTTGGCCAATATGTTGGATGCGGGTGGCGAATACGCCTGGCGTGCGCGTGGCGAAGAGCACATGTGGACGCCCGATGCCATCGCCAAGTTGCAGCACTCCACACGTGCCAACAACTTCAGCACCTACAAAGAGTACGCGCAGATCATCAACGACCAAAGCAAGCGCCACATGACCTTGCGTGGCTTGTTTGAGTTCAAGATCGACCCGTCCAAGGCCATTCCATTGGACCAAGTCGAGCCCGCTGCTGAAATCGTCAAACGCTTCGCCACCGGCGCCATGTCTCTCGGCTCTATTTCGACCGAGGCGCATGCCACTTTGGCCGTGGCCATGAACCGGATTGGCGGCAAGAGCAACACCGGTGAAGGCGGCGAAGACGCGGCCCGTTACCGCAACGAACTCAAAGGCATCCCGATCCAACAAGGCGATTCTTTGAAGAGCGTGATTGGCGCAGAAAACGTCGAAGTCGACATGCCCTTGAACGCCGGTGACTCTTTGCGTTCGCGCATCAAGCAAGTGGCTTCGGGCCGCTTTGGTGTCACCGCCGAGTACTTGTCGAGCGCCGATCAAATTCAGATCAAGATGGCCCAAGGCGCCAAGCCCGGTGAGGGCGGTCAATTGCCCGGCGGCAAGGTCTCTGACTACATCGGCAAGTTGCGTCACTCGGTGCCGGGTGTGGGACTGATCTCGCCACCGCCGCACCACGACATTTACTCGATCGAGGACTTGGCACAGCTCATTCACGACTTGAAAAACGTGGCGCCGCACAGCGACATCAGCGTCAAGTTGGTGTCTGAGATTGGCGTGGGCACGATCGCCGCAGGCGTGGCCAAGTGCAAGAGCGACCACTTGGTGATCGCCGGCCACGACGGCGGCACGGGCGCCTCACCCTGGTCGTCGGTCAAGCATGCCGGTAGCCCATGGGAAATCGGTTTGGCCGAAACCCAGCAAACCTTGGTGCTGAATGGCTTGCGGGGTCGCATCCGCGTGCAGGCCGACGGCCAAATGAAGACCGGTCGCGATGTGGCCATTGGCGCCTTGCTGGGCGCAGACGAGTTTGGTTTTGCCACAGCACCGCTGGTGGTCGAAGGCTGCATCATGATGCGCAAATGCCATCTGAACACCTGCCCAGTGGGCGTGGCCACACAAGACCCGGCTCTGCGCAAGAAGTTCTCAGGCAAGCCTGAGCATGTTGTCAACTACTTCTTCTTCATTGCCGAAGAGGTGCGCCACATCATGGCCCAGCTGGGCATCGCCAAGTTCGACGACTTGGTGGGCCGTGCCGACCTGCTGGACATGAAGGCGGGCGTGGAACACTGGAAGGCCAAGGGACTGGATTTCAGCCGCTTGTTGGCGGTGCCCCAAGTGGCCGCCAATGTGGATGTGCGCCATGTCGCCACACAAGACCATGGCCTGGAAAAAGCTTTGGACAATGTGCTGATCGCCAAGAGCCGCGCGGCCATCGACAAGGGCGAAAAAGTGCAGTTCATGGAAGTCGCCCGCAACGTCAACCGTTCGGTCGGGGCCATGTTGTCCGGTGCCGTGACCAAGGTGCACCCCGAGGGCTTGCCTGACGACACCCTGCGCATCCAATTGGAAGGCACGGGCGGCCAATCGTTTGGCGCTTTCTTGGCCAAAGGCATCACCTTGTATTTGATTGGCGAAGCCAACGACTACACCGGCAAAGGTTTGTCCGGCGGTCGCGTGGTGGTGCGCCCGAGCCTGGAGTTCCGCGGTGTCGCGTCGCAAAACATCATCGTGGGCAACACCGTGATGTACGGTGCGACCAGCGGTGAAGCCTTCTTTGCGGGCGTCGCTGGTGAGCGCTTTGCGGTGCGTTTGTCGGGCGCCACGGCGGTGGTCGAAGGCACCGGCGACCATGGTTGCGAATACATGACCGGCGGCACCGTGGCGGTGCTGGGCAAGACCGGCCGCAACTTCGGCGCTGGCATGAGTGGAGGCGTTGCCTATGTCTACGACGAGGACGGTGAATTTGCTTCGCGTTGCAACACCGCCATGGTCAGCATCGAAAAAGTGTTGACGGTGGCAGAGCAAGAGGCGCAAGTCGACCGAAACATTTGGCACCGTGACCAAGCCGACGAAGCGCAATTGAAAAAATTGTTGGAAGACCACCACAAATGGACAGGCAGCCAACGTGCGCGTGAGTTGCTCGACAACTGGGCCACGGCGCGCACCAAGTTCGCCAAGGTGTTCCCCAACGAATACAAGCGCGCTCTTGGCGAAATCAACGCCCGCAAAGCAGCCAAGGCCCAAAAGCCTGTCGCGGCCTGAGCCGAACGTCAAGATTGAAGGAAGAACATCATGGGAAAAATCACTGGCTTCATGGAGTTTGAGCGCATCGAAGAGGGCTACAAGCCGGTCACCGAGCGCCTGAAGCATTACAACGAGTTCGTGGTCGGTTTGACCGAAGAGCAATCCAAAAAGCAATCGGCCCGCTGCATGGACTGCGGCACGCCGTTTTGCAACAATGGCTGCCCTGTCAACAACATCATTCCAGACTTCAACGACTTGGTGTACCAAGGCGACTGGAAAAATGCCATCGAGGTTCTGCACTCGACCAACAACTTCCCCGAGTTCACGGGGCGCATCTGCCCCGCACCTTGCGAGGCAGCTTGTGTGGTCAACGTGAACAACGACCCAGTGGGCATCAAGTCGATCGAGCACGCCATCATCGACCGCGCTTGGCAAGAGGGCTGGGTGACACCGCGTCCGGCCAAAATCAAGACCGGGAAAAAAGTCGCTGTGATCGGCGCGGGGCCTGCCGGCCTGGCGGCTGCACAGCAATTGGCCCGCGTCGGACACGACGTGACTTTGTTCGAAAAGAACGACCGTGTGGGGGGCTTGCTGCGTTACGGCATCCCTGACTTCAAGATGGAAAAGTCGCACATTGATCGCCGCGTCGAACAGTTGAAGGCCGAAGGCGTGACCATTCGCACCAGCACCTTGGTGGGAGAGTGGCCGAAAGACTCTAAAGTCACCAACTGGGCGAAAGAAACCATCAGCGCCGAACAGCTCAAGAAAGACTTCGATGCCGTTTTGCTGACCGGTGGTTCTGAGCAGTCACGCGACCTGCCGTTACCCGGCCGTGATTTGGACGGCATCCACTTTGCGATGGAATTTTTGCCCCAGCAAAACAAGGTCAACGCTGGCGACAAGCTCAAGGGCCAGCTGCGTGCCGATGGCAAAAACGTGATCGTGATTGGCGGCGGTGACACAGGCTCAGATTGCGTGGGCACGTCTAACCGTCACGGTGCCATTAGCGTGACCCAGTTCGAGGTGATGCCCGAGCCACCCAAAGAAGAAAATCGGCCTTTGACATGGCCCTATTGGCCCATGAAGTTGCGCACCTCTTCTTCTCACGAAGAAGGCTGCACCCGTGAATTTGCGATTTCAACCAAAGAGTTTTTGGGCGAAAAGGGCAAAGTGACCGGATTGAAGACCGTCCATGTGGAGTTCAAAGACGGCAAGATGGTCGAGGTGCCTGGCACCGAGAAAGAATACAAGGCCGATTTGGTCTTGTTGGCGATGGGTTTTGTGAACCCTGTGGCCACGGTCTTGGAAGCTTTTGGTGTGGCCAAAGATGCCCGCGGCAATGCCAAGGCCACGACCGATTTCACCGGCGGCTACGCCACCAATGTGGACAAAGTGTTTGCGGCGGGTGACATGCGCCGCGGCCAGTCTTTGGTCGTCTGGGCCATTCGTGAAGGCCGTCAAGCCGCCCGTGCTGTGGACGAATTTTTGATGGGCAAAAGTGATTTGCCACGTTGAAAATATTGGCCTTCTGGGTAAAATACCTAGAATACCAAGGTTTACAGTCTGTTGACCCGCGTGTCATCACCTCTCAAGAGCCGGATTTTCCGGCTCTTGTCATTTCATGAACAGCCCTTCACTGCCACCGCTCGTCGAATTGCGTGACCTGACCTTCGGGTACGGTGATCGCGTCATTTTGAAGCACCTCAGCTTCAATGTGCCGCGTGGCCAAGTCACGGCTTTGATGGGCGTTTCAGGCGGTGGCAAAACCACGGTGCTGCGCTTGATGGGCGGTCAAATTCGGGCCAGCCAAGGCCAATTGCTGTTTGATGGCCAAGATGTCACCACCCTGCAACAAGATGCGCTTTACGCGGCGCGCCGGCGCATGGGCATGTTGTTTCAGTTTGGCGCTTTGTTCACCGACATGAGCGTTTTCGACAACGTGGCCTTTCCCCTGCGTGAGCACACCGCACTGTCTGAAGTCTTGATCCGAGACATCGTCTTGATGAAGCTCGATGCCGTGGGTTTGCGCGGCGCACGCGATTTGTTGCCCTCCGAGATTTCGGGCGGCATGAGCCGGCGCGTGGCATTGGCCCGCGCCATTGCCTTAGACCCCGACCTCATCATGTATGACGAGCCGTTTGCCGGACTCGACCCGATTTCACTCGGCACTGCAGCGCGATTGATCCGACGCTTGAACGACAGCTTGGGCATCACCAGCGTGGTGGTCTCACACGATGTGAACGAGACGTTTGAAATCGCAGACCATGTGGTCATTCTGGCCAATGGAGGGGTTGCAGCGCAAGGCACCCCCGCCGAATTGCGAGACAGTTCAGACCCCTTGATTCACCAATTTGTTCACGGTCTGAGTGACGGGCCGGTGCCCTTTCACTATCCTGCCCCCTCCGTTGCGGAAGATTACGAACGGAGGCCGGCATGAGCCCCACCCATTGGCTGGGCACTGTAGGTGCTTACACGCGGCAGGTGTTGTCGGACTGGGGTTATGCCGCGCGCTTGTTGTGGAAATTATTCAGCTTGTCGGGCGCGGTCCTGAAAAGGTTTGGTTTGGTGCGAGACCAAGTGCATTTCTTGGGCAATTATTCGTTGGCCATCATCGCCGTGTCCGGTTTGTTTGTGGGTTTTGTTTTGAGCTTGCAGGGCTACTACACCTTGCAGCGTTATGGTTCCGCCGAGGCGCTGGGTTTGTTGGTGGCACTCAGTCTGGTGCGTGAATTGGGGCCCGTCGTCTCGGCCTTGTTGTTTGCAGGACGGGCGGGCGCGTCCCTCACCGCAGAGATTGGTCTCATGCGTGCGGGTGAACAGCTCACGGCGCTTGAGATGATGGCGGTCGATCCGATTCAACGCATTTTGGCGCCCCGTTTTTGGGGCGGCATCATCGCCTTGCCTTTGTTGGCGGCGGTCTTCAGTGCGGTGGGTATTTTGGGCGGTTATGGTGTTGGGGTCTTGCTGATTGGGGTGGACGCAGGGTCGTTCTGGAGCCAAATGCAAGGCGGCGTTGATGTGTTCAAAGATGTGGGCAACGGCATCATCAAAAGCGTGGTCTTCGCCATTGCCGTGACTTTCATTGCCTTGCTCCAAGGGTATGTGGCCAAGCCCACTCCTGATGGGGTGGCCAGCGCCACCACGCGCAGCGTGGTGGTTTCTTCTTTGTCAGTGTTGGGGCTGGACTTCATCCTGACGACGATGATGTTCAGTATTTGAGGAGGGCGTCATGCAACGTTCAAAAAATGATGTGTGGGTCGGATTGTTCGTCGTATTGGGCGCGTTGGCAGTCCTGTTTCTGGCCCTCAAGTCGGCCAACCTCTTGACCCTGAACTTCAGCAGCCACTACGAGGTCACCGCCAAATTCGACAACATCGGCGGACTCAAGCCCGGTGCCGCCGTGAAGAGCGCTGGGGTGGTGGTGGGTCGCGTCAACAAGATCCAGTTTGATGGAGAGTCATTCCAGGCCAAAGTCACCTTGGCCTTGCAACCTGAGCATGCTTTCCCGCAAGACAGCTCTTTGAAAATTTTGACCAGCGGTTTGCTGGGCGAACAGTACTTGGATATTTCGCCGGGCGCCGATGAGAAAAACCTGCGCCAAGGCGACAAGATTGGCTCAACCCAATCGGCAGTCATTTTGGAAAACATGATCAGCCAATTTCTCTACAACCGCGCAGAAAACGCACCTGCTGAAGGCCAAAAACCATGAGCTTGTGGCGGGTCAGATGGGGTTCGTATTTCGCCGGCATCATGCTGCTGCTGTTGCAGGGCTGCTCGACTGTGCCCAATGCCGATGCCAGAGACCCTTGGGAGTCGATGAACCGAAGTGTCTACAACTTCAACGATGCCCTGGACAATGCCGCGATCAAACCCGCCGCCAAAGCGTATGAGGCTGTTTTGCCGGCACCTGTGCGCAAGGGTGTTCACAACGTTTTGGGCAATTTGGGCGATGTCTGGTCGATGGCCAACAGTGCCATGCAATTGAAGGGCAGGGCGACGGTTGAAACGCTCATGCGCATCAGTGTGAACACCGTGTTTGGATTTGCGGGGGTGCTGGATGTGGCCAGCGAAATGCAACTCAAAAAGTACAAGGAAGATTTGGGACAAACCTTGGGTTATTGGGGGGTCCAACCCGGCCCCTACTTGGTATTGCCGATTTTCGGCCCTTCCACTTTGCGCGATGCTTTGGCCATGCCCTTCGATCAAAAAGCCAACGGCACCGCATTCATCAACGACACGTCCACCCGCAATGTCTTGACTGCTGCTGACGTTCTCGATACCCGTGCTGGTTTGCTAAATACCATCGATGCGATCAAGGCGGCGGCATTGGACCCCTACAACTTTGTTCGCGATGGGTATTTGCAAAAGCGCATCAACGACATCCACGACGGAAATCCCCCGGCGAGCTTTGATTACTTTGAGGCCGAGGCGCCATAACCTTATAAAATAACCCTTAGGTGCTCAATATGCTGTTGACCGCCATGGTGTCTGATAAGCTCCAAAATCTTTTTGGAAGAAATGCCCTCAATGTCCCTGAATCGCCGTCACTTGCTCACTGCCGCCTGCGCCGCTGGGATGGGCTGCGCCATCGGGCCGGTTTGGGCTGCGGACGAAGCCCCTGACGGGTTCATCAAACGCATCACCAATGACACCTTAGACGTCATCAAATCAGACAAATCTTTGCGCAGTGGCGATGTGGGCAAGATCATCCAACTGGTCGATGCCAAGTTGATGCCGCATGTGAATTTCCGACGCATGACATCCTTGGCCACCGGACCGGCTTGGCGCAAAGCCACTCCCGAGCAACAAAAGCGCTTGCAAGAAGAGTTCAAGATTTTGTTGGTGCGCACCTATGCGGGTGCGCTCAGCCAAATCACCGACCAAGTGGTGGTGGTCAAGCCCCTGCGTCCGGGTCAAGAAGACAAAAATCTGGTGGTCAACACCGAGGTGCGTGGCCGGGGGGACCCGATCCAATTGGATTACCGTTTGGAACGAACCCCCAACGAAGGGGCCGGCTGGATGATTTTTGACCTGAATGTGTTGGGGATCTGGTTGGTTGAAAACTACCGCACCCAGTTCACCAAAGAGATCAATGCGGGCGGAATCGATGGCTTGATTGCCAGCTTGGCTGCGCGCAACAAATCCAACACCAAGTCTTCTTGAGCGTTTGCTCGCCATGCGTTTGCTGAAGATCCCCCCCACCTTGCTGCATGCCCAAGCGGACGAGTGCCTGTCCCAATGGCTGGCGCAATTGCCCCACCATGAAGCGAGTCAGGTGGAAGTGGATGCCTCTGATTTGCGCGAGTTTGACTCTTCGGCCTTGGCCGTTTTATTGGCCTTGCGCAGGGCCGTGGCGGCCCAGGGCGGCAATTTGAAAGTGTCGGGTTGGACGCCGCGCTTGCATCAACTGGCCCATCTGTACGGCGTGTTTGACCTGTTCGAGCCAGCCTGAAAGCCGATTTCAGGGTCTTTTTGCTCCGGACCGCCCTGTCCAAGCCTGCTGCATGCGGGTCAGGACTTAAAATAACAGCCTCTCATGCCCGCGCTCTCATTCCAATCCGTCTCCAAGATCTACCCTGCTAAATTGGCAGGCGCAGCCGCATTCAAAGCGCTGGATCGCGTGAGCTTTGATGTGCAAGAGGGCGAGTTCTTTGGTTTGTTGGGCCCCAATGGCGCAGGCAAAACCACCTTGATCAGCACCCTGGCGGGACTGACGCGTGCCACTGAAGGTCGGGTAGAAGTGCACGGCCATGATGTGCAAAAAGACTACGCCACAGCGCGCCGTCTTTTGGGGGTGGTGCCACAAGAGTTGGTGTTCGATCCCTTCTTCACCGTTCGCGAATCCTTGCGCATCCAATCGGGCTATTTTGGCGTCAAGAAAAACGACGATTGGATCGATGAACTTCTGGCCAACTTGGGTCTCTCCGACAAGGCCAACGCCAACATGCGCCAGTTGTCAGGCGGCATGAAACGCCGGGTGCTGGTGGCGCAAGCGCTGGTGCACAAACCGCGCGTGATTGTGTTGGACGAGCCGACCGCTGGCGTCGATGTGGAATTGCGACAGACCCTGTGGCAGTTCATCGCCAAGCTGAACAAACAAGGTCACACCGTTTTGCTGACCACCCATTACCTCGAAGAAGCCGAAGCCTTGTGCAGCCGCATTGCCATGCTCAAGCAAGGACAATTGCTGGCACTTGAGCGCACCTCAGAATTGCTGCGTTCGGCCACCAGCCAGGTCTTGCGCCTGAAGCTCGATGGCGACTTGCCCGCCAGCATGAAGGGCATCGCCAGAGTGACGGGGCGCATTGTTCAGTTGCCCGTCCACAACGCACTCGAAATCGAAAACCATTTGGCGACTTTGCGGTCTGCGGGATTGGTGGCCGAAGACGTTGAAATTCGTCAGGCCGATCTGGAAGATGTCTTCCTCGAAGTCATGAACCGCAAACAACCTGTGAACGGAGCCACCACATGATGGGCTGGCAAACCCTGTTTTACAAAGAAGTGTTGCGCTTCTGGAAAGTGGCTTTTCAGACGGTGGCCGCGCCGGTGCTGACCTCGGTTCTCTACATGCTCATTTTTGGCCATGTGCTCGAAGACCATGTGAAGGTCTATGACCAGGTGCCTTACACCTCGTTTTTGCTGCCCGGTCTGATCATGATGGGGGTCTTGCAAAACGCCTTCGCCAACAGTTCTTCCAGCTTGGTGCAAAGCAAAATCATGGGCAGTCTCGTGTTTTTGTTGCTCACGCCTTTGTCGCACCGCAGTTGGTTTGTGGCCTATGTGGGTTCGTCTGTGGTCCGCGGCTTGGCGGTCGGGCTGGGTGTTTTTGTGATCACCGGCTGGATGGTCAACATCACATTTGTCAACCCTGTGTGGATCGTGATTTTTGCCATCATGGGTGCCGCCATGATGGGCGCTTTGGGGGTGATTGCGGGGCTGTGGGCTGAAAAATTCGACCAAATGGCCGCCTTCCAAAACTTCATCATCATGCCCATGACTTTTTTGTCGGGGGTGTTCTACTCGGTCCATTCGCTCCCCACGTTTTGGCAGCAGCTGAGCCACTTGAACCCCTTTTTCTACATGATTGACGGTTTTCGATACGGCTTTTTTGGCCAGAGCGATGTCTCGCCTTGGCTCAGTCTGGCGGTGGTGGGCAGCGCATTGGCCCTCGTCAGCATCCTGACCCTTCACCTTTTGCGCACCGGCTACAAAATCCGGAGCTGAACCCTATGAACGCAGAGCAACTTCAAGCCCTCATTGCCGCAGGCCTTCCATGCACCCACTTGAGTGTGCACGGCGATGGCCGTCACTGGAACGCTGTCGTGGTGTCTGAGGCTTTTGCCGGCCTGCGCCCCATCGCCCGGCACCAACGGGTCTACGCCACCCTGGGTCAAAAAATGCACACCGACGAAGTGCACGCTTTGTCCATGAAAACCTACACGCCCGCCGAATGGGCCCAACAAGCGAATTGATCGCGCACCCTCACGCACGCCTTAGCCTTTCCACGCAGAGCTGAACCATGGATAAATTGAAAATTCGCGGCGGCAAACGCCTGCAAGGCACGCTGGATGTGGCGGGTGCCAAAAATGCGGCGCTGCCCGAGTTGTGCGCCGCTTTGCTGACTGCGGAACCGGTGACATTGGCCAATGTGCCGCGCCTGCAAGATGTCTCCACCATGCTCAAGCTGATCCGCAATATGGGGGTCTCAGCAGAGCACCACGAAGACGGTCGGGTGACATTGGACGCGGGGGCCTTGAACAACCCTGAGGCCCCTTACGAGTTGGTCAAAACGATGCGCGCTTCGGTGCTGGCACTGGGGCCCTTGTTGGCGCGTTTTGGCCGCGCCAAAGTGTCCTTGCCTGGGGGCTGCGCCATTGGCTCTCGCCCTGTGGATCAGCACATCAAAGGTCTGCAGGCGATGGGAGCGGAGATCACAGTCGATCACGGCTACATGCTGGCCAGTTTGGCGGGGGGGCGGACACGCCTGAAGGGCGCGCACATCACGACCGACATGGTCACCGTCACCGGTACCGAAAACTTCTTGATGGCCGCGACCTTGGCCGAGGGCGAGACGGTGCTGGAAAACGCCGCGCAAGAACCGGAAATCGGTGATCTGGCCGAAATGCTCATCACAATGGGCGCCAAAATCGAGGGCCATGGCACGCGTCGTATCCGAATTCAAGGGGTGGAGCGTCTGCATGGCGGTCTTCACCAAGTGGTGGCTGACCGCATCGAAGCCGGTACATTTTTGTGTGCGGTTGCGGCGACCGGGGGCGATGTCGTCTTGCGCTACGGCCGTGCAGACCACCTTGAGGTGGTGATCGAAAAATTGCGCGATGCGGGGGCGACCGTAGAGGCCGGGCCAGATTTCATTCGGGTCAAGTCCGAAGGACGTCTCAAGGCGCAAAGTTTCCGCACCACCGAATACCCGGGTTTCCCGACCGATATGCAAGCCCAGTTCATGGCGCTCAACTGCATCTCGCAAGGGGCCAGTAAAGTCACTGAAACGATCTTTGAAAACCGCTTCATGCACGTCAATGAATTGGTGCGCTTGGGTGCTCACATTCAAATTGATGGCAAGGTTGCGGTGGTCGAAGGGGTTGAAAAACTGTCGGGTGCGACGGTCATGGCCACCGACTTGCGGGCATCCGCCAGTTTGGTGATCGCGGGACTGGTGGCCGAAGGCGAAACCACCGTGGACCGCATCTATCACCTGGACCGCGGTTATGACCGCATGGAACTGAAATTGCGCGGCCTAGGAGCCGACATTGAAAGAGTGAAATGATCACGCTGGCCCTGTCCAAAGGACGCATCTTTGACGAGACTTTGCCGCTGCTGCGCGCGGCGGGCATCGAGGTGCTCGAAGACCCCGAGAAATCTCGTAAATTGATTTTGCCCACCAACCAAGCGCATGTGCGCGTGGTTTTGGTGCGTGCCAGCGATGTGCCGACTTATGTGGAATACGGCGGTGCAGATTTGGGCGTCACGGGCCTGGACACCTTGATCGAGCACGGGGGCCAAGGGCTGTATCAGCCGCTGGATCTGCAGATTGCCAAATGCCGCATGAGTGTGGCGGTGCGTGCCGATTACGATTACTCCGCACAAGTGCGCACGGGCGCTCGCTTGAAAGTCGCCACCAAATACACCACGATTGCACGGGACTTTTTTGCCAACAAAGGCGTGCACGTCGATTTGATCAAGCTCTATGGCAGCATGGAGCTGGCCCCTCTCACGGGCTTGGCCGACGCCATTGTCGACTTGGTTTCGACTGGCAACACACTCAAGGCCAACCACTTGGTCGAGGTCGAACGCATCATGGACATCAGTTCGCGCTTGGTGGTGAACCAAGCGGCGCTCAAACTCAAGCAAGCCCCAATTCGCGCCATCATTGATGCCTTTGCTGGCGCTGTGAAGAAAGACTGAGCCATGGCCCTGCTCGCCAAACCCATGCAATTGAACACGGCCGATGCCGGTTTTGAGGCGGCCTTTGCTGCCCGTTTGCATTGGTCGGCCGATACCGATGCGGCCATCGAGCAGCGCGTGGCCGACATCTTGGCCGATGTGCAGCAACGCGGTGACGCCGCCGTACTCGAGTACACCCAGCGCTTTGACGGATTGCAAGCCGCCCACGTGCAGGCCCTCGAAATTAGCCAAGCCGAGTTGCAAACGGCGCTCGACAGTTTGCCTGCCGCCCAACGTGAGGCCCTGCAAGCTGCTGCCGCTCGTGTGCGCCGATACCACGAAGCACAAAAGAAAGCCTCTGGCGAAAGCTGGACCTACCGCGACGAAGACGGCACTTTATTAGGGCAAAAGGTCACGCCGCTGGACCGCGTGGGCATTTATGTGCCCGGCGGCAAGGCCGCCTATCCCTCATCGGTATTGATGAACGCACTGCCCGCCCATGTGGCCGGGGTGCAAGACATCATCATGGTGGTGCCCACGCCCCAAGGGGTACGCAATCCTCTGGTTTTGGCCGCGGCCTGCGTGGCGGGGGTGAGCCGTGCCTTCACGGTTGGCGGAGCCCAAGCCGTGGCTGCTTTGGCCTATGGCACCGCCACCATTCCCAAGGTCGACAAGATCACCGGGCCTGGCAATGCCTATGTAGCCAGTGCCAAAAAACGCGTCTTCGGCACCGTGGGCATCGACATGATTGCGGGCCCCAGCGAAATTTTGGTCTTGGCCGATGGCAGCACACCGGCTGAGTGGGTGGCGATGGATCTGTTCAGCCAAGCCGAGCACGACGAGCTGGCGCAGAGCATCTTGCTGTGCCCTGATCAAAATTACATCGCCCAAGTGCAGGCTGCGATCGACCGCCTATTGCCCGAGATGCCGCGTCGCGAGATCATCGCGAAATCGCTGAACGACCGGGGCGCCTTGATTCTCACGCGCAGCATGGAAGAAGCCTGTGCCATCAGCAACCGCATTGCGCCAGAACATTTAGAGGTTTCAAGCCGTGACCCGCACCGCTGGGAACCCCTGTTGCGCCACGCCGGCGCGATTTTTTTGGGGGCCTTCACCAGCGAGTCGCTGGGCGACTATTGCGCTGGCCCCAACCATGTGCTGCCGACCAGCGGCACTGCGCGTTTTTCCTCGCCGCTTGGCGTGTACGACTTCCAAAAACGCTCGAGCTTGATCGAGGTGAGCGAAGCAGGGGCCCAACCTTTGGGACGCATCGCCGCCGAGCTGGCTTATGGCGAAGGCCTGCAAGCGCACGCCCGGGCCGCTGAATTGCGTTTGAGCCCTGTTCCTCCCATGCGAGAGTCCCCATGAGCCTCCCCAACACGGTTCCAGCAGAGGTGCGCCCTCAATGGCTGCAACGCATTCGTCAGGATGTGCAATCCATGCATGCCTATGCCATTCAGGATTCGGTGGGCATGGTCAAGTTGGATGCGATGGAAAACCCGCACCGCTTGTCGCCTGAACTGCAACAGGCATTGGGTGCCCGCTTGGGGTCGCTGGCCCTCAACCGTTATCCCGACGGCCGGGTGAATGACCTGCGTGCCGTGCTGGCCCAACATGCGTGTATGCCCGAGGGTTTCGACATCATGTTGGGCAACGGTTCTGACGAGTTGATTTCTCTGCTGGCCATGGCCTGCGATGTGCCGGGTGCCAGCATCTTGGCGCCCGTGCCGGGCTTTGTCATGTATGCCATGAGCGCTCAGTTGCAAGGCTTGGCTTTTCACGGCGTGCCCCTCACAGCCAACTTTGAGCTGGATGAAGCCGCCATGTTGGCGGCAATAGCCGAACACAAACCGTCCATCGTTTATCTGGCTTACCCGAACAACCCCACGGGCAATTTGTGGTCCGATGAGGCCATTGAAAAAATCGTGCAGGCCCAAGGTCAGCAAGGCGGTTTGGTGGTGATGGACGAGGCCTACCAGCCTTTTGCCAGCCGAACCTATATGGACCGCATCACCCGTCATTCGCATGTGTTGTTGATGCGAACCCTCAGTAAATTTGGCTTGGCAGGGGTGCGCTTGGGCTATATGGTGGGCCCCAAGGTGCTGGTCGCAGAGATCGACAAAGTGCGCCCGCCCTACAACATCAGCGTACTCAACTGTGAGTGCGCTTTGTTTGCACTGGAACATGCCGAAGTGTTTGCGGCCCAGGCCAAAGACCTGCGCGCGCAGCGTACCCGTTTGATGCAAGCGCTGGCTGCTTTTCCGGGGGTGACGCCTTTCCCAAGCGAAGCCAACATGATCTTGACCCGAGTGCCCGATGCAGGCAAAACCTTTGACGGCTTGAAAGCCCACAAAGTGCTGGTCAAGAACGTTTCTAAAATGCATCCATTGCTGACCAATTGCCTGCGACTCACGGTGGGTACCGCCGCAGAAAACGACCAACTTCTCGCCGCTTTGAAAGCTTCCTTATGAACAGCACAGCAGCCCGCTCGGCTCAAGTGACCCGCAAAACGGCGGAAACCCATATCCGTGTGGCCATCCACTTGGATGGCACGGGACAAGCCAAACTTGCCTCAGGCATTGGTTTCTTAGACCACATGCTGGACCAAATTGCGCGCCATGGTTTGATTGATTTGGACATCTCGTGTGAAGGCGATTTGCACATCGATGGTCACCACACCGTGGAAGACATTGGTATCACTTTGGGCCAAGCCTTTGCGCAGGCGCTGGGAGATAAAAAGGGCATTCGCCGCTACGGCCATGCTTATGTGCCACTGGACGAAGCCTTGAGTCGCGTGGTGGTGGATTTTTCGGGCCGTCCCGGTTTGCACATGGACGTGGCTTTCACCTCGGGTTCCTTGGGCACGCTCGACACCCAATTGGTCTATGAGTTTTTCCAAGGCTTTGTGAACCACGCCTTGTGCACGCTGCACATTGACAACTTGAAGGGCGTGAACGCCCACCACCAGTGCGAGACGATTTTCAAGGCGTTTGCCCGGGCGGTACGGGCCGCGATCGAGCAAGATCCTCGCTCTGCAGGCGTCATTCCGTCGACCAAAGGCAGTCTGTGACATGAGCGTCAACCGCGTGGCCGTTGTGGACTATGGCATGGGCAATCTGCGCTCGGTGGCGCAGGCTGTGATGCATGCCGCGGCAGTCGTAGACCATGCGGAAGTGATCGTCACCTCCAACCCCCAGGTGGTGCGAGACGCCCACCGTGTGGTGTTGCCGGGTCAGGGCGCCATGCCCGATTGCATGCGCGAATTACGCGAATCTGGTTTGTTAGAGGCCGTGCTGGATGCCGCCGCCAAAAAACCCTTGTTTGGGGTGTGTGTGGGCATGCAGATGCTGCTCGACCACAGTGATGAGGGGCAGACGCCCGGCTTGGGACTGATCCCTGGCCGTGTCGTCAAGTTTGATTTGGCCGGACGTGTGCAAGACGATGGCACCCGCTACAAAGTGCCCCAAATGGGATGGAACCAAGTGTGGCAAGACCCTCAGGCGCATGCCCTTTGGCAGGGCATTGCGGAAGGGTGCTGGTATTATTTTGTCCACAGCTTTTATGCTCAAGTGGCCATACCGGCTCACAGTGCGGCGCAAACGGATTACGGTGGGCGTTTCGCGTGTGCCATTGCCCGCGACAATATTTTTGCAACCCAGTTTCACCCTGAAAAAAGCGCGGCACAAGGATTGGCTTTGTTCCGCAACTTTCTCCACTGGCAGCCTTGAGTGGTTTTCACTGCCGTTTCTTTTCCACCTGCAATTGATTCGCCATGATTCTGATCCCCGCCATTGACCTCAAAGACGGCCACTGCGTTCGCCTCAAACAGGGCGATATGGACCAAGCCACGACCTTTGGTGAAGACCCAGCGGCCATGGCGCGCACTTGGCTGGAAAAAGGAGCGCGCCGATTGCACTTGGTGGACCTGAACGGTGCTTTTGCCGGCAAGCCGCAAAACTTTGGTGCGATCAAGTCCATCCTCAAAGCGGTGGGTGATGACATTCCCGTGCAGCTGGGCGGCGGTATTCGCGATCTGGACACGATCGAGAAATACATCGACAGCGGTTTGCGCTACGTGATCATTGGCACAGCCGCTGTGAAAAATCCGGGTTTCTTGAAAGACGCCTGCACCGCGTTTGGCGGCCACATCATTGTGGGTCTCGATGCCAAAGACGGCAAAGTGGCCACCGACGGTTGGAGCAAGCTCACTGGCCACGAAGTGGTGGACTTGGCCAAGAAATTCGAAGACTGGGGCGTCGAGTCCATCATCTACACCGACATTGGCCGTGACGGCATGCTGAGCGGCATCAACATCGAGGCCACCGTCAA
Organism: Comamonadaceae bacterium; assembly: GCA_027488255.1. GTDB lineage: Bacteria > Pseudomonadota > Gammaproteobacteria > Burkholderiales > Burkholderiaceae_C > Limnohabitans_A. The sequence continues at coordinate 131,695 of JAIYBZ010000009.1, read as the reverse complement.
GCTGGCCCAGGCATTGACGATTCCGGTCATCGCTTCGGGCGGCTTGTCCAATATGGCCGACATCGAGCAGTTGTGCGCGGTGGAAGACGAGGGCGTTGAAGGCGTCATTTGCGGACGCGCTGTCTATTCCGGCGACCTCGATTTCACACTCGCACAACAACGTGCCGATGAGCTCAACGGCTGACGCCTGCAGGCCACTATGAGCGCACAGGCCATTTGCCGCGCCACCGAGTTTGCCGGCCTGCCCGCCATCGAGTTGGCACTGCCGCAAGGTGATCGTGTGCAGCTTGCATTGCAGGGCGCGCATGTGTTGTCTTGGATTTCGGGCGGTCAAGAGCGCCTTTATCTCAGTCCCAAAAGTCATTTTGATGGTCAATCGGCCATCCGAGGTGGCGTGCCGGTCTGCTTTCCCCAGTTCAACCAACGCGGCCCCTGCGCTGACCGCTTGCCCAAGCACGGATTCGCTCGCAATGTGCCCTGGCAGGCCGAGGCGCCCCAGCTGTCGGATCAGGCCGCGAGCCTGACCTTGCGCTTGACCGACAACGCGGTCACCCGTCAATGGTGGCCTCAGGCTTTTGCGGCAGGGCTTCAGCTTGACCTCCAGCCCGGTAACTTGCGCATGAGCTTGACGGTGCACAACACCGACACCCAGCCCTTGTTGTTCTCTGGCGCCTTGCACACTTACTTTGCCGTACCCGATGTGACCCAAGCCACCTTGCAGGGGCTGGCGGGCCAATCGGAGTGGGACTCATTGACCAACCGCTACGCCGAAGCACCGGAGACTGTGCGGTTCAATGCCGAGTTTGACCGCGTGTACGCTGCCTCAGAAAATGCCAGCAAGTCGCCCCTGACTTTGAACCAGACCGTGCGCATCAGCCAAAGCGCCAGCTGGGCCAACACCGTGGTCTGGAACCCGGCGTCAGACCTTTGCAGTCGATTGACGGACATGCCTGAGGAGGGGTGGCTTCACATGTTGTGTGTCGAAGCCGCACAGGTTTTTGAGCCCATTTCACTGGCTGCGGGTCAGCAATGGCTGGGCTGGCAACACTTGCAAGTGCTGAACGATTAAGAACTGAAAAGAGAACGCGCATGCTCGCCAAACGCATCATCCCTTGCCTCGACGTGACCGGCGGTCGCGTGGTGAAGGGCGTTAATTTTGTCGAACTGCGCGATGCAGGCGATCCGGTTGAAATCGCGGCCCGCTACAACGAGCAAGGGGCCGATGAACTGACATTTTTGGACATCACCGCCACCAGCGATGGGCGCGATGTGATCTTGCACATCATCGAGGCCGTGGCCAGCCAAGTGTTCATTCCCTTGACCGTGGGCGGCGGTGTGCGCACGGTGGACGATGTGCGCCGTTTGCTCAATGCCGGTGCCGACAAAACCAGCTTCAATTCAGCGGCCATTGCCAACCCACAGGTGATCCGCGACGCGTCTCAAAAATACGGCGCGCAGTGCATCGTGGTGGCCATTGATGCCAAACGCCGATCCCCAGAAGACGAACAGCGCCCGGGTCCCCATGGCTTGCCAATGGGTCCCGGTTGGGATGTGTACAGCCACGGCGGCCGTAAAAATGTGGGCTTGGATGCGGTGGCTTGGGCTGCGCAAATGGCCGAATACGGGGCAGGAGAAATTTTGCTCACCAGCATGGACCGCGACGGCACTAAAAGCGGCTTTGATTTGGCCTTGACCCGCGCTGTGAGCGACGCGGTCAGCGTACCCGTGATCGCCTCAGGGGGCGTGGGCAACCTCGACCACCTGGCCGATGGTGTGAGCATCGGCGGTGCGGATGCCGTGCTGGCGGCGAGTATCTTCCACTACGGTGAGTACACCGTGCAACAAGCCAAGACGCGCATGCGCGAGCGCGGCATTCAGGTCAGGCTTTGACGATGAACTGGCTCGATCACATCAAATGGGACGACCAAGGCTTGGTGCCTGTGATTGCCCAAGAAAAAGACACTGGCGATGTGCTGATGTTTGCTTGGATGAACCGCGAGGCGCTGCAAAAGACGGCCGAGCTGAAGCGGGCGGTCTATTTCAGCCGTTCCCGCAACAAGCTGTGGTTCAAGGGCGAAGAGTCTGGCCATGTGCAAACGGTGCACGACATTCGCCTCGATTGCGACCACGATGTGGTGTTGCTCAAAGTCACCCAACTGGGCCATGAGCCGGGCATTGCCTGCCACACAGGTCGCCACAGCTGTTTTTTCCAGAGTCTGCAGGCCGATCAATGGCAGGCAACCGAACCGGTCTTGAAAGACCCCGAAACCATTTACAAGTGAACGCCATGAGCCTGAACAAACCCTTGGCACCCTCCTCGGAAGACACTTTGGCACGCCTGGCGGCCATCATCGAAAGTCGCAAGGCCATTCATGGCGGCGACCCCGAGAAAAGTTATGTGGCGCGCCTGCTGCACAAAGGGCCCGATGCCTTTTTGAAGAAAATTGGCGAAGAGGCCACCGAAACCGTCATGGCCGCCAAAGACATCGAGCACGGCGGTGACCCGTCCAAGTTGGTGTACGAAGTGGCCGATTTGTGGTTTCACAGCATGATCGCTTTGGCCCACTATGGGCTGACGCCGGCCGATGTGGTGCAAGAGCTGGCGCGGCGTGAAGGCCTGAGCGGCTTAGAAGAAAAGGCCCTGCGCAAAGTGCAGGAGCGCGAGCGATTGGGCGAATAAAGCCTGCCCTATTGAACACTTTAGATCAAGCTCTTGAGATCAAATTCATTAGATTGAACCTTCATCATGCACGACAGTTCTTGTATTTTTTGCAAAATCATTGCCGGTCAAATCCCCTCAAAAAAGGTGCACGAAGACGAGCATGTGTTTGCTTTTCATGACATTGCGCCGTGGGCGCCCATTCATTTCTTGATCATTCCCAAGTTGCACATCCCTTCCATGGCCCACCTCGCCCCGGAGCATGCGGGGTTGATGGGGCACATGATGACCTTGGCCCCCCGATTGGCCATGCAAGAGGGTTGCAACCCTTATCCCGAGGGGGGCTTCAGGATCGTGGTTAACAATGGCACAGAAGGCGGACAAGAAGTGCACCATTTGCACATGCATGTCATGGGCGGGCCGAGGCCTTGGATCAGAGGTTGACCTCAATTTTTGCCTCAATTGCTTTCATTTCCTTGCCCCGGCAAGGCAGATCGGATTCAAGGGACTTCACCCTATAGAATCCTGCATCTACGTTAGGAGATATTCATGGGTACCTTTTCCATTTGGCACTGGCTGATCGTGTTGTTGATCGTGGTGATGGTGTTTGGCACCAAAAAGCTCAAGAACATGGGTTCTGACTTGGGTGGTGCAGTCAAAGGTTTCAAAGACGGCATGAAAGACGGCGGGAACAAGCCCGAAGAGTCTGCGCCAGTGGCGGGCCAAGTCGGTTCTACAGCGCAAGCTGAAAAAACCACCATCGATGTGGAAGCCAAAACCAAGTCTTGATGGCTTGATCGACCGAACGCTGCACTGTGCTTGATTTAGGCATTTCCAAGATTGCGCTGATTGGCGTGGTGGCGTTGATCGTCATCGGCCCTGAAAAATTGCCCAAGGTGGCGCGCACTTTGGGCACCTTGCTTGGCAAAGCACAGCGCTATGTGGCCGATGTCAAGGCCGAGGTCAACCGGTCCATGGACCTGGAAGAGCTCAAGAAAATGAAAGAGTCGATGGACGCTGCTGCTCGCGATGTCGAACAGACGGTTCAGACGACCACCTCAGATTTTGAAAAAGACTGGGCCGAGACCACAGCGGGGCTGACCTCTGAGTTGCCTGAACTCGAGACGCCTCCGCCCACCTACAAAAACCCGGACAAAAATTGGCGCCTCAAACGGGGTGCTGTACCCCAGTGGTACAAGGCGCGTTCGGGCGTTCGCACCAAAGCCCTTTCGGGGGCTGCTCGTGTGGCGCGTTACCGGCCAAAGTCTCTTAACTCACTGTGACGACCGCGCACCGCTGGTGCTGTCTTCCAATCTCATTCGCCATGTCTGACCCTCAATCCAAGCCTGAAGACGAACTTGCCGGTTCTGAGCAACCGTTCGTGGCGCACTTGATCGAATTGCGCGATCGGCTCATCTGGGCGGTGGCCGCAGTGGCCATTGCTGCGGCCGCATTGGCGATTTACCCTGGCCCCGGCGAGCTCTACGACATCTTGGCGGCCCCGCTGATTGTCCATTTGCCCAAAGGCGCGACCCTGATCGCCACCTCGGTGATCTCGCCGTTTATGGTGCCGCTCAAGATTTTGATGATGACGGCCTTCTTGATCGCCTTGCCCATGGTGCTGTACCAAGTGTGGGCGTTCATTGCACCCGGCTTGTATGCCCATGAGAAAAAATTGGTGATGCCGCTGGTGGTTTCCAGCACGGTGCTCTTTTTTATTGGCGTGGCTTTTTGTTACTTTTTTGTTTTTGGCCAAGTGTTCAGCTTCATCCAGAGCTTTGCGCCCAAAAGCATCACGGCAGCGCCAGACATTGAGGCCTACCTGAGTTTTGTGTTGACCATGTTCTTGGCCTTTGGCTTGGCCTTTGAAGTCCCGGTGGCGGTGGTGGTGCTGGCCCGCATGGGTGTGGTGACGATCGCCAAGCTGAAGGATTTCCGCGGCTACTTTGTGGTCTTGGCTTTTGTCATTGCCGCCGTGGTGACCCCTCCTGATGTGGTGTCCCAATTGGCCTTGGCCATCCCCATGTGTCTGCTCTATGAATTGGGCATTTGGGCAGCGCAGATTTTCATCAAGCACACCCAAGCCCCAGAAACCCCAGAGGCCTGAACGCGCCGATTGGGCCTCTCGCGTTTGGCGCCACCTCGTGGGATCAACGGCGTTGTGGGGTCTTGGTGGGGCGCTCGCCGGGCGTCAAACGCAAATTGATTTCGCCTTGACGGCGCAGCACATTCAATTCGGTGGGGACGCCGGGTTTTAAACCGGCAATTTGGGTCAGCAGTTCGGCCACGTTGCGTACGGGAGTTCCGGCCACTTTCACGATCACATCCCCCGGGCGAATACCCGCGCTGGCGGCGGGCCCGTTTTTCAGCACGCCGGTGATGACCACCCCTTCAGGCAAACCTTGGCCTGACTTGGGCAATTGAAAACTTTCCGCCAATTCGGCCGACATGTCTTGCGGTTCAACGCCAATCCAACCTCGGATGACTTTGCCGTTTTTCAGCAAGTCTTGCATGACCTGTTGGGCCGTGGCCATGGGAATGGCAAAGCCGATGCCCATGCTGCCTCCTGAGCGCGAGTAAATGGCGGTGTTGATGCCCATCAGGTGGCCATTCACGTCGACCAAAGCGCCGCCAGAGTTGCCTGGGTTGATTGCCGCATCGGTTTGAATAAAGTTTTCAAACGTGTTGATGCCCAATTGGCTTCGGCCCAGCGCGCTGACGATGCCCGATGTCACGGTTTGACCCACGCCAAAGGGGTTGCCAATGGCCAACACGACATCGCCCACCTGCAAATCTTGTGTTGTGCCCAACACGATCACCGGCAATTTGTCCAATTCGATTTTCAGCAAAGCCAAGTCGGTGTCGGGGTCGGTGCCAATGACTTTGGCCACGGTCTTTCTGCCATCGGCCAACACCACCTCGATGTCGTCGGCGTCCTCGATCACATGGTTGTTGGTCAGGATATGGCCTTCGGGGCTGACGATGACGCCACTGCCCAAGCCCGTGGGCCGTTGCTCTTCTTGTGGCCCGTAGAAAAACCTAAACCAAGGCTCTTGTCCCGCTGTGTTGGATTTGCTGGTGTTGATGCTGACGACAGCCGGTGAGGCCAGTCGGGCGGGGGCACTCAGGCTTCCAGCGGGGCGGCTCAAGACCGATCCGCTTGGGGCCTGCAACAACGTCATGCCCTCAGCCGAGCGTCGGGCACTGCGCAGCCATTCGGGTTGCAGGGTGGCCACGACAAACCAGAGGGCCAGCAAGACCGTCACCCATTGGGAAAAAAGTAACCATAAGCGTTTCATGGGGGAGATTGTCCTTGATTCATGGCTTTCCTGAGCACGTGAGCCTGCGCCACAATAGACACTCAAGAAAGAAAGCTTTTTGCCCATGACCGATGCTCACACTTTGGGTCAAGCCTTTGATGCTTTGCTCCAACCCGAAAAATTTCGCGACTACGGCCCCAATGGGCTGCAGGTCGAAGGCGACCGTGACATTCGCCGTTTGGTAAGCGGTGTGACCGCCAGCCGGGCCTTGATCGAAGCGGCGATCGCCGCTGAAGCCGATGCCATCGTGGTGCACCATGGGCTGTTTTGGCGCGGCCAAGATGGGCGTGTCACCGGCTGGATGCGCGAGCGCTTGCGCTTGCTGCTGGCCCACGGCATCCATTTGTTTGCCTACCACTTGCCCCTGGATGCCCACCCCACATGGGGCAACAACGCCCAATTGGCGCGGGTGTTGGGCTTGCAAGCGCAGGGCCGTTTTGGTGAGCAAGATTTGGGCTTTTTAGGCCAAGGCGAGGGCGTGTGGTCTGGCCCACAAGCGCTGGCGGACCATGTCGCCGCCACGCTGGGTCGCGCGGTGACTTGTGTCGGACACCATGACCGACCCGTTCGGCGTGTGGCGTGGTGCTCGGGCGGCGCGCAAAGCTATTTTGAGGCGGCCATTGCGCAGGGTGTTGATGCGTTCATCACTGGCGAAATCTCTGAGCCGCAAGCCCATTTGGCGCGTGAAACGGGTGTTGCATTTTTGGCTTGCGGCCACCATGCCACCGAACGATATGGGGCACCCGCCTTGGCTGCACATGTCGCACAAAATTTGGGGCTGCAGCACCAATTCATCGAGATCGACAACCCGGCCTGAACGGCCACCGCCAACTTTGCGCACCATGTCCCACTTGTCTTCTTCGCCAGCCGCTTTGAGTCGGCCCATGGCCATCACGCCGGGAGATCCCTGCGGCATTGGCCCCGAGATCGTGGCCCGTGCTTGGTGCGAGGCCCCAGAACTCACCCAAGGCTGTTTTGTGGCGGGAGATGTGGGGCTGATGCGCCGAGCCATGGCTTTGGTTCAAACCACCCCGGCGTTTCCCGTGTGCGAGATCGAGCGCGCGGCAGAAGCCCTGCAAGTGCCACCCGGCTGCTTGCCCGTGCTGCAAGTGGTGCCAGAGGCCCCTGTCTTGCCTTGGGGCCAAATTGACGGGCGTGCAGGGCAATTGGCAGGAGAGGCGGTGCTTTGGGCCACCCGTGCCGCTTTGCGCGGTGAGGTGGCGGCGCTGGTCACGGCACCCCTGCACAAAGAAGCGCTGCATGCCGCAGGCGCGCCTTACAACCAATACCCGGGACACACCGAGTTGTTGCAGGCGGAAGCGGCGCGGCACACAGGGGTGGCACTGTCCCAAATGCCAGTGCGCATGATGTTGGCCAACGACGAATTGCGGGTGGTTTTGGTCAGCATTCACATGGCCTTGCGCGAGGCCCTAGAGGCCATTTCTTTTGACGGCGTTTTGCAAACTTTGCGCATCACCGATGCGTCCTTGACGCCTGTCTTGGGCCGTCGACCGCGCATCGCAGTGGCAGGCGTTAATCCACACGCAGGCGAGGGGGGCTTGTTTGGCCAGGAAGAAATTGAGATCTTGCAACCCTGCTTGGCCACAGCGCAAAAAGAAGGTCTGGATGTTCATGGTCCTTTTGCGCCCGACACGGTGTTCATGCGGGCGCGCAAGCAAGCCGATGGGCGGCAAGCGTTTGATGTGGTCATCGCGATGTACCACGATCAGGGCTTGATCCCCGTGAAATACCTGGGGGTTGAAATGGGGGTCAATGTGACGCTGGGATTGCCGCTGGTCAGAACCAGCCCAGACCACGGCACGGCAATGGATATCGCGGGCCAAGGTGTGGCCGATGCGCGCAGTTTGATTCAAGCCATTGCGATGGCCCGGGGCATGGTGGGCCTGGCGCCAAAGCAGCCAGCGGCCGTCTGATGACGCCCCAAAGGGCCTGCTTGGCGCAAGGTTCTATTTGTCAAATTTGAGGACAAAATAGTTCAATTGCTTCATCAAACAGCTTTAAAAATCACGAAATCGGCAGGCCGCGCGTGTGGGTGCCGCGCGATGACCCCGCTGAGGCGATTTGTAAGTCGGGTGACTGATTCTCTCCGCTACAATCGCGGGTTGACCCTGATAACGACTCGCTAGAGGATTCCCATGAGTGACACCCCAGTCGACAGCAGCAAACGGACCTGGCTGATTGCCTCCGGTTGCGCAGGTGCCGTAGGCGCTGGCTTTGTGGCCACCCCCTTCGTCAGCAGTTTTCAACCTTCCGAACGAGCCAAAGCGGCTGGTGCGGCGGTCGAGGTGGATATTTCCGCTTTGAACCCGGGTGAAAAGTTGACCGTCGAATGGCGCGGCAAACCCGTTTGGATCATGAAGCGCTCTCCCGAGCAGCTCGAATCGTTGAAAAAAGTGGAGGCGCAGTTGGCCGATCCCGCATCGGACCGCACCGCTTACCCCACACCCGAATACGCCAAAAATGGCCACCGCTCTATCAAGCCAGAAATCATGGTGGCGGTGGGGATCTGCACGCACTTGGGTTGCTCGCCTGGCGACAAGTTCTCAACGGGCCCACAGCCTTCCTTGCCCGATGACTGGAATGGTGGTTTCTTGTGCGCTTGCCATGGTTCGACCTTCGACTTGGCCGGCCGTGTGTTCAAGAACAAGCCTGCGCCGGATAACCTCGAAGTGCCTCCGCACATGTACCTGTCTGACACCAAGCTGCTCATTGGTGAAGACAAGAAGGCCTGATGGAGAACAACATGGCTGAATTCAAAGAAATTTCCCCCAACGCCTCCGCTGGCGAAAAACTGCTCAACTGGGTTGACAACCGCTTCCCAGCTTCTAAGTTGTACAAGGAACATTTGTCCGAGTACTACGCGCCTAAAAACTTCAACTTCTGGTACTTCTTCGGCTCGCTGGCTTTGCTGGTGCTGGTGATCCAGATCGTGACCGGTATCTTTCTGGTCATGCACTACAAGCCTGATGCTGCCTTGGCATTTGCCTCGGTGGAATACATCATGCGCGATGTGCCTTGGGGCTGGCTGATTCGTTACATGCACTCCACTGGCGCCTCCGCCTTCTTTGTGGTGGTGTATCTGCATATGTTCCGTGGCCTGATTTATGGCAGCTACCGCAAGCCACGCGAGCTGGTGTGGATCTTTGGTTGCGCCATCTTCTTGTGCCTGATGGCTGAAGCGTTCATGGGCTATTTGCTGCCTTGGGGCCAAATGTCCTACTGGGGCGCGCAAGTGATCGTGAACTTGTTCTCGGCCATTCCTTTCATTGGCCCTGACTTGGCTTTGTTGATTCGTGGCGATTTCGTGGTGGGTGATGCCACTCTGAACCGCTTCTTCAGCTTCCACGTGATTGCGGTGCCCTTGGTCTTGTTGGGCTTGGTTGTGGCGCACATCATCGCCTTGCACGAAGTCGGCTCGAACAACCCCGACGGCGTTGAAATCAAAGGCCCCAACGCGCCCAAAGATGCGCAAGGCCATCCATTGGACGGCATTCCTTTCCACCCCTACTACTCGGTGCACGACATCATGGGGGTGAGCGTGTTCTTGATGGCGTTCACAGCCATCGTGTTCTTCGCGCCTGAATTCGGTGGTTACTTCCTCGAATACAACAACTTTATTCCGGCCGATCCGCTGACTACACCTTTGCACATTGCACCGGTCTGGTACTTCACGCCGTTTTATTCCATGCTGCGTGCCATCACCAGCGAAATGATGTACGCCTTGATTGCTTGCGTGGTCATTGGTGCCTACTTGGCTGTGGCCAAAGGCAAGATGCCCACACTGCTGAAAGGCGCTGTCATCGGCGCTGCCTTGGTCATCTCGGCCCTGATGTTGGCCATTGACGCCAAGTTCTGGGGTGTGGTGGTGATGGGTGGTGCGGTCGTGATCTTGTTCTTCTTGCCTTGGTTGGACAACAGCCCGGTCAAGTCGATCCGCTACCGTCCCGACTGGCACAAGTATTTGTACGCTGTGTTCGTGATCAACTTCTTGGTCTTGGGCTACTTGGGCGTGCAACCTCCATCGCCAATTGGTGAGCGTGTTTCTCAAGTGGGCTCTTTGTTCTACTTCGGATTCTTCTTGTTGATGCCTTGGTGGAGCAAGTTGGGGACACCCAAACCCGTTCCTGACCGCGTGACCTTCACGCCTCACTGAGATCACGGAGATTCAAGACCATGAAAAATATCAAGAAACTCGCGTTGGGCTTTGTGATGGCCCTGGGATTGATCTCTGGTGCTCATGCCGCTGGTGGCGGTTTGGCCTGGGACAAAGCGCCTCATAAAACCAACGATCTGGCCGCCTTGCAAAACGGTGCCAAGTTGTTTGTCAACTACTGCTTGAATTGCCACTCCGCCGCCTTCATGCGCTACAACCGCTTGAAAGACATTGGCTTGACCGAGCAGCAGATCAAAGACAACTTGTTGTTCACCAACGCCAAAGTGGGTGACACCATGAAGGCCGCCATCGACCCCGTGCAAGCCAAAGAGTGGTTTGGTAAAAATCCTCCTGACTTGACCCTGGTGGCCCGTTCACGCTCCGGTCATGGCGGCAAAGGTTCAGATTACCTCTACACCTATCTGCGCAGCTACTACCGCGACGACACCAAGTTGACCGGTTGGAACAACTTGGCCTTCCCCAATGTGGGCATGCCCAATCCCTTCTGGGAATTGCAAGGTGAACGTGAACCCGTGTTTGAAGAAAAAGAAGAGCACGGCCATAAGGTCCAAATCTTCAAAGGCTGGAAACAAACCAAGCCCGGCACCATGACTCCTTTGGAATATGACCAAGCCATGGGCGACTTGGTGGGTTATATGCAATGGATGGCTGAGCCTGCACAGAACACCCGTGTGCGCATCGGTGTCTGGGTTTTGATTTTCTTGTCCTTCTTTACCTTTATCGCCTGGCGTTTGAATGCGGCGTATTGGAAAGACATCAAGTAATTGATCTTTCACCCGGCAGCAGTGCCAGGTCTTTTGGAGTGGTGGGCCCAACGGCCTCCCACTCTTTTGATTTTTTGAGGAGCCTTCGCCATGATGGTGCTTTATTCCGGAACCACTTGCCCGTTTTCCCACCGTTGCCGCTTCGTGCTGTTTGAAAAAGGCATGGACTTCGAGATCCGCGATGTGGATCTTTACAACAAGCCCGAAGACATCAACGTCATGAACCCATATGGGCAGGTTCCCATCTTGGTCGAGCGTGACTTGATTTTGTACGAGTCGAACATCATCAATGAGTACATCGATGAGCGTTTTCCGCATCCCCAGCTGATGCCCGGTGACCCCGTGGACCGTGCGCGTGTCCGCTTGTTCTTGCTCAACTTTGAGAAAGAACTCTTTGCCCACGTGCTGACCTTGGAAAACCGTGCCTTGAAGGGCAATGACAAGGCCCTCGAAAAAGCCCGTTCACACATTCGTGACCGCTTGACGCAATTGGCCCCGGTGTTTTTGAAAAACAAGTTCATGCTGGGGGACAACTTCTCGATGCTGGACGTGGCGATTGCCCCCTTGCTCTGGCGCTTGGACTACTACGGCATTGAGCTCAGCAAGAACGCCGCGCCATTGCTCAAATATGCAGAGCGCATCTTCTCGCGCCCCGCCTATATTGAAGCTTTGACACCGTCCGAAAAGGTCATGCGCAAATAAGCCACGGCGGAGCCAAACATGATCAGTGCGGCCGAACTGCCTTCTACGCGCCCTTATTTGATCAGGGCCCTGTACGACTGGTGCTCCGAAAACGGCTTCACACCTTATGTGGCCGTCAAGGTGGACCATTCGGTGCAAGTGCCGCGTGAGTATGTGCAAGGTGGCGAGATTGTGTTGAACGTCAGCATGGACGCCACCAGTTCCTTGATATTGGGCAATGACTTCATTGAATTCAAAGCCCGATTTGGGGGCAAGCCTTGCGACATCATGGTACCCATCCACCGCGTGATGGCCATCTATGCCCGCGAAAATGGCCAAGGCATGGCTTTTCCAGTCAGTGACGATGCATCGCCGGTGGCGGCTTTGTCGGCGGTGGACACTCCCACAGAATGGCCCGAGGACGGCGATGAACCCCCGCCGCCATCCAGCCCCACAGGCCGACCTGCGCTGAAGCGGGTGAAGTAAAAATTTAGCCTTCTGACCTCAGAGTTGAGTCTGGATCAAGTTAGAATCTAGCCCGTGCCGCTTTAGCTCAGTTGGTAGAGCACCCGCCTTGTAAGCGGTAGGTCGTCAGTTCGAATCCGACAAGCGGCACCATGTATTTGAAAAAGCCCTGATCATTGATCGGGGCTTTTTTTTGCCTGTTGGGTGCCGGCCGATTGCGCGCGCATTCAGTTTGTACGGTTCAAAACCTTGATGCGGATGGCACTGACGTCCAAGTTTTTTTGCTTCAAGTGGGCTTGCAAGGCGGGCACCAGTTGGCGCAACTTGGCCGCCACGGCATTTGAGTTGACCAAAAGGCACCAGCAACCGTCCTCAAGAGGTCCCGCTTGAATACTGTTGCGCAAAGGTGCAGGCAGCAAACTGTGGACCGCTTGCAAACGGCTGGAAGACTCACGGATGACCTCGGCCAAGCGCGCAAAAGTAGGGGATTCTTGCGCGGCCTGATGCAGGGGAATGGCTTGGTGGCGTTTTTGCATGATGAGGGGTTGTGCCGCATTATCCGGCAGCCTTTAGGACTTGGGGTTTGACCCTGAAAATGAACGGTGCAGAGGCTAAAATCACCGAGTTGTGCTGGTGCATAAGGCAGCCAGCGGTGGACCTTGGGATTGCGATCCCGTTGGCCCGGTTTCTTTTGAACATTTAACCTGACAGGATAGACGGTCTGTCTCTCGGCCCTGAGGCCGAAGGTGGATCTCGCAGACATGGCCATCCCATTCCTCACCAAAATTTTTGGCAGTCGCAACGACCGCCTCCTGAAGCAATACCGCAAAACGGTAGAGCGAATCAATGCGCTAGAAGCAGGGCTGGAGGCCTTGAGCGACGACGCGCTGCGTGCCAAAACCCAGACCTTCAAAGAACGCTTTGCCGCGGGCGAGACACTCGATGCCTTGTTGCCCGAAGCCTTTGCCGTGGTGCGCGAAGGCTCTAAGCGCGTCATGAAGATGCGGCACTTCGATGTGCAAATGGCCGGCGGCATTGCCCTGCACAACGGCAAGATCGCGGAGATGCGTACGGGCGAGGGCAAAACGCTCACCTCCACATTGCCGGCCTATCTGAATGCGCTCACGGGCAAAGGCGTGCATGTGGTCACGGTGAACGACTACTTGGCCAGTCGCGATGCCCGATGGATGGGCAAGCTTTTCAATTTTCTGGGCTTGTCGGTGGGCATCAATTTGGCCCAAATGTCGCGCGAGGAAAAACAGGCGGCCTACAACTCAGACATCACCTACGGCACCAACAACGAATACGGTTTTGACTATCTGCGCGACAACATGGTCTATGAAGCCCATGACCGCGTGCAGCGCCCACTGAACTACGCGATCATCGACGAGGTCGACTCGATTTTGATTGACGAAGCGCGTACGCCTTTGATCATCAGTGGTCAGGCCGAAGACCACACGGCGACGTATCTCTCGATGCGGGAAATCGTGCCGCTGTTGACCCGGCAAGAAGGGGAAGCCGATCCCCGTACGGGAGAGGGCATCATCACGCCCGGTGATTTCACACTGGACGAAAAATCGCACCAAATTTTCTTGACCGAACAGGGCCACGAAAAAGCCGAGGCAGTACTGGCCAAGATGGGCTTGATTCCCGAAGGTGCCAGCCTCTACGACCCCGCCAACATCACCTTGATGCACCATCTGAATGCGGCGTTGCGGGCACAACACCTCTATCACCGCGACCAACATTACGTGGTTCAAGAGGGCGACATCGTGATCGTGGATGAGTTCACCGGGCGATTGATGTCGGGCCGCCGTTGGAGCGATGGTTTGCACCAAGCGGTTGAGGCCAAAGAGGGCGTTGAAATTCAAGCCGAAAACCAAACGCTGGCTTCCATCACGTTCCAAAATTACTTCCGCCTGTACATCAAGATGGGCGGCATGACCGGCACGGCTGACACCGAGGCCTATGAGTTTCAAGAGATTTACGGTTTAGAGACCGTGGTCATTCCGCCGCATCGCAAGAGCCAGCGTGAAGACCAGTTGGACCGTGTCTACAAGACCTCGAAAGAGCGTTACACCGCAGCGATTGCCGATATTCGCGAGTGCCATGAGCGTGGCCAACCGGTGTTGGTTGGCACCACGTCGATTGAAAACTCAGAACTGATCGCCCAGTTGCTGACCCAAGAAAAATTGCCGCACCAAGTGCTCAATGCCAAGCAGCATGCGCGCGAGGCCGACATCGTGGCCCAGGCCGGACGTCCCGGCATGATCACGATTGCCACCAACATGGCAGGCCGTGGCACCGACATTGTGTTGGGCGGCAACATCGAAAAAGACATTCAGGCGGTGGAAGCCAACGAAGGCCTGAGCGAAGAGGCGCGTCACGCACAAGTGACCCAGCTGCGCGAGCAATGGCGGGTGGTACACGAGCAAGTGAAGGCCCTGGGAGGCTTGCGCATCATCGCCACCGAGCGACACGAATCTCGGCGCATCGACAACCAGTTGCGTGGCCGTTCGGGCCGGCAAGGTGACCCCGGTTCTTCGCGTTTTTACTTGAGCCTCGATGACCCGTTGATGCGCATTTTCGCGGGTGATCGCGTGCGCGCCATCATGGACCGCCTGAACATGCCGGAAGGCGAAGCCATTGAGGCCGGCATTGTGACCCGCAGCATTGAAAGTGCGCAGCGCAAAGTCGAGTCGCGCAACTTCGATATTCGCAAACAGTTGCTCGAGTACGACGACGTCTCGAACGACCAACGCAAAGTGATTTACCAACAGCGCAACGATATTTTGGATGCGCAAGACCTGAATCCCCAAATTGAATCCTTGCGCGAAGGTTGTTTCACCGACTTGGTCCGTCAGTTCGTGCCCATGGAGTCCGTTGAAGAGCAATGGGATCTGGACAGTCTTGAAAAAGCCTTGGCTGAGGAGTGGATGCTGCAAGTGCCATTGCGCGAAAAAGTGCAAGCGGCCAGTGCCATCACGGACGAAGAAATTTTGGAGATGGTCTTGGCTGCAGCCCATGCCCATTTCAAGACCAAGCTGGACAGCGTGGGCGCTGAAAACTTCACCTCTTTTGAGCGCATGGTGTTGCTGCAAAGCATCGATTCGCACTGGCGTGAACACCTCAGCGCGCTCGACTATCTGCGCCAAGGGATTCACTTGCGCGGCTATGCGCAAAAACAACCTAAACAAGAGTACAAACGCGAAGCGTTTGAGCTCTTCGGCCAGTTGCTGGACGCGGTCAAAAACGAAGTCACGCGCACCTTGATGACGGTGCGCATCGACTCGGATGCCCAAATCGAAAAAGCGGCACACGACATCGAAGAGCGCGCTGAGCACATCAGCAATGTGACCTACAGCGCGCCCGATGAATCGGGTCAAGCCCAAGTGGTCGCGGCCAATCTTGCCGGTCAAAAGCAAGAGTGGGGACCTGTGGGGCGCAACGAGCCCTGCCCTTGCGGCAGTGGCAAAAAATACAAACAATGCCACGGCAAACTCGCCTGAGTTTGCAGGGCCAAACAAACGGGCTTCGGCCCGTTTTGTTTGTCCACCCGTTCAACCTCTCTGCTTATTCAGAAAGACTTTTATGCCTGTCAATCTGCCCCCTTTGAACCCGTCCCAGTTGAAGCCGATCGCAGGCGTTCGCATCGGCATTGCCGAAGTGGGTGTGCGCAAAGCGAACCGAAAAGACTTGACGGTTTTTTTGCTCGACGAAGGGGCCAGCGTGGCGGGTGTGTTCACCAGCAACCGTTTTTGTGCCGCTCCGGTGCAGGTGTGCCGTGAGCACCTCGACAGCGGCAGCGCAGTGCGCGCGTTGGTCATCAACACCGGCAACGCCAATGCTGGCACGGGCGCTCCAGGGCTTGCGCATGCGCGCCAAACGTGCGATGCCTTGGCCCAATTGCTGAATTGCTCGGCCACACAAATCTTGCCTTTTTCTACCGGCGTGATCATGGAGCCGCTGCCAGTCGAGCGCATTGTGGCGGGCTTGCCCGCAGCGATGGCCGATGCACAAAGTGCCCATTGGGCCAAAGCGGCCGAAGGCATCATGACCACCGACACCGTGCCCAAGGCCGCCAGTGTGCAGGTGCAAGTGGCGGGCAAGACTGTCAGCATCACCGGCATCAGCAAGGGTGCCGGCATGATTCGCCCCAACATGGCCACCATGTTGGGTTTCCTGGCCACAGACGCCTGCCTGGATCCCGCCTTGTTGCCGGCGTTGGCTAAACGCTTGGCCGATGGTTCTTTCAATCGCATCACGATCGATGGCGACACCTCGACCAATGACTCCTTCATGGTCATCGCCACACACCAAGCCGGGCATGCGCCCATCACCTCCTTGGAAAGTCAAGATGGCCAAGCTTTGTTGCAGGGCTTGATGCAAGTGGCACGCCAATTGGCGCATGCCATCGTGCGCGATGGCGAAGGCGCCACCAAATTCATCACCGTGCAGGTGGAGGGTGGGCGTACCGGCGAAGAATGCCGACAAGTGGCTTATGCGATTGCGCATTCGCCCTTGGTCAAAACCGCCTTCTTCGCCAGTGACCCCAACTTGGGCCGCATTTTGGCTGCGGTGGGCTACGCCGGCATCACCGATCTCGACCAAGGCTTGATCGAGTTGCACCTGGACGATGTGCATGTGGTCTCGCAAGGTGGACGCCGCGCCGATTACCGAGAAGAAGAGGGTCAGCGCGTCATGAAGGGCAGCGAGATCACCGTGCGCGTGGGGCTGGGCCGTGGCACCGCGAGCGACACGGTGTGGACCTGTGACCTGAGCCACGAGTATGTGACCATCAACGCGGACTACCGTTCATGACCGCGCCCTCTTACTCTGCGCTGGAGCAATTGCTGGCCAAAGTCAGCGTCTTGGTGGACCGCATCGAATCGGTCTTGCCGCAACCTTTGTCGGCCCCCGATTGGAGCCAAGCCATCGCTTGGCGTTACCGCAAGCGGTCTTCGGGTCATGGCGTGTTGGAGCCGGTGCGCCATGTGGCGGCGATGACGCTGGCGGACTTGAAAGAAATCGACGATCAAAAAGAAAAACTGCAGCGCAACACCGAGCAGTTTGTGCACGGCCATCCCGCCAACAATGTGCTGCTCACAGGCGCGCGTGGCACGGGCAAGTCGTCACTCATCAAAGCTTGCCTGAACACCTATGCGGTGCAAGGCTTGCGGCTGATCGAGGTGGACAAAGAAGACCTCACCGATTTGCCAGACATCATTGAAGTGGTGGCCGGGCGTGAGGAAAAGTTCATCGTGTACTGCGATGACCTGAGTTTTGAAGATGGCGAACCGGGCTACAAAGCCCTCAAGTCCATTCTGGACGGGACGGTGGCTGCGTCGACCCCCAATGTGCTGGTTTATGCCACCAGCAACCGGCGCCATTTGCTGCCCGAGTACATGAGCGAAAACCTCACTTACAAACACACCGAAGACGGGGAAGTTCACCCTGGTGAGGGGGTGGAAGAGAAAATTTCTTTGTCGGAGCGTTTTGGTCTCTGGATCAGTTTTTATCCGTTCTCACAAGACGAGTACCTCACCATTGCCGGCCAGTGGTTGAGTGCCTTGGGAGCGACACCCGCACAAATCGAAGCGGCACGGCCAGATGCCCTGCTCTGGGCATTGGAGCGGGGTTCTCGCAGCGGCCGAGTGGCCTACCAATTTGCCCGCGACATGATGGGCCGCCAATCGGACCGCGCATGACAGCGGGTTTGCTGGTGGCCGACGGTGAGCGGGCGCGCGAAGATTTGCCCGAGGGCCAGGGAGCGCGTGCGGTGGTGGACGTGGCGGTGGGTGTCTTGTTGCAAAGCGAGGGTCAGTTTTTGCTCACTTCACGCCCCGAGGGCAAGGTGTACGCCGGTTACTGGGAGTTTCCGGGCGGCAAACTGGAGGCAGGTGAGTCGGTAGAACAAGCCTTGCGACGCGAGCTCCAAGAAGAGCTGGGCATCACGATCGGTAGCGCCAAGGCATGGAAAACCCAGATGGTCGATTACCCCCACGCCTTGGTGCGGCTGCATTTTTGCAAGGTGAGCGATTGGGTGGGCGATTTGCAAATGCGCGAAGGCCAATCGCATGCATGGCAGACCTTGCCAGTCGAGGTGCAGCCGGTATTGCCCGGCACGGTGCCGGTGTTGGGCTGGTTGGCTGAAGAGCGTCAGTTCACGGCCGCGACACACCGTTGACCCTTTTTGGGGAGGCGACCCTAAATGGGTGAGGGGTGAGGGGTCAGGGTGAGGGGTTGAGCGTGTTCGTAAGCGACTCAGCGGCTCTGCGGGGCTTATTGCAAACGCGGATCGCCGAAAGGCTCGTCGAGTGGCTTTTCGTCTGGCAGTTTGAACTCTTCACTGGCCCATGCCCCCAAGTCCACACCTTTGCAGCGGGCGCTGCAAAAGGGCCGGTAGGGGTTGGCACTGCTGTAAAGACTGTTGCCAGAACACGCGGGGCAACGCACTTGACGCGGCGCAAAGTCGGGCGACTGACCGTGCTCACTCATGCGCACAAAGACATCTCAAACGGCACGTCGTCGGTGGTGGCCAACAATTTGCCATCGGCTTGTTGCCGCATCATGCGGATCACGACCAACAAACGGTTGCAACTGATTTCGGGGGTGATGCCCAATGCGGGATCAATCTTCAAGCGCAGCAGTTGAAAGGTGCGCCCTTGCGGCAGGTTTTGTTGCAACTGACCGCCCGTGGCCATGACTTTTTGACTGCCACCCGACTCGCGCAACATTTGCAGCAACATTTTGATGGCTTGTGCCAAAGGCGCAAAGGGCGCGACCCATTGTGTGAGGTCTTGCGTGCGACTGGCGGCTTCGTGGTGTTGCCATGCATGGTAGGCCGGCAGGTCAAACTCGCAAGTGCCACCAGGGATGACGGCGCGACTGCGCAAGGCCATCAGGAAATCATTGTCGTTCAGGCTTTGGCCAATTCGGCCGCTGACTTGGTTCAGCAGCTCGAAGTGTTCGTCCAACTGAGCGATCACGCCATCCAAAGCTTTTTCAGAAATGGCGGGGTTGCCACGGTAGCCGTTGTAGAGCTGCTTTTGGCGTTCCAGATCTTTGAGCACATCCGACTTGAGCTCAGAGCGTGAAGCCACTTCGATGATTTCAAACAGGGTGGTCAGCGCGAAATGGTGATCCACCGCTTCCGTTCGGGCCATCAATTGGCCCATGCGGTTGAAAAGTTGCTGCAAGCGCAGGTAAGTGCGAATGCGTTCGTTAAAAGGGTATTCGTACAGGATCACGAGGCTTCTTTCAGTGCCGCCATCATAGCCCGAACTTGGCGGCCAATTGAGCCACTTTGGCTTCTAATTCGGGCAAGGAGAGGTCTTGATTCAAGATCACCGCATCGGCGACGGACAAGCGCGACAACCGAGAGGCTTGCTGGGCCATGATGCGCTCAATTTCGTCGGGCGCCAGGCCGCTCCGAGCCATCACCCTCTGGCATTGCGTCTCGGCATCGCAATCGACCACCACGATGCGGTCCACCTGTTTGCGCCAGCGCTCGCCCGACTCCACCAGCAAAGGGATATCGAAGAGCAGCACCTCGCGCCCGGCCTGGATGGCGGCTTGGGCTTGTTCGCCGGTGATTTGGCTGACCAAGGGATGAACAATCGCTTCGAGCTTTTTTTTGGCCTCGGGGTGGCTAAAAACCTCTTGCCGCATGGCTTGACGGTCCAAGGCCCCTTGCGCATCGATCATCGAGGCGCCAAAGGCTTGGGCAATGGGTGCAATGGCACGCCCCCCTGCGGCGGTGAGGCTGCGCGAAATCGAATCGGCGTCGATCACGGCGGCGCCACGGGCAGCCCACATCGCGGCGACGGTGCTTTTTCCGCTGCCTATGCCACCGGTCAGGCCAATGCGCCAAATTCGCTGAATGCTCATGTTTTAAACGGGCAAAAGAGGCAGAGGGCCAAAGGCCATGACCCACAAACCTGCCAAGGCCAAAAAAGGGCCAAACGGAATATAGCCGTCTTCTGCCAAGCGGTGGCGAAAGCGCAGCCACAGCCCGCCGGCTATGCCTGAAAAAGAGGCAATCAGCACCAAAGACAGCAGGCTCGGCCAGCCCAGCCAAGCGCCCATGGCGGCCAAAAGCTTGAAATCGCCTTGTCCCATGCCCTCTTTGCCCGTCACCAGTTTGAACAGCCAAAAAACCGACCACAGAGCGGCATACCCGCCCATGGCCCCCCAGAGTGCGGTGCTCAAATCCACTTGACCAAGCCCCAAACTGGCCACCAACAACCCCGCCCACACCAAGGGTTGGGTCAAGGCATCGGGCAGCAAAGTGCTGTCCGCATCGATCACGCCCAGGGCCAGTAAGGTGGCGGCAAAACCTGCCCAAGCCAAAGCCTCGGCCGTCAGTCCATAGCGCGAAAAACTCCAGAAAAACAGCAAGGCGGTGAGCACTTCAATTGCCGGATAGCGCCAAGAAATGCCGACGTGGCAATGGCGGCAGCGCCCCTTGAGGGCGATGAAGCTGAGCAGTGGTATTTTTTCGGCCCAAGACAGCGCATGACCGCAATGCGGGCAATGCGAGCCGGGCACGGCGAGATTGAACGGGGCAGGCGGTTCGGGCGAAACGGTGGGTTTTGGCGCGCTCAGCGCAAGCTCTTGTGCCCATTGGCGCTCGATCATTTTTGGCAGGCGATAAATGACGACATTGAGAAAGCTGCCCACGGCCAGGCCCAGCAAGACCACGCCCGTCCCAAGGAAGAGGTTTTCTGCCATCTCAGAAAACCTGACCGAGTCTAAATATCGGCAAATACATGGCCACAAGAATACCGCCAATCAGACCCCCCAGCAGCACAATGATCAATGGCTCGAGCAAGCCCGCCAAGCCATTGATTTGGTCGTCCAGCTCGGTCTGCATCAGGCCTCCTGCGCGGTCCAGCAAATGCTCTAAATAGCCGGTTTCTTCTCCCGTCGCACACAGCTGCACAAGCATGGCTGGAAACAGCCCGCTGCTGGCCATGCCTTCGCTCAAGCGACTGCCTTGCGCCACTTGCCTTTGCAATTGCAAAGTGGTGTGGGCCACATCCGCATGGCCGCATGCCTGGGCCACTGGCCCCAAGGCTTCCTCGAGCGGCACACCTGCGGCCAACAAGGCGGCCAAGGTTTGCGCCCAGCGTGTCACCGCCGCTGTGCCGACCAACGGCCCTAATACAGGCAGTTTGATCAGCCAACGGTCGCGCAAGGTCGAGAGCTGGTGACGGCGTGCGCCAGGGGCTTGCCAAAGCCAGAGTGCCAGCAGCATCAGCACCCCCAAGAGGCCGGGTCCATAGCGACTCAAGCCCTCACTGAATGCCACGACCAGTTGGGTGGGCCAAGGCAACTCGGCGCCAAAAGATTTGAAAACTTCTTCAAAAACAGGCACCACAAAAACCAAGATCAGCACCAGCACCGCCACGGCCACGCTCAACACCGCAGCGGGGTACATCAAGGCCGAGCGAACCCGCGAACGCAAACTTTCATTTTTCTCTAGGGTGAGCGCCAGTCTGGCCATCAGGGTGTCCAAAATGCCAGCGGATTCGCCCGCCCGCACCATGCTGGTGTAAAGCCCGCTGAAGACGCTCGGGTGTTGCGCCAACGCCGCGTGCAAGGCGGTGCCTGAAGCCACCTGGTGGTGCACTTGCAAAACGATGTTCACCAAGGCCTGCGAGCTCAGGCTGCGCGACAACATTTCTAGCGATTGCAGCAACGGAATGCCCGCTTGCAGCAGAGCGGACAGCTGCCGGGTCATGAGCGAGAGGTCTGCGGCTTTGATGGGGCTGGGGCGATCCCACCACACCCGTTGCAAACGGGGCTGGTGGATACCTTGCTGTCGCAGTTGGGCGCGGGCCAAGCCAACCGTTTGTGCCTGCAAGCGGCCTTGCATCGGGCGCCCCTCAACGTCCACGCCTTGCCATACAAAAGACGGGGCGGCGCCTGCCTTTGGGGAGGTGCTCATGGCTTTGCCTCAGTGGGTGTGCGGGCAAGCGGCAGACCCTGAGCAATTTCTTGTGCAAGACTTTGTGCAGGATCATGTTCCAGCTCAGGGGCTTGGGTATGGGCCAACACCTCATTGAGCGAAGTGATGCCTTGTAAGACTTTTTGCAACCCAGCCAGGCGCAAAGTCCCTACCCCTTCGCGGCGGGCTTGTTCAGCCAGCGTTTGGGGCCCTGCTTCTTGCAAGATCAACGCTTGCATGGCGAGGCTCACGGGCATTACTTGGAAAATTCCTGTGCGTCCAGAAAACCCTTTGTGGCAATGCCCACAACCCACGGGCACAAAGGCCGGTGCGCTTTGCGCTGCAAGCCAACCCGGGGGGAGGCCGGCTTGCAACCAAGTGGCCAAAGGCAAGTTCACCGACTCTTTGCACTTGGGACACAAACAGCGCAGCAATCGTTGGGCCGTGATCAGGGTCACGCTCGCTGCGATGTTGTAAGAAGCCGTGCCCATATTGCGCAAGCGCACCAGCGTGCTGGGGGCATCGTTGGTGTGCAAGGTGGACAAGACCAAATGCCCGGTCTGAGCCGCTTGTATCGCGATATTGGCGGTCTCTAAATCGCGCACCTCGCCCACCATCAACACATCGGGGTCTTGGCGCAAAAAAGCCCGCAAGGCGATGGCAAACGTCAAACCCGGCTTGCCATGCACATTCACTTGGTTGATGCCGGGCAATTGGATTTCGCAAGGGTCTTCGACGGTCGCGATGTTCAGCTCTGCCGTGTTCAGCAAATTCAGGCAGGCATACAGCGATTGGGTTTTGCCTGAGCCTGTCGGCCCGGTCATCAGCACCATGCCATGCGGCCGGCGAATGGCTTGAAGCAGGCGTTGCAGATCTGCCGCTTCATACCCCAGGCGGTTCAGGTCCAGTTGGGCCTGCGCCGAATCCAGAATTCGGATGACCAACTTCTCTCCGAACAGAGTGGGCAAGGTGCTCACACGCAAATCGAGTTCCCGGCCGCTGCTGAGCAAGAGCTTCATGCGGCCGTCTTGCGGCAAGCGTTTTTCGGCAATATCCAAGCGCGACAGCACTTTGATGCGCGAGGCCAAGCGCTCTTTCAGAGCCATCGGTGGACTGGCCATCTCGCGCAATTCGCCATCGATGCGCATGCGCACCCGGTAATGGTGCTCATAGGGTTCGAAGTGCAAGTCCGAAGCCTTCAGGCTGACCGCTTGCTCCAACAACTGCTGCACCCAATGGACCACCGGGGCA
The DNA here is from genome assembly GCA_027488255.1 of Comamonadaceae bacterium. Lineage (GTDB taxonomy): Bacteria > Pseudomonadota > Gammaproteobacteria > Burkholderiales > Burkholderiaceae_C > Limnohabitans_A. Next base: position 108,408 of record JAIYBZ010000009.1, on the reverse strand, counting down.
TCGTCAAGACCGCCTCGGTGTGCCGGAGCAGGGTCGTGGCTGGAGTTTGGGTTTGGGTTCGGGTTGGCCATGCCACCTCCATGAATGATTTTGTTTTAAACATTCATCATGGGGTGCCAGGTGCACTTTGTAAATGCGGGTCAAGGAAGGGGGTCACGCCCTGAGTTTTTGCTGCGCGCGCATGGACCACGCGGAGGACACTGCAGGAGGCACTGCAGAGGACAGTTCAGCGGATGCTGCAGTAACTCAAAGAAACTTGACCGGCTGGTATTGGGGGTCGGTGTGCTCGCAGGCGTCGTCTTTGGCGCAGGGCATTTGGCACAGTTCGCGGTTGTTCACGGGGCAGGCGCGGTTGAAGGTCACCACGTGGTCAACCTCAGCGCGAATCCCGATCCATTCGCCCAATTTGTGGTCGTGGTGGCTGGGAACATGGGCCATCAACAAATCGCCACTGGCCAGCCGCAGGGTGTACAAAAATTCCGAGCCCCGAAAGGCTTTGCGGATGATCTCTGCTTTCACTGGCGCATGGTCGTCGTGCACGATGTCGTCGGCCCTCAACAACACATCGCACTGCCCCCCTTCAAAAGCACAAGGCAAAGGGCATTCGGAGACATCGATCAAGGTGCCCACAGGGGTATCGACGGTGACCTGCCCATTCACTTCGCGCAGGGTCGCCGGCGTGAAGACACCATGCCCAATAAAGTCGGCCACAAACCGGGTGGCGGGGCGGTGGTAAAGGCTGTAGGCGTCGTCCCATTGGTGGAGTTGCCCTTCGTTCATCACCCCAATGACATCCCCAATGGCAAAGGCCTCCAGTTGGTCATGGGTCACCAACAATGCGGTGGCATGGGCAGATTTCAAAATAGAGCGCACCTCGTGGGCCAAACGCTCACGCAGGTCAATGTCGAGGTTGGAGAACGGTTCGTCCAGCAGCAGCAGGTCGGGTTGAGGGGCCAAAGCCCGAGCCAATGCGACGCGTTGCTGTTGTCCCCCGGAGAGCTCATGCGGGAAGCGAGTGTCTGAACCCGCGAGACCCACCAAATCCAACACCTCGGTGATGCGTTTTTGGCGCTCGGTTTTGTTCAAGTGTTGCAGGCCAAAGCCCACATTGCGTGCCACATCCATGTGTGGGAACAAGGCGTAGTCTTGGAACACCATGCCAATGCGTCGCCTCTCGGCGGGTTCGGTGTGGCCTTGCTCACTGACGGTTCGGCCCGACAAAAGTATTTTGCCGCCGGTGACCGGCTCAAGCCCGGCCACGGCGCGCAGCAGGGTGGTTTTGCCACAGCCCGAAGGACCAATCAAGACCCCAATGTCACCCGCACGCAAACCCAAATTGACCCCACGCACAGCAGGCGTGGGGTTGCCGGGGTATTGGATCTCCAGTTGTCTGAGCTCTAAAAACATGGTCTTGATTGTAGGCAGGTTGGCATTCCCTTTCTGCGCCCATGGCCCGGCCTTGTGAGGCCCCACTGGCTGGGCGTGAGCAGGGCCTTTGGAGGGGCTCCTACAATAAGCCATGACCTTCCAGGACGCTGTTTTTTGATGCCCCGCATTGTGGCCCGCTGTGTTTCGGCCGTTCCCTCTTTGATGTATGCCTTGCTGGCGCTGGCGCTGGCCTTGCCTGTGCTGGCCGTGTTGGGCTCGTGGCTGCAGTGGAGTGGCGAAAGCGCACAAATTTTGCGAGAAATGGCCAGCACGGTGCTACCCGATTACGCATGGACCTCTTTGCTGCTGTGCCTCATGGTGGCGCTGGGCGTGACGGTCTTGGGCTTGGCCACAGCGGCCTTGGTGACGCTGTTTGACTTTCCGGGCCGAGGTGTTTTTGAGTGGTTGCTGCTGTTGCCACTGGCCATGCCGGCCTATGTCGTGGCCTATGCGTACACCGACTTTTTGCAGTTCAGTGGCCCCTTGCAAATGGCGCTGCGCGAGGCATTGGGTTTGCAAGGTCGTTTGTGGCCTGATGTGCGCAGCGTCTGGGGCGCCGCGCTGGTCTTCACCTTGTCGCTCTATCCCTATGTGTATTTGTTGGCCCGCACGGCATTGGTCGAGCGTGCCTCAGGCCTGATGGAGGCGGCCCGTCTGTTGGGCGCGCCCTTGTCGCGGCGCATTCGTGAAATTGCCTTGCCTCTCGCGCGTCCTGCAGTTGCGGCGGGCGTGGCTTTGGCGTTGATGGAAACCTTGGCTGACTTTGGCGTGTCCAGTTACTTTGGCATCCAGACATTCACGGCCGGCATTTACAAAGCTTGGTTGTCGATGGACAACCGCATTGCGGCGGCCCAGTTGGCCACGGCCTTGCTTGTGGTGGTGGTGATCTTGTTGCAGCTGGAGCAGCACGCTCAAAAACGCATGCGCTTTAACCAAGGCCGTGGTGCACGGCAAGGCTCTGCAGAGGCGCAACCCATCCGTTTGTTGGGCGCGCAACGCCTGCTGGCATGGGGGGTTTGTAGCTTGCCGGTGTTGTTGGGATTTGTCTTGCCGGTGCTCATCATGTTGCGGGCATTAATGGCCGAAACCAACCCCGTTCCGTGGGACCGTTTTGGCCAATGGGCCTTGACCAGTTTGCGCTTAGGGGGGCTGACCGCTCTGTTGGCCGTTGGCGTTGCCCTCACCCTGGCTTTCCGTGTGCGCACGCGGGCGGACCGCCTCAGCCAAGGCGCGATTCAACTGCTGGGTTTGGGCTATGCCATTCCCGGCGCTGTGGTGGTGGTGGGCTTGCTTTTGCCCGTGGCCTGGCTGCAGCAAACTTGGCCCGCCTCTTCAGCAGGCGCTTGGATCACCGCGACCTCATTGGGCTTGGTTTGGGCTTATTTGGTGCGCTTTTGTGCTGTGGCACTGCAGTCGGTGCAAAGCGGATATGCACGCATCCCCAACAGTTTGGACGACTCTGCGCGCATGCTGGGCGTGACCGGCTGGGGCTTGCTGCGCCGTGTGCATGCGCCTTTGCTGCGGCGCACCACTGTGGCGGCTGTGTTGCTGGTGTTTGTGGATGTGATGAAGGAATTGCCCGCCACCATGGTACTGCGCCCCTTCAACAGCGACACGCTGGCCGTGGTCGCCTATCAGTTGGCGCGTGACGAGCGTCTGGGTGAAGCGGCTTTGCCATCGCTGGCGCTGGTGCTGGTGGGGCTGATCCCGGTGATTTTGTTGAGCCGCACATTGCGCCAGCCCAAAGCGTGAGGTTGAACCCTCAGGAGGGCAGATCGCGCAGTGATTTTTCTTCGATGATTTGCCGCACGATGGCCCGTGCATGGTCTTCAGTCAGGCTGAATTCTTGCCGCAAGTGCTCGATGGTGCGCCGCTCTTTGGCGCTGAGATGGCCTTCCTTCAGCACCTCTTCGACTTCGCTGGTGAATTCAATCTCTTGGGTTCTGACCCGCGTGGCAAACGCCGATGCCACGATGCCGGTCAACAACGCCACGGTGAACACCCCAGAGAGCGCCGTCAAGGCGCCGATCACCTTGCCCCACGCCGAAAGCGGGGTGACATCGCCATAGCCCACGGTGGTCACCGTGATGATGGACCACCACATGGCATCGGGGATGGTGCCAAATTTGTCAGGCTGCAAGGCATGTTCCGCGTAGTACATCAAACAGGCGGTGATCAATATCGACAATGCCAGCAAATAAAGAGCTGAAAAGAAGGCTTCTCTTTCGGCGTAAATGGAGGCCAGCAGGTCTTCCAGCGCGGTCGAAAAATGCGACAACTTCAAGATGCGCATGACGCGCAGGATGCGCAAAAAGCGCAAATCCAGCCCCGGAAACAAGGATTGCAAAAAGAAGGGCAGGATGGCCAGCAAATCAACCAAGCCATGAAACCCCACCATGTAGCCGAATCGGCGGCGGGTGGCGCTGGCGTGGCTTGGTGTGGCTCTTTCAGCGGCAGTCCACACGCGCAGCAGGTACTCGACACTGAAAAACACGATCGATGCCGCGTCAAACGCCGCCAATGCGCTGCGGTGTTGGGCTTCAAAAGCGGGTACCGATTCCAAAATCACTGCTGCGACATTCAGCAGCACCATCAAGGTCAAGACCCAAGAAAACCACCAGGCGGCCTTTTCATCCCGGTGGCTTTTGAGCTCGAGGATCAAGAAAAGTCGGTGTCTGAAAGTGTGATGTGCATTCATGCGCACATATTAGCCAAGACGAGCATGCCAAAAATCAGTTCATCATGCGCCTGCTACCTAGGGAAAGAGGCAGGCTTATAGAGCGACGGCATAAGCTTAGAACCACTTGATGGTTTGAATTTGGGCCTATTTTGGCCACAATGCTTTCATTTCTCCGCCAACGTGGCCGTGACACAGGGGGCAAGCCTTTTTCTTGTTTTCCTCAGTGTTCCAGCGAAAAAATTGCCCTATTTTTTGCAGCACAATTGTGCGGCGTCATCATTTATAAAAAGTGCACCATGCGCAAAACCGTACCTGTAGACGACAGTGTCTTGACCGAGTCCGAAGAAGTCTTTGAAAAAGCCGCCGAGGTGTTTCGTGTCATGTCAGCGCCTATGCGCCTGCGCATCATCAGCGCGCTGTGCAACGGTGAGAAAAATGTCGGGGAGTTGTTGGCCGAAATCGACACCACCCAACCCAATATGTCTCAGCACCTGAACACCCTGTACCAGGCTGGGGTCTTGGGCAAGCGCCGCGAAGGGGTACAAATTTATTACCGCATCGTGAATGACCGTGTGGTCACACTTTGCCGTGCCGTGTGTGTGCAAATTGCCAGCGACTCCGACTGAAAGAATGACGTCAGTTTCAAGCCGGGTTTTTACGGGCATCTGACTGTCGTGGTTCAAGCTAACATCCATACATAAGGAGTCACGAATGAAAAGATCAGTACTGTTGATCAGCGGCTTGTTGGCCTGTGCCTTGTCTTGGGCTGAAATCAAGGTGGTTTACCACTTGAGTGAAGGCATCCCACAAGCTTCACGGGCCATTGGCAATATCCGAAACCACTTGGCTGCCGATCCCACAGCCAAAATTGTGGTCGTGACGCATGGCTTGGGCATCGACTTTCTGTTGGAAGGTGCCACCAATCAGATGGACCAACCTTTTTCGGGCAGTGTCAGTGATTTGGCTGCGAAAGGTGTCGAGTTCCGCGTCTGCAACAACACATTGACCTCGCGCAAAATCTCGAAAGACAAATTGCTGATGGAGACCAAAGTGGTGCCTTCGGGTGTGTCAGAGGTGGCCAAACTGCAGGCCAACGAGAAATTTGTCTACTTGCGCCCTTAATCGTTTGATTCGCTCCCATCATTCCCTGTTCATTGAGGAAAAATCATGAAGCTTCCCCACATTTTGACAATGGCCGCTTTGCTGGCTGCAACTGGCTTGGCGCAAGCCCAAGTCGATCCTCTGCATGTTCGCAGCTGGGCGGCTTCGTGCGCCGCATGTCACGGCACCGATGGCCGTGCGCAGCCCGGTATGGTTTCTTTGGCGGGTGTACCTAAAGAGATCACCATCCAAAAAATGCTGGATTACAAAGCGGGTCGCGTTCCAGCGGCCACCATCATGCATCAGCTGTCCAAGGGCTATTCCGACGAACAAATCGTTGCAATTGCTGGTTACTTTGCAGCACAAAAACAATAAGGAAAACTGTCATGCAACGTCGTCAATTTTTGCAGACCGGCTCCGCTTTGGGTGCCATGGGCTTGGTTTCGGGTTGTGCCACAACAGGTGGCGCCAGTGGTCCCAAAGTGGTGGTCATTGGCGGTGGATATTCTGGCGCCACGGCCGCCAAATACCTGCGCATGTGGTCTGAGCACAAAATTCAGGTTACTTTGGTTGAGCCCAATGATGCTTTCATTTCTTGCCCTATGTCCAACCTGGTTATCGGAGGCAGCAGAACCATCACGGAAATAACCACCCCTTATGACAACTTGACCAAACGCCATGGCGTCAAAGTCATCAAAGACCGTGTGAATACCATCGATGCGGACAAGCGCATCGTGAAACTGGCCGGCGGAGCCGAGTTGTCGTATGACCGTTTGATTGTTTCGCCGGGTGTTGACTTCATGTGGGAGTCGTTGCCAGGCATGAATAAGGCTGGTGCCAAAGAAAAGGTCATGCACGCCTGGAAAGCCGGCGAGCAAACCACCACCCTCCGCAAACAACTCGAGGCAATGCCTGATGGCGGTGTGTTTGCCATGTCGATTCCCTTGGCCCCTTATCGTTGCCCTCCCGGGCCCTATGAGCGTGCATGCCAAGTGGCCGATTACTTCACCAAAGCCAAACCCAAGAGCAAAGTGTTGATCTTGGACGCCAACGAAGATGTCACCTCCAAAGGCCCCTTGTTCAAAAAAGCATGGGCTGAGCGTTACAAAGGCATGATCGAATACCGCGGCAAACACAATGTGATTGACGTTGATGCCGCCACCAACACCTTGAAGTTCGAGTTCAATGACGACATCAAGGCCAGCGTGCTCAATGTGATTCCCAACATGCGAGCGGGCGACATTGCCGTCAATGCTGGTTTGGCCACTGCCAACAAGCGTTGGTGCGAAGTGGACTTCCTGACTTTTGAGTCGAAGGCGGCCAAAAACGTTCACGTACTGGGCGACTCCATCCAAATCGCACCGGGCATGCCCAAGTCAGGTCACATGGCCAACCAACACGGAAAGACCTGTGCAGCAGCAGTGGTGGCGTTGTTGATGGGCAAAGAAGTTAACCCCATGCCCATTTACAACAACACTTGCTACAGCTATGTCAGCAGCAAAGATGTCGTGCATGTCGCCAGCGTGCACCGCTACGACGCTGAAAAGAAAACGATGCTGACCGTTCCAGGGTCAGGCGGTGTGTCCAGTAGTGCCAATGAACTTGAAGGTGTTTACGCCTGGTCTTGGGCACAAAACATTTGGGCTGACACGTTGGCTTGATTGGACACACACCAAACGCCTCGAGCGAGGGACTAGCGGCGTTTATTCGACAGTTTTTTTTCGCATTTTGGGGTCTCTCAGTTTTATAAAGCTATTGAGACCCGTGTTTAAAAATTGTCTTTGGTGTTGGTTTTTTGTCAGAGTGAAGGGGGTGGAGTATTTGAGGAAGATACTCCCCCTTCGACCGTCAAGACTGTTCCCCATCCATAAGTATCGGAAACTTGCGCCTTGTCCATAGGCTGCTTCATTCATATCAGTAGTGACTGATATGAATGCAAATGTTGCCCCCTCTGTCGCCATTGATGCGCATCAAGGGATTCAAGCTTCAGATAGGCCAGCCCATGCGTCGGTTGATGCGCCAAGCCAGGCCGGCCCCCAACCAGATGGCGATCAAGGTGAGCCAGGCGGTCAAAGAAAACAGAGAACCCCCGGTCATGCCTGCACCCACGGTGCAACCGCCTGCCAAAACGGCGCCAAAGCCCATGAGGATGGCGCCTACTAAATAGTGCCCCAATTTGTTTTCGGTTTTGAAGCCCTCAAACTTGAAGTCGCCACCCACCAAGGCACCGAGCAATGAGCCCAAGAACGTTGCTGGCAACAAACCAGCGTCAAACCCCAAACTCGGCGACGTGCTGCTGGACAGGGCGCGCATGAGCATTTCGGCCGAGCCACTGCTGAAACTCAAACTTTGGATTTGGACGGCTTCAAATGACTGTGCAGCAATGACTTGTGTGAGGCCCCATCCCAAAGCGATGCTCAAACCGGCCACCAAGGCGCCCAACGCCAGTGTCCATCGGCGTGGGTGGGTTTTGAAGAAAAAATAAAACGCGGTGACCATCGCCAGCAAGGCCAAGAGCAGTCCGCCGGTTGGGCCAATGCCTGAAATTTGCAGCAAGTCACGTGACGGACCTCCGTCCACGGTCCACCAAGAGGCGATGCCTTGTCGAATGGGGGCCAGCCATCCCGCAATGCTGGCTTGTACCGTGACCGCAAATACCAAGCCCGAAAGCAAAGCGCGCAAATTGCCGTTGGCCGACAAGATCAGCAGCCGGCTGGCGCAACCCCGTGTCAGGATCATCCCCGCACCAAAAAACAAGCCCCCCAGCAAGGCACCTGAAATGCTGCCCATGGGTGCAATGTAGCGGGCATCTGCTGGTTTAAGCCAGCCGGCAAAAACCAAGACTTGCACGCCCAGCAAACAAGCAGCAAAGGCCAACCACCAGACACTGAAACGGTCTCCAGCTTGGCCTTCACAGCATTCAATCACGGCGGCACGGGCACAAAACCGGGTGCGTTGTGCGGCAAATCCAAAGATGAAACCGACCAATGCGCCTGCCATGAGCAGTACATTTGAGTCACCCCAAGTTTCGAGCAAGCTTGCGAGATTCATGGATTTCTCCAATAATTCATTGGTTTCTTATATTCAAAAGCGGCAGTCGAGATGGCTCATCCCGCCGACACAAAACCCGCTATTGTCCACTGTTCTCCATTCATGGTTTTTCGTCCGACTGACTTTTCCCTTGCAGCTTGGCGCCGACGCGATTGGCTCATGCTGGCTGGCGCGTCATTGGCTGGCCTGCCTGTGTGGGCGCAGTCGGGGGCTGCCACCTTGCCGTTGGCGCAGTCGCTGCCCGATGAACTGGCCCGCGCCCTCAAATCCAAGCAGCCGCTGATCGTCATGGTCAGTCTGGAGGGCTGTGTGTTTTGCCGCCAAGCCCGGCAAAGTCATTTGTCTCCCCTGCACAAAGCAGGAACGGCCATTGTTCAGGTCGATATGCGCCAGAACCAACCCGTTTTGGACTTTGCAGGCAAGCTGACGACGCACGACCAGCTGACACGCCTTTGGAAAGTATCGATCACCCCCACCTTGCTGTTTTTTGGTCCGGGGGGCAAAGAAGTGGCTGAGCGCATGGAGGGGGCTTATCAGCCCGATTTTTATGGCCCGTACCTAGAAGACCGAATCGCCCAAGGCCGAAAAGCACTTTAAGAGTCTTCTTCGCGAGGGCTTTGAATTTCACGTGCATGCTAATTTAAGACATGATTCCTATCAAGATTGAATCCGCTTGGAAGGGCACTTCAGACTGCCGCAATTGTGGTGTGCGAGACATGGTGCTTTTTGCCGATCTCAACGAGCAAGATTTTGGCGAAATCCACACGCCCATTGATGACATGGTTTTTTCTGCCGATGCTCCCCTTTATACCGAGGGCGAGACGGCATTGGGCGTCTTTACTTTGCGTAAGGGCATGATCAAGTTGGTGCGGGCCACGGCCGATGGTCGTGAGCGCATTGTGCGGGTGTTGCGCCCCGGTGATGTGGCAGGCCTGGAGGCTTTGGCCAATGCCCGTTACGACACCGAGGCCATTGCCTTGGTCGACTCGCAGGTTTGCCGCATTCCCTTGTCGGTGCTGCATCACTTGTCGTCTCACTCCCCGCGTTTGCACAAACGCCTGATGAAAAAGTGGCAGCAAGCCTTGAAGGACGCAGACGATTGGCTGGCGGACTTGAACTTTGGCTCTGCCCGACAACGGGTGGCGGCATTGGCCCTGAAAATGCGGGACGCTGAGCAACCTCAGTTCACTTCATTTTTTGCGCGTGACGACATGGGGGCCATGCTGGACATCAAGCTCGAGACCGTGAGCCGCGAGATCAGTGGCTTGGTTCGCGAGGGGGCCCTCAAGCCTTGCGACAAACAAGGCAGGCGCTATGAAATCACCAATGAGGCCTTGCTTTTGCCCTGAGGCTTGTCGCTGATCTGGACCCTCAAAACTCGTCTTTGACGCTGGTCAGCCCCAAGGCATCCCAGTCCAGCATGCCGCCGCGGTAGTAATAAATCTTGTCTGCTGGAAAACCGTCGCGGGTCATGGCTCGAATCGCCATCGGGCTTTGCGGGCAAACGGGGCCGTTGCAAAAGGCATAAACCTTTTTGGCCGAATCGCAGTTCCATTGATTTCCTGTCTTTTTGCAACCCAGCTCATTCAAGCGCGAGGCCACTTCGGTGTACGGAATGCCCACCGAGCCTGGGATGGTGCCTTTTACTCGGTCGTTGGTGTCGCGCATATCTAGCACGATGGCGTTGCGATCACTCAGTGCGTCAAGGATTTCGATCTCACCAACCGGATGAACGCCGGGCACAGGAATCAGAGGCTGTAAGTTGCCGCCGTTTTTGGCACAAGCCGTCATGGTGCGGGTGATCGTGATCGGTCCCTTGGCCGTGTTCACAGTCACCGATTTTTGGCTGTCAATGATGTTCAATGGCGTGCCCACCGCCAAGCTGGCGGCTTGTCCAAAGGCCAGACTCGACAAGCTCAAACTCAGCAGACCGGCAAAGATTTTTTTCATGAATTTCTCGCAAAAACCCCCGGTACGGGGGATTGCAGAGAATTCTAAAAATGCGTCCAGCTTTCGCCTTGATGCAGATCAATCAAGAAATGGCGCGCAGCTTCCGGGATGACTATTTTTTCTTGCGCGCCGTGAAGCCCAATAGACCCGACATCCCCTGGTGACCTGTCCCTTCTGAAAGTTCTGCTTCATAAGTGCGCAAGTCCAAAATGTCGTAGTGTCCGAAAGCTTTCAAGAGCAAATCTTCGTCATACAAATGTTCCAGTTTGCCGGGACCGCCTGTGTTGAAGTCAAGTTGCCGTGGGGTGTAGCCCTGAATCAACAAAGTGCCACCGGGCTTCAGGCAGGCGTCCATGCGGGCAAAGATCTGTTGCCGATCTGCGGCGTTCGCAAACTGAAAAAAAATACCCACCACGTTGTCGTAATGCGCCTCTTGCCAGTGAAAAGATTGCCAGTCGCTGACTGAAAAGTCCACTTGAACCTGCCGCATTTGAGCCAAGGCTTTGGCTTTGCGAATGGCGTTCTCTGAAAAGTCAAACGCATCCACCACCAGACCTTGTTCTGCCAACCAAACCCCATTACGTCCCTCACCATCGGCCACGGCCAAGGCATGGCCCGGTACCAAATGGGCGACTTGAGATTGCAAATAGGCATTGGGCGACTCACCAAACACATAGTGTTCAGCCGCATATCGTTGGTTCCAAGTGTCTCGAGGATTGGAAAATGAATTCATCAAGAGAGTATATATTTGCGATCACTTAATTAATTTTTGATGGAAGTCTTGGCAAATGCTGAATCGATGGTTTGACCTGCGCAGGATGGCCCTTTTTTGTGTGGTGGTGCTGTTGCAAGCTTGTAGTTCTGAAGCCAGTTTGCCCAGTGTTTCGTTGGAGCAAGCTCGCGCAGAACATGAGTCCGGCAAGGCTTTGATGATTGATATTCGTGAGGCGAAAGAGCACGCCACGGGTGTAGCGCAAGGCGTGGTTTGTTGCCGATGAGCCAAGTTGCTCAACGCATATCTGAAATCCCCAAGCAAGCCGACCAGCCGGTCTTGTTGATCTGCAACACGCAAAATCGTTCACGGGCAGTGACCGAAGCTTTGCAAGAGCAAGGATTTACCAACATACGTTATGTCAACGGTGGCATGAGTGAGTGGGCCAAGCGCGGCTGGCCCATGGTGAAGCCGCCCTCTCAGGTCACACCCTGATTCGATCTCGAAAAGCGATTTCCAAGCGACCGTTGGAAACTGTTCCTGAAGCGGCCCGCCGAGGCTGTGCCACCGCAAAACCTGGTGGTCTGACCCCAAAAAAGTGACGGCATTGGGCTGGCTTTGATCCACCGCAATTCCTGCCAAGCTTGCCGCGCCTAAACTCCATTGGCCCAGGCCTTGATGGCTGAGGGTGCGCTGAGCACCAAGCACAAAGAACTGATGGCCCTGGCCATTGGGGTGACGCAGCGGTGCTCGGGGTGTATTGGCTTTCATGTGAAAGCCTTGATCAAGCTTCAAGCCACCCGCGCTGAGTTGGAGGAAATGTTGGCCGTGTGTGTGTACATGGGTGGAGGCCCTGCTTTGATGTATGCCGCTGAAGCCTTGAAAGCTTGGGACGACTTGCAGCCTGCTTGAGGGCAAGGCTGCAGTACTGAGCTGTGCTGCAGTGATCGCTCATTCACTGGAGTCATTGGTATGGCCGCTGGGATGGCTGAGGGTCTCTGCAGGGATAAACCAGAGCAACCCGCCTTCGACTGATTACGAATGACCTGAGCATTTCCGGGTTGTCTTGGATCAGTAAAATCCCTGACGATTTGACCGACTGAAGGCTGACAATCTGCCTTGAAACTCGGTTAAATTAGTCACTGGTTATATTCAATTAGGAGCCCTCATGAAATTGATCATCGCCGCAGCTGCTGTTTCTGCCTTGATGTCCGCCCCTGCTTTTGCCAACATGGACTTGGCTAAGAAAAATGCTTGCATGGCTTGCCACGCTGTAGACAAAAAATTGGTAGGCCCTTCCTACCAAGATGTGGCCAAGAAGTATGCGGGACAAAAAGATGCCGCTGCGAATCTGGCCAAGAGCATCAAAGCGGGTGGCGCAGGCAAGTGGGGCCCCGTCCCGATGCCTGCTCAAGCGGCTTTGAGTGAAGCGGACGCATTGACATTGGCGACTTGGATTTTGGCGGGTGCCAAGTAAACACAAATGCCTTCACAGGCATCCAAATGGGTTTGATTTAGAAGCTCGATTGGTACTCGTGGCTTTTGATTGCCGTTCAAGGGTTCGCCCTTGAACGGCTTTTTTCATGGGGGAAAAATGACTTTATTTAAAGCAGCGCTGGGCTTTTGGGTCGGAGTCTTAGTGGCGGTGTCTGCGCCTGCACAGTCCTCTTTCTTCAAAGATGCTGACTACCCTCTGGGTGAAAAGCTGATCGCTGAAAATCGATGCGTGGCTTGTCATGTCTCGAAAGTGGGAGGCAACGGCAATGCCATTTACAAGCCCCAAGGGCGCATCAACACCTCGGCATTGCTACGCGGCATGGTGGAGCAGTGCAACACCGAGTTGAATCTTGGAATGTTCCCCGAAGAGGTGAATTCCGTGGCCGCCGTGCTGAACCGCGACCACTACAAATTCAAGTAATGGCCTGAGCGAGGCTTCATGGGCGCCACCGCTGTCGTAAGAAGGGGGTGCCAGATGAGGGTTAGTCCTAGGCAAAAAGGGCAACCGCTGTAATTTCCGATTCAGATTCATCACTTATCTTATATATTCGCACATTCGAATATAAGAACTTAATGGCATTGACGCTATGACTGACGAGGTGGATGAGGTTTTTGAGAAGGCGGCAGACCTGTTTGCTGTTCTGTCAACGCCCGTTCGCGTCCGCATCATCAGTCAGTTGTGCCAAGGTGAAAAGAATGTCGGGCAATTGCTTGAAAACATTGACATTGCGCAACCCAATATGTCGCAACATCTGAACATCATGTACAGATCTGGTGTGTTGGGAAAACGCCGCCAAGGCGCTCACATGTTTTATCGGATAGCAGACGAATCTGCGGTGATGGTATGTCGTGCGGTTTGCACGCAATTGGCCATCGATGCAGCCGTGATGTGACAACTCAAAACGAGGAGTTTGTGTGAAAGAACAAGACAGCATGAATTCAGGAAGGGTGAAAAAAGCACCCGAGAATTTCTTGACGCAAAGTGGCATCAAAGAAGTCTTCGCAGAAGGTAAAAAAGGCCGTCGCGACTTCATTCGCAACGCCTTTGCCGCTGCCGCCGCTGGAGCTGCAGCACCCATGGCGATGGCTCAGGGCAATCCTGTACCCACTGAAGGTGGCGACCCCAATATTTTGAATCTGCCGGAGCATGCCACGGGCCTTGGGCAAGGTGTGGCCGTTGAAGGCTATGGCAAACCTTCCAAGTACGAATCTAATTTGCAACGACGTCAAAGCCCTGGTTTGACCCAGACCACCCAAGCTTCGGTGTCGTTTGCGCCACTTCAGTCTTTGTTTGGCATCGTCACGCCCAGCGGTTTGCACTTTGAGCGGCACCACCAAGGTTGGTGGGACATCGATCCGTCTAAGCACCGCTTCATGATCAACGGCATGGTCAAAAAGAACATGGTCTTCACCATGGACGAGATCATGCGTTTGCCTTCCGTCTCGCGCTTCCACTTCATCGAGTGCGGTGCCAACACAGCCGTTGACTGGGGTAATGTGGCCGTGCCCACGGTGCAATACACCCACGGCATGTTGTCCTGCAGCGAATTCACAGGCGTGCCTTTGATCACTTTGTTGGAGTTGGCGGGCGCTGACTTGAAAAACGGTAAGTTTGTGCTGGCCGAAGGCGGTGATGGTTCATCGATGACGCGCACCATTCCCATGAGTCTCATCACTTCGGGTGAAGTGATCGTGGCCTACGGCCAAAACGGTGAAATGCTGCGTCCAGAAAATGGTTACCCACTGCGCTTGGTGGTGCCGGGTGTGCAAGGCGTGAGTTGGGTGAAATATTTGCGCCGAGTCGAAGTGGGCGACAAGCCTTATGCCACCAAAGACGAGGCCATTCATTACATCGATTTGCAACCCGGTGGTTTGCACCGGCAATACACCAATCTGCAAGAAGTCAAGAGCGTGGTCACCACACCCTCTGGTGGACAGGTCTTGCTGGACAAAGGGTTCTACAACATCACGGGCTTGGCTTGGTCTGGCAAGGGCAAGATCAAGCGCGTGGACGTGTCCACAGACGGTGGTCGCAACTGGCGCCAAGCGCGTCTGGAGACGCCCGTTTTGTCCAAAGCCTTGACCCGCTTTAACTTGGATTGGGTCTGGGATGGCAAGCCCGCCATCATTCAAAGTCGTGCCCAGGACGACACGGGCCATGTACAACCGACCTACCAGCAATTGCGTGGCGTGCGTGGCACGCGCTCGATCTATCACAACAACGCCATCCAGTCGTGGTTGGTGCAGGAAAACGGTGAGGTGAAAAATGTCCAGGTTTCGTAATGCGGTTGTGACGGGCGCGTTGTTGGCCTTGGCCGGTTGGGCCTCGGCGCAAAGCGCCAATTTCCCAGGTATCGGTCGTGCGGCAACCGCAAAAGAGGTGGCCAAGTGGGACATTGATGTTCGTCCAGACTTCAAGGGCCTGCCTGCTGGCTCGGGTTCTGTGGCCAAAGGTCAAGATGTTTGGGAAGGCAAATGTGCCCATTGCCACGGTGTGTTTGGCGAGTCGGGTGAAGTGTTCAGCCCCCTGATCGGTGGCACCACCGCGGAAGACATCAAAAAGGGCCGTGTCGCCAATTTGGACCGCTCAGACTACCCTGGCCGTACCACCATCATGAAGGTGGCAACAGTGTCGACTTTGTGGGACTACATCAACCGTGCCATGCCTTGGACAGCGCCCAAGACATTGACCACTGAAGAGGTGTATGCGGTGACCGCATTTCTGTTGAACCTGGCCAATGTGGTTCCAGACAACTATGTGTTGTCCGACAAAAATATCGCTGAAGTGCAGGCCCGTATGCCCAACCGCAATGGCATGACCACGCAACATGCCATGTGGCCAGGCAACGAGTTTGGTGGGGTCAAAAAGCCCGATACCAACAACACACTGTGCATGAAAGATTGCAAACCAGAAGCCAAAGTGGCCTCTTTCTTGCCTGATTTCGCGCGCAACGCCCACGGTAATTTGGCCGAACAAAACCGCATGGTGGGCCAGCAAGTGGGTGCCGACACCACCAAGCCCGAGCCGAAGGCGGGCATGCCCATGACGGCGGCGCCTGCTGCCGCGGCGCCAGCCAAGGCTGAAAATGCCGAAGCCAAAGCCGCCATTGCACTGTTGAACAAATACAGCTGTACGGCTTGCCATGGGGTTGATAAAAAGATTGTTGGACCTGGCTTCAACGAAATTGCCAAGAAGCACAGCGGCAAGACTGACTATTTGGTGAGCAAAATCAAGGGCGGTGGCGTCGGTGTTTGGGGCCAAATCCCGATGCCGCCACAATCATTGCCCGACGCCGATGCCAAGAAAATTGGCGAATGGATTTCCAAGGGGGCCAGCAAGTAATTCGGGCTTTCCCCGTTGAACTGCTGAACCTGTTTCTATAGCATCCATCATTCATCAAGGAGATAACCGATGCAAAACCGTCGCGAGACACTCAAGCAAACCGCTGTTGTGGCTGGCCTCTTGGCCGCTGCTGGCTTTCCGCAATTCGCGCAAGCCGCTTTCAACAAAAACGCATTCGATGCCAAGTCGGTGCAAGACGCCGCTAAGGCTGCTGGTGCAACCAGCTTGGCCGAAAGCAAAGATGTGACCATCACCGGGCCGGACATCGCCGAAAACGGGGCAGTGGTGCCATTGGGTGCCAGCACCACATTGGCTGGTGCCAAGCAATTGTTGATCTTGGTCGAAAAGAACCCCGCCGCCTTGGTGGCCATGTTCCACGTTTCTGATGCAGTGGACGCCAACTTCACGACACGCGCCAAGATGGGCCAGTCCTCAGATGTTTATGCCATCGCGATCATGAACGACGGTAAAGCCCTGTGGTCCAAAAAAGAAGTCAAGGTCACTTTGGGCGGTTGCGGCGGTTGATCCGTCCACATCCAGTACCCGTGACCCCACATTGATTGATTGAAAGATTTAGGAGAGAAAAATGGCAGATCCAATGCGCATTCGTGCCCAAGCTTCGGGCGACAAAGCCACTGTTCGCGTGCTCATGAGCCACGAGATGGAATCCGGTCAGCGCCGTGATGCTGCGGGCAAAATCGTGCCCGCCTGGTTTATCCAAGAAGTGACCGCCAACCTCAATGGCAAACAAGTGCTGGCCGCTGAATGGGGCCCCGCTGTGTCGAAAAACCCTTTCTTGCAATTCTCGGTAAAAGGCGCCAAAGCCGGTGACAAGATCACAGTGATCTGGAAAGACAACAAGGGCGATACCCGTACCGACGAAGCCACGGTGTCTTGATCGGGCTTTGTGACTAAAAAGGGTGGAGCCAAACTTCACCCTTTTTTTGCATTAAAAAAATCTACAGAGGTGACAATGAAAAAAGCAGCAACCCTTTCCATTGCAGCAGCAATGGCTTTGGCCGTCGCCCCCGTGATGGCCCAAAAAACGGCCAGTCAGGGCATCGACGAATACCGCGCCATGTTGCAAGATGGCAACCCCGCAGACCTGTTTGAGGCCAAAGGCGAAGACCTCTGGAAAAAAGCGCGTGGTCCCAAAAACGCATCCCTTGAAAAATGCGATTTGGGCAAAGGTCCGGGTGTCGTGAAAGGGGCTTTTGTCGAGTTGCCGCGCTACTTTGCAGACACCCAGCGCATGCAAGATCTTGAGTCTCGCTTGGTCACTTGTATGGAAACTCTGCAAGGTTTCAATGCCGCTGAAATTTCCAAGACTGCATTTGGTCGCGGCGAAATGGCCAACGTGACGGCCTTGGCCACATGGATTGCCGCCGAGTCCAAAGGGCTGCGCTTCAATCTGTCGCAAGCGCATGCTCAAGAAAAGTCGTTTTACGAAGTAGGCAAACGCCTGTTTTTCCAGCGCGGCGGCCCGCACGATTTCTCTTGCGCTTCTTGCCACGGTGAAGAGGGCAAACGCATTCGTTTGCAAGACTTGCCGATTCTCACCAAGAACCCGGGCGACGGGGTTGGTTTTGCCGCTTGGCCGGCTTACCGTGTCTCCAACGGTCAGATGTGGAGCATGCAATTGCGTTTGAACGATTGCTACCGCCAGCAACGCTTTCCCTACCCGGGCTTTGCCAGTGACGCCACCGTTGCTTTGGCCACCTATTTGGGGGTGAATGCCAAAGGGGCCGCCTCAGTTGCACCGGCCATCAAGCGTTGATCTGACCAGGAGACCTCATATGAACAAAAAAACCTCTCTCGTATTGGCCAGCCTCACGGCTGCTTTGGTGGCTGTGGGTTGTGCCACAGGTCCTTCTGTGGCGGAGCTGAATGCCTTGACAGACCAAATCGTCAAAGCCTCTTTCCGCGACGAAAATGGTGTGAAAGTCGAACGCATCACGGCCACAGATGAAACCAATAAGGCTTGCAGCGAAGCCGATGTCGCGGGCAAACCACTTGATGAAAAAACGGCCAAAGCTTTGGAGGCTGCCAATTTCAAAACCATCAAATGGCCTTCAGATGGTCAATTTATTGGCGACTGGCGTGAAGGCGAAAGAATCGCTCAAAGCGGCCGCGGATTGACATGGACGGACGATGCCAAAACGGTCAATGGTGGCAATTGCTACAACTGCCATCAGATGGACAAGAAAGAAATTTCTTACGGCACGATTGGCCCCAGCCTGTACAACTACGGCAAGCTGCGTGGGGTCTCTAACCCGAGCGATCCTGCCAGCAAACCCATCGTTGAATACACCTGGGGCAAGATCTGGAACTCCAAAGCCTACAACGCTTGTTCCAACATGCCACGGGCGGGTCACATGGGCATCTTGAACGAAACCCAGGTGCGCCACATTGTGGGTTTGTTGCTCGACCCCAAGTCACCCGTTAACCAGTAACCCACTCCAAAACCCGGCTGGTCCGGGTTTTTTAGTTCCTCATATATCAGTGATTGCAAATATGAATCTCTCCAAACGCGAATTTATTCAGGTGATGGGTGCCGGCACGATGGCAGGCTTGAGCATGGGCACGTTTGCTGAAGCCAGTGCGGCCACGGCGGCCAACGGGCTGTATGACATTCCCAAGTTTGGCAATGTGTCTTTCTTGCACATGACCGATTGCCACGCTCAGCTCAAGCCGATTTATTTCCGTGAGCCCAGCATCAACATGGGCATTGGTTCGATGCAGGGCAATCTGCCACATTTGGTCGGTGAGTATTTGCTGCAAGCGGCCAAGATTCGTCCGGGGACTGCCGAAGCCCATGCCTTGACTTATTTGGACTATGAGAAAGCAGCCAAGCGTTATGGCAAGGTGGGTGGATTTGCCCACTTGGCAACCTTGGTCAAGCGCATGAAGGCCAGCCGACCTGGTGCCTTGTTGCTCGATGGCGGTGACACTTGGCAAGGCTCTGGCACCAGCTTGTGGACCAACGGCCAAGACATGGTGGATGCCTGCAAATTGCTGGGCGTTGACGTGATGACCGGCCATTGGGAATTCACACTGGGCATGGAACGCGTGAAAGAAATCGTAGAGAAAGACTTTGCCGGCAAAGTTGACTTTGTCGCGCAGAACATCAAGACCAATGACTTTGGGGACCCTGTCTTCAAGCCTTATGTCATTCGTGAAATCAACGGTGTGCCATGCGCCATCATTGGCCAAGCTTTCCCCTATACCCCAATTGCCAACCCGCGTTACATGGTGGCCGATTGGGCGTTTGGCATCCAAGATGAAAACATGCAAAAGATGGTCGACGAAGCCCGTGCCAAGGGCGCCCAAGTGGTGGTCGTCATCAGCCACAACGGCATGGATGTGGACTTGAAAATGGCCAGCCGCGTGAGTGGGATTGACGCCATCATGGGCGGCCACACGCACGACGGGATGCCCGTGGCCACGGTGGTGTCCAACAAAGGGGGCAAGACGCTCGTGACCAATGCCGGCTCGAACGGCAAATTTTTGGGCGTGTTGGACTTTTCTATCAAAGACAAAAAAGTCGCTGACTTCCGCTACAAGCTGTTGCCTGTGTTTTCCAATATGTTGCCCGCCGACAAAGAGATGGACGCTTTGATCAGCAAGATCCGCGCGCCTTACGAATCCAAGTTGTCTGAAAAGCTGGCCGTGACAGACGGTCTGCTCTACCGCCGTGGCAACTTCAACGGCACAGGCGACCAATTGTTGGTGGATGCTTTGCTGGATGTGCAAAGTGCAGAAATTGCCTTCTCCCCCGGTTTCCGCTGGGGCACCACATTGTTGCCCGGTCAGGCCATTACCCGTGAATGGTTGTTGGACATGACGGCCACCACCTACTCCTACGCCACCGTCACCGAGATGACGGGTGAGACCATCAAGACCGTGCTGGAAGATGTGGCGGACAACCTCTTCAACCCTGATCCCTATTACCAACAGGGCGGCGACATGGTGCGAGTGGGAGGGCTGACATACAGTTGCAACCCCGTTGGCACGATGGGTAACCGCATTGGCGATTTGCGCCTCAAAGGGCAGTTGATCGAGGCCGGCAAAAAGTACAAAGTGGCCGGTTGGGCCCCTGTGGCCGAAGAAGCTCGCAATCAGGGCAACAAACAAGTTTGGGATGTGGTGGAGACTTGGCTCAAGGCGCAGGGTGGGCGCATCAAGCCACGTCAGCTCAATGCACCAAAAATCATGGGCGCATTGCCCAACAAGGGCTACGCAGCCTGATTGCCTTTGGCAGCGCCAATTGGCACTGCCAAGATGGAGGGAGAGTGACGATGAAAAGAAGACAGTGGTTGATCGTCAGTGCGGCTTTGGGCAGTGCCGCATTGTGGCCCGAGGCCCAATTGCTGGCCCAACAAGCGCAAGACTTCATCGAAGGCCCGCCTGTGCAGGACATTCCTGCACGCCAATTGTCATCCCATGTGTGGTTGATCTTTTCCCCCGACGGATTTCCCACTCCGGAAAATCGGGGGATGATGGCCAATGTGATTTTCGTAGTGACCACGGCGGGGGTGGTGGTCATTGATTCGGGGGCGTCGCTGCAAATCGGCCAAATGGCGATTCGCATGATCCGCAAAGTCACCGACAAACCAGTCGTGGCTGTTTTTAACAGCCACTATCACGGTGATCATTGGTTGGGCAATCACGCATTTGTAAATACTTACGGCGATCAATTGCCCATTTATGCATTGCCCAGCACCATTGAAAAACTCAAAGGTGCCGAAGGCAATTTGTGGCGCAGTTTGATGGAGCGTTGGACCAACCAGTCCACCCTAGGAACCCAAGTGGTCTTGCCCAATAAGCCGGTGCAACACGGCCAGGTGATTCAATTTGGCGATGTGAGTTTGCGCATGCACCATTACGGCACAGCTCACACGCCTTCTGACTTGTGTGTCGAAGTCGTGCAAGACAAAGTGACCGCGTTGGGCGATATCGCCATGACCAACCGCATTGCCAATATGGACGAGGGTTCTTACCCCGGCACTTTCAAATACTACAAAAACCTGATGGCGGCCACAGGTGAGCAACTTTGGGTGCCCGGGCATGGCGAGGCACGCAAAGATCTGTTGACCACTTACGGCACATTCATGGCAGGGATTTGGGAGCCTTGCCTCAAGGCGGTGGAAGATGGCAAGTCAGAGGCCGAAGCCAAAGCCGCTGTGCTGAAAGACCCGCGTGTCATGGCCCGGGCAAAAACCATGCAGGGTTTCGAGGGCAATATTGGCAAGTACATCAGCCTGGCCTACCTTGAAGCGGAAAAAGTGGCTTTCTGAATTGGATTTGCTGAACCGCGAAGCCACATCTTGGCAGGGGAGGGGTTTGGTGCCCCCGACAGGAATCGAACCTGTATCACTCCCTTAGGAGGGGAGAGTTCTATCCATTGAACTACGGTGGCCACCGCTTGATTTTACTGTCTGCACTGCGGCGCAACAGCGCGGCTCACATGCATTGAGCGTTGGCATCAGGCATTTCCACGACTTTGGCGCTGCAGCCACAAAAGACGTGGCTGCTTTGGCTTATTGGAAAGTCGCTCGAACCGTTTCTGGACGCAGATAAATCTTGTTGCGTTGGTAAAAAACGGTGGGCTTGTGCTCTTTGGAAAAGTTAACCGTGAGGGGTTCTTCGCCATAAATGCTGCGGCTGTTTTTGGCCTGAAGCCGTACCTTGGAGATCACCCCTTTGTTGTCTTTCACACACAGCAGGGTGTCGTTTTCTGTGGCCGCAAAATGCACATAACCCTTGGGCGCATTCGGCACACTGGTCACCGCCTCTTGGGCCGTGGTGGCCTGAGAAAAATCACAAATCGTGTTGGACTCGTCAGGCACAGAGGCCGCTGCTTGAGGCGTTGCCAGTGCCGGTTGAGGCACTGCCTCAGCGGGCTTGGCTGCCGCTTCGGGCAAATTTTGTGGGGGATTGGTATTGGTTGCAGCCGCCGCCGTGGCCGGTTCAGAGGCCGCTGGATTTGCAGGCGCAGTGGGTTCGGCCATGCTGTTGGCGCTGGCCGCCGCAGGCTTAGCAGGCAACATACTTTGGTAGGCACCGAAACCGATACCGCCCAAGACCAACAACGCCAAGGCATAACGGGCGTAGGAGGGTGCAGACGTGGGGTTGGAAGTGACGCTGGACTCTGATGACGTGCTGGCCGCAGGGGGTGTACTGGCCTCAAAGCGCGGGGTGCTTTCAGCTTGCGGCGTTAATGGCGTCGTCAGTGGCGTGGTCAGTGTCGTCGTCAGTGGCGTGTTCGCTGGTGTCTGAATTGATGCCTCGCGTGTGTCTGCAGAAGCCGGTGTTTCGGCTGCCATATCGCTCCCACTGAGCACCAGTATTTGGCTGTCGCTGTAGCCCAAGGATTTCAGTGCTTTGACACCCGACGCATAACGAATGGTCTCGTTATAAAAGGCCTTGTTGTCTGCGCCCAGCAGATTGGCCATGTGTGCTTTTCCCAAAAGCAGCGATGCTGTCAAGGCGGCTGCATCGGTGTTGGTTTCGTTCAATGATCGGCGCAATGCTTCAGCATGCTTGGGGGTCCAATTTTTTTGCGCCATTTTGGAGATCAATGAGTGAGGGGAAAGGTCTGAGTCAAGAAATCACTTGCCGTCATCTTTTCAATAATGACACAAAGGTAAGGGGCATTCAAGCGTTTTGGGTACCGTGTCCACAGGCGGCGGCTCACTTGCTGAGCATGCGCATGGCGTCTTCCAGCCCTTTGAGGGTCAGAGGGAACATGCGTTGGCTCATGAGTTGTTGGATGATGGCGATGCTTTGGCGGTATTGCCAAACGCCTTGGGGCTCGGGGTTGATCCAAGCAAATTTAGGAAACGTGTTCGTCAGGCGCATCAGCCATTCGGCGCCCGCTTCTTCGTTGTTGTATTCCACACTGCCGCCGGGTTGCAAGATTTCATAGGGGCTCATGGTGGCGTCCCCGATGAAGATCAATTTGTAGTCTTTGTTGTACTTGCGCAGGATGTCCCAGGTGGCAAATTTTTCGGCGTAGCGGCGTTTGTTGTTCTTCCACATGAAGTCGTACACGCAGTTGTGGAAGTAGTAAAAATCAAGGTGCTTGAATTCGGCTTTCACGGCCGAGAACATTTCTTCAACCCGGGCAATGTGGTCGTCCATCGTGCCGCCCACGTCCATGAGCAACAACACTTTTACGTTGTTGTGGCGTTCGGGTCGCATCAAGATGTCCAAGTAGCCGGCATTGGCGGCGGTTTTGCGAATGGTGCCGTCCAAGTCCAATTCGTCTTGCGAGCCTTCACGGGCAAAGCGACGCAACCGGCGCAGGGCGATTTTGATGTTGCGGGTGCCCAGTTCTTGTTGGTCGTCGTAGTCTTTGTAGGCCCGTTGCTCCCAGACTTTGACGGCACTTTTGTTGCCGCCTTTGCCCCCGATGCGGATGCCTTGTGGGTTGTAACCGCCGTTGCCAAAGGGCGAGGTGCCGCCGGTCCCAATCCATTTGTTGCCACCTTCGTGGCGCTCTTTTTGTTCTTCCAGGCGCTTTTTCAGCGTCTCCATCAACTCGTCCCACCCCATCTTTTCGATGGCCGCTTTTTGCTCGGGGGTCAGTTCTTTATGCAAGATCTTTTCAAGCCAGTCGAGCGGGACTTCTTTGGTGAAGTCGGTCAACATCTCCACGCCCTTGAAGTAAGCGCCAAACGCTTTGTCAAACTTGTCGAAATGCTTTTCGTCTTTCACCATGACCGTACGGGCCAGGTGGTAAAAATCGTCGATGCTGCAGGCCTCAGACGCAGGGCCGACCACATTCGCCTGCAGAGCTTCCAGCAAGGTCAGATATTCACGCACCGAGACCGGCAATTTGGCGGCTCGCAAGGTGTAGAAAAAGTCGATCAACATGGTGACGGCCCGGACTCAATGGTTAGCGTGGTTTGTTCAGGGCGTGCATGAGCTGCGCCTTGACTTCAGGCCATTCGCCCGACCGAAGGCTGTACATCACGGTGTCCCGGATGGTGCCGTCTCGGCGCAGCGCGTGACCGCGAATCACCCCGTCTTTTTTGGCTCCCAACCGCTCAATCGCAGCTTGAGAAGCGAAGTTGAAATTGTCGGTGCGCCAGCCCACCACATGGCAATATAAGGTCTCGAAGGCGTGGGTCAACAAGAGCATTTTGCAGGTGGTGTTGACATGGCTGCGCTGGACACTTTTGGCGTACCAAGTCCAGCCGATTTCGACACGTCGGATGGCCGGCACGATGTCATGGAAGCTGGTGGTGCCCAGCACGCGCCCGCTGTCTGATTCGACCACCACAAAAGGAAAACGGTGACCGGCCTCGCGCATGGCCAGAGCGTCTTCCATGTATTGGCGTGTTTGTTCGGGTTCTGGGACCGAGGTGACCCGGATGTTCCAGAGCTCGCCATCTGCCGCGGCAGAGCGCAAACCCGCCTCATGCTCCAGTGTCATGGGGCGCAGTTCAATGCCGCGATCGCGCAGGGTGATGGGGCTGACAAAGCTCATAGGGCCAAGTTTTCGGGGTTTATTCTGATGAGTCGTCTTGTTGTTTGGCTCGCCAGTAACGGGCCAAATGCAAGCCACCGCCACCGCCCAAGCCGACCAGCAAGATCCCGCCAATGCTGGCGCTGTCGTAGCCGGCGCTGAAGATGTCCCAGCCGATCAGTTTGCCGGCCCAAAAGCCGGCCAATGCGCCGCCGACAAAACCAACAGCGTCTGAAATACCTTCAAGTAAAGGGTTGGGGTTGGACATGGTCAATGGCTCAGCGGTTGCGTTGGTTCATGAACACCAATTTTTCAAACAGTGTCACATCTTGTTCGTTTTTCAGCAGGGCGCCCACCAATGGCGGCACGGCTACTTTTTGGTCGGCACTTTGCAGGGCTTCAAGGGGAATGTCTTCGGCCACCAGCAGCTTGAGCCAGTCCAGCAGCTCGCTGGTGGAGGGCTTTTTCTTCAGGCCGGGCAAGCCGCGCACATCGTAGAAAGTTTTCAGGGCCACGGCCAGCAGCTCTTGTTTGAGCTGGGGGAAGTGCACCGCCACGATCTGGCGCATGGTGTCCGCTTCAGGGAATTTGATGTAGTGGAAAAAGCAGCGGCGCAAGAACGCGTCGGGCAGCTCTTTTTCGTTGTTGGAGGTGATGAACACCAAGGGACGTGTTTTGGCTTTGATCAGCTGGCGCGTTTCGTAGCAATAAAACTCCATGCGGTCGATTTCGCGCAACAAGTCATTTGGAAACTCAATGTCGGCCTTGTCGATTTCGTCAATCAAGATGGCCACCGGCACCTCGGACGTGAACGCCTGCCACAGCACGCCTTTGATGATGTAGTTCTCGATGTCTTTGACCTTCTCGTCCCCCAACTGGCTGTCGCGCAGTCGGCTGACAGCATCGTATTCGTACAAGCCTTGTTGGGCTTTGGTGGTCGATTTGATGTGCCATTGCAACAGCGGTAAACCCAAGGCCTGGGCCACCTCTTCGGCCAACATGGTTTTGCCCGTGCCGGGCTCTCCTTTGACCAACAAAGGGCGCTTCAGGGTGATGGCGGCATTGACCGCCAGCATCAAGTCCTGTGTGGCGACGTAGTTTTCAGTACCTTGAAATTTCATGAGGAGAAGTTCTAAAAAACAGGAAAGAAGCCTGTCAGGATTATGAGGGCCAGCCCGATATAATCCGCAGTTGATTTTTATCAATCAATTGGATTGTGTAAGCAAAATGAACCAGCTCCTGACCTCGATGTTTGCCTTGGCTGTCGCCTCTGTGACCGCTATTTCCGCCCATGCCCAAGAGATCAAGGGCGATGCCAAAGCTGCTGAGCAGAAGATTGCCATGTGCATCGGCTGCCACGGTATTCAGGGTTACCAAGCCAGTTTTCCTGAGATCTACCGCGTCCCCATGATCTCTGGCCAGAACGCCAAATACATTGTTTCTGCCCTGAATGCCTACAAAAAAGGCGAGCGCAAGCACCCCACCATGCGCGGCATTGCCGACAGCCTGAGCGACCAAGACATGGCTGATTTGGCGGCCTACTACGAACAACATGGCAAAACCGAAGCCGTTGCCAAGTCGCCCAAAGCACCCGATGCCAAAGTGGCCGCCCTGTTGCAAAAGGGGGCTTGCGTGTCTTGCCACGGCGACAATTTCTCCAAGCCCATCGACCCCAGCTATCCCAAAATTGCCGGTCAGCACAAAGACTTTTTGTTTGTGGCGCTCAAATCTTACAAAGTTGAAAACCAGTCCACTTGGGGCCGCAACAACGGCGTGATGGGCGGCATCGCCAAGCAATTCACCAACGCCGAACTGAAAGCCATGTCGTCTTACATCGGCTCTTTGGAAGGCGATTTGAAAGTGGTTCCTCAGTCTCGCTTCCGCTGAGCCCTGAGCCGCCCAACAAAAAAGCCAGTCGATTGACTGGCTTTTTTTGTGGCTGCAAGAAGTGGGGGAGAGCCCCGATCCTGTCACCGGCTCGGTCGTTTCAGACCGGGGAGGCCATCAGCTCTGGCCGTTGATGACTTGTTGCAGTTCACCCGATTCGTACATTTCCATCATGATGTCCGAACCGCCAATGAACTCCCCTTTCACATACAACTGAGGGATGGTGGGCCAGTTGCTGTATTCCTTGATGCCTTGGCGAATTTCGGCATCGTCCAGCACATTGACGGTTTTGACCGTTTTGGGGTCCACGCCGACGGCTTTCAAAATTTGAATGGCGCGTCCTGAAAAACCGCACATTGGGAAACTGGCGCTGCCCTTCATGAACAGGGTGATTTCGTTGTTTTTGACGAGTTCGTCAATGCGTTGTTGGGTATCGCTCATGGTTTTAACTCCAAAGGGTGACGATTTCGGATGGGGTGCATTATCTCTCTGAATCGAAGCACCCGCCTGTGCAGCGGTCTACGCCGGCCAAATCCTGACGGGTTTGGATGTTCGAAAAACCGGCATGTGAAAGAAGTTTTTGCACCGCCTGGGCCTGATCCCAGCCGTGCTCCAACAGCAACCAGCTGCCACGTTGAAGGTATTGAGGGGCATGGGCCACGATGTGGCCAATGTCCTGCAGGCCGCTGGGGCCGCTGGTCAGGGCTTGCCGGGGTTCATGCCGCAACGCCGGCATGTGGGGGTCGCCTTCTGCCACATAGGGCGGATTGGAGACGATCAGGTCAAACCGGCCTTGCACCTTGTCTAACCAATGGCTGTGCACAAATTGCACCGGGAGATTGAGGCGTTGCGCGTTGGCCCGCGCCACCTCCAGTGCCTCTTGGCTGACATCGACCGCGCTGACCTGGCAATGGGGCCGTTGGTGTTGCACCGCCAACGCCACTGCGCCACTGCCGGTGCCCAAATCCAGCACCCTGAGCCGCGCTTCGGCAGGCAATAGCTCCAAAGCCCATTCGACCAGGGTTTCGGTGTCTGGGCGGGGGTCGAGCACACGCGCGTCCACGCTGAGCGTCAAGCCAAAAAAATCCTTCAGCCCCGTGATGTAGGCCACAGGCTCGCCACTCACCCGACGCTCTAGCGCGCGTTGCCAGTGGGTCTGTTGTGCCTCGGTCAACACCTCGGTGTCATGCGTCAGCAGCCACGCACGGTCATGCCGGCCCTGGCCCAGGCAGTGCAGCAAAAGCAGCTGCGCATCGTGGCGCGCCAGCCCCAGCCCGTGGGCTTGGCCGAGGCATTGCGCGACGTTCAGACCTGGGGGATGAGCAGGCCTCACGCGGTGGCTCCAATTTCAAGCGCTGCCAATTGTTGGGCGGCCTCATAGGATTGCAAGGCATGGATCACATCTTGCAGATCCCCTTCCATGATGGTCAGCAGTTTGTAGAGCGTCAGGTTGATGCGGTGATCGGTCAGCCGGCCCTGCGGGAAGTTGTAGGTGCGGATACGGTCTGAACGGTCACCACTGCCAATCAGGCTTTTTCGCTCGGCGGCGTCCTTGGCGGCGCGCTCAGAGCGGTCTTTTTCTTGAATGCGGGCCGTCAATACTTTCAGAGCTTGGGCTTTGTTGCTGTGTTGGCTGCGTCCGTCTTGGCATTCAGCCACGATGCCCGTGGGCAAATGCGTGATGCGCACGGCTGAATCGGTTTTGTTGATGTGTTGCCCACCCGCCCCGCTGGCCCGAAAGGTGTCAATGCGCAAGTCGGATGGGTTGATTTTTATGGCCTCGGCCTCGTCTGGCTCGGCCAAAACGGCGACAGTGCAGGCGCTGGTGTGGATGCGACCTTGGGTCTCGGTGGCGGGCACGCGTTGCACCCGGTGGCCTCCCGACTCAAATTTCAGCGCGCCGTACACCTGCTCTCCTTCAATGCGGACCACCACTTCTTTGTAGCCCCCCAATTCGCTCATGGACTCGGAGACGATCTCGCATTTCCAGCCCGAGCTTTCCGCAAATCGCATGTACATGCGCAGCAAATCAGCAGCAAAAAGTGCCGATTCGTCGCCCCCGGTGCCCGCCCTGATTTCGACAAAGGCGGGGCGCGCATCGTCCGGGTCTTTGGGCAGCAGCATGCGTTGCAATTCGGCTTCGAGGGTCTGCAACTCGGCGGTGGCGCTGCTCATTTCCTCTTCCGCCAAGGCCTGCAGATCGGCGTCTTCCAACATGGCTTGCGCGGCCGTGAGATCGGCACTGCGCTGTTGAAATCGTGCAAACCGTGAGGCCACAGCACTGACGTCGGCATGCTCGCGCGACAGCTTCAAGAACTGGGTCATGTCGGCCATGATGTCTTCTCGCGACAGCAAAAAGTCCAGCTCGGTCAGCCGCAAAGCGTAGCGCTCGAGTTGTTGAATCAGAAAAGGTTTCATGCGGACAAAAGAAGTCAGGGCAAGGCGGTCATGGCCACTAGGGGCAGGGCTCCAATGAGCGATTGGCGATTGGCGGTGGGCTATGTTCTGCCCAAACAAACCCCATCACGAACAGGCAGATGTTCGCTAACGCCCTTGCCTCAAAAACAAGCGTTGCACCGCTTGCATGGTCTGTTCGCGGTGGGTCGGGTCGGCATCGCGCAATTCGGCCAGTGCGCCGTGCAGCATTTTTTGCGTCAGGCCTTTGGCCAAAGACTCGAGTACGGCTTCGGGGTCTTCCCCTTTGGCCAGCATTTTTCGGGCGCGGGCCAGTTCGGCATCACGCCAGCTGTCCGCTTGGCTGTGCAATTGCTGAATCAGCGGCACCGTATCCCTTTGGTCCAGCCAATGGCAAAAACTTTGCACACCACTGTCAATGATCACTTCGGCATCCGCTACAGCGGCTTGCCGCTGAGCCTGACCTGCTTGCACCACGCTGGCCAAGTCGTCGACCGTGTACAGGTAAACGTCTTCCAAACCTTTGACTTCAGGCTCGATGTCGCGTGGCACCGCCAGATCCACCATGAACATCGGACGGTATTTGCGTTTCTTCAAGGCCCGCTCCACGGCACCCAGCCCAATGAGCGGCAGGGTGCTGGCGGTGCAGCTGATGACGGCATCAAATTCGTGCAAGCGCTCGGGCAATTCGGCCAGTCGCAAGACCTCGGCTCCAAATCGACCGGCCAGTTTTTCCCCACGCTCAAGGCTGCGGTTGGCAATCGCCATGGCTTTGGGCTGCTTGGCGGCAAAGTGCGTCACCACCAGCTCAATCATTTCACCAGCGCCCACAAACAGCACTTTGATGCCTTTGAGGTCTTCAAACAATTGGCCTGCCAAACGCACCGAGGCCGCGGCCATGCTGATCGAGTGGGCGCCAATCTCGGTGGCGGTGCGCACTTCTTTGGCCACTGCAAAACTGCGCTGGAAGAGTTGGTTGAGCGTGCTGCCCAAGGCGCCAGCCTGTTCGGCTGCGCGTACGGCGTCTTTCAGTTGGCCCAAGATTTGGGCTTCCCCCAGCACCATCGAGTCGAGGCCACTGGCGACCCGGAAGGCGTGACGGGCAGCCGCATCGCCTTCTAATAAATAAGTATGCGATTGCAGCTCTTGTGGTGAAACGCCGCCGGTTTGTGCCAACCAGCGCAACGTGTCCGCTGTGGCGGCCTGCTCGGCGGCGCAATAAATTTCGGTGCGATTGCAGGTGGACAAAATCGCCGCTTCAGTGGCTTGGTCCGTGTTCAGTGCCAAATTGGAGCGCAAGCCCTGCAAGGCCGGGGCCAGTTGGTCCACGGCAAAGGCAAACCGGCCGCGCAAATCGAGCGGCGCAGTGGTGTGATTCAAGCCCAGGGTCCAAACAGCCATGCGCCAATTATAGAAAGCCACCCCCCAGTCGATGCGTGGCCCTGCGTGTGGGCTGACTTTCGGTGCACAATTGTTGGGCATTTTTGCCGCGATGACCTTGCTCTGCCCCTCCGCTCAAGCCCTATGACCGTTTGGCAATTGACTCTCCATTTATTCAATTTTGTGTTGCCAGCCCTGTTCATGGCGGTGTTGATGCCATGGGCCGGTCGATGGGTCATCGGTGTTGGGGGCTGGTCGGTCAAAAGACGCATGGGGGTGCACGCCCTCTTGGGGATCGCCGTGCTGGCGGCCGGGCTGGCGCTGCACGGGAATGACGGCAAGATGAGCACGTACATGGCCTTGGTCTTGGTGGCCGCGACAGGCGAATGGCTCATGCAACGCGGCTGGAAACGCCGATAACGCTGCGCTCAAGCCGGTTTTTTTGTGCCCTCGGGCTTCAATCGGGGCGGAACAGGTCCACCCGGTCGGTGATGAGGCCATCTGTGCCCAAGGCCAACAGGTGTTGGGCGGTCACTTCGTCGTTCACGGTGTAGCTCAGGCAACGCAAGCCAGCCTGATGGGCTTGGGACACCGTGGCGGTGTTCCAGAGCGAAAAGTGAGCCACCACGGCACAGCATGACAGCGAAAGTGCCTTCTCGGACCAGCCCGTCCAAAGGGTGTCCAGCAGCAAACCCCGTGGGAGTAAGGGCGCCGCCGACTGTGCGGCGGCCAGCGCATCCACTTGAAAAGAGGTCAACAAAGGCGGCACGGCGGCCCCTTGCCAAAGTTGCTGGGCCAATTTGGCCACCGCCGCACCGGTGGCCCATTCGGTGCCCGGGGTGGGTTTGATCTCAATGTTCAGAAGGTGCCCACCAGCCAGGCAATAGTGGGCAATGCTCTCGAGGGCCGGCAAGGGTTCACCCCGAAACGGCTCGGAGTGCCAGCCGCCTGCGTCCAGCTGAGACAGCGCAGACCACGCCAGCTCGCCCGCCACGCCCTGCCCATTGGTGGTGCGCTCCAAAGTGGCGTCGTGCAACAAAAACACCTTGCCATCAGCGCTGAGCTTGGCGTCGCACTCGAACATGCGGTAACCGAATCGGGCACCCCACTGAAAGGCGGCGAGTGTGTTTTCTGGCGCGAGCTTCCCGGCGCCTCGGTGGGCGATCCAACGCGGATAGGGCCAAGTTGTCATATCGAGAATTTAGGCAATGCGTTGTTGTGAAGCGCTGTCAAACCAATGCAAATGGTCGACTTGAGGCGCGGCATAGAAAATGTTCCCCGGTGTTGGGGGCGTCACTGAAGCATCCAACCGCAACGTCAGCGATTCTGCACCGAGACGTGCATGGACCAAACGCTCGGCGCCCAAAAGTTCCACCGTGTCTGCGATCAATGCCCAAGCATAGGCAGTGGTCGATACGACGATGTCCAAATGCTCGGGTCGTATGCCCAAAATGCGTTGGGGGTGAGCGCCGGGAGCATGTCGCAAGAGATTCATAGGGGGTGACCCCATGAAGCTGGCAACAAAGGTCGTTGCTGGGCGGTTGTAAACCTCTTCAGGAGTTCCATATTGCTCCATTCGACCGCCGTTCATCACGATCATGCGTTGGGCCAAAGTCATCGCTTCAATTTGGTCGTGTGTCACAAACAAGCTCGTGATGCCCAATTCACGATGTAATTTTTGAATTTCCAGTCGAGTTTGTGCACGCAATTTGGCATCCAAATTGGACAAGGGCTCGTCAAAAAGAAAGACTTGTGGCTTTCTCACGATTGCCCGACCCATCGCAACCCGCTGTCGTTGGCCTCCGGAGAGTTCGCGTGGCTTGCGTTGCAACAAGTGCGACAGTTCTAAGATGTCGGCGGCTTTTTCGACACGATTTTTTATTTCCTCGGCAGATCGTTTAGCGATTTTTAAGCCGTAAGCCATATTGTCAAAAACACTCATGTGCGGGTACAGCGCATAGTTTTGAAACACCATGGCAATGTCGCGTGCGGCAGGCTCGAGGTCATTCACCACTTGGGTTCCAATCATCACCTCACCCGAATTGATGTTTTCTAGGCCAGCGACCATCCGCAGCAAGGTTGATTTCCCACAACCAGAGGGGCCAACGATGACCACAAATTCTCCATCGTTAATCGTGGCGCTGAGGTCATAAATCACGGTGTTGGACTTTTGTCCAGTGCCATAAGTTTTTTTTAGGTGGGATAGGGTGATGGAGGCCATAAAAATTTTGTCGTATGCAATTGTTTTCTGAGGGCTAAATCAATAGGCACTTCATGCGCATTGGCCAGGTG
Source organism: Comamonadaceae bacterium (assembly GCA_027488255.1). Taxonomy (GTDB): domain Bacteria; phylum Pseudomonadota; class Gammaproteobacteria; order Burkholderiales; family Burkholderiaceae_C; genus Limnohabitans_A. Next base: position 76,199 of record JAIYBZ010000009.1, on the reverse strand, counting down.
TAGACGAGTTGTATGGGTGCCATACCGAGATCCTGTGATGTCATTTTTCGGTATCGACCAAGCCTTTGACGAACCACTTTTGCATCAGCACTACCACCAATGCGGGTGGCAGCATTGCCAAAATCGCAGTCGCCATGACCAAATTCCATTGCACTTGCGCATCGGCACCGGAGGTCATGCTTCGAATACCCATGACGATGGGGTACATACGCTCTTCGGTGCTCATCAGAAGGGGCCAGAGGTATTGGTTCCAGCCATAAATGAACTGGATAACAAACAAAGCTGCAATACTGGTACGCGATAAGGGCAGTAGCACATCCCAAAAAAATCGCATTGGAGTAGCGCCATCCATTTTTGCTGCTTCGGTCAATTCATCTGGCACCGTCAAAAAGAATTGACGAAACAAAAAAGTTGCTGTGGCAGATGCAATCAAAGGAATAGTCAGACCGGCAAAACTGTTGACCATGCCAAAGTCTGCGATCACTTGGTAGGTCGGCACAATGCGCACTTCGACTGGCAGCATCAAAGTGATGAAGATGCTCCAAAAAACGGCCTTACGAAAAGGAAAATTGAAATAAACAATCGCAAAAGCACTCATCAAAGAGATCACGATCTTGCCGACGGCTATGCTCATTGCGCTTACCAAACTCACCCACATCATCCGTGCTACTGGCACTTGGCTGGTTACGCCGGGGCCTTCTCCCATGAGGACTGCTCGGTAGTTGTTCCAAGCCTCATTTCCGAACCACAGAGGTATGGGCGCCTGCGCCATCTCTTGTGCAGAATGCGTGGAACCGACCCAAGCAAGGTATATGGGAAAGGCGATGACCAGCACCCCCACGATCAGGAGACCGTGCGAGAGAATGTCAATAAAGCGGTGACGTTCGACCATGTTAATAATTTACTTTGCGTTCGATATATCGAAATTGCAAAACGGTCAGCCCAATCACGAGGGTCATGAGCACCACCGATTGCGCCGCTGATCCTCCCAAATCCATGGCTTTGAATCCATCGAAATAAACTTTGTAGACCAGAATGGCTGTGTCCTTTCCGGGACCGCCCTGTGTGGTGGCGTCAATAATTCCAAAAGTTTCGAAGAAGGCGTACACCGTGTTGACCACCAGCAGGAAAAAGGTCGTTGGGGTAAGCAAAGGCAATTGGACTGTTAAAAAGCGCTGCCAAACATCAGCGCCATCGATAGCGGCTGCTTCGATCAGAGATTTGGGGATGCTTTGGAAACCCGCTAGAAAAAAAAGAAAGTTGTATGAAATTTGCTTCCAAACTGACGCGATCACAATCAGGGCCATGGCATCAGAACTGTTGAGCAAAATGTTCCAAGAAATGCCAATTTGTTCCAGCGCATAGGCCACCAATCCCACCGAGGGAGAAAATAAGAACAACCACAAAACGCCAGCCACTACAGGTGCGACTGCGTAAGGCAGGATCAACAGGCTTCGATAAATCCAAATGCCCCGTACCACCCGGTCAGCAAAAAAAGCTAAGAACAATGAAATACCAATGCCTAAGCCAGCGACCAGCACTGAAAAAACTGCTGTGACTTTGAACGATGCTAAATAAGTGTCGTCACTGAACAAGGTCACAAAATTGTCCAATCCCACCCATTGAACCGACATGCCAAAGGCGTCAGATTGTTGGAACGATTGCAGTAAGGCTTGTCCAGCAGGCCAAAAAAAGAACGCCAAGATCACGATGCCTTGTGGGGCAATCAGCAGCCAAGGCAGCCACTTGGAACGGAAAATAACTTTTTTATCGGCGCTCAAAATAATCCAAGCCAGTCGACACCAACGTCGACTGGCTTGCCTTGGATGAAGAGTTGGAAATCAGGACTTGTTGGCTTTTTCAAATTTTTCTAGCAACTCATTACCGCGCTTGACGATGCTGTCCAACGCGTCTTTGGCTGATTTTTTACCCGCCCAAACCTGCTCGAGCTCTTCGTCTTCAATGGTGCGAATTTGTACGTAGTTGCCCAAGCGGATACCGCGTGACTTGTCGGTGGTTTTCCGGATCATTTGGTTGACCGAAACATCAGTTCCTGGGTTTTGCTTGTAAAAGCCCGACTCTTCTGTCATCTTGAACGCAGCCATCGTGACAGGCAAATAGCCTGTCCGCTTGTGGTTTGCCGACTGGATGACAGGATCAGACAGGTAGTTGAAAAACGCAGCGACACCTTTGTATTCAGTGGGTTTTTTACCGGCCATGGCCCAAAGGCTTGCACCGCCAATGACGGTGTTTTGGGGCGCGCCCGCGACATCGGGGTAATAAGGCAAAGTGCCCACAGCGAACTTGAATTTGGCGTTCTTGCTGACACCAGCGTAGGCGGCTGATGAATTGATGCTGATTGCACATTCGCCAGATTCAAAAGGTGCCCCCGCGCTGCCAGCACGTCCTTTGTAAACAAACAAGCCTTGTTGCGCCATGTTGCCCAAGTTCTCAATATGTCGCACATGCAGTGGGGAGTTCAACACCAAGCGGGCATCCATGCCCTTCATGCCATTGCCTTTGGTGGCCAGTTCGGTGTTGTGCCATGTTGAGAAACTTTCCAGTTGGGTCCAACCTTGCCAAGCCGTGGTGAAGGGGCACTTGTGACCGCTGGCTTTGAGTTTGGCCGCGGCCAAGGCCACTTCGGGCCAAGTTTGTGGCAGTTTTTCGGTGTCAATTCCCGCGGCTTTGAAGGCGTCAAGATTGACCCACATCACTGTGGTCGAGCTGTTGAACGGAAAAGACATCATTTGTCCGTTGGGGGCTGTGTAGTAGCCGGAAACCGCTGGAACATAAGACTTGGGATCGAACTTATATCCGCCTTCACGCATGATCTGTTCGACAGGGACCACCACGCCCTTAGAAGCCATCATGGTGGCCGTGCCCACCTCGAAGACTTGAAGAATGTGAGGCGCGTTGCCAGCACGGAAAGCGGCCACAGCAGCGGTCATGGATTCGTCGTAATTTCCCTTAAATACGGGAACTACTTTGTAGTCTTTTTGCTTGCTGTTGAAGTCTTTTGCGATATCGCCAACCCAGTCGCCCAAAGCACCGGACATGGAGTGCCACCACATTATTTCAGTTTGTGCCTGTGCGGAAAGGGCTGCCAAGCTTGTAGCAAGGGCGAAAAGCGATGCTTTTAGTTTCATATTTACTCCTGGGGAAAAGAGGGGGTGGCTCGAGTGCTAACTGGCTTGAGTTTTTCATCGCCTTGTGACGCGGACATTGCGGAACCATGGCAGTTTCGTGAACGCGGCCGATCGGGTTACCGGTTCGAAAGGCATTGCTTAGGAGCCCCTGCTTGCGTCACGTGTTTGTTGCACTGCGGTAACATTCATCCTCAGCCGGTTTGACCCCCTGTCGAGGTCTGGCTGAACGCGTTTTTTTAAACGCATTTGACCGCGCACCTCTCTATGAATGCACCCACCACGCTCCAACATTTGATGCAAGCCGACGCCGATGCGCCGCGCTTGCGCGAGATACCTTACAACTACACGAGCTTTTCTGACCGTGAAATTGTGGTGCGATTGCTGGGCGAGTCGGCTTGGGGTTTGTTGAACCAATTGCGCCAAGAACGCGGCACAGGCCGCTCGGCGCGCATGTTGTACGAGGTGTTGGGCGATATTTGGGTGGTCGAACGCAACCCCTACTTGCAAGACGATTTGCTGGACAACCCCGGCCGCCGCAAGTTGTTGGTCGAAGCTTTGCAGCACCGTTTGGGTGAAGTGCAAAAACGCCGCACCCCCGAAGCCGATGCTGCGCGTGATGCTTTGGTGGGGCAACTGTTGGCCTTGGCCACGCAGGCGGTGGCCCAATTCAGTGAGCGGTTTGTCCGCATGGCCAAGTTGCGCAGCCAAGTGCAAAAGACACTGGGGCGTTTGACGGCCAAAGACAACATCAAATTTGATGGCCTTTCGCGTGTGAGTCATGTGACCGACGCCACCGACTGGCGGGTGGAATACCCCTTTGTGGTGCTGACCCCCGACAGCGAAGTGGAAATGGCCGGCTTGGTCAAAGGTTGCATCGATTTGGGCCTGACCATCGTGCCCCGTGGCGGCGGCACGGGCTACACCGGCGGCGCGATTCCCTTGACTTGGAAGAGTGCGGTGATCAACACCGAAAAACTCGAAGCCATGACCGAGGTCGAGATGGTGGACTTGCCGGGCATCGCCCACAAGATTCCCACCATCTACACCGAAGCCGGTGTGGTGACCCAGCGCGTGGCCGACGCGGCCGAGCGCGGTGGGTATGTCTTTGCCGTGGACCCCACTTCGGCAGAGGCCAGCTGCATTGGCGGCAACATCGCCATGAACGCAGGCGGCAAAAAAGCGGTGTTGTGGGGCACTGCCCTCGACAACCTGGCCAGCTGGCGCATGGTGACGCCCGACGCAGAATGGCTGGATGTGGTGCGCATGGACCACAACATGGGCAAGATCCACGATGCCGAAGTGGCCACATTTGAGCTGCGTTATTTCAAAGCCGACGGCAAGACCCCCATTCGCACCGAAACACTGGTGATTCCCGGCAAAACTTTCCGCAAAGAAGGTTTGGGCAAAGACGTGACCGACAAGTTTTTGTCGGGCTTGCCGGGCGTGCAAAAAGAAGGCTGTGATGGCCTGATCACCAGTGCGCGTTGGGTGGTGCACCGCATGCCCACGCACACGCGCACCGTGTGCCTCGAATTTTTTGGCCATGCCCGCCACGCCGTGCCGAGCATTGTCGAGATCAAAGACTTTATGTTCGCCGAACAAAAGCGCACCGGCACCGTGATGGCCGGCCTGGAGCATCTGGACGACCGTTATTTGCGTGCCGTGGGCTACTCCACCAAGTCCAAACGCGGGGGCTTTCCCAAGATGGTGCTGATTGGCGACATCGCAGGCGATAACGCCGACGATGTGGCCAAGGCGACTTCAGAAATCGTACGCATTGCCAATTCGCGCAGTGGTGAAGGCTTCATTGCCATCAGCCCCGAAGCGCGCAAGAAATTTTGGCTGGATCGCAAGAAAACCGCGGCCATCTCGCGCCACACCAACGCCTTCAAGGTCAACGAAGACGTGGTGATTCCCTTGCCTCGCATGGCCGAGTACACCGACGGCATTGAGCGCATCAACATCGAGTTGAGCCTGCGCAACAAGCTCAAGCTGTGCCGCGAGTTGGAAGACTTTTTAGAGCGTGGCAATTTGCCCTTGGGCAAGCAAGACGATGCGCACGAGATCGCTTCGGCCGAGTTGCTGGAAGACCGCGTCGCGCAGGCGCTGACGGTGGTTCGCGAGGTTCAAGCGCAATGGCAGGGTTGGTTGAACCAAGTGGACGAGTTGTTTCCGCAACTGCAAGAACACAGTTTGCGGGCCAGCTGGAAAACCCAAATTCGCCCGGCTTTCCAAAACATTTTCTCGGGTTCGGCCTTTCAGCCCATCTTGAACGAGGTCACCGCCATTCACCAACGCGTGCTCAAGGGCCGGGTCTGGGTGGCGCTGCACATGCACGCCGGTGACGGCAATGTGCACACCAACATCCCGGTCAACTCCGACAACTACGAGATGCTGCAAACCGCGCACGAAGCCGTGGCCCGCATCATGGTGTTGGCACGCAGCCTCGATGGCGTGATCTCTGGCGAGCACGGCATTGGCATCACCAAACTCGAGTTTTTGACCGACGCCGAGTTGGCCAATTTCACGGCCTACAAAGCCAAGGTCGATCCGCAAGGCCGTTTTAACAAAGGCAAGTTGCTGCGGGGTGCTGCGCTGGCGGGCTTGGGAGACGATGTGCACGCGGCCGATTTGACGCACGCCTACACGCCCAGCTTTGGCTTGATGGGCCACGAATCGCTGATCATGCAGCAGTCTGATATTGGCGAGATTGCGGCCAGCGTGAAAGATTGCCTGCGTTGCGGCAAGTGCAAACCGGTTTGTGCCACCCACGTGCCGCGCGCTAATTTGCTCTACAGCCCACGCAACAAAATTTTGGCTACCTCTTTGTTGGTCGAAGCTTTTTTGTATGAAGAGCAAACGCGCCGGGGCATCTCGGTCAAGCACTGGCAAGAGTTTGAAGACGTGGCCGACCACTGCACGGTGTGCCACAAATGTTTGACGCCCTGCCCAGTCAATATTGATTTTGGCGATGTCTCCATGAACATGCGCAATTTGTTGCGCAAGATGGGCCAAAAGAGCTTCCGCCCAGGCAATGCCGCGGCCATGTTCATGCTGAACGCCACCAACCCTGAAACCATCAAGCTGGCCCGTGCGGCCATGGTGGGTGTGGGCATGCGCGCGCAGCGTTTTGTGGCGGGTTTGCTGAAAGGCGTGGCGCGCAAACAAACCAGCGCACCGCCGGCATCGGTGGGCACGGCGCCCATTAAAGAACAGGTGATTCACTTCATCAATAAGAAAATGCCGGGTAATTTGCCCAAGAAAACAGCCCGTGCCCTGTTGGACATTGAAGACAACGATTACGTGCCGATCATCCGCAACCCCAAAGCGACCACCTCGGAGTCTGAAGCCGTCTTCTACTTCCCCGGTTGTGGCTCTGAGCGTTTGTTCAGCCAAGTGGGCTTGGCCACTCAGGCCATGTTGTGGCACGTGGGGGTGCAAACCGTGTTGCCACCCGGCTATTTGTGCTGCGGTTATCCGCAAAAAGGGTCGGGCCAGTTTGACAAGGCCGAGAAAATCATCACCGACAACCGCGTCTTGTTCCACCGCGTGGCCAACACGCTGAACTACTTGGACATCAAGACCGTGGTGGTCAGTTGCGGCACTTGCTATGACCAGTTGCAAGGTTATCAATTTGACAAAATTTTCCCGGGTTGCCGCATCATCGACATCCACGAGTTTTTGCTGGAAAAAGGCATGAAGCTCGATGCCGCAGGTGCCTATCTGTACCACGACCCCTGCCACAGCCCCATGAAGCTGCAAGACCCCATGAAAACCGTCAAGGGTTTGCTGGGGGATCAAGTGCTCAAGTCAGACCGTTGCTGCGGTGAGTCGGGCACCTTGGGGGTCACACGCCCCGACATTGCGACGCAGGTTCGGTTTCGCAAAGAAGAAGAGCTGCTCAAGGGCGAGGCCGCTTTGCGCGCCAGTGGCGCCTTGGCACCGCAAGCCAACGTCAAAATTTTGACCAGCTGCCCCAGCTGTTTGCAAGGCTTGTCGCGTTATGGCGATGACATGAAAAATGGCTTGTTGGAGGCCGATTACATCGTCATCGAAATGGCCAAACACATCTTGGGCGAGAACTGGATGCCCGAATACGTCAGCGCCGCCAATGCCGGCGGCATTGAACGCGTGCTGGTCTAAACCACGAAAGCAGACCCATGGCTGGATTGAAAAAAGAATCGCCGACCCCTGAATCTTTGACCGTGCATGGTCAAAGCAAGGTCTTGGAAATCGGATTTTCTGACGGTGCTCATTTCCGCATTCCCTTTGAGCTGATGCGTGTGTACTCGCCTTCGGCCGAGGTGCAGGGACATGGGCCTGGCCAAGAAGTGCTGCAAACCGGCAAACGCGATGTGACGATTGCCGAGATTGAGCCGGTCGGCAATTACGCGGTCAAACCCACTTTTTCAGACGGTCACGAGTCTGGCCTGTTCACCTGGGAGTACCTTTACTTCTTGGGCGACCAGCAACAGGCCCTGTGGCAGCAATACGAAGACCGTTTACAAGCGGCCGGCATGAGCCGCGATGCCCCCATGGCCGAAAAAGCAGGCAGCGCCTGCGGACATCACCACTGATTGCGCACTATGAGCAGCACCCATTTCGGTTTTAAGACCGTTGACGAGAAAGAAAAAGCCCAACACGTGCGGGGCGTGTTTGATTCGGTGGCCTCTAAATACGACGTCATGAACGATTTGATGTCGATGGGCTTGCATCGGGTTTGGAAGGCTTACACCGTGCAGGTGGCCAACCTGAAACAGGGTGATCAGGTGCTGGACATCGCGGGGGGGACGGGCGACTTGTCAATGGCGTTCGCCAAAAAAGTAGGCCCGCAAGGGCGCGTGGTGCACACCGATATCAATGAGGCCATGCTCTCGACGGGGCGTGACCGCTTGGTCGACCAGGGTCTGGTCTTGCCCACCTTGGTGTGCGATGCCGAAAAGCTGCCTTTTCCCTCCAACCATTTCAACTTGGTCAGTGTGGCTTTCGGGCTGCGCAACATGACGCACAAAGACGTGGCGCTGAAAGAAATGTGCCGCGTGCTCAAGCCTGGCGGGAAGTTGCTGGTTTTGGAGTTTTCAAAGGTCGCCAAGCCGCTGGAAAAAGCCTACGACTGGTACAGCTTCAAAATCTTGCCCAATCTGGGCAAATGGGTCGCAGGGGATGCGGACAGCTACCGGTATTTGGCCGAGTCGATTCGCATGCACCCCGACCAAGAAGAGCTGAAAACCCTTATGAAAAACAGCGGATTTGGCCATGTCGATTTTCACAATTTATCCGCCGGAGTGGTAGCCTTACACATGGGCATCAAATGTTGAGGCCCACCGGATTTAATTTTGTCTGAAGTTGGAGAGACCATGAACAAATTGATGACACTGATGCTGGCAGGCGTTTTGGCCTTGGGCAGCCTCAACGCCGAAGCCGCTCGACGCATGGGCGGTGGCAAATCCATTGGACAACAATCTAATCAGGTCACCAAACGCGATGCGGTGCCTCCAGCCCCTGCGGCGCCTGCACAAAATGCCGCCCCCACCAATGCGGCCAAGCCGGCAACTCCTGCTCCTGCTGCTGCAGCGCCCAAGAAGCCTTGGGGTGCCATGTTGGGCGGTTTGGCTGCAGGCTTGGGCTTGGCTTGGTTGGCGCACTCGTTGGGCATGGGCGAGGCCTTTGGCAATGTGCTCATGTTCCTCCTGATCGCGGTCGCTGTGATGGCCTTGATTGGTTTCTTCTTGCGTTCACGCCGCAATGCGGCCGCGGGGAACCAAGGCGGTTTTGCCTACCAAGGCGCTGGGGCATCGGCGGACCAACCCGCTTCGCTGAAGCAGTACAACCCTGAAAACGTCGGCAACGACGCCTCCGCCCGCCCTTGGGAGTCTCAAAACACCCGTTTTGACAGCTCGGCCGGGCAAGCCAGCACCGGCTCGATGATCGGTGCCGCCTTGCAGGGCAGCCAAACCTGGGGCATCCCTGCCGACTTTGATGTGGCGGGTTTCGTGGCAGCCGCTAAACGCAACTTCGTCACGCTGCAAGATGCCTGGGACCGCTCTGACATGAACTTGTTGAGCTCCATGATGACCGACACCATGGTGGCGGAAATCCGCAGCCAACTGGCCGAGCGCGAAAGCCAATTCCCAGGACAGCCCAACAAGACCGAAGTGGTCATGCTCGAAGCTCAATTGCTGGGTATCGAAGAGCAGGCCGATGTGTACTTGGCCAGCGTCGAGTTCAACGGCATGATCCGCGAAGACGCGTCCGCGGGCCCCAGCTCTTTCCGCGAAGTTTGGAACATGAGCAAATCCAAGCAAGGTGGCGGCTGGTTGGTGGCGGGCGTGCAAGCTCTCCAATAAGGCAGTTCCCCAAAGTGGGGCATCACTTTCGGGAATAATTGGGGACTATGGCAACACAGTCCCCTTTTTCTTGGGCCGCTCAAGCGCTTCCCGACATGCTCAACCAAATGGCTTCCCAGTTTCAGCCCCCGACATGGGTGCTGGACGAAACCACCAACCGGCTGGTGCTGTTTCTCAACCATGTCTTGATGAGCGAACCTGAAGCCATGGCCCGATTGGCACGCCAAAAAGGCCAACGCATCGAGTTGATGTGGGACCGCGTTCAGTTGCAACTCTGCCCGACCCCCGCGGGCTTGTTGGAGCGCGGTCGTTTTGAAGGCTTTGACCTGCGCCTGACCGTGACCGAAGAGAACCCCGTGGCTTTGGTTTCTGCTTTGGCTAAGGGCGATAAACCCAAAGTTCGAATTGAGGGCGATGTGCAATTGGCGGCCGAAATCAATTGGCTGATTGACCATGTGCGCTGGGACGCCGAGGAAGATTTGGCGCGCCTGTTTGGCGATGCCACCGCCCACACATTGGCCCAAGCCGCCCGCAAAGTGCTGGCTTCGCTGCGCAGTTTTGTCGCACGCCGCCCCGGATCTGAGCTGAACGCAGGGCGCGCAGCATGATGAGCTGGGGCCGCTTTGGGCGGGGCACCTTTATTGTCTTCATCGTCTTGCGCTACGGCCTGGACGAGTTGGTGCTGTCGAGTTTTCAAAAGCCCTGGATCCGTGCTTTAGGTCGTCTTTTGTCGGTGGGCCGCGATTTGCGTTCGCCTCGCGCGGTGCGTCTGCGGGAAGCCTTGGAGCGCTTGGGACCGATTTTTGTCAAATTTGGCCAGGTGCTGTCCACCCGGCGCGATTTGCTGGCGCCGGACATCGCAGAAGAGTTGGCCAAACTGCAAGACCGTGTGCCGCCTTTCAGTTCACACATCGCCGTTGCCTCGATCGAGCGGGCCTTTAACCGCAAGGTGGACGATATTTTTGAGTCGTTCGAGCGCGAGCCGGTGGCCAGCGCCTCGATTGCGCAGGTCCACTTTGCCACTTTGCGCAGCCCCTCGGGTGAGCTGCGTGAGGTGGCCGTCAAGGTGCTGCGGCCCGGCATGTTGCCCGTCATCGACAAAGACATCAGCTTGATGCGCATGATGGCCGGATGGGTTGAAAACCTCAGCACCGATGGCAAACGCCTCAAACCCCGAGAGGTGGTGGCCGAGTTTGACAAATACCTGCACGACGAACTGGATCTGGTGCGAGAAGCCGCCAACGCCGCCCAGCTGCGACGCAATATGCAAGGCTTGGATTTGGTCTTGATTCCCGAAATGATTTGGGACTTTTGCCATCCCGAGGTGATCGTGATGGAGCGCATGCACGGGGTGCCCATCAGTCAAGTGGACCGCCTGCGTCAGGCGGGGGTGGACATTCCGAAATTGGCACGCGATGGCGTCACCTTGTTTTTCACCCAAGTGTTTCGGGATGGTTTTTTCCATGCGGACATGCACCCGGGCAATATTCAGGTCAGTCTGGCCCCAGAGACTTTTGGGCGCTACATCTCGCTCGACTTTGGTATTGTGGGCACGCTGACCGAGTACGACAAAGAATATTTGGCGCAAAACTTCACGGCTTTTTTCCGGCGTGATTACAAACGCGTGGCCGAGTTGCACATCGAATCGGGTTGGGTGCCTGCCGACACGCGTGTAGACGAGCTGGAATCGGCGATTCGCGCGGTGTGTGAGCCTTACTTTGACCGCCCCTTGAAAGAAATCTCATTGGGCCTGGTCTTGATGCGTTTGTTCCAAACGTCCAGGCGCTTTCATGTCGAGATACAGCCGCAACTGGTGTTGCTGCAAAAGACCTTGCTCAATATCGAAGGTTTGGGACGAGACTTGGACCCAGAGTTGGACCTCTGGAGCACGGCCAAGCCCTTTCTCGAAAAATGGATGTTGGACCAAATTGGGCCCAAAAAACTCTGGGAAGAGCTCAAGGCACAAGCGCCGCAATACGCCAAGCTGTTGCCGAAGTTGCCGCGCCTGTTGCACGATTATTTACAAAAATCGCAGCAGCAAGACGTCCGGCAATTGGAGCAACTGCTGGTAGAACAAAGACGTACCAATAAATTGCTGCAAACCCTGATTTACGCTGGATTGGGGTTTGTGGTTTCCTTGGCCATTTTGCAGGCGGTACTTCACCTGCATCTGATCTGAATTTGACAACTGGAGGACCCGAAGGTGTTGCTGACATTTGTAATTGTTTATTTGGCCATCACCATTGGCATTGGTCTTTTTGCTGCACGCAAGGTTCATGGTGCCAGAGACTATCTGGTGGCGGGCAGGAGCTTGCCCTTGTACATGAACGTTGCAACGGTTTTTGCGACTTGGTTTGGCGCAGAAACAGTCTTATCAGTGTCTGCCACCTTTGCTAAAGACGGTTTGAACGGTATTCCAGGTGATCCTTTTGGAGCCACGGTCTGCCTGGTGCTGGCGGCTTTGTTGTTTTCTAAGCTTTTTTATCGGTTGAACTTACTCACCATTGGTGACTTTTATAAAGTTCGATATGGCAAATCGGTTGAGGTGCTGACCAGTGTGGCGATTGTGTTGTCTTACTTGGGTTGGACCTCCGCGCAATTGACGGCCCTAGGATTGGTGATTCATGTGCTGTCATCTGGCGCCATCGATTTGAACTATGCCATCATGATGGGCGCGTTCGTGGTGTTGATTTACACGGTTTTTGGCGGCATGTGGTCGGTGGCCTTCACCGACTTATTTCAGACCGTGGTGATCGTGATCGGGTTGATCTTGGTGGCTTTTCTGGTCGGTGGCAATGCCGGAGGCTTTGAAAAGGTCTTGACTCAAGCGGCAGCCGATGGAAAGTTTGACATGTTCCCTGCGGACATGGATGCAGCCGCCTGGTGGGCTATGGCTGGTGCGTTCTTTGCATTTGCTTTTGGCTCCATCCCACAGCAAGACGTTTTTCAACGCATGACCAGCGCCAAAGACGAGAAAACTGCTATGCGAGGCACGATCCTTGGTGGATTGATGTACTTTGTGATCGCGTTCATTCCGCTGTTTATTGCGTACGCTGCGCTGATAGCGCACCCCGAACTTAAGGCCTTGTTCGAATCGGAAGATGCGCGAACAATTCAGCGAATCCTGCCAGATCTGGTGCTGGGCAAGATGCCCATTTGGGCTCAAATTTTGTTCTTTGGCGCATTGTTGTCGGCCATTTTGTCCACAGCCAGCGGCGCTTTGCTCGCACCCACCGCCACCTTCACAGAAAATGTACTGAAACCCTTTGTTCCCCACATGAGTGATCGCCAGTTTTTGTTGCTTCTGCGTGTCATTCTGGTCACTTTCACCTCATTTGCCTTGTTGTTTGCCCTCAACAGCACCAGCACCATGTATGAAATGGTGCAAAACGCTTACAACGTCACACTGACGGGTGCTTTTGTACCGTTGGTGGCGGGGGCTTTCTGGCGACGTGCCAATACCCAAGGTGCTTTGTTCTCGGTTGTATTGGGGATTGGCACTTGGTTGTTGTGTCAATCCTTTGCCCCCGAGACGTTGGTGCCAGCCAATTTGTTGGGCCTAGGGGCTTCCATTGTGGGGATGCTGTTGGGCTCATTGATGCCCCAATTGATCGCTAATAAAGGTCAATCTGTGGCCAAAGCTTTGGAGCATGCCTCTCAAGTTTCATCCAGACCTTGAATAGGCTGCCACCGGTCCCCGTTCACAGCTTTGAGTCCATGAAAGTGGGCTCAAAAGAGGGAGCCAAGCCTATAATTGAAGGTTTACTTGGATTACCTTTAAAGGCTCTTCATGCCCATTTATGCCTACAAGTGCGATGCCTGCGGCCATGCCAAGGACGTGCTCCAAAAAATGTCGGACGCGGCCTTGACCGAATGCCCGGCCTGCGGCGCGCCAAAATTCAACAAACAACTGACAGCGCCGGGTTTCCAGCTCAAAGGGACAGGTTGGTACGCCACTGATTTCAAGGGCGGCGGTGCTACGGGTGCCCCGGCCGCTGCAGGGGCTGCCGATGCGGCGCCTGCCGCTTCAGATTCGGGCACTGCCGGTGCGGGTACGGCCGTTGCAGGTTCTGCCGCCTCTGCTTCTGCTGCCAACACTTCTGCCAGTACCGCTTCTGCGGGAGGCTGTGCCCCCTCTTGCGCTTGCCATTGACCCGCCACCCTTGATTGCCATCACATGAAACAACGCAGCTTGAAACAGTACTTCATCACCGGGCTTCTGGTATGGCTGCCCATGGGCATCACCGTCTGGGTGCTGACTTGGTTGGTGGGCTTGCTTGACGGCATTTTCTTGGCTGTTTTGTTGGCCGCGGACACCCTTATTCCGGGCATGCACAAGGTCGCAGAGGCCCTCAGAGGGGTGCCCGGACTGGGGGTGATCCTGGTGGCCTTGGTGATTTTTGCGACCGGTGTTTTTGTCGCCAATATGTTTGGCCAATGGTGGTTGCGTCAATGGGACGGTTTGATGAACCGCATCCCGGTGGTGCGCACCATTTACACCAGTGTCAAGCAGGTGGCCGACACCTTGTTTTCAGGCAGCGGCAATGCGTTTTCCAAGGCGCTGCTGGTGCAATATCCACGTCAAGGGGTTTGGACCATCGCATTTTTGACCGGCACGCCCGGTGGCGAGGTTGCCAAGCACCTGAACCAAGCCATGGTCAGTGTTTATGTGCCCACCACGCCCAACCCAACGTCGGGCTTTTTCTTGATGATGCCCAAAGCCGATGTGGTGGAGCTCGACATGAGTGTGGATGACGCCCTCAAATACATCATCTCGATGGGGGTTGTGGTGCCTGGGCCGCAGGCTTTGACGGCCGCCCCTGTCACGCCATCGAAGCCTCTTTGAGACCCCTCGCGCTCGAGCTCTCACCCAGCATCTCACCCCGTACGAATTTTCGAATCTAGAAAGTCCTTGAATATGTCTATGCGTTCTCACTATTGCGGTCTGGTGACCGAAGCTTTGACGGGCCAAACCGTCAGCCTGTGCGGTTGGGTGAACCGCCGCCGTGACCACGGTGGCGTGATCTTCATTGATTTGCGCGACCGCGAGGGTTACGTGCAAGTGGTGTGCGATCCTGACCGTCCTGACATGTTCAAAGTGGCCGAAGATGTGCGCAACGAATATTGCGTGCAGATCAAAGGCGTGGTGCGCGCCCGCCCTGAGGGCACTTTCAACGACAACATGAAGAGCGGCAAGATTGAAGTGCTGTGCCAAGAGTTGATCGTGCTGAATGCCTCGGTCACGCCGCCATTCCAGATCGACGAAGAAAATTTGTCAGAGACCACTCGCCTGACCCATCGCGTGCTGGACCTGCGTCGCCCTTATATGCAAAACAACCTGATGCTGCGCTACAAGGTGGCCATGGAAGTGCGCAAGTACCTCGACGAAAACGGCTTTGTGGACATCGAAACTCCCATGCTGACCAAGAGCACCCCAGAAGGTGCGCGCGATTATTTGGTGCCCAGCCGGGTGCACGATGGTCAGTTTTTTGCATTGCCCCAATCGCCTCAATTGTTCAAGCAATTGCTCATGGTGGCAGGCTATGACCGCTATTACCAAATCACCAAGTGCTTCCGCGACGAAGACTTGCGTGCCGACCGCCAGCCCGAATTCACGCAGATCGATATCGAGACCTCGTTCTTGACCGAAGAAGAAATTCGCGACATGTTCCAAAGCATGATCAAGCGCGTTTTCAGCAAGACCATTGGCGTGGACTTGGGCGAATTCCCCGTTATGACGTACCAAGATGCGATGCACCTGTATGGTTCTGACAAGCCCGATTTGCGCGTGAAACTGCAATTCACCGAAGTCACCGATGTCATGGGCGATGTGGACTTCAAAGTGTTCTCTGGCGCCGCCAACATGAAAGGTGGCCGCGTGGTGGCCTTGCGCGTTCCCAATGGCTCGGTCGAGGGCGGCGGCATCAGCCGTGGCGAAATCGACGCCTACACCGAGTTCGTCAAGATTTACGGAGCCAAAGGCTTGGCCTACATCCGCGTCAACGATTTATCCAAAGGCCGTGACGGTTTGCAATCGCCCATCGTCAAGAACATCCACGATGCCGCTCTGAATGCGGTGTTGGAGCGCTCGGGCGCACAAAACGGCGATTTGATTTTCTTCGGTGCCGACAAAGCCAAAATCGTCAACGACGCCATTGGCGCCTTGCGCATCAAGATTGGCCACAGCGACTTTGGCAAAAAGAACGGCTTGTTTGAAGACCGTTGGGCACCGATGTGGGTGGTGGACTTTCCCATGTTTGAGTTCGACGACGAAAACCAGCGTTACACCGCGGTACACCACCCCTTCACGGCGCCCAAAGACGGCCACGAAGATTGGATGGTGTCGGCCCCAGAGAAATGCATCTCCAAGGGCTATGACATGGTCTTGAACGGTTGGGAAATGGGCGGAGGCTCGGTGCGTATTCACCGTGCCGACGTGCAGCAAAAAGTGTTTGATGCTTTGAAAATCACGCCCGAAGAAGCCCAACTCAAATTTGGTTTCTTGTTGGACGCCTTGCAGTACGGTGCGCCCCCGCACGGCGGCCTGGCCTTTGGCTTGGACCGCATCGTGACCTTGATGACCGGTGCCGAATCCATCCGCGATGTGATTGCCTTCCCCAAAACCCAGCGCGCCCAATGCTTGCTCACCCAAGCCCCCAGCCCGGTGGACGAAAAGCAATTGCGCGAATTGCACATCCGCTTGCGCAATGTGGATGCCGCAAAAGCAGCTTGATCCGGCGGACCATGTTGTGACCAACGCCACCTTCGGGTGGCGTTGTTGTTGGTGCGTGTGACAGGGTTCGCCCAACAAAAAAGGCTTCAAAACCGAAGTCTTGAAGCCTTTTCTGGCTGATTCAGCCTTGGGGCTGAATCAGCCATTTGACAACGGCAGCTGGGCCGTTGAGAGTTTTCAGGGCTTAGTAGCCGCCGCGACCGCCGCCGCCACCGCCGTAGCCGCCACCGCCAGAGCGATCGCCACCACCGTAGCCGCCGCCACCGGAACGGCCGCCGCCACCGTAGCCGCCACCGCCACCGAAGCCGCCGGTGCGAGGAGGACGTGCCTCCATGGGACGGGCTTCGTTCACGGTGATGCTGCGACCACCCAAAGATTGACCGTTCATGCCAGCGATAGCGGCTTGCGCTTCAGCATCGCTGCCCATTTCCACAAAACCGAAGCCTTTGGAGCGACCGGTGTCGCGTTCCATCATGACTTTGGCGCTGGTGATGGCGCCGAATTCGCCGAAAGCCTGTTGCAGGTCTTCGTCGCGGACGGTGTACGGCAAGTTGCCGACGTAAAGTTTATTGCCCATGGGGACTCCTCAAAATACATGAAACAAAAGCGATGGGGTCCCGAAAGTACAACAAACCCGAAAAGTGCCGCCGTAGAGCGCGAAACTGACCGATCACCTGAATTGCGCGCATGCCGGATGCACGCGCGCAAGGGGCATTATGGGGCATAGTGGCCTAAGGAGTTTCCCGGGGGCTGTCGTACGGGCAATTGCAAGACGCTTGCCAAGGGCAAATCGTCAGGCACTTCGTAATCGGCCACGATCCAGGCGCGGTGCGATACCTGAGCAGCCTCTTCGAGAATTTCTTTGAGGGTGACCACCGAACGCAGGTCCAGCGCCGCAAATGGTTGGTCCAGCAAAGTGACCGTGGCGCCCGAGGCCAGTGCCGCAATCAAGCCCACTTTGCGGCGACTGCCGGTGGACAACATGTACAGCGGCTTGTGGCTGTGCTGCGCCATGTCCAGCGCGTGTGCCAGGTCATGGAGGTGATTGGCTTGCCACTGAGGCCATCTTGATGAAAGCTGTTGCCAGCAGTCTTGCACGAGCGTGGCGTCATGCTCTGGGCCTTTCAGGTCGATCCAGAAGACCCCGCCTGCAGGGCGTTGCACTTGGCCACGCAGAGCTTGTAAATCACCGGCCAGCAGCCGCAACAAGGTGGTTTTGCCAGTCCCTTCGTCACCGCAAATCCAGCTCAGGCCTGCGGGCCAAGTGAAGTCCAAATCAGAAATAACCGCCTGCGCTGAGGGGCCGCCTGCCAGCTGCTGGGCTTGCAGTCCAATAGACGGGGTGGAGTGGGGCAATGACGACATGGCGCAATGCTAGCAAGGACCGGGCTGCCTAGAATGAGACGGTGACAACCTCTATTTACAAAATTCCCCTATCTGTTCTGGTGGTGATCTACACCCAGAGCGGTCAGGTTTTGCTGATTCGAAGAGCCGATGCCGGCACTTGGCAGTCGGTCACGGGTAGCAAAGACCACCCCGAAGAGCCCTGGGCGTCGACGGCGGCTCGCGAAGTGCAAGAAGAAACGGGCATTGATGCGCTGCACCCTGCCTGCGAATTGCAAGATTGGCAGCTTGAGAACACATACGACATTTATCCCGCTTGGCGCTGGCGCTATGCCCCTGACATCAGCCGAAACACCGAGCGCGTGTTTGGCCTCAGGGTGCCTGAAATGACGCCCATCAACTTGAGCCCTGCCGAGCACACCGAATGGCAATGGTTGCCCTGGCAGGCTGCAGCTGACCATTGTTTTTCCCCCTCCAATGCGGAAGCCATCTTGATGTTGCCCCGTTTTGCACCCATCTTGGGACGCTGATGCCTCAAAGTCACGAACATCCGATCTTGCGCGTGGCCACCTACAACATCCACAAAGGGGTGCAAGGCTTGGGGCCGGCAAGGCGCCTTGAAATTCACAACCTGGGGCATGCCGTAGAGCAACTGGACGCAGACATCGTTTGCCTGCAAGAGGTGCGGCGCATGCACCGCCGAGAAGAGCGCCACTTTGCCCATTGGCCCAGCCAACCCCAGGCTGACTTTTTGGCCCCCGAGGGGTATGTGGCGGTGTACCGCACCAACGCCTTCACTCGGCATGGCGAGCATGGCAATGCCTTGCTGTCACGCTGGCCGGTGCTGTCCGAGCAACACCGTGACCTGTCGGACCACCGATTCGAGCAACGGGGTTTGTTGCACACAGAAATCCAGGTCATTGACCGCACAGTGCATGTGATCGTGGTTCATTTGGGGCTGGTGCCCGGCAGCCGCGTGCGGCAGTTGGCGCAACTGTTGGCCTATATGGCGCAAAACATTCCAGCACACGCGCCCGTGCTGGTGGCCGGTGATTTCAACGATTGGGGCACCGGTTTAGGACGGCGCATGGCCCTTGCGGGATTTCGCGAATGGCGTGAGCAGCCCACGCCCACTTATCCCTCGCGCTTGCCGCTGAACCAGTTGGACCATGTTTACGCCAGGGGCTTGGTTCCGGTGCATGCCATGACGCCCTCGGGGCGCATCTGGCGGCGCATGTCTGATCATCTGCCACTGGTGGCAGAGTTTGCTTGGACGGACTGAGCCATGCGCCGCAGTCCCACCTTGCGCGATGGTCATCAAATTCGTTTGATCGAAGGCGGGCAAGCCTATTTTGAAGCACTGGTTTCAGCCATGGAGCAAGCGCGTTCACAGGTGCATCTTGAAACGTATATTTTTGATTTTCACGGTGCTGCCGCGCTGGTGGCGGAAGCCTTGGAACGCGCCGCATTGCGGGGTTTGCGGGTCTGGGTGGTGGTGGACGGCGTGGGGACGCCTGATTTACCCCCTGAATGGCGAGATCGCTTTGACCGTGCCGGCGTGGAATGGCGCGTGTATTCGCCGCTCGGGACCTTGGGCCTGATGATTCCCAGCCGATGGCGTCGCCTGCACCGAAAGTTGTGCGTGATCGATGGGCTTTTGGCCTTTTGCGGCGGTATCAATATTCTGGACGATTGGTACGACCCGCACCATGGCGCTTTGTCGATGCCTCGGCTGGACTTCGCAGTCTGTGCCAGAGGGGCATTGGTGCAGCAAATGCAAGAAACCATGGCGCAGCTGTGGTGGCGGATCTTGACTGTGCGTCATGTGCAGCAGAAAAAGTTTCCCGAGGCGTTCAGCTCGTTTCGAGCCGCTGGCTTGCATTTGCCCTGGATCCATGAGGACGAGCAGGGCAAAGAGAGCCTTTTGGTGGCCAAGGCCGGTTTGTTGTTGCGCGACAACGTGCGCAACCGCACGCAGATTGAGCGCGCCTACTTGAAGGCGATTGGTGCCGCGCGGCACGAAATTGTCATCGCCAATGCTTATTTCTTGCCCGGACGGCGTTTGCGCAAAGCCTTGATTCGTGCGGCAGAGCGGGGTGTGCGTGTGCGCTTGTTGCTTCAGGGGCGCTACGAATACTTCATGCAATTTCACGGCGTGCGGCCGGTGTATGGGGCTTTGCTGGCGGCGGGCATCGAGATTTTCGAATACCACGCCAGCTTTTTGCATGCCAAAGTAGCGGTCATCGATCCCCATCATGATCGGCCATGGGCCACGGTGGGCTCGTCCAATCTGGATCCCTTGAGTTTGTTGTTGGCCCGAGAAGCCAATGTGGTGGTCGCCGACAAAGCTTTTGCCCAGCAACTCCACCAGCGCTTGGCTCACGCCATGGCGCAACAAAGTCGCCGGGTGGTCGCGGCAGATTACTTGCGCAGGCCATGGCCGCACAGGCTGCTCGACCGTATGGCCTTTGCACTGATGCGTTTGGCTTTGTTTTTGAGTGGCAACCGCTACTGACCGGTGGATACCCCGGTGAGGGTATGGGCGATGCTTGATTGTCTGCGCAAGAGCCGAAATCGCTGTTAGGATGCCAGCCATGTTAATGAAAGCCCCAGACGCCATGACTGCTTCTGCTGCCACGCCCGAAGACGACGGCGTTCCTGTGTCCGTGAAAATCCGCGAGCGCGTTTTGGCCGCCCGCAAGCGTTTTCATGCCAACGACAACATCTCTGATTTCATCCAACCCGGCGAGCTCGAACAGCTGCTGGACGAAGTCACGGCCAAGATGGAGGGCGTACTGGACAGCTTGGTCATCGACACCGTGAACGACCACAACACGGGCGATACCGCCCGCCGTGTGGCCAAGATGTACCTCAAAGAAGTCTTCAAGGGCCGCTATGTTGAGGGCCCGGAAATCACCGAGTTTCCCAACGCCGAGCACCTCAACGAGCTGATGATCGTTGGGCCCATCACCGTGCGCAGCGCTTGCAGCCACCACTTCTGCCCGGTCATTGGCAAGATTTGGATTGGCGTTTTGCCCAACGAACACACCAATGTGATTGGTTTGTCCAAATACGCCCGCCTGGCCGAATGGATCATGGGCCGACCCCAGATTCAAGAAGAAGCCGTGGTGCAGTTGGCCGATTTGATTCAACGCAAAACACAGCCCGATGGTTTGGCCATCGTGATGGAAGCCAGCCACTACTGCATGGGCTGGCGCGGGGTGAAGGACATGGACAGCAAAATGATCAACTCGGTCATGCGCGGGGCCTTCCTGAAAGACCCCAATCTGCGCCGCGAATTCTTGTCATTGATTCCTGGAAAGAACTGACCTATGTTGGTACGCCTGCTTTACGCTAGCCGCGCTGTGGACACCCGCGCGGAAACCATTGAGTCCATCCTCAACCAGTCCCGCCAGTTCAATCCCACCAGCGGCATCACCGGCATCTTGTGCTACGGCGGTGGCATCTTTTTGCAGGCCATCGAAGGCGGACGTGGCGCGGTCAGCGATTTGTATGGCCACATCCAAAAAGACGCCCGTCACAAAGACGTGGTGTTGTTGCACTACGAAGAAATCAGTGAGCGCCGCTTTGGTGGCTGGACCATGGGCCAGGTGGATGCTTCGCGCGTCAACACCAACATCTTGCTGAAGTATTCCGAGCGGGCCGAGCTGGACCCCTACAACGTCTCGGGCAAAGTGTCGCTGGCCTTGCTGGAAGAGCTGATGGCCACCGCCTCCATCATTGGCCGCGCCTGAAGCGATGCAGCTGATTGGCTGCGATTTTTCCAGCAGCCCCAGCCGACGAAAACCGATTGTCTTGGCTTTGGGCCAAGCGCAAAAAGGCCGGGTTCAGCTGCAAGCCCTGCAGCACTTCGAGACCCTCATCGATTTTGGTCAATGGTTGGCGCAACCCGCCGATTGGATAGGCGGTTTTGACTTGCCTTTTGGCTTGCCCCGAGAACTGGTGGAGACCTTGGGCTGGCCCACCGAATGGGACCCTTGCATGGCCCATTACGCCGCCTTGCCGCGCGCAGACATTCGGCAGCAGTTTGCAGATTTTTGTCGTGCCCGCCCTGTGGGAGGTAAGTTTGCCCATCGCGCGACCGACCGGCCTGCGGGCTCCAGCCCCTCGATGAAATGGGTCAATCCGCCCGTGGCCTACATGTTGCATGCGGGCGTGCCGCTGCTGCGCCAAGCGGGGGTGCACTTGCCCGGCTTGAAGCCGGGAGATTTGCGCCGTGTGGCTGTAGAGGCTTACCCGGGTTTGCTGGCGCGTGAAGTGTTGGGCCAGCGCAGCTACAAAAGTGACGACAAGACCAAGCAAACGCCAGAGCGTTTATTGGCCCGGCGTGAGTTGTTGGGGGCACTGGAGCGGGGGGACACTCGGCTTGGCCTGCGTTTGGTCGCCAGCAACGCGTTGATGGGCGCTTTGGCTGACGATGCCAGTGGCGACGCACTGGACGCCACGCTGTGCCTCATGCAAGCGGCTTGGGCGCAACAACAACACGCCGCAGGACATCCGCAATACGGTTTGCCGCCGTTTGATCCCTTAGAGGGCTGGATCGTCACGGCGTGATCAAAAATTCTATGCCTACCACTTGGCTTTAGGATATCCATAAGGACGACCTCTCATTCATTGATGCCGGAGATGCTCATGACGACCCCAGCTTTTGTGGTGACCCACGCCAAAGATGCGCAGTTCGAGCGGGGCTTGCGTTCTTTTTTTGAATACCGAGATTTGGGCTTGAAGCAGGCCACCCAGGGGCGAGTCACGGCCAGTGTGATCCGCGCCGCTGGGGGGCACGAATTTTCCAGCCAGCCGCATTTGCACCACACCGAGTTTCAGCTGGTCTATGTGCTCAAGGGTTGGATTGAATTTGAATACGAAGGTCAGGGCGTGGTGCGTCTCGAGGCGGGCTCTTGTGTGCACCAACCGCCGCGCATTCGCCACCGCGAACTCGGGCACAGCGAGGATCTGGAGTTGCTCGAAGTGGTGCTGCCCGCCGACTTCAAGACCGAGACGGTCGACAGCCTCAATCCCTGAATTGAAGCAACCATGTTTCGCAGTTTCTTTCTCTCACGCCGATGGGCCTTATGGGCCTGGGGTGGTTTGTTGGTCTTGGTGGCGCTGGTGTTCATCACGGTGCAACAGACCGTCAAGCTGAATGCTTGGTATGGCGAGTTTTATGACCTTTTGCAAAAGCCAGAACAAGCCGGTGGGTTGGAGAAGTTTTGGGGCTTCATGTTGCAGTTTTCGTGGATTGCTTTTCCGTTCATGTTGCTGCGCAGTTTGGAGACCTACCTGGCGTCTCACTTTGCTTTTCGTTGGCGGCAGGCATTAACCGAGGGTTATCTGCCGCGTTGGCAACACACGGATGCAACGGTCGAAGGCGCGTCCCAGCGCATTCAAGAGGACTGCATGCGCTTTGCACGTCAGACCGAAAACTTGGGCTTGGGTTTGGTGCGCGCGGTGCTGACACTGGTGTCTTTTATTCCTATTTTGTGGGGCCTGTCGCAGGGCATGGCCATTGCTTGGCTGCAGTTTGAAGGCTCGCTTTTTTGGGTCGCGCTGGTCACTGCGCTGGGCGGTACGGCTATTTCGTGGTTTGTCGGCATTCGTCTGCCCGGGCTGGAATACAACAACCAAAAAACCGAGGCTGCTCTGCGTAAAGACTTGGTTTACGCCGAGGACGATCGCACCCGCATGGATTTACCGACGGTGATGACGCTGTTCACAGGCGTGCGACTGAACAATTTCAGGTTGTTCAACCACTACGCTTACTTTCATTTGTGGAGTAATTTTTACAGCCAAACCATGGTGATTTTTCCTTACTTGTTGATGGGCCCATCTTTGTTCACGGGCCTGATCACCTTGGGGGTGATTCAACAAGTCAGTAACGCTTTTGGCAAAGTCAACGAAGCGTTTTCGTACCTGATCGACCGCTGGACCGACATCACCGAGTTGCGCTCGATTTACAAGCGGTTGAATGAATTCGAAGCCTCTTTGACCTGAGGCGTTGAGGCACATCTCACAACACCGCATGGCTTCGATTTAGGGGCTGGCGCTGCAGGTCTCAACCGGTCTCTCGACTTGAGCAATTCGGTTCGCTCTAGCCGCCATGTCGCTGGGCTAGGGCTTGAGTTGAGCCAGTGCAATCAAAGCCTCTGCATCGGTGCGGTAGAGCTGCAAGTGCGGGCCGTCTTGCAGTTCCCCAGCGCGTTTTAAAACCGATTCAACGGGCAACTTGATCCCGCTGATATGCAAGGTGATGCCGCTGCTGGCCAATTGGCGGTGCAACTGACCAAAGGTGTCGACACCCGTCACATCGATGCGGTTGATGGGTTGTGCAAACAAACAGACATGTTGCACCTCGGGGTGTTGCGCCAGATGGTCGGTGATGGCGCGGTCAAATTCGCTGGCTGCAGCAAAGTCCAGCTCGGCATCCATGCGCAGAGCGTACAGCCGAGGCGCCAGCGGAGGCAGTTTCCAGAGATGGCGGTCACGCAAACTGCCGTCGGGGTGCAGTCCCACTTCGATGATGCGGGGGTGCAAACGGGTGTGCAAGAAATGGCTCAAGCCCAGCAAAACGCCGGTCAGTACCCCCCAATAAATGCGCGGTGCGGTCAGCAGGGTCACGACAAAAGTCACCCCCGAGGTCATGGCTTCAACACGGCCGATGAGCCACAGCTTCAAAAATTGGCGAGGCTGAAACAGATTCAGTACCGCCACGATCACCACGGCCGACAGGACCGAGCGAGGCACCATTTGAAACACGGGCATCAAGAGCAGCAGGGCCAACAAGACGCAAACCACCGACGCCACCACAGCCCAGCCCGAACGCGCGCCGGCGTAAAGCATGAGGGCCGAGCGCGAGAAAGAGGTGCTGGTGGCAAAGCTGCCTGAAAAAGCCGAAGCCAGTTTGGCCAGACCTTGGCTGAAGAGCTCGGTGCTGTCGTCCCAGCGCCGTCCATCCTGGCGACATTCGATGCGGGCACTCGAGGCGGTTTCTAAAAAACTCACCAAGGCAATCACGATGGCGGGCACCCACAGTGAGTTGAGGGTGTCCAGGCCCGGCCAAGCGGGCCAATAAAAATCGGGCAAGCCCGCGGGCAGCAAGCCCACGACGGGGCCATGCGAGGCGTAATCGGTGGCGTAGGCAATGCCCGATGCTGCCACCATGACCAGCATGATGCTCGGCCATCGCGGCTTGAAATGGCGCAACACCAACAGCACCCCCAAACTACTCAAACCAAACCAAGCCGGCCATCCGTTCAACCACGCTGGCCAGCTTGTCACATCCCAATTCCAACTTGAAATCCCCAGCAAGCCAGGGACCTGAGAGGCCATGATCAGCAAAGAAGCGGCCTGGGTAAATCCGGTCATGACGGGCGCACTGACCAAATTGATGAGCCAACCAAATTGGGCGATGCCCAGCACGAGTTGAATCGCCCCTGACATCAATGACAGCCAAACCGCCAGAGTCACCCATTCGGGCGAACCCGCCTCGGCCATGCCCGTGAGCGATGCGCCAATCAACACGCAAGTCAGCGCAGCAGGGCCCACGGACAAGCGGTTGGCGCTGCCGAAGAGCACCGCCAGAAGGGCTGGAATCAGGCAGGTGTAGAGCCCCGTGACGAGGGGCATGCCGGCCAAACCGGCGTAGGCCACGGCCTGAGGAATCATGACCAAGGCAACGGTCAGACCGGCAAGGGCTTCGTTGCGGGCCAGTGGCACAGTCAGGTGAGGCCACTGGCGAAAAGTCAGAAATCGTTGCATATCAGCCATGCCTGATCTTAGCCGTCTATGGCCCCATTTAGAAGTTCGGGCGCCTGACCGACAATGGTCCTGATGTCTGCTCGCCATTTACCGTTCTCCCCCATTTGTTGGACCACGCTCAGTGGGTGGATGGGATGGAGTGAGCAAAGTGGGTGCAACGGATTCACCCGGATGCCGAGACCGCCGGAACGGCGGCGCTGGCTCGCCAGCGCGATGGCCTCGTGCGGTATTGATGGTGTGTGTGCTGCATCTCTTGTGTCCGTTGCCATTGGCGTGATCGGACTGGGACTCGGGCTCGGTGCGGTGCCCATCTCCAGCCAAGCCGCCGAAGTGAACGTGGTCTGGACGGGTTGGGTCAGTGGGGTCATCGATGGAGACACCGTGGTGCTGGTCCGGCCCGGGCAGTCAGCCCCCATCAAATTGCGCATCGAGGGAATTGACGCCCCCGAAACGTGCCAGGCAGGCGGTTCTGAAGCTCGCGCCGCCATGGTGCACTTGGCGCTGAGAAAAGCCGTGCAGGTACAAGACCTTGGACAGGATGTGTACGGTCGCCACATCGGCCGCTTGACGCTTGAGGGGCAGGATTTGGGGGCTGAAATGGTTCGAACGGGTCAGGCTTGGGCTTATCGATTTCGCACAGGTTCGGGGCCCTACGCGGGGCTGCAGCGACAGGCGCAAAGCCAAAAAGCGGGTCTGTTTGCGCAGGCGCAGACCGCCATGTCGCCGTCCTTGTTTAGAAAGTTTCACGGCCCCTGTTGGGGCGTTTGACTTCAGTGCCGGTGTGGCGCGCACACCGGGCATTGGGCATGGCGTTGCATGCGGATGTCGGTCCAGGACATCTCGCGTCCGTCGAGCATGAGCAAGCGACCGGCCATGTGGCTGCCCATGCCACTCAAAATTTTCAGGGCTTCAGCCGCCTGCACGGTCCCGATGATGCCCACCAAAGGCGCAAACACCCCCAAGGTGGCGCAGCGCGTTTCTTCGGGCAAGTTATCAGGTGGAAAAATGCAGGCGTAGCAAGGGGCCTCGGGCTGTCGGGTGTCAAAAACCGAAACCTGCCCATCCATGCGGATCGCCGCCCCAGAGACCAAAGGCTTGTGGTGTTGGACGCAGGCCAAATTGACGGCTTGTCGCGTCTCAAAGTTGTCGCAGCAGTCCAGCACCACATCGGCCTCTGCCACCAGACGGTCCAACAAGGCGGCATTGGCACGCTGGGTGATGGGATTCACGACCACATCGGGATTGATGTGCGAGATGGCGGTGCGCACCGACTCGGCTTTGTCTTGCCCCACCCGGTCGAGGGTGTGGGCAATTTGTCTCTGCAAGTTGGTGGCATCCACTTGGTCATGGTCGACCACGGTGATGTGCCCCACACCGGCACTGCCCAAGTAGAGTGCCACCGGAGAGCCCAAGCCGCCGGCCCCAATGACCAGGGCGCGTGATGCCAACAGCTTTTCTTGCCCATCGATGCCCAATTCGTTCAGCAAGATGTGCCGCGAATACCGCAGCAGCTGGGCATCATCCATGGGGCTCAGTCTTCTTTCTTTTCCACCTTGCGCTCGGCCAAAGTGGTGCTGGCTTTGACGGGCAGACCCTTGAGTTGGTTCAAGGCTTGATTCAACTGGAAGTCTTTCTCAGAGCCAAACTCGGGCAGGCGGCGTTCTGAGGCCGGTTTTCTGGACTCTTCTTCCATCTTTTTGAGGGCTTCTTCACGGGCTTTTTCGCGCGCGGGGTCTTTCTTTTCTTCCGCGTCTTTGCCGTTCGACAAGTGTTTTTCAAGGTCGGCTTCGCGGGTGCGCAAGGCGGCAAAGACATTGCCGTTTTCGGTCTCGTCCAGCATCACCTCGGGCACGATGCCTTTGGCCTGAATGGCGCGGCCACTCGGGGTGTAGTAGCGTGCTGTGGTGATTTTCAGGGCCGTGTCAGGTCCAAGTGGACGCACGGTTTGCACCGAGCCTTTGCCAAAGGTCTGGCTGCCCATCAGGGTGGCGCGCTTGTAGTCTTGCAAAGCGCCCGCCACGATCTCGCTGGCAGAGGCCGAGCCTTCGTTGACCAGCACCACCAAGGGCACCTTTTTCAGCGCACCGCCAGTGGCTTTGGTCATGCGCGTGATGGGGTCGTTGCTGCTGTTGCGGCGCCAAAACTGGGGCGAAGCTTTGTAAGTGAATTTGCTCTCTTCGAGCTGCCCGTTGGTGGTGACCACCGTGACGTTTTCTGGCAAAAAGGCCGCAGACAAGGCCACGGCGGCATCGAGCAAGCCACCGGGGTCGTTGCGCAAATCAAGCACCAAACCCTTGAGCTGGGGCTCTTGTTTGTACATTTCTTCGATCTTGCGCGCAAAGTCTTCTACAGTGCGTTCTTGGAATTGCGAGACTCGAATCCAGCCGTAACCGGGCTCGATCAATTTCGATTTGACCGATTGCGTCTTGATTTCTTCGCGAATGATGGTGACCGGGAAGGTGCGGTTTTCGGCTTTGCGGAAGATGGTCAGCACGACCCTGGTCTTGGGCTCACCCCGCATGCGTTTGACGGCCTCGCTCAGGGTCAGGCCCTTGACTGCGGTGTCGTCGATTTTGGTGATCAAGTCGTTCGGCTTCAGGCCTGCACGATCTGCAGGCGAGCCTTCTATGGGCGAGACCACCTTGACCAAGCCTTCTTCTTGGCTGATTTCAATGCCCACACCGACAAACTTGCCCGAGGTGCCTTCAGAAAATTCTTTGAAGGTTTTCTTGTCGAAATACTGGGAGTGCGGATCCAAACTGGACACCATGCCGGAGATGGCTTCGGAGATCAGTTTCTTCTCGTCCACGGGCTCCACATAGTCACTTTTGACGATGCCGAAAACAGCCGCCAATTGCTGCAATTCTTCGAGCGGCAGTGGCGCCATGTTGCCGCGAGCCACGGTTTGCAGGGACACAGTGGTCAAGGCACCCGCGAGGGCGCCCACGCTGATCCAGCCGGCGATCTTGAGTTTGTGTCCCATGAGCTTGTGCGTTACCTTTTTGAAGCAAATCAATATACACCCGCTGGCCGAATCTGAGGGGTGAACCGATGAAAAATCCTGCCAAACCTTGGCGAATCG
This sequence comes from Comamonadaceae bacterium, assembly GCA_027488255.1. Lineage (GTDB taxonomy): Bacteria > Pseudomonadota > Gammaproteobacteria > Burkholderiales > Burkholderiaceae_C > Limnohabitans_A. The sequence continues at coordinate 47,768 of JAIYBZ010000009.1, read as the reverse complement.
AAGCTCAGGCTTTGCCTTGGCTGGCCACGGCAGCGGCAGCGCGCGCGGCCGCCTCGGCATCCCCCAGGTAATAGTGGCGAATGGGCTTCAGGTTTTCATCCAATTCGTACACCAAAGGAATGCCGTTTGGAATGTTCAGGTTCACGATATCGGTGTCTGAAATGCCATCCAAATACTTGATCAGTGCCCGAATCGAGTTGCCGTGGGCCGCGATCAGCACCCGTTTGCCCGCCTTGATGCTGGGGGCAATGCTGTCGTTCCAGGCGGGCAACACGCGCGCTACGGTGTCTTTCAGGCATTCGGTCAGGGGCACCGCTGCGGGGTTCACGTTGGCATAACGCCGGTCGCTGCGTTCGCAACGGGGGTCAGTGGCTTCCAGCGCCGGTGGCGGGGTGTCGTAGCTGCGACGCCAGATCAAGACCTGCTCGTCACCGTATTGTTTGGCCATGTCGGCTTTGTTCAGACCTTGCAAAGCGCCATAGTGGCGTTCGTTCAGACGCATGTCTTTGACCACGGGCAACCAAGTGCGGTCCATCTCGTCCAAGGTCAGCCACAGGGTTCGAATGGCGCGCTTGAGGACCGAGGTGTAGCAAAGATCAAAATCCCAGCCTTCGGCTTTCAGCAATTTCCCGGCCGCGCTCGCCTGTGTCACGCCGGTGGGGGTCAGGTCGACATCGGTCCAGCCGGTGAAGCGATTTTCAAGGTTCCAGGTGGATTCGCCGTGGCGGATAAGGACGAGTTTGTACATGGGTTCAAGCAGCAGGGCTGGGGATTACAGGGTGAGAAAACAAAGGAAAAGGCCCTCATTTTAGAATCGAGTCTTGGCGACCTGCTTACGGGTCGGTGTTTTAGGCTTACAAAGGTTTGATTCGTGAAATTTCTCCTCGACAACTGGATGCTCATCACCGTGGCGGTGGCCTCGGGCGTGGCTTTGCTTTTTCCTGTCCTGAGTGCAGGCAAAGGGCTCAATCCGCAAGACATGGTGCAGCTGATGAACCGTGAAAAAGCCACCGTCATCGATGTGTGCGAGCCCGATGAATTTGCCCGCGGCCATGTGATCGGCGCCAAAAATGTCCCCTTGAGCCAACTTGAAGACAAGTTGTCTCAAGTGGTGAAAAACAAAGCCGGTCACGTCATCATGGTGTGTCAGGTGGGTGCCCGTTCGGCCCGGGCGGCCGCCACTGCGCGCAAATTGGGCTTTGAAAACGTCCAGTCTTTGGCCGGCGGCCTCAAAGCTTGGCAAGCGGCCAGCATGCCGGTCGAAAAAGCCTGATTCAAGGAGCCCGAGATGCAAGCCGTCAAAATGTTCACCACCGCTGTTTGCCCTTACTGCGTGCGTGCCAAACAATTGCTCAAGTCACGCGGCGTCGAGCAGATCGAAGAAATCCGCATCGATCTCGATCCCGCCCAACGGGATCACATGATGCAGATCACTGGCCGCCGCACGGTGCCGCAGATTTATGTGGGCGAGACCCATGTCGGCGGCTGTGACGACCTCATGGCCTTGGATGCCAAAGGGGGCTTGATGCCCTTGTTGCAAGCGGCTTAAGTCGTCGCAGCAGCACCGGCTGACGCTTCCGACAAGGGGCGTTGGCGATCGCCGATAATTCACGGGTTTCAACCTTGGGCCGTCTGATCCAGACTGCCCGCCCCCTTTGATAAAGAGAATGGCATGACCGACACCACCGTCAATACAGAAGTTCAAGCGCCCGTGTTTCAAATTCAGCGCGTTTACTTGAAAGAGGCCTCACTCGAGCAGCCCAACTCGCCTGCCATTTTGTTGGAGCAACAGCAACCCAGCGTGGACATTCAGCTGGGTGTGGAAGCCACTCCTGCCGCAGAAGGCGTTTTTGAAGTGTGTGTGACGGCGACGGTGCACACCAAGATTGGCGACAAGACCGTTTTCTTGGCCGAGTGCAAGCAAGGCGGCATTTTTGAGATTCGCCATGTGCCTGAAGACCAAATGGGCGGCATCATGGGCATTGCTTGCCCGCAAATTGTTTACCCCTACTTGCGCGCCAGTGTGGCCGACTTGATCACCCGTGCCGGTTTCCCGCCGGTGCATTTGGCCGAGATCAATTTCCAAGCCATGTTCGAGCAGCAGCAAGCCCAATCTGCCGCGACAGCACAATAATTCCCACCCCCATCGGGCATGCAAATCACCATCGTGGGGGCAGGCGCTTGGGGCACGGCCTTGGCCATTGCCGCCAGCCGCCAGTCCGCACAAGCGGGCCTGCATGTGAGCTTGCATGTGCGCGACGCGGCGCAAGCCCAAGCGCTGCAACAGCAGCGCCGCAATGCGCGTTATTTGCCCGGGCAGGATCTGCCAGAGGGGCTGGCCATTGTCACGCAGCCCCTAGAGGCCTTGGCGCAACACGCAAAGCCTGAAGACCTGTTCATCATCGCGACCCCGATGGCGGGTCTGCGCCAAGTTTTGCAGGCTTTGGCAGAGGTGCCTGCTTCGGTGGCTTGGTTGTGCAAAGGCTTTGAAGCGGGCACCGGGCTCATGCCCCACGAAGTGCAAGCCCAAGTGGCACCGCGTTTGAAAGCGGGCGCTTTGAATGGCCCCAGTTTTGCGCAAGAAGTGGCCCGCAGTCAGCCTACCGCCTTGGTCGCCGCCAGCCCGCATGCCTCGGTGCGCGAGGCCTTGGTGCAGGCTTTTCATGGGGCCACATTGCGGGTCTATGCCAATGACGACATCGTGGGGGTTGAAGTCGGCGGGGCGGTCAAAAATGTCTTGGCGATTGCCACCGGTCTGTGCGATGGCCTCGAGCTGGGACTGAACGCACGGGCGGCATTGATCACCCGTGGATTGGCCGAAATGACCCGCTTGGGCGTGGCGTTGGGTGCCAAGCCCGAGACCTTTATGGGGCTGTCGGGTTTGGGCGATCTGGTCCTCACGGCCACAGGCGACTTGAGCCGCAACCGGAAAGTCGGTTTGTTGCTGGCGCAGGGCCTGAGCCTCGAGCAGGCCGTGACTTCTTTGGGGCACGTGGCCGAGGGGGTTTACAGTGCCCGCACCGTTCACCAACGGGCCCGCCAATTGGGCGTGGACATGCCCATCACCGAAGCGGTGGTGGCCCTGTTGGACGGCCGTGTGAAAGCGAGCGAAGCGGTGCAGATGCTGATGGGGCGAGGGCCGCGGGGGGAGCGGGTTTAAGGCGCCGACCCGATGGGGCGCGGACCCATGGCGCTGCTCAGTGACGAGAGTCAGCTCGGCGTGTAGGCCAGACGCACATAGATCGGCGCAAAGGCTTCGGCTTGGGTGATCTCGATCAGGGTTTCTTTGGCCAACTCAAGCAGTGCAATGAATGTCACCACCAGCACGGGCGTGCCCAAGCTGGGATCGAACAGGTGCTCAAATTCGACAAATTTTCGGCCTTGCAGATGCTTGAGCACGATGCTCATGTGTTCACGCACGCTGAGCTCTTCGCGGCTGATTTTGTGGTGTTGCACCAGATTGGCACGCTTGAGAATGTCGCGCCAAGCCGCTTGCAACTCGTCCATGCTGACGTCTGGGAAACGGGGTTGCAGACTTTGCTCGATGTAGACCTGAGCCTGCAAATAATCGCGTCCATATTGCGGAATCTCATTGAGCTGCATGGACGCCAACTTCATTTGCTCGTACTCCAGCAGGCGGCGCACCAGCTCTGCGCGCGGGTCTTCCACTTCCTCGCCTTCGGCCACTTTTTTGGGCGGCAACAGCATGCGTGATTTGATCTCGATCAACATGGCCGCCATCAGCAGGTACTCGGCCGCCAACTCCAGATTGCGTTGCCGAATTTCGTCCACATAGGCCAAATACTGGCGGGTGACGCCGGCCATGGGAATGTCCAGGATGTTGAAGTTTTGCTTGCGAATGAGGTAAAGCAATAAATCCAGTGGGCCTTCAAATGCCTCCAAAAACACCTCCAGCGCATCCGGTGGGATGTACAAGTCGGTGGGCATCGAAAACAATGGCTCGCCGTACAAGCGCGCCACAGCCACATGGTCGACCACCAGCGGCATGCCTGCTGGGGTGTCCAGCGTCGATGCAGGCAACTCAGTGGGCGGGAGGGGGGTGCTCATGTGAAAAGTGGCGGGTCAGCAAAAGCAGGGGGATGCTTGAAGGGGCACTTCAGCTGGACTTCAAGACGCCTGGGTTTGGTAGACGTAGGGTTTTTGCGCCACGCGGGCTTCTTTGAAGGCGGCTTGCTCTTCGCGGCTCAGCTGCTTGTCCCACAGCAAGGCACGGCCATGGCGTTGCTCTGCTTCCAACTCTGGCCGTTGGGTCTTGAGTTGGTCAATAAATTGGGTGGTGTCAGAGGTGTAGTCGGGGCGGCGAAAGAGGGACATAAGGGGCTTTCTCAGAAGCAAATTCAAACAAACCATTCAAACAAACCATTCAACGGCGAAATCCACTGCGCAGATCTCGCCCATACCGGGATTTTACGGGGTGGAAGACCCCGACAAACTGACAGCCCGATGCAGGCCTGAGGGCAAATCGGGCTCTAAGCGGCCTTCAAGGTGCACCAAAAGCCCGCTTCGGTGCGCGATATCGAGGGGTTGGTGCAGCAAGCCGCACACAATGAGTTGCACCTCTTTTTTGCGGCAAGTGACGATCAGGTTCATCAGCGCGTCGGCGCCAGATGAATCGACATAGATCACGTTTTTCAGGTCGATCACCAAAATGGGCGCACGGATGTGGTCTTCGATGTCTTCGACCAACTTCACGGCGCCAAAAAACAAGGCGCCATACAGCCGCCAAGCTTGAACTCGGCTCTCGTGACCCAACAGCATGGGGTGCTCTTGGGGGCGCACGGGTTCGCTGCGGCTGAGGCTGGAGATGCGATAAATAAAGGTCAGGCAGGCGGCCACCAAGCCCACCTCAACCGCGACAGTGAGGTCGAACACCACCGTCAAGAAAAACACCGCCAGCAAGGTGATGCGGTAAGGCAAGCGGTATTGCCGGAGCACCCAAAACTCGCGCCACTCGGCCATGTTCCAAGCCACAAACATCAAGATAGCGGCCAAAGCCGCCAAGGGCACATGCACTGCAAAGGGCGCTGCCAACAGCATGACGGCCAACAGCGTCAGGGCATGCACCATGCCGGAAACCGGCGAAGTGCCGCCACTTTTGATGTTGGTCACCGTGCGTGCAATCGTGCCTGTGGCGGGCATGCCGCCAAAGAAGGGCGTCACAAAATTGGCAATGCCCTGCGCCATCAGCTCTTGATTGGGGTTGTGGCGGTCACCGATCATGTTGTCGGCAATGCGTGCGCACAACAGCGACTCGATGGCACCCAACAAGGCCAGCGTGAGCGTGGGCATGAGCAAAAAGCGTGCGCTGTCCCAGCTGAAATCGGGCCAGTTGAAGCTGGGCAAGTCTGCCGGGATGCCGCCAAACTTGGATCCGATGGTTTCAACCGGCAAGGACAGACCGAGGCATGCCAAGGTGGCAAACAGCAGGGCAATGATGGAGCCCGGCACCAAAGTGACCCCGCGGTAGCGAGTGCCTTCTAGCCGTCGCCCCAAACGCACCCAGCCGATCAAAAGTGACAAAGAGCCCAACGCCACCAACAGGGCGGCTAAGTTGGTGGTGTGCAGGTTCTGCCCCAGCACCTTGAGCAGGCTGAAAAAATCGGCCGGCAGGGTTTGGATTTTCAGTCCCAACAAATCTTTGATTTGGGACAGCATGATCAGCACCGCGATGCCGTTGGTGAAACCGATGACCACCGCCACCGGGATGAAGCGAATCAAGGTGCCCAGTCGGAACAAGCCCATCAAGAACAACAAGATGCCCGACATGGCGGTGGCCAAGATCAGATTGGCCAAACCGTAGCGTTCCACAATGCCGTAAACAATGACGATGAAGGCACCCGCCGGGCCGCCGATTTGGACCCGACTGCCGCCCAAAGCCGAAATCAAAAAGCCCGCAATGATGGCGGTGAACAGCCCCGCCTCGGGCTTCAGCCCAGAGGCGATGGCAAAAGCCATGGCCAATGGCAAGGCCACCACCCCCACGGTGATGCCGGCGCCCACGTCACGGCTCAGGTTTTGGCGGGTGTAGCCGTTCAAGCTGTCCAGCAACCGTGGCCTGAAGAAGTGGGTTGCGTTGCGCCAATTCATGGGTGAGGGTTGTGGACAGCCAGCCCTGGGGTTCAGTGGATGCGCATGCCCGGCTTGGCGCCGGGCCAAGGCTGCAAGACGTAGATGCCAGGCTCGGCTTTTTCGTCGGCGTGGCTGGCGGCCAGCACCATGCCCTCCGACACACCAAACTTCATCTTCCGGGGAGCCAAATTGGCCACCATCACCGTGAGTTTTCCGATCAGGTCTTCCGGTTTGTACATGCTGGCAATGCCGCTGAAGACGTTGCGGGTGCGGCCTTCGCCCACATTCAAGGTCAGGCACAACAGCTTGACCGAGCCTTCGACGGGCTCGCAGTTCACGATTTCGGCGATGCGCAAATCGACCTTGGCAAAGTCGTCAATCGAAATGGTGGGGGCGATGTCTTCACCCCCAGGCACCAAAGCGGGCACCTCTGGTTCAGGCACTTCAAACAAGGCTTCCAGCTGCTGTGGGTCCACCCGCTGCATCAGGTGTTGGTAAGTCTGAATGCCATGGCCTGCGGGCAACAACTGCTGCGCATCTTGGATGACCATGGGCGGCACTTGGAGGAAAGTTTCGACCTGTGCGGCCAAAGCCGGCAAGACGGGTTTGAGTTGCAGGCTCAACAAGCGGAAGGCCTGAATGCAGGTGGTGCAAACCTCGTGCAGGCGCGCATCTTGGCCTGCTTGTTTGGCCAAGTCCCAGGGTTTGTTTTGGTCGACAAAGGCATTGACTTTGTCGGCCAACAGCATGACCTCGCGCAGGGCTTTGGCGTATTCGCGGTCTTCGTAAAACGCCGCGATGGCCGGTGTGGTGCTTTGCAAGGCGCTGAGTAAAGCCTGCCCATCGGCACTGACTTGGCCCAATTGGCCACCAAAGCGTTTGGCAATGAAGCCGGCCGAGCGCGAAGCGATGTTGATGAATTTGCCCACCAAGTCGCTGTTCACCCGGGCCATGAAGTCTTCGGCATTGAAGTCGATGTCTTCGTTGCGGCCCGACAGTTTGGCCGCCAAGTAATAGCGCAGCCATTCGGGGTTCATGCCCAGGCTCAGGTACTTGAGCGGGTCGAGGCCGGTGCCCCGGCTCTTGCTCATTTTTTCGCCGTTGTTCACGGTCAAAAAGCCATGCACATTCACCTTGTTGGGCGTTTTGCGGCCGCTGAAGTGCAGCATGGCCGGCCAGAACAAGGTGTGAAAGGTGACGATGTCTTTGCCAATGAAATGGATCTGCTCCAGATCGGGGTTGGCCATGTAAGCGTTGTAGTCTTCGCCGCGGCGGTCCAGCAGATTTTTGAGCGAAGCCAAATACCCCACCGGCGCATCCAACCAGACATAAAAATACTTGCCCGGCGCATCCGGAATTTCAATGCCGAAATAGGGTGCGTCGCGCGAGATGTCCCAATCGCCCAGGCCTTCGCTGGTGCTGCCATCGGGGTTGGTGCGCACGCTGAACCACTCTTTGACCTTGTTCGCCACCTCGGGTTGCAGCTTGCCGTCTTGCGTCCATTGGCTCAAAAATTCGACACAGCGCGGGTCGGACAATTTGAAGAAAAAGTGCTCTGAGGTCTTGAGCTCGGGCTTGGCGCCCGACAAAGCCGAGAAGGGATTGATCACGTCCGTCGGCGCATACACTGCGCCGCACACCTCGCAGTTGTCGCCGTACTGGTCTTTGGCGTGGCACTTGGGGCACTCGCCTTTGATGAAGCGATCGGGCAAAAACATGTTCTTTTCGGGGTCAAAGAACTGTTCCACCGCACGCACTTCGATCAGAGAGCCGCCCGCCGATGCAGGAATGTCGCGCAAATCTCGGTAAATCTGGCGGGCCAAATCGTGGTTTTCAGGCGCATCGGTGCTGTGCCAGTTGTCAAACGCGATGTGAAAGCCGTCCAAATAAGGTTTGCGGCCGGCCGCAATGTCGGCCACGAATTGTTGCGGCGTTTTGCCGGCCTTTTCAGCGGCGATCATGATCGGCGCGCCGTGGGTGTCGTCGGCCCCTACAAAATGGACTTGGCTGCCCTGCATGCGCTGAAAACGCACCCAAATATCGGCCTGGATGTACTCCATGATGTGGCCAATGTGAAAGTTGCCATTGGCATAAGGCAGGGCAGTGGTGACGAAGAGTTGGCGCTTGGACATGTCAGGAGGGGCGGGGTACCTTGAGAGCAAGCTTTTGATTTTAGACGCTAACGGTCGGCGAAATGGCCTTGCCACTTGCCGCGTGCTGGGGGCTCAAATCGGGGCTGCCCAAGCAAAAAAACGGTGAATTTCTTCCCGTTGTTGTTCGGCATCGGCTTCGCCCAGGGCGATCAATTCGCGCGTGTAGGCGGCTTCAAACAGCAAATAGCTCACCAGTGCATTGCCCTGGCCATGGAACGTGGTGGGGTTGGCCCCCAGGGTGCGCAGCAAACTTTTCACGGTGTTTGGCAAAGCTTCGGCGTGGCGGGCCGCGATCACGTCCAGCCGTTGTGAAGGGGCAATCAGCAGCAACTCCACTGGCCGCAAGTGGGTGTCCAAGCGTTTTTCGGGCGGGATGAGTTGCAAGGTTTGGTTGATGCGCTGCATGCGCTCCACATCCACCGCCAGCGAATCCAAAAAGATGCTGGACAGCGCATGCCCTGCAATGTGGGCCAGCGAGGGGTAGGCGGGTTCCTCTTGCGACACATGTTGTGGCTCGAGCATGCGCCCGGCCCCGATCACCAATATTTTGCTGGCCCCCAAATGGATGGCCGGTGAGATGGGCGCCGTTTGTCGCATCGAGCCATCGCCAAAGTACGCAGTGCCTTGGGGCCCGTCAAGTCGCATGGCCGGGAAAATAAAGGGGATCGCCGAACTGGCCAGCAAGTGCTGGTGCGACAGGCGGCCATGCTGGGCCAGGCGTTGGTTGCGCACCCACGGCGTGACGGGTCGGCAACTTTCATAAAACGTGACATGTTCCCCGGTGCTGTAGCTCGATGCCGTGATGGCCAGCGATTGCAAATGGCCCTCTTGCAGCAACGTCGGCAGGCGCGAGAGGTCGATGTGCTCTTGCAGCAACTCACTCAGGGGATCGTTGTTCAGCAAGGATTTAGGGCGCAGTTTCTTTTGTGTGATGAGCCATCCCAAAGACAGCAGCGAGAGCCACCTTGCACCCGAGCGGATCATGCCCAGCACATCCGAGCGGTAAACCTGTTCGACTTTGAAATCGCTCCAAACCGCGATCAGGTTTTCCATGGCTTGGTCGAACTGATCGGCGTTGCAAGCCAAAAAAGCAGCGTTGATGGCGCCGGCGGAGGTGCCAGAAATCACCGGGAAGGGGTTGCCTTGGTTTTGGCCCGCTTCGCGCCGCATGCGGGCAATGGCAGACAGCACGCCCACTTGATAGGCTGCACGGGCGCCGCCCCCGGAAAGAATCAATCCCGTCGTGTTGGTCATCGGGTTGATCCTAGTAGGGTTTCAACCATGAGACATCAGGGGACACCCGAGCATGGTTAGACTTGCGCATCTTTTTTATTGAGTGGATTCAACCCAATGGCCAGCACAGAACAATTGCTACAAATCTTGCAAACCGTGATCGACCCGAACACCGGCAAAGATTTTGTATCTACCAAAGTTCTCAAGAATTTGGTGGTGGAGGGCGGTAACGTTTCGTTTGATGTCGAATTGGGCTATCCCGCAAAAAGCCAGATTCCGGCTCTGCGCCAAGCGCTGATCACGGCCGCCAAAGGGGTGGCGGGGGTTGAAAACGTGTCGGCCAACGTGACCAGCAAAATCACCGCCCACGCCGCCCAGCGCGGTGTGGCCCTGTTGCCACAGGTGAAAAACATTGTGGCAGTGGCCTCGGGCAAGGGCGGTGTGGGCAAAAGCACCACCGCCGTGAACTTGGCGCTGGCGCTGGCCGCTGAGGGCGCTCGGGTCGGTTTGTTGGACGCCGATATTTATGGCCCCAGCCAGCCCATGATGATGGGCATTGAGGGCCGTCCTGAAAGCGAAGACGGTCAGACCATGGAGCCCATGGAAAACTATGGCGTGCAGGTCATGTCCATTGGTTTTTTGGTCAGCCCAGACGAAGCCATGATTTGGCGCGGCCCCATGGCCACGCAAGCACTGGAGCAATTGCTGCGCCAGACCCACTGGAAAGAACTCGACTATCTGATCGTCGACATGCCTCCCGGAACCGGCGACATTCAGCTGACCTTGTCCCAGCGGGTGCCCATGACCGGCGCTGTGATCGTCACCACGCCGCAAGACATTGCTTTGCTGGACGCCAAAAAAGGCGTGAAGATGTTTGAGAAGGTCGGCGTGCCGATTTTGGGTTTGGTGGAAAACATGGCCGTGCATGTGTGCACCCAATGCGGCCATGTGGAGCACATTTTTGGCGCTGATGGCGGCAAGAAAATGGCCAACGAATACGGCATGGATTACTTGGGTGCGCTGCCCCTGGACATGCAAATTCGTCTGCAGGCCGACAACGGCAGGCCCACTGTGGTGTCAGACCCCGACGGCGAGGTGGCCCAAATTTACAAGGCCGTGGCCCGTCAAGTGGCAGTGAAAATTGCGGCCAAGGCGAAAGACTTTTCGTCGAAGTTCCCGACCATCAAGGTCAGCAAAGACACCTGAGCGCCAGCCTGACTGCCAGCGCCGCTCTGGCCCCCGAGCGTGCGCTTCGGCAGTCCCACCTGGCGGGTGGGCGGGTCACTTTTTTTCTAAATCGCGCAAGCGGAAACGCTGAATCTTTCCGGTCGCGGTTTTCGGCAATTCGGTCACGAAATCAATGAAGCGCGGGTACTTGTAGGGGGCCAGTTTTTCTTTGACAAAGGCCTTCACCTCTTCGGGTGTCAGGTTTTGCCCGGGCTTCAGCACGATAAAGGCTTTGGTTTTCGTCAGTCCGTCGCTGTCTTCTTTGCCAATGACCGCGGCCTCCAAGATGGCCGGGTGCTGGACCAAGGTCGATTCCACTTCAAACGGGGAGACATAAATGCCGCTGACCTTGAGCATGTCGTCGTTGCGCCCGGCGTAGGTGTAATAGCCGTCGGGGTCGCGGGTGTACTTGTCCCCGCTCTTGGTCCAGACGCCTTGAAAAGTGTCGCGGCTTTTCTCGCGGTTGTTCCAGTACATGAGTGCGGCACTGGGCCCTTGAATGTACAAATCGCCAATTTCGTTGGCGCCGTTGACCACGCTGCCGTCTTCGTTGCGCAACTCCACTTGGTACCCTGGCACGGCTTTGCCGGTGGTGCCATAGCGCACATCGCCGGGACGGTTGGACAAGAAGACGTGCAGCATTTCTGTGGAGCCAATGCCGTCAATGATTTCACAACCAAAATGTTGGGTCCAACGCTCGCCAATGTCGCGTGGCAATGCTTCGCCTGCGGAGGAGCACAGGCGCAGAGCCACTTGTTTTTTGGCAGGCAAATCGGGGCTGGCCAACATGCCGCCATAACCCGTGGGCGCACCGTAAAAGACGGTGGGTTGTTGCTCGACCAAGCGCTTGAAGGTGGCTTGGGGCGTGGGCCGCTCGGCCATCAGCACCACCGAAGCCCCCACACTCAAGGGAAAGGTCAGGGCATTGCCCAGACCATAGGCAAAAAACAATTTGGCGGCCGAAAAAACGCGGTCGCTTTCTTGCAAACCCAGCACGCCTTTGCCATACAACTCGGCTGTCCAATACAGGTTGCCTTGGCTGTGCACAGTGCCTTTGGGTTTGCCGGTTGAGCCGGAGGAATACAACCAAAACGCCGGCTCATCGGCCAACGTGGGGGCGGGCAGCGAAGGGGGGCTTTGTTGTACCCAATCGGCCATGTCAAATTGGCCCTTGGCCAATGCTGCGGTCGGCCGCGAGACCACCACATGGCGCACCTCGGTTTTGGCCAAGTCCAAGGCGGTTTGCAAGGTGGGCAACAAGGCGCCAGAGACCAGTGCGGCCTGGGCGCGGCTGTTGCCCAGCATGAAGGCGTAGTCTTCTGCCGTCAGCAAGGTGTTCACCGCCACCGGCACCACACCGGCGTATAGCGAGCCCAAAAAAGCCACCACCCAGTCGCTGCTGTCGTGCATGAGCAACAACACGCGCTCTTCGCGTTTCAGTCCCATGGCTTGCAGACCGCCTGCAAAGCGGCGAATTTTTTCGCTCAACTCGCCGTAAGTCACCGAGCCCACATCGTCGATCAAGGCGGTTTTTTGAGCCCGACCGGTGTTGCTGGCAATCAGGTGTTGGGCAAAGTTAAAGTCGGCTGAAGGGGGATGCACAGTGCGGTTCATTTTTGTCTCCTCGGGGTCTGTCTGGGTTTTATGTTCGGATCTGTTTCGGGGCTGTCTTGTTGTTGTTTTGTCGTTCTAAGGCCATTTTGGCCTTGTGGCATCGGCAGCCCATCGGTGAATCAGGGGATTTAGTGATTTAAAGGGGCAAGGCCACGCCTTTTGCCACCAAGGCATCGAGGGCCAAGGCACTGCCTTGTACGGCGCTGCGGCGGTGGTAAAAATTCAGCGCCCGCAAGCCGCCCAGCTCTTCGCCGCCACCGGCTCGGCCGGGGCCGCCGTGCAGGCTCATGGGCATCACATTGCCGTGTCCGCTGTGCAAGGCCGCCACATCGGGTGAGATCGCATGCACACGGCCATGGCTGCTGGCCAACTCGACCGCCGCTTGGGCCGTGAAGGCGGGGGCTTCGCTGTACACCGAGCACACCAACGAGCCCTCACCGCGGCGAATCATGGCGAACGCTTCGTCCAAGCTGTCGTAGGGCATCAGGGTGGCCACGGGGCCAAACACCTCCACTTGGTGCAGCACTTGGGCCGTCATGGGCTGTTCGGTGCCCAGTAAAACCGGGGCCACGCAGCAACTGGTGTCATCGGCGTCGACAAAGCCTGTCGAGGCGCCTTCAAAAAGCACGCTGCCTTCTGTTTTCAGCAAAGCCAAACCGGCCAAGACACTGGCTTTTTGTTCTTGGCTGACCAAGGCGCCCATGCGCACCGACGCATCGCGCGGGTTGCCCACCGTGGTTTTGGCCAGTTTGGCGCTGATGGCGTCAGCAGCGGCGCGGTACAAGGCGCGCGGCACAAAAATGCGGCGGATGGCCGTGCACTTTTGGCCCGATTTGACGGTCATTTCGCGGCAGACTTCGTTCACCAGCAAGCCGAAGGCTTCGCTGTCGGCGCTGGCGGTGGGCGCGAGCAAGGCACTGTTTAGGCTGTCGGCTTCGATGTTGCAGCGCACCGACCACTCGGCCACAGCACGGTGGCTGCGAATGATTTTGGCGGTCTCGGCAGAGCCGGTAAAACTGACCACATCAAAGGGCTGCAAGGCGTCCATCAGGCCGGCCGATGAACCGCAAATGACCGACAAAGCACCCACGGGCAAGATGCCGGCATCGATCACATCTTTCACCATGCGCTGCGTCAACCAAGCCGTGGCAGTGGCGGGTTTGATGATCACAGGTACCCCCGACAGCAGCGCCGGCGCGGCTTTTTCCCACAGCCCCCAGCTGGGGAAGTTGAAGGCATTGATGAACAAGGCCACGCCTTGTGTGGGCACTTGGATGTGTTGGGTTTGAAAGGCCGGGTCTTTGCCCATGCGGATGCGTTGGCCGTCCAAGAGCAAATGGGCCTCCCCTAAAGCGGCGCCTTGTTTGGCGTAGTAGCCCAGCGTGAAGATGGCGCCGTCAATGTCCACGCTGCTGTCTTTGGTGACGGTGCCGCTGTTGGCGGTGGCGATCTCGAAATAGGCGTCGCGGTGACTCTGCAAGACCTCGGCGATGCGGCTCAGCAAATGTGCACGTTGGCCATAGCTCAGGGCGCGCAGGGCGCTGCCACCGTGTTGGCGGGCAAAGGCAAAGCCCTCAGTCAGGTCAAGGCCAGCATTCGAGACCCGTGCCAATTCGGTGCCCAGCACCGGGTCGAACAGTGGCGTGCCTTCACCGGCGCCGGTTTGCCATCGGCCGGCCAAAAAATTAGGAAGCAAAGAGTGGGTCATGTGCGGGACTTTCAGAAGGTCGTTTTCCAGCGACGAAGGGAGGCGCATGCACTGTTTTGCTACAAAAAACTGTTCATCGCCCTCAGTTGGCGGTATAAACAGCAGTTGATGCATTATTGTGCGTGCCAGAGAGTATGCAATAAAGTGCATGTTTTAGGGTTGTAAAAAAATTAGGGTTTTCCCTTGGTAATTGGTCAAAGGTTGAACATGACAGCTCAAGAGTCCGTGGTGCAAGAGCCCGTTGAGTCAGAGTCCAAGCGCAGTCCTTTTTTGGAGGCGCTGGGCGAACGCGTGCGCAATTTGCGCTCACGCAAAGGCATGACCCGCCGCGCCGTGGCCGTGGCCGCCGATGTGTCGGAGCGCCATTTGGCCAACCTCGAATACGGCACGGGCAATGTGTCGGTGTTGGTCTTGCTGCAAGTGGCCAATGCCTTGCAATGCTCTTTGGCGGAGTTGTTGGGGGATGTCACCACCACTTCGCCCGAATGGTTGTTGATTCGTGAGTTGTTGTCTAAGCGCAGCGAGGCCGATTTGCGCCGGGCCCGCGTGCAGTTGAGCGACATGTTCGGCGAAGGCGGCAATGCCCAGGAGCGCAAAAATCGCATCGCCTTGATTGGCCTGCGGGGTGCGGGCAAAACCTCGCTGGGCCAGCGTTTGGCGCAAGATTTGGGTTTCCCCTTCATCGAACTGAGCCGAGAGATCGAGCAGTTTGCAGGCTGCCAGATCAGCGAAATTCACAACCTTTATGGCGCCAATGCTTACCGCCGCTATGAACGCCGTGCGCTGGAAGAAGCCATTCAAATTTATCCCGAAGTGGTGATCGCCACGCCGGGCGGTTTGGTCTCTGATTCGGCCAACTTCAACCTCTTGTTGTCGCACTGCACCACCGTCTGGTTGCAGGCCGATCCTGCCGATCACATGGGCCGAGTGGCCGCGCAAGGCGATATGCGTCCCATGGCCGCCAGCAAAGAAGCCATGGAAGACCTCAAGCGCATTTTGGAAGGCCGTTCGGCGTTTTATTCAAAAGCCGATCTGGCCATCAACACCAGTGGCCGCACCGAAGACCAGGCCTTCGCCGCTTTGCGTACTTCGGTTCGCCAACACGTGCAAAGTCCGGCATGAGCGGCCGCACCATTTTTCATTTCCTAGGGTAAATACCAATTAAATGCATTAAAGTGCATATTGTGATCGGGATTGATCGGCATTAAACTTCACGTCAACATGCACTGAAATGCATTTTTTGACCCGAATCAATTCCACCCTGCACCCACGGAGACTCCCATGACCACAATGCCACAGGTTGATTACCAAACCAACCCCGCCCAATACAAACACATCCAATTGGCTTTTGACGGCGAGATTGCCACGCTGTCGATCAACATCAACGAAGACGCTGGCATCCGTCCGGGCTACAAACTCAAGCTGAACAGCTACGACTTGGGAGTGGACATTGAGTTGCACGATGCCTTGCAACGCATTCGTTTTGAGCACCCCGAAGTGCGCTCGGTGGTGGTGACCAGTTTGAAAGACCGTGTGTTTTGCTCGGGTGCCAACATCTTCATGTTGGGCGTGTCCACACACGGCTGGAAAGTCAACTTTTGCAAATTCACCAACGAAACACGCAACGGCATCGAAGACTCCAGCAAGCACGATGGCTTGAAATTTGTCGCTGCCCTGAATGGTGCTTGCGCCGGTGGTGGTTATGAGTTGGCTTTGGCCTGCGATGAAATCGTTTTGGTCGATGACCGCTCCAGCGCGGTGTCGCTGCCAGAAGTGCCTTTGCTCGGTGTGTTGCCCGGTACCGGCGGTTTGACCCGTGTGACCGACAAGCGCCATGTGCGTCACGACTTGGCCGATATTTTTTGCACCAGCGTCGAAGGGGTGCGCGGCCAAAAAGCAGTCGACTGGCGTTTGGTCGATGCGATTGCCAAGCCTGCAGTCTTCAAAGAAGCGGTGCAAGCCCGTGCCACCAAATTGGCCGCCAGCAGCAAGCGTCCCGTGGGCGCCAAGGGCGTGACACTGACACCTCTGAACCGCAGCATTTCTGCAGACAGCGTGAACTACACCCATGTGAGTGTCGAGATTGACCGCGCCAAGCGCATGGCCACATTCACCGTGAAGGCCCCTGCGACAGCGCCCGCCAGCGACATCGCCGGCATCGAGGCGGCAGGTGTGAACTGGTGGCCGCTGCAGATGGTTCGCGAGTTGGACGACGCCATCTTGCACATGCGCACCAATGAGTTGGACATGGGCACATGGGTGCTGAAAACTTCTGGCGATGCCGCCCAAGTGCTGGCCGCCGATGCGGCGCTTTTGGCCCACAAAGACCATTGGTTTGTGCGCGAAACCATTGGCCACTTGCGCCGCACCTTGGCCCGCTTGGATGTGACCTCACGCAGCCTGTTTGCCCTGATTGAAGAAGGTTCTTGCTTTGTCGGCACCTTGGCCGAACTGGCTTTCTGCGCCGACCGCGCCTACATGTTGGCTTTGCCCGACGATGCCGACAAAGCCCCCAAGATGCAGCTGAGCGAGATGAACTTTGGCTTCTTCCCGATGGTGAACGACCAAACCCGTTTGCAGCGCCGCTTTTACGAAGAAGTGCCCGCGATGGAAGCCGCACGCGCAGCCGTGGGTCAGGCCTTGGACGCCGATGCCGCACTGGCCTTGGGCTTGGTCACCGCCGCACCCGACGACATTGACTGGGGCGACGAGATCCGCTTGGCCTTGGAAGAGCGCAGCGCCATGTCGCCCGATGCCTTGACCGGCCTCGAAGCCAACTTGCGCTTTGCACAAAAAGAGAACATGGCCACGCGCATTTTTGGCCGCTTGACCGCTTGGCAAAACTGGATCTTCCAACGGCCCAACGCTGTTGGTGAAAAAGGCGCCTTGAAGGTGTATGGCAAAGGCGAAAAAGTTCAGTTCGACATGAACCGCGTTTGATGTTTTTGCGTTGTGCGGCTGGCTTCCCGGTGGTGCTGGCTGTAACCGAAATTTGACCCCACCGTTGCTTCATTTTTGGAGACTTCCATGTCTGGTATCAACTACAGCGAAAAGATTCCCAACAACGTCAACCTGAGCGAAGACCGCACTTTGCAGCGCGCTTTGGAACAGTGGCAACCCAACTTCATCAACTGGTGGGACGACATGGGCCCCGAAGGCTCGACCGACATGGATGTGTACCTGCGTACCGCCGTGAGCGTGGACCCGCAAGGCTGGGCCCAGTTTGGTCACGTGAAGATGCGCGACTACCGTTGGGGCGTTTTCTTGAACCCCGGCGAGCAAGACCGCAAGATCCATTTTGGTGACCACATTGGCGAAAAAGCCTGGCAAGACGTGCCTGGCGAACACCGCGCCAATCTGCGCCGCATCATCGTGACCCAAGGCGACACCGAGCCCGCATCGGTCGAGCAGCAACGCCACCTGGGCCTGACCGCGCCCAGCATGTACGACCTGCGCAACCTGTTTCAGATCAACGTGGAAGAAGGCCGTCATCTCTGGGCCATGGTGTATTTGTTGCACAAATACTTTGGCAAAGACGGCCGCGAAGAAGCCGATGCTTTGCTCCAGCGCAACAGCGGCAACGAAGACAATCCCCGCATCTTGCAAGCCTTCAACGAGAAGACCCCCGACTGGTTGTCGTTCTTCATGTTCACTTACTTCACCGACCGTGACGGTAAGTTCCAGTTGTGCGCCTTGGCCGAATCGGCTTTCGACCCGTTGGCCCGCACCACCAAGTTCATGCTGACCGAAGAAGCGCACCACATGTTTGTGGGCGAGTCGGGCGTGAGCCGCACCATCCAGCGCACCGTGGATGTGATGAACCAACTCAAGACCGACGATGTGGCCAAGCTGCGCGCCGCAGGCGTGATCGATTTGCCCACCATCCAGCGTTACATCAACTTCCACTTCTCGGTGACCATCGACTTGTTTGGTGCTGACCAATCGTCCAACGCCGCCACCTTCTACAGCTCGGGCTTGAAGGGCCGTTACGAAGAAGGCAAGCGCACCGACGACCACGTCTTGAAGGGCAACAGCTACAAAATTTTGTCGGTCGAAGACGGCAAATTGGTCGAGAAAGAAGTGCCGATGCTCAACGCTTTGAACGAAGTGCTGCGCGACGACTACATCACCGATTCCAAAGGCGGTATCGAGCGCTGGAACCGTGTGATTTCCAAGGCGGGCATTCCTTTCACATTGACCGCGCCACACAAGGCGTTCCACCGCAACATTGGCTCTTTGTCAGGCGCCAAAGTCACGCCCGATGGCCGTGTGGTGAGCAACGAGGAGTGGATGGCCAAAGTGGGCGAGTGGCTGCCCACCAACGAAGACCGCGCCTATGTGGCCAGCTTGATGGGCCGTTGCGTTGAGCCCGGCAAATTTGCCAACTGGATCGCCCCTCCCGTCATGGGCATTAACCGTCAGCCTGTGGACTTTGATTACGTCCGCTTTAACTGATGCTTTAAATCTTTGACCGACTGCTGCCCTCATGTTGGGGGTGGCAGTTGGCAGAGAAAGGGGCGGGTTCCTCATGCTGGGGTACCAGAAATCGTCACCCGCCCCTTTCTCTGCCAACTGCGTGAGTGCACCGTGCGCACAAATATCGGTAGACTGCCGACGTAAAAATGGCACAAAGCGACGGTATGGCTTGGGGTCGGGCGCCGATTTCTGGTACCCCAGCATGAGGGGCTCGGCCCCAAGCCATACCGTTGCGTTTCAAGCAGACTAAAGAGACAAAACACCCGAAAGCCAAGACATGAGCACCGAAGCGACGCTGATCAAACAACACCTGATCGACCCCGAGATCTGCATCCGTTGCAACACCTGTGAAGCGATCTGCCCAGTGGGCGCGATCACGCACGACTCGCTCAACTACGTGGTCAAGGCCGATGTGTGCAATGGCTGTATGGACTGCATTTCGCCATGCCCGACCGGCTCAATTGACAACTGGCGCATGATGCCCAAAGCCAAGGCTTACAGCATCGAAGAACAACTCAAATGGGATGTCTTGCCCACCGAGCTCAGCTCAGAAGAACTGGTTGAAGCGGCAGGCGAGTCGGTCACGGCGGGTGCAGCGGATGCGCTGGCTCAACAACAGGCGCAAGCCGCGGTGCAAGCGGCGGCCTCCACCTCTTCGGCGGGCAGCGCCCCGGCCGCTTCGGGCTTTAACTCGACCCAGTTCGGTGCCACCGTTCCCCCATGGTCAGCGGCCCATGCCTACACCAACTTGTATGGCCCCAAGGCGGCCGAAAAAACCATCACCGCCACCGTCACCGGCAATTTGCGTGTGACCGAAGTGGGCAAACAAGCGGGCCAGCACGACTATGACACCCACCACATCGTGCTCGACTTTGGCTCTTTGCCGTTTCCCGTTTTGGAAGGCCAATCGATTGGCATATTGCCGCCCGGTGAAGATGCCAAGGGCAAGCCGCACCATGCGCGCCAGTACTCGATTGCCAGCCCGCGCAATGGCGAACGCCCCGGCCACAACAACCTGTCGCTGACCATCAAGCGGGTGCTCGAAGACCACGACGGCAAGCCTGTGCGCGGCGTGGGCTCTAATTACATGTGCGACCTGAAGGTGGGCGACAAAGTACAAGTGATTGGCCCCTTTGGTGCCAGTTTCTTGATGCCCAACCACCCCAAGAGCAACATCGTCATGATTTGCACCGGCACTGGTTCTGCGCCCATGCGCGCCATGACCGAGTGGCGGCGCCGCCTGCGGGCCAGCGGCAAATTTGAGGGCGGCAAGCTGATGCTGTTCTTTGGCGCGCGTACCCCGGCTGAGTTGCCTTACTTTGGCCCACTGAACAACTTGCCAAAAGACTTCATCGACATCGAGTTTGCGTTCTCGCGTGAAGCCGGCAAAACCAAGCGTTATGTGCAAGACGCCTTGCGCGACCGCGCCGCCGATGTCGCCGCCTTGCTGAAAGACAGCAACACCTTCTTTTATGTGTGTGGTCTGAAAAGCATGGAAGAGGGCGTGGTCTTGGCCTTGCGCGACATTGCGCAAAACGCCGGACTCGATTGGGACAGCGTGGGGGCTTCGCTCAAAAAAGAAGGCCGCCTGCATTTGGAAACCTATTGAGCAACTGGCCATGTCTAGCCACGCATTTCAATCGGCTTTCCACCCGCCTGCGTCCGCCACCTAGAGTCACCTTCATCCCATGCAGGCCCCCATCCCATCTGAAACCCGCATTGATGTGAGTCAACTGCGGCAAACGCTGGGCAAGCCCCGTGCGCAGCTCAAAGGCCGTCAGGTCTTGCCTGAAGCGCGCGCCGATGTGCAAGCGCTCATCGGGTTGGCTCCTGCTGAAGGGCACCGCAGGGATTTGTTGATCGAACACTTGCATGTGCTGAACGACCATTACCGCGGTCTGTTTGAAAGGCACTTGGTCGCGCTGGCCGCCGAGATGCGTTTGTCCGTGGTGGAAGTCTTTGAGGTGGCCTCTTTCTACCACCACTTCGACATCTTGAAAGACGATCAATCTGCGCCGCGCCTCACAGTGCGGGTGTGCGACAGCTTGAGTTGCAGTCTGGCGGGCAGTGACACTTTGTTGCGCCAGTTGCAGGCCCAATTGCTGGATGTGAAAGTGGTGCCCGTGCCGTGTTTGGGGCGATGTGAGCAAGCCCCCGCGGCCCAAGTGGGTCAGCAAGCTGTGGCGCACGCCACCGTGGCCGAGGTCAGCCAACGCGTGTCGCAAAACCAAACCCAACCCAACGCCCTGCCGCATGCGGTGCAGCTGAAAGACTATATGCAAAGCGGCGGCTACCGCTGGGCGCAGCAATTGGCCACAGGTGTATGCGAAGCCGAATCGGTGATACAGCAACTCGAGTCTTCAGGCCTGCGGGGCTTGGGAGGCGCAGGTTTCCCGGCCGGCAGAAAGTGGCGTATTGTGCGCAGCCAAGCGGCGCCCCGCCTGATGGCGGTGAACATCGACGAAGGCGAGCCTGGCACTTTCAAAGACCGCACCTGTCTTGAGGCCGACCCCCACCGTTTCTTGGAAGGCCTGCTGATCGCAGCCCAAGTGGTGGGCATAGATGCTGTCTATATTTACTTGCGCGACGAGTACCACGAGGCCCGCTTGCTGCTCACACAAGCGCTGGCCGAATTGCGCGCCAATCCGCCTTGCCGCTTGCCACTGATCGAGTTGCGCCGTGGTGCTGGCGCCTATATTTGCGGCGAAGAGTCCGCCATGATTGAGAGCATCGAAGGCAAACGTGGCGAGCCGCGCCTGCGTCCCCCCTACATTGCCGAGGTGGGTTTGTGGGGCCGGCCCACGCTCGAGCACAACTTTGAAACCCTGTTTTGGATTCGGGAGTTGCTGGACAACGGCCCAGAGCATTTTTCTGCACAAGGTCGTCATGGCCGGCAGGGCTTGCGCCGTTTCAGTGTCAGTGGTCGCGTGCAAAACCCGGGGGTCAAGCTGGCCCCCGCAGGCATCACTTTGCGCGAACTGGTGGACGATTACTGCGGCGGCATGGCCGAGGGCCACACGCTGTACGCCTACTTGCCTGGCGGCGCGAGCGGCGGCATTTTGCCGGCGCATTTGGCGGATGTCCCGCTCGACTTTGACACCTTGCAACCTTATGGCTGTTTCATCGGTTCGGCCGCGGTGATGGTCTTGAGTCAGCACGACAGCGCGCGCGATGCCGCCTTGAATGTGATGCGTTTCTTTGCGCACGAAAGTTGTGGGCAATGCACCCCTTGCCGTGTGGGCACCGAGAAAGCCGCGCAACTGATGGTGAACAAGGTGTGGGACACCGACACCTTGCAAGACTTGGCCCAGGTGATGGGCGATGCGTCGATTTGTGGTCTGGGCCAAGCTGCGCCCAACCCGATTCGGTGCGTCTTGAACTACTTCCCCCACGAAGTCGGGGCCGCGGTATGAGCGCCATTGAATTCACCCTGAATGGGCAAAGCGTGAAGGCCGCGCCGGGGCGCAGTATTTTCAACATTGCCAAAGACTTGGGCATCGCCATTCCCCATTTGTGCCACAAAGAAGGCTTGCCCACCGACGGCAACTGCCGCGCTTGTGTGGTCGAAATCGAGGGAGAGCGCACCTTGGCCCCGAGCTGCTGCCGCAGTGCCACCCCCGGCATGCAGGTGCGCACCGACAGCGCGCGAGCCGTTAAAAGCCAAAAAATGGTGCTCGAGATGTTGTTGGCCGACTTGCCCGAGCAAGGGCACAAGTGGTTGGACGATCGACCAGAAGCGCCACACGGCGAGTTGAGCCAATGGGCCGAGCACCATGGTGTGGCGGTGCGACCCGCCTTGGCCGAGTTGCGCCGCGAGCCTGTGCCCGCAGACCTGACGCACCCGGCCATGGCCGTGAATTTGGATGCCTGCATTCAGTGCAACCGCTGCGAGCGGGCTTGCCGCGACCTGCAAGTCAACGATGTGATCGGCATGGCGTTCCGCGGGGCGCACACCCAAGTGGTGTTTGACCTGGCCGACCCTATGGGAGCCAGCAGCTGTGTGGGTTGCGGCGAGTGTGTGCAAGCGTGTCCTACCGGCGCGCTCATGCCCAAGAGCCACATGGGGCCGCAAAAGGTGGACCGCCAAGTGGACTCGGTGTGTCCGTTTTGTGGTGTGGGGTGCTTGGTCACTTACCAAGTGCGCGATGAAAAAATCATCAGCGTGCAAGGCCGCGAGGGGCCTGCCAACGAAGGGCGCTTGTGCGTCAAGGGCCGCTTTGGCATGGACTACATCCACAGCCCCGACCGCATCACCCGGCCGCTGATTCGCAAGCCGGGCGTGGCCAAAGAGGTGTCGCTGTTGGACGGGCAGACCGATTGGCGCGAGGTGTTTCGTGAAGCCACTTGGGAAGAAGCCTTAGACCTGGCGGCGCAACCGCTGAACGCCTTGCGTACGCAATATGGAGCGAAGTCTTTGGCCGGTTTTGGTTCGGCCAAGGGCAGCAACGAAGAAGCCTATTTGTTCCAAAAACTGGTGCGCACCGGTTTTGGCAGCAACAACGTCGACCACTGCACCCGGCTGTGTCACGCCTCCAGTGTGGCGGCCTTGCTGGAAGGTGTGGGCTCCGGGGCGGTGAGCAACCCGGTGCGCGATGTGGAACACGCCGACTTGATACTGGTGATTGGCTCCAACCCCACCGCCAACCACCCCGTGGCGGCCAGCTGGATGAAAAACGCCGCCCAACGGGGCACGCGCATCGTGTTGGCCGACCCCCGCATCACCGACATCGGGCGGCACGCTTGGCGCACGCTTCAGTTCAAAGCCGATACCGATGTGGCCTTGCTCAACGCCATGCTGCACGTCATCGTGACAGAGGGTTTGTGCAACGAAGCGTTTTTGGCCTCGCGTGCCGAGAATGTGGCCGCGCTCAAACGGCATGTGCACGACTTTTCGCCCGAAAAAATGAGCGAGGTCTGTGGCATACCGGCGCAAACCATCCGCGAAGTGGCTCGGGCCTATGCCACGGCCAAAGCCGCCATGATTTTGTGGGGCATGGGCGTGAGCCAGCATGTGCACGGCACCGACAACGTGCGTTGCTTGATTGCCTTGGCCAGCATCACCGGCCAAATTGGCCGCCCGGGAACCGGCTTGCATCCTTTGCGCGGACAAAACAACGTGCAGGGCGCGAGCGATGTGGGGCTGATTCCCATGATGTTCCCCAACTACCAGCGCGTCAGTGACCCTGGGGCACATGCTTGGTTTGAGCAGTTTTGGGGCACGACATTGGATGACCAGCCGGGCTACACCGTGGTGGAAATCATGCTCAAGGCCTTGGCCCCCGAGACCGATCCGCACAAGGTGCGCGGCATGTACATCATGGGCGAAAACCCGGCCATGAGCGACCCCGATCTGCACCACGCACGCCACGCCTTGGCCAGCCTGGAGCACTTGGTGGTGCAAGACATTTTCTTGACCGAAACCGCTTGGTTGGCCGATGTGGTGTTGCCTGCCACGGCCTGGCCCGAAAAAACCGGCACGGTGAGCAACACCGATCGCACCGTGCAAATGGGTCGACAAGCGGTGTCCGCGCCCGGAGATGCCCGGCCTGACTTGTGGATCATTCAGCAATTGGCCCAACGCATGGGCTTGAGATGGCACTACCCCGGCGAACACGAGGGCGTGGCGGCGGTGTACGAAGAAATGCGCCAAGCCATGGCCCCCTCCATTGGTGGCATCGACTGGGCGCGCCTGAATGCAGGCTCGGTGACCTATCCGTGTGTGAGTGCCGAAGACCCGGGGCAACCCATCGTCTTCCATGACCAATTCCCGACGCGGGATGGCCGAGTCCAGTTGGTGCCGGTGAATCTGATTCCGGCCCATGAGCAACCCGATGCCGACTACCCGATGGTGCTCATCACGGGACGCCAGCTCGAGCACTGGCACACCGGCAGCATGACACGCCGTGCCACGGTTTTGCATGCCTTGGAGCCCGCAGCGACGGCCTCGATGTGTGCCGCCGACTTGGCGCGACTGAAGTTGCAACCGGGTCAGAAAATCAGCGTGATTTCTCGCCGCGGTGCGGTGCAGCTGATGCTGCGCCAAGACGATGGCACGCCGCCCGGTGCCGTGTTTATTCCGTTTGCCTTTGTCGAGGCGGCGGCCAACGAGTTGACCCACTCGGCGCTGGATCCTTTTGGCAAGATTCCAGAGTTCAAGTATTGCGCGGTCAGAATTGAGCCCGTGGGCATCCCTTCGGAGACCCTCTCTTTTTCTCAAAGGGTTTCCTGAACATGACGACACGCCCTCAAATTGATGTGGCTGTGCTGATGCGCCGAGAGCCGGTGCAAGGCCCGATGGCCCGGTGGCAACCCTGGCGCTGGGTGTTGGCCGATGTGGTGCCGCATGAATCGGGTTTTGGGCTAGAGCCGCGTTGTCTGCGCCAGTCAGAGAACGAGTGTTTGTGGATGTATCCCAATGGGGCAGTCACGCTGTATGCGGACGATGCAGAAGGCTATTGGCTCAATGGCACTTCCACCACACCTTGCTATTTTGTGATGTGGCGACTCATTGACCAAGACGATGGCAGTGAGCCAACGGCAGTGCCTCAAGCAGTGAGCTTGAGTTACCACGATGCGGGCCGTTGGATGGACGCACAAGAAACGGTTGAAACCGTGGCCGCCCCTGCCGACGTGGTGGAGTGGATGCTGGCCTTTGCGGCGCAACATTACGTGCCGGAAGAAAAAAAACGCCAGCGGCCCCAAAGTTTTCAACGCCTGACAGACCGTTTCGGACAACCGGTTTCGATCAGCACCGACAGCAAACGCAAAGGCGGAGGACCGGCCGCATGAGTGAGCCCTTTTTCAGCCGTTGGTCACGCCGCAAGCAAGGCCTTGACCGTCAGGAGCCAGAGGCCATTCAGCCTGTTGCAACGCAAGCCGATGCGCGCCAGTTGCCGCAGGCCCATCAGGGGCTTGCTGCGCCCCAATCAGCGGCCTCGCACACGCCCCCTAACCCGCCAGAGGGGCCTGCAGAACCCACACCAACCTTGGAAGATGTCGAGCGTCTGACTCCGTCGTCTGATTTTCAGACCTACATGCGGCAAGGCGTGCCGGGCGAAGTGCGCAACGCCGCGATGAAGAAGCTTTTCACGGACCCGCATTTCAATGTCATGGATGGCTTGGACATTTACATTGGGGACTACAACACCCCCGACCCCATGCCCGCCGGTATGCTGCAAAAAATGGTGGGTGCCGAGTTGTTGAATCTTTTCCCAAAGACTCAGGAAAACCCTGATCACAGCGCACCTGCCTCTGATTCGGCGGCATTTGTGGCAAAGTCCCCAGACCCGCAAGCCGCTTCGGCATTGCAGGCGGACACCACAGCCCCACATGACCACCCTGATTTGCAATTGCAACCAAACCATGCCCCTGCACGCCCAGACTCTGGGTCAAGCACTGGGTGAAAATTTAAATCTGCACACCAGTTTGTGCCGCCGTGAAGCTGTGCAGTTTCAAAAAGCGGTCAAAACAGGCGACACCGTGGTGGTGGCCTGCACCCAAGAAAAACGCTTGTTCACCGAACTGGCCGAGCAGACCGAAGGCGCAGTTTCACCTCTCAGATTTGTCAACATTCGTGAAACGGGTGGCTGGGGCAAAGAAGCCGAACACGCCATGCCCAAAATGGCCGCCTTGTTGGCCGCTGCACGTTTGCCCGAGCCTGAGCCTGTGCCCACGGTCACCTACAAAACCACGGGTCGTGTGCTCATCATGGGGCCCTTAGACGCCGCAGAGCGCGCCGCCGGTTTTTTGTCGGATGCCATGCACATCACCCTCTGGGCCGAAAACGCAGGCACCTCTGGTGGCTTGCAAGAACGCCGTTTCCCCGTGGTGGCCGGTCGTCTACAAAGTCTCAAGGGCTGGTTGGGCGCCTTTGAAGTTTCTTGGCAAGCGAACAACCCGATTGATCTTGACTTGTGCACCCGCTGCAACGCCTGCGTCGCCGCCTGTCCAGAACAAGCCATTGGCTTGGATTACCAAGTCGACCTCTCACTGTGTACCGCGCATCGTGATTGCGTCAAAGTGTGTGAAGCCGCGGGGGCGATTGATTTCACCCGCGAAGCCCGCCTGCAAAGCGATCGCTTTGATGTCGTCTTGGACTTGCGCACCGACCACTCTGAGCCCACTTTTAAGCAGCATGCCTTGCCGCAGGGCTATTTCCGTTGGAACGGACAAGACTTGCAGACCTTGCTCAAAGTGCGGGAGTTGGTGGGAGAGTTTGAAAAACCCCGTTTTTTTGCCTACAAGCAAAAACTCTGTGCCCACAGCCGCAATGAAAAGGTGGGTTGTCAAGCGTGTGTGGACATTTGTTCAGCCGAAGCCATCAGCTCTGACAAGAGTCGCCAACAAATTGTTGTGAATCCCCATTTGTGTGTGGGCTGCGGCGCATGCACGACGGCCTGCCCAACCGGTGCGCTGACCTATGCCTATCCGCGACCCGCAGAGCAGGGCGCCAAGATTCGGGCTTTGTTAACGGCTTATCAAGCGGCGGGCGGGCGTGATGCCGCCTTGTTGTTGCACAGCCAAGAGAAAGGTCAAAAGCTGATCGACGAGTTGGGGCGAGGGGCACAACTCAAAGTGATGCAAGGCGTGCCTGCGCGCGTGATCCCGATGGCCCTGTGGCACACCGCCAGCGTGGGTCTGGAGCTTTGGCTGTCTGCTGTTGCCTATGGTGCACGGCAAGTGATGGTGTTGCTCACCGATGAAGAAGCGCCGCAGTACCGCGCTGCGCTCATGGAACAAATGGCGGTGGCCCAAAGTCTTCTGAACGGCCTCGGTTATGGCGGTGTGCATTTCCAGTTGATTGAGGCCAAAAACCCAACCGCACTGGACGCCGATTTGCAACGCCTGGCCAGCCGCAGCCTGAAGGCGGCCCTCATGCCTGAAGGGCCGGCACAAGCCGCACGCCATGCCGTGCAAGCTGAAAAACGCAGCAACCTCGAGTTGGTGCTCGACCACTTGATGACGCAGTCTCCCGTGATGCGGCAAGACGAAGCCAGCCGACCTCAGGCGATTGACTTGCCAGTGGCGGGCTCGCCTTGGGGCACCATCGTGGTGGATGGCGACAAGTGCACCTTGTGTATGAGTTGTGTGGGAGCCTGCCCGTCCTCGGCCTTGCAAGACAACCCGTTGCAGCCTGAGATTCGATTGATTGAAAAAAATTGTGTGCAGTGCGGCTTGTGCGCCAAAACCTGTCCGGAAGACGCGATCGTTTTGAAACCGCGCTTGTCCTTGCTCTCATCGCGGCAGCAGCCCCGGGTCTTGCATGGCAGCCCACCTTATGCCTGCATCCGCTGCAGCAAACCCTTTGGCACACTCAAGGGCATCGAAGCCATGTTGGGCCGTTTGGCAGGACACAGCATGTTTCAAGGTGCTGCACTCGAAAGACTCAAAATGTGTGGCGATTGCCGCGTGGTGGACATGTTCACCGACGAGAACCAGGTGCGCGTGCCGGGGGCACCGAAACCCTCGCAACCTCAGTAAGTTGTTGTCATGATCTCAGAAACAAACTTGACCCTCAACAGCCCCATGTTGGACGAAGAAACCGCGCGCGCTGAACTCTACGGCCTGCTGTCACAGCTGTATTACCAAGCGCCCAGTGAGGCCTTGTGGGCTCAGTTGCAAGTGGCCGTGACCGAGGCGCCAGACGCGGGTGGGTTTTTAGAAGAACCTTGGCGAGAGTTGGTGGCCTGTGCCCGCAGCATGAGCGCCGCGCAAATTGCAAACGAATACACCACCCTCTTCGGCGGGGTAGGCAAACCTGAGGTTTATCTGTTTGGCTCGCATTACTTGAGCGGTTTTCTGAACGAAAAACCTCTGGTGCGCTTGCGCGATGACTTGGCCGAATTGGGGCTGGCCCGAAGCCAGGACATGTCTGAAACTGAGGACCATGTGGCCTACATTTTTGAAGTCATGCGTTTTTTGATTGCGGGTGACGATGTGTTGGTGTCGAATTTATCTCGGCAACAGACCTTTTTTACCCAGCATGTCCAGCCCTGGGTGCCCAACCTCTGTCAAACCCTGATGAACCACCCAAGAGCGGTTTTTTATGCCCGACTGTCGGCCTTCACCGAAGCCTTTGTGAGCGTCGAGGCGCAAGGATTTGATCTGTTGGCCTGAGTGAAATTTTTTCCCGGTCGGCTTGAAAAAAAGGCAGGCGCCCCTCGGGTTTCCCCTTAGTCTTTTTTTTGTACGGACTCCCATAATGTGTGACCAAGCGGTAATTTTTTACGCTTACAAGTTCAACAACGACTGGAGACCCCCATGACCGATCCCAAAACCCCACGCCGTCGCAACCTTCTCAAGGGTGCCGCCGTTGCCGCTGGTGCCATTTCCGCCCCCATGATCGCGACCGCCCAAACCGGCCCGATCAACATGCGCTGGCAGAGCACTTGGCCCGCCAAGGACATCTTCCACGAGTACGCGCTGGACTACGCCAAAAAAGTCAACGACATGACCGGTGGCGACTTGAAGATTGAAGTGCTGCCTGCTGGCGCTGTGGTGCCTGCATTTGGTCTGCTCGAAGCCGTGTCCAAGGGCACTTTGGACGGCGGTCACGGCGTGTTGGGATACCACTACGGCAAGCAAAACGCCTTGGCCCTCTGGAACTCTGGCCCCGCCTTCGGCATGGACGCCAACATGATCTTGTCTTGGCACAAGTACGGCGGTGGCGCCGAGTTGTTGGCCAAGCTGTACGCCTCGATTGGCGGCAACGTGCAGTCGTTCTTGTACGGCCCCATGTCCACCCAACCTCTGGGCTGGTTCAAAAAGCCGATCACCAAGTCGGCTGACTTCAAGGGCCTGAAGTTCCGTACCAACGGTCTGGCGATTGACTTGTTCACCGCCATGGGTGCCGCTGTGAACGCCTTGCCAGGCGGCGAAATCGTGCCCGCCATGGACCGCGGTTTGCTGGACGGTGCTGAGTTCAACAACGCCACTTCCGACCGCATTTTGGGCTTCCCCGACGTCTCCAAGGTCTGCATGCTGCAAAGCTACCACCAGAGCGCCGAGACCTTCGAGATCATGTTCAACAAGACCAAGTACGACGCACTGCCAGCCAAACTCAAGGCTGTGATTGCGGGCGCTACTGAGGCTGCATCGGCCGACATGTCTTGGAAAGCCATCGACCGCTATTCCAAAGACTACATCGAGTTGCAGACCAAGGACAAAGTCAAGTTCTACAAGACGCCCGATGCCATCTTGCAAGAGCAGTTGAAGATCTGGACCGAAATCGTTGAGAAGAAATCGGCTGAAAACCCACTGTTCAAGGAAATTGTGGCGTCTCAAAAAGCCTTTGCAGCCCGCGCTGTGAAGTGGGACCAAGACACCAACATCAGCCGCCGTATGGCTGTGAACCACTTCTTCGGTGCCAAGAAGGCCTGATGAATTGAATTGAGTCTCTCCAATCAGCCATCCGGCAAAAATCGGATGGCTGAATTTTTTATGTGACCCCGAATATGCAAAATTTGTTATTGACGATCGACAAGATCAGCACCTGGATAGGCCAGTTCTTCTCTTGGTTGATCGTAGCCCTGACCTTCATGATCTCTTGGGAGGTCTTTTCTCGTTACGCTTTAGATGCGCCTCACCCTTGGGCCTTTGACGTGATGAGCATGATGTATGGCTCTTTGTTCATGATGGCGGGTGCGTACACCCTGTCTAAGAACGGCCATGTGCGGGGCGATGTGCTCTATGGATTTTTCCCGCCGCGTTTGCAAGCGTGGCTGGATTTGGTTTTGTACATTTTGTTTTTCATTCCGGGCGTGGTGGCTTTGGCGTGGGCGGGCTATGGTTTCGCAGCGGAGTCTTGGGCTATCAACGAACACTCCAACGTGACAGCCAACGGACCGCCGGTCTACCCCTTCAAAACCATCTTGCCGATCGCTGGCGCCTTTTTGTTGGCACAAGGTTTGGTGGAAATCGTGCGTTGCATCGTCTGTATCAAACAAGGCGAGTGGCCCAAACGCGGCGATGACGTGGACGAAGTCGACGTCGAAAAACTCAAAGAAATGGTGAACGTCAAAGACGAAGACATTGCCAAACTCGATGTATTGGTGACTGGCAAGGAAACACAAAAATGAAAAAAGAAGTTTGGTTTGGCCTGACGATCATGGCCTTGGTCGTGCTGTCGGCCTTTGTTTTATTGCCATCGCCAGCTGAAATGACCAATGGTCATTTGGGCTTGTTGATGTTGGCTTTGGTGGTGGTGGCGATCATGTTGGGCTTCCCCACCGCCTTCACTTTGATGGGCATGGGCATGATCTTCGCGTGGATTGCCTACCGCAGCCAAAACCCCGATTTAGCGGTGCAACAAACTCTGGACCTGATGGTGCAACGCGCCTACTCGGTCATGTCCAACGACGTGTTGATCTCGATCCCACTGTTTGTGTTCATGGGCTATCTCATTGAGCGCGCCAACCTGATCGAAAAATTGTTCAAGAGCATGCACTTGGCGATGGCCAGGGTGCCGGGTTCTTTGGCTGTGGCGACCATCGTCACTTGTGCCATTTTTGCCACGGCCACCGGCATCGTGGGCGCTGTCGTCACCTTGATGGGCTTGCTTGCTTTGCCAGCCATGCTGCGTGCGGGCTACAGCGTGCAGTTGTCAGCGGGGGCGATCACTGCCGGGGGGTGCTTGGGCATCTTGATTCCCCCTTCGGTCATGTTGATCGTCTACGGTGCCACAGCCGGTGTGTCGGTTGTCAAACTTTACGCGGGGGCTTTTTTCCCCGGCATCATGCTGGCCAGTTTGTACGTCATTTACGTCGTGGTCATCGCCAAAATCAAGCCACAAATGGCGCCCCCCATGTCGGCTGAAGACCGCGTGGTGCCCTTGCCTCCATTTGCGCAAGTGGTCTCCAAAGAGATCAGCAGCACCGTCTTGACCGGTTTGATCGGTGCCCTCAAAGGCAAACGCAATGCGGCCGTGCCCATGCGCGATTTGCTCAACCATTTGGTCATTGCTTTGCTGCCCGCCTTGGCGGTGGCCCTGATCATGGGCACCATTTACCTCAAGCTCACGGCGCCCTTGCCTCCGGCAGTGGTCGAAGGTGTGGTGGCCATGGGCGGCGATTTGGCCGACACGGCTGCAGACGCCGAAGAAGAGACCGAGGAGGGCAGCTTGGCGCCGCCACCCGCTGAAGATGCACCCGCCGCGGGCGCTGCCACGGCCGACAAAGCAGCAGCTGAAAAAGCACCAGCCGAGTTAGGCAATGCAGAAAAAGCCCCCGCTGAAGTCGCCGCCAAAGAAGCGGTGGCACCGGCAACGCCTGCAGACGCTGCAGCAGTTGAAGGGGAGCGTCAACCCGCGCCCACTTCTTTCTGGATTGGCTTGGCCAGTTGTGTGGTGGCTTTGGCCCTCTTCTACACCTACTTCAGTTTTGTGCGGCTTGAAATTTTCAAGATGCTGCTGGGCTCGTTCTTCCCCTTGGCCTTGATGATCTTGGCGGTGTTGGGCACCATCGTGTTTGGTCTGGCCACGCCAACCGAAGCCGCGGCCATGGGTTCCCTGGGCGGCTTGCTGTTGGCGGCTGCTTATCGGCGACTGAATTACGTGGTGTTGCGCGAGTCGGTTTATCTGACGGCCAAAACCAGTGCCATGGTGTGTTGGTTGTTTGTGGGTTCTAGCATCTTCTCAGCGGCCTTTGCGCTGTTGGGCGGCCAAGAAATCATCAACAAATGGGTGCTGGGGATGGACCTCACGCCCTTGCAATTCATGATCTTGGCGCAAGTGGTGATTTTCCTGTTGGGCTGGCCTTTGGAGTGGACCGAGATCATCGTGATCTTCATGCCGATCTTCATTCCTTTGCTGCCCCACTTTGGCATCGACCCCTTGTTCTTCGGCTTGTTGGTGGCCTTGAATTTGCAAACCGCTTTCCTCAGCCCGCCTGTGGCCATGGCGGCGTTTTATTTGAAAGGCGTGAGCCCACCGCAGGTCACGCTGAATCAGATTTTTGCGGGCATGCTGCCCTTCATGGCGATTCAGGTGGTTGCCATCATTTTGTTGTACGTGTTCCCAGGCATTGGCATGTGGTTGCCGGAAGTTTTGTACAGCTAAGCGCCTTTACCCCTCAGGCGTGGGTGCACGTCTGGGCTGATCTCTTCATGGTTCAGTTAAAAAAATCCCCCGTCGTTCTCGGCGGGGGATTTTTTTGCGCTAGGCTCCCGCCATGACCACCGTTTTGAATGCCAGCGTGAGTGCTTCAGCATTGCGCAAACCCCGCCTCACGCAGGCGCGAGTGCCACTGACTCGCGCCGTCGAGGTGCGCAACGAATTGGGCGAGATCTCGCAGTCCCAAATTCCGGCAGAACGGGCCCTCATCATTTACTTGGACAAAAAAGAACTGGTGACCTTGATGACTCTCGGCGCTGCGCCTGAATGGCTGGTGTTGGGTTTTTTGCGCAACCAGCGCCTGATCGATTCGGTAGAGCAAATCGAGTCCATCACCGTGGATTGGAGCATCGGCGAAGGCGAGGTGGGCGAGCCAGGTGTTGCCGCCGTCAAAAGCCGACCCGAAGCCCAGGTGAAGGTGCAGCGCAGTGCCGATCGCGTTGTCACCACAGGGTGCGGCCAAGGCAGTGTGTTTGGCGACCTGATGGCGCATTTGGACGACATTGAGTTGCCAAAAGCGCAAGTCACGCAAGCTGAAATTTATGGCGTGGTGAATGCGATTCGACTGCAAGAAACCACCTATAAATCGTCAGGCTCGGTCCATGGTTGTGCCTTGTTTCAGGGCGATCAAATGCTCATGTTTGTCGAAGATGTGGGCCGCCACAATGCGGTCGACACCATTGCCGGATGGATGTGGATGAACGACATCAGCGGTCATGACAAGGTGTTTTATTCCACGGGCCGCCTCACCAGCGAGATGGTCATCAAGTCTG
This sequence comes from Comamonadaceae bacterium, assembly GCA_027488255.1. Classification (GTDB taxonomy): domain Bacteria; phylum Pseudomonadota; class Gammaproteobacteria; order Burkholderiales; family Burkholderiaceae_C; genus Limnohabitans_A. The sequence continues at coordinate 14,387 of JAIYBZ010000009.1, read as the reverse complement.
CGCAAATGGGCGTGCCGGTGGTGGTGTCTCGCAGTGGCATCACCCAAATGGGCTTAGAAGTGGCACAGCGGCTTGGGCTGTGCACCTTGGGGCGCGCCACCCACAAACGGTTTTTGTGTTTCAGTGGCGCAGAGCGCCTGATCTGGCAACCCGAGCTGGCTGCGGTTTAAGCGCCCTCCTTCAATACGCCTTGGGCAAAGCCGTAAATTCAATGTGCGGTAAGGTTGCGGCATGAACCAACAAGGATGGATGCACGGCCTGCGACTGGGGGGGCGTAACTTATGGCGCGACTTGCGAGCCGGTGACTTGCGGCTGCTCATGGTCTCGGTGGCTTTGGCGGTGGCCGCGCTCACCGCGGTGGGGTTTTTAGCCGATCGCATGCAGTCGGGTTTATGGCGTGATGCGCGTCAATTGCTGGGCGGCGATGCGGTGGTGGTCAGCGACCAAAACACCCCAGCCGCCTTTGTGCAGCAGGCCCAAAAGTTGGGCCTGATAACCAACACCAATGTGAGTTTTCCCACCATGGCCCGCTCTGCCACTGAGCAAGGCGCAGTCAGTCGGTTGGTTGCTCTGAAAGCCGTGGCCCCAGGCTATCCCTTGCGCGGTCAGTTACAAATCTCGCAGCCTTCAGCCCCCCAAAGTGCTGTCATTCCTCCGGCGGGTGAGGTGTGGGTAGATCCAGCACTGCTGGACAACCTCAATTTGCAAGTGGGTCAGATGTTGGGTTTGGGCGAGCGCTACTTCCGCATCACCGCCACCATTGTCCGCGAACCCGACCGAGGCGCTGGATTTATGACCTTTGCGCCACGCGTCATGATCAACATGGCCGACTTGGCGGCGACCGGATTGGTGCAACCCGCCAGCCGCGTGACATGGCGCATGGCGGTCGCCGGCGACGCTGCGGCAACCGAGCGCTTTTTGCAATGGGCCAGGCCCGAGGTCGATCTGGCACATGTGCGTGGCGTGCAAATCGAGTCACTCGAAAGTGGACGCCCAGAAATGCGGCAAACCTTAGACCGTGCCTCACAATTTTTGAACTTGGTGGCTTTGTTGGCGGCCTTGCTGTGTGCGGTGGCCGTGGCCTTGGCGGCGCGCAGTTTTGCCGAACGCCACTTGGACAGTTGTGCTTTGTTGCGCGTATTGGGGCAAAGCCAGCGCACGCTCACCTTGAGCTATGGCGTTGAATTTTTGGGTGCAGGTGTGATGGCCAGTGCCGTAGGCGTGGCAGTGGGTTATGCCGTGCACTTGGGCTTTGTGCTGTTGCTGGCGGGCTTGGTCGACGCGCAGTTGCCCGCGGCCACGGTGCAACCCGCCTTGATGGGCATGGGCATGGGGCTGACCTTGCTGATTGCATTTGGTTTGCCCCCGGTGTTGCAGTTGGCGCAAGTGCCCCCCTTGCGCGTCATTCGGCGCGATTTGGGGAGCTTGCAAGTGCGCTCGGGCTTGGTGCTGGTGATGGGCTTGGTGGGCTTTGCTTTGACACTCATCATGGTCAGCCGCAACCTGACCTTGGGACTGATCACGGTGGGCGGTTTTGCCGTGGCCCTGCTGGCTTTTGCTGGCATGGCGGCTTTGGCCTTGTGGCTGTTGCGCCGCACTGTGCCCGGAGAAAAAGCCCCGAGTTGGTTGCGTTTGGCCACGCGTCAGGTGGCGGCGCGCCCGGTGTTTGCCGTGGTGCAGGTGAGTGCTTTGTCGGTGGGGCTGCTGGCCTTGGCGCTTTTGGTCTTGTTGCGCACCGACTTGATTGCCAGCTGGCGTCAGGCTACACCGGCCAATGCGCCCGATCGTTTTGTCATCAATGTGCAACCCGAGCAGGCCACAGAGTTTCTTAACCAACTGAAACAAGCTGGGGTGCAGTCACCCGATTGGTTTCCCATGATTCGGGGGCGCTTGGTGGCCATCAATGGCCGAGAAGTGGGCCCGACAGATTTCGAGGCCGATCGTGCCAAACGCCTCATTGACCGCGAAATCAACCTGTCGCATTCGGCCATCTTGCCCGCTCACAACCCCTTGACCGTCGGTCAATGGGTGGCCGAGGAAACCGACGGCGTGAGCGTGGAACAAGGCATTGCCGACACCTTGGGGCTGAAGTTGGGTGACCAATTGCGCTTTGACATCGCAGGCCAATTGCGGGAAGCCCGAATCACCAGCTTCCGAAAAGTGGATTGGACGTCCATGCGCGCCAATTTCTTCATGATGTTCCCGGTTTCGAAAATGCCCGACTTGCCCATGACCTACATGGCCGCATTTCGTTCACCGACCGGGGCTGCCGGATTTGACAACGCCTTGGTCAACCAGTTTCCCAACATCACCAGCGTGGACATGCGCAGCACCTTGGCGCAAGTGCAACGGGTGATGGACCAGGTGATTCGAGCTGTCGAGTACCTCTTTGCCTTCACCTTGGCCGCGGGCTTGATGGTGCTTTTGGCCGCAGTGGGTGCCAGCCGACAGGCGCGTGAGCGTGAGTACGCCATCATGCGTGCGCTGGGTGCGGGGCGGGGGCTGCTGGCGCAAGTGCAGCGGGCCGAGTTGTTGGGCATCGGTTGGCTGGCAGGCTTTATGGCCAGCAGCATGGCTTTGGTGGTGGGCTGGGCGTTGGCGCGTTATGCCTTTGAGTTTGCTTGGCAACCGCCGCTGTGGGCACCACTGGCGGGCGGCGGCTTGGGCGCCTTGTTGGCCTGGACTGCAGGCAGCCTGAGTTTGTCGGGCGTGTTGCGTCAACCGGTCATGCAAACACTGCGCCAATCGGCCGAATAAGATCTCGCCTTGTTTTGTATTTGAGACCGACATGTCTTCTGAAACCCAAGCCTCTTTTGCCAGCCCTTTTGAATGGATCGGCGGGGAGGGCGCTGTCCGCGCGTTGGTGGATCGGTTTTACGACCTGATGGACCTAGAGCCCCGCTACCAAGCGCTGCGCGAGGCCCACGGCAGCACCTTGCAAGATGCCCGCGACAAATTGTTTTGGTTTTTGTGCGGCTGGTTGGGCGGTCCTGAGCACTACACCGAGCGCTTTGGCCACCCGCGCCTGCGCATGCGGCACATGCCTTTTTCGATTGGGGTGCTTGAGCGTGACCAATGGTTGGCTTGCATGGACCAAGCCATGCAAGAAACGCAGGTCGATGCGGTGCTGCGCGAACGACTGAACGAAAGCTTTTACAAAACCGCCGACTGGATGCGCAACCGCGGCGCTTGAGCAGGCCTCAAGGCCAGCCAAGCCCCAAGACCGGCAGCCGCTTTTTCTCGGCACTTTTGTGGCACGATGCGCGCGTGAAAATCAATTCTTTACAAGACCTCAAAAAGGTCCAAAAAAAGTTGGCCGAGGCGCATCAAAAAGCCCAAGCCGAAGCAGCGGCGCGCCTTGCGGCAGAGCGCCAGCGCGAGGCCGAGGCCCAGCTTTTTTCGCGTGCGGTTGGCGCCGTGCAGCGCCTGCCGCAACACGACCTGGCCAGCCACCCCACGATTTCACCCGCGCCCGTGGCGCTGCAACGCCAAAAAGACGAAGAGGCGGTGCTGCGCGATGCCCTCAGCGATGATTTTGATGTCAGCACCCTGTTGGATACCGACGACGCCCTGAGTTTTCGGCGTCCCGGCATTGGGGTGGATGTCACGCAAAAACTGCGCAAAGGCGGTTGGTCCATTCAGCGCGAGATCGATCTGCATGGCCTGCGCACCGACGAAGCCCGCTTGGCGTTGTCTGAATTCATCCGGCAGTCACACCGGCAAGGCCTGCGCTGTTTGCGCGTGGTGCACGGCAAGGGCTTGGGCTCACCGGGGAAAACCGCGGTCCTCAAGCCCAAGGTGCACAGCTGGTTGATTCAAAAAAGCCAAGTCATGGCTTTTGTGCAGGCCAAACCCGCCGAGGGCGGGGCTGGGGCTTTGCTGGTGTTGCTCAGCCCTTCGGCTTAGTCAGCGGCTCAGTGTGAGGCTCAGTAAGCGGCTCAGTGTGCCGCTGCAAGGGCTTGCATTTGCGCCGCGGTCAGGCGGTTGCCATGTTGGCTGACCACGGCAGCCGCGGTGCGGTTGGCCAGAGCCGCCGCTTTTGCCGGGCTGAACCCATGTGTGATGCCATACAAGAAAGTGCCCGCAAACATGTCTCCGGCGCCGTTGGTGTCCACCGCTTGGGTGGGTACGGCCGCGACATCGGTGCGGTTTTGGCCTTGCAACACGATGCAACCTTGGGGCCCGCGGGTCAGGCAAACGGTTTTGGCCAAACCAGACAACTGCGCCAAGATGCTTTCCAGGTCGGTGCTGACGCACCAGGTTTGCGCCTCTTCTTCGTTGGCAAACAAATAGTCCAGACCATCGCCCATCATGGCTTCGAGCCCGGCTTTGCAAAAATTGATCATGCTCACATCGCTCAGGGTGAGGGCAGTGGCCACTTGGTGCTCCAGCGCGATTTGACGGCCCTTCACTGCCGCCTCCAGCCCCGTGGGAGAGGCGGCCAAATAACCTTCCATGTAATAGATTTTTGATTTGGCAATTTCTGCCGGGTGCAACGCCGTGGCATCCAACTGCGAGGTGGCGCCCAAAAATGTGCACATGCTGCGCTCGGCATCGGGCGTGACCAAGACCATGCAACTGCCGGTTTGTCCCGCGTGGGGCTGGGTGTGGGTGAGGTTGGTGGCAACCTTGTTGGCCAGCAAATCTTGGGTGTAAAAAGCGCCCAACTCGTCATTGGCCACACGGCACGAATAAAACGCATTGCCGCCCAATTGCGCCAGGGCCACCACCGTGTTGCCAGCAGAGCCACCACCCGTGCGGCGGGCATGCAAGCTTTGCACATGGCCTAACAATTCAGCGCGCTGGGGCGTGTCAATCAGCGTCATGTGGCCTTTGCTCACGCCCATGGTGCTCAGCAAGGCATCAGAGACTTCGTATTCGGTATCGACCAAGGCATTGCCAATGGCGTAGAGGTGGTAGTGGGACATGGCCGTTGTGAAATGAGCAAAGCCCCGAGTTTAGCGGCGCTCACAGTTGCCCCTGCTCGGCCATAGAAAAAGACTGCCCTTGCCCCACGATGATGTGGTCCAGCACCCGCACATCCACCAAGGCCAATGAGGCTTTCAGGGTTTGGGTCAGATGCTCGTCGGCTCTGCTGGGCTGCACCGAGCCACTGGGGTGGTTGTGGCTCAAGACCACCGACGCGGCTTGGTGGTGCAGGGCGCGCATGACCACCTCGCGCGGGTACACGCTGGTTTGACTCAAGGTGCCGCGAAACAACTCTTCCATGGCGAGTAAACGGTTTTGGTTGTCCAAAAAAAGCACCGCAAAAACCTCGTGGCTTTTGTGCGCCAAGTGCAGCTGCAAATAATGCCGAATGGCATCGGGCGAGTGAAACACCTCGCGATGCTCCAGTTGTTGCTGCAAGGCGCGGCGCGCCAACTCCAACACCGCCAGCAACTCGGCTTGCTTGGCCGGCCCCAAGCCTTTTACCAAACGCAGCGACTGGGCAGAGGCCTGCAGCAAACCCGCAACGCCGTTGGGGGCGAGCAGTTCGGCGGCCAGTTGAAACACGTTCTTGCCCGCCATGCCGGTGCGCAACAGAATGGCCAACAACTCCACATCGCTCAGGGCTTGGGGGCCACGGGCCAGCAGTTTTTCTCGGGGGCGTGCTTCGGCCGGCAAATCTTTGATGCGCATTCCACGCCCCTCCCCGGAGCTGCCGTCGGTCCAGTTTGCCCCTGTTGACGGGCAGGTTGGCCGGGCTTTTTACAATAGAGTCTTGTTTATGCCAGTTTGGCTGCCTTTTCGGCACTCTCAAAACCCTTATGACCATCGTCCAACCCGGTTCTTTTTTGACCCTGCACTACCGCCTGGCGGGCCCGCAGGGGGACATCATCAACACCTTCAATGAAAAACCGGCCACCTTGTCGATGGGCTCTGGCACGTTGTCGCCCGCGGTTGAGCAGCGTTTGTTGGGCCTGGCCGAAGGCACACGGGTGGTGATGGAGATCCCGGCAGGCGAGGCCTTTGGCGAGCATATTTCCGACATGCAACAGTGGGTGGCCCGCAAGCTGCTGAATGAGTTGGGCGACCCGACAGAAAAATATGCGGCCGGCGATGTGGTGCAGTTTCCCACGCCCGATGGCCTGGGCTCTTATGCGGGCACAGTGCTTGAAGTGGGCGAGGCGGGTGCGGTGTTGTTTGATTTCAACCACCCACTGGCCGGTCAGCCCGTGACCTTTGAAGTTGAACTGATAGGGGTGTTGTGATGAACGAAATTTTGTTGGCAGAACCCCGTGGTTTTTGTGCGGGGGTCGACCGCGCCATCGACATCGTGGAACACGCGCTGGCCAAATTTGGACGGCCCATCTATGTGCGCCACGAAATCGTGCACAACACCTACGTGGTGAACGACCTGAAAGAAAAAGGCGCCATCTTCATTGAAGAGTTGGCCGATGTGCCGCCCGGTGCGACCTTGATTTTCAGTGCCCACGGTGTGAGCCGAGCCATCCAAAACGAAGCCGAGCGACGCGGCTTTCGCATCTTTGACGCCACTTGCCCCTTGGTTTCTAAAGTGCATGTCGAGCTGGCCAAGTTGCACAAAGAGGGCTACGAATTCATCATGATCGGGCACAAAGGGCACCCTGAAGTTGAGGGCACCATGGGCCAGTTGGATAGCGGCATTCACTTGGTCGAAGACGTTGAAGATGTGGCAAAAGTGCAGCCCAAGCAAACCGAATTGTTGGCGGTGGTGACGCAAACCACACTCAGCGTGGACGATGCCGCTGAAATTGCGGCGGCGGTCAAAGCCCGCTTTCCGCAGGTACGCGAGCCCAAGCAGCAAGACATTTGCTACGCCACCCAAAACCGCCAAGACGCCGTGAAACTCATGAGCCCTCAAGTGGATGTGGTGATTGTGGTGGGCAGCCCCACCAGCAGCAACAGCAACCGTCTGCGCGAACTGGCCGATCGGCTGGGCGTCTCGGCTCACATGGTCGACTCGGCCGCCGATCTGGACCCCACTTGGTTTTTGAATGCCAGCAAAGTGGGCCTGACCGCTGGCGCCTCTGCCCCCGATGTGCTGGTGCAAGAAGTCATTGCCAGACTGCGCACCTTGGGCGCCGTGTCGGTGCGCACGCTGGATGGCATTCAAGAAACCATCAAATTCCCCTTGCCCAAGGGCCTGAAACTCTAAAGCCTGCGGGCTTGGCCACCCCGTTGAGGGCGGCTGGCGCAGGCTCGACCTCACTACAATGTCGGCATGCTCGATATTGTTCTTCTCCGCAAAGATCTGGACGCCGCCGTGGCGCGTCTGCAGACCCGTAAAAACCCCCAAGCTTTTTTGAATGTTGAGGCGTTCAAGGCGCTGGAAGCCGAGCGCAAAACGCTCCAAACCCGCACCGAAGAATTGCAAAGCCAGCGCAACACCTTGTCCAAGCAAATCGGCATGCTCAAGGGCAAAGGCCAGCACGCCGAGGCCGATGCCGTGATGGCGCAAGTGGGCGCCATCAAAACCGAGCTGGACACCTCAGCGCAGCGCTTGGATGTGATTCAGTCAGAGCTGCAAACCTTGTTGTTGGCCGTGCCCAACTTGCCGCACGAGTCGGTGCCCGTGGGGGCCGATGAACACGGCAACGTGGAAGTGCGCCGTTGGGGCAACGTGCCTCAGTTTGATTTTGAAGTCAAAGACCATGTCGACCTGGGTGAAAAACTCGGTCTGGACTTTGAGACCGGCACCAAACTGACCGGCTCGCGTTTTACCTTTATGCGCGGCCCGGTGGCCCGATTGCATCGCGCCTTGGCGCAGTTCATGTTGGATGTGCAAACTCTGGAACACGGTTACACCGAGTGCTACACGCCTTACATCGTGAACGCCGACACCTTGCGCGGCACCGGCCAACTGCCCAAATTTGAAGCCGACTTGTTTGCCGCCAACAAAGGGGGCCAAGATGGCAGCGAAGACAACCAAGCGCTGTACCTCATCCCCACCTCAGAAGTCACGCTGACCAACGTGGTGCGCGATGAAATCTTGGCCGAATCTGATTTGCCCATCAAGCTAACGGCCCACACCCCTTGCTTCCGCTCTGAGGCGGGCAGCGCAGGGCGTGACACGCGGGGCCTGATTCGCCAACACCAGTTTGACAAAGTCGAAATGGTGCAGATCGTGCACCCCGACCACAGCTATGCCGCCCTAGAAGCCATGACCGGCCACGCCGAAGCCGTGTTGCAAAAGCTGGGCTTGCCCTACCGCGTCATGAGTTTGTGCACTGGCGATATGGGTTTTGGAGCCAGCAAAACCTATGACCTTGAAGTGTGGGTGCCTGCACAAAACACCTACCGCGAGATCAGCTCGGTCTCTAACTGCGAAGCCTTTCAGGCGCGCCGTTTGCAAGCGCGTTTCAAAAATGCACAAGGCAAAAACGAGTTGGTGCACACCTTGAATGGCTCGGGTTTGGCCGTGGGCCGCGCCTTGGTGGCTGTGCTTGAAAACTACCAGAACGCCGATGGCTCGATCACCGTGCCTGAGGTGTTGCGCCCCTACATGGGCGGCCTCGCGGTCTTGAGCGTGTGAACTTCTATTTCAGTGACCTGGGGAGTAACCGCATGAACCACTTTCAACCCCGAGTGTGGGCCGGCTTGTTGACCGCTGTGGCACTGCTGGGCCTCACGGCGTGTGCGACGCCGGGCAGCGCGCCCTCAGTAGCGGTGAGCCCCGACGGCAAAGTGCAAAACCCGCAGCAATTGCTGGGGTCGTTGCCCTTGCCACCGGGTGCGACCATTCGCGGTGACCAATCACTGATCATTGGCTCGGGCGAGACCTGGGTGGGCCGTGTGGTGCTGGATGTGGGGCGCGATTTTGATGCGGCCTACCGCTTTTTCCTAGAGACCTACCCCGCGCAAGGGTGGACCGTGGTGTCGTCTGTACGAGGCAAAAACAGCTTTGTGGTCATGACCCGGCAGGAGCGCACCGCCACCCTGGAAATGGTGGACGGCGGCATGCTCAGCGCCAGTGTGGTGTCGATCACCATGGCGCCCCGCAATGCGGCGGTGATGGTGCCCAAAAAGCCCTGAGGGCTCTGCTAGAATTCGCGCTTCGACAGCATCTCAGGAGAGGTGGCAGAGTGGTCGAATGTACCTGACTCGAAATCAGGCGTAGTGGCAACACTACCGAGGGTTCGAATCCCTCCCTCTCCGCCAGTACAAAGACCTCAAACTTGCTCAGCAGGCTTTGAGGCAGCCTCAGGCCCCGCACCACGCGGGGCTTTTTGCTTTGGGCTCCTGACTGCCATCTCCGCCATAGGGCCGGAAAAAGCGTCTCAAACCCCGTTTGTCTCAAAACCTCATGACTTTTTCGGATTTGGTTCCGAGCCGTGAATTTGCGGGTTTTGAGAAAACTGGCTTTGAACCAAGCTGAATGAAATTTCGATGTTCAGAGCGCTATGGCCGTCAGCCGGAAATGAACACGTTGAGCCTGGTTGCGATTCGTTCACGGCGCACTTCAAGGAACTTCTTGTAAGCGGGGGTGTCGAGCAGCTCTGGATCAAGCGGTATCTCTTGTAAGCTGAACCCTTCTTCGCCACTCTTTGCCGCAAAAAAGGCCAGGTACTCTTTTGGTGGCTTATCGCTGATGACTCGGTTGGTCTTGCCACCAATGAAGGCCAAGTTGGCTATATCGTCGGCCTCTCGCGAAATCACGCCCGCCTTGGTGAGCACAGCCTTTGGGAAAATATGGTGGAACTGAAGCCGATGTTGAACGCCACTGTGATCAAGGGCAATCGTCAGGTTGGAATGCCAGTCTTTTGCACCAGCCGAGCGGAAGGCCAAGAACATCGTCTTGAACAACGCACTACGTTGGTTCCTTCCCGACAGCTCTTCAGGGGAAATTTCCAGCCTACCTACCTGCGAACGTAGCCGGTCAATCAAGTCCTGGATATCGCCTCCATCCCGAATTGAGGCGATGTCCTGGTCAAGCAGTGTTTCACTTGAGCCGCGCGAGAACCGGCCCTTGGCGTTGGCTGCCAGCACCCAATAACGCAGCAACTTAGACTCATCTGGCGAAATTTGGTAGTTGCGCTTGTGACCGAAATACGAAATAGCTACTACCATGGACGGAGAGGAAAGCAATGCTGGACTATCAATCCCGACATTGCTTTTGAGAAAATTCATGGCGAAATTCATGCCTTCGCAAGCATCATTCCACGCTGTTTGAAGCCGAGTGATATCAAGCGAGCTCACCGTCTTGAAGCGAGATTGTCCAGTGGCCATTGCCACCATGTTTTTCAAGTGGATGCCCAGTTCAAGGTCAAATCCGACTTCTTTGCACTTGCCTTGGAATGCCTGAAAAGTGTGAAGTGAGTTTTTCCACTTTGCCGTTATTTGGGCCAGCGCAAGATCCGAACTTCGAAGCTTTGCGCCAAGTGAGTTGACGCGCACAAAGATCTCAGTCACCTCGTCATAGGAAAGCGTGCGCTCCAGCACATCCATGCGGTACACGTACTTCTTGACGGCTCTGAGGCGATCAAGACGTTGGCCATAAAGGTCTGCACGAGGGTCATCAAAGGAGGTCACGCCAGCCCGTTTAAGGAATTCGGTGTTGCTTGTGCTCTTGAAAACCTCTGAGACTTTGACCCAGCGCGGACTGCTTTCCAGCTTGCGGGTCGATACAACGAAGGTCATGCGGTCAAAACGCTGCTGGAGTTCATCTTCCGAAGCGTCCACCTGGTCGGGCTCGGTGTCGTCAACGTCACTTTCCTCATTGATTTCCATGAAGCCCTGAAGCTCGTTGGGATGCTCGAGGTTGAAAAGAATTTCAATCGGGCGCTTTCTGCCCCGAACATTTACAGGCTCACCGCGAATTACAGCCGAAAGTGATGTGAGCCGCTGCTGACCGTCTAAAAGCAGTCGTGTTGTTTTGTAGGGGTTGCTTTGTTGGCCAACTGCCATAGCCTGCAATGGCACGTCTTCATCTGTTTCCCAAAGCAAGATCGCACCAGAGGGGTAGCCACGATAGAGGGAATCAAGCAAATCACGAACTCTGGTTGAACGCCAAACGTACTGTCGCTGCATCTCAGGCAAACGCAGCTCGCCTCGTTCAATCATGCCGACAAGTTCTTCAACTGATGCTTCTGCTTTTGCCATATTAAATATTCATTCTGTTTAGTTCCGTTGTCAGCAATTTGATGCCTTCTTTCTATGCCGCTTCAAGAAACTATTTTGTGATCTCAACATATCCGATCAATTCGGCCGAGTAGCTGCCATCGCCATTTGCAGCGCCCTTGTGCTTAAGTTCACGTTGCAAGGTCGGTTCCACCGCAGTTGAAAATAGTTCTAATCGTTGCTCTGGTGAAAATGCTGGCTTTGATGGTGAAGATTGCAAGTAGTGCTCACTTTGCCGCTCCACGGACGGCACACGGCTACCGTCTTGTTTTACAGCAATGGCTTGAACAACCACTCTTCGCTCACCGTTTTTTCCTGAGGCTTCAACCATCCATAAAGAAAGCATTACGGGCTCGGTCAAATCGCTTTTAACAGCCACGCCAATTTCTTCAGGGGGCACACTCCGCCACCGGCCTAATTCTTCTTGTACCAAAGAGTGATCTAAGCCCATTAATTCAATAGTGTCACTCCCCGTTGCAGTTTCTCGGTTCAACGTAAATCTAGCGCGCCGAGTCCCGTCGACAGTCACGAGGTCATATGTATCTTCGTCGATTTTGATTAGCTTTTGCTTTCGATCTTCAACAGCAGCTGACATAAATCTAACCAAGCGACCAAGCCCAGACGAAACGTCAGAAAACGGTTTGTAGTCATCAAGACTGAATCCATTGAGGTCTTGAAACAGGTCAAAAACTACTTGTCTTGCTTCCTGCGAATTTGACATGGCAGCTTCAAGTTCAACCTTCGTGCGTTTCAATTCCGGATCAGACAGAGCCTCTTGATAGAGTCGGTCATAGTTCAAGCGCTCGGAGAGTTGACCGAGAATCTGCGCGCGAAGGTCTTCAGCAACGTTGCCCTCGTCGTCCACCTTTCCAACGGTGCGAGCAATCTCGGTAAGCTTCTCATCCAACAGCAAAAATATCCTGCCCTCAATCGTGTCAGACATTACTAAGTTGTAAACCTGAGCCGTATGGTTTTGCCCATAGCGATGGATTCGCCCAATTCGCTGCTCAATATCCATTGGGTTCCACGGCAGGTCAAAGTTAAACAGAATGCGGGCGAATTGAAGGTTGATACCTTCTCGACCTGCAGCCGTGCATACCAATACTCTTGGTCCATCTTTTTGGCGGAAGCGACGTTCAGCGGCGACTTTTGCACCTTGATCACCACCGCGCAAAACTACTACGCCTTGCCCAGGAAATGTCTGGTCAATCTCACGTGAAATTAAATCGACAGTGCCAAGGTAAGTCGCAAAAATAACGATTTTTTCATTCGGATTCTGTCGCCACAAAATTCCCAATCCATCTAACAATTTCTGGGCTTTTGTTTCCCGCTGCCGAGGAAAAACACTGAGCAAGTCTCCGATGCGTAAACGCTCCTCCGGTAAATGCATTTCGACTACGGCTGATGCCGCCTCCTCAGCATGCACTGCGGAATACTCACTTCCGTAGGGATCTGATGCAAGTTCCAGGGCTTCGGCATCTAGCTTCTTCACTAATCGGAATTTCAAATCGGCAATAACACGATCAACTTCACTACGACCAATACTGTCGCGAGGCAGGTTAAATTCTTCATGAACCAATTCCCTGGCTTCATTGGTCAACATTTCACGGCCTTCGATGTCGAGTTCTTTGTCTCTTAAAAAGGCTTCATGAAGTGTCAACATCAAAAGACGACGTTTGAGTGTTCGTCGAACGGCAGCAAAACTGGATGCAGCAATTTTTTGGAAAATTGCCATCAAAAAGCCAAGTGCTTGCCCCTTGCCGCCTTGCCGTCTTGCTAAATTGAAGCCGTCATCTAGGTATTCGCGCAACTTTTCGTAAAAGAGCCGTTCCTCTACGCCCATTAGGAAAGACTCGGTATGTACCCAACGTCGAGCGAATAGTGGAGATCCATCTGGCTGGCATGCGTCTGCCTTGGTTCGTCGATACATAACAGTATTTAGACGGTGCCTGTGCTCAAGCATTTCCTCGGGACTGCCAAACAGTGTTGGGTTAAGTAGTTGTGCCAGCATCCAAAATTGAAAATGGTTGCCTTGGTGCGGTGTGGCAGAAAGCAGAAGAAGGTCCCGCGAGTGGTCTTTTAATGCCTCTGCCAGTTTGTAGTTTTCTGTCTTTCTAACTTTTCCACCGGTGCGGTATGCCGTCAGGTGATGAGCTTCGTCAAAAACCACTAAATCCCAGCGTGGTGCGTCTAGTAGACGTTTGATACGTGCCGGCCTTTTGAGCGTGTCGATACTTGCAATCAAGCGATCGTGTTTAGCAAATGCGTTCGTTTTTCTATCGGTAATATCACCCTCAGTTCCGAATACCTCAAAATCAAGGTTGAAGACATCATTCAACTCACGATGCCAGTTGTTTACTAAACCAGCTGGTACCACCATAAGTGCTCGACTCAGTTCCCCTCGGCTTGCGAGCTCCCTCAAGATCAGAGCGGTCTCGATAGTCTTACCGAGGCCCACTTCGTCAGCAATAAGGTAACGTCGTGGTGATGCAGTCGCAATGCGGTGTGTCAGCACTACTTGGTGAGGGAGAAGATCAATTTTTGCTGAGGTTAATGCCGATGCACTTTCCATAACTGGCAGAGCGTGGGCTTCATAGGACAGCCAAGCCATGCGTGATCTCTCGGTTGTTCCATCTACGGCACGCAGAATGCGCTCTGTACGCGACAGTTCTCGGCGTATAGACCCCAGCGGAACTCTGCGTTCACCAACTCCAAAAAATGCCCGCAAATAACCGTCACGTGCAATTTCAAGTACAACGCCTTGGCCGTATTCCTGATGGGTTATTCGCTCTCCAGGGGTAAAGACATCCTCGGCCATTATCAAGACAACCTCGGGTGATGAAGTCCGATCCAAGCCGCCCCATCTGGGTCTGGGTTGGTATTGTCAGAATCAATGATTCGGCCAACATCAGCCTCAGCTCCAGCCCAAAGTATTCGACCAATGTCGAGGTGTTGATTACTATGTGGGGCGGAACAAATCCACGTATAGGCCTCTGTTGCACGGTTCATACGGACCCGGCTCTTGCCAGTGGGTAACCAAAAAACCAGTGCGGCTTCAAGACTATATTCATCTTGAAATGCAAGAACAGCAGGCAGGAATTCCAACTTCAACCAGCTTTCCGCCTCTTCAGGCTCCATCAAATCAACGCAGCCTTCAAGCCCCGCTACGGACGCAACGGCTTCCAGCGGGACGCCCATTACGACCCAACTGACTCGTCGCTGGTTTGGGCGGACACCGGCGAATCGCTGCCCTTGCCGGCAGTCTTCCCGCGCCAGGCGCGCGAGTG
>JAIYBZ010000038.1 GCA_027488255.1 Comamonadaceae bacterium | reverse complement strand
GTTGACGACCACGAAGTTGTGTTCGATGCGCACCACTTCAGCGGTGATGACTTCACCAGGGCGCATTTCGGTACGTTGCAGGGATTCCTCAAAGAGGGCGGCAAAAGATTCAGACATGTAATTTCCTCATCCACAAAACAGGACTGACGAACGCGGAATGCGTCGTTTCCAGGAGCTGACTGTGGCGGTTTTTGTTGCGGCATGAACCGCGGTGAGTTGAACAAAACCCCCAGACCAGTGTGCGAGCAGCACGAAGAGAGCCGGGAGGCGCTTTAAAACAGCCCGCACAGGGCGGACCGGGTGGCACGTTGGCGGTGTTTCAACCGAAAACTTGCCGGCTTTGCCACCAGTCCAAGACTTGTTCCACCGAGGCTTCGATGGTCAAAGACGAGTTGTCCAGTTGCAAGGCATCTTGTGCTGGCTGGAGAGGCGCAACGCTGCGGGACATGTCCCGGGCGTCACGCGCTTCCAAATCAGCGCGAAGACTGTCGATATTAGCCGAAAAACCCTTAGAAATCAACTGCTTATGGCGTCTTTCGGCCCGTTTTGCAGCCGAAGCCGTCAAAAACACCTTCAAGGGGGCGGCAGGGAAGATCACCGTGCCCATGTCTCGGCCATCGGCCAACAAGCCGGGAAGGCGGCGAAAACCGAGTTGCAAATCCACCAGGGCCTCGCGCACGGCCGGCAGCACCGAGACCTTGGAGGCGTTCATGCCGCCTTGCTCACTGCGGATCGCGTCGGTCACGTCGATGTGGTTCAGCAGCACTTGCTCGCCTTCAAAACGCACGGGCAAATTGCGCGCCAATTGGGCAATGGCGGGTTCATCGCGCGCTTCGAGGCTCAGCCCGGCTTGCAAGGCTGCATAGGCCGTCACCCGGTACAAGGCGCCGGAGTCGAGGTAGTGGTAGCCCAATTGCGCGGCCACGCGGCTGGCCAAGGTGCCTTTGCCTGAGGCTGTCGGGCCGTCTACACAAATGACCGGAATTTTTGCCGGATCGGCGTGGGCCACCGAAAACAAAACCTCGAAATAGTCGGGAAAGGTTTTTGCGACGCACTTGGGGTCTTCGATGCGCGTCGGCACTTCGGCCGAGTTGAAGGCCGCCAAAGAAAAACACATGGCCACGCGGTGATCGTCGTAAGTATGAATGCCGGTGGCTTGCCACTGGCCTTGGGCGGCCGGGAGATTCAGCTGACCCAAAGGCAGTGGGTGGACGCGCAGCCAGTCCGGGCCTTCTTCGACCGTGGCGCCAAGTTTGCGGCACTCGGCCGCCATGGCCACGATGCGGTCGGTTTCTTTGACGCGCCAGCTGGCAATGTTGCGCAGCAAAGTGGGGCCGTCGGCATACAGCGCCATGACGACCAAGGTCATGGCGGCATCGGGGATGTGGTTGCAATCGAGCTCGATGGCCTTGAGCGGCCAAGCGCCTCGGCGAATCTCCAGCCAATTGGGGCCACTGGTGACTTTGGCGCCCATTTTTTCGGCGGCTTCGACAAAGCGAATATCGCCTTGAATCGAGGCGGCACCCACGCCATTGACCCGAATGCCCTGTCCTTCGGCAATGGCGCCCAAGGCGATGAAATAGCTGGCCGAAGAAGCATCGGCCTCGACATGGATGGTGCCGGGCGATTGGTAGCGGCTGCCCGCCGGAATCACAAATCGCTGCCACCCCTGGCGCTCGACCGCTATGCCATAGCGCTCTAGCAAGTTGAGGGTGATCTCGATGTAGGGCTTGCTGATGAGTTCGCCCACCACCTCGATGGTGATGCTGCGTTCTTGCGCCGCCAAGGGCAGGGCCATCAGCAGAGCGGTCAAAAATTGGCTCGACACATCGCCACGCACTTGAATCGGCGCATCGAGTTGCAACTGCGGTTGGCCGATGTGCAAGGGCGGATAGCCCTCTTGCCCCAAATAGTCGATGTTGCAACCCAACAAACGCAGCGCATCGACCAAATCGCCAATCGGGCGCTCGTGCATGCGCGGCACGCCTTTGAGGGTGAAGTCACCGCCCAACACCGCCAAGGCCGCCGTCAGGGGGCGCATGGCCGTGCCGGCATTGCCCATGAAAAACTCAATCGGCGAGGGGTGCGCCAGTTGCCCACCCAAGCCCGTGATGGTCACCGTGGTGCCATTGATGTCTAAGCCACAACCGAGTTGGCGAAGAGCATTGAGCATGACGCGGGTGTCGTCCGAGTCGAGCAAATCGTGCACGACCGTGGTGCCTTGGCACAGCGCAGACAACAACAACACGCGGTTAGAAATGCTCTTTGAGCCGGGTAGGGTGACCGAGCCCGTGGCCCCCTTTAGCGGGGGAAGATCAAGAAAGGTGGTGGAAAACATGGTTAAGTATCCGAGGCGATTTGGCCCGCATCGCCGGCTTGCAGCGACCAGCCCGAGCGCACCTCGCTGGCCTGTTGAATGAGTTGTTGCAGATCGGATGTGTCGCCTTGTTTCAAGGCGTTTTCAAACTGCGCGAGTGCGGTGCGAAAGTGGCTAATTTGCTTCAACACTTCGGTTTGGTTGGCACTCAAGATGTCGCGCCAAACGGCAGCATCGCTGGCGGCAATGCGTGAAAAATCTCTAAAACCCGGGCCGGCCATTTCTAAAAGAGCGTTGCTTTGAGGTTGCGCCACAAGCGCGTTGACAGCAGCAAATGCCAACAAATGGGGCAGATGGCTGACGGCAGCAAACGTGCTGTCGTGGGCTTCGGGCGTCATGGTGCTGACGTGGCTGCCAATGGCTACCCACACGTCGTGAGCGGCGCGCAACCGTTGCATATTGGTTTGCGGCAAAGGGGTCAATACCGTGCGACGGTCTTGGTACAAGGTGCTTTCGGCGTGCTCAATGCCTGCGACTTCTTTGCCCGCAATCGGATGGGCAGGCACAAAGCAAGAGAGGCGCTCACCCAGTGTGGCCTGCGCGGCAGCCACCACATCGCACTTGGTGGAGCCCACATCCATCAGCAAGGCATGGGGTTGCATGGCTTCGCGCAGGGCCGCAAAGCTGCCGTGCATCGCACCCACTGGTACGGCCAGCAAAATCAAATCGGCTTGGGCCACCGCCTCGGCAACGCTGTTGCAAGCTTGGTCAATCACGTTCAAAGCCAAGGCGCGCTGACGGGTTTTTTCAGAGGCACTGAAACCCGCAATATGGCCCACCAGTTGGGCTTTGCGCAAGGCCAGAGCGAACGAGCCCCCCATCAAGCCGCAGCCAATCAGGGCCAGGCGCTGGAAGCGTGGCGCGGAGGGGCGCTCTGACATCATTCAGAAACGGGGTAAGAACCCAGTACTTTGTAAAACGCACACAGGCCCTGCAAGTCTTTCAGGGCAGCCGCCACGTGCGGCTCGCTGATGTGCCCCTGCAGGTCGATGTAAAAGTAATATTCCCACTG
Source organism: Comamonadaceae bacterium (assembly GCA_027488255.1). GTDB lineage: Bacteria > Pseudomonadota > Gammaproteobacteria > Burkholderiales > Burkholderiaceae_C > Limnohabitans_A. Next base: position 7,242 of record JAIYBZ010000038.1, on the reverse strand, counting down.
GCCCGATTTGGCGGGACGCGATTCAAAGCGGGTCATCGACACGCCATTGTTTTTCAGGGGCACCAACAAATCGTGCACGGCGCCCGGGCGGTTGGGCACCGACACCACCAAGCTGGTGCAGTCTTTGCCCGAAGCCGGGGGCGTGGCCAAAGTTTGTGGCAAAGCGATCACGGCAAAGCGGGTGCGGTTAAAGGCCTCATCTTGGATGGCGTGGTGCACGATGTGGAGGCCAAACTGGCTGGCGGCGCGCTCGCTGGCCAAGGCCGCCCAAGCGGGGTTGGATGCCGCTAGCCGAGCGCCTTCGGCGTTGCTGGACACCGCGCGGCGCTCCACATGCGGCAGGTGCTTGGACAACCAACCTTGGCATTGGGCCAAAGCTTGGGGGTGGGCCATGACCACTTCAATGCCCGAGTCTGAGTTGAGTTGGCGCAGCAAATTGAAGCGCACTTGCAAACTGACTTCACCCACCACATGCACGGGCGAGCGCAAGAACAAATCCAACGAGCGGGCGACCACGCCTTCGGTCGAGTTTTCCATGCCCACCACGCCATATTGGGCCGAGCCGGCGGCAGTGGCATGGAAAACTTCGTCAAAGTTGGTGCAATAAATCAGGTTGGCTGCGCTGCCAAAAAACTCGATGGCCGCTTGCTCGCAAAAAGTGCCTTGCGGGCCCAACACCGCCACGCGTTGCGGGGCCTCGAGAGCCAAACACGCCGACATGATTTCTCGCCAAATGGAGGCCACATGCTCGTTTTTCAGCGGGCCGGTGTTGGCGTTTGTGATTTTGTCGATGACTTGCGCCACTCGGTCAGGGCGGAAAAAAGGCGAGCCCTCGGCGCGTTTGATCTCTCCCACTTGCTCGGCCACATGGGCACGCTGGTTCAGCAGGCTCAGCAGTTGTTTGTCCAGGGCGTCAATTTGTACGCGCAATGCGCCCAGGGCATCAGACTGAATCGGTTGTTGGCTCATGGGCAAATCCTTTTTGGCTGCCTGGTCAGGCCTGTGTTTTTTCAAATTCACGCAGGTAGGCCACCAGGGCCTGCACGCCTTCAAGAGGCATGGCGTTGTAAAGACTGGCGCGCATGCCCCCCACCGACTTGTGGCCCTTGAGTTGCAGCAGATTGGCGGCTTTGGCACCTGCCAAAAAGGCTTCGTTGCGCGATTCGTCACGCAAGAAAAAGGGGATGTTCATGCGTGAACGGCAGTTTTTGGCCACCTTGTTGACGTAGAAACTGGAGCTGTCCAAAAAGTCGTACAGCAATTGCGCTTTGGCGATGTTGCGTGCTTCCATGGCGGCAATGCCGCCTTGCTGTTTGAGCCACTGAAAGACCAAGCCCGCGATGTAAATGCTGTAGGTGGGCGGGGTGTTGTACATCGATTGGTTGTCGGCCACCAATTGGTAATTGAAAGCACTGGGGCAATGCGCCAAGGCATGGCCAATCAGGTCTTCGCGCACGATCACCAAGGTCAGGCCAGCCGGCCCCAGGTTTTTTTGAGCGCCACCAAAAGCCAAACCCACGCGCGACCAGTCCACCGCGCGTGAGGCTACATGTGAGGAAAAGTCGACCACCAAGGGTGCATCAGAGCCCAAAGTTTTCAGATCGGGCAACTCATGAAACTCCACGCCGTGAATGGTTTCATTGCCGCAAATGTGCACGTACTGGGTGTTTCGGCCAATCTGCCAAGTGCCCGGCGCGGGCAAATGGGTGAAGCCTTCGCTTTGTGCCGATGCGGCCACATGCGCTTGCCCGTACTTTTCGGCTTCTTTCAAGGACTTTTGGCTCCAGCTGCCAGTCAGCACGAAGTCCACTGCGCCACCGCGCGAAAGGTTCAAGGGCACGATGGCGTTTTCAGCCAAACCGCCCCCTTGCATGAACAAGATTTTGAAGTGGGCGGGCACCGCCAACAACTCGCGCAAATCGGCTTCGGCTTGCTCGTAAATGCTGATGAACTCTTTGCCGCGGTGGCTCATCTCCATCACGCTCATGCCGGAGCCGTGCCAGTCCAGCATCTCAGCCGCCGCCTGTTGCAAAACAGGCTCTGGCATGACGGCTGGGCCTGCCGAAAAATTGAAGGCGCGCCCCATTGTTTATTCCGAATCTACGGCGTCGTTGGTGTTGCCCTCGGCGCTGTCGCCTTCGGCAGAGTTGGCATCGTTTTCGACAATGCGTTGCAGGCCCGACAACTTGGCGCCTTCGTCCAAACCGATCAAGGTCACGCCTTGTGTGGCCCGGCCCAACTCACGGATTTCGGCGACGCGGGTGCGCACCAACACGCCGGTGTCGGTGATCAACATGATCTCGTCATCGGCATGGACCAAGGTGGCCGCCACCACTTTGCCGTTGCGCTCAGATTGCTGGATGGCAATCATGCCTTTGGTGCCACGCCCGTGTCGGGTGTACTCAACAATCGAGGTGCGTTTGCCGTAGCCGTTTTCAGTGGCGGTCAACACGCTTTGGGTTTCATCGCCGGCCACCAACATGGCAATCACGCTTTGGTTGTCTTCGATCATCATGCCGCGCACGCCACGGGCGCTGCGGCCCAGGGGGCGCACGTCGTTTTCGTCAAAGCGCACGGCTTTGCCACCATCACTGAACAGCATCACGTCGTGCTTGCCGTCGGTCAGTGCTGCGCCAATCAAAAAGTCGCCCTCGTCCAAGTTGACAGCGATGATGCCGCCCTTGCGAGGGTTGCTGAATTCGTCGAGCGACGTTTTCTTGACCGTGCCCATAGAAGTGCCCATGAACACATAGTGATCGGCCGGGAAGTTGCGCATTTCTCCGGTCAGGGCCAACACCACGTTGATCTTTTCACCCTCTTGCAGGGGAAACATGTTGACAATCGGGCGCCCGCGAGAGCCGCGCGAGCCTGCCGGCACTTCCCACACCTTGAGCCAATAGAGTCGACCGCGGTTCGAGAAGCACAGCAAATAGTCGTGCGTGTTGGCAATGAAGAGCTGGTCAATCCAATCATCGTCTTTGGTGACGGCTGCCTGTTTGCCGCGGCCACCGCGTTTTTGCGAGCGGTATTCCGACAGCGGTTGGCTCTTGATGTAGCCACTGTGCGACAGGGTGACCACCATGTCGGTGGGCGTGATCAGGTCTTCGGTGGAGAGGTCTTGCGCGCTGTGTTCGATTTCGCTGCGGCGCGCGCCGATTTTGGTTTGGCCAAACTCTTGGCGGACGGTGCCCAGCTCTTCACCAATGATGGTGGAGACGCGCTCGGGTTTGGCCAAAATGTCCAGCAAGTCTTCGATCTCGGACATGACCTCTTTGTATTCGGCCACGATTTTGTCCTGCTCCAAACCGGTCAGGCGTTGCAGGCGCATTTGTAAAATTTCTTGGGCTTGGGTGTCCGACAAGCGGTACAAGCCGTCTTGGCCCAAGCCAAATTCGCGCTCCAGCCCTTCTGGGCGGTAGTCGTCGGCGTTCACCACCGAGCCATCGTCGCGGGCCCGCGTCAGCATGGTGCGCACCATCTCGCTGTCCCAAGCGCGGGTCATCAATTCGGTCTTGGCCACGGGCGGGGTGGGCGCGCCGCGAATGATGGCGATGAAATCGTCGATGTTGGCCAAAGCCACCGCCAAACCTTCCAACACATGGCCACGGTCGCGGGCTTTGCGCAGTTCAAACACAGTGCGGCGTGTCACCACTTCACGGCGGTGCTGCAAGAAGACCTGGATCAGGTCTTTCAGATTACACAGTTTGGGTTGGCCATCAATCAGGGCCACCATGTTCATGCCGAACGTGTCTTGCAGCTGGGTTTGCTTGTACAGGTTGTTCAGCACCACCTCAGGCACGGCGCCGCGCTTGAGTTCAATCACCAAACGCATGCCCGACTTGTCGGACTCGTCCTGGATGTGGCTGATGTCCTCGATTTTCTTTTCGTGCACCAACTCGGCCATGCGCTCTTGCAAGGTCTTTTTGTTGACTTGGTAAGGCAACTCATCGACCACGATGCATTGGCGTTGGCCCTTGTCGATGTCTTCAAAGTGGCACTTGGCGCGCATGATCACGCGGCCGCGGCCAGTGCGATAGCCGTCCTTCACGCCCGACATGCCGTAAATGATGGCGCCCGTTGGAAAGTCGGGCGCGGGCACGATTTCCATCAGCTCATCAATGGAGGCTTCGGGGTTGCGCAGCAGATGCAAGCACGCGTCCACCACTTCGTTTAAGTTGTGGGGCGGGATGTTGGTGGCCATACCGACGGCAATACCGCCAGAGCCATTGATCAGCAGGTTGGGCAGGCGGGAGGGCAGAACCAAAGGTTCTTTCTCTGAGCCATCGTAGTTCGGGCCAAAGTCAACGGTTTCTTTGTCGATGTCCGCCAACATTTCGTGGGCAATTTTGGCCAGTCGAATCTCGGTGTACCGCATGGCGGCCGCGTTGTCGCCGTCCACCGAGCCAAAGTTGCCTTGGCCATCCACCAGCATGTGGCGCATCGAAAAGTCTTGCGCCATGCGCACGATGGTGTCGTAGACCGACTGGTCACCGTGCGGGTGGTATTTACCAATGACGTCACCCACGATACGGGCCGACTTTTTGTAAGGCCGGTTCCAGTCGTTGTTCAACTCGTGCATGGCAAACAGGGCACGGCGGTGAACGGGCTTCAGGCCGTCACGCGCATCGGGCAATGCACGACCAACAATCACGCTCATGGCGTAATCAAGGTAGCTGCGCCGCATTTCCTCTTCTAGACTGATGGGCAGTGTTTCTTTGGCGAACTGGGTCATAGAGATGGGAATGGTTTTGACGCGATTTGAAAGCTCGATTTTAGGTGCAAGCGGATGTTGCAGATGTGCAACATATCGTATTCATTATGGGCAAATGCGCATGCTGACCAAATCCATATTTCAATAAGTTGTTTCGTCTATGGCACAATATTTACCAACGGGTCAGGTGACGGTCATCTGATACGTATTTTTTTCGCAGCGGTGCTGCGGCTCTATCCCCTAAGAGGAAAACCCATGAACAAATTCAACAAAGTGGCAATGTTGTTGGCCTCCGCAGCTCTCGCAACAGCCGCTGGTGCACAAACCATCGACAACTGGCGCAACGGTTCCGGCGACCTCGTCTGGAAAAACGCCAACCAAGAACTGTGCTGGCGCAATGCCAACTGGACACCCGCCACTGCAGCCGCTGGCTGCGACGGCGCCATCGTGGCTCCTAAAGCAGCTCCTGCACCCGCTCCTGCTCCTGCTCCTGCTCCTGCTCCAGCCGCTGCACCAGCACCAGCACCCCGTGCTGCAGCCCCAGCCGCTCCTGCTCCAGCACCTGCTGCAGCCACTAAAGTCACTTACGCTGCTGACGCATTCTTCGACTTCAACAAGTCGGTCTTGAAAGCCGAAGGCAAAGCCAAGTTGGACGATTTGGTGGGCAAAGTCAAAGGCATCAGCCTGGAAGTGATCATCGCAGTGGGTCACACCGACGCTGTGGGCTCTGACGCTTACAACCAAAAACTGTCGGTCAAGCGTTCTGACGCTGTGAAGGCTTATTTGGTGTCCAAAGGCATCGAGAAAAACCGCGTTTACACCGAAGGCAAAGGCGAGAAGCAGCCTGTGGCTGACAACAACACCGCCGCTGGCCGCGCCAAAAACCGCCGCGTCGAAATTGAAGTGGTCGGCACACGCGCCAACTGATCTTTTTTAGATCAAACCAAAAGCCCCAGCGATGGGGCTTTTTTTTGCCTGTCAATTTCTTCCGGGCTTCGGTTGACCGACAATCCACGCCATGAACGCTTCAAACTCCAACGTCGACCCGGCCGAATTGGCCAAGTTTTCTGATCTGGCCCACCGCTGGTGGGATCCTGAGAGTGAATTCCGGCCCTTGCACCAAATCAACCCGCTGCGGCTTGAGTGGATTCATGGCTTGGTTCCATTGACCGACAAAAACGTGGTCGATGTGGGATGTGGTGGCGGCATATTGGCCGACGCCATGGCACGCAAAGGGGCTCAGGTGTTGGGCATCGACTTGGCCACCAAGTCACTCAAAGTGGCCCAGTTGCATGCCCTCGAAGCGGGCACCACGGGGGTGCAGTACCGCGAGGTCAGCGCCGAAGCCTTGGCCCAGGAAAAGCCGCAACAGTTTGACGTGGTCACCTGCATGGAAATGTTGGAGCACGTACCAGACCCTGCTTCGGTGGTGAAGGCCTGCGCAGATCTGGTGAAGCCCGGTGGTTGGGTCTTTTTCTCGACGCTGAACCGAAACCCCAAGTCATTTTTGTTCGCCATCGTGGGGGCGGAATACATTTTGAAATTGCTGCCCAAAGGCACCCACGAATTCGCCCGCCTGATCAAGCCGAGTGAACTGCTGGCTTGGGCTCAAGCCGCCGGGCTGGATGCACAAGGCTTCAAGGGCATGGAATACAACCCCTTCACCAAACGCTATTGGCTCAGTCAAGACACCAGCGTGAACTATTTGTTGGCTTGCCGCAAAGGATAAGGCCCGATGTTTAAAAACATAGAAGCCGTGTTGTTCGATCTGGACGGCACGCTGATCGACAGCGCACCTGACTTGGGCGCAGCGGCGGACAAAATGCGGGTGCAGCGTGGCTTGCCCTCCTTGCCGCTGGAGCACTACCGCCCCATGGCAGGGGCTGGCGCACGTGGCATGCTCGGCATCGCATTTGGCATCACGCCCGAACATGCTGAGTTTGAAGTCATGAAAGAAGAGTTTTTCGTCAACTACGAAAACTGCATGACCGAGCGCACCCATATTTTTGAAGGCGTGCACGACATGATCGGGGCTTTGGTGTCGCAGGGCATGCCCTGGGGCGTGGTGACCAACAAATCCAGTCGGTTCACCGATCCACTCACGGCGGCGATGCCTTTGTTTGCAACGGCTGGAGCCATTGTCAGTGGCAACACCACGCCGCACGCCAAGCCGCATCCCGAGCCTTTGTATGAAGCGGCGCGCCGTTTATCGGTGGACCCTTTGCGCTGTGTGTATGTGGGGGACGATGAGCGCGACATCGTGGCCGGCTTGGCGGCGGGTATGGGCACAGTAGCGGCCACATATGGTTATTTGGGGCAACAGACGGATGTCTCGCGCTGGAACGCGCATGTGCACATTGATTCCCCAATAAAGCTGTTGAATTTCTTGAACAAGCCCTAAAATAGACAGCGAGGGGCTGCACTGGTTTCGACATGGGTTCGGACGCGTGGCAGGGCATGTCGAGGTTCTGATCCTCGTAAAACAGCAGAAAAAAAACTAACTGCAAACGACGAACGTTTCGCACTCGCCG
>JAIYBZ010000023.1 GCA_027488255.1 Comamonadaceae bacterium | reverse complement strand
TGAGTCCTGAGTCCTGAGTCCTGAGTCCTGAGTCCTGAGTCCTGAGTCCTGAGTCCTGAGTCCTGAGTCCTGAGTCCTGAGTCCTGAGTCGATTTTATTGTTGTTATTCATGCTATGCAAAAACCTCTGCCTCACCCAAAACCTTTGCAGCAGCATCTTTCGCAGCCAATTTAGGTGCTCCATCAAGTGGCCACTCAATTCCTACTGCTGGATCGTTCCATAGCAAGCTGCGCTCGTGTTCTGGAAACCAATAATCGGTAATTTTGTATAAAAATTCTGCGCTTTCACTGGTGACAACAAACCCATGCGCAAAACCCGGAGGAATCCACAGCTGGCGCTTATTTTCAGAAGTCAGCTCAACACCCACCCACTTTCCGAAATTGGGTGACGAACGTCGCAAATCTACAGAAACGTCGAATACAGAGCCACTGATCACACGAACCAATTTACCCTGCGGGTGCTGAATTTGATAGTGAAGTCCGCGCAGCACATTGCATTCAGACCGGCTATGGTTATCCTGCACAAACTTAACGTTCAAGCCTGTAGCAGCTTCGAAATCGCGCTGATTGAAGCTTTCGAAAAAGAAACCTTCTGCGGCATCTAAGACCCGAGGCTCCAGCATCAGTACATCTGGCAAAGCCAGCTTGGTGACTTGGAAGGGCATAAGTTAAATAGTCCTTGAATTATCAGTACGAACATTCATGGCACCATGAAAACCAATCAAATCATTGCCATGCTGTCGGTAAAGGGCTAGCGGTTCGGAAATGACAAAGCATGATCGTTGCTCGCATACCAACTCGCAGATCAACTCATCATGAGCGAATTTTTCGTCATGAGGTCTTTGAGTCTGGGCCAGTTCTGAGTCGAGCACCTTTAACAAAGACCGAGAAACAGTCAATGTGAATCCAGGCCAAAAGTACCCGCCACGCATTTCCTCAAGGGTCAGAGGTCTGGTGAAGTCGATATCCGGAAATCTCACTCCAAGCCAGTTCAGGCTTCTGTCAACGACTTTTGCGCTGTGCGCAACCAAGTCATAGTCCTTCATTGTCAATACAGCACTGACTTGACTCAATTTATGAGGCAACCAAACATCGTCTTGATCGCAAAACGCTACATGCGTCCCTTTGCACATAGACGCAGCTGTTAATAAGTTTCGCCCGTATCCAAGGCGCACGGTGTTTTGTTCAATCCGGACTGGAAAGGGGGCATGCAGAGCAAAACTTTTGATCTGCGAGACGGTATCGTCCCTAGAACCGTCATCAGTAATGATCAATTCCAACGGTGACCACTCCTGCTCCGCAAGACTACTGAGCTGATCCTGCAAATACGGCCCCCCGTTGTAGGTTGCCATGGCCACTGATATGGTTGAACGTACTTTCATCTCTTTGCTCAAGACCTAAACTTCCGTTTTATTCGATCAAGTTAAGCAAATACCGCCCATACGCATTTTTTTTCAATGGCTCTGCCAATTTTTGCAACTGCTCAGCCTTGATCCATCCTTGCCGATATGCAATTTCTTCCGGACAAGACACCATCAAGCCCTGGCGTTTCTGCAGGGTTGCAATAAACCCTGCCGCCTCTAGCAAGCTGTCGTGCGTGCCCGTATCCAGCCAAGCATATCCACGCCGCATCATTTCAACGTTCAGCTGTCCCATTTCAAGGTAACGCCTGTTGACATCCGTGATTTCTAGCTCACCCCGAGCAGAAGGCTTCACTTCGGCGGCAATGTCACACACCTGCGGATCGTAAAAATACAAACCCGTCACCGCATATTTACTCTTCGGTTTCAGTGGTTTTTCTTCAATACTGATTGCTCTATATGCGGAATCAAACTCGACGACACCGTAGCGCTCCGGATCATGCACATGGTAGGCAAACACGCAGGCCCCCACTGTCCGCGCATCAGCACTGGCCAGCAGACCACCTAATTCATGCCCATAAAAAATGTTGTCGCCCAGTACCAACGCACTCGGGTCGTTGCCCACAAAGTCTTTACCGATGATGAACGACTGCGCCAAACCATCCGGGCTGGGCTGAACCGCATACTGGATGTTCATGCCCCACTGGCTGCCATCGCCCAACAGCTCGGTAAAACGCGGCGTGTCTTGCGGCGTGCTAATCAACAACACATCGCGAATCCCCGCCAGCATCAGCGTGGTCAGCGGGTAATACACCATGGGCTTGTCGTACACCGGCATCAGCTGCTTGCTGACCGCCTGCGTGACAGGGTAAAGCCGGGTGCCCGAGCCACCGGCCAAGATGATGCCTTTGCGTTTATTTGTCATGCTTCTACGCCCTCGTATTGCTTGGACACCCAGTCTTTGTAGGCGCCACTTTGCACATTGGCCACCCAATCGGGGTTGGCCAAGTACCACTCGACGGTTTTGCGGATGCCGGTTTCAAAGGTCTCGGCGGGCTTCCACCCGAGTTCCGCTTCGAGCTTGCGCGCATCAATCGCATAACGCCGGTCGTGGCCTGGGCGGTCGGTCACGTAGCTGATTTGTTCGGCATAGGGCTTGCCGTCTGCGCGTGGGCGCAGTTCGTCCAGCAGCGCACACACTGTTCTGACGATCTCGATGTTGGGCTTTTCGTTCCAGCCGCCCACGTTGTAAACCTCGCCCAAGCGCCCGGCTTCGAGCACCCGGCGAATCGCGCTGCAATGGTCTTTGACGTACAACCAGTCGCGCACTTGCATGCCGTCGCCGTACACCGGCAAGGGCTTGCCCGCCAGGGCGTTGACGATCATCAGCGGGATGAGTTTTTCGGGGAAGTGATAGGGGCCGTAGTTGTTGCTGCAGTAGGTGGTCAGCACTGGCAGGCCGTAAGTGTGGTTCCAGGCGCGCACCAAATGGTCACTGGCCGCTTTGCTGGCTGAATAAGGGCTTTTGGGCTCGTAGCGGTGGGTTTCGGTGAAGGCCGGGTCGCCCTTGGCGAGCGAGCCATAGACCTCGTCGGTGGAGACATGCAAAAAGCGAAACGTGGTTTTGTCGGCATCCGGCAATGCACCCCAATAGCCCCGCACCGAAACCAGCAAGCGGAAGGTGCCCACGATGTTGGTCTCAATGAACTCACCGGGGCCGTGGATGGAGCGGTCCACATGGCTTTCGGCGGCAAAGTTGACCACCGCGCGGGGCTTGTGCTCGGCCAGAAGGCGGCTTACCAGGGCGGCATCGCCGATGTCTCCTTGCACCAACTGGTGGCGTGCATCGCCTTGCAGGCTGGCCAGCGTTTCGGGGTTGCCCGCGTAGGTGAGCTTGTCGAGGTTGATGATGGGCTCATCGCTGGCTGCCAACCAGTCGAGCACGAAGTTGGCGCCAATAAAACCCGCGCCGCCGGTGACCAAAACAGTCATTTATCTTTTCCTGATAATCGCATCAATAGTTAAAAAAATAAGATTGACATCACCCCAGAATGTTCTTGAATGCACATATTCAACATAATATTTAAGTTTTATCGGCAATACTTGTTCAACATATGCATGATTCGGATCTACGGCCCGTCCTAAAATTTCATTCTCGTCTTTAAATTCAATGGATGCGCGATCTGTTACGCCCGGCCTCACTGATAACACAACGTCACGCACATGGGCTGGATAACAAGCCACATAGCGAGGCACCTCTGGCCGTGGCCCCACCAAACTCATGTGTCCCAACCAAACATCCATTAATTGTGGCAATTCATCCAACTTGTATTTACGCAGCCACTGCCCCACGCGTGTAACCCGTGCATCTGCCCCCACCGTAATTTGCAGCCCAAGCCGCTCGGCATCCGTCACCATTGTACGAAACTTATAGATTCGAAAGACACGGCCAAACCGCCCCACCCTCTCCTGCCGAAAAAACACCGGCCCAGGCGAATCCAGCTTAATCCACACGGCCAAGGCAAATAACACTGGCGACAGCACCAGCAGCCCCAGGCCACTGGCTAACCAGTCAAACAAACGCTTGGCCATCAGCTCAAAGCCACCTTTACCGCTGCAACCACCCGGGCTACATCGGTTTCAGTCATACGTGTGTACAGCGGCAGCGATACCGTTCGCTCATAAACACGCTGACTCACAGGGAACATCTCGGGCGTGAGTTTGTAAGTGTCACGCCAATATGGCTGCAAATGCAGCGGTATGTAATGCACGCTGCAGCCAATGCCCTGTTCAAACAAGCGCTCGATGAACACATCACGCGCCACACCCGCGTGATCGGCCAGCTGCGTAACATACAAATGCCACGAGTGCACATCACCCGCCGCCGCATGGGGCGGACGAATAATTGGCAACCCAACTAAAGCCTCGTCATACAGCGCGGCAATGTGGGCCCGCTTTTGCTGAAAAGCATTCGCCTTCTTGAGCTGGTGAATGCCCATCGAAGCCGCAATGTCTGTCATGTTGTACTTGAAGCCCGGCGCCACGATCTCGTAATACCAGCTGGGCGCCTTGGAAGTGAAGCGGTCGAAAGCATCCCGGTTGATGCCGTGGAGCCGCATCACGCGGGCACGTTTGGCAATCTCCGGGTCGCGTGTCACCAGCATGCCACCCTCGCCGGTGGTGATGGTCTTGTTGGCGTAAAAGCTGAACACCGTTACGTCACTGTCCAGCGTGCCAATCATCGAGCCTTTGCAAGTGGTAGGGCAGGCATGCGCCGCGTCCTCCATCACCTTCAAGCCATGCTGTTTGGCCAAAGCCAATAAACGTGTCATGTCGGCCGAGCGGCCAGCAAAGTGCACCGGAATGATCGCCTTCGTGCGTTGCGTGATCGCCCGCGCCACCGCATCTACGTCTATGCACAGCGTTTCGGCATCCACATCCACAAACACAGGGTCAGCGCCCAAATAGCGAATGATCTCGGCCGTGGCCGTGAACGTGTGCGTGGTCGTGATCACCTCGTCGCCGGGGCCAATGCCCATGGCCTCAAGTCCCAAGTGCAAACCCGCTGTGGCTGAATTAACCGCAATAGCTTCCACCCCGCCACCAAGGTAGGCGGCAAAGTCGGCCTCAAATTGCTTGGCCTTAGGGCCGGTGGTCACCCAGCCTGAGCGCAGAGCCTGCACCACTTCGGCAATTTCTTCCTCGCCGATTTCGGGGAGGGCAAAGGGTAAAAATGTATTTTCTTTATTCACAGTTTGCTTCCATGTAAAACTGACCACTCCGGTAATCCCGCAAGGCGAAACCTGCTGCAAAGTAAGCATTGATGGCGTTCAAATTGTCGGCATTGACATAAAGCCCCACAGTTTTGACATTAGCCTTGAGCGCACCCGCCAACATGGCCCGCAACAAACGCCCCCCAATACCGCCACCTTTGTGGCTCACCGCAATCGACAAAAGCAAAAAGTCGGTGGGATTGTGGGCAGCTCCAGCAGTCAGCCTTGAACACAGTGCCGCCGTCAATTTGCGAAATGCTGAAAACGGGTGGCGAATCGAAGTCATCAAAATGTCCTGCGAAGCTTCTCGCTTAAACAGAGCAATCCTCTCTGGAATGCCTTGCCCATACACCGCAAAACCCAAAGCAGCTTCTGCGCCGTCGCCGACTTGCTGCACGGCCAGCAAAACCTCAGAACCATCACCCAAGAAATAGCCGTAATATCGCTCCAGCGTTGCATTGGGCAAAAGCGCGGTGAAATGGTTGCTCGAATAGGCTTCTTTGTGAATACGAGCCAAATCAGGCAAGTCAGCCGCCGTAGCCAAACGCAAATGCAGCGACGGAGCATCCAAACCAGTCAGCACCTCAGGCACGCGCAAGTTCACGAACAGCAGCCAACACCGATGCAATGACATGCGCCACCTGCTCGTCGCTCATGGCTGGGCCGATGGGCAAGCTGATCAGGCTGTCCGCCATCGACTCCGCCAAGGGGAATGTCCCCCTGCCATAGCCCAAACCTGCATACGCAGCCTGCAAATGGGGGGCAATAGGGTAATGGACCAATGTTTCCACCCCTTTATCGGTCAGCAACTGGCGCAAGCGATCACGCTGCGGGTGGCGCACGCAATACAAATGCCATGCTGGTTCTGCCCAATCTGGCACATTGGGTAACAACAGCCCCGTGTCAGCAAAAGCCGCTGCATAACGAGCAGCAACTTGAGCACGTCGCCCATTCCATTCTGGCAAGTGCGCCAACTTGACCTGCAAAACTGCCGCCTGCACTGGATCAAGCCGACTGTTGTAGCCCTGCACCTCGTTCACATACCGCTGGCGTGAGCCATAGTTGCGCAAAACACGCACCTTGTCAGCCAACGCTGCATCATTGGTGGTGATGGCACCCGCATCACCCACGGCACCCAGGTTCTTGCCCGGGTAAAAGCTCCAGGCCACGATGTCGCCATGCGCGCCAATGTGCTGCCCCTTGTAACGCGCACCCTGAGCTTGTGCGGCATCCTCCAACACGCGCAAACCATGACGCCGCGCAACGTCCAGCACAGCATCCATGTCTGCAGGCTGCCCATAAAGATGCACCGGAACGATCACCTTGGTGCGATCTGTGATTGAGGCCTCAATCAAAGAGTCGTCAATATTGCAGGTCAGCGCATCGGGCTCAACGGGCACCGGCACTGCCCCACACTCACTCACGGCTAGCCAAGTGGCAATGAAGGTGTTGGACGGCACAATCACCTCATCCCCAGGCTGCACACCCAGGGCCAAAAGAGCCAAGTGCAAAGCCTCCAAGCCATTGGCAAGCCCGACGCAATGCTGCGCTTGTGTGAATGCTGCATACGCATTTTCGAAAGACTCCACATCGCTGCCACCGATGTACCAGCCTGAACGCAAAGAACGCAAAACAGCCTCTTCAATATCGGTCTGCAACTCCCGATACGAAGCACCTAGATCGAGAAACGGAACTTTCATTCACCCCACCTGTTTTTCATAAATTGACCGTAATCCCGGTAATAGTCAGATTCGTCGTATTTGTTAGAAGCCAACACCATGCAAACCGAGCCGGAAGAAAAATTGTCTAACTCACGCCAAATCATAGGGCAAACATACAAAGCGTAATAAGAACGCGCTAAATGCACTCTTTTTTTGTTTTTACCATCATCCAAAACCACATCAAAACTGCCTGACATGGCAATGATCAACTGATGCAAGCCTTTATGGGCGTGGCCACCTCGCTCAGCACCTCCAGGGACATCATAAAGATAATAAACCCGCTGAATATCGAAAGGAATGTGCCCCCCCCCCTCAATGAAAGTCAAATTGCCACGCGGATCTGTGATTTTTGGTAATTCAACTATTTTGCAATTGTCTATATTCATGACTGCTCATCCAAAAATCGAATATGTTTTGCTGGGTTGCCCATCACCAAGCTACCAGCCACCACATCTTTGGTCACAACGGAACCAGCGGCCACCATGGCCCCTTTACCAATTTGTATGCCAGGTAAAACAACCGCACCAGCACCAATGGAGGCTCCATCCTCTACGATCGTTTTCAAGAACGATTCAGGATAAACCTTACTGCGTGGATATTTATCATTGGTAAACGTGACATTGGGCCCAATGAAAACATCGTTTCCGATTCGAATACCGTCCCACAACTGAACACCCGATTTGACGGTGACTCTATTGCCAATAACCACATCACCCTCAACAAGAACATGGGAGCAAATATTGCAATCATCCCCGATCTTGGCACCAGAAAGAACGACCACAAATTGCCATATTCTGCTTTTTTCACCAATTGAACAATCTGCAACATCAGCAAGTTTATGGATCATGTTAGAAACTATTTTTTGAGAATCAAGTCATAAAAAAAATGAATCGACACCGAGAAATACCACCGAAATGGTGAAACCAAATCAAAGTTTTTTGCAAGTATCTTGACCTTCTGATGAAATATTGAAGATCGTTTTCGCGTCTTCATCGTATTGGTAGCATGCGAACGGTAATACAACAAGGGTTTGTTCACAGCGCAAAATGAAGTGGCAGCAGCAGAACGGATGACAAAATCCCAATCCTCTTCTTTCAAGTTTTCGTCAAATCCACCTAACTGGTCATACAAACGCCGACTGAACAGCATGGACCCAGCTGGTACATGCTGCCTTAGAAATACACTGTTCAGAACATGGCCTGAAAGACATTTTTTTGGAAACAAGCGCCCGTTAGAAGGATTGGTTTCATCCATGAACTCAATCGCCTGCGAGAAGCAAAATTCAGACTCTGGGTGCCGCCCCAAGCTTTCCATCTGAAGCTTTAACTTGTCTTCATGCCAAAAATCATCGGAAGCCAAAAGGGCGATGTACTCACCACTTGCGGCCTCGCGAATGGCCCGGTTGAGAGTCTTGCATACGCCCTTGTTTTCTTGGGTAATTAAAGTAAAACCATGCTCTTTTTGTAATTCTTTTAGTATTTGCACTGAATCATCTTTAGAGCCATCATCAATAACCACAAGATCAAAATCTTGATAAGCTTGAGATACAACGCTGAGCACAGCTCGCTCGACGAACTGCGCATGGTTGTAGCAAGGCATTACAACCGTTACATGATTTCTTAACTTTATATTTCGCAATTCATGACTCATGATAAAAGCCAAATTTATGTTAAAATGCAGTCAGTTCTTTGTATGCATCAACCAACACAACACCCTCTCTCTCCCAGGAATATTTATCTACAACAGCTTCTCTGCCAGCTTGACCCATTGACTCGAAAAGTTTTTTATCAGCATAGAGTTTGTTGATCGCATTTGCGATTTCTGTGGCCGAATCAGGCCTCACTGTAATGCCGCAAGATGTCAGTTCAATAATGTCTTTCCACAACTGAAAGTCTGATGCAACCACTGGTATACCTGCAGCCATGTATTCAAATAACTTGTTGGGTTGTGAAAATTCGTGATTAGGCGCTCTTAAAAAGTTAACGATACCTGCAAATGACTTTTTATAAATATTTCTTATTTCTACTCTATTAACTTGCCCAGAGAACTCGACACGCGCCCAATTTGGGTGTGCAAATACCATTTTTTTTATGTGCTCAGTGGCAAACGAACCTGCCACATATACTTTTACAGCAGGTTCAACATTGGTTAACGAATCCAGAAATGGCAATATTCCCCTTATTTCACTGATGGCTCCAACATAACAAACTCCATCTCTTTTAATGCCAGGATTGGTATCTGATTCGGATCCAAACTCCTGCAGTCTTGGATAGTTGTTGACCGTTATGATCTTTTTTGCAACGCCCTCAAATCGCTTATATATATAAGGTGTTGCAGCGACGACCATGTCGAATTTTCTCGCTCCAAAATCCTCAATAAATTTATAGATTTTTGCGATCGGAATTCGAAGATATCTTGGCAACCACTCTTTATTTTGCAAATCCTCTGGATAGCATTCGTGTGAATCGTAGATCACTTTCGCACGCGTTGTCATTTTAATAATGAGCCCGTAGGGTAGCAGTTCTGGGTCATGAAAATGGTAGATATCTGCCTTTTCATTTCTCGCTATTCTGTAGACATCATAGGCACGCAGAAAAATTCGTTTAAAACGCCCACCCTCTTCTTTTACCTTAATGAGCTGTACAGATTCACTTATTTGCTGTCCATCACAAGCTATCAGGGTTGTGTCATAACCAGCATCGGCCAGAGTTATACACTCTTTAGCATACACACGTATATCATTATCTTTATGCACAGAACTGAAGTGACAGACTTTGTATTTTTTATTCATTATATTTTTGTGTTCAGATATTAAACAAAGCATTTACTATTTGCATTCCGGCAGTACCATCGCCATAGGGTTTTAAATCTTTACCAAAACTACCGGCTGCATGAATGATTTGATCTTTTATTTTTAATGCCGAATCAGGAACTACCAGCCTGTTCCAACCCGCTTCGACCAACTCCACCCATTCCGTTTCGTCACGCAAAGTAACACATGGCACCTTATAGAAAAACGCCTCTTTTTGTACCCCGCCCGAATCGGTTGCGATGACAGCCGCATGCTTTTCGAGTTGCACCATGTCCAGATAGCCCACCGGGTCCAGCAGACGCAACTTTGGTGTCAGTTTGGCTAACCGCCCCGTGCTTTGCAGTACGCCCCGGGTGCGCGGGTGTATAGGCCAAACGACAGGCATATGCTGGGCCACAGCCTCTAGGCCATCGACAATGGCTTGCAGGCGTTCGGGGTGGTCGGTGTTCTCGGCGCGGTGCACGGTTGACAACACATAGGTACCGGGGGTCAGGGCCAATTGCCGCAAGACACGGCCTGTTGCATCCACGCGTTGGCCATGGTGTATTGCCACGTCGTACATTACATCGCCCACCTCTTGGATGGCGGCAAGCGCAACGCCTTCGCGCACCAAGTGTTGGGTAGCGGCGTTTGTGGGGGTGAACAACCAGCGAGAGACGCGATCCGTCAGGATGCGATTGACCTCTTCGGGCATGGCCATGTTGAAGCTGCGCAAACCCGCCTCTACATGCGCCACCGGGATGTGAAGCTTGGCGGCAGCCAATGCCCCCGCTAGGGTGGAATTGGTGTCACCATAAACCAACACGGCATCGGGCCGTTCGGCCAACATGACCTGCTCCAAACGCTCCAGCATGCGGCCCGTCATGGCTCCATGCCCGCCGCCGTGAATATCCAAAAAATGATCGGGCTTGCTCATGCCAAGTTCGTTAAAAAACACATCGGACATGTTCGCATCGAAATGCTGGCCCGTGTGCACCAGTACTTCTTTCAAATGGCCAGACTGCCTAAAGGCGTGCGAGACTACGCTGGCTTTGATGAACTGTGGGCGTGCGCCCAAAACGGTAAGTATTTTTTTCATTTTTAATAGTGATTTATTGATTTTTCGGGATATTTATTATTAATACTAGGAAGGCCAACATAGGTAAAACACCGCCAGTGAGTAAAAGCGTTAATAAATCACTGGATGTGATCAACATAAATACTGACGCACTGAAAGCTGCTAAAAGAATCATCTCCTCAAAGTTGAGTGCCAACCTGTCAATAGTCTGAAGCAAAATAGAAACGAGTAGGCCATACAGCAAGATACCCCAAACACCCATGTTCATGTAACCGTTAGCAATCCATCCCACGTTAGCACCGATCGTATCGTTGCCAGTCATTAGCCCAGCGATATGATTCACAGAATTGATTGCTAAAGGTGATTTTATAAGTCCAAATGTTATTCGGCTTTCCGCCCATAAAATATAGCCAATTTTCTCAAATTCACTAAAAAATGCATAATGAATTTGTGTTGGTATGAACAGAATCCTGTTGGCAAATGTACTGCCAATCAAATCACCCAAAGAGCCGCTTGCATACAATGCCAAAAAGCAGCCAGAGGCAAATGCCATTGCAAGCGCCCTGAATAAATTGGTTTTTCTCATAATAATGATATAGATGTATATGGCTAACAATGGTGTGAATAAAAATGACTTGTGCGTTGAGAGTGCATAAAACATAACCGAAAATGACAGGATCACGATTAACCAAAGCCAATAGCGTCTTGCATATGTGATCACGGCTAAATATGACATGACTGGACCGGCCGCCAAGGGCAGAAAGTAATTTAATGGAAATGACAAGGAGTCATTGAAGTCAAAGCGAAATTCATAGATATTTACAAATGAGAGGTTGAAGTTATAATTTACATGATGAGCCAACAAAATCAGGACAATGGCTGCAAATGATAATGGCAACAAAATTGAAAATTTTCTGTTTATTTTGATTAATTTTTTTACGTAGATATTTTGATTTGCAGCACTGATTATTTTGTAAAATGCGGCCACTGACAATATGCCAAATGTGATGAGCAGCATGCCAGTTAGGTTACTGCCTTGCATGGCATGTAATACAGTTGCCGGTAACAGCAAAAAGAAAAAAGATAACAATAAAAAAATATCTTTTGTATTATTGGCTTTATTCGGCATCAATAGAGTCATTGCTATTAGCACTAAAAGTGAGTAGCCGTGCTCTGGGTCTGTGACCTCAGTAAAGCCACCGAACGAGTAAGTTGCCACAACCACTTCGGCGTATACCGCGCAGATTAATAGGTACAGCAACAGCGCTATTGCCGCATTAATTATTTTCGCTATTATGTATTTTCCCGTATATTTTCGGCTATACATTTTCATTTTCCATCATGTTTTGCCATCTTGCAAAATTCACCCATCGCCAAACTTGCCGATAATTATTTTTTTCGCCACTCATAACTGCGTCATATTCAGTTAGAAGCTTTTCTTGATTTATAAAGGGAATTTTCAAATCGTCCTTTATCCATTTTTTGGCGATACTGGTCATTCCAATGATTAATTCTTTTTCAGACGTTTCAAAACCAATTTTGTCTTTCCGATCAAGAATATCGCCAGGCACGATGCCTTTCATTGCTTCACGAAATACGTGTTTGGTTCGGCCATTTTGTGAAATCAAGTAGTCTTCTGGCATTGAAAACAGCAAATTGACCATGACCGGAGTCAAAAAGGGCACACGGCTTTCGATGCTGAATGCCATGGAGTTTCGGTCGCCATGCCTCAGGAGGCCGACAATTCCACGTTTTGTGAGGCTCAGACCAAGTTCATCTATGACACGCCGACCCTTGGTTTCTATTTCAGGCCGAGCCCTGGGTTTGTGGAGGCTTACGCCTTTTTCTACCAATATGTCTGGTCTTATCCAGTCGGGGGCGCTTGGTTTGCCATCTATCTTGCGCAGTGTTTCGTATAGACTGCCATCGGTCAGTTCAGAGGCTAGGTATTTAGCGCCCATCAACTTGCTGCGGCCAGGCCATTTTGCCCAGTTGTTACAGAAAGCCCAAGCGTCAGTAACGCGGCCTGTTTCCAACAAGCTGCGCAACCTCTGGCCTGGGTAGCCGATGTATCCGGCCAACATTTCGTCAGCCCCTTGGCCGTCAAGCGTTACGGTGATGCCGTTTGCTCGGGCCAGTTGATACACACGGTATTGGGCATAAATGCTGGTGCTACCAAATGGCTCTCCTTGTGAGTGGATCATTGCGTCCAGATCGCGCAGTAGTTCTTGGGGAGACACGCGCACTTTGTGCGGTATGGCTCCGACGTGTGTGTTGACACGGTCGACCCAGTGCTCTTCGTTGACTTCGCTGCCTTCGGCAATGAAGCTAAAGGTGTGTATTGGAAGGTCTGGCGCCACATGACGCATTGCACAAACGACAGCTGACGAGTCAATCCCACCCGACAATGCGGCACCTAGTGGCACATCGCTGCGGAGGTGCAGTCGGATGTTTTCTAAAAACTGCTCACGCACTTGCTCAACCGCTTCGCTGAATTTCCAGTCTTTTCGCTCTTGAACGCTGGGGTTCCACCACCGCTGTGGTGTGGTCAGGGCACCTGTGCAGGCGTTGATTTGTATCCAGTGGCCAGGCTCTAAGTGGTGAACCCCTTCATAGAAGGTGTCTGCGTTGCTGTCGTAGTCACCGTGCACCAAATAATCATAAGAGCGCTGCCAGTTGAGGTCGGGTTTACTGGGCAACAGTGCCAGCAGTGCTGGCAGTTCTGATGCAAATGCAAACTGCTCATTTGCGGCCGAATAAAAGAAGGGTTTGATGCCGAAGGCGTCTCTCACGCAAGTCAGGGTGGCATTAGTATTATCCAACACAGCAAAGGCAAACATGCCCACCAAGCGTGGCAAGCAATACACTCCCCACTGTGACCACGCAGCCAGCAGCACTTCAGTGTCGGAGTCAGTATGAAAGCTGTGCCCCATGCCCTGAAGCTGTGTACGCAACTCACGATAGTTGTAGACCTCGCCATTGAACACAATGGCCCAGCGGCCATCACGCGAGTGCATGGGCTGATGACCAGCAGAGCTCAAGTCGATGATTGACAAACGGGTATGACCAAGCGCAACCGCCGCGACACCAACGGGATAGAGCTGATAGCCGTCGTCGTCGGGCCCGCGATGTTTGATTTTTTTGAGTGCCAGAGGCACCCGCTTGACTGCATGTTCAGGGTTTGACCACCAACCACCGGCAATACCGCACATTTTTTTTCCGTTATTTTTGGAGCCTACTCTCTACCAAGAGGTAAAGAACCAGTGCGTACACAAGATAGCCCAGCGCTTGGGCCAGGGACACCAGCAGGCAAAATTCAAGCAAGCTCAGCGCCAGATGCGTTGCCAGGAAATAGCACCCTGCCAACAGACCCAAGGCTGTGACGTCGTAAAAAAGTTTCCACTCCTGTGCTTGCAAGACCGGCAATGCGCGGCTGAGGGGGCTGACGACAAATGCTGCATACAGCCAAGGAGCAAGACTGGCAGCAACGGAGCCAGCTGGGGCCCAGCTCGACCCAAACACGATGGGAAATGCCCAAGGTAAAACTGCAAGACTGACTACCAGCGGGACTAAGCCGATGAGGCCTAGTTTTTTGATCAACATGTAAAAGACGCTGCGGGCGCGCTGCGGGTCCTTGTCGCGAACAGCCTCGGCCAATGACATCTGAAAAACGTCGGCCGCTGCAGCGCCTATTTGTGCATTGGGCAAGCTCAAAACCAAACGGGCCAGACCAAACCAGCCTGCAGCTTCTGCACCATACAGGCTGGCCACCATGGGCAATGGCAGCATCATAGCCAGAGCGTCCAGCCATGCCGAGGGGGAGTCAAGCATGGGGAATTTGGCATATTTCAGACCGGCTTGGCGCATCTGCAGGTAGCCAATGGTCGGTGGCTTGCTTGTTGCAAAGTGCCGCTTTGTTGCGTGTATGAGCCTTTGCATGGAAGTCAAGGCACCAGCCAACTCGGCTGTAAATAGTGCAACCACGCCTCCGCCAAATGCACCCAACCCCAACTTGGTCCCGGCGATTGCCGCCGCACGGACAATGGATGCCTGGCTGATTTGCGAAACCAACCCCCCCCTCAGTGCCCATGATCGGTAGACCATGAACAGGCCATAGCCCAACAAAATGGGAAAAGCAATAAGTGGGGTCCAAACTGGCAAAAGTTGGAACTCCAGAACCTGGTTTTGTTGCAGAAGCCACAAAACCGGCACCCCCAACATTGACATGAGAAAGACCATGATGGTGGCCAAGCGATGCACAACATGGGACTCTGCGTCGTCAGTAGCGATCATCAATGCCTGTTCGTAGCGCATTGCAATGCAGGTGATCCAGAAACCAAAAAAGGAAAGGAATAAGGAGACCGTGCCAATTTCGGAGGGTGTGTAGAGCCGTGTGACCAGTGGCAAGCTGCATATGCCGATCAATTGTGCCAGTGCGGTGCCGCCGCTGAGTACGAGTATGCTGCGGTAGATTGGGTTTTCCGGGTTCAGCCTGCTTAGAAGATTTTGGAGACGAGACACTGATTGCCTATTAGTTGAGCAGAGACTTCAGGTGCCAACTGAATAGGGCAGGCCTTAGGCACTTTGCACGGATAAGGTAATTTGCTGGATGCTGGTTTCATCCAGATACGGATGCATCGGCAAACTCATCACCCGCTGCGCCACCGCGTCCCCCACAGGCAGCTGCACGCTAGCGTCGGCCACGGCGGGCTGTTTGTTCAGGGGGATGGGGTAGTGCACGGCAGTGGGGATGCCGGCTTGTTTCAACCGTTCTTGGACAGTTTCTCGGTTTTGCACCTGGACTGTGTATTGGGCCCAGGCACTGGTGTTGTGGGATTCCAGGTGGGGGATAGCTATGGCTTGACTGGAACTCCTGGTCTTTTGATTCGCGAGCAGGGGCTCTCTCCCACTTAGAAGAGCGTTGTAGGTGTCTGCCACGCGTTGGCGTTGGGCCAGCTCTTCGTCCAGCACGGCCAGTTTGGGCAGCAGGATAGCGGCTTGCAGGGTGTCCAGGCGGCTGTTCACGCCGACTCTTACATGATGGTAGCGGCGGTCTTGGCCGTGCCGGGCAATTTGCCGCATGACTTTGGCCAGTTCTTCGTCATTGGTAAATATAGCGCCGCCGTCGCCGTAGCAGCCCAGGGGTTTGCTGGGAAAGAAGCTCGCACAGGCAACGGTGCTCAGGTTGCAGCTTTTGCGGCCTTTGTAGGTGGCGCCAAAGCTTTGCGCGGCGTCTTCAATGACAGGAATACCGTACTTAGCAGCGATGGCATTGATGGCGTCAAAATCGGCGCACTGGCCATACAGGCTGACCGGGATGATGGCTTTTGTGCGAGGGGTGATGGCAGCCTCGATCAGTGCCGAGTCTACGTTGTAAGTCCGGGGGTCGATATCAACATACACGGGCTTGGCACCCAGCAGGGCCACCGTCTCTGCAGTAGCGATGTAGGTAAAGCCTGGCGTGATCACTTCATCACCTGGGCCAATGCCAAAAGCCATTTCTGCAATTTGCAATGCATCTGTTCCGTTGGCTACGCTGATGCAGTACTTGGCACCAACATAAGCGGCCAGCTTCTCTTCCAGTTCTGCAACTTCAGGGCCAAGGATGTATTGGCCATGATCGAGCACTCGCTGGATGCCGGCATCAATATCCTTTTTCAGTCGCAGGTATTGGCTTTTGAGATCAATGAATTCCATGGCCGTCACTTGGGTTGTTTGGTCAATATGGTGCCGCTCAGGATGTACAAGTCACCTGTGTGCTGGCATGCGGTTTGTGCGTGCCCGTCAAGGGGCAAATCGAGTTGCTCACCAAATTCGCTCATCCAGCCAATTTGGCGGGCAGGTACACCAACCATGAGGGCATAGGGCTTGACGTCTTTGTTGATGACCGCACCTGCGCCAACAAAAGCGTATTCGCCCACTGTGGCACCACACACGATGGTGCAGTTGGCACCGAGGGTGGCACCTTTTTTGACAAAGGTGTCGCGGTATTCGTTTTTCCGCTCAATCAGTGATCTGGGGTTATAAACATTGGTAAACACCATGCTGGGGCCGCAGAAAACGCCTTCTTCGAGCGTGACGTTGTCGTACACGCTGACGTTGTTCTGGATCTTGCACTTGTCACCAATGGTGACTTTATTGCCCACAAAGACGTTTTGACCAAGCGAGACGCCCTTGCCGATCTTGGCGCCGCCACACACGTGCACAAAGTGCCAAACGCGAGAGCCTTCGCCGATTTGTGCTCCTTCATCTACGATAGCGCTGGGGTGTACCGTATAGTTCATGACAAATGCCTCACAAATGGATGAACTTCATTGGCATCACCTTTGACAACTTGTGCTGTGCGGATGACGTTGACAGTTTCGATGCAGTGGCGGGCGTCGGCCAGGCCGTAACCACGGCCCGCGAGGATTTCGCTGTAGCTGGTGGTGTGCAGGTCAGTAAAGCCTTCGCTGAATTCGAGCTGTTCGCCGCTGACGTCGATGTTGCGGTAGGTAGTTTTTTTGCCTTGCACTTCGGCAGGCAGGTCGTTGGCGTCAATCGACAGGAACCAGCGCACGCGGGCGCGTTCGTATTCCAGATAGCCTGCGGCTTTTTGGGTGCCGGTGTGGTGCACGACGTTGCGCTGCAGCTTGCCAAAGATAAAGTGCAGCATGTCGTAAAAGTGCACGCCGATGTTGGTGGCCACGCCGAATGATTTGCGATTGTCGCCCTTCCAGCTTTCCATGTACCACTTGCCACGGCTAGTGATGTAGGTCAGCTCGACATCAAACTTGGTGTCTTTGGGGGCGGCGGCAACTTTGTCACGCAGCTTGAGGATGGCGTCGTGGTGGCGCAGTTGCAGGATGTTGTAAACGCGCTTGCCGGTTTCTTGCTCAATCAGCGCCAACTCGTCCATGAGCTCGGGTGTGGGCACAAGGGGTTTTTCGCAGATGACGTCGCAGCCGAGGCGCAGGCCTGCCGCAATGTGCGGGTGGTGCAGGTAGTTGGGCGAGCAGATGGCCACATAGTCGAGCCGGGTGGCGGGGTTGCGTTGGAGTTGGTGGGCAAATTCTTGAAATCGTTCAAACTCGGTGAAGAACTCGCTTTGGGGCGAGATGCTGTCGATGATGCCAACCGAGTCGTTGATGTCATAAGCCACTGACAACTTGTGGCCCAAGGCTTTGATGGCTTGCATGTGGCGGGGGGCGATGTAGCCAGCGGCGCCGATGAGAGCAAAGTTTTTCATGGTCTGGTGTGGTCTGCGGTGAGGCGGTGCTTAGAAACGGAAGACGGTGAATCCTGCCTTGGCCATGGCGTGTCGGTCATACAGAGTTTTGAGATCTGCGGCGACTGGCTGGTGGTCGGTGGAGCAATAGCTTTTGAGTGTTTCGGGGGTGAGAGCGCGAAACTCTTGGTGGCCCACGGCGATGACCAAGCTATCAACGGGGTTCTGAGCACTGACTTCGCCAAGCTCGATGCCGTATTCGTGCTTGACGTCTGCAGCTTCTGCCCAAGGGTCGGTGACGACGACGGTGACACCCCAGCTTTGCAGTTCTTTGACCAGGTCAGCCACTTTGCTGTTGCGGATGTCGGGGCAGTTTTCTTTGAATGTGATGCCCATGACGCCGACTTTGCTGCGGGCGACGTCAATGCCGTTTTGCAGCATGCGCTTGATGACGTTGCGTGCGGCATAGCGGGCCATGTTGTCGTTCATGCGGCGGCCAGCCAGGATGATTTGCGGGTGGTAGCCCAGCTCTTCGGCTTTGTGCGTGAGGTAATACGGGTCCACGCCGATACAGTGGCCACCCACCATGCCGGGGCGAAATGGCAGAAAGTTCCACTTGCTGCCTGCGGCCTCCAGCACCTCCAGCGTGTCGATGCCGATGCGCTCGAAGATGACCGACAGTTCGTTGACGAACGCGATGTTCAGGTCGCGCTGGCTGTTTTCAATCACTTTGGCGGCTTCAGCCACTTTGATGCTGCTGGCCTTCCAGGTGCCGGCTTTGATGATGCCGTTGTAAAGGGCATCTACTTCTTCAGCCACTTCGGGGGTGCTTCCGCTGGTAATTTTGCGGATGGTGGTGAGGGTGTTGACCTTGTCGCCGGGGTTGATGCGCTCGGGGCTGTATCCACAGTAAAAATCTTGATTGAACTTCAGCCCGCTGAACTTTTCGAGCACGGGCACGCACACTTCTTCGGTCGCGCCCGGATAGACTGTCGACTCGTAAATGACAATGTCGCCCGTCTTCAACGCCTGGCCCACGGTTTCGCTTGCTTTGACCAGAGGAGTCATGTCGGGGCGGTTGGCCTGGTCTACCGGGGTAGGCACGGTGACGATGAAGATTTCGCAAGCCTTTAGGTCGTCAAGCTGGCTGCTGTAGCTGAGTTGGATCGCCTCTTTAAGTTGTGCAGGGCTGCACTCCAGGGTGTGGTCCTGACCTGATTGCAACTCGGCAATACGTTGCTGGTTAATATCAAAACCAAAAACCGAACGGTGTTTGCCAAATTCGACCGCAAGGGGAAGACCGACGTAGCCCAAGCCAATGATTGCTATTTTTTTATTTGGGTTCATATTGCTGTATTTGTGGTATCAATTGAAATAGTTCCTTCCAACTTCAAGGCATCAATCTCTGCCTTGAGCGAATCGTACTCAGCCATCTTTCGCTTCAAAAAGCGGCCAGCAAGCATGGCCTTTTCGGCAATACCCTTTGGCGTGAGCACATAGATATAGCCAAACTTGTTTTTGCTCTGGCTAAAGTTCTGCACCTTGACCCAGCCTTTGTCGATGAGCGCCTTGAGGCAATAGTTGAGCCCACTGGTGCTGATACCCAATTCTTCGGCAATCTCGCGCTGCGTCATGTCGGGGTTGTCTTGCAGCATGCGCAAGACCCGAAAGTAGGTGTCTTCCTGGAGCTGGGATCGGCGGCTGGTCATGTGCGGGAGGTTTGGCC
Source organism: Comamonadaceae bacterium (assembly GCA_027488255.1). GTDB lineage: Bacteria > Pseudomonadota > Gammaproteobacteria > Burkholderiales > Burkholderiaceae_C > Limnohabitans_A. Next base: position 21,023 of record JAIYBZ010000023.1, on the reverse strand, counting down.
ACGCTACCGCCGTACCGTGTCACGATCGGCAAGCGCGCTAGGGGCTGTTCCATGGCGGAACGTTTGTGCGAATTCGCATGATTGTAGATTCCATCAGATGAGTTTTCGATGACATGGGCAAAATATTTATCGAAAACATTAAGGTTATGACACTTCGCAGACGTCTGCTGGCGTCGTTTCGGCCTGCTGTTGGACGGCTTCTTCCATGCTGACGGTGTTCACCACCAGTTCAAACTGCTCCAGGATCTCGGGTTCGTGGCGTTGGATGTAACTGTTCACCGCCTCGTTGGACAGCAGTTTGGTCAAGTACCCCTTGGCCACTACCAGGTTGAGCAGGTCTGAGCCGTAATTCTGCTCGGCGTCTTTGTACTGGGTCTGCACCTGGCTCATTTCCTTCTCCAGCTTGACGATCTGCTCGATGGGCGAAGTTTTGTCACGATCGGCGGGCTTGAGGTCGGCCCGCTGTTCGGGCGGCGTGGCTTTAGGCAGGGCTTCGGCGTGGGCCACGGTGATGGTGTTGCTGGTCACCATCAGCTCTACCGCCTCCACCTGCCGGGCCGCCTTCATGTTGCGGAGGATGCGGGTGACGTCTGGGGTAAATTGCTTGTCTTGCAGCAGGTCGATGGCTTCGGGGCAGATGCCTTCGAGCAGGTTGATGCGGCGGTTGATAGAGCTGAGGTTGACATTGAAGGCTCTGGCCAAGCGCTCGCGGCTAACGCCACGGTCGATGGCGCGGCGCAGCATGTAATGTTCTTGCACTGTGGACAGGCGGTTGATCCGGTGGTTGTACGAGAAGGTTTCGTCGTCTTTGGCCATGAGGCAGGGCGCGGTTTCCATACCCAGCTCTTTAAGGGCCAACACGCGCAAGTGGCCATCCAGCAGCAGGAACTCTGACTTTTTAGGGTCGGGCTGGATGACGGACAGGGGTTCGATGAGCCCGATTTCGTGGATTGACGAGACCACCTGCTTGTATTTGCGGGTGCTCATGGTGCCGTCCATGATCTTTTTGCTGGGTAACAGGTGGTCCAGCGGCACCTGGTAGGTTTCTAGGTCGAAGCCCAGCAGGGTGTCCAGCCCTTCGGCGCGCAGCAGGGTGACAAAGTTTTCGTAGGCAAAGAGTTTCTTGAGGCCCTGCTCCACCAGCAGCAGGCGCTGGTGGGCATGCTCGGCTTTGAGGACCATCTTGCGCTGACGCTCCACCTCTTTTTGTTAGGTGCGCACCAGGCTGTAGCTGGAGGTGGGCGGTTTGATCTGGGCCGCATTGGGTGAAGATGGGCCCAACTCTTGGCGTTTTTCGATCAGGCGCTTGGCCTCGATGATCTGGCGGCCTTTGAGTTGGCCATTTTCATAGGCTTCTTTCAGCAGGTCGCCCAGGTGGAGCCAGCTCCCTCGCCCTGCCCCTCGCCATTTCCGTTGGTGTTGGCGTTCTTTGGATCGTTGGCACTGGCACGAGCAATTTCCAAGGCGGTGGTGATCGGGATGGAGCCGCGCTGACCCCCTTCGATCAGGCGCTCTTCACCCTGCTACAGCAAAAAGACCTGTCACGCATGTATTTGGGTGACAGGTCAGTCTTTTGGATGATGACGCACCATCATCAATAATGCCGCAAAAATGCAAAAGACTGCATGTGAGTGCAGGGGCTTTTTCTTTGGGCTTGGGACATGCAATCGAAAAAAGCCCCCGACTGTTTCCAGTTGGAGGCTGTTTTTTACTAATAAATGGTCGGCGTGGCGGGATTCGAACTCGCGACCCCTTGCACCCCATGCAAGTGCGCTACCAGGCTGCGCTACACGCCGACAAGCTTCGAATTATAACTGTTTTCCCGGGCCTCACAGCGTGAGCAAGGCGCGAATTTCGATCAACTCTTTTTGCAGTGAGATGCTTTTGCCCTGAAGCGCGTGGCCTGGCGCATCGGCGCTGTCGAAGGGCTCGGCCATGTCGTCAAAATCTTCGTCGGCGCTGCCCAAGACCTCGTCGGCATCCACCCCATCGGTGGCGTTGCGGCGCAGCTGCCGCTCGCTTTGCACCAGCTCTTGCAGCCGGTTGCGGGCCCCGCTGATGGTGAAGCCTTGGTCGTACAGCAGGTCGCGAATGCGCCGAATCATCAGCACTTCGTGGTGCTGGTAATAGCGCCGATTGCCACGCCGCTTGACGGGCCGCAGTTGCGTGAATTCTTGCTCCCAATACCGCAAAACGTGCGGCTTGACGCCACACAATTCGCCCACTTCACCGATGGTGAAATAGCGCTTTGCAGGAATGGAGGGGAGCGAACTGTCCATGAACGACAACAAGTTACGTGGAAAACCTTGTAGCTTACTGCAACTGCCCCGCCCAAGTCCAGAACAACTGTGCGGGCTCACACCCAAGGCAGATCGGCCCAGCTGGTGGTGTAGTTGGGCGACTTGCGTTCTTGCTTCATTTGCCAGCCCGCATAAGCGCCCTGTGTGGACACTTTGACGGCGCCACGGCCGTAGCGCGCGTTCAGTTGGTCCAGGGCCTGCATCAGTTTGTGTTGGTCGGGTTTGTCGGCTTCCAGCAAATCGCCTTGGCGCTGTGTGACGGGGCTGATCTCACTCAGCACGATGCCGGCTTTTTTGTAGGTGTAGTCGGGCTTGAACATGCGCTCACACAAGTAGGCCACCCAACGGTTGACCTCGAGCGAGTCGTTGGTGGGGTAAGGCAGCGGCACCGCCAAGCTGGGCATGTACTGCGGCAAGTCTTTGCGAAACCGGTTGGTCTGCAAAAACACCTGGATCACCGCCGCGTGGCTATTTTGGGCGCGCAATTTGGCACAGGCATTGGCCACAAAGGTCGACAGCGCGTCTTGCAGCACCGGTAACTCGGTGACCTTGCCGCCGAAGGAGCGGCTGGAGATGATTTGTTTTTTGTCGGCCGGCACTTGGTCCAAGGGCATGCACGGTATTTCTTGCAGCTCGCGCTGCGTCTTTTCCATGACCACCCCAAACTCGGCGCGCAGTGTCGGCAGGTGTGCCTCGCGCAAATCGAAGGCGGTGTGCACGCCGCGCTGCGCCAAGCGCTGGGTCAACTTGCGTCCCACGCCCCACACCTCCTCCACCGGCAGGCGGGACAGCAACTGTTTTTTTTGCTCGGCGGTGAGAGCGTTGTAATTGAAAACGCCTTTCGACCGGGGGTGTTTTTTGGCCACGTGGTTGGCCAGTTTGGCCAAAGTTTTGGTGGGCCCGATGCCTACGCACACCGGCATGCCGGTCCACAGGCCCACGCGCTCGCGCATGGCGTAGCTGAGCTCGCGCAGCCGGGGCAGTCCGGTCAAATCGACAAAGCATTCGTCGATGGAATACACCTCGCACTGCGGCGCAAAGTCGCGCAAGATGCTCATGACCCGGTTGGACATGTCGGCGTACAAGGCGTAGTTGCTGCTCATGGCCAAGATGCCGTGTTCTTCGGCCAAGGCCTTGCACTCAAACCAAGGCTGGCCCATTTTGATGCCCAGCGCTTTCGCCTCGTTTGAGCGCGAGACCACGCAGCCATCGTTGTTGGACAACACCACCATCGGCACGCGCGCCAAGTCGGGCCGAAAAATGCGCTCGCACGAGACATAAAAATTATTGCAATCCACAAGCGCCAAGGCTTGCTGGGTGGGCGGCAACATGGCGTCAGTACAGCTTGTGCAGGTTGCGCGTGACCACACCCCAAATCACCAGCTCTTCGCCGTCTTTCAGCACGATGGGCGGGAACAGCGGGTTTTCGGCGATGAGCTTGACCACGCCGCCCCGGCGGTACAGGCGCTTGACGGTGTAGTCGTCGTTCAGCACGGCCAACACGATGTTGCCGTGCTTGGGCTCGATGGAGCGGTCCACCAACAGCTCGTCGCCCTCGTAGATGCCGATGCCGCTCATCGAGTCGCCCTTGACCCGAAAAATAAAGGTCGCCTCTTTGTTGCGGATCAGGTGCTCGTTCAGGTCGATGCGCTTGCGCGTGTGGTCGGCCGCGGGGGACGGAAACCCCGCCGGGACCGCCCACCCACACATCTCCAACCAGACCGGTGCGGCGGACACAGAAACAGGGTGTGGAGTTGAAAAATCAGCGAGAGACATGTCTTGAATATACTGGATGTTTATACAGCTCATCAAGTACACATCTCGCGCAAAAAAGCGAACTTGGCCATGGCGCAAGAGGCCCTGACGAGGCCCGATCTTGGCCATCGCTGTGACCCACCCGGAGCTTGCCGGGTCCACCGTCAGGCCCGTGTCGCGGCGTCAAACAAATCGAGCAACTCTCTTTGCCAAGGCCCGACGTGGTCCACGGCCGTTTGCACCAACACGGTTTGCGTGGGCATGTCAATCAGCACACGCTGCGCATGGTGCCCATTGAAGTACAGCCGAGAACCATCGGGTTTGACGTGCCACATGTGGGCTTTGTAGCCAAACCCGGGGCCCGCCACCCCATGGCGGCATTGGCGGTCGCGCTCGCCCCAATGGGTGCATTCGTGGATCCACGCTTCGCTCACCACTTGCTGGCCAGCCACCTGGCCTCGTTGTGCCACCAAGCGCCCGAGCCGCGCCCAATCGCGCAGGCGTGCGGCAAAACCCACGCAATTAAATTCGTGGCCCTCCGAGTCGGTGGTCCAAGTCGCATCTGCCTCGGCGCCCATCGGTTGCCACAGCACTTTTTCAGCAAACGCGGCCATGCTCATGCCACTCACTTGGCGAATCACCATGCCCAGCGTCAGCGGACACAACTCGTTGTAGTTGTAGCGCGTGCCGGGGTCTTCCTGTCTGCGGTTCCAACCGGCCACTGTGCGGGCAATGCTGGCGTTGGGGAACATGAAGGCCGAGGGATAAATGACCGGGTTATCGCGGTCGTGCAACACATCGGCGCCGCTGGACATGTTGCTGAGGTGGCGCAACGGAATGCCGCCATGCAGCGTGCCCTTGAGCGCAGGCACATACTTTTCAGCCAGGTCGTCGTAACTGTCGATGAGCTTCAGGTCCAAGCAAATGCCCAGCAACAACGACGTGATGCTTTTGGCCATGGACCAACTGGTCAACCGCATGCTGGCCGTGCGCTCAAACTGGTAGCGCTCCAACATGATGTGGTGACCCCGGGCGATCAGCAAACCCGTGACCGGCCAATTCTTCAAATAGTCCTCGGGCGTGCGCTCCGAAAAGCCCGAGCGATAGACCAGCGACGTGGGCTTGTCTTGGTAAGGCACCGCCGACGCAGGGCCCGCTTTGAGGGTGTTGTGGCGAAAAATCTTCTCAAAGCCCCCCGAATAATTGCCCACCCGGTAAAGCGGTTCACGGTTAAGGCCGCCCTGAAGACCCGTTGGATAGCCCTGCCCTTGGCCCCATTTGTCTTGCGCCCAAACCGCTGCGCTCATGTGCGTGAGGGGCCAAGCTGCGGTGGCTTGCAACAGTTGACGGCGCTTCATCATGGTGTCTCCAAGTTGTTGGCAAACAGTCTACAAACGCGGCGCCGCTTCGGCCACCAAGTCCGGCATGTGCGCCCAGGTCATCAACGCTGCGGCCTGGGTGGTGTCGGCCGACAGCCATGCATCGTGCAAGTGCGGCGCCACAATGACGGGGGTGCGTTTTTCATCGCCGGGTTTGTGAAACTGGCGCATCACCGGGTGCTGGTCGGCATTCACCGTCAGCATCGAAAAGCTGACCACGCCCTCCCCCGTGACCGGGTCTTTCCAGCGGTCCCACAAGCAAGCAATGCCAAAGGGGTCGCCCGAGGCGAGTTGAATCTTCCAGCGCACTGCTTTGCCTGAGGCGTAACTGGGCTCATAAAAATCGTCAACCAAGACCAAGCCAAATTGCCGTTGTCGCCAAGCGCTGCGGTAACTCGGTTTTTCGGCGGCGGTTTCGCTGCGGGCGTTGTAGGTGTGGCGGCTGATTTTGTCGTCTTTGGCCCAGGCCGGAATCAAGCCAAACCGGGCCAAGCCACAGGCCACACGCCCCGACTGGTGGCCTTTGAGCACCACCGGCGCGGTGTAACCGGGGTAGGTTTCATCGGGGTAGCCCGAGGGCAAGTCAACACCCAGGGTCTGCTTGACCCAAGGGGCGCGTTGGGTGGGCGTGAAATTGGTGCACACGCGAGTGGGTGAATTGGGGTTTTACTTTTGCCGCCTGAACACCGACGGCTCGATCGGCGCGGGGTCTTGCCAGAGGCCGATGCGCTGCTCGCGCGCCTGAGATTCTGCGCGGTCATACAGCACGCGGTCTTCTGGGGTCTGTTCGCTCTGATAGGTTTTGTAATGCCACGCCATGCCCAGCTTGACTTGCTCTAGACACACGTCCGTGTTGCCCACAAAGACCTGCCCCACCGTGCGGCCGTAGCGGTCTTTTTTGGAGCTGCGCACCAGCACCTGCTTTTGAAAGGCGAGCAATGACAGCGACTCTTTGGACTTTTGACCAAAGGGCTGGGCCTTTTCTGGCGCATCAATGCCCAGCAGCCGAATCTTGTGTGGTTTCTTTTGCGCATCCAGCACCGTGAGGGTGTCGCCATCAGAGACCCCCACCACCCGCCCTTCCAGCAGCGTGGTCGCACTGACGCCGCAAAAGGCTAAATTCACCAACAAAAACAACAATGTCAAAAACTTCTTCATTCAAGAAGTTTGTCACATTCTTTGCTGTTTTTATCAATTTATTGAGGTCGGTCTTGTGGCAACGCCTTTCGCTGGCATGCGGCACAGCCTGCTGATTCGTCGTCAACCCCGCAAAACAGTGCAGGCGCCCCTCACCCATAAGCACAAGACTGCAGCTGCTCCAGCGTGACGAAATCGAGCGCGCGCTGGTGCGTAGACTCCATAATAACGGGGGGCGCCACACCCGCTTCGAACGCTTCTCGCCAGCGCATGGCGCACAGGCACCAACGGTCATCGGGTTTGAGGCCATGAAAGCGGTGCTCTGGCCGTGGCGTCATCAAATCATTGCCGCGCAACTTGGAGAACTGCAAAAACGCAGCCGTCATGCGCGCGCAAATCACGTGCGAGCCCGAATCGTCCTCGCGCGTGTTGCAGCACCCGTCACGAAAATAGCCCGTCAAAGGATCAAAGGAACACGAACGCAAAGGTTCACCCAGCACATTCAAAGCAGAAGCCGTCGAAAAATCAGACATATAGAAAGGTCTCGTGGGTCGGGGGGATACCCGTTTAGAGGCACACTCAAGGCAATTTATACATCCAGTGCGCTGGAAAAATCGGTCCATCTCGGAGCATCGCCTTGGGGTCTCAATTTTCGCAACGTCTTGCCAGCCTTTCCGAAGGCGACATTTCGGCCATCATCCAAATGGCTTGGGAAGATCGCACCAGCTTTGAAACCATTCAGCAACGCACGGGTTGGTCTGAGCCAGAGGTCATCCGCCTGATGCGCCACGAGCTGCAGCCCAACTCGTTTCGGCTGTGGCGCAAGCGCATGAAAGGCCGCATCACCAAGCACCGCGCCCTCAGAAGCCCCGACATCCAATACGAAGACCGCAGAGTGGCGAATCACCGCCGCGCGAATTGTTGATGCCACGCGCTCAACGCGAGGGCGTCACGCCAAAAAATTGCAGTGCACTGCGCAAAAGGGCTTGCTGCCCTGCTGGGGTCCCCCCTTCACTCCAGCCCATGTCCGCCGGCATCTGGAAGCCTTTGCTGACCCCAAATTGTTGAGCGGTTTGAACTTTTAAGGGGCCAAGGAAAGCGCCATGCGCCACCTCGTCGAAATACTGAATTTCGAGTTTGGCATTGTGCTGGGTCTGCACCTTTTCTGCCCATTGAAGCGTGGTCAGCATGGTTCCAGAGGGGTTTGCTTGACTGCAGTTGTCGGACGTTCCACTCGGTGCTTCGGCAATTTTTAGGGTGAACCGGCATGGGTCAGAAATCATCCACCGGCGCTGCCCCACGCGTGCACCCAGATCGTCCTCCTTACCAAACGCAATGAGCACGGGGACTTGGATGTGCCAGGGGTAACCCATACCCACAGGTGTGGGCGCTTCGGAGAAAACGCCCTGCACATGTTTGGGATCCACCACCGAAGCCAAATTGAGAACCACCGATGCGCCATTTGAAATGCCATACAGGTAGATCCTTTGGACATCTATGTCTTGTCGCGTCAATGCCCATTGGTAAGCCTGCAGCGCCACTTTGTAAAGCATCATTTGCCGGTAAGCATTGCCCATGCGCGGCGGAAGACCATTGTGTTTATAGGCATCAAAGATCAAAGTGGCCATGCCGCTTGCAAAGAATGCATTCGTGATGGCCTCGGCGTCAGCCCGACCGCCACCGCCATGCACGGCGATGAGCAATGGCGGTTTTTTTGAATCGGCTTGGGTTGCTGGAAGCTTGAATGACACACTCGAATGACACGGGTCAAAGCCTGACAACTCCCCAGTGACCGTCATGCCAACCAAGGTGGGGCGCTTGATGGCGTCCGGCCTGCACTGACTCTGCTCTAGCGTGACCGACTGGGCGAAAGCAGAAAACATGGCCGTTGCCAATGTCCAGACAAGCCATTTTTTGAGGTGTTTGATTTGCTTCATGTCATTGAATCCCAGATCACCTTGTCGGTATGCATGATGGATGCGCTGAGGGCTGCCCAGCGGATTGGAATTTTCGCTTGATCCTAGAGTGGATCAATCTCAACCGCAATGCCCCAGCCCACATGAGGGGGAAATCACCCAGCCTATCACGGCATGAAGCGCATTTGAAATATCCTGACTCAAACGATTTCGATATTTTCAAACACCCTTTTTCCACGCCGAGTTGATGTCCGTTTTACCTCACACCCTGTCGCCTTATTTGCTCCGCGAGCTGCGTTCTGACCATGCTGGCGAGACGGGTGCGGTCTACATCTACAAAGGCATAGAAACAGTGGCCCAATGGCGCGGCGACGTTGAGTTGATCCGATTTGCCCAAGCCCATGGCGCCACCGAATCTGACCACTTAAAAGAAGTGACCGATTGGTTGCCGCCACCACAGCAAAGCCTGCTGTTGGGGCCGTGGCGATGTGCCGGATGGCTGACGGGTGCTTTGCCGGCTCTGTTTGGACGCCGCGCCGTTTACGCCACGATTGCGGCGGTAGAGACCTTTGTGGACCTCCATTACCAGCAACAAATCGACCATTTGCAAGCATCGGGTGACCCGCATGGTTTGCTGCCGCTTTTGCTGCGGTGCCAAGCCGACGAGCAACACCACCGCGACGAGTCTGCGGCGCTGGCGGGCGAACACATCGGCTTGTTGTTGCGCGCTTGGTGCTGGACGGTTGGCTTCGGGTCATCCATGGCCGTGGTTTTGGCTCGCCGTATTTGATCTCACCTGTCTCGTTCATGAACCACCCTGAATTCAAAATTTTGTTTGTCTGCATGGGCAACATCTGCCGCAGCCCCACGGCCGAAGCGGTGTTTCACCACAAATTGACGGAGCGCCGTTTGCTGCACAAAGTCAAAGTGGATTCCGCGGGCACACACAACTACCACCCCGGCTCACCGCCCGATGCGCGCAGCCAAATGCATGCGCGAAAAAGGGGCTATGACCTGTCCCACCTAAGGGCCTGCGCGGTGGTTGACACCGACTTTGAAGAGTTTGATTTGCTATTGACGATGGACTGGGACAACCGCGCCCTGCTCGAAGAGCGTTGCCCTGCACAGCATCAACACAAGATTCGGGGCTTGGCTGAGTTTTTGCAAACCACATCCGCCTCGGTCATCCCCGACCCCTATTACGGTGGCGAGCAGGGGTTTGAGCAGGTCTTGGACTTGATCGAGGAATCCAGCGAGGGTCTGTTGAAATGGGTCACACAAAAGGTGGAAGCATGAAATCAGCCAGCACCGCCGTCATTGAGCTGCGCGATTTGCATCTCACCACCGACATCGGCACCTACGGCCCCCACGACACACGGCCAGATGTGCATCTGCTGGATCTGACGCTCGGCATTTCGGTCAATCAAGTCGTGATTGAGCACGATGGCATGTCGCAGGTGTTTGACTACGACCCCTTGATGGTCGAGATTGACCGACTGGCCGCAGACGGTCACTACGAAACCCAAGAGCGCCTGATCACGCGCATTGCCCATGCGTGTGCCCAGCACTTGGCCATTCAGCACATCGAAATTGGCCTGCGAAAGTTTCCCGTGCGTGCGGGATCGGGCTCTTTAGGCGTTCGCTTGGTCTTGGATGAAACGGCCACCCAAGCCTTGCGCATGCAGCGTTGAGGCCCCCGACCCCATTGAATGGGTCATGACAAATTTACGCGCGGCGAAAGGCTTGCTGCGGTCCCGCTGGGCCCATGCGGAACCACAGGGCCGACAAGGCAAAGGCCAGCAGCATCAAGAGCAAGGCCGCGCCGGCCAACAGCGAAGAGATTTCGGTGTCTCTTTTTTCCAAGGTGAACTGGTTGGACAGGTGCTCATAGACTTTTTTCAAGTCATTGGCCGAGGCCGCTTTGAAGTACTCGGCCTCTGTGATTTTGGCGACCGCTTTGAGGGACTCTTCGTCCACCTGGGCATAAAACGAAGAGCCCTCAAAGCCGGGAATGAAGCCATTGGGTGTGCCAAACCCCACGGTGTAAACGCGCACGCCCAAGTCGGCTGCTTTTTGCGCCGCCCACAAGGGGTCGGGCCCCGCCGTCCTGCGGCCATCGGTCAGCAACACGATGGCACCGCCCTTGAATGAGCCCGGGGGCTCAGGCTTGCGCTCGTTCTCCATCGGCTTGCCATCCAAACTGCGGGCGCTGTTGTTCGGGTCGCCCCCTGCGCCGCCGACATTTTGGCCGGAGGGATAGAGCACCGATTCCAAATCCAATTTGGCCTCTGGCCGCAGGGTGGCCAAAGCCATCAACAAACCACTGCCCGTGGCGGTGCCTCTTTGCAATTGAAAGCGGTCGATGGCGTTGACCAATTCTTCGCGTTGTGGGGTCACGTGCTGCACCACTTGGGCGTTGGCAGCAAAAGACACGATGCCCACTCGGATATTCGGCGGTAAATCTTGCAAAAAGTCTTTTGCCGCCTTTTGCGCCGCCTTGATGCGGCTGGGCTCGACATCTTCAGCCAACATGCTGCGCGACACATCCAAGGCCATCACCAAAGTCATGTAATCGGCTGGCAAAGTGACCCGCGCCACGGGCCGGGCAGCGGCCAACAACAACAGGCCCATGGCCACAAGCAACAGCGCGGGCGGCACATGGCGCCGCCAGGCTGAAGGGGTCTCGATGTTTTGCAAAATCCACGAAACCGCCGAGAACGACACCACCTGTTGGCGCTTGCGCCGCAAGAGCCAAACATACCCCACCACCACCAAAGGCATCAGCAAAAACGACCAAAGCATGAGGGGCTGTAAGAATTGCATCTGTATCAGGGTTTAAGCCAGTTTCGCCAATTTACCATTGACGCTTATGCTTGTGGGCATTTATGAAACGAGATGCCGTTTTTAGCAAAAGTCGCCGTTCCATGGGAAACGGCTCGGTTGCGTCTGAGACGAATCGGCCCACGCTGGATCCAGCGGGCCCTGCCCCCACTTCAGCAACTGCAACGTCATCTGCATCGTCAGCGTCACAACACTCTGCATCGACCACCACGGCCACCGCCAATCCCTCCAAAAGCCGCTTTTTCGCTTTCAAAAAACTCACCACCCGATCCGACTGGGCCGCCATGTTTTTGCTCGGCGTCCTGGCCAGTTTGTTGGGCATGGGGGTTTTTTCTAATGCCTTTGAGCGCCGGCAAGTCCTCACGCAAAAGGACATCGATGCAGCTGTCTTGCACACCCTGAATTCCAAAGAACTCCCCTCCCCCAGCAGCAAAGCGGCCGCCGCCGTGCAAGGTTCAGTGGTGCGGGTTGTGGCTTTGGCCGAAGACCCGAAAAACAAAGACGCCGAGATCGAAAGTGGCGTGGGCACCGGGGTCGTCATCAAGGACGACGGCACGATCTTGACCAACCTGCATGTGGTGGCTGGCGCCAAAAAACTGCGCGTCACATTTTTCGATGGCACAGAAACCGAAGCCCTGGTGATTGCCGCCCAGCCCGAGAAAGATCTGGCCGTGCTCAAGCCACAAAAAATTCCGGACGATCTAGAAGCGGCCGTGTTGGGCTCGAGCCAACAACTGCTGCCCGGCGACATGGTGGTGGCGGTGGGCTTTCCCTATGGCATCGGGCCATCGGTCTCCAGCGGCGTGGTGTCTGGCCTGAACCGGCACTTCAAATCGCCCGATGGCCAGCAAATGCTCAAGGGCTTGATTCAGTTTGACGCCGCCGCCAATCCCGGCAACTCGGGTGGCCCCTTGGTCAACGCCTCAGGCGAGGTGGTGGGCATTGTCACGGCCATTTTGAACCCCACCTCCGCCCGCACCTTCATTGGCATTGGCTTTGCCACCACCATTGAAAGCGCCGGCAGCGCGGTGGGTTTGCCCCCGTTTTAAGTTTCACAGGACCCCCTCAAGGAATCTCTATGACCATTGCAAATGAGGCTTGGCGCGGTGCCGATCGGCCCACACACCACACCGACCCTGAAAAAGCTGCCGCCTCGATGCAGCGCTTGTTGTACGAAGTCAAACGGGTGGTGGTGGGCCAAGATGTTTTTCTAGAGCGCGTGTTGATTGCTTTGTTGGCGCAAGGGCACTTGCTGATTGAAGGGGTGCCCGGCCTGGCCAAAACACTGACCGTCAACACCTTGGCCAAATCACTCAACGGCAGTTTCAGCCGCATCCAATTCACGCCCGATTTGTTGCCGGCTGATTTGATCGGAACCCGCATCTTCAACCAACAAACCAGCGAATTCAGCACCGTGCTGGGTCCCGTCTTTGCCAACCTGTTGTTGGCCGATGAGATCAACCGCGCGCCGGCCAAAGTTCAAAGCGCTCTGCTGGAGGTGATGCAAGAGCGCCAAGTCACCATCGCGGGACAAGCGCACCGGGTGCCCTCGCCCTTCTTGGTCATGGCGACACAAAACCCGATCGAGACCGAAGGCACCTACCCTCTGCCCGAAGCGCAAGTGGACCGCTTCATGATGAAGGTGCTGGTGGACTACCCCAGCGAGGACGAAGAATTTGTCATTGTCCAAAGGGTCATTGCCGGCAACGCCAAGGCCACTGGTGTCGTGAGCTTAGAAGAATTGCAAGCGCTGCAAGTGCAGTGCCGTCACGGCTATGTGGACCCGAGCTTGGTGCACTACGCCGTGAAACTGGTGGCGGCTACCCGCGTGCCCGAGCAATACGGCTTGGCATCGCTGAAGGGGCTGATCAGCTTTGGCGCCAGTCCCCGTGCCAGCATCAGCCTCATTGAAGGCGCGCGCGCCCTGGCACTGCTGCGCGGCCGCGACTATGTGTTGCCGCAAGACGTGGCCGATTTGGTGCCAGATGTCTTGCGGCACCGCTTGGTCTTGTCCTACAACGCGTTGGCCGAAGGCAAAAATGCAGAGTCATTGATTCAAGAGGTCATGCGCGCCGTGCCCATGCCAGACCAACCGCTGGAAGCGCATGTCCGCTGAAGCCTTGCTGCAGCAATTGGAGTGGACCGTTATCCGAAGGCTGGACGGTTTGCTTCAAGGCGATCACCGCACCCTGTTCAGAGGGTCGGGCTTGGAGCTGGCCGACCTGCGTGAGTACCAAGCCCATGACGATGTGCGGCACATCGACTGGAATGTCACCGCGCGCATGCAAACCCCCTTTGTGCGAGAGCACCAAGAAGACCGCGAAATCACCGCCTGGTTTTTGTTGGACCTGAGCGGCTCGATGGGCTTTGGCAGCACCGGGCTCAGCAAGCGCGAGGTGATGCTGCGCTATGTCGGCGTGATGGCCAAACTGCTCATGAAACGCGGCAATCGCATCGGCGCTTTCATTTTGAACCCCGCAGAACCCGAGGGGTTCAAGTTCATCCCTGCACGCATGCACCGGCGCCACTTGCTGCACCTGTTGCACGTGATCGAGACCTCGCCCATCACGCAACAAACGCACCAAACCCGATTGACCGATTGGCTCCGCAAAGCCAATGGTTTGTTGAAACGGCGCTCCAGTGTGTTTGTGGTCTCCGACTTCATGGGGGACTTCAACTGGACCACCGAACTCAGCGCCCTCGGCCAACGGCATGAAACGGTGGCGGTACGGCTGTTGGACCCGGCAGAAATCGAACTGCCCAACGCCGGCTTGGTGTTGCTGCAAGACCCAGAAACCGCCGAGCAGTTGTTGCTGGACACGGCCAACGCCAAATTCAGAGCCCGTTATGCCCAAACCGTTGAAAAGCGCGAGGCCCAACTGGCCACCGCTTTTGCACACGCGGGTGTCGATGCCTTGGAATTGTCGACCGAAGACGATTTGGCCGGTGCCTTGATGCGTTTCTCTGAACTGAGAAAACGGAGAGTTTGGCGTGCCTGATTTCAGCTCGCTCTATTTTTTGTGGCCCCTCATGCTGTGGGCCTGCGCTGGGGTGCCGGCCCTTGCCCTGGTGTATGCCCTGAAAACCAAAAAGCGGCCCCCCATCATGCTGGGCTTGGGCTTGCTGTTGTTGTGCATCGCCTTGGCCCGGCCGCAAATGGTGTTGATGACCCCCGTGCGCGATGCGACGGTGATGCTGGTGTTGGACACGTCGGGCAGCATGCGCGCCAAAGATCTGAAACCCTCGCGCATCGACGTCGCACAAAAAGCCGCTCAACAATTCTTCACCGACAAACCCCAGCGTTTGCAAGTCGGCCTGGTCACCGTGGCCGGCACAGCGGCCTTGGCACAAGCGCCCACCGAAGACCGCGACGCGTTGTTGAAAGCCATCGAGTACTTGCCCCTGCAATACGGCTCGGCCTTGGGCACCGGCATATTGGTGGCGCTGGAGGCCATGTTGCCGGGCTCGGGCATCGATGCGCAAAAGATCATCAATGAATCTGCAGAAAACGGTGGCGCCAGAAACCCCAACACGGCAGGCCAGTCTTTGGACGACAAAAAAGCGGCCACTCCGCCAAGTGGCCGAGGCCGACAAATGGCCATCGTGTTGATGAGCGATGGCCAGAGCAATATGGGCCCCGAGTTGAAACAAATGGCCGATTTGGCCGCCACACACCAAGTCAAGATTTACACCGTGGGCATCGGCACCGCCGAAGGCGATGTGGTGCAGCTGCAAGGCCGCAGCATGCGTGTCAAGCTGGAAGATGAGGCACTGAAAAAAATCTCGGCCATCACGCAAGGTGAATATTTCAAGGCCGACAGCGCAGAAGCCCTGAAGAGCATCTACGACAAATTAGGCTACCGACTTCGCTTTGAAAAGCGCGCCATGAGCGAGGTCACGGCGCATGTGTGCCTGTTGGCGCTGCTGCTGGTTTTGGTCAGCGTCACGCGCAGCTTTGTGCGGATGGGCAAGATCATCTGAAGCTGGTGCTTCAGCAAAGCGGCCTCAGCGCCGATTGATGCGTGTCGACTCGCGTACCACCAGTTCGGCGGCAACCAATCGGGAAGGTGGATTTTTCTTGTTCAAGATGTCAATCATCGCCTTGGCGGCAGACACCCCAATTTCATAGACAGACTGGCGGACCGAGGTCAATGGCGGCAAGGTGAACGCGGAGTGCGGGAGGTCGTCAAAACCAATCAAAGAGATGTCTTCAGGCACCCGCAAACCCGATCGGTGCAAGGCCAAACGTGCGCCATAGGCCATCTGGTCATTGGCGGCCAGCACGGCGGTGAACTGCGCCCGCGCTTCTAGCAATGCGTTCATGGCACGCAGGCCGCCCGCCTCTTGGTAATCGCCATAGACAATCAATTCATCGTCCAAGGCCATGCCTTTTTTAGCGGCCTCGTCTTTAAAGCCCTGCAAGCGCTCAGCAGCGTCCGGATGATCCAGCGGCCCCGAGATGAACGCCACCCGGGTGTGGCCCAAGGCATGCAAATGCCGAACCGCCAAACTGGCCCCCTCGGAGTTGTCGAAATCAATACTGAACAAGCCCGAAGCACTGAGGCTTCGGCCGGTGGCCACCACCGGAATTTGGGCCGCCATCTCGACCAAGGTGGCGTCGGCCAACTTGCCCGTCAAAACAATGATGCCGTCCACCTTGCGCTCTTGCAGCATGAACAGCCTGTTTTTCTCTTCGACTTCGTTCCAATGGCCACTGACAAACAAGGGAACATAGTTGGCCTTGTGCAACTCGTCTTCAATGCCACGCAAGGCTTCGCCGTAGTAAGGGCTGTCGATGAACTGCGTCAACACGCCAATGCTCATGGTGCGCCCACCCGCCAAACTGCGAGCCGCCGGATCGGGCCGAAAACCCAAGGCTTCGATCACGGCTTTGACCAAAGCCTGCTTTTCTGGGCTGACTTGCGCCGTGCCATTGAGAATGCGCGAGACGGTGCTGGGCGATACACCCGCTTGCTGCGCAACCATGGTCAAGGTGGCGCGAGCTGGGCGTGTGGCTGAGGTGCTGGCTGGCTGGCCCGTTTCCAAAGACTTTGCAGACTTTTTAACCATGCGTTGACTGCCCGAATTGGAAAGGTTGAAGGGTGATGAGACTGCATTTTAGTGGCCTCATCGGCAGACCCGACACGCCATCCCCCTTCATCCCCCTTCTTCTCATTCAAGCCTTCATTTCACCAGAGCCGCCCCTGTGCCTTGGTTTTTTTCAAGCACCATTTTGACCAGCTTGCCGGGTGGCGCCGTCATGGCTTGCCCATCCGAAAACTGGATGGTTTTGGGGAATTTATCGGCGTTGAAAACCAGATAAGTTTTCTGCCCTGTTTTGTCGTGCTCAAACACCCCATACAGTGCGGTGTCGGCCGTGGTGTGGAGGTCGGGCCGGCCCATTTCTTTCAGCAAACTCAGCCAATGCAAGGTGCGGCTGCGGGTTTCACCCTGCTCCACCGTGCCCTTAGGTTTCCATTTTTGAAAGCCCAACTCTGGATCGGTAATCGCCACTGATGCGGCAAAGATATCTTGCCAAATGTCAGTAGGCGTGCCGTCTGACAAGCCGCTTGAATCGTATTTTTTTCGGGCCTCTTCCACAAAACCCAAACTCTCAATGACCTTTTGCTGCGGCAAACGCGCCAAGTAAATCGAAGCGGGCGTGATGGGCAACAAATTGATGCCCTGTATTTGACGCGGCTCTTCGGTCCACCACGTGCTGTAGGCATAGCCGCCGCCAAACACCATACTGGCCATGGGCTTGCCATAAGCCTTGTCGAAAACTTTTTGGTTGATGTCGTACCAATAATTCAAGACCGATGAGACTTCGGTGCAGTAAAGGTAGATGCCCAAATCGCGCAATTTTTTATTGCCCGTTGTTTCGCCATACAGGGCAATGGCAGCCCAGGCATTGATCGCCTCGGACGAGGATTCTTGGTCGTTGCCATGGCCAAAAAATTCACTGTTGCCGCGCGCCCAAGAATGGCCCTCGTAGACATCAAAGTTTCTGATGAATGGGAAATCTGCACGCCCTCGCTCGGGGGTCGCGATGTCGCGAATCAACAAGTCCACCATGCCGCCCCATTGGTTTTGCGCGACCCATGCAGGATCTCGCCTGGCCAAATGGGCTGCCGCCATGATCCAGTAGCCATAATGAAAATGGTGGTCATTCATGGCTGAGACACTGAAATACTCTTCGGGGTAACCAATCACCGTGCCGATTTTGGGGTCGTGCGCAAAGTAACTCGAGCTTTGACCAGAAAACCAAGTTTCCATGCGTTTCTTGATCACCGTCTCCAGCTCTTTGGCCGAAGCTTCGTCTTCCAATTGCTCAGCCACCGACATCAGTTGGGCAATACCACCGAGCATCTTGCCCGTCCAATAAGTGCCATTGCCCATCTTGGTGAACATCGTCGGGGCACGGCGTTTGTCGCCAGCCAACAGACTCTGAATTTGGCTGGTGGCCTCTGCCTGGCTGGGTTTGGGCCACATGGGCAGCAAACCGTTGAACTTCAATTGCGTTTGAAATTCATGGGCGGCCATGAGCCGAATCGGGCCGCGTACCGAGGGCAAACTCAAGGCTGTCAATGGGGCCGAGGCACTCAAGGCTTCTTGCTGATGCAGGTACAAACCAATCAAGGGCACCGTTTGTTGGCCATCCATGGCTTGGGTTTTCACCGTGAACTGGGTGGTGACCAGGCTCTTTTTCTCGTCATACGACCAATTGACCTGCGTATGTTCGACAAACGCAAAAGCGTGCTCTGCAAAAATGCGCCGCGTCGCCTCGGACAAGTCAGGCAATGCCGCTATCGAAAAATAGCTCGGGCTTTGCGGCAATTTCAATCGCCAGACCTGCGGCTGCACCAACTCGATCTGCGACCCTTTGGGGGCATACACCCCGTAGTACTGCTGGTCTATTTGAAAGTATTGAACCGACTTGCTCTGCTCTGCCGCACCCTGCGCCAAACCGCTCAAGGGCCGCGCTGTATCGGCCATCGTCAGGAGAGCATCACCCCGGTCGAGCGTGAAATATCCATAAGGACTGCCGTGTGCAATTTGCGCCCTGAAGCGATCCGGGCCTTGGTTCATGTCGATCGCAATGTTCCAATCCCCGGCCGCGCCCAAGCGGGCATCCACAGGTTTGAAACTGGCGGGCGAAATGCGAATTGCGCTTTTGTGGGGGTGCAAAACCGCCACTTTGGGCGCATTCGCGGCGGGAGGGGCACCCCAAGCTTTGACTTTTTCAATGGCCGCCAATTCTTTTTGGGGCACCCCCATTTCAAGCCCGTCTTCGGTGGCCTTGAAGGTCAGCGGGTGGGCATGCAACACATCTGACCACTTCATGTAGGTCAGTGATGAATACCAGGTGTTGGTGGGCAACGCCCTTTTGGCCATCTCTTCTGTGCGGTAAGGTGCCTCTTTGGGGCGCACCGGCGCATCGGCTTTGGGGGCCAGCCAAATCTGGCCCAGACCCACCTTGGCGACCGATGGCGTTTGGGCGTTTGCGCTGAGCACCAGCGAGCCCAGGCCCACCCACAGCATGGCTTTGAATATTGGCAACAACATCTTGCGCTTCCTTAAAACACCCAAGTGGCACCCAAAGTCATGGAGTGACCCGACTTGTCATACAGCGAGTTGAAGCCCAAGAAACTGTTGTTGGGCATGCTCAATGGGGCGGGGCCTAAACGCTTGAACTGCGAGTAAGTCAGCCCCCCAGAAACCGTCAAGCCTTTGTGAATCTCGGGCACTTTGCGGGACACCCCCAGGTTGAGAGAGAGGGCCGAATTGTTTTGGCCCCATTGCACTTCTGCGTTGTCGCTGTCGGCTTGGCCAAAAAACACACCGCTCACGGTGTAGGTGTACAAGCCGTCATAACGGCTCCAGCCCAACAAGCCATCCCAACTGGAAGCGCGATAGCCTCTGTAGTTGTTGGCTTGGTTGCCGTAGTTAAAGCCCGGATCAATGCCAAAGACGCAAGCGCCGCGTGTGCCGTTGTCCAGCAACAATTGCGCGTTGTAATTGCACGTGGCCGCTGAGCCCGACCATTGGCTTCTGCGCACACCCCAGGTCATCATGTTTTGCGGATTGGGCCAGTAATTGCCCTGCAAGATCACCACGCTTTGGCTGGGTTTCAAAGCTTTGCGTGGATTCGGATTGTTTGCGGACAAGTTGTCGGGGTCACCAATCCAGCCGACCAGTGCCGACTTGCCAAACGCCGTTTGCTTGGCGCCCGAAGTGGACTGGATCACCAACTCCACCAAATTTTTCTGGTTGGAGTATTGGAAAAACAGCTCCTTCAAATCAGGACGTGTGGGGCTAGAACCGCGCTGTACCAAGCTTTGATCGACGTTTTGGGTATTCAAGCCATTGCGGGCCAGGGTCAATTCGGCACTCAGCTTGCCTGTGCCGTCTTCAAAAATGGGAGAGGTCAGACGCACGGCTTCAGGCAAGACACCAAACCCGGCCCCCGAATCAGCCCATTGGCTGGACAGGCCCACAGGGTAAGAAAACGAATCAGAGCGCGACCAAGAGCGTGACAACTGGGTGCCCACTCGCAGCGCGCCCAAATCCGGGCGGTTGATGCCCACCAGTTTTTCGGTTAAGTCGAGCCCCCCAAGGCCGCCACCGTTGGTGTAGTCCACATCGGGTGACTTGAAAAAGTCAAAAGCACGCGCCGAACGCCACCGGTAAGTCACCTTGGCTTCCAAGCCAATGGCCGAATCGGTTTCACGACTGACCCCCAAGGTCAACTGCTGCATGCCGAGCTCGGAAGATTTATAGCCCTTTGTATACGTTGCGGGCGGCTGACTGCTCAGGGCGTTGCGGTTGTCAATCGTGTAGGTGGACAGTGCATCAGGCACTGTTTTTGGAGCTTGGCCTGCACGCGACCACTCCAGTTTGGCAAACCCTCCAATTTCATATTTGTTGCCGTAATCGTCTTCCAGGGTCATCGCGCCCACTGCGCAAGAGACGAATCCGCAACCGCAAGCGACAAGTTTTGATGTGTTCATTTTTGGGTCATACCTTTTGAAATTGGGTTGGCACCGAAGCCAGTTAAGAGGGATTTATGAAAGCCCTTTCAAGCGCTTAGTTTCTTCTGCTTCAATCCCAGCGTCAATCTCAAAAAACCTCCTAAAGGTTGGGATATACCCTATTTATGAGTCACAAAGCAACCATTATTAGTGACTGAAAAATCAGGGTCTGGTGGTGAAAATTAAGGGAAAACGACAATTACATTTGGATTGCAGAGATTTTATCGTCCGAATCTGAAAACGCTTTCAAATTTACCTACGAACCCTTCAGGCCCCTCTGAAAGGCGACGGCAACCCAAGGAACTTCATGTCTGCACCTCAAAAAACGTCTCAAGCCGCGCAACTGATCCACAAGTTGTCCAAGCAGCCTGCCGATGCGCCCACCCCTGCAAAAACGCCCATCGCTTTGCGCAAAAAACGCCGTCTTGATACAGATGAATCCCTTGCAGATCCGTCCAGCGATTTGCCCCTGGCGGTCACACTCGACCCCCATGAGCTGCCAGCAGCTGCATCGGCAGACATGAACGACACCTTCGGCCCTTTGGCCGCGGCCCCCGGCGATATCGAAACCGACGCAGGCAGTCACTCCCCTCTGCAACTGAGTCAGCTGAATCTTCCAGTAGCGCCAGAGTCTTCGACATTGAGCGTTGCAGCTGAGTCGTC
>JAIYBZ010000013.1 GCA_027488255.1 Comamonadaceae bacterium | reverse complement strand
TTGTGTTTGCCGCGCAAACGGAGAGCAACTTCGCTGGCTACTCGTCCGAGGACCTTGTCGGTCGCGTCAATCACAAACCACTCGTGCACGACCTCAGCGGGTTTGGCGCTGAAAGTTGTAGTCATGAGATTTCTCTTTAAAGAAAGGTTTGTCGGGTCCTTTTCCACGGTCGGTGTTCCTCTTTTGGGAACCTCTTAGGTGGCAGTTTGCTTCGACCCGTGAGGGTTTGGGCGTCTTCGCCGCGGGACCACAAAGCGCTGCGAAGCTTTCCATTATACAAAAAATCAAGGGTTAGGGGGCTTATTGGTTACCATCGGAGCATGTTCAGTTATCGACACGCTTTTCACGCCGGCAACCATGCGGATGTGCTCAAACACATCACTTTGCTGGCCACCCTGCGCCACCTCATGCAAAAAGAGGCCGGCATCACCCTCATCGACACGCATGCTGGGGCCGGTTTGTACCGACTGGACGGGGATTATTCGCAAAAAGGGGCCGAAGCCGAAGATGGGCTTTTCAAACTGTTGGCGGCAGTGGACAAACACTCTGTTTTGCCGGACCCGGTGCAAGATTATCTGGAACAAATCGCCAGTTTCAACCCGAACGGGCAAGCACGCATTTACCCTGGCTCGCCTTTTTTAATGCAAAAACTGATGCGGCACGAGTCGCGTGACCGCCTGCGCCTGTTTGAGTTGCACCCCACCGACAGCAAATCGTTGATCTCCAATATCGCCCAACTGGGCGCGGGGCGCACCGTCACCGTCAGCCGCGAGGACGGGTTTGAAGCCCTGAAGAAACTGCTGCCTCCTCCGGCTTCGGCCACCGGCTCTAAACGGGCCATGGTGCTGATCGATCCCAGCTACGAGATCAAATCTGACTACGCCAAGGTGGCCAATGTCATTCAGGAATACCTGAAGCGCTTTTCAACGGGCACTTATTTGGTCTGGTACCCGATCATTCCCCGCCCCGAAGCCCACGATCTGCCTCGCCGACTGCGTACCTTGGCCAACCAAGCGCAAAAGCCTTGGCTCAACGCCACCCTGGCCATTGGCCGTGGCACGGGTGACGAAGGCGGTTTGGTGGCCAGCGGCATGTTTGTCATCAACCCGCCTTTCACCTTGAAAGACCAAATCCGACAAGCCCTGGATGTGGTCGGCCCCGCGCTGGCACGCGGCACTGGCAAAAGCTGGCAGGTCGAATCGTCTTGATGCTCTGCGTTTTCGCTCAGGGAAAGTCCCGAGCTTGAGGGCATTAAATTAACCGACCGCCCGGTCGGTTAATTGGTATACTGGGCCCCGCGCCGCGATCATCCCATCCTGTTTGGCGCAGGAGTAGCCCATGTACACGCAATCATTCAGCGTCCCGGACGGAACCGAAGACGCCAAGTCTGCCGGCCTGAAAGCCGTCCCCAAAGCCATGAACGCCCACGATGCCGCTTTGCAGGCGCAATTTGACGCGCGCATCGACGCCGATGGCCGCATCGAACCCCGTGAATGGATGCCTGAGGCCTATCGCAAGACCTTGGTGCGCCAAATCAGCCAACACGCGCACAGCGAAATTGTCGGCATGCTGCCTGAAGGCAATTGGATCAGCCGCGCGCCCAGCCTGAAGCGCAAAGCCATCTTGATCGCCAAAGTGCAAGACGAAGGCGGACATGGCCTGTACCTTTACAGCGCCGCCGAAACACTGGGCACCAGCCGCGACCAAATGCTGGAAGCCCTGCACACCGGCAAAGCCAAGTACAGCTCGATCTTCAATTACCCCACCCTGAACTGGGCCGACGTGGGCGTGGTCGGTTGGCTGGTCGATGGCGCCGCCATCATGAACCAAGTGCCCCTGTGCCGCTGCTCCTATGGCCCGTATGCCCGCGCCATGGTGCGGGTGTGCAAAGAAGAGTCGTTCCACCAACGCCAAGGCTACGAGGCTTTGCTGGTGATGATGCAAGGCACGGCCGAGCAAAAAGCCATGGTGCAAGACGCTGTGAACCGCTGGTGGTGGAAGTGCTTGGCCATGTTTGGCCCCCCCGATGCAGACAGCCCCAACAGTGCGCAAGGCATGCGCTGGGGCATCAAACGCATCAGCAACGACGACTTGCGTCAAAAATTTGTCGATGCCACCGTGCCGCAAGCCAAAGTGCTGGGTGTGACCCTGCCCGACCCCGACTTGAAATGGAACGAAGCCCGCCAAGCGCACGACTACGGCCAGATCGATTGGGACGAGTTTTGGGCCACCGTCAATGGCAACGGCCCCTGCAACAAAGAACGTTTGGGCGCACGCGTGAAGGCTTGGAACGACGGCGCTTGGGTGCGTGAAGCCGCCTTGGCGCACGCCCAAAAACAACAATCTCGCCAAATGAAGGAAGCAGCATGAGCACTCCCGCACTCAAAGAATGGCCCTTGTGGGAAGTTTTTGTGCGCAGCAAACAAGGCTTGGAGCACAAGCACTGCGGCAGTTTGCACGCATCAGACGCTGAGCACGCGCTGCAAATGGCACGCGATGTGTACACCCGCCGCCAAGAAGGCGTGAGCATTTGGGTGGTGCCCTCGGCCAATATTTCGGCCAGCGAACCGAACGACAAGCCCGAGTTTTTTGACCCGGCCAGCGACAAGGTGTACCGCCACCCCACCTTCTACGTCATTCCCGACGAAGTCGGTCACATGTGAGCGGCAGCATGAACGCCCCAATTGATTACTTGCTGCACCTGGCCGACAACGCCCTGATTTTGGGCCAGCGCAACGCCGAATGGTGCGGCCACGGCCCCATCTTGGAAGAAGACATTGCCCTGTCTAACAACAGCCTCGACCTGATTGGCCAGGCCCGCATGCTGTACCAATACGCCGCCGAACTGCAAGGCAATGGCGCGACCGAAGACACGCTGGCGTACTTTCGCGATGTACCGGACTTTAAAAACTTCACGCTTTGCGAGTTGCCACACCAACCCCTGATGTCGGCAACCGCCGTGGGTGACCGCGATTTTGCGATCACCATCGTGCGCAACTTTTTTTACAGCAGCCTGATGGTGTTGGTCTGGGACCAATTGCAACACTCGAAAGACACGCAACTGGCGGCGATCGCGGCCAAGTCACTGAAAGAAGTGCGTTACCACTTGCGCCATTCGCGCGACTGGTTGGTCCGATTGGGCGATGGCACGGCCGAGTCGCACGCCAGAGTGCAAAACGCGGTCCATCAATTGCTGCCCTACACCCAAGAATTTTGGGCGACCAGCCCCGCTGAAAATTTGGCACTTGCCAACGGCACCGGCCTCAACACCGCTGCACTGCGCGACAACTGGGACCAGATCGTCAATGAGGCCTTGCAAGAAGCCCAACTGAAACGTCCCGATGCAGGGGGTTTTGTCTCCACCGGCAAACAAGGCGTTCACTCTGAGCACTTGGGCTTTGTCTTGGCCGAAATGCAAAGCCTGGCGCGTGCCCATCCGCAAGCCACTTGGTGAGCCACCCCATGAGTCCCAACGCCACCGCATCACGCACCAGCGATGAAGCCCGCGCTTGGACATTGCTTGAGACCTTGACCGACCCTGAAATTCCGGTCGTCACCTTGCGCGAATTGGGCATCTTGCGGGATGTGCGGGCGGGCGAAACCGGGCTCGAAATCGTCATCACCCCGACCTACAGCGGCTGCCCCGCCATGGGTCAAATCGAAGACGATGTGCAGGCGCTGCTGAAGCAACATGGCTTGCAAGGCCGCGTGGTCACACAATTGGCGCCCGCATGGACCACCGACTGGATGAGCGATGAGGCACGCGAAAAATTGCGCGCCTATGGCATTGCGCCACCGCATGCCTGTGCCAGCGCGCCCTCGGGCAGCGCACAAGTGGTGCAGTTTGCTGCGCGCGGCAGCGCCCCCGAAGTGGTGAACTGCCCGCAATGCGGCTCGGCCAACACCACCGAGACCTCTCACTTCGGCTCAACGGCCTGCAAAGCCCTTTACCGGTGCTTGTCGTGCATGGAGCCCTTCGATTATTTCAAACCTTACTGAGCGGCCTTGCCGCCCTGAAGCACCATGTCCGCACCACGCTTTCATGACCTCCAAGTCGCACGCATCACCCCCGAAGCCGCTGGGGCCGTGGCCATTTCGCTGCAAGTGCCCGCCGCCTTGCAAGCGCAATTTGACTTTCAGCCCGGTCAGTTTTTGACGCTGCGTGCCACCATTGGCAATGAAGAGGTGCGCCGCAGTTATTCCATCAGCTCGGCGCGCAGCCAGTTGCAAAGTGCCGGCACGCTTGAAGTCGGCATTCGGCCTGTTGAGGGCGGTGTCTTTTCCAACTGGGCGGCGACCCAACTCAAGGCCGGCGACACCCTGCGCGTGATGCCGCCCGACGGCCGCTTTGTGGTGCAGCGTCCCCGTGCGATCCACCGCGTCGGGTTTGCGGCCGGCTCGGGCATCACCCCCATCTTGTCGATTTTGTCGAGCACGCTGGAAGAGCAAACCGACTCTAAATTCACCTTGGTCTATGGCAATCGCCGCATGGACAGCGTGATGTTCAATGAAGCGCTGCAAGACCTGAAAGACCGTTACCCCGATCGCCTGACGCTGATTCACATCTTGTCGCGCCAAGCGCAAGAAGTGCCCTTGCTGGAAGGCCGCATTGATGCGGCCAAAGTGCAGGCCATCATTGACGCATTTTTGCCCGTGGGCAGCATGGACGAAGTGTTCATCTGCGGCCCTGAGGCCATGATTGAAGCCACCGAGCAGGCTTTGCTCACGGCAGGCGTCAAGCCCGAACGCATCCGCACCGAGCGCTTCAGCTCGCCCACACTCGACGCGCTCAGCCCCGAGCAACGCCGCCAAGCGGTGCTGGGCCAAGCCGCCACGCGTCACACCGGAGAGGTGCAACTGACCGTCATGCTGGACGGCAAACCCTATGACATGCCGATGAACAGAAACGAAAAAATTCTGGATGTGGCGCTGTCTTTGGGTCTGGACTTGCCTTATTCGTGCAAGGCTGGCGTGTGCTGCACATGCCGCTGCAAAGTGGTGCAAGGTACCACCGAGATGGAGAAAAATTTCACCCTCGAAAAACCCGAAGTCGAACAAGGCTTCATTCTGTCTTGCCAAGCCCGACCCACCAGCGATCGGGTGGTGGTGAGCTTTGACGAGCGCTGACAAGCCATCGGGCTAAACACCCCAAAAAAAAACGCCCTGACTTTGCAGCAAAGTTCAGGGCAATGGCATGGCCTCAAATGGCAAGAAGCCAAGGCTCTCGCAAAACAAATTTCACAAGCGATTGAGAATGTCTGTCGTGGGCGCGCTTTGGTTCATGGTGTAAAAGTGCAAGGCAGGCACTCCGCCGTTGATGAGCTGCTCGCACAAATCGGCCACCACATCCAGACCAAACGCTTTGATCGAAGTCGTGTCGTCCCCATAAGCCTGCAAACGCAAGCGGATCCAACGCGGAATCTCGGCACCGCAAGCATCCGAGAAACGCAACAACTGTGACGAGCTGGTGATGGGCATGATGCCCGGCACGATGGGCACGTCCACGCCCAGTTTGTAGGCGTCGTCGACAAAGCGGAAGTAGGCGTCGCTGTTGTAAAAGTATTGGGTGATGGCCGAGTTGGCACCGGCCTTGACCTTGGCCACGAAGGCCTGCAAATCGGCCTCGGGCGATTTGGCTTGCGGATGAATCTCGGGGTAAGCGGCCACTTCAATGTGGAAATCATCGCCCGTCTCTGCGCGGATAAAGGCGACCAAATCACTGGCGTAATGAAACTCCCCGCCAGCACCATAGCCGCTGGGCAAATCGCCGCGCAAGGCCACCAAGCGCTTGACGCCCATGCCTTTCAAAGTCGCCAGTTCTTCGCGCACCGAAGACTTGGTGGCCCCGATGCAAGAAAAGTGCGAAGCCGCCGCAACGCCTTCTTTCAAAATGGCGCCCACCGTGGCAAAGGTGCCCTCTTGCGTAGAGCCGCCGGCACCATAAGTGACCGAGCAAAACTCGGGCTTCAAACCATACAACTGTTGCCGCACACCGCGCAACTTCTCAGCGCCTTCGGGTGTTTTGGGTGGAAAAAATTCCAGACTGATGGGCAATTTCAAACCAGACATCACTTCAGCTTTCTCTTCAATAGTCATGCGCCTTGGCATAGGCTTTGGCCGCCAAATCGGCCTCGTGCGCAAAGCGTTGCGCTTGGCGCGCCGGCAACACCGCCGCCGGGTCGGGCCAACAGGCTTGCACAAAAAATTCGCGGTTGCCGTCGCCGCCGTCGATGGCGCTGTTCAACCAAGCCTGCACATGCAGGCCCAAATCGGTCAGTGCGTTGCGCACGCGGTCTTCCACAAAGGCATACAGGCCCTCGTCTTTGACGATGCCGCCCTTGCCCACTTGGCCGGGTTGCAACTCAAATTGGGGTTTCACCAACATCAGCAGTTGCCCGTCGGGTTTGAGCAAATGCACGACGCCCGGCAAGACCAAGGTGAGTGAAATGAAAGACACATCGCCCACCAGCAAGTCGAAACCATCTGAGGCATCGGGCACGCGCTCGTCGCCCGGCTCGAGTTCGCGGGCATTCACCCCTTCGATGCACACCACCCGTTCGTCATCGCGGATGCGCGGATGCACTTGGGCATGGCCCACATCAATGCCCACCACCTCGGCCGCCCCTTGCTGCAACAGACAATCGGTGAAGCCTCCGGTGCTTTGCCCCACATCCAGGCAACGCAGGCCCGAGACCTTCAGGCCTGTGACTTTCAAGGCACCTTCGAGCTTGAGCCCCCCGCGCGAAACATAGCGCGACTCGGCATCGTCCAGCAACTCCAATGGAGCGCCTTCGGGCACCTCGTCGCGGTTTTTCACAATGGCACGCCACGTCCCGTCGGCTTGCTGCCACTGAACGCCCCCAGCAATCAGGCGCTGGGCCTGAGAGCGAGAAGCGGCCAAGCCACGCTCGACAAGAAGTTGGTCAATGCGCATCCAGCGATTTCAATAACGGTAGGTGTCGGCTTTGTAAGGGCCGTTTTTCGGCACACCAATGTAGGCCGCTTGTTCGTCGCTCAACTCGGTCAGCATGGCGCCGACTTTCTTGAGGTGCAAACGAGCCACTTTTTCATCCAAGTGCTTGGGCAACACATACACCTTGCCGGCTTCGTATTGGTCTTGCTTGGTGAACAACTCGATTTGGGCAATGGTCTGGTTAGCAAACGAAGACGACATCACAAAGCTGGGGTGACCGGTGGCGCAACCCAAGTTCACCAAACGGCCCTTGGCCAACAAGGTGATCTTTTTGCCATCAGGGAAGATGACGTGGTCGACTTGCGGCTTGATCTCGTCCCACTGCAGTTTTTCCAACGAAGCCACATCGATCTCGTTGTCGAAGTGACCGATGTTACAGACGATGGCCTCGTCTTTCATGGCGGCCATGTGCTCGTAACGGATCACGTTTTTGTTGCCCGTGGCCGAGACGAAGATGTCGCACTTGTCAGCGGCGTATTCCATGGTCACCACTTTGTAGCCTTCCATGGCGGCTTGCAAGGCGTTGATCGGGTCGATCTCGGTGACCCACACTTGGGCGCTCAATGCGCGCAAGGCTTGGGCCGAGCCCTTGCCCACATCGCCATAACCGGCCACGCAAGCCACTTTGCCCGCGATCATCACGTCGGTGGCGCGCTTGATGGAGTCCACCAACGACTCGCGGCAGCCATACAGGTTGTCAAACTTGCTCTTGGTCACCGAGTCGTTCACGTTGATGGCGCGGAACATCAGGCTGCCCTTGGCGGCCATCTCGTTCAAGCGCAACACGCCGGTGGTGGTCTCTTCGGTCACGCCAATGATGTGCGCGCCTTTGCGGCTGTACCAGGTGGGGTCGACCGCCAACTTGGCCTTGATGGCGTTGAACAAGCAGGTCTCTTCTTCGCTGGTGGGGTTGGCGATCAAGGAGGCGTCTTTTTCAGCGCGCTTGCCCAAGTGCATCAACAACGTGGCATCGCCACCGTCGTCCAAGATCATGTTGGGGCCTTCGCCTTCGGTGCCGGCGGCGCCAAAGTCAAAGATGCGGTGGGTGTAGTCCCAGTAGTCGGCCAATGTCTCGCCCTTAATGGCGAACACAGGCGTGCCTTTGGCGGCGATGGCGGCAGCGGCGTGGTCTTGTGTCGAGAAAATGTTGCACGATGCCCAGCGCACATTGGCGCCCAGGGCTTGCAGGGTCTCAATCAGCACGGCGGTCTGAATGGTCATGTGCAGAGAACCGGTGATGCGCGCGCCTTTCAAAGGCTGGCTCTTGGCAAACTCTTCACGGATGGCCATCAAACCGGGCATTTCGGTTTCGGCAATTTTGATTTCTTTGCGGCCCCAATCGGCCAAACCGATGTCGGCAATGACGCAATCGGCGTTCAGGGCGGTGTTCAAACGTGCATTCATGTGTTCAGCTCCAAAGCAATGTGAATGAACCACAGGCGTGGATGAAAGCACTGAATGGAAAAAACAGGCTCACCGCACGTCGAGTGGATGAGCGTCGTTGCTGTTGAAGTGATCCGAGCCTCACGCCCCGCTGCCAACTTGTCGCCAAGTCAGGGGGCGCTGCAACGCTCCTCGGATGGCCGCCATTATACGAAGATCACCAAAAGGGACAAGTGCAACCCGTAAAATCACCCTTTTCGCCACCCTGACTCGGGTTTGGCGACCACGGGCGGCCTTCAGGGTGCCCGCATGACCTCAGGACCCCCTTGTGACCTACGCCCACGAAACCCGGCGCCGCCGGACTTTTGCCATCATTTCTCACCCCGATGCGGGTAAAACCACCCTGACCGAAAAACTCTTGCTGTTTTCGGGGGCCATTCAAATTGCCGGCTCGGTGAAGGCGCGCAAAGCCTCTCGCCACGCCACCAGCGACTGGATGGAAATTGAAAAGCAACGCGGCATTTCGGTGGCATCGTCTGTCATGCAGATGCTGTACCGCGAGCACGTCATCAACTTGCTCGACACCCCCGGCCACAAAGACTTTTCAGAAGACACCTACCGCGTGCTGACAGCGGTGGACTCGGCCTTGATGGTGATCGATGCGGCCAACGGGGTGGAAGCCCAAACCCGCCGTCTGATCGAGGTGTGCCGTCAACGCGACACGCCCATCATCACCTTCGTCAACAAGATGGACCGCGAAGTACGTGACCCGCTGGACATCTTGGACGAAGTCGAGCGCGAATTGGGCATGCCCTGCGTGCCCATGACTTGGCCGGTGGGACAAGGCAAATTGTTTGGCGGCATTGTCAATCTGCGCACCCAAGCCATGACGGTCTTTGACTCGGGCAGTGAGCGTTTGCCGCAAGACTTTGAAACCATTCCGCTCACCGAGCAAGCCCAACTCGCCGAGCGTTTTGGCCTCGAGTGGCAAAGCGCCATGGACAGCATGGAGCTGGCCACCGGTGCGTCGCCTGCGTTTGACGAAGTGGCGTTTTTGGCGGGCAAACAAACCCCGGTGTTCTTTGGCTCGGGCGTGAACAACTTCGGGGTGATGGAAGTGCTGGACGCCTTGGTCGACTTGGCCCCCGCACCCAAGCCGCGCACCAGCAATTTGATCGTCAACAAGCAGCCCGTGGTGAAAGAAATTCAGCCCGAAGACAGCGCGTTCTCGGGCGTGGTGTTCAAGGTGCAAGCCAATATGGACGCCAACCACCGCGACCGCATCGCCTTTGTGCGCATGGCCTCGGGCAAATACGCCCCCGGCATGAAGCTCAAGGTGCAACGCACCGGCAAAGAGCTGCGCCCCACCAGCGTGGTGACCTTTTTGTCGCAACGCCGCGAGGCGGTGGACGAAGCCTATGCCGGCGACATCATCGGCTTCACCACGCATGGCGGCGTGCAACTGGGCGACACCATCACCGATGGGGCCAATTTGCAATTCACCGGCTTGCCTTTCTTTGCGCCTGAACTCTTCATGACCGTGATCTTGAAGAACCCGCTGCGCACCAAACAACTGCAAACTGGACTCGACCAACTGGGTGAAGAAGGGGCAATTCAGGTCTTCAAACCCGAAATCGGTGGGCCGATGTTGCTGGGTGCAGTGGGTCAGTTGCAGTTTGAAGTGGTGCAACACCGACTGAAGGCCGAATACGACTGCGATGTGCGCTTGGAAGGCTGCCAGTACACCGGCGCCCGCTGGATCACCGCCGACACCCCGGCCGAGCTGCGCGAGTTCACCAACGCCTATCCACAGCGCATGTCACTCGATGCCGCCGGCACCTTGGCCTATTTGTGCACCAGCCCTTATGACGTGCGCTTGGCACAAGAGCGATTCCCAAAAATCCATTTCCACCCCCTGCGTGAGCACGCGGGGCTGTCATTGGGCAGCGCAGGCTGACCCCATGCGCCCTCTTTCCAGCTGGCGGCCACCGCGCCCTCTTGTGGGTGTCTTCACCGACATCGACGACACGCTGACCACCGAGGGGGCCATCACCGGTGATGCCTTGCAAGCCCTGGCCGACCTGAAGGCCGCGGGCTTGCTGGTGGTGCCGATCACCGGCCGACCAGTGGGCTGGAGCGAGCCCTTTGCCATGCGCTGGCCTGTCGATGCGATCGTGGCCGAAAACGGCGCCGTGGGTTTGCAACCGTCCACGCCAGACGGGCTGCGCAAAATCTACCAACAAGACCCGGCCACACGCCGCGACCACTTCGCGCGCTTGCAACAGATGTTGACGCTCATCGAGCACACCGTGCCCGGCGCGCAACGCGCACGCGACAGCGCAGGCCGGGAAACCGACATTGCCATCGACCACAGCGAATTCACCGCATTGCCCGAAGCGGGCATCCAGCAAGTGGTGCACCTGATGCAAGCACACGGCATGAGCGCCACTGTCAGCAGCATCCACATCAACGGCTGGTGGGGCTCGCACAACAAGCTCACGGGGGCACGCTGCATCGTGCGCGAACTTTGGGGGCGAGACCTGGACGCTGAGCAAGCACAATGGGTGTATGTGGGAGACTCAAGCAACGACCAAGTGATGTTCGAGTACTTCGAGAACAGCGTGGGCGTGGCCAACTTGCAGCACTGTGCGGCCCAACTGAGCCACCTGCCGCGCTACATCACGAGCCACGAACGCGGGGCTGGCTTTGCCGAGCTGACCCGTCATGTGTTGGCCGCCCTGCACGGAACTTCGCCCCTCTGATGTCGATGGCGCCACAAAACATTTACCGGACCTGCACATGAACGCCCCCTCCCCTTTGTCGTGGACCGAGAACGACACCTCTCGCTCGGCGCTCTGGCGCTCAGATCAAGTGATGCCCAAACACGTGGTGCTGGCCGATGACACCCTGAGCGCCGACACCGCTTACCGACTGGCCTGTGCGGGCACAGGGCTGTTGTGGCGTGGCGATTTTCAAAACGCCCGCCAAATGCTGCAAGCGCTGACACGCCGCATCGACAAGCCCAAAAAAGTTCGCCCACAAAAATCAAACGGCGATGCGCCTGTGCTGCCGGGCGCCGCTTTTCATCTTCACCGACAAGCACAAGCCCAGCGCACACGGGTGCTGAGCCAAGTCTTGGTTGAGTTGAGTGCCGACTACCGCATCGATCTGCGCCGTGCACCGGATGTGCACGCCGCCTGTGTGCAGGCGTTTGGGCCATCCAACGGACAAAACTCGGTGCTGTCTTTGCGCAGTTTGCAAGGGGTGATCGGTGCGTTTGAATGGCGCAAAAACGGC
Source organism: Comamonadaceae bacterium (assembly GCA_027488255.1). Taxonomy (GTDB): domain Bacteria; phylum Pseudomonadota; class Gammaproteobacteria; order Burkholderiales; family Burkholderiaceae_C; genus Limnohabitans_A. Next base: position 41,721 of record JAIYBZ010000013.1, on the reverse strand, counting down.
GTCGCCGTGCCGGCCATGGGCGAAGCCTTGCGCATCTATCCGCATTACGGCGTGTTCTCGCCCGTGCGCGGCGAATACATCGATTTGGTCACCCAAGCGCCCTTGCCCCCCGCATTTGCCGCCGACCCGGTGGCATTTGATATCGGCGTGGGCACCGGTGTTTTGTCGGCCGTGCTGGCCCGGCGTGGCGCAAAAAAGGTGATCGGCACCGACCTCTCTGAACGCGCCTTGGCCTGCGCCTTAGACAACCTGCAACGCTTGGGCTTGCAAAACCAAGTGCAGTTGCTGCAAACCCACCTTTTCCCGCCCGGTCAAGCGCCCTTGGTGGTGTGCAACCCGCCCTGGTTGCCAGCACGACCCACCTCGGTTCTGGAACAAGCGGTGTACGACGAAGGCAGCCAAATGCTGAAAGGCTTTTTGCACGGCCTGCCCACGCACCTCAGCCCCGGCGGCGAAGGCTGGTTGATCTTGTCTGATCTGGCCGAGCATTTGGGCCTGCGCTCCCGCGAGGCCTTGCTGGGTTGGATCGCCGATGCCGGACTGCAGGTGTTGGGCCGACTGGATGTGAAGCCCGTGCATGGCAAAGCGCAAGACCGCACCGACCCCCTGCACGCCGCTCGCGCGGCCGAAGTCACTTCGCTGTGGCGTTTGGGCGTGGCGGGCTGATCACCCCCGCGCCAACACCGGCCCCAGCGCCACGCCGGTGTGGGTGCCCAAGCGGACCAAGGCTTCGGGTGTGGTGGCGGCCACCACACGGCCGCCAGCGTTGCCGCCTTCGGGGCCCAAGTCGATCACCCAGTCTGCTTCGGCAATCACATCCAAATCGTGTTCGATGACGATCACGCTGTGGCCGGCATTCACCAAGCGGTGCAACACGCTGATGAGCTTGTCCACATCGGCCATGTGCAGGCCCACGGTGGGCTCGTCCAATACATACAGGGTGTGCGGCGCTTTGTTGCCGCGCTTGCCGATGTCGTCGCGCACCTTGGTCAACTCGGTCACCAATTTGATGCGTTGCGCTTCACCGCCACTGAGCGTGGGGGAGGGTTGCCCCAGCGTCAGATAACCCAGACCGACATCTTTCAACAGTTGCAGAGGGTGCGCGATGGTGGGCATGCTGGCAAAAAAGTCCACGGCTTCATCGACTTCCATTTGCAGCACATCGCCAATGCTCTTGCCGCGCCAAGTGACCGCCAGTGTTTCGGGGTTGAAGCGCGCGCCACGGCAGGTTTCGCAAGGCACTTTCACATCCGGCAAAAAGCTCATTTCGATGGTGCGCATGCCCTGGCCTTCGCAACTGGGGCAACGGCCTTCTCCGGTGTTGAAACTGAATCGACCCGCCGCATAGCCTCTGGCTTTGGCTTCTAGGGTTTCGGCAAACAACTTGCGAATGGTGTCCCAAAATCCGATGTAGGTCGCGGGGCACGAGCGCGGGGTTTTGCCAATGGGGGTTTGGTCGACTTCCAGCACCCGGTCAATCGTCTCAAAGCCTTGCACATCGGCACACGCCGTCAAAGCCACGCGTTGGCCAGCGTCTTGCGCGGTACGCCCGGCAAACGTCGATCGCTGGCCGACCAGCGCTTGCACGTTGGCCAACAACACATCGCGGGCCAAGGTGGATTTGCCCGAACCGCTGACGCCCGTGACTGCAACCAAGCGCTGCAGTGGCACCTGCACATCGACCTGACGCAGGTTGTGCAGGTGCGCCCCCTTCAAACTGAGCCATTGCAGGGGCAGCGCTGCCGCCTGCACCTCACGCCGCACTTGCAGCGGGTGCTTCATGGCGTGCAGCAAATAACGGCCTGTTTGTGAATCTGCCGTGGCCGTGACATCGGCCACCGAGCCTTGCGCCACCAGGCGCCCGCCGCGCTTGCCTGCACTTGGGCCAATGTCGATGATGTGATCGGCGCGGCGAATGGTGTCCTCGTCGTGCTCGACCACCACCAAGGTGTTGCCCTTGTCGCCCAGTTTGTGCAGCGCGTTCAACAAAATTTGGTTGTCCCGCGCGTGCAGGCCAATGGTCGGCTCGTCCAACACATAGCAAACCCCTTGCAAGTTGCTGCCCAGTTGTGCGGCCAGCCGAATGCGCTGTGCCTCACCGCCCGACAGCGTGGGAGCGCCACGATCCAAGGTGAGGTAACCCAAGCCCACTTCTTCCAAGAACTCCAATCGGCTCTTGATTTCGGGCACCAAATCGCGCGCGATTTCCGCATCACGACCCGTGAGGCTCAACTGCTCTACCCACTGCCGCACATCGGTCACGGACAAGCGGGCAATGTCGGTGATGCGCCAACCTTGCCCCGGCGCAGAACCAAGCCGCACGGCACGGGCCGTGGCGTTCAGGCGCGTGCCCTCGCAAGAGGGGCATGCCACATCGGCCAAGTCTTCGATTTCGGGCTCGGTAAACGTTTGCTCGCGCCCTTTGTCTTTGTCGTCTTGCACCGAATCGTCAAACACCTTGCGTTCGTCTTTGCTCAGCTGAATGCCCGTGCCCACGCAATCTTTGCACCACCCGTGCTTGCTGTTGTAAGAGAACAAGCGGGGGTCGAGTTCGGCATAGGATGTGGCGCACTGCGGACAAGCGCGCAGCGTGGAAAACACGCGCTGCTGGCCGATGCGCGCGGTCGATGTGCCGCTTGCCATCGCGTCGCGCAAATCGCCCAGGTCGCTCAACACGTGCACCACCCCTTTGCCGTGCTCCAGGGCCTGCGTCAGGGCCTGACGCAATGCGGTTTCTTCTGAGGGCGTGACATCCAAACTGGCCACTGGCAATTCAATGCTGTGTTCTTTGAAGCGGTCGAGGCGCGGAAAACCTTGTGTGGGCAAGAAGTCACCATCCACGCGCAAATGCGTGAAGCCACGGGGCCGCGCCCAATCGGCCAACTCGGTGTAGACCCCCTTGCGGTTGCTCACCAGCGGCGCCAGCAAGCCAATGTGTTGTCCCCGAAACTGCGTCATCAGTTGCGCCACGATGCTGTCGGGCGTTTGGGGTTGCACCGGCATCTGGTCATGCACGCAATGCTGAATGCCCAGCTTCACATACAGCAAGCGCAAGAAATGCCACACCTCGGTGGTGGTACCCACGGTGGATTTGCGTCCTCCCCGCGACAAGCGCTGCTCAATCGCCACGGTGGGCGGAATGCCGTAGACCGCATCCACTTCAGGGCGGCCTGCAGGCTGCACGATAGAGCGCGCGTAAGCATTCAGACTTTCCAAATAACGGCGCTGCCCTTCGTTGAACAAAATGTCAAACGCCAAGGTCGACTTGCCCGAACCGCTGACACCCGTGACCACATTGAATTTGCCACGCGGAATGTCCACGCTGAGGTTTTTCAGGTTGTGTTCTTTGGCGTTGACGATTTGGATGTTGGGGTTGAAAGCCGGCACCCGTGGGGTGGCGGGCGTGTATTGGGCCGCCGCCTCGCGGGCTTGAACTTTCTGTGGCGAGTGGGCGACGGGCTGGCCATCCACCACCATCTCGCCCATCGACTCGGCGTAGTCGCGCAACGCCTGCGCGGTGTGCGATCGGGGGTGTTGTCGCACGTCTTCTGGCGTGCCCTCGGCCACGACCCACCCTCCGGCATCACCGCCTTCGGGGCCCAGATCGATCAGCCAGTCGCTGGCCCGGATCACATCTAAATTGTGCTCAATCACGATCAACGAATGGCCCGCCTCAAGCAGCTTGCGCAAAGCGCGCATCAACTTGGCAATGTCGTCAAAGTGCAGGCCCGTGGTGGGCTCGTCAAACAAAAACAGCGTGCCTTTGCGCGCCAAGCTTTGGCGGCTCTTGGCGGCGCTGCGGGCGGCCTCGGCCAAAAAGCCCGCCAGCTTGAGGCGCTGCGCCTCACCGCCCGACAAGGTGGGCACGGGTTGCCCCAAGCGCACATATTCGAGGCCCACATCAACAATGGGCTGCAAGGCACGAATCACCTCGCGGTCTTGCGCAAACAAAGCCGCCGCCTCGCTCACCGTGAGCGCCAGCACATCGGCCACACTCAAGTGGCGGGGCGCAGACTCGCCAATGGCTTGTCGCTCGACTTTGATCTCCAAAATTTCAGGCCGGTAGCGTTGGCCATCGCAATCTGAGCAGCGCAAATACACATCGCTCAAAAACTGCATTTCCACATGTTCAAAGCCCGAACCGCCGCACACCGGGCAACGGCCATCGCCGCTGTTGAAACTGAATTTGCTGGCGGTGTAGCCGCGCTGCCGTGACAAGGGCGCAGTGGCAAAAATTTCTCGGATGGCATCCCAAGCACCGACATAACTCACCGGGTTGGAACGCGCTGTTTTGCCAATCGGCGACTGGTCCACAAACACCACATCGCTCAAATGGTCGGCCCCCAACAAGCGGTCATGTGCGCCGGGCGTTTCGGTGGCTTTGCCAAAGTGCCGCATCAAGGCGGGCGCCAACACATCTTGAATCAAGCTGGATTTGCCCGAGCCGCTCACCCCGGTGACGGTGACCAAGCGCTGCAAAGGAAAATCAACGCTGATGTTTTGCAGGTTGTGTTCGCGCGCGCCTTCCAAAATCAAACGCGGTGTGCTGTCAGTGACCCGTCGCTTGAAGCCCAAGCCCACTTGCTTGCGCCCCCCTAAATAAGCGCCTGTCAGGGTGTCGGCTTGTCGCAAATCGTGTGTGCTGCCATCAAACACGATTTGTCCGCCGCGCTCGCCGGGGCCAGGGCCCATGTCGATCATTCGGTCGGCGGCCAACATCACGGCCGGGTCGTGCTCCACCACCACCAAGGTGTTGCCCGCATCGCGCAGGCGGTGCATGGCTTGGGTGATGCGGTTCATGTCGCGCGGGTGCAAGCCAATGCTGGGCTCGTCCAACACAAACAAGGTGTTGACCAAGCTGGTGCCCAAGGCCGTGGTGAGGTTGATGCGCTGCACCTCGCCGCCACTCAGGGTGCGGCTTTGGCGGTCTAAGGTGAGGTAGCCAATGCCCACATCGCACAGGTATTTCAGGCGGGTGGTGATTTCTTCTAACAGCAGCTTGAGGGCTTGCGCCTCAGCATCGGCCGAAGCCAAGGCCACAGCCGAGGCGCTCATGCGGTCAAAAAATTGGCGCAGGCGATCGATCGGCATGATCATCATGTCGTGCAGACTCAGGCCCGGTAAGGCTTCGAGTTGCGCGCGCGTCCACTTGACGCCTGCGGGCATGAATCGCTTTTCCAGCGGCAACACGCCATCGGCATCGGCATGGCTGCCAATGCGCCACAGCAAGCTCTCGGTCTTCAGGCGTGCGCCTTGGCAGGTGGGGCACTCGGTGTAGCTGCGGTACTTGGACAGCAGCACCCGAATGTGCATTTTGTAGGCCTTGCTCTCCAAGTATTCAAAAAAGCGTTTGATGCCGTACCACTGCTGGTTCCACTTGCCTTTGTACTCAGGTGAGCCTTTGATGACCCAATCTTGTTGCGCGGGGGTGAGTTTTTCCCACGGCGTGTCGCGGGGGATGCCGGCGGTTTCGGCGTGCCGCATCAGATCGTCTTGGCACTCCTTCCAGGCCGGGGTCTGGATGGTCTTGATGGCCCCGGCACGCAGGGTGAGTTTTTCGTTGGGGATGACCAAACCGTAATCCACCCCGATCACCCGACCAAAGCCCCGGCAAGACTCGCAGGCCCCCACGGCCGAGTTGAATGAAAACATCGAGGGGATGGGATCGGTGTAGCGCACATCGCTGTCCGGGCAATGCAGTCCGGTTGAGAAACGCCACTGCTCAAATACCGCCGGAGCCGAGTCGGACTCGGCCGCTGTTTCGGCATACACATTCAAGCGTCCGCCGCGCTTCAAAGCGACCTCAATGGCTTCGATGGCCCGCGCTTTTTCGGCCTTGGACAACCTGAACCGGTCGGCCACCACATCCAACACTTTGCGCGGCCCGGTCGGCGTGGCGACCTCGCGTTCGGCTTGCACCTTGGTGAAGCCACTGGCCGAGAGCCATTGCGCCACTTGGTCGGCGCTGGTGTTGGCGGGCAACTCCACCGGAAAGGTCAACACCAAGCGCGGGTCTTGCGCTTGTGCGGCGCGCTGCGCCAACTCCGCATAAATGGTCTCGGGGCTGTCGTGTCGCACCGCTTGCGCGGTGTCTTTGTCAAACAATTGCCCCAAGCGCGCGAACAACAATTTGAGGTGGTCGTTCAGCTCGGTCATGGTGCCCACGGTGGAACGCGAGCTGCGCACCGGGTTGGTTTGGTCGATCGCAATGGCGGGGGGCACGCCCTCGACTTTGTCCACCGCCGGTTTGTCCATGCGGTCTAAAAACTGACGGGCATAGGCGCTGAAGGTTTCCACATAGCGGCGCTGGCCTTCGGCATACAGCGTGTCAAAGACCAAGCTCGATTTGCCAGAGCCACTGGGCCCGGTCACCACCGTGAGTTCACCGGTGCGGATGTCCAAGTCGAGGTTTTTAAGGTTGTGCTGGCGAGCGCCACGGATGCGGATGAGACCTTGGGACATGGGTTGGCTTTTTTCGGTGAAGGCCAAACATTCTAGGGCGCTGCTCCGCCCCAAGTTGGCGGCACAAAAAAAGGCCACGCAGTGGCGTGGCCTTCGTGAGGGCGCCCGACCTGGATCGGGCGCACGGCAAGAAAAATCTCGCTTGAATCTCTCTTAACTCTCTCTTATTTGGCGGCGCTGGCCGCAGGGGCTGCCGCATCGGCCTTGGCTGGCTCGGAGTGCACCGCATCAGCGCCATGCTTTTCGCCGCTCATGTCCAATTTGTCACCGCCCTTGCCGATCACATACAAAGCAAGCGCCGCAAAGATCACAAAACCCACAGCAATTTTCCACATCGTTCAACTCCAGTAATGAAAAAGGCCCTCCACAGAGGGAAGGCCTAAATTTAGCACCCGAGTCACCCCGGGTTGCTTACAAGTCAGATCAGTCGTCTGCGTAAATGTCGTTGTCTTTGGTTTCTTTGACGAACAAACCACCAATGACCACGGTCACACCAGCGATGATGATCGGGTACCACAAGCCGTTGTACATGTTGCCGGTCTGCGCCACGATCGCGAAGGCAGTTGTCGGCATCAGACCACCAAACCAGCCGTTACCAATGTGGTAAGGCAAAGACATGGAGGTGTAACGGATGCGTGTGGGGAACATCTCAACCAACATGGCAGCGATAGGACCGTACACCATGGTCACCAAGATCACCAAGTAAGAGAGGATCAAGATCACAGTGACTTTGTCGAACTTGGCCATGTCAGCCTTGGCGGGGTAGCCGGCGGCTTTCAAAGCGGCGCTCAAGTTGGCGCCCAACAATGTGGCGCCTGCAGTCTTCTCGTTGCTCAGGTCTTTCACAGCCTTGGTGGCGGCTTCGATGGCCTTGGCATCTTTGGGTTCTGCGGCGTTCAGGGCTGCCAGTTTTTCCTCGGCCTTGGCCTTGGCAGCAGCGATGTCTTCAGCAGAGTACTTCACGTTCACCACGGTCTCGCCCACTTTGATCACAGCAGGGGTGCCAGCAGGCGCTGCAATGTTCTCGTAGGACACAGAGGCACCAGCCAAGCGTTGCTTAGCGATGTCGCAAGAAGAAGTGAATTTCTTGGTACCTGTGGGGTTGAACTGGAACGAGCACTCAGCAGGATCGGCGGTCACAGTGACTTGAGCCGATTGTTGAGCAGCGTACAGATCAGGGTTGGCCGCTTTGGTCAACGCCTTGAACACAGGGAAGTAGGTCACCACGGCCAACAAGCAGCCAGCCAAAATCAAAGGCTTACGACCGATTTTGTCGGACAGCGTACCGAAGATCACGAAGAACGGTGTACCGATGATCAGAGAGATCGCCACCATGATGTTGGCGGTAGCGCCGTCCACTTTCAACGCTTGTGTCAAGAAGAACAAAGCGTAGAACTGACCGGAATACCAAACCACAGCCTGACCCATGACCAAGCCGAACAAGGCCAAAATCACGATCTTCAGGTTTTTCCACTGACCGAAAGACTCGGACAGAGGGGCTTTAGAAGTCTTGCCTTCGGCTTTCATTTTCACGAAAGCAGGCGATTCGTTCATGCTCAAACGGATGTACACCGAGATGATCAGCATGATCACCGAGACCAGGAACGGCACGCGCCAGCCCCAGTCGGCGAAAGCTTCTTCACCGACGATGGTACGGGTGCCCAAAATCACCATCAACGACAGGAACAAGCCCAAAGTCGCAGTGGTCTGGATCCAGGCGGTGTAAGCACCACGCTGACCCTTGGGGGCGTGCTCGGCCACATAAGTAGCAGCACCACCGTACTCACCACCCAAAGCCAAACCTTGCAACAAGCGCAAGCAGATCAGGATGACGGGAGCGGCCACGCCAATGCTGGCGTAGTTGGGCAAGACACCCACGATGAAGGTCGAAACACCCATGATCAAGATGGTGACCAAGAAGGTGTACTTGCGGCCGATCATGTCGCCCAAGCGGCCGAAGAAGATCGCGCCGAAAGGACGCACGATGAAGCCGGCAGCAAAAGCCAACAACGCCAAGATGAAGGCAGAGCCTTCGTCCAAGCCGCTGAAGAATTGCTTGGCGATGATGGCGGCCAACGAGCCGTACAGGTAAAAGTCATACCATTCGAAAACGGTACCCAGAGAAGAGGCAAAAATCACCTTCTTCTCTTCCGCCGTCATCGGGCGGTTTGCTTCAGTAGTAGCCATAAAGCTGTCTCCAAAAAAGAGTCTCCGACACGGAAACTTGGCGCGATTCTTTGACCCCCCACTTGCCCCGTTCTGACGTGGAACCAACACATGCTTACAAGGTCGCGTTTACCCTGATCTTTTTTTTCACATTGCAGTAAATCATCGTTTTTCCAAGGGTATTCCCCGTGCGTTTTTTCTGAAGAAAAACCGCGCAAGAAGCTTCGGCACGCGATAAAGAGCTCAGAAATCGGCCCCAGACGGGTCCGACGGGCGCGAAAAGCATGGGAAATAGGGGCTCATTTTTCTCGGTGTTTTCCCTTGCGGCGCGCGGCCAAATTGACCCACAAGAGGCAAAAATCCAGTAAGGCACATGTCAGTTTTGTCGTTTTTCCGAGTGAAAAGACGTAAGAGGTCAGCAAAAAGTCAATTTACTCATTTTTTAAAAGGCTTTTTTGCAGGGTTAGGCGGATAAATAACCCCTTCATAGAATCCGCCGAATTCACTTGATCCACATCAATAAAACCCTATGTTGCTTGCTGTCGTCATTGCCAAAAGTCTGATCGAACTGTCGTTCATGTTCATTGTTGGACGCTTTTTGTTGGGCTTGATGGCGGGCTCCAACCGCGACAACAACGTTTTTTGGCAGCTGCTCGATGTGGCCTCGAAACCGGCCCTCTGGATCACCCGAAAAGTCAGCCCCCGACTGATCCTGGACCAGCACATCCCGCTGGCCACCAGCAGCTGGCTCATCATCGCCTGGGTGGTGGCTGTGCAATTGAAGGTCGAGCTGTGTCTTGAGTTGGGAGTCGCGTCATGTCAGTAAAAACCCAACTCGGCAGCAGCCACGTCAGCGGCTCGGGCACCAGCAAATGCTGGTGGTTGCGCTGGCAAGCCCGAGCGCTTTTGGTCCTGGGTTTGCGCAAACAAGCGCACGGCTTGTTCCAGCAAATCCTGGCCATCAACCCGGAAGATGTGCTTGCCCTCAACACGCTGGGCTATCACGAGTTGAATGAAAAACGTCTGGTTCAGGCCCTCGCCTACTTTGAGCGGGCCTTGGCCCTCACCCCCAGCCATGCCAATGCGCATTTCAATGTGGGTTTTGTCTGCGAGGCCTTGGGACGCAGCCAGCCCGCCGAGCACGCCTTTAAAAAGGCCATTGAATTGGACAGCAAGTTGGATCGGGCTTGGTACGGTCTGGGTTTGACTTTGGTACGACAGCAACGGTTTGAAGAATCCTTGGTGGCCTTCAAGCGCAATACCGAATTGCAATCCATGAGCCCCTATGCCTGGTACCAAATGGCGCGGGTGCACATGGAAATGCACGCACCCGACAAAGCTTTAGAGGTGATGCAACACCTGAATGGATTTGAGCCCAAGGTAGCGGCCCAACTCGAAAGAGAAACAGGGCTTCGATTGAACCGATCTGCTTAAGACACCCCCTCCGTGGTGTGGGCCTAGAACAAGTGTGACAGTCGGCTATTTTGCTATTTAACAAAAAGGAGACAGAGATGCAGCTCACTGCAAGGCACCGGGAATACTGGGGCAAAAACTTAAGAATCACGGGGCTATTGCTGGCCCTGTGGTTCTTTGTCACGTTCGTGCTTTTGTTTTTTGCACGCGATTTGACGTTCACTTTTTTTGGCTGGCCTTTCTCGTTTTGGGTTGCGGCCCAAGGCGCACTGATCGTGTACTGCCTGATCATTTGGTACTACGCCCGCTATATGAACAACCTTGACAAGGAATATGGCGTCGCCGAAGGAGAAGAAGCATGAGCATTTTTGCTGGTGAAGGCCAATCACAAGGCCAGTTTCAGAAATCTCTGAACAAAGTTTTCATCTTCTACGGCGTTGGCTTTGCGGCCTTCGTTATTGCACTTGCCGTTCTAGAGCAAATGGGCATGCACAAGGATTACATTGGCTATGCCTTCTTGGCGGCCACTGTGCTCTTGTATGCAGGTATTGGTGTGATGAGTCGCACCAACGATGCGGCGGAGTACTACGTGGCGGGGCGCCGAGTGCCCGCCGTGTACAACGGCATGGCCACCGGCTCTGACTGGATGTCCGCTGCCTCGTTCATCGGCATGGCCGGTACCTTGTACCTGACAGGTTACGGCGGTTTGGCCTTTATCTTGGGCTGGACCGGCGGTTACTGTTTGGTGGCCTTGTTCTTGGCGCCTTACCTGCGCAAGTTTGGTCAGTTCACCATTCCTGACTTTTTGGGCGCACGCTACGGCGGCAACATGGCACGTTTGATTGGCGTGTTCGCGGCCATCTTGGTGTCCTTCGTGTACGTTGTGGCGCAGATCTTTGGCGTGGGCTTGATCACTGCCCGCATGACCGGTCTGTCTTTTGACGTGGGCGTGTATGTTGGCTTGGCCGGCATCTTGGTGTGCTCGTTCTTGGGCGGTATGCGCGCGGTGACTTGGACACAAGTGGCCCAATACCTGATCTTGATCGTGGCCTACCTGATCCCCGTGATTTGGCTCTCGGTCAAGCACACCAACAACCCCGTGCCGCAAATCGCTTATGGCTACTTGCTTGAAAAAGTCAGCGCCAAAGAAGAAGTGCTGTTGAAAGATCCCAAAGAACTCGAAGTTCGCGGCATCTTCAAAGCGCGCTCTGATGAAGCCGCTGAAAAGCTGAAAGATGTGCCTGCTGCCATGGCTGCTGACAAACAAGCCGCCACCAAGAAGCTGGAAGATCTGAAGGCCGCTAACGCACCTGAAGCCGACATCAAGGCTGCAGAAAAGGCCTTGGCCGCTCTGCCCAAAGATGAAGCGGCCGCCAAAGCGGCTTACACCGCTGCGCGCACCTCTAACGCAGCCCGAGCTGCGCCACCCCTGCGCCATGCTGAACCCTTCCCTGGCAAAGACGAAGCTGCCCGCGATGTGGCACGCAAAAACTTCTTGGCCTTGGTGTTCTGCTTGATGATTGGTACCGCGGCCTTGCCCCACATCCTGATGCGCTTCTACACCGTGCCCTCGGTGCGTGAAGCCCGTGAGTCGGTGGCCTGGTCGCTGTTCTTCATCTCGCTGCTGTACTTCACAGCGCCTGCGCTGGCTGTGTTGGTCAAGTTCGACATCTACACCCTGCTGGTTGGTACACCGTTTAACCAGTTGCCGGATTGGATTGCGCGCTGGAACGTGGTGGACCCCACGCTGATGGCGGTGTCTGACATCAACAAAGACGGCATTTTGCAGTTGGCAGAAATCCGTTTGGGTGGTGACATTGTGGTCTTGGCCACACCTGAAATCGGCGGCTTGCCCTTCGTGATTTCGGGTTTGGTGGCGGCAGGTGGTTTGGCTGCGGCTTTGTCCACAGCCGATGGCTTGTTGTTGACCATTGCCAACGCCTTGTCGCACGACGTGTACTACAAAGTGGTGGACCCCAACGCTTCGGCCAACCGTCGCGTGGCGATCTCTAAAGTCATTTTGGTGTTCGTGGCACTGGCGGCTGCGTATGTCGCATCGCTGCGCATGGCGGACATTTTGTTCCTCGTGTCTGCGGCCTTCTCATTCGCTGCTGCGGCCTTCTTCCCTGCGTTGACCCTGGGCATCTTCTGGAAGCGTGCCAACAAATGGGGCGCTTCGCTGGGCATGCTGGCCGGCTTGGGCATCTCGTTCTACTACATGGTCAAGACCCATCCTTGGATGTACGGCTTGTTCCATGAGGGTTCGCTGACACCTGAGATCTTGAAAGCCAACACCTGGTGGGACATTGCCCCCATCTCAGCCGGTATCTTTGGTGTGCCAGTCGGCTTTGCGGTGATCATCATCGTGTCGCTGCTGACCAAAGAACCTGAGAAAGAAGTGCAAGATCTGGTGGAGAACGTCCGCTTCCCCAGCTTTGACGGCACGACTTCTCAAGGAACGGCTGCGCACTAAGAGATCCTCTGTCTCTCTGGGTTCAAGGGGATTCCCTTGAACCCCAGAAGCTGAGACCTCTTAACACCCCAACCCGATCGCACCCGCGATCGGGTTTTTTATTGGGCGCATCGTTCGTACACGTGGGCCTCAGGCCTTACGCCTGACCCCCACGGGCAGTTGACCCACCTCGGTCCATTCGCCCGACTGAAACCACGGGTCGCCCAACAAATAAGCCCGCAACATGGGCAAGGCGTCGTTGCCCCAGAACACCTGGTCGTCGACCACAAAACTGGGCACGCCAAACACATTCAGCGCCAGCGCCTCGTCGGTGTGCTGCTTTAGCTTTTGCTTGACTTGGGGGTCGGCCACATCCAGCGTGGGCGCCAGTTGTGTGGTCAATGCCGCCAAGCGGTCGGCGTCGGCCGCCTCTTGTCTGGTACACCAGACATGCCGAAAAAGGGTGTCGCAGACATAGCGGTTGGGCTCTCCCGCCGGGTCCATCGCCGTGGCCAAGCGCAGCAAAGCCAATGAGTTGAAGGGGTGGCTGGCGGGCAATTGCAAAGGGGTGCCTTGCGCGCGCGCCTGCCATTGCACTTGGCGGTAAGTCCAGTCGCGTTTGGCGGGAATTTCGGCCGGCCCGAGTTGCCCAATCTGCTGCAGCATGGCACCAAACACCACCGGCTTGTGCACCACCTGGTAACTGAGTCCCTGCAAGGCTTTGGGCAAGGCATCAAAGGCCAGCCAGGCGTAGGGCGAGATGAAGTCCAGATAGAAATGAATGGTTTTCATGGCGGGGGCGCTGTGTTGCGGCGTCACGACTCAAGCGCACGGCGCTGTTTTAAACGCTCTGGAATTTGAGCCCACACTTGCCATTTTTCGCTGTCGGTCGCGCGGCTCCATGCACCGATTTCTGGCAAGGTGCGCAAACAGCCGTCGCACCATCCGGCGCTGGGGTGCATCAAGCACAAAGAAACGCACGGCGAGGGCACCGAGTGGGGCTCGGGCGGTTGGGGCGAGGCCAAGACCTGCGTGGCGCGCTCGCTCAATTTTTTCCAGTAATGCTCACTCACGATATCCCCTCTTGCTGGCTTTGCACCACCTCGGCGACAGGCGCTGCGGTGAGTCGCTTCAGGTCTTCGGGATGCAAGCGAAACACACCATGCGGGTGCCCCGCGGCCGCCCATATGTCTTCAAAACGCCAAAGGTCTTGGTCAAGCAAGGTGACGGGCGGGTGCAGATGCGCCACGGGCGAGACGCCGCCGATGCTGAAACCCGTTTGGGCTTTCACAAAATCGGCATCGGCACGGCCGATTTTTCCAACCAAAGCAGAGACCTTTTTTTCATCCACCCGGCGGTCCCCCGAGGTCACCACCAAGACCGCCACGCCGTCTTCTTTGCGCTTGAAGATCACGCTTTTGGCAATTTGACCGAGCTGCACGCCCAAGCCATCGGCGGCTTCTTGTGCGGTGCGGGCTGCACCATCGAGCATGACCGGCAAATGCGGATGGCCCGCCTCTTGCAAAGCTTGCGAGACGCGTTGCACCCCTTCGGGCAAAGCATGGAGTTCAGAGCCGCACATGCTTCAGCCCGCCCGTTTGTTCAGCAAGGCCGTGGCCACGCGCGACTGGGTTTTGCGCCCCAAAAAGTCGCTGATGAAGACGCCCGCATCGACCAAGGCCTCCAGATCAATGCCGGTCTCAATGCCCATGCCGTGCATCAGGTAAACCACATCCTCAGTGGCCACATTGCCGGTGGCGCCTTTGGCGTAAGGGCAGCCGCCCAAGCCGGCCACCGATGACTGAAAGTTAAAGACCCCCATGTGCAAGGCCGCCAACGTGTTGGACAAGGCCTGGCCATAGGTGTCGTGAAAATGCCCGCTGATGTGGCGCACCTCAAAGTGCTGCAAAGTAGCCTCGATGGCCCTTTGCACCTTGAGCGGCGTGCCCACACCGATGGTGTCGGCCACGTCCACGCGCTGCACGCCGATGCGCTTCATGAGCCCCGCAAGGTAGGCCACGCGCTCGGGCGCAACCTCGCCCTCGTAGGGACAGCCCACGGTGCAACTCATGGCACCGCGCACGGCGATGCCGGCGGCCAAGGCCGCTTGCACCACGGGGGCAAATCGCTCGATGCTTTCGGCGATCGAGCAATTGATGTTTTTCTGGCTGAAAGCTTCGCTGGCTGCACCAAACACCACGATTTCATCGGGGCGCGTGGGCCGCGCGGCCTCAAAGCCTTGCAGATTGGGCGTGAGCACCGAGTAGCACACCCCGCTTTGCCGTTGCAAGCCCGCCATGACTTCGGCGTTGTCCGCCATTTGCGGCACCCACTTGGGCGAGACAAAACTGGTGACCTCGATTTCTTTCAGGCCAGCGGCTTGCAAGCGGTGCACCAACTCGATCTTGACCGAAGCGGGAACCGCTTGTTTTTCATTTTGCAAGCCATCGCGTGGCCCGACATCGATGAGTTGAACGCGAGAAGGGGTCGGCATGAAGGAGGCTTTCAAATCAATAACCGCGCAGGGCATCAACGATGCCTTTGACAGGCTCGCCGCGCTGCAAAGCATGGATTTTGCCCACGATTTGGGCAATGCTGTCGTCGCGCAAAGTCCGTGCCGAGGTGTGCGGCGTGAGCGTGATTTTCGGGTGTTTCCAAAAAGCATGCTCGGCCGGCAAGGGTTCGGTGCGAAAAACATCGAGTGTGGCCCCGGCCAAGTGGCCTTGGTCCAATAAATCAAGCAAATCTTGCTCGACCAAGTGCTTGCCGCGCGCCACATTGATCACATAGCCCCCGGGCTGCAATTGCGACAAAGTGCTTTTGTTCAACATGTCTTCGGTGTCGGGCGTGAGCGGCATGCGGTTGACCAGCACGCGGGTAGCCGCCAAAAATTCACCCAAGCCCTCGGGGCCACTGAAACAACGGATGCCCGGCAGGTCTTTGGGACTGCGACTGAAACCGTTCACCGGAAACTCAAACACCTGCAACGCCTTGGCCACCCGTTCGCCCAACACCCCCAAGCCCATCACGCCCACTGGAAAGTCGGCGCGCAGACGCGGCTTGCGAAATGACCATCGACCGGCTTGGGTGTCGGCCGCGTAGGCGTCAAATTCTCGGAAATGCCGAATCACGGCATGGCAAACATACTCGGCCATTTGCACCGACATGCCGGCATCGTCCAAGCGCACCAACTTGAGCGAGGCAGGCAACTGCAGCTGGAGCAAAGCATCCACGCCGGCCCCGATGTTGAACAGGGTTTGCAGCTGGCTTTGTTCGTCAATGAATTGTTGCGGCGGTGCCCACACCAAGGCATGGTCGGCCGGGGCCGCGCCCGGCTGCCAAGCCGACACATCGGCCTCGGGCAAGGCCTGCCGCAGGCCCTGCACCCAAGGCTCGGGCGACAAACCGGTGAAACAAAGCGTGATCTTCATGGCGTGATTTTGGCAGCACGGCGGGGAGCCCTGTCTTGGCCCCGGCCTTTGCACTTGTTCACACCGGTCACCCCCTTCACGTCGTCAGCTTCAACAGCTCGGCGCCATCGGCCACCTGGTCCCCCGGCGCGTAAAGCAGCTCGGTCACTGTGCCGTCTTGGGGCGCGCTGATGGTGTGCTCCATCTTCATGGCTTCCATCACCGCCAAGGCTTGACCGGCCTTGACCTTGTCACCCGCTTTGACCGCAAACGAGACCACTTTGCCAGGCATGGGTGCCGTCAAACGACCGCCCTCTTGTGCCGTTTCGCCGGCATGGGCCAAGGGGTCCAGCACGACAATGCGGGTCGCGCCTTGGGGCGTGAAAAGATGCGCGGTTTCGCCTTGCCAATCGAGCTCTGAAAAACAAGGCGCGGTGTCGCCCCACTGCACCCATAGCCCTCGGCCCTCGACAGAAAACCGCAACGGCCCCGAGACCGGCGTATCGCCCTCCAAGGCCAACAGCGTTGCGCCATCGTGCAAACAGATCAAGCGGGCCGAACGGGGCTGCTCTTGCCAGACAAACTCAAAGCGCCGCTGCGTGACGCCGTGCGACTGCCAGCCATCGCGGCGGCTGAAGGGGTCATGGCCTTGCAGCGCTTGCTCTGCCCGCAAGGTGTGCGCCACCACGGCGGCGACGGCGGCCGCCAAAGCCACCGTCTCTTGCTGAAACAAAACCGCTGCTTCACGCTGAATGAGCGCGGTGTCGAGTTGTGCCCGCGCAAAGGCGGGCGAACGCACCACATGGCGCAAAAACTGCACGTTGGTGTGCAGCCCCACGATGTGGGTTTGCGCCAACGCCGTGTCGAGCCGCGACAAGGCCTGTTCACGGGTGTCGCCCTGCACGATCAGTTTGGCCACCATCGAGTCGTAAAACGGGCTGATGGTGTCGCCTTCGCGCACGCCGTCGTCGATGCGCACTGTGCCCCGCTCAAAGTGGCTGGCTTGCGGCTTGCGGTACACCTGCAAAGTGCCTGTGGCGGGCAAAAATTGCTTGTCGGGGTTTTCAGCGCAGATGCGCGCTTCGATCGCATGGCCTTGAATTTTCAGCTGGTCTTGGCGCAAAGGCAGCGGCTCGCCACTGGCCACGCGCAACTGCCACTCCACCAAGTCGAGTCCGGTGATGGCCTCGGTCACGGGGTGTTCGACTTGCAAGCGGGTGTTCATTTCCATGAAGAAAAACTTCATCGATTCAGGCTGGTCATAGGCCGTCTGTTCGACGATGAATTCCACCGTGCCCGCCCCCACATAGTTCACCGCCTTGGCAGCGGCCACCGCCGCAGCCCCCATTTGGGCGCGCAGGCTTTCGGTCATGCCAGGGGCCGGGGCTTCTTCCAGCACTTTTTGGTGACGGCGCTGCACCGAGCAGTCGCGCTCAAACAGGTACACACAGTTGCCGTGCGTGTCGCCAAACACCTGAATTTCAATGTGGCGGGGGCGCTGCACATATTTTTCAATCAACACCGCGTCGCTGCCAAAGCTGTTGCTCGCTTCGCGCTGGCAACTGGCCAAAGCAGCGGCGAAATCTGTTGACTTTTCAACCACCCGCATGCCTTTGCCGCCACCGCCGGCGCTGGCCTTGATGAGGACGGGGTAGCCGATGTGGTCGGCCTCGCGTTGCAGCAGTGCGGGGTCTTGGTCGGCGCCGTGGTAACCGGGCACCAAAGGCACCCCGGCAGAGGCCATCAAGCGCTTGGATTCGGCTTTCAGACCCATGGCCAAAATGGCGGATGCAGGTGGGCCAATGAACACCAAACCCGCAGCGGCGCAGGCTTTGGCGAAGTCTTCGTTTTCACTCAAAAAGCCGTAACCCGGGTGCACGGCTTGTGCCCCGGTGTCTTTGGCGGCTTGCAAAATGCGCTCCCAGCGCAAATAACTGTCTTTGGGAGCCGAGCTGCCGACGTGCACGGCTTCGTCACAGGCTTGCACATGTTTGGCACCGGCATCGGCGTCGGAATACACGGCCACGGTTTTGATGCCCATGCGGCGGGCGGTGGCAGCAACTCGGCAAGCGATTTCGCCACGGTTGGCAATCAAGATTTTGTTAAACATGTTCTTTTCCTCAGACCGACCATTGGGGTTTGCGTTTTTGCAAAAAGGACTGCACCCCCTCTTTGCCTTCGCTGCTGGCACGAATATCGGCAATGCCCTCGATCGTTTGGCGAATCAAGGGGTCATTGATCTCGCGCTCGGCCACGTCTTGCAGCAGTTTTTTGCAAGCCCGAAGTGCGTTGGGGCTGGCTTTCAGCAGGGCCTGCACCCATTCATCCACCTGGCTGTCCAAGGCATCGGGCGGCACCACTTCGTGCACCAAGCCCACGCGGTGGGCCTCGTGGGCGTCAAAGCGTTCGGCCGTCAAAAAATAACGGTGCGCGGCGCGTGCGCCCATGGCCCGGATGACATAGGGGCTGATGGTGGCCGGGATCAAGCCCAGTTTGACCTCGCTCAGGCAAAAGTGCGCGGTGTCCACGCTGACCACCATGTCGCAGGCCGCGACCAAGCCCAAGCCACCGGCGTACACATCGCCTTGCACGCGTGCGATGGTGGGCTGTGGGCAGGTGTAGATGGCCTTCAGCATGGCCGCCAATTCGCCGGCATCGGCCAAATTTTCAGCATGGGTGTAGTCCGCCATGCGGCGCATCCAATTCAGATCGGCGCCGGCACAAAAAGCGGGGCCTTCGGCCGCCAACACCACACAGCGTACCAGCGGGTTTTGCGCCACGGCGATGAAGGCGTTTTTGAGCTCGGCAATGACCTCGTCATTGAACGCATTGCGCACATCGGGACGTGACAGCGTGAGGGTTTGCACGCCGTCTTGCAAAGAAACAGTCAGAGCAGTCATCGTGGCCCCTCACATGCGGAACAAGCCAAACCGGGTCTCGGCCACCGGTGCATTGAGCGATGCCGACAAGCCCAGCGCCAGCACGCGGCGCGTGTCGGCGGGGTCAATCACGCCATCGTCCCACAGGCGTGCGGTGGCGTAATACGGGTGGCCTTGGTCTTCGTATTGCTGCTTGATGGGAGCCTTGAAGGCCTCTTCTTCTTGCGCGCTCCACTGGCCGCCTTTGCCTTCAATGCCATCGCGTTTGACGGTGGCCAACACGCTGGCCGCTTGCTCGCCCCCCATCACGCTGATGCGGGCGTTTGGCCACATCCACAAGAAGCGGGGGCCAAATGCGCGACCGCACATGCCGTAGTTGCCGGCCCCAAAACTGCCACCGATGATGACGGTGAACTTGGGCACCGCTGCCGTGGCGACGGCCGTGACCATCTTGGCGCCATTGCGCGCGATGCCTTCGTTTTCGTATTTGCGCCCGACCATAAATCCGGTGATGTTTTGCAAAAACACCAAGGGAATTTTGCGCTGGCAACACAGCTCAATGAAGTGCGCGCCTTTGAGGGCGGACTCGCTGAACAAAATGCCGTTGTTGGCAATGATGCCGACCGGCATGCCTTCGATGCGGGCAAAACCGCACACCAGCGTGGTGCCAAAACGCGACTTGAATTCGTCAAACTCAGAGCCATCGACGATGCGGGCAATGATCTCGCGCACATCAAAGGGTTTGCGGGTGTCGGTGGGAATCACGCCATACAACTCTTGCGCATCGAGCAGCGGCGGCACAGGGGCGTGGGTGGCGATGTTGGGGGATTTTTGGGCATTCAAATTTTTAACCGCGCTGCGGGCCAAGGCCAGCGCATGCACATCGTTTTGCGCCAAGTGGTCGGCCACGCCGGACAAGCGGGTGTGCACATCGCCACCGCCCAAATCTTCGGCACTCACCACCTCACCGGTCGCGGCTTTCACCAAAGGCGGGCCACCCAGAAAAATGGTGCCTTGGTTTTTCACGATGATGGTTTCGTCACTCATGGCCGGCACATACGCCCCGCCCGCGGTGCAACTGCCCATCACCACCGCAATTTGGGCGATGCCGAGGGCGCTCATATTGGCTTGGTTAAAAAAGATGCGGCCAAAGTGGTCGCGGTCTGGAAAGACCTCGTCTTGGTTGGGCAAGTTGGCGCCCCCCGAATCCACCAAATAAATGCAGGGCAAGCGGTTTTGCTGCGCAATTTCTTGGGCGCGCAAATGCTTTTTCACCGTCATGGGGTAATAGGTGCCGCCCTTCACCGTGGCGTCGTTGCAGACGATCATGCAGTCCACCCCGCTGACGCGGCCCACGCCCGCGATCAGCCCGGCGCTGGGGGCATCGTTGTTGTACATATTGAGCGCGGCCATCGGGGCGACTTCTAAAAATGGGGTGCCGGGATCGAGCAACATTTGCACCCGGTCGCGGGGCAACAACTTGCCCCGCGCAGTGTGTTTGGCGCGCGGCGCTTCGCCGCCGCCCAAGGCAATGCGCTCCAAGTGCGCGCGCAAGTCGTCCACCAAACCGCGCATGGCAGCGGCATTGGCGGCAAAGTCCGCCGAACGCAGGTTGAGTTGGGTGTGCAAAACAGTCATAGCAATTCCTAAGCGAGGGCCTGTAGCCGCCAGCATAAGCCGCCGGCACCGCTGACGCACCGCCACAGTGGTTGCAAATCCTGCCAAAATAATGCCTCAAATGACCCTGCCTCACTTGCCCACTCGCGCCGAAACACCCATGGCCTTTATAGCCGCCATGGTCAAGGCCTATGAACGCCGTGGCATGGACCCCCGGCAGGCCCTTGAAAAGGCACAAATCACGCCAAGCATGCTGAGAAAACCCGGCGCCCGCGTGACCGCCCTGCAGATGGAATGGATGAGCGAGGCCGCCATGCGCGAACTCGACGACGAAGCGCTGGGCTGGTTTCGCCGTCGCTTGCCTTGGGGCAGTTACGGCCTACTGGTGCGGGCATCGCTGACCGCCCCCACTTTGGGGGTGGCCATGGCCCGCTGGTGTCGGCACCACAATTTGTTGACCGATGACATTCAACTGACCTTGACCTCGGCAGAGGGGCTGGCCCATGTGGTTTTACAAGAGCAGGTGGACCTGCAGGACTTTCGCGAGTTTTGCACGGTGTCGGTGCTGCGCAATGCCTTGGGCGTGGCCTGTTGGCTTACCGATTCGCGCATTCCCCTGGCGAGCACGCACTTGCATTTCGCGCCCCCCGCCCATGAAGACAGTTACCGGGTGTTGTTCGATGGTCCCAGCCACTTCAATGCCCCTGTCAGTCGCCTGAGTTTTGACGCCGGCTACCTTCAGTTGCCGCTGCGCCGAGACGAGGCGGCGCTGCAACGCATGCTGCAACGCGCCTTGTTGCTGACGGTGCGGCCTTACCGGCGCGATCGGCTGTTGGTAGAAAAGGTTCGGCAAGCGCTGGCCGAGCACCCCGAGCTTGTCCGCAATGCCGACGATTTGGCCGCCAGCTTGAACTTGTCATCGCGCACCTTGCACCGGCAACTGAGTGAAGAGGGCGCCAGCTTGCAACAACTCAAAGACAGCGTGCGCCAAGAACGGGCCCGCAGCCTGCTGCTGCGCACGGCCAAGCCGCTGAAATTGATTGCCGCCGAGGTGGGTTTTCAGAATGAAAAAAGTTTCATTCGGGCCTTCAAAAATTGGACCGGCCAATCGCCCGAAGCATTTCGCACAGGCTTTGCCTCCTGACAAGGGTCCGCTTCAGCCCAGACGCAGCTTCAGCCCAGACGCAGCTTCAGCCCAAACGCAATTGGCCCATGTGCGTGAACACGCGATGCGCCCCCGCTTGCAACAAAGGCGCATGCGGCGCCGGTGGAGCGGCAAAAGCCCACACCGTGGCCCCTGCCGCGATGCCCGCCGCAATGCCTACGGTGGTGTCTTCAACCACCAAACACCGCGCAGGGTCGGCTTGCAAATGCGCTGCGGCGGCCAGGTACACATCGGGGTGGGGTTTGCTGCGGGGCATTTCGTGGCCGCTGAAAATGCGCCCTTCAAAGTGATGGTGCAGGCCGACTTTTTTCAGCATCATCTCCACCTTGAATCGGTCGGCCCCTGAAGCCACGGCAATGCGGCCTTGGCACTGCGCGTGCAGATGCGCCACCGCCTCGTGCACACCCTCGATGGCGGTGATGCGTGCGTCCAGTTGTTGGTTGCGGCGCTCAAAAAACTGCTGCAACCACGCGTCGGTGAGCGGCTGACCGGTGTGTGCCTCTATGGTCTCGCGCTGACTTTTGACCGTGTGGCCGACAAAGCGTTGCATGCACTCGGCCAGCGTCATGCGCCAGCCTTGCTCTTCAAACATGTCGCGCAAAACACCGCAGGTGATGGACTCGCTGTCGACCAGCACGCCATCACAGTCGAACAAAATGGCCTCGAATTTCATGCCCGCATCATAAGGGCACACAGGCCGTCACAAGACGTCGCCATCCAGGTAAAACCAACGTCCCTCTTCGCGCACAAAACGGCTGCGCTCGTGCTGCCGAACCGCTTTTCCACCTACCCGAAAGCGCGCGACAAATGTCACTTCGGCCGTGTGTTCTCCGGTGCATTGGTGCTGTTTGATCTCGAGCCCCAACCATTGGGCGCCGGCTTCGAGGGTGAGCGAAGCCGGCCTTTGGCTGACATGCCAAGTGGCCAACAGATAGTCGACATGGCCCAGCACAAAAGCGCTGTAACGCGAGCGCATCAGGCTTTCGGCATCGGGTGCATTCAGCTGCTGGTGATAAGGGCCGCAGCAGTTTTCGAGGGGCAGGGGCACCACCCGGTCAGAGGAAGACCCTCTGTGCGCCTGGCGCATGGTGCGACCGCAGGGGCAGGCGGCGGTCATCACGCACTTTTTCGCGAAGCGCTCTCAGCCTTGTGTTGCTCTAAGGTGACCTTGGGTGCTTGGGCTTTGGCCCATGCAGTAAAGCCCCCGTCGATGTGCGCCACATTGGTCATGCCCATGTTTTGCAAGGTCTGGGTGGCCAAAGCGCTGCGCCAACCCGCCCCGCAAAACAAGATGAACTCTTTGCTTTCGTCGGCAAAAACAGGCTTGAAGTAAGGCGAAGCGGGGTCCACCCAAAACTCGAGCATGCCGCGTGGCGCCAACAGCGCGCCGGGCACTGTGCCTTCTCGCTCCAGCTCTCGCACGTCGCGGATGTCCACCAACTGCACTTTGGGATCAGACAGCCGCTGACAGACCTGCGCCACGCTGTAGGTGGTGACCTGCGCCATGGCCTCGTTCACAAGCGCCTGAAAACCTTTGGTGATGGGCATGGGCAACCTCGAATCAGAGTGCGCGTTGGATGATGATTTTTTGCACGTCGCTGGTGCCTTCATAAATCTGGCAGACCCGCACGTCGCGGTAAATGCGCTCGACCGGAAAGTCGTTCACATAGCCGTAACCGCCCAAGGTTTGAATGGCCGCCGAGCAGACTTTTTCTGCGGCCTCGCTGGCAAACAATTTGGCCATGGCCGCCTCTTTCAGGCAGGGCAAACCGGCATCGCGCAAACTGGCCGCGTGCCAGGTGAGTTGCCGGGCGGCCTCGAGTTGCGTCGCGCAGTCGGCCAAACGAAAACCCACCGCCTGGTGGTTGAAGATGCTGGTGCCAAAACTTTCGCGCTGCTTGGCGTAATCGATGGCCACCTCCAAGGCGCTGCGGGCCATGCCAATGCTCTGCGCCGCAATGCCAATGCGCCCCCCCTCCAGAGCGGACAAAGCGATCTTGTAACCCTCGCCTTCTTGGCCGATCAAGTATTCGGCAGGAATCCGGCAATCGTCAAAGTTGATCTGGGCGGTGTCGCTGCTGTGCTGGCCCAGCTTGTCTTCCAAGCGCGCCACCACATAACCCGGGGTGCGGGTGGGCACCAAGAAAGCACTCAGGCCTTTTTTGCCGGCGGCCTTGTCGGTGACGGCAATCACGATGGCCACATCGCCATGCTGGCCACTGGTGATGAATTGTTTGACGCCGTTGATGACGTAGTCGCCGCCGTCTTTGACGGCAGTGGTGCGCAAGGCCGAGGCATCGGAGCCGACATGCGGCTCGGTCAGGCAAAACGCCCCCAACAACTGGCCTTGGGCCAAGGGGGTGAGCCATTGCTGCTGTTGCGCCGCGTTGCCGTACATCATCAAGATGGCGTTCACCGGGCAATTGGTCACGCTGATGGTGGTGCTCACGCCGCCATCGCCGGCGGCAATTTCTTCCAGCACCAGCGCCAGCGTCAAATAGTCCAACCCTGCGCCGCCTTGGGCTTCAGGCACACAAATGCCGTAGGCACCCAACGCGGCCAGACCCTTGTGCACCTCTTTCGGAAAGTGGTGCTGCTTGTCCCATTCGGCCGCGTGGGGCCAGAGCTCGCGCTGAGAAAAGTCACGCACCGCATCACGGATCATTTCTTGGTCAGGGGTCAGCAACATGGTGTTCTCTCTGTGAAAAGAATGTCAAACCAAAATCAAACCAATTCGAGGGCCACCGCGGTCGCTTCGCCTCCGCCAATGCACAGTGTGGCCAAGCCTTTTTTCAGACCCCGCGCCTTCAGGGCATGAACCAGCGTGACCATGATGCGCGCGCCCGATGCGCCAATGGGGTGACCCAGCGCACAAGCGCCGCCGTTCACATTGACTTTGTCGTGCGGCACGTCCAACTCTTTCATGAGCGCCATGGGCACCACGGCGAAGGCTTCGTTGATCTCCCACAGATCGACATCTTTCACGGCCCAACCGGCTTTGGCCAAAGCTTTTTGCGTGGCGCCCACCGGGGCAGTGGCAAACCATTCGGGCGCTTGCGCGTGGGTGGCGTGGCTCACGATGCGGGCCAGCGGTTTGCAGCCGAGTTGGGCCGCCGTGCTTTCGCGCATCAGCACCATGGCCGCAGCACCGTCGTTGATCGAAGAGCTGCTGGCCGCCGTGATGGTGCCGTCTTTCTTGAAAGCAGGTTTGAGGCTGGTGATCTTGTCGAGCTTGATTTTTCCTGGCCCCTCGTCCACCGTCACCACCCGCTCGCCGCTGCGGTCTTTCACCGTGACGGGCGTGATTTCGGCGGCAAATGCGCCCGACTCGGTGGCCGCCTTGGCGCGCTGCACGCTGGTGGTGGCAAAGTGGTCTTGCTCAGCGCGGGTGAAGTTGTATTTGGCGGCGCAGTCTTCGCCAAATGTGCCCATGCTGCGGCCGGGCTCGTAAGCGTCTTCCAGGCCATCGAGCATCATGTGGTCAAAAATGCGGTCGTGGCCCATGCGGTAACCGCCGCGGCCTTTGAGCATGAGGTAAGGGGCGTTGGTCATGCTTTCCATGCCGCCGGCCACCACCACATCGTGCGAACCGGCCAGCAACATGTCGTGCGCAAACATGGCGGCGCGCATGCCCGAGCCACACATCTTGGACAGCGTGACCGCGCCAGCACTTTGGGGCAAGCCGCCTTTGAAGGCCGCCTGACGCGCAGGCGCCTGGCCTTGGCCGGCCATCAAACAGTTGCCAAACAGCACCTCGGTCACGGCCTCTGGCTTGAATTGAGATTGGGCGGCTGCGCGCTCTACTGCGGCGCGAATGGCTGCGCCGCCCAAATCGTGGGCCGCCAAACTGGCAAAGTCACTTTGAAAACTGCCCATGGGAGTGCGGGCTGCGCTGACGATGACGACGGGATCTGACATGGTGTTTCTCCAGAAAATTGACACAACATGAACGCGGATGGAATGACTGAAAGGCGCTAAAGAAGCCTGCGCAACGCGCGTTCCTCGCTCGGCCTCAGATGCCGCCTCGCGGGTAGCGTTTGAAGGCGCTGCGGAACACATTGACCACTTCATCCGAGTGGCTCATGGTGACGCCCAAATCTTTCACCAACCCATTGTCCAAACCATAAATCCAACCATGGACCGTGACTTTTTGTCCGCGGCTCCACGCATCCTGCATGACATTGGACAAGGCCACGTTGCCCACTTGCTCGATCACATTCATTTCGCACATGACCGACTCGAGTTGGTCTTGCGGCAAGTGGTTGAGCCGTTGGCGGTGTCGCAAACGCACATCTTGCACATGGCGCAACCAGTTGTCGGCCAAGCCCACGCGGGTGCCACGGGTCGCCGCCAAGACGCCGCCACAACCGTAGTGGCCCACCACCATGATGTGCTCGACCTTGAGCGCATCGACGGCGTATTGAATGACCGACAGGGCGTTCAGGTCGGAGTGCACGACCACATTGGCCACGTTGCGGTGCACGAAGACCTCGCCCGGGTCGAGGCCGGTGATCTGGTTGGCAGGCACCCGGCTGTCAGAACAGCCGATCCACAGATACTTGGGATTTTGCTGGCTGGCCAGACGTGAGAAGTAGGCCGGGTTCTCGGTGACCATGCGGTCAGCCCAAGCCCGGTTGTTGTCAAAGAGGTGCTGTAGTGAAGTGCTCATGCCCCGATTGTCGCAGTGCTACTTTGCAATGGGATGACGATTCGGCTCAGCAAGTTTCTGCAAACAACTCGCGGCCAATCAGCATGCGGCGAATTTCGCTGGTGCCGGCACCGATTTCGTACAGCTTGGCATCGCGCCAGAGGCGGCCCAAAGGGTATTCATTGATGTAGCCGTTGCCGCCAAAAATCTGCACGCCCTCGCCCGCCATCCAAGTGGCTTTTTCGGCGGTCCACAAAATGACACTGGCGCAATCTTTGCGTACCTGACGCACGTGTTCGGCACCCAACAGGTCCAAGTTTTTGGCCACCGTGTAGGCAAACGAACGCCCCGCTTGCAGCACGGTGTACATGTCGGCCACCTTGCCTTGAATCAACTGGAATTCGCCGATGCTTTGACCAAACTGCTTGCGGTCGTGGATGTAGGGGATGACGTTGTCCATCACCGCCTGCATGATGCCCAGTGGCCCACCGGTCAGCACGGCGCGCTCGTAGTCGAGACCGCTCATGAGCACCTTGGCGCCGTTGTTCAAGCCGCCCAAGATGTTGGCCTCGGGCACTTCCACATTGTTGAAAACCAGCTCGCCGGTGTGGCTGCCGCGCATGCCCAACTTGTCGAGCTTTTGCGCAATCGAAAAGCCCTTCATGCCTTTTTCGATCAAGAACGCGGTCACGCCGCGTGCGCCCAATTCGGGCTCGCTTTTGGCGTAGACCACCAAGGTGTCGGCATCTGGGCCGTTGGTGATCCACATCTTGGAGCCATTCAGAAGGTAATAGCCGCCCTTGTCTTCGGCCCTCAGCTTCATGCTCAACACGTCTGAGCCGGCACCGGGTTCGGACATGGCCAAGGCCCCGACATGCTCTCCAGAAATCAGTCGGGGCAGGTATTTGGCGCGTTGCTCTGGGGTGCCGTTGCGCTTGATTTGGTTGACACACAGATTGGAGTGCGCGCCGTAGCTCAGGCCCACCGAGGCGCTGGCACGGGAGATTTCTTCCATCGCGATCATGTGGGCCAAATAGCCCATGTTGGCGCCACCGTATTCTTCACCAACGGTGATGCCGAGCACCCCCAAATCGCCCATCTTGCGCCACAGATCCATGGGGAACTGGTCGTTGCGGTCGATCTCAGCTGCACGAGGCGCGATCTCAGACTGGGCAAAGTCACGAACCGCGTCGCGCAGGGCATCGATGTCTTCGCCGAGTTGGAAGTTAAGGCCGGGCAGGTTGTTCATGAAGTCTCCTTGTCATCCTTGAGTTTGGGGCACGGGGGCAATGCTTTGCTGCATGATCGCGCAAGGGGTGCTTTTGCCATGGGCATCGATGTGCACCACCTCAGCGCGCGTGACAATGACGCGCCGTCCGGCTTTGACCACATTGCCTATGGCGCGGATTTCTCCGCCTTGCAAGCTGTTCAAAAAATTGATTTTGTATTCGATCGTGACCACTTCCATGCCTTCGGGCGCCACCGTCAGGGCCGCATAGCCCCCTGCGATATCGGCCAGTGCGCCGATGGCGCCGCCATGAAAACCGCCTTGCTGCTGGGTGAGTTTGTCGCTGTAGCTCAGGGCCAGTTCCACATGGCCCTCTTTGACCGCCAAAAGTCGCACACCCAAGTGGGTCATCATGCCCTGGCGGGCCAGACTCAGGGCGACGCGATCATGTGCTGATGGGGTGTTGCTCACATCAAATCCAGTGGGGTGTGGAGGCTTAGACTTTAATTGACGTTTACGTAAACGTCAATTGGAAAATTCCTTTTTTTGTGGCCATTCGGCGGGCTTCACAGCGCTGCCGTTCAGCCGGGATTGGCGACTTTCGAGGCCTTGGTCAAAAGACTGCGGGTTTCTTTTTCGTGGGTTTTGACTTCGTCCAGCGTGGCTTGCAGGTCGGCCAACTGCGACTCGAGTTGCTGCCGGTGCTCGGCCAGCACGACCAAAAACTTCTTGAGCTGGGGCACCGTGTCGCGCGGGCTGTCGTACATGTCGATCAAGTCCTTCGCCTCTGTCAATGACAAACCCAAGCGTTTGGCACGCAGGGTGAGCTTGAGCCGGGTGCGGTCGCGCGCGGAATACACCCGATTCCGACCGCCCGGCCCCGACCGCTCGGGCTCCAGCAAGCCCATGTCTTCGTAAAAACGAATGGCGCGGGTGGTCAGGTCAAATTCTTGCGCCAAATCACTGATCGAGTACGTATTTGCCATGGCTGAAGAGTCCTTCGATTACCTGCACAAGGGAGACAGCGGCGTGAAATGCTGCCCCCTAGAATGCCAATTCATATTTGACGTTAACGTTAACGTCAATTCACTGAATGCTAACCGAAACCCCCAACCGCATGCCGCCAATGCCGACCCCTCCAGAGCCCCACGCCGCAGCGCTTGCTGAGGTGCCATCGCGGCTGGAATACCCTTGGGGCGACGCCTTACCTGACTCGGGCTCGGCCATCGAAGTGGCACCGGGCATTTATTGGTTGCGCATGGGCTTGCCCTTTGCCTTGAACCACATCAATCTTTGGTTGTTGCGCGACCGTTTGCCGCACCCCAGCCAGATCGGTGTGATGCAAGAAGGCTGGACTGCGGTGGACTGCGGCATCGACAACCCCAGCACACGTGAAGCGTGGCAGCACATCGACCAAAACGTGCTGCAAGGACTGCCCATTTTGCGGGTCTTGGTCACCCACATGCATCCGGACCACATGGGCATGGCGCACCACCTGTGCGCGCGCTGGCAAGCCCCGCTGTGGATGAGCACCAGCGAATACCAATCGGCGGCAATGGCCAGTGCAGGGTTGTCCAATTTTGGAGGCGCAGCCACAGTGGCCTTTTTTGCCGCTCACGGCTGGCGAAATCCCGACGAGTTGGCGGTGGTGCAGTCGCGCGTGGGCTACTACAAAAGCATGGTGCCGGCCGTGCCACCGACTTATGTTCGACTGATGGACGGCGCATCGGTCACGATTGGCGAGCGCAGGTGGCAATGCCTGAGTGGTTTTGGCCATTCACCCGAACACATGGCTTTGCACAGCGCACAAGACGATGTGCTGATCAGTGGCGACATGTTGCTGCCCTCGATTTCGACCAACATCAGCGTATACGCCACAGAGCCGGAAAGCAATCCGCTGCAACTTTTTTTGGACTCGCTGTCGGCCATGTCTCATCTGACCCATGAGACGCTGGTTTTGCCCTCTCACGGGCGTCCATTCAAGGGGGCACCCACTCGGTTGCAGCAACTTCGCGCCCACCATGACGATCGGCTGAGCGAGTTGATGGCCTGTTGTCGTCAGCAAGCGATCAGTGGGCACGAGGCCTTGCCCACGCTGTTTAAACGGGCCTTGGATGTTCACCAAACCACGTTCGCCATGGGCGAAGCGGTTGCCCACCTGCATGCCTTGTGGCAGTCAGGTCAGGTCGATCGACGGCTGGGGGACGATGGGATTTACCGATTTGGCGCGGCTCAATCCTGAGCCAAATCCAACGCGGTTTGACGCAGCGCTTTGCGCCGCTGAGCATAGTCGGGCATCACCTCGCCGACGGTTTCCCAAAACCGAGGGCTGTGGTTCATCTCACGCAGATGCGCAAGTTCGTGCACCACCACATAGTCGATCTGACTCATGGGCAAATGGATCAGCCGCCAATTGAGTCGAATGTGGCCGTCATGCCGAGCGCTGCCCCAGCGGGTGCTGGCACTGGACAAACTGAGTTTGTGCCATTGCACCCCTAACAAGGGCGAGAAATGGTTCAAGCGTTGCTCAAACAAAGCTTTGGCCTGCTTTTTCAGCCACACCTGCGCGGCATCGCGCACCTGGGTGACGGACGCGCCCGGCGGCACGGTCACCGGCAAGACTTGTTCAGGCGCCAAGTCTTTGCCCATCATGCGGCTCACGCCACGCTCCAGCACACACAACTGAATCACGCGCCCTAAATAGGGCACTTCAGCGCCATGCCGCCATTCGATGGCTTTTTGAAATTGCTCGGTTTGCCGCTCTTTCAATTGCTGCAACTTCGCCACAATCCACGGGCCTTTTTCTAGCACAGCGGCATCGATTTCTCGCATGGGCACCCAATTGGGCGCACGCACGACCAAGCCATCCGCCCCGACCATGAAGCCAATACTTTTGCGGCGTGATCGCTCAAACAAATAAGATACCCGCACGCCTTGCAACTGCGCATGGCGATTGGCGACCGGGTGCGTAAAGCCCCAAGCCGCAGGCTCGGCATTTGGCTGCGGCTCTGCGGGCCCAGTGGCTCGCATGCGATCCATCAAAGGCTGGGCCGTTGCTGGCGTGGGACTGGTCGGGGAAAGGTTCGATGGAGAGGCGGCAGAACCCGATGATGGCGCGGTCGCGGGACGCGGCTCGGGAAGGACGGGATCTCCCCCCGTGAAAAAGTCCAGCACAAATTGCAAAGGCGCTCGCACGGTTCGCCCTCCTTTGGCCTCAGGATGTGCCTGATTCCAGATAGGCCTCAGGATCTAGGCGCCGCATTTCTGCCTCGATCCAGGCCTCGACTTCCAACATCAATTCTTCTGCGCTGCGGTTTTCAATGGGAATGGGCTTACCAATCGAGATGTCCACCACACCGGGAGTTTTGATGAATGCCCGTGTCGGCCAGCACCGTGCCGATGTCACGGCGATGGGAATGATGGGCACACCCGCGGCAATCGCCAAACGCGCACCACCGGTTTTGTACTCGCCTTTTTCACCGCGCGGAATGCGTGTGCCTTCGGGAAACATGATGACCCAGACACCCTCGTCCATCAATCGGCGTCCCTGTTGCACCACTTTGGCAAACGCACGCGAACGCTGTTTGCGGTCAATGTGGATCATGTCCAAACGCCCCATCGCCCAACCAAAAAACGGCACGCTCAACAATTCTTTTTTAAACACGTAAGCCAAGGGATGCGGCATGATCACCGGCATCACAAATGTCTCCCAGGTGGACTGGTGCTTGACCAACAAAACAGCCGGGTCCTTGCTGCCCTGCGGCAGGTTTTCCATGCCTTGAATGCGGTTGTGAATCCCCAAAATTCGAGTACCACTGTTCACCGCCAAGCGCAGCCAACCGACACACACCCAGTACAAACGGGTGCTGCTCACTCCGTATGAAATCACCACCACGAACAAGGCCCAAGGAATAACGGTGATGGCCATCCACAGCATGTGGACGAACGAACGAAGAAAATTCATGGGTGACAACATTCAGTTGGGGGACGCGGCAGTTTCACCACCCAACAGGTGATCGACAAAAGCCCCCAAGTCGGCATGCACTTGGGTTTGAGCAGGAAAACTGGGCGACAAGCCCTGGCTTTGTAAATCGGCGTGGCGCCCCGTCAAAACCAGATGCGGCGCACAACCCGCCGCCTGCGCCGCCTGCATGTCGCGCAAGCTGTCGCCCACATAAGGCACGCCATTTAGCTCTATGCCATAGCGCTCTTGAATTTGCAGCAACAAACCGGGTGCAGGTTTGCGGCAGGCACAGCCCTCATCCGGGGCATGCGGGCAATAAAAAATGGCATCAATGCGCCCCCCGGCAGCCGCCAAATTTTTGAGCATAAAGCCATGCACCGCATTCAGAGCCGCCATGTCAAACAAGCCACGGCCGAGGCCCGACTGATTGGTGGCCAACACCACATGAAACCCCGCATGGTTCAGGCGACTGATCGCCTCTAGGGCGCCGGGCAGGGGGTGCCACTCTTCGGGAGATTTCACGAACTCATCACTGGCCCGATTGATGGTGCCATCGCGGTCCAAAATGACAAGTTTGATGGGCATGATCGGTGTCCGAATCAGGCGGCCAAGCGGGACAAATCAGCCACTCTGTTCATCGCCACATGCAGCGACTTGAGCAAGCCTTGGCGATTGAGTCGCAAGTCCATTTCGTCTGCATTGACCATCACATCGTCAAAAAACGCATCCACAGGCGAGCGCAAGGCGGCCAAGGTTTGCAAACTGGCGGTGTAATCGCCCGCTTTGAACTGAGCCTCTGACTCTGGCAACAATTTTTGCATAACGGCGTAAAGGTTCTTTTCAGCGTCCTCTTGCAACAAGCCGGCGTTGACGTGGGCGTCGACTTCACCAGCCTTTTTCAAGATGTTGCCAATGCGTTTGTTCGCGGCGGCCAGTGCAGGGCTTTCTGGCAACGCGGCAAAGGCACGCACAGCCAACAAAAATTGACCGACCTGACCCAAACGAGCGGGCCGCAAAGCCATCACCGCATCGACTTCTTGGGCGCTGTAACCTTGCTCGCGCAAGCTGCCCGCCAAGCGGTCATAAATGAAGTCAATCAGGGCCTCGGGGCCGCCTGAAATTTTGTCGCCAAACACGGGCATGGAGAGCGCGAGCAACTCGGGCAAGCCCAACGCGAGGTCCTTTTCAATCAACATGCGAATCACGCCCAAGGCATGGCGGCGCAAAGCAAAGGGGTCTTTGTCGCCTGTGGGCACATTGCCAATGCCAAACATGCCGACCAAGGTTTCCAGTTTGTCTGCCAGTGCTACCACCAAGCCGACGGTGTTGCGGGGCAACTCGTCACCCGCAAAACGGGGTTTGTAATGGTCTTCAATGGCGTTGGCCACCTCGGTGCTCAAGCCATCATGGCGCGCGTAATAGCCCCCCATGATGCCTTGCAACTCGGGGAATTCGCCCACCATGTCGGTCAACAAATCGGTCTTGGCCAACCGCGCCGCTTGCTCGGCCTGAGCCGCCAGTAAATCGCCGCCCACAGCACGGCCAATTTCCTTGGCGATGCCGCAGACCCGCGCCATGCGCTCGCCTTGTGTGCCCAATTTGTTGTGGTACACCACTTTGGACAAACCCTCGACACGCGATTCGAGCGTCTTTTTGCGGTCTTGGTCAAAGAAAAACTTGGCATCGGCCAAACGCGGCCGGACCACACGTTCATTGCCGCCAATCACCGCAGACGCGTCGTCTGGTCGGATGTTGCTGACCACCAAAAATTGGTGTGTGAGCTTGCCTGCCGCATCGAGCAGCGGAAAGTATTTTTGGTTGGCCTTCATCGTGAGAATCAAGCACTCTTGCGGCACGTCCAAGAACTGTTCTTCAAATGCGCAAATCAACACATTGGGGCGCTCGACCAAGGCCGTGACTTCGTCCAACAAGGCATCGTCTTCAATGGGCTTGCAGCCGCCTCCCACCTTGGCGGCGGCCGCTTGCAATTGGCGCGCAATCTCAGCACGCCGCGCAGCAAAGCTGGCCACCACAGCGCCGTCTTTTTCAAGCACGTTGGCGTAGTCATCGGCGTGCCCCACCACCACCGGGGACACTCGGGCTTCAAAACGGTGACCTTGCGTCTGATTACCCGCCGTCAAACCCAAGGCATTCACTGCCACCACCTGACTGCCGTGCAAGGCCATCAGGCTGTGCGCAGGGCGCACGAAATTGACACTGGTCCAGCCAGGCAATGCGCAGTGGGTCTCCAACTGGTATTGCATGACCTTGGGGATCGGCAACTTGGCAAGCGCCTCTTCCAACGCTCTTTGCAAGCCCACTTGCAGCGAAGCGCCTTTCACCACGCTGTCGTAAAACAAGGCGTCGGCTTTGCCATCGGGTGCGCGCTGAAGCGCGGCCACAGCAGCGACGGGGTCACTGACATCGGCGCCCAAGGCTTGCAGTTTTTTCAGCAAGGCGGGAGTGGCTTGACCCGTGGCATCCAGTCCAACGGTCACTGGCATGAGTTTTTGCTGCACCGACTTGTCGGCGGCTTGCGCCAGTACGCCCGTGACATGGGCGGCCAAACGGCGTGGCGACGCATAGGCCGTGACCACGGCATCGGCTGTGGCCAAGCCTTGGGCTTGGAGTTGTTCGGCCAGCACGCCAGAAAATGCCGCGCCCAGTTTGTTCAATGCTTTCGGGGGCAATTCTTCTACGAAGAGTTCCACCAACAAATTTTGTGTCGTCATGTCGTTCTTCCTCACGCGGCTTTCTTGGGCATTTGAGCAACCCATTCACGCGGGGCCATGGGAAAGTCGAGACGTTCGCGGCTTTCGTAATAACTCTGAGCCACACTGCGGGCCAAATTGCGTATGCGGCCAATGTAAGCAGCTCGCTCGGTCACACTGATCGCACCGCGTGCGTCGAGCAAGTTGAAGGTGTGTGCGGCTTTCAGCACTTGTTCGTAGGCGGGCAAGGCCAATTGTTGGACCATCAAATGCTGCGCCTGCTTTTCGTGCGCGCTGAACGCGGTGAACAAAAAGTCGACGTCCGAATGCTCGAAGTTGTAGGCCGATTGCTCTTGTTCGTTTTGCAAGTAGACATCGCCATAACTCAGCGTGTCGGTCCACTTCAAGTTGTAAACATTGTCCACGCCTTGCAAATACATGGCCAAACGCTCAAGGCCATAGGTGATCTCGCCAGTGATGGGTTTGCAGTCGATGCCCCCCACTTGTTGGAAGTAGGTGAACTGTGTGACTTCCATGCCGTTCAGCCAGACTTCCCAGCCTAAGCCCCAAGCACCCAATGTGGGGTTTTCCCAATCGTCTTCCACAAAGCGGATGTCGTTTTTCTTCAGGTCAAAACCCAGCGCTTCCAGCGAGCCCAAATACAACTCCAAGATGTTGCTGGGTGCGGGCTTCAAGACCACCTGAAATTGGTAGTAATGCTGCAAACGATTGGGGTTCTCGCCGTATCGACCATCCTTGGGGCGGCGGCTGGGTTGCACATAGGCCGCTTTCCAAGGCTCGGGGCCAATGGCGCGCAGAAATGTAGCGGTGTGGCTGGTGCCTGCACCGACCTCCATGTCGTAGGGCTGGAGCAATGCGCAACCCTGGGCATCCCAGTATTGCTGCAGTTTGAGAATGATTTGCTGGAAGGTCAACATAGCCGAAGCGAAGCCAGCCGCGAGCTGGCCAAGGTGAATGGGGCGCACAAGAATGGCGCAAGCCCTTGATTTTACGGTCTTTGCTGTCTCAAATTGGCCTTGCCGCTTGGCGCAGCCCGGCAAACTTTCACGGGGCTCAAACTTGGCAGCTTCAGCGGAAGCAAAGTCGCCAGTCAACGGCCTCGGCGCCGCGACTTGGCCTGCCTCGCGCCCGCCAGGGCCACCACGACCCCGCACAGTCCCCACAAGGGCCACAAGCCCCATGCGGAGACCCATCGCACATAGGGAGTCAAGCCTGCTCGGCCTTCATATTGCCCAACCAAACTGCCTCGGGTGAACCGTGGCAATTGGGCCGTGACTCGGCCCTGGTGGTCAATGATGGCCGTGGCACCGGTGTTGGTGGCGCGCAGCATGGGACGCCCTAGCTCTAGGGCCCGCATGCGTGAAATATTCAGATGCTGGTCTACTGCCAGCGTATCGCCAAACCACGCAATATTGCTCACATTCACCAAGGCCGTTGGGGCGGTTTCGGGGTTCTTGAAACGCTGAGCCAGTTCTTCACCAAACAAGTCTTCGTAACAGATGTTGAGCGCCAGTCGCTGCCCCTGCCAAGCGACCGATTGCTGGTCGGTGCTGCCTGCACGGAAGTCGCCCAAAGGAATATTCATCAAGCGCACAAACCAGGCAAAGCCGGGGGGTATGAATTCTCCAAAGGGCACCAAGTGCGCCTTGTCATATTGGTAATGACCCATTTGGGCTGGCCCCAGTGCCAGCACTGAGTTGGTATAGCCGTTGGCCCTGTTCCCAAGGGGTACGCCAACCAAGGCCAAAGCGGCGTCGGACTCGGCGAAATGTTGCTGCAACCCGGCCCAATAACGATCGGGCAAATGTTGTGGCAACAAAGGCACCGCTGTCTCTGGCGCCACCACCAAACTTTGCTGGCTGTTGCGCAACTGTGCGTCGTACCACTGCAAGGCATCGCGAATGCCGCTGTCGGCATCAAACTTGGCCGTTTGCGAAATATTGGCCTGCAACAATTCCACCTGACCCACCCCCGTGGATGTGGTCCAAGTGGGGCCCCAAAATTGCATGCCCAAAGAGATAAGACCGACGCCCAACAAAGGCTTGAGCGCGGACCACCCCCACCCGGTCAATGCCAAGCGCATGGCCAAGCCAGCGCTGATAGCCCCCACCCCGTAAACCCCCACCCAAGGGGCCCAAACCGACAACACACCGTCAACATGCGCATAGCCGCCAGCCCCCCAAGGAAAGCCGGTCAGCCACTGGCCCCGCATGAGCTCGGCCAAGGTCCATAAGGCGGCAAACAAAACACTGGCCGAGCCGGGGCGTGCGGACAAAAGTCGAGAGGCCAAGACGCCCCACATCGCACAGACAGCGGCGTAGTACAAAGCCAACGCCGCGGCCAAAGCCAGCACAGCCAGCACCGCCAGCAACGCGGGCAAGCCGCCCACTTCGTGCATAGAAACGTAAAGCCACCAAAAGCTGGCCGCCAGCCAAACCAACGCAAAAATACCACCCGCCCCAGCACTGGAGCGCGCGATGTTGTGCCGTGAAGGGGACGTTTTGGCTGTGCGCACCAATGCACGGGCCAACAAAGTCAAGCTCAACACCTGCAGCCAGCCATGCGCTTGGCCACTGCCCGGCATGGCCATTGAGGCCGCTTGCGCCAAACCCGCCAAGACGAGCCACACGGTTTGAGGGCCGCGTACTCGGTCTTGGTCTAGCGTCATGACTTAGGCTCTGGCGGCGAAATTGACGCGAGTGGCGACACTTTGAACCAACGTACTGCCCCCGCACGGGTGTGCAAAACCACAAACTGCAGGCCCGCCAAAATGTGCTTCTCGCCGCGGCGGGGCACGTGCCCCATCTCATGGGCAATCAGGCCGCCGATGGTGTCGAAGTCTGGCCCCTCGACATCTTCTCTCGCCTCTTGCAAATTCACGCCAAACGCTTCGCTGACGCGATCCAGCGAGGTGTCACCGCTGACGCGGAACGTGTGGTCAGGCAGCCCAAAGATATCGCCTTCGTCATCGGCGATGTCGAACTCGTCTTCAATCTCGCCCACGATTTGTTCGAGCACATCTTCGATGGTGATCAAGCCTGCTGTGCGGCCGAATTCGTCGATGACGATGGCCAAATGGTTTCTGTTGTCCCGAAATTGGCGCAACAAATCATTCAGGCCTTTGCTCTCGGGAACAAAAACAGCTGGGCGCAGCAAGGTTCGGATGTTCAACTCGGGCGCGCGCTGCAATTTGAGCAAATCTTTGGCCAACAAAATGCCAATGATGTTTTCCTTTTCGCCCTCAAAGACGGGGAAGCGCGAATGGGCCGTTTCGATCACATGGTGCAGCATTTCTTCGAACGGGGCATCGATGTCCAACAGATCCATCCGCGGCGCCGCCACCATCACATCGCCTGCGGTCATGTCCGCCATGCGAATCACCCCTTCGAGCATCAAACGGCTCTCGGCATTGATGATGTGGTTGTCCTCGGCTTCAGCCAGTGTTTCGATCAACTCGTCAGTCGAGTCAGGACCCGGATGGAGAAATTCGGCGAGTTTTTGGAGGAAGCTTCGCTTGTCTTCACGTTCAATTGAACGCGCAGGGTGAGGGTCAGACACAGTCAGGGGTGCAGGACATGCAGTAACAAAGAGGACTATAGGATAGCGGATTCAAATGACAATTCCACCGTTAGGGTTTGCGACTGGCCGAACGAGCGTCGCGCACCCCTTGGCGAATTTCTTGTAGGGTGACCAGCCATTCACGAAATAACAGGGCTTGATTTTTAATTTGATAGTCCAATTCGGCCATTTGCTCGTGCATCAGGCCGGTCAGCTGCGTGTCCAAGGTGGCTTCAGGCAAGACCAAAAACGCCTCACTTTCCGTACCATCGCGCTCCACTCGCGCCCCGGCGTGACGCGCTATTTTGAGCATCACCACATTTTCACTCAGGGCATGGATGAACAACATCTTCACCCCTTCATTGCGCGCCATGACCATCGTATGGCTAAACAAGCGCGCGCCAATGCCTCTGCCGCGTTGATGCGGCGCCACAGACACTCCAAATTCTGCACAGGTTGAATATTGGGGATCCACCGATATGCCCATGTGCGCCACGGCCACCAAGGCCAGGCGCCGATTGAAGACGCCAAAAATTTCATCGCGCTCGAAGTTCAGCCCCGAAACATACCGCTCAATGTGCGCATCGGTGGCGGGATAGCCAAAACGCAAATAGCGGTCATGCGGCTCGAGCGACAACAGGTGCTTCAAGATGCGCGGCTTGTGCCGCGGCGCTAAGGCTCGAATGGGAATCCATCCATTGGCGGACCTTTGATCGCGGCCAGCAATCCCATTTTTTTCGTCGACACCCGTGACCCATCGGCGCCAAAGTTGGCGCCAAAAGCCGGAAGGAGGTGTGGGTGTTGAGGACATGAATGGCTGGGGTTTTCCCTTATTTTGCCTTCAATCCGATGACGGCGTTAGCACGGGCCATTTGTCGCCTGAGAGACGAAATTGCGCCCGCATGGGGAATTGCCCGATCCCACTTTGCGGATCCCTTGTCCACAATGTCACGATCGAGGAGAACGATGCAATGGAACGTATTTGGCTGAAGAATTACCCGCCCGGAGTCCCACACGATGTGGACCCACACCAGTACAGCAGCCTGACTGATTTGTTAGAAACCGCCTTCCGCGAACACGGCGACAACCCGTTTTCTGTCTGCATGGAACGCTGGATGACCTTCAGAGAGCTAGAGGTTCTCTCTCGGGCGATGGGCGCCTGGCTGCAAGCTCAAGGGCTGGAAGCCGGCAGCCGAGTCGCCATCATGTTGCCCAATTTGCCGCAATTTGCCGTCACCATGACCGCCATTTTGCGGGCCGGCTACACCTGCGTGAACGTGAATCCGCTCTACACCGCCAGAGAGTTAGAGCACCAACTGAAAGATTCTGGCGCAACCAGCATTGTGATCTTGGAGAATTTTGCCTCGACCTTGCAGGAGGTGATTGATCAGACCGCTGTTCGGCATGTGGTGCTGGCCTCGATTGGCGACCTTCTCGGTCCTTGGTATGGGCGCTGGATGACGTTCGCAGTGCGGCATCTGGCCAAAATGGTGCCCGAGTTTGAGCTGCCTTTGAATGGTGGGAGAACGGTCACGTCGTTCAAAAAAGTGATTTCTCAAGGGAAACAACTGTCCCTTAAAGCAACCCCGCAGACGCTGGAAGATATTGCTTTTCTGCAATACACAGGCGGTACGACGGGTTTGTCCAAAGGTGCGGTTTTGACCCATCGCAATATCGTGGCGGCGATTCTGCAAGCGGAAGGATGGTTCACTCCGGCCCTGTCCAGCATTGGCGATTTGCGCAAAATCAACAGCATTGCCGCGCTGCCGCTGTATCACATCTTTGCCTTGACGCTGTGTTTACTGGCCATACGCCAAGGCTCGCATTTGACCCTCGTGCCGAACCCCCGAGACTTCGGAAAGTTCATCGAAGTGCTCAAGCAACGGCCTTTTCACATGTTGCCCGGTGTGAACACTTTGTTCAATGCCTTGATGCAACACCCGATGTTTAAAACCATTGATTTCTCATCTTTGAAATTGACCCAGGCTGGTGGCATGGCGGCCTCTGAAGGGACTGCACGCCATTGGCAATCTGCCACGGGCAGCGCAATGATTGAAGGCTGGGGTATGAGCGAGACCTGTGCCATCGGCACCAACAACCCTGTCACGCAAAAACACTTTAGCGGCAATATTGGTTTGCCCTTGCCAGGGATTGAGATCGCGATCAAAGACGACGACGGTCAGAGCCTTCCCGTGGGAAGTTCCGGTGAGATTTGCATTCGCGGTCCCAATGTGATGCGCGGCTATTACAACCAACCCGCCGAAAACGCCAAAACATTCACCGCCGATGGCTTCATGCGAACTGGGGACATCGGCATCATGGACACCGAAGGCTTCACGCGCATTGTCGATCGCAAGAAAGACATGATCATCGTGAGTGGCTTCAATGTGTTTCCGAGCGAGCTTGAAAATGTCATCTCGACTTGCCCAGGTGTCGTCGAGTGCGCGGTGGTGGGCATTGCTGACACCATGCAAGGCGAAACCATCAAAGTTTTTGTTGTGCGCAACGACCCCCTGTTGACTGAGGAAGCCGTATCTCGTTTCTGTCATGAGAATTTGACCGGATACAAACGCCCCAAATACATTGAATTCCGCGATGAATTGCCCAAATCGAACGTCGGGAAAATCTTGCGCCGTGAATTGCGCAGCAACAAATAACAAGCGAGGGTAGGCGACGTGCAGTCCGTTCGTTTACCCGATGGCATCACCGTTTTGGAGCGCGGTTGGCTGTCGGCCAACAACATTCTTTTGTGTGACGACGAAAGCGCCACACTGATCGACAGTGGCTACGTCAAACACCAAGATCAAACTTTGGCATTGATTGAGCAATCACTGCAGGGTCGTGCACTCGACACCTTGGTCAACACCCATCTGCACAGCGACCACTGTGGTGGTAACGCAGCGTTACAAGGCAAATACCCGCATTTAACAACATGGATCCCACCAGGATCTGCCCCCAATGTATCAAGCTGGAACGATGAAGCGCTGAGTTATGTTGCCACCGGGCAAAACTGTCCACGATTTCTCTTCAATGAACTGTTGCTTCCCGGGACTCAACACCGCTGGGCCGGGATAGACTGGGATGTTCACGCGGCACCCGGACATGACCCCGACTCGGTGATTTTGTTTGCCCCCCAACACAAACTGTTAATTTCAGCTGATGCACTTTGGCAAAACGGCTTTGGCGTTGTTTTTCCTGAACTGGAAGGCATCGAGGCGTTTGATGAAGTGTCCCAAACTCTCGACTTGATTGAAAAATTGCGCCCCGAGATCATCATTCCCGGTCACGGCCCGGTCTTCACGGACTTGCAAAGTGCGTTGTCTTTGGCTCGCAGCAAGTTGAATGCATTTGCAGTGCAGCCTGAGCGGCATGCGCGCTATGGCGCCAAGGTGCTTCTTAAATTCAAATTGATGGAATGGGGCAGCATTTCAACCGCAGAGTTTTCTTCATGGGCTCAACAAGTTCCATACATGCTAGAAATCTTCGAAAGATTTGGGACAGGTTATTCATTGCCCACTTGGATCCAAATGATGCTGGACGAACTTTCCAGAAGTGGCGCATTGAGCCTTGAAGAAGGCATCTTGTTTGACGCACCGCGCTAAATGCAAGTCCCAAAAGAAAAACGCCCCACGGTAAGGTGGGGCGTTTCTTGCTGTAAAAGCCTGACGATGACCTACTTTCACACGGGAATCCGCACTATCATCGGCGCTAAGTCGTTTCACTGTCCTGTTCGAGATGGGAAGGAGTGGGACCAACTTGCTATGGTCATCAGGCATAACTTGGCGTCAATCTGAGTGTCATCAGATCAACAAATTCATAGAGCTTGGAATCAGATTTTTGAGCTTTCGCTCGGCCTTTCAGCCTTTTTTGAATGCGTCAACTTGGCATAACAGCCTTGATCGATGAACGATCAAAGTTATAGGGTCAAGCCGCACGAGCAATTAGTATCGGTTAGCTTAACGCATTACTGCGCTTCCACACCCGACCTATCAACGTCCTGGTCTTGAACGACTCTTTAGGGGGCTCA
>JAIYBZ010000035.1 GCA_027488255.1 Comamonadaceae bacterium | reverse complement strand
TTTTGCAGACGCCTCACGAGCACAATTAAAGGAGCATTGATATGCCCAAGATGAAGACCAAAAGCAGTGCTAAAAAGCGCTTCCGTGTTCGTCCCGGTGGAACCGTTAAACGCGGTCAAGCCTTCAAACGTCACATCCTGACCAAGAAGACCACCAAAAACAAGCGCCACCTTCGCGGTGCAGTGACTGTGCATGAGACCAATATGGGTCACATCGCACAAATGCTGCCCATGGCTGGCCTGTAATCACTGACGAACAAGGAGAAAAACTATGCCTCGCGTTAAACGTGGTGTAACGGCACGCGCCCGTCACAAGAAAGTCCTGGCCCTTGCAAAAGGTTTCCGCGGTCGCCGCGGCAATGTCTTCCGCATCGCCAAACAGGCGGTGATGAAGGCCGGCCAATATGCTTACCGTGACCGCCGCACTAAAAAGCGTGTGTTCCGTCAGTTGTGGATTGCCCGTATCAACGCCGCTGCGCGTGAATGCGGTCTGACCTACAGCCAGTTCGCCAACGGACTGAAGAAGGCGGCCATCGAAATCGACCGTAAGATGCTGGCGGATATCGCTGTGCATGACAAGGCCGCCTTTGCTGGCATCGTGAACCAAGTCAAAGCCAAATTGGCCGCAGCTTGAGATCATGAGTGGTGTGGTCCCTTGGGGCCATGCCGCGCACTCGATCAAAGGGATTGAGGCTCGCAACAGCTTCAATCCCTTTTTTATTTTGAACCTCACCCATTTCACACCATGAACGAGCTGGACACCCTGGTTGATTCCGCACGCCAGAGTTTTGCGCAGGCACTGACACCTGCCGACCTCGAGAACGCCAAAGCCCTTTATTTGGGCAAAGCAGGGCGCATCACCGAGATGATGAAGGGGATGGCTGCGCTGAGTGTGGAAGACAAAAAAACCCGCGGTGCTGCCATCAACATGGCGAAACAGGCGATCGAAGCGGCCTTGAATGAACGCCGCCAAGCCTTGGCCGATGCGGAGTTGCAAGCCCAACTCAAGGCCGAGGCCTTGGATGTCACGCTGCCTGGACGCAGTGCCAATTTGGGCGGCTTGCACCCGGTCTCACTGACATTGGAGCGGGTCGAGCAGATTTTTGGCTCGATGGGCTTTGAAGTGGCGCAGGGCCCAGAAATCGAAACCGATTGGTTCAACTTCACGGCGCTCAACACGCCCGAAGACCATCCTGCGCGCTCTATGCACGACACCTTCTATGTGGAAGGCGGACATTTGCTGCGCACGCACACCAGCCCCATGCAAATTCGCCATGCGGTGCAGCACGTCAAGCGTTACCAAGCCCTGTTGGATGCAGGCCAGGCCATGCCTGAGATTCGCGTGATTGCCCCGGGTCGGACCTACCGCGTGGACAGCGATGCCACCCATTCGCCCATGTTCCACCAGTGCGAAGGCCTGTGGATTGGTGAAAACGTCAGCTTCAAAGATCTTAAAGTGGTGG
The DNA here is from genome assembly GCA_027488255.1 of Comamonadaceae bacterium. Taxonomy (GTDB): domain Bacteria; phylum Pseudomonadota; class Gammaproteobacteria; order Burkholderiales; family Burkholderiaceae_C; genus Limnohabitans_A. Next base: position 391,474 of record JAIYBZ010000035.1, on the reverse strand, counting down.
TCACCGATTTCTGCCGCACTTTCTTTGAAAGCCATGATTTGGTGCTGCGCTTCCGCCCCAGCTTTTTCCCCTTTACCGAGCCCAGTGCAGAGATTGACATCCAATTCCAAAGCGGCCCTTTGGCGGGTCGTTGGCTGGAGGTCGGCGGCTCAGGCCAAGTGCATCCCCACGTGGTGCGCAATATGGGCTTGGATCCCGAGCGATTCATTGGCTTTGCCTTCGGCATGGGCATGGACCGCTTCACCATGCTGCGGTATGGCGTGAACGACTTGCGCCTGTTCTTTGATGGCGATGTCCGTTTCTTGAGCCAGTTCCAGTAATTTAAGAATGCCACTGAAGGGCCGGGTGCCTTTCAGAACAACGAAGTGAGCCCTGCGTATGCAATTTCCTGAATCTTGGTTGCGCGAATTTTGCAACCCGAATTTGACGACCCAACAACTGGCCGACACGTTGACCATGGCGGGTCTGGAGGTCGAGGAGTTGGAGCCGGTTGCACCCCCCTTCAGCAAAATTGTGGTGGGTGAAATCAAGGCCGCCGAGCAACACCCCAATGCCGACCGCCTGCGGGTTTGCCAAGTCGATGTGGGGCAAGGCAGCTTGCTCAACATCGTGTGTGGCGCACCGAACGCCCGTGTGGGTATTCGGGTGCCTTGCGCTTTGGTGGGTGCCGAGTTGCCAGCTGGTGAAGATGGCCAACCTTTTGTCATTAAAGTCGGCAAGTTGCGGGGCGTTGAAAGCCAAGGCATGTTGTGCTCGGCGAAAGAATTACAAATTGCCGATGACCATGGCGGATTGCTCGAGTTGGCCATGGATGCCCCTCTGGGCCAAGACATTCGCCAGTATCTGAATTTGGACGACACCCTCATGACCCTCAAGCTGACGCCCAATTTGGCGCATTGCTTGAGTGTGTATGGCATTGCGCGTGAGGTGTCCGCCTTGACCGGGGCACCGCTCAAAGCCCCGCAGTTTCCTGTGGTGGCGCCGCACATCGGTGACAAATTGGGCGTGCACATTCAAGCCCCTGATTTGTGTGGCCGCTTCAGCGGTCGCATCGTCAAGGGCGTGAACACCCAAGTTGCCACCCCGCAATGGATGGTCGACAGACTGGCCCGATGCGGTCAGCGCAGTGTGAGCCCCTTGGTGGATATTTCAAACTATGTGATGTTTGAACTGGGCCGACCCTCGCACATTTTTGACCTCGACAAAATCAAAGGCGGTTTGCAAGTGCGTTGGGGCCAAGCTGGAGAATCTCTCAAGCTGCTGAATGGCAACACCGTGACGGTGGACGCGCAAGTGGGGGTCATCGCCGATGACGTGCAAGTGGAATCACTGGCCGGCATCATGGGCGGAGACGCCACGGCGGTCTCCGACAGCACCCAAAACATTTACATCGAGGCCGCATTCTGGTGGCCCAATGCGATCGCCGGACGTTCTCGTCGATTCAATTTCTCGACCGACGCCGGTCACCGCTTCGAGCGCGGAGTCGACCCCCAACTCACGTTGGAGCACATCGAACGAATCACCCAATTGGTGTTGGACATTTGCGGCACCCCGGCAACCCAAGTCGGCCCACTGGACGACCAGACCCTGAATGTGCCCGCCATCAAACCGGTCACTCTGCGGGTCGCACGCGCAGCCAAAATCATTGGCATGCCTGTCAGCCAAGAACAATGCGCCCAGGCATTGCGTGCTTTGGGTCTGCAGGTCTCTGAGGGTGAGGGGACGGTCACGGTCACCCCACCCAGCTTCCGGTTTGATTTGCAAATCGAAGAAGACCTGATCGAAGAAGTCGCGCGCATGGTGGGCTACAACAACTTGCCGACCACCCCTCCGCTGGCACCGATCACGGCCAAAGTTCGCCCAGAATCTGAACGCAGCCCCGCCACAGTGCGCCGTGCCATCGCCGCATTGGGTTATCAAGAAACCATCAACTACAGCTTTGTCGAAGAAAGCTGGGAGCGTGATTTGGCGGGCAATTCCGATCCCATTCGCTTGCTCAACCCCATCGCCAGCCAGATGAGCGTCATGCGTTCCAGTTTGATCGGCTCGCTGTTGCAGGTGGTTCAATTCAATGCCGACCGCAAAGCCGATCGCGTGCGGGTCTTTGAATTGGGCAGGGTCTTTTTGCGCAACCCGGCTGTGCAAAGCACCGACACCACCGTGGCAGGTTTTGACCAGCCCATGCGGGTGGCGGGCATGGCCTGGGGGCCGATCGAGCCCTTGGGTTGGCAAGGCAAGGCGCGCTTGGTCGACTTTTTTGACGTCAAAGCCGATGTTGAAAAATTATTGGCCCCTCGCAAGGCCGAGTTTGTGGCGGCCGAACACCCCGCCTTGCACCCCGGTCGCTCGGCGCAAGTGTTGATGGATGGCAAGCCCATCGGCTTTGTCGGCGAGTTGCATCCTCGCTGGCGTCAGTCATGGGAGCTCAGCAGTGCGCCGGTGGTGTTCGAGTTGTCGCTGGACGCTGTCCTTCACCGACCCGTGCCGGTGGCCCGAGGGGTGGCCAAGCACCAATCGGTTGAGCGGGACATCGCGGTCATTGTCCAAGAGCAGGTGAGCCATGCGCAATTGATGCAGGCCATCCATGCGGCGCCCACACAAGGCTTGCTGCGTGAAGCCGTGTTGTTTGACATCTACCGTCCCAAGGCAGAAGCGGCTGCAAGCCTCGCTTTGGGCGAGAAAAGCTTGGCCGTGCGTTTGACCTTGCACAGTGACGAAGCCACCTTGACCGAAGCTCAAATTGAGACGACCATGAACGCGGTGTTGGCCCAACTGAGCCAGCAACTGTCGGCGCGCTTGCGCACTTGAGGTGCTTATGCAAATCAGCTTTGAAACCCTCGAAACTCCGGCGCTGACCAAGGCCCACCTGGCCGATTTGCTGTTTGAGCAAATTGGTTTGAATAAGCGTGAGTCCAAGGACATGGTCGATGCCTTTTTTGACCTGATGGTGGACAGTTTGATTGCGGGTGATGATGTGAAAATTTCTGGCTTTGGAAATTTTCAGATCCGTACCAAAGCGGCACGCCCTGGACGCAATCCGCGCACGGGAGAATTGATTCCCATTGACGCACGTCGTGTCGCCACTTTCCATGCGAGCCATAAACTCAAGAACCTGATTCAGGGAGAGCCGGAGGACGCCTGATTTTCGTCCGGTCTTGGATCTTGGAATTTTTTTTGACTGGAAATCAGCATGTTGTTCAAATTCAAGTCCCAGGCCGCCAGTGATCTGATCATGCTCGAGGCCGACGCTCGGAAATTGCTCAACATCATGCTCGGCGACGACCCGGCCAAAGGGATCTTGCAAGTGCATACATTGCCCCAGGCCATTCAGGCTTTAGAGCGGGCCGTGGCTCTGGATGTGGCCGAAAGGCGAGAACGCGCTGAAAAGTTGGCCGCCTCCCCCGAAGCGCAAGACGATGAGCCAGCGCTGCCAAGCCCCGTGAACTTGTCGCAGCGCGCTGCCCCCATGCTCAACCTGCTCAAACGGTCATTGAGTGAAGAGTCCGACGTGGTTTGGGGTGTGTGAGCCTTGTCTAAGGCCTGACTAAGCTCAGGCAAATCCCAGTCTGGGCCCACTCCAGGCCCAATCTAAGCCCAATCTAAGCCCAATCTAAGCCCAATCTAAGCCCAATCTAAGCCCAATCTTCAGCGCGTAAACAAGCTGCCAGCCAATTTATGGCCCGCTTTCAGTTGTCGTTTGGCAAACCAACCTTGGTTCATTTCTAAGACAAACCGAACTTGTTTTTCTGAGCAGTGAGAGTCGTCACTTTGCGGTTTCATATCCGCAATGTTCACAATGCTGCCATCGTCCGCGAGAAAGGCGGCAGACAAGGGAATGAGGGTGTTGCGCATCCAAAAGCACTGGGTCGCCGCTTGTTCAAAAACAAACAACATGCCTTCGTGCTGGGGCATTTCTTTGCGCCACATCAAGCCAATTTGCCGCTGCTCGCCGGTTTGGGCCAGCTGCACATCCAACACATGCATGCCCGCTGTGAGCTTGGTGCGTGGCAGTTGCAACTGGGGCGAAGGCTGGGCGGCCACCGAAAGGGTCAATGCGGCCAGCGCCAAGGCCAAGATGCGGCGCAGCCATGGTGAGGTCAAGAAGGTCAACGCGGAACGGAAAGTCATGGGTGAGGTGGGTTACCAGTTAAAAACTGGTCAGAGGATAATCGCAAAAAGAAGCAAAACGCCGTGGTCAATCCCTCAAGCCCGGGATTTCATCACTCTGATGCGGGGGGGGGCTGCCGAGTCGGGTGGGGCAGGCGAAGGGGCGCTTTCGGAGGGGTCATTTTCTGGGCGGATGTTGGCGGCCATCAGGCCTTTTGCGCCCTGAGTCAGCTCAAAACTCACCCGCGCGCCCTCTTTCAAGCTTTTGTACCCCTCCGCCACAATGGCCGAAAAGTGCGCAAAAGCGTCCGGTCCGCCACCGTCAGGTTGGATGAATCCAAACCCTTTGGCATCGTTGAACCATTTGACCGTACCACTGGGCATACGATGTCTCCGTTATCGTTTGTGTCAGTGTGAATCTCAGTTATCAAATTTGTCAATGTGAGGTTTTCCCGGGGGGAGACCGGCTTTGGACCGCAGGATGAAAGTCTTTTCTGGCTCAGGTCCAAAAGGGCTTGAAAGGGTCGATAGAATGAAATCATGGCATCGAAAAAACCCGTTATCCCTACGCTGCCGACCGCGACCCCCCGAGTGCCCGATGGTGGCGATTCGGTGGTCTTGGAACGCCGTACCCAAAAAATTGAACCGCCGCAGATGTACCAAGTGGCGATGTTGAATGATGACTACACCCCCATGGAATTCGTGGTGATGGTGATTCAGGAGTTTTTCAGCAAAGACCGCGAAGCGGCGACCCAAATCATGCTCAAGATCCATTTGGACGGCAAAGGCGTTTGTGGGGTTTACACCCGTGACGTGGCGGCGACCAAAGTGGATCAAGTGTTGGATGCCGCCAAGCAAGCGGGGCATCCCTTGCAATGTGTCAGTGAGCCTCTTGAATAGCGGGGCTAAGCCCCTCACATCCTCTTATCTATCAGCAAGGCAAAAAAGGAAATCACATGATTGCCCAAGAATTGGAAGTCAGCTTGCACATGGCCTTTGTTGAGGCACGTCAGCAACGTCACGAATTCATCACCGTGGAGCACCTGCTTTTGGCCTTACTGGACAACCCCAGTGCGGCCGAAGTGTTGCGCGCCTGTGCTGCCAATATTGACGATTTGCGAACTGCATTGAGCAATTTCATCAAAGACAACACGCCGCAAGTGGTCGGCACGGAAGAGGTGGACACCCAGCCCACACTGGGTTTCCAGCGGGTCATTCAGCGGGCCATCATGCATGTGCAATCGACCGGCAGCGGCAAAAAAGAAGTCAACGGCGCCAATGTGCTGGTGGCTATTTTTGGCGAGAAAGACTCCCACGCCGTCTACTATTTGCACCAGCAGGGCATCACGCGATTGGATGTGGTGAATTTCATTGCCCACGGCATTCGAAAAAGTGACCCACCTGAGGCGACCAAATCGGCTGAAAATCCTGCCAGCCATGAAAACGAAGAGGGCGGCAGCGGCGGCGAGCGGAACGAAAAAGCCTCGCCACTGGAGCAGTACACCAACAACCTCAACCAAGCTGCCAAAGAGGGCAAGATTGACCCCCTGATCGGCCGCGAATACGAGGTCGAACGGACCATTCAAATCTTGTGCCGCCGCCGCAAAAACAACCCCTTGCTGGTGGGTGAGGCGGGTGTGGGCAAAACCGCCATTGCCGAAGGTTTGGCTTGGCGCATCACGCAAGGCACTGTGCCTGAAATCTTGGCCGAAGCCACGGTGTACTCACTCGACATGGGCGCTTTGTTGGCGGGAACCAAGTACCGTGGTGATTTTGAGCAACGCCTCAAAGGCGTTTTGAAGGCGCTGAAAGACAAGCCCAACGGCATTTTGTTCATCGACGAAATTCACACCTTGATCGGTGCCGGCGCTGCCTCGGGTGGCACCTTGGATGCGTCCAATTTGCTGAAGCCGGCCTTGTCCAGCGGCCAGCTCAAGTGCATTGGGGCCACCACGTTCACCGAATACCGGGGTATTTTTGAAAAAGACGCGGCCTTGTCGCGTCGCTTTCAAAAGGTGGATGTGGTGGAACCCACCGTGTCTGAGACGGTGGACATTCTCAAGGGCTTGAAGAGCCGTTTTGAAGACCACCACAGCGTCAAATACACGATTGCGGCCTTGCAAGCGGCGGCCGAGTTGTCTGCCAAGTTCATCAATGACCGCCAATTGCCCGACAAGGCCATTGATGTGATTGACGAAGCCGGAGCCGCTCAACGCATCCAGGTGGCTTCTAAGCGCAAAAAGACGATTGGCAAGACCGAGATCGAAGACATCGTGGCCAAAATCGCCCGCATTCCGCCGGCCAACGTGTCCAACGACGACCGCAGCAAGTTGCAAACCATCGAGCGCGATCTCAAGTCGGTGGTGTTCGGCCAAGACAAAGCCCTCGAGGTGTTGGCCTCAGCGGTCAAGATGGCGCGCTCGGGTTTGGGCAAAACAGACAAGCCCATTGGCTCGTTCTTGTTCTCTGGGCCGACTGGCGTGGGCAAGACCGAGGCCGCGAAACAATTGGCCTATATCTTGGGCATCGAGCTGATCCGTTTCGACATGTCCGAGTACATGGAGCGCCATGCGGTGAGCCGCTTGATTGGTGCGCCTCCCGGCTATGTGGGGTTTGACCAAGGGGGTCTGTTGACCGAAGCCGTCACCAAGAAGCCGCATTGCGTGCTGTTGTTGGACGAAATCGAAAAAGCCCACCCCGACATTTTCAATGTGCTGTTGCAGGTGATGGACCACGGCACCTTGACCGACAACAACGGGCGCAAGGCCGACTTCCGCAATGTGATCATCATCATGACCACCAACGCCGGTGCCGAGACCATGAACAAAGCCACCATCGGCTTTACCAATCCGCGGCAAGCCGGGGACGAAATGGGCGACATCAAACGCCTCTTCACCCCCGAGTTCCGCAACCGATTGGATGCGATGGTCAGCTTCAAGCCCTTGGATGAGCAGATCATCTTGCGGGTGGTCGACAAGTTTCTCTTGCAACTGGAGCAACAGTTGGGTGAGAAAAAAGTCGAAGTCACTTTCACCGATGCGCTGCGCAAATTCCTTGGCAAGAAAGGGTTTGATCCGCTCATGGGCGCCCGCCCCATGCAACGACTCATACAAGACACCATTCGCAAGGCCTTGGCCGATGAATTGCTGTTTGGTCGTTTGACCGAGGGTGGCCGCCTCACGGTGGACATTGACGACAAGAGCGAAGTGCAGCTGGACATCACGCCCAACCCCAAAAAAGAGGGGCGCGCTTCACGTTCAGAGCCCGCTGAGCCCGAAGAAGCGACAGCCGGCTAAGCGCTTGGGCTAACGGGCGGTTTTGCCCTCCGGGCATTGGCCGCGGCAGCCATAAAAAAGGAGACTTTAGGGTCTCCTTTTCTTTTGGGCATGCCTTGCAGTGGTCAGTTGACCATGACCAATTTGCCCTTCACACTGCGGGTCCCCATCAGTCTGTAGGCCTCTTTCAGGTCTTTCATGGGCAGGGTGCGGTCGATCACGGGTTTGATCTTGCCTTGGCCGTACATCTGGGCCAACTCGCCCATCATGGCGGCGTTGGCTTGCGGTTCACGTTTGGCGAAATCGCCCCAGAAAACGCCCACCAACGAGGCCCCTTTGAGCAAGGGCAGATTCAAGGGCAAAGCGGGGATGGGGCCGCCTGCAAAACCGACCACCAAATATCGACCGCGCCAAGCGATGGATCGAAAGGCGGGCTCTGCGAGATCGCCGCCCACGGGGTCGTAAATCACATCCGGTCCACGGCCTTCGGTGAGCACTTTGAGAGCCTCTCTTAAGTTGTCGCGCGCGTAATTCACGGTGGCATCTGCGCCCAGTGAGGTGCACAGGGCACATTTTTCGTCTGTGGAGGCTGCCGCGATCACTTTGGCCCCAGCCGCCTTGGCGATCTGAATGGCGGCTGTGCCCACCCCACCGGCAGCGCCCAAGACCAGCACTGTTTCCCCGGCTTTCAGGGCCGCACGGTCCATCAGCGCATGGTGGGACGTGGCATAGGTCATGATGAAAGCGGCCCCATCGACGGCAGAAAAGCCGGCAGGCAAAGGCATGCACAACTTGGATGGGGCCAAAGTGTGGCTGCCAAAACCGCCGGTGCCCGATAAACAGGCCACGCTTTGTCCGACCTTCAGGTGGGTCACGCCTTCCCCTACGGCCTGCACCACCCCGGCATATTCAGAGCCCGGGACGAAGGGCAACTCGGGTTTCATTTGGTACTTGTTTTGAACAATCAACAAGTCGGGGAAATTCAGGCTGGCGGCTTGAATTTGAATCAGGACTTGACCGGCACCCGGCGTGGGGGTGGGCAGCTCTTTCCAGCTGAGGGCTTCAACGCCAACTGGGTTTTCGCAAAGCCAAGCTTGCATCTTTTTTCTCCTGAGCGGGGTGGTGGTTCAATGGTTCGCATCTTAGGGACAGGTGTGGGGCTGATCATGTCCCCCGAGCGACCAAATTTCACCCCTTGCAAAAGACCCTGACGGCCCTCGGAAAGCCGGGCTCGCCGCCTACAATCAGGGTTATTGACAAGGGACCCGCATGAAAATTCTCATTTCCAATGACGATGGCTTTCGCGCCGAAGGGATTGTGGCCCTTTACGAGGCGCTCAAAACCATCGCGGATGTGGAAGTGGTGGCGCCTGAACACAACAACAGTGCCAAATCGAACGCCCTGACGCTGCACACGCCGCTGTATGTGCACCGTGCCGACAACGGATTTCGTTACGTCAATGGCACGCCTGCCGATTGCGTGCACATCGCCTTGACCGGCTTGCTCGGTTATCGACCTGATTTGGTCATTTCGGGCATCAACAACGGCGCCAATATGGGAGATGACACGCTGTACTCGGGCACTGTTGGCGCGGCCATGGAAGGCTATCTGTTTGGAATTCCCGCGATGGCGGTCTCCCAAATCGACAAAGGTTGGGCGCACTTGGATGCAGCCGCAGCGCAAGTGAAGACCCTGGTGCAACAAATGCAAGCCAGCGACTTGGTGGCGTCGCGCCCTTGGTTGTTGAATGTGAACATTCCCAATCTCCCGCAGTCAGAGATCAAGCCCGCCAAGATTTGCCGCTTAGGACGCCGCCATGCAGCCGAGCCCGTCATCACCCAAGTCGATCCACGTGGCCAAACAATGTATTGGATTGGCAACGCAGGGGCCGCCATGGACGACAGCGAAGGCACCGACTTTCATGCCGCCGGTCAAGGCCATTTGGTGGTGACGCCTCTTCAAATCGACCTGACCGAGCATGACCACTTGGACCATTGGAGGCACACCATGGCCCGTTTAGCGGCACAGGATGCGCCATGAGCCAACGCCCCGGTTTTCCTGTCAAGTTGTCACAAACGGGGGCCGCTGGCCCCGCCAAAAAAGCCGCCGGCGCTGCCCCTGCTCGTCTCGCCGCCAAGGTTGGTGTGCGCGGGCCTGCGCCGGGTGCGTCGGCTGTCCCGGGTTCAGCGGGCGCGGCGGTTGCCCCAGCCCCTGTGACCGGCTTGGGCTTGGACTCAGGGGCTGTGCGCGCGCGCATGGTCCGCAAATTGGCCGAGCAGGGCGTGCAAGACAGCCGGGTACTTGAGGCCATGGGATCGGTTGAGCGCCATCGGTTTGTGGAAAGTGCCTTGGTCAACCAAGCCTACGAAGACACCAGTTTGCCGATCGGCTTGGGCCAAACCATTTCTAAGCCCAATGTGGTGGCCCGCATGATCGAGTTGCTTTGCCAAGGGGTGCCGGGTAAGTTGGGGCGTGTGCTTGAAATTGGTACCGGGTGTGGTTATCAAGCCGCGGTGCTGAGCCATGTCGCGACCGAGGTTTACAGCATTGAACGCTTGCGCGGTTTGCACGAAAAAGCGCGCACGCTTTTGCGGCCCTTCAGGTTGCACAACGTGCATTTGATTTTTGGCGACGGCATGTTGGGCTACCCCAAAGGCGCGCCTTATGCGGCCATCATTTCAGCCGCTGGGGGCGACGATGTGCCCGCAACTTGGTTGGACCAATTGGCCGTAGGAGGGCGCTTGATCGCCCCCACCATCACCCCTGCTGGACACCAAGCCTTGGTGGTCATTCACAAAACAGAGCACGGTTTTGAGCGGCAAGTCCTCGAAGCTGTTCACTTTGTGCCTCTAAAATCAGGTGTTGCCTGAACCATTGACCCCCCGATGACTCTCACACTCTCTTTCCGTCCCTTGGTGTTGGCCTTGGCCACACTGCTGCTCAGCGCTTGCACCACGTCTGTGCGAGTGCCTGCCCCTGTAGAGGACCGAAGCACATCGGCGCGCGCTCCCAGCCCGGTCAAGTCGGCACCGCCCCAGGTGGTTGTCCCGGCCCCCGCTGCCACACAAGAAACCCCGGTCAAGGCGGGCCAGGAAAACGCTGGCACACCCGGCTATTACACCGTCCAGCGCGGCGACACCCTGACCCGCATCGGGCTCGACCATGGCCAAGGCTGGCGTGACTTGGTGCGTTGGAACAACCTGAGCAACCCCGATGTCATCGAAGTGGGGCAAGTGTTGCGTGTGGCCCCTCCCGGTGCCTCGGTTGAAACCCCTGGCGTGGTGGTGCGTCCCATGCAGCCCCAGGCGCCCAGCACGGCGACCACTTCTGAGAAAGAAGCCGAAGCCGTCAAAGAAGCGGCCAAAGAGCAAGCCAACAAGCCCAATTTGGCGAGCAATGGGATGCAGTTCATTTGGCCGACGCAGGGCCGAGTGATCAGCAAATTTGATGCGAGCAACAAGGGCATCGAAATCGCGGGCAAAAAAGGCGAGCCCATCTTGGCCGCCGAAGCGGGCAAGGTCGCCTATGTGGGCGAATCGTTGCGCGGTTATGGCAAGCTGATTTTGATCAAACACAACGGCTATCTGACGGCCTATGGGCACAACGACAAATTTTTGGTCAAAGAAGATCAGATGGTGACGAAAGGCCAAAAAATTGCCGAAATGGGCAACACCGATGCCGACGGGTTCAAGCTGAAATTTGAAATCCGCGACACCGCAGGCAAGGCCTTGAACCCCGTGGCCTTGCTGCCCAATCGCTGAAGGTTTTTGCCCCAAGGGCCAGAGAATTTACGCAGAGAGCAGGCCCCAGCGCTCTGTTTGCCCCTCGCAAGCTGAGACAATTGGGACATGAGTGAACAAGAAATTTCAACCCCGTCTGGCCTGACGGAATCTCCCCATTTGGTCGACCCTGATTTGCCCGAGGGCTGGTTGCGCGTGAATGCGCTGGACATCGATGCCCAAGGCATTGCCCGCCGACCCGATGGCAAGGTGGTGTTCATTGAGGGCGCTTTGCCTTACGAGGTGGTCTCGGTTCAGGTGGGGCGCAAAAAAAACAGTTTTGAACAAGGGACCGTGAGCGAGATTTACACGGAGTCTTCGCAACGCGTGCGACCCGGTTGCCCCCACTTTGGCTTGCATGCAGGGGCTTGCGGGGGCTGCAAGATGCAGCACTTGGAGGTCTCTGCCCAAGTGGCCGCCAAGCAACGTGTGCTTGAAGACAATTTGTGGCATTTGGGCAAAGTCAAAGCGGACATCATGTTGCGCCCCATCGAAGGGCCTGCTTGGGGCTACCGGCACCGTGCGCGTTTGTCGGTGCGCTATGTGATCAAAAAGGGCGAAGTCCTGATTGGTTTTCATGAGCGCAAAAGTCGGTACATCGCGGACATGAAAGTTTGCCCGGTGCTGCCGGCGCATGTCAGCAAGATGTTGCTGCCCTTGCGCGAGTTGATCGGGAAAATGGCAGCACGGGAAACATTGCCGCAGGTCGAATTGGCCTGTGGTGACCATGTGACGGCCTTGGTGTTGCGTCACCTCGAGCCTTTGGCCGAAGCCGACAAAGCATTGCTGCGCAGCTTTGCGGCCGAGCACGCTGTGCAGTGGTGGTTGCAACCCAAGGGCCCTGACACGGTGCATCTGTTGGACGAAGGCGGCGCTCAGCTGGCCTATGGTTTGCCAGACTTTGGCATCAACATGCCCTTCCGACCGACCGACTTCACCCAGGTCAACCCGTTTATCAATCGGGTTTTGGTGGCTCGGGCTTTGCGCCTCTTGCAAGCCCAAAAGAACGAGCGTGTGATCGATTGGTTTTGTGGTCTGGGCAATTTCACCTTGCCGATCGCGACACAAGCGGGGCAAGTGTTGGGCATCGAGGGGGCCGAAACCTTGGTGGCGAGATCACGCGAAAACTACGCACGCAATCAAGCCGAGCGGGGTGCTGAGGCCGCTTTGGCGCCCACACAATTTGTGGCGCGCAACCTTTTTGAGATGACCCCTGAGATGTTGGTGGCCGATGGCACGGCCGACAAATGGCTGGTGGACCCTCCCCGAGAGGGTGCATTTGCCCTCAGCAAAGCACTGGCTGAACTGCACGAAAACCACGACTTGCGAAAAGGCTGGAAGCCGCCCCAGCGCATTGTTTACGTGAGCTGCAACCCCGCTACTTTGGCCAGAGATGCAGGCCTGCTGGTGCACCGTGCAGGCTATCGCTGTTTGAGTGCCGGCGTGATCAACATGTTCGCGCATACCGCGCATGTCGAGAGCATGGCGGTCTTTGAGTTGGCTTGATCGAAGGGCTAATTCGCCCAGAAAACAAAGGCTCCCGAGGGAGCCTTTGTTGTGAGCGGGGTGCGAGGCTTATTCGCGGTCGCCGCCCATGATGCCCAGCAAAGCCAGCAGGCTTTGGAAGACGTTGAAGATGTCCAAATACAAAGCCAGCGTGGCGCTGATGTAGTTGGTTTCGCCGCCGTCAATGATTTGCTTCAGGTCGTACAACATGTAGGCGCTGAAGACACCGATGGCCATGACCGAGATGACCATCATGCCGACGGTGGAGCCCACAAACACGTTGACGATGCCGCCAATCATGATGGCCAAGGCACCCACAAACAACCATTTGGACATGCCAGACAAGTCACGCTTGATGGTGCTGGCCAAGCTGGCCATCACGAAAAACACACCTGCGGTGCCAGCAAAGGCCGTCATGATGAGCTCAGAGCCGTTTTTGAAGCCCAGCACCATGGCGATCATGCGTGACAGCATCAAGCCCATGAAGAAGGTGAAAGCCAACAACACGGGCACGCCGGCAGCCGAGTTTTTGGTTTTTTCGATGGCAAACATAAAGCCGAAAGCGCCAGCCAAGAAGACAATCAGCCCCAAGCCGCCGCCCATCGATGCCGTGATGCCTGTGGCCACGCCCACCCATGCGCCCAAAACTGTGGGCAGCAAGCTCAAGGCCAACAGCCAGTAGGTGTTGCGCAAAACGCGGTTACGCGCCACCAGATCGGTGCCGTGGCCCCAGTCGGTGGTGTTCAGAGTGCGAAGGTCGCTCATGGTTTTCTCCTGTTCATACCCTGATTTCAGGGTGACCACATTGTAGGCCGGGGGTGAAAAATCGGTGTAATTTCCGACAGTTGATGAGGGTATCCGGGTGAAGCAGTTTTGCGTGGAAGTCAGCGATCCATAACGGTTCGCCCGTGTATGCTTGTATTTTTTACAAACTGTGCCTTCTTGAACATGAAAACCCAAGCCACTTTAGAACTTTCCGACGTCAAAGCCATCGCAGCCGCTGCCGAGGCCGAAGCGATCAAAAACAACTGGGCCGTGAGCATTGCCATTGTCGATGCCGGGGGACATTTGTTGCATTTCGCCCGCCTGGACGGTGCCGCACCCGTGTCTGCGCATATCGCCCCCGCCAAAGCCCACACCGCGGCTTTGGGTCGCCGTGAAACCAAAGGCTACGAAGATGTCATCAATGGTGGCCGCACCTCCTTTTTGTCGGCCCCAACCATCCAAGGCATGCTGGAAGGCGGCGTTCCGATCATGAAGGACGGCCATTGCCTGGGTGCCGTCGGTGTCAGCGGTGTGAAGTCTCCCGAGGATGCACAGATCGCCAAAGCCGGCATCGCTGCCATCGGCTTGTAACTAGCAAAGCCCCAGCAGTCGGTCTAGCGGGCGGACACTAGCCGCCGCAGACCGGTCAGACCACACCAAAAAAAGCCGCTGAAAAGCGGCTTTTTTGTCGGCGTCTTCTATGCTTCAAAACAGGTCGAGCACAGCCCCTTTGCTGGCGCTCGAAGCGTTGAAGGCAAATTTGGCTTGCACGCCACGCGTGTAGCGCGGTGCCGGTGCGGTCCAGCCTTCACGGCGCTTGGCAATTTCAGCTGCGGAGACGTTGAGTTCCAACACCAGTTTGTGGGCATCGATGGTGATGCTGTCACCTTCTTGCACAAAGGCGATGGTGCCGCCAGCAGCCGCTTCTGGGGCGACGTGGCCTACCACCATGCCCCAGGTGCCACCGGAGAAACGACCGTCGGTGATCAGGCCCACGCTCTCGCCCAGACCCGCGCCAATCAAAGCGCCCGTGGGGGCCAGCATTTCGGGCATGCCGGGGCCGCCTTTGGGGCCGAGGTAGCGCAAAACCATCACGTCACCCGCTTTGATCTTGCCGGCCAAGATGGCTTCCAGAGCCGATTGCTCGTCGTCAAACACACGTGCGGGGCCGGTAATGACTGGGTTTTTCAGGCCGGTGATTTTGGCCACAGCGCCCTCTGGGGAAAGGTTGCCCTTGAGGATGGCCAAGTGGCCTTGCTTGTACATCGCGTTGTCGATGGTGTGGATGACGCTTTGCTCGGGGGGTGCGTCGGGCACATCCTTGAGAACTTCGGCAATGGTTTGGCCAGTGATGGTGATGCAATCGCCGTGCAGCAAACCCGCGTTGAGCAAAATCTTCATGACCTGTGGAATACCGCCGGCCGCATGCAGGTCCACTGCCAAGGCTTTGCCGCTGGGCTTGAGGTCGCACAACACGGGGGTGCGCTGGCGGATGCGCTCAAAATCGTCGATGGTCCATTCCACGCCTGCGCAATGGGCAATGGCCAAGAAGTGCAGCACCGCATTGGTCGAGCCCCCGGTGGCCATGATCACGGCGACCGCGTTTTCGATCGACTTGCGGGTCACGATGTCGCGCGGCTTGATGCCCTTGCGGATGGCTTGCACCAAAACGCGTGCCGAATCTTTGGCCGATTGCACCTTTTCGTCGTGCACGTTGGCCATGGTGGAAGAGTAGGGCAGTGAAATGCCCAGTGCCTCGAAAGCCGACGACATGGTGTTCGCGGTGTACATGCCACCGCAGGAACCTGTGCCGGGGATGGCGCGTTTTTCAATTTCTTTCAGGTCAAAGTCGCTCAACTTGCCAGCTGCGTTTTCGCCGACAGCTTCAAAGACGCTGACGATGTTCAAGTCTTTGTCTTTGTAACGGCCCGGCAAAATGGTGCCGCCGTAAACATAAATGGCGGGCACATTGGCGCGCAGCATGCCCATCAGGCCACCGGGCATGTTCTTATCGCAACCGCCCACCACCAAAACGCCGTCCATCCACTGGCCTTGCACGCAGGTTTCCACGCAGTCGGCGATCACCTCGCGGGACACCAGCGAATATTTCATGCCTTCGGTGCCCATGGCCATGCCGTCCGAGATGGTGGGGGTGCCAAACACTTGTGCGTTGCCACCGGCTTCTTCGATGCCCTCAATGGCAGCATCGGCCAGCTTTTGCAAGCCGCTGTTGCAGGGCGTGATGGTGCTGTGGCCATTGGCCACGCCGACCATGGGTTTGACGAAATCGCCTTCTTCGTAGCCCATGGCGTAGTACATCGAGCGGTTGGGGGCGCGGGATTTGCCCTCGGTGATGTTGGCGCTGCGGCTGTTGATGGGGGTGATCGGGATGATTTTGTCGCTCATGGTGGTGTCTCTGTAGATGCCCAAAAGAAAGTCGCCACATTCTAACGGGCGCTTGGGCGCAACGCTGTCGTGAACAGAGCCTTGTCCGGTGCACAATCCGGGCATGCTGATTCATCCTCAAATCGACCCCATTGCACTGCAACTGGGACCGTTGGCCATTCATTGGTATGGCCTGACGTATTTGGCCGCTTTTGCTTTGTTTTATGCCTTGGGCACGCGGCGTTTGGCGCACGTGCCGTTTGCCCAATTGCCGCAATGGACGCGCCGCGACATCGAGGACATTTTGTTTCTCGGCGTGTTGGGTGTGATCTTGGGTGGACGCCTGGGTTATTGCCTGTTTTACAAACCGCTTTATTACGCGGCCAACCCGCTGGAAATTCTGGCGGTGTGGCAGGGCGGCATGAGCTTTCATGGCGGCATGCTGGGGGTGATCGTGGCGATGGTCTGGTTTGCAAGATCGCGTCAACGGCCTTTCTTGCAGGTCATGGACTTTGTCGCGCCTTGTGTCCCCGTGGGCTTGGCCTCAGGCCGCATCGGGAACTTCATCAATGGCGAGCTTTGGGGGCGAGTGGCCGACCCGTCTTTGCCTTGGGCCATGGTGTTTCCGGGGGCGGGGGGTATGGCACGTCACCCTTCACAGATTTACCAGTTTTTGCTGGAAGGCCTGCTGCTGTTTGTGCTGCTGTGGCTTTATGCCCGCAAGCCCCGTGCAGAAGGCCAAGTCGGCGCGGTGTTTTTGCTGGGCTATGGCTTCTTCAGGTTTGTGGCGGAATACTTCCGCGAGCCCGATGCCCACTTGGGCTTGCTCAGCTTGGGCATGAGCATGGGGCAGTGGTTGTGCGTGCCGATGGTGCTGGGCGGTGCGCTGCTTTGGCTTTGGGCGGATCGCCAAGCAGCCAAAGCAACGCATTGAGGGCTGCCTCAACGGTCCAATGCCAAGACCGTGCTTTCTTTGATTTCTTCCATCACCACATAACTGTTGGACTGCGCGGGCACCGGGATTTTGTTCAAGATGGTGCCCAGCAATTCCCGGTAGTCGTTCATGGCGCGCAGCCGCGCTTTCACCAAATAGTCGAAGCTGCCCGACACCAAGTGGCACTCCAACACCTCGGGCATCAAGCCCACTTCGCGCCTGACGGCTTCAAAAATTTGCGGTGATTTTTGCGCCAAGGTGATCTCAATGAAGACCAGCAAGGGCTTGCCCAATTGGCTGGCATCGACTTTGGCGTGATAGCCGGTGATCAAGCCTTGTCGTTCTAGGCGCTTGATGCGCTCGGAACACGGTGAGGTGGACAAGCCCACTTGTTCGCCCACTTCGGTGACCGACATGCGGCCATTGCGCTGCAACAAATCGAGGATTTTGAGATCGATGCGGTCGGGTTCGGACATTTTGCGGCGGGGGCTTAGGAAAAGCGGAGGTTTCAGAACAATTTGCTGCAATTTACCATTAATTCAGAAAAATATCGTCCTTACAATTCATAACATCACTAAATTGCAAGTCAAACAGGAGTCTGGCATGAAAGTGATGGTTCTCGGTGGGGGGGTGATCGGGGTGAGCACCGCATGGGCTTTGCTGCGTCAAGGCGCAGAGGTCACGCTGATTGACCGGCAAGCCGATGTGGGCATGGAGACCAGCTTTGCCAATGCGGGGCAAGTTTCGCCCGGCTATTCGACACCTTGGGCGGCACCGGGCATTCCACTCAAGGCCATGAAGTGGTTGTTTCAGCGTCATGCCCCCTTGGCCATTCGCCCCGATGGGAGCCTTTTCCAGTGGCGCTGGATGGCGGCCATGCTGGCCAACTGCTCGGCCGAGCGTTACTCCGTCAACAAAGAACGCATGATGCGCCTGTCTGAGTACAGCCGAGACTGTTTGCGCCAATGGCGCGCCGAAACAGGCATTGCCTACGATGCCCGCAGCCAAGGCACTTTGCAGTTGTTTCGCAGCCAAGCGCAGTGGGAAGCTGCAGCGCGAGACGTGGCCGTTTTGCAAGATTGTGGGGTGCCCTACCAGTTGCTGGACGCGCAAGGGGTGGTGGCGGCAGAACCCGCCTTGAAATTGGCCAATGCCGACATTCGCGGTGGCCTTCGACTGCCCAATGACGAAACCGGCGATTGCCATCTGTTCACCCGCCGATTGGCAGAGCTGGCCTGCGCACAGGGCATGACCTGGCGCAGCGCTTGCACAGTTCAGGGTCTGGTGAGCGATGGACAACGCATCACGGGGGTGAATGTGCAGGACGACCTGCACCCTGCGGGTGAACCGCTCAAGGCCGATGCCGTGGTGTTGGCGGCCGGCAGTTATTCGCGCGATTTGCTTTTGCCATTGGGGCTGGATATTCCGGTTTATCCGGTCAAAGGCTATTCGCTCACCATGCCTGTGCGCGATGCCGCGATGGCGCCGCAATCCACCGTGCTGGACGAAACTTACAAGATTGCGCTCACCCGTTTGGGCGATCGTTTACGGGTCGGGGGCATGGCTGAGTTGGCCGGGTTTGATCTGCGGCTCCATCCGCGGCGCCGCGCCACGCTGGAAAAAGTCACGCGCGAGTTGTTTCCCTGCGGCGACCTCAGTCAAGCCCAATTTTGGACCGGTCTGCGCCCCATGACGCCCGATGGCACGCCCTTGGTGGGCGCAACGCCATTGCAGGGTCTTTACCTCAATACCGGTCACGGCACGCTGGGCTGGACCATGGCCTGTGGCAGCGCGCAGCTGTTGGCCGATGTGATCTCGGGTCGCCAGCCGGCCATCCGCACAGAAGGACTCGACATGAGCCGCTATGGTGCGCGGAGGGCCACAAGCCGTCCGGGTCGGTTGGCGGTCGCCTGAGATTTCACGCTTTTTTGCCCCTTCTTGCAGGGACTTTTTGACCGGTCTGCAGCCTGCGCCGTCTCACTTTATGATGCATGTCACCATAAATTAGGAGACAGCTCATGACCGTTCATTTTGATGCACAAGCACGCCGTGACTTTCTGAAAAGTCTGGCCGCCATCGGCGCGGGTGCTGGCGTTCCGCTTTGGGCCCTAGCGCAAAGCAACTGGCCAACCAAACCGGTCACTATGGTGGTGCCATTCCCCGCAGGCGGCGGCACCGACGCTTTTGCGCGTCCCATGTCCGCACAATTTGCCAAGCTCACGGGCAAACAACTGGTCATTGACAACCGGGGTGGGGCAGGCGGCACTTTGGGCGCTGGCGTGGCCGCCAAATCGACACCCGACGGTTACACCTTGTTCATGGGCGCCGTGCACCACACCATTGCTCCCAGCATGTACCCCAAACTCGACTACGACTTAGAGCGCGATTTGGTGCCCCTGATCCAGGTGGCCAGCGTGCCGCAAGTCTTGGTGGTCAACCCCAGAAAGGTCCCGGTCGCTGACTTTAAGGCATTTGTAGAAATGGTCAAAAAGAACCCCGGGCGACTCAATTACGGCTCGGCCGGTGGCGGTACTTCGCACCATTTGGCGGGAGAGTTGTTCAAGCTGCAAACACAAACCTTCATCACCCACATCCCTTATCGCGGCGCAGGCCCGGCTTTGCAAGACCTGATTGCGGGCAATGTGGATGTCATGTTTGACGGGCTGGGTTCTTCAGCAGCCCACATCAAAGGCGGTCGCATCAAAGCCTTGATGGTCTCGGGCAGCAAGCGCAATGCGGCGTTTCCAGATGTGCCCTGTTCTGCCGAGTTGGGCTTGCCCGATTACACCGTGTCGACCTGGTACGGCGTCTGGGCGCCGAAAGGCACACCTGCCGAAGCACAAGCACGGGCCATTGAAGAAATTCGCCGCTCTTGTCAAACCGACGAAGCCAAAGCGGTCTGGGCCAACCAAGGGGCAGAGTTTCCCAACTTGACCACCACGCAGTTTGAAGCCTTCATCAAGAAGGAGCTGAACAAGTGGGCCCAAGTCGTGAAGGCTTCTGGCGCCAAGCTGGACTGAGAAAAAAAGCACACAATCGCAAGCCCCTCACGGGGCTTGTCGATTTGCTGAGATGTGGACACCATGACCTCCAACAATTTGTTTTCGGCCTTGAGGGCTGCTTTTCCTGCGGACATGACGCGCACCGCCGTCGAGACGGACGAAGGCCTGTGCTACTCCTGGCAAGACCTGGACCGTGCCACCGCGATGATGGCCAATTTGTTTCAATCGCTGGGTTTGCCAGACGGCAGCCGAATTGCCGTGCAGGTCGAAAAATCGGTCGAGGCCTTGATGCTGTACTTGGCCACTTTGCGTGCGGGCTATGTTTTTTTACCGCTCAACACCGCTTACCAAAGTGCAGAAATCGCCTACTTCATTGAAAACGCAGAACCGGCCGTGGTGGTTTGTGGTCGTGCTCAATTTGGCTGGGTCAGCAAAATCGCGTTCAAGGCGGGAACCCAACATGTCTTCACACTCAATGACGACCGCACGGGCAGTTTGCTAGAGCGGGCAGCACACCACAGCGACCGTCACCAGGTGGTGCCCCGCAAAGCCGATGATTTGGCCGCCATTTTGTACACCAGCGGCACCACGGGGCGCAGCAAGGGCGCGATGTTGACGCACGGCAATATGTTGAGCAACGCCCTCACGCTGAAAGACTACTGGGGCTGGACCACCAAAGGGGGGCCCGAGGGCCATGGGGATGTGTTGATCCATGCCTTGCCCATCTTCCATGTGCATGGTTTGTTTGTCGCCATACACGGGGCCTTGATCAACGGCAGCAAGATGATTTGGCTGTCTAAATTTGATCCCAAGCGGGCCATTGCGCGCATGCGAGAGGCCACAGTCTTCATGGGGGTGCCCACCTTGTATGTGCGCATGCTGGCTGAACCCGCATTGAACCGCGCCGCGGTGCAGTCGATGCGTTTGTTCATTGCAGGGTCGGCCCCTTTGCTGATTGAAACCTTCAACGAATGGCAGACACGCACGGGCCACACCATCTTGGAGCGTTATGGCATGAGCGAAACCGCCATGCTGACCTCGAACCCCTATGCGGCAGACCCGCGCTATCGCCATCAATCTGAGCGGCGCGGCGGCACGGTGGGCTTCCCCTTGCCTGGTGTGCAATTGCGTGTGCGCGGCGACGACGCCAAAGACTTGCCTGTCAACGAGATTGGCGGCATTGAAGTGAAAGGGCCCAATGTCTTCAAAGGCTATTGGCGCATGCCCGAGAAAACCGCAGAAGAATTTACGGCCGATGGTTTTTTCAAAACCGGCGATGTCGGCAAGATCGATGAAAAGGGCTATGTGACCATCGTCGGCCGCAGCAAAGACTTGATCATCAGCGGGGGCTACAACGTTTATCCGGCTGAAATTGAGGGCTACATCAACGACATGCCGGGAGTGGCCGAAAGTGCGGTGGTGGGCGTGCCACATCCTGATTTCGGTGAAGTCGGTGTGGCGGTGATCACCGCCAAACCCGGTGCAAGCGTCAACGCCGAGGCCATCTTGGCCGAGCTCAAAGCAAAACTGGCCAACTTCAAGATTCCTAAAAAAGGTTTTGTCGTGGCCGAGTTGCCACGCAACACCATGGGTAAAGTGCAAAAGAACCTCTTGCGCGAGCAACACAAATCGCTCTTTGCGAATTAATTGGGATCTGACCCCAATTTCCCGAATTAATTGGGATCTGACCCCAATTTCCCAATTTCCCACCACGGAGTGCAGGGACGATTGGAACGTCCCTGCAGCGGGTGTTTAGCGCAGCACCAAGACCGGCAATGTGGTGTGTGTCAGCACTTGTTGGGTTTCGCTGCCCAGCAACAACCGCTTGATGCCTTTGCGGCCGTGTGAGGCCATCACAATCAAATCGGCTTTGTGTTTTTTGGCGGTCGCAATGATGGCATCGGACACCACATCTGATTTAACCGCCACGGCTTTGCAGGTCACCCCTTTGGCTTTTGCGGCCTTGGCCACCGCGGCCAGTTGGCTCTCTGCCGCTGCGGTCCATTGCGCCTCCACTCGCGAAATCTCTTCGGCAGTGAGGGGAATGCTGCCTTCAAAATAGGCTTGCGGGTAGCGCGGCACCACCTTCATGGCGATCAATTCGGCACCGCATGTCACCGCCCATTGAAGGGAGCTGGCGACCGCTTTTTTGGACAAGGGCGATCCGTCGGTGGCAACGAGGATTTTTGAGTACATGAGCGGCTCCTGAGGGTGAAAAGATCTTCAGCTTAGGGGGCAAAACGGCTTTGACAATTGATGCATGTCAAGCTTTGAAGAGGTGAGCTGTCGTATCTTTGGGACATGACTCAAGTCAATATTTTGTCCCCCCATGCCGATGCCAAACGCCTGCAATTGCTGGATTCGCAAGACGAGTGGGCTGAGTTCAGCCATCCCGACACTGTCTCTGCGGGGTGCTGGAGCTCTAGCGTGGTGTTTGAGGGCATGCATTGCGCAGCGTGCGCCATCAGCATCGAGGACGCATTGAGGGCGGTGCCTGGGGTCAGTGCGGTGCAAATCAGCTCGGCCAGTCACCGCGGCAAGATCACTTGGTCGCCTGAGCAAACCCGGCCATCCGAGTGGATGCGTTCGGTCGAGCGCTTGGGCTACAAAGCGCTGCCCGCCAACGATGCCCATGCCCACGAACGGCGTCGCCAAGAAGCGCGCCGCATGCTTTGGCGATTGGCCGTGGCGGCCATGGGCATGATGCAAGTGATGATGTACGCCACGCCGGCATACCTCTCCGCCCCCGGAGACATTTCAGACGAGGCCATGCACCTGCTGCGGTGGGCCTCATGGGTCTTGTCTTTGCCCGTGATGTTTTTCTCGTGCACCCCCTTTTTGGGCAAGGCTTGGCGTGATTTGCGCGAGCGCCAGATCAGCATGGACTTGCCGGTCGCCTTGGGCATGGTGGTGACCTTTGTGGTCAGCAGTTTGGGCACCTTTGAGCCCGAGGGGCCCTTTGGTGCCGAGGTTTATTTCGACTCGCTCACCATGTTTGTGTTCTTTTTGCTGATGGGGCGTTGGTTGGAGTTGCGCTTGCGCGACCGCACCGCTGGCGCGCTGGAGGCCGTTTTGAACCGTCTGCCCGACAGTGTGCGCAGACGCAGGGCAGGGGGAGACTGGGAGCGCATTTCAATTCGCCGTTTGGCAGTGGGCGATGTGATCGAGGTGTTGCCGGGCGAAGCCTTTGCAGGCGATGGTCAGGTGCTGGCTGGGCAAACTCAGGTGGACGAAGCCTTGCTCACGGGGGAGTCAATGCCGCTCCTGCGTCAAGTCGGCGATCGGGTGATTGCAGGCAGCCACAACCTCAGCGGAACGGTGGAGGTTCGCATTGAACAAGTGGGCACGGCGACCCGCTACGCGCAAATTGTGGCGCTGATGGAAAGTGCATCGGTCTCGAAACCTTCAATGGCTTTGCTGGTGGACAGATGGGCCAAGCCCTTTTTGGGGGTGGTGTTGCTGGCTTCATTGGCGACGGCTATTTATTGGTGGCCCACAGATCCCGCTCACGCTTTGATGGTCGGTGTGGCCGTGTTGATCGTCACCTGCCCATGTGCTTTGTCCTTGGCCACACCCGCAGCCATGTTGGCCACCGCGGGGGCATTGGCGCGCAGTGGGGTGCTTGTTCGGCGTCTTGAAGCGCTGCAAAACTTGGCCACGATTGACACCGTTATTTTTGACAAGACCGGCACCTTGACGCGCGATGCGTTTCAGGTCGTTGCCACCCATACGCGGCCTGGCGTCAACGCCGCACAAGCCTTGCAGTGGGCGTCCAGCTTGGCCAGACATTCTTTGCATCCGGTCTCGCGGACTTTGTGGGCAGAGGCGCGAAGCCAAGCCAAAACCGCCGAGCAACAGATGGCGCTAGAGGCCATGGTGGCGCAAGACGTTTTGGAGCAATCCGGGCAGGGCATTCAGGGGGTCTTGGAGCATGCAGGCCAAGCCGGTTTGTTTTCGCCCGGGCCTTTGTCTTCGTCTCCTTCTTCGTCCATGCTTTTGCGATTGGGTTCGGCTTCATTCTGCGCAGCGCCTGCATTTGGCGGTCAAAACCTGCAAGTCAGTTTGGCGGATGCAGACGGTTGGATCGCCACATTTGAGCTGGCCGAAGAGGTCAGGCCCGAGGCCCGTGCGGTTGTTGCCGCCCTGAAAAGCCAGGGCCTGAGCGTCAAGATTTTGTCGGGCGATGGGTCCAATGCAGTGAACCAAGTGGCGCAGCAAGTGGGCATTGACGATGCCCGCAGTGCTTGCCAGCCGCAAGACAAATTGCAGGCACTCATGGCTTGGCAAGCGCAAGGGCATCGGGTGGCCATGGTCGGTGACGGGCTCAACGATGGGCCTGTATTGGCAGGTGCCGATGTGTCTTTTGCTTTGGGTCAGGCGGTGCCGTTGGCCCAGTCCAAAGCAGATTTTGTGTTGATGTCTGGCCAGTTAGAGACGGTGGTCAGCACGGTGATGCACAGCCGCCAAACCGTGCGGATCGTGAAGCAAAACCTGTTGTGGGCGGCTGTTTACAACGCCGCCTGCATTCCTCTGGCCTTGATGGGCTGGTTGCCCGCATGGGCGGCGGGCCTGGGTATGGCCTTGAGCTCGTTGTTGGTGGTGCTGAACGCCTTGCGATTGGCAAAGCCCCCTGCGCCTACACCATCTGCCGCTCCTGAATTCGAATTAAAACTGATTTGAAGGGTCACCACCATGGACATTCTTTTTCTGCTCATTCCCTTGTCGGTGGCTTTGGTCTTTTGCATCTTGGGCGGGCTGTGGTGGGCCATTCACCGGGGTCAATTTGAAGATATCGAAGCAGAAGGTGAGCGGATTTTGAAAAACGATTGATTTTGATCAAGTGGAAAAGTTCTCTCCAAGGTCAAACTCACGACAGTCATTAAAAAGAAGAGGTGAAAATGAAATTTGCCAATGTGCAGGCGACTTCCTACAACGACACCGTTGTACGGCAATTCGCCATCATGACGGTGGTGTGGGGTGTGGTGGGCATGCTGGTTGGCGTGATCATTGCAGCCCAACTGGCATGGCCCGAGTTGAACTTGGGTATTTCTTGGCTCAGCTATGGTCGTTTGCGTCCACTGCACACCAACGCGGTGATTTTTGCGTTTGGTGGTTGCGGCTTGTTTGCTTCGGCCTACTACGTGGTGCAGCGCACATGTAACGTCCGTTTGTTCAGCGACAAGTTGGCTGCATTCACTTTTTGGGGCTGGCAAGTGGTCATTTTGGCCGCGGCCATTTCTTTGCCATTGGGTTACACCAGCGGCAAAGAATACGCCGAACTCGAGTGGCCGATTGACATCTTGATCACCTTGGTTTGGGTGGCTTTTGCGGTGGTGTTTTTTGGTACCGTCGGCACCCGCAAGGTGCGTCACATCTACGTGGCCAACTGGTTCTTTGGCGCCTTCATCATTGCGGTGGCCTTGTTGCACTTGGTCAACAGCGCGGCTTTGCCTGTGGGCATGATGAAGTCGTATTCGGCTTATGCCGGTGTGCAAGACGCCATGGTGCAATGGTGGTACGGCCACAACGCGGTGGGTTTCTTTTTGACCGCTGGCTTCTTGGGCATGATGTATTACTTCATTCCCAAGCAAGCGGAACGCCCCGTGTACTCGTATCGCCTGTCGATCGTGCACTTCTGGGCCTTGATCTTCACCTACATGTGGGCGGGCCCACACCACCTGCACTACACCGCTTTGCCCGACTGGACCCAGTCGATTGGCATGGTTTTTTCGTTGATTTTGTTGGCACCCAGCTGGGGCGGCATGATCAACGGCATCATGACTTTGTCGGGCGCATGGCACAAGCTGCGCGATGACCCGATCTTGCGCTTCTTGATCGTGTCCTTGTCGTTCTATGGCATGTCGACCTTCGAAGGTCCGATGATGTCCATCAAAACCGTGAACGCTTTGTCGCACTACACCGACTGGACCGTGGGCCACGTGCACTCAGGCGCTTTGGGCTGGGTGGGTTTGGTGACCATGGGCTCGATGTACTACCTGATTCCTCGCCTGTTTGGTCAGAAAAAAATGTACAGCGTCAAGGCGATTGAACTGCACTTTTGGACCGCCACCATTGGCATCGTGATTTACATCGCTGCGATGTGGATCGCCGGTGTGATGCAGGGCCTGATGTGGCGCGCGGTCAACGCCGACGGCACTTTGACTTACACCTTTGTCGAGTCTGTGAAAGCCACCTACCCGTTTTATGTGTTGCGTTTGCTGGGCGGCTTGTTGTACCTGGGCGGCATGTGTGTGATGTTGTGGAACGTCTTCAAAACCGCGACCCAAGGCCGTTCGGTTGAAGTGCAGATTCCCAGCTTGACGGCCCACGCCTGAGGAGAAATAGAAAATGGCTCAAAACCAAAAATCGGGCGGTCTCTCCCACGAAAAAATCGAGACCAGCAACTTTTTGATGATCGTGCTGATCCTGATCGTGTTGCTGTTTGGCGGCATGGTCGAGATCGTGCCTTTGTTCTTCCAAAAATCCACCACCCAGCCCATCGAGGGTCTGAAGCCCTACACCGCGCTGCAAGTGGCGGGCCGTGACGTGTATGTGCGCGAGGGCTGCTACAACTGCCACTCGCAAATGATCCGTCCTTTCCGTGCAGAAACCCTGCGCTACGGTTCTTACTCGGTGGCCGGTGAGTTTGTTTACGACCACCCCTTCCAGTGGGGCTCTAAACGCACCGGGCCGGACTTGGCCCGCGTGGGAGGACGCTACAGCGATGAGTGGCACCGCATTCACCTGAACAACCCCCGCGATGTGGTGCCCGAGTCCAACATGCCGGCCTATTCATGGTTGGAAAAGAATCCTGTCGACGGTGCCAGTTTGCCTGCGCACATGAAGGGTTTGCGCACGCTGGGCGCGCCTTACAGCGACGAGGAAATCGCCAAGGCCGCAGAAGACGTCAAGGGCAAATCTGAAATGGATGCCGTGATCGCCTACCTGCAAGGCATGGGCATTCACCGCAAATAAACGGAGCCCGTTATGGACATCAACCTTCTTCGCTCTGTTGTGACCGTGCTCACCTTTGCCATCTTTATGGGCATCGTGTGGTGGGCCATGTCTCGCCGGAACCAGGCCCATTTTGACGAGGCGGCGCAGTTGCCGTTTCGTCAGGACGACTGAATTGTCCTCAGCCCCAAAAAAACAAAGGAACCCCAATGAGTGACTTCATCAGCAACTTCTGGCACTTGTATGTGGCCGGCATCACGCTGGTCAGCATCATTGCCTGCTTGATCCTTCTCTGGTTCAGCGGCAAAGCCAAGGCCATGACGGCCAACGACAACACCACCGGCCATGTTTGGGACGGTGATTTGCGTGAAATGAACAACCCTCTGCCACGATGGTGGGTGGGCCTGTTCATCATCACCATTATTTTTGCGCTGATTTACTTGGCCATGTATCCGGGTGCGGGCAGTTCGGCGGGTCAATTTGCTTGGACCTCGGCCGGTCAATACGATGCCGAAGTGGCCAAGGCCAACGCCGAAGTGGCGCCTTTGTACACCAAGTTCAGTGGCATGCCCCCCGAAGAAGTGGCCAAAGACCCGCAGGCCCAGGCCATTGGCGACCGCTTGTTCATGAACAACTGTGCGCAGTGCCACGGCTCAGATGCACGCGGCAGCAAAGGCTTTCCTAATTTGACCGATGCCGATTGGTTGTACGGTGGTACGCCCGACCTCATCAAGGCCACATTGACGCAAGGCCGCAACGGCAATATGCCCCCCATGGCTGCGGCGGTTGGCACGCCAGAAGATGTGCGCAACGTGGCGCACTATGTGCTCAGCCTGTCGGGCAGCCCACACGATTCTTTGCGGGCCTCATTGGGTAAATCCAAGTTTGGTGCCTGCGCCGCTTGCCACGGCATGGATGGCAAGGGCAACCACGCCGTGGGTGCGCCCAACTTGACCGACGATATTTGGTTGCATGGCTGGGGCGAAAACGCCATCGTGAACATTGTGACCAACGGCAAGGTCAACGCCATGCCAGCCCAAGCCAACAAGCTGACCGAAGGCCAGATTCATGTGCTGGCATCGTATGTCTGGGGCTTGTCCAACCGGACGGTTGCCGCCAGTAAATAAGGTCGTGCCTTTGCATTCCCTCTGAGTTCAGGACACCTGCTGCAGGTGTCCTGTCTTTTTTTAAGGTCAAGGTTTGAATTCCCCAGAAACCCCATCTCGCAAAGTGGTGCCCATCGTGCCCGTGAGTGACGCTGCATCTTCTGAAGAGGATGTGCAGATGGTGTCGCTTTATGAAGCGACCAAAAAAATCTATCCCCGTACGGTGCAAGGCATTTTTGCCAAGTGGCGCTGGATCATGGTGGTGTTGACGCAGCTGGTTTTTTATGGGCTGCCGTGGTTAGAGTGGGGCCAGCGCCAGGCCGTCCTTTTTGATTTGGGCGCGCGACGGTTTTATATTTTTGGCTTGGTTTTGTATCCGCAAGACTTTATTTATCTGACCGCGATCTTGGTCATCTCGGCTTTTTCTTTGTTTTTGTTCACCGCCATTGCGGGGCGTTTGTGGTGTGGCTATGCCTGCCCCCAAACGGTGTACAGCGAAATATTCATGTGGGTGGAGCGCAAGATTGAAGGCGATCGCAGCGCGCGTATGCGTCTGGATGGCGAAAAAATGTCGCTCGAAAAACTTGTCAAGAAAGTCTATAAACACCTGTTTTGGCTGGCCATTGCCATGTGGACGGGCTTTACTTTTGTCGGCTATTTCACCCCCATCAAAGATTTGGGTATGGCCTTCTTCATGGGCCAAATGGGCTCTTGGGAAGTCTTTTGGGTGTTCTTTTATGCCTTCGCCACTTACGGCAACGCCGGGTTCATGCGCGAACAGGTTTGCAAATACATGTGTCCCTATGCGCGCTTTCAAAGCGCCATGTTCGACAAAGACACGCTGATCGTGACCTACGATGCTGCGCGCGGAGAACCGCGTGGCGCACGCTCCAAAAAAGCCGATGCCAGTCAACTGGGATTGGGCGCTTGTGTCGACTGCACGCTGTGTGTGCAAGTTTGCCCCACGGGCATCGACATTCGAAAAGGACTGCAATACGAGTGCATTGGCTGTGGTGCTTGCGCCGACGTGTGTGACACGGTGATGGACAAAGTGGGCTATCCCCGCGGCTTG
Source organism: Comamonadaceae bacterium (assembly GCA_027488255.1). GTDB lineage: Bacteria > Pseudomonadota > Gammaproteobacteria > Burkholderiales > Burkholderiaceae_C > Limnohabitans_A. The sequence continues at coordinate 362,589 of JAIYBZ010000035.1, read as the reverse complement.
GTGAAATACTCTACCGAACACGCTCTTCAAAATGGTTGGACGCAAGCACAAACACTGCGTCATGTGTTTCGCCCGCGTGTGCTGATATACATGGGTATTTTGCTCGTGGTGGTGACGGCCTTGCTCACCAGTTTGGCTCTGCGTAAGCCTTTCAAGGTTGATGTGGTGCGCGACCGTGCTGCGCTGGCCCGCATCGTTTCCGGCGGAAAAATTGAAAACGTTTACCGTTTGCAGATCATGAACGCCGCCGAAACGCCCTTGCATTTCCGTTTGTCGGCCTCGGGTTTGCCTGACTTGGCTTTGGTCACTGAAAGCGATGTGCAGGTGGCGTCCACCGAGTCATTGTGGGTTTCAGTCAGGCTGCAATTGCCTTACGATGCCGCAGCTGCTGGCTCTCACCCGATTGTGTTCAACATCCAGTCGCTTCAAGAGAGTGGGCTGGTGCAATCTGAGTTGCAAGAGAAGTCGGTTTTCTTGGTGCCACGTTGATTTTTTAAAAAGGTTCAGCATGTCTAACCCTTCTTCTAGCCACCGACCATGGTGGACATTTGGCTACCTTTGGCTGGTGATTGCCGGGCCCTTGGTGGTGATCGTGGCCTCGTTCTTGACCTTTTACGTGGCTGCGAGTGGCCAAGACCCCGTGCTCATCAAGTCGACCGCCGAGGTGCGTGCGGACCAGCCTGACACCCTGACCACCTTGGCCCCGGCAGTGCAGGCACGCAACCATGCGACCACAGGTGCCTTGCCGGTGCCTGCCGCAGAAAACAAGCCCTGAACGGGCAACTGGAGACCGCTATGTTGGCGAAAAGACTGATGTGGATCGCATGGCCTGCTTTTCTGGTCGCAGGCTTGCTAGAAATCATGGTGTTTGGTCTGGTCGACCCACACGATCTGCATTGGTTTGGGCACCCCTTGGCACTCTCAAGGCAAGGCGTTTACACCTTGGCGTTTTTTGCTTTTTGGGCGTTGACGATGGTTTCGAGCGGCTTGACCACCTTGTTGTCCATGTCGCCTTTTGAGGTCAATCGATGCCCAGTGTCGCCAGATCAGCGACCCGCCGAGTGCGCTCGGCAAGACGGATGCTGCTGAAGACGGCGCAGCTTTATAGCCCGCTCAGTGGCATTGGTTGTTGTTGACCAAACGCTGCAGGGCTTCGGTGTCCAAAATGCGCACATGGCGTTGCTTGACTTCAACAATGCCGTCTTCCACAAACTTTGAAAAAGTACGGCTCACGGTTTCAAGTTTCAAGCCCAGGTAGCTGCCGATTTCTTCCCGAGTCATGCGCAAGACCAACTCGGACTGCGAAAACCCACGGGCATGCAAGCGCTGCACCAGGTTCAACAAGAAAGCCGCCAATCGCTCCTCGGCGCGCATGCTGCCCAAGAGCAACATGACACCGTGTTCGCGCACGATTTCACGGCTCATGATTTTGTGCACGTGGTTTTGCAGCGCGGTGACTTCACGCGAAATTTCTTCGATGCGGTCAAAGGGCATGACGCACACTTCGGCATCTTCCAAGGCCACCGCATCGCAGGTGTGCTGGTCATTCACAATGCCATCCAGCCCAATGATTTCACCCGCCATTTGGAAGCCCGTGACTTGGTCCCGCCCGTCTTCGGTGGCCAAACAGGTTTTGAAAAACCCGGTACGAATGGCGTAAAGCGAGGTGAATTTTTCGCCATTGGTGAACAAAGTGTCGCCGCGCTTGACCTTGCGGCGCACAGCGACCAAATCGTCGAGACGGGTCAAATCTTGGTTGGACAGTCCCATAGGCATGCACAACTCCCGCAGATTGCAGTTAGAGCATGCGACTTTGATGGCTTGGGGGTTCATGGTGTTGGTCTCATGGTGAAGCGAGGGCTTTGCCTTAGATCAAGACAGAAGCATAAACCTAAATAGCGCCTTCAACGGGTGAATGCAAATTCGGATGATTAAAACCTGAGAAACCCTTCAATTATTTGACCTGAGTCAATGCCCAAAAAATGTCTGGCGGGCACATTTATGCCGTTGATCTGAACACAATTGAATCAAGGGACTGTTCAATGGCCGTCATCACTCCAGATTTGCTGACACGTTTCGATGTGCCTGGACCCCGATACACCTCTTACCCGACTGCGGACCGTTTTGTCGAAGCCTTTGGCGAGCAGGATTATGTGGATGCACTGGCTCAGCGCCAAGCTGCCGGTGTGGGCAAGCAGTTGCCCCTTTCTGTCTATGTGCACATCCCGTTTTGCGAGTCCCTTTGTTACTACTGTGCGTGTAACAAAATCATCACCAAACACAAAGAACGTGCCCAAGAATACCTGCGTTATCTCGGCATGGAAGTGGCGCTGCACACACGCCATTTAGGGCGAGGTCAAGCGGTCAGTCAATTGCACCTTGGCGGCGGGACGCCCACCTTCATGAGCGATGATGAGTTGCGCCAATTGATGTCGATGTTGCGAGAGCACTTCGAATTTGTCCCTGGTGGCGAATATTCTGTCGAAGTCGACCCGCGCACGGTGGATGAAAAACGGTTGGCGGTGCTGGCCGAGTTGGGGTTCAACCGATTGAGCTTTGGCGTTCAAGACTTTGACCCCGCCGTTCAAAAAGCGGTGCACCGTGTGCAACCGGCTGAACAAGTCTTTCAGCTGGTCACGTCGGCAAGGCGTTTGGGTTTTGAATCGGTCAATGTGGACTTGATATATGGCTTGCCACTGCAAACCCCCGAATCCTTTGATCGCACCTTGGCACAGGTGAACCAACTGCGCCCCGACCGAATTGCCCTTTACGCCTACGCCCATCTGCCGGCGCGCTTCAAACCGCAACGACGCATTCATGCCGAAGATTTGCCCGCGGGCACCGACAAGGTGGCCATGTTGTCGCGATCACTGGAGGCACTCACGCAGGCCGGTTATGTCTACATTGGCATGGACCATTTCGCTTTGCCAGACGACGCCTTGGCCATTGCCAAAAGACAAGGCCGCTTGCACCGCAATTTTCAGGGCTACAGCACCCAGGCCGACTGCGATTTGATTGCATTGGGCGTGTCTTCAATAGGACGTATTGGCTCGACCTACAGCCAAAACGCCAAGACCATGGAGGAATATTGCGACTGGCTTGACCGGGGCCATTTCCCAGTGGTGCGGGGGCTCAATTTGAGCCGAGACGACTTGATCCGTCGCACCGTCATCATGGCGTTGATGTGTCAAGGGCATTTGGAGTTTGAAACCATCAACACCTCTTGGTTGATCGACTTCAAAAGCCTCTTTGCGCAAGAGTTGTCGCAGCTCAAGGAGATGCAGGCAAAAGGCCTGGTGCAGCTCACCGATGCGGGCATCCACGTCACGGCGTTGGGCTGGTTTTTTGTCCGCGGTGTGGCGATGGTGTTCGATCGTTATCTGCAAACCGATCGCAACCGCAGTCGTTTTTCTAAAATCATCTGATTTGGCTTTTGTCCCTTGACCGTGAAGTGTCTCTAAAAGGGGTATCTCCGACCCAGGGGCTGGCGACAATTCAAGCAACACACCATGCAAAGTTCTTTGGCCATCACGGCCTTGATGATGGGCATTTTGGGCGGGCCACATTGCATCGCGATGTGTGGTGCCGCTTGCGCCGGATTGGGCCAAGCCGCAGGAGAGCGGCGTGCCCAGGCTTTGCTCGCCTTTCAGTTTGGCCGTCTTGTTGGCTACGCCTTGTTGGGCGCAGTGGCGGCGGCCAGCGTTCAGGGCTTGGGCTGGTTGACCACACAGTCTGCAGCGTTGCGACCGGCTTGGACGCTGCTGCACCTTGCGGCGCTGGCTTTGGGCTTGTTGCTTTTGTTTCAAGCCCGTCAACCGGTTTGGCTGGACAGCGCGGCCCGCGGTTTGTGGGCCCGCATTCGGACATTCAACGCACGCTGGGGACGCGCTGCGCCTTGGGTGGTCGGAGGGCTCTGGGCCCTGATGCCTTGTGGTTTGCTTTATTCGGCATTGATGGTGGCCGCCTTGACCAGTCGCCCTTGGGATGGGGCCATGACCATGGCCTTGTTTGCCTTGGGCAGCAGCATCAGTTTGTGGGCAGGGCCTTGGTTGTTCTTGCGCCTGCAAACTTTAGGAGATGGTTCTTGGGGCATGCGCCTCGCAGGCTTTGCCTTGGCAGCGGTGTCGGTGTGGGCCTTGTGGATGGGCTTGGTGCATGACCAAGCCCCGTGGTGTGTGACACCCGCCGCTTAACCCGTTATGCCTTTGTACAACATATAGGCGGCCAGCAAATAAAGCACGCTGGCAAAGACGCGTTTGAGTTGTTTCACCGGCAGTTTGTGGGCCGTTGCGGCACCCAACGGGGCCATCAGCACACTGCAAGTGGCGATCACGGCCAATGCGGGCAACCAAAGGTAGCCAAAGCTGTAGGCGGGCAGGTTTTCAACGCCTTGCCCACTCGCCACATAGCCCGCCACGTTGGCCAGCGCGATGGGAAAACCCAAGGCGGCACTGGTCGCCACGGCATTGTGAATGGCCACGTTGCACCAAGTCATGAAGGGCACGCTGATAAAGCCGCCACCCGCACCGACCAAGCCCGACAACAAGCCAATCAGTCCGCCGGCTCCCAGCAAGCCGGTGAAGCCGGGAACTTGCCGAGTCGGCGCTGGCTTTTTGTCTAAAAACATTTGCGTTGCGGAAAAACCGACAAACAGCGCGAAGAACAAGGCCAAATAAGTGCCTTTGGCAAAAGCAAAAATGGCCATGCTGCCAAACAAACTGCCCATCACAATGCCCGGTGCCAAACCTTTCACCAAGTCCCAGCGAACGGCTTTTTTCTTGTGGTGTGCCCTGACACTGGAGATCGAGGTGAAGATGATGGTGGCCATGGAGGTGGCAATTGCCATCTTGACGGCCAAATCAGGACCGACCCCCCGAGCCCCGAGCAGGTAAGTCAAAAAGGGCACCATGATCATGCCGCCCCCAATGCCCAGCAGGCCGGCCAAAAAACCAGTGCACAGGCCCAAAACAGCCAACTCGGCCAACAACAAAGGTTCAATGATCATGAGGGGAAGGGGGACGGGTGAATGAGAAGGTGTCTGCGAGTGCCACCGGACCGGCATCCTGAACCGGGGTTCAGGTGGGCGAGGGCAGACTGGCGTTGGGTTCATCTGACGCGAGACGATCACGCTCACCAGCCGATGTACCAAGCCCGGGCTCTAAGAGCATTGGTTCAAGGAAATATAAAGCCCGGCATGCACCGCAGACGCCGCCATTGTAGGACTTAATTAATCCGCAGTGCAGGGGGTGGACACTGCTCAAAAAGCCTCAAATCAGCTGGCCGTCTTGTTCCAAAACTTGGTCCAGACGCTTGAGCAATTGGCTCAAGCGCTGCTGTGAATCGGCCGGCAATTCGGCGCTTGCATCCGACCCAGCCGCCACCGGCGTGGCAGGGGTTGCGGTTGCAGCAGGTGCTTCGAAAGCCAAGTTCAATGCCGCCAAGACGGCAATGCGGTCACGTGCTTTGATCTTGCCGGCGTCGCGAATTTTGCACATGGCTTCATCGACTTTGCTGACCGCGGCCAAGAGGCGCTCCTCGCCACCTTCGGGGCAACCCAAAATGTAGCTCTGGCCCATGATTTGGACGTCCAATTGTTTGCTGCTCATGCGGAAGCCTCTGGAGATGCTGGGGCAGATGCGGGCAGGCGCTCAATCAAGGCGTCCACCCTGGCTCTGGCTGCGGCCAGACGGGATTTAAGCTGGTCGCGCTCGAGCGTCAACCCCTGCACTTGCTGGACCAGCAAGGCATTGGTGCGTTGCAGCTCTTCGTGGCGCAGCAACAAATGATCTACACGCTCGGCAATTTGATCAATGGTGTCGGAATGGGCCATGTCGGACAAAGGAAAAGTGGTCACACATTGTAGAGGCTAGGCCCGCTTTGTAGGCTCTTTGAAAGCTTACAGCCTAAAATAGGGGCGTTGGTGCTCGCGCGGCTGGTTCACGGCTCGCAGTTCAACGGGAAGCAGGAGGGAAAAGCCACCACGGCCCCCCGAACCTGCGCTGCCCCCGCAACGGTAAGCAGACGGGTTTTTGCGCAAGCGAAAAACCCCGCTTTCATCTCAAACCACTGGTGGCTCTGAAACAGGCCGCCGGGAAGGTGATGAAGGTCGCATCTGTCAGCCCGGATACCGGCCAACAAGGTGACCTGTCGCAAGACCGGTTGTAAAGCCCATGCACTGTCGGGGAAGGCGGTGAGGGCGCTTTGTTGTTGGTTTCTCCATGAAAAAATCTGTCAGGTTTGGTGCGCGCGCTTGTGGATCGGCGCTTTCTGTTTTGTCCCTTTCTGGGCTTGCCGTGGCTCAGGCACAAGGGTTGGAACTCAACCCCATTGTGATTTCAGCTTCTCGAATGGAGCAGAATTTGTCAGACGTCCTTCCGTCCGCAAGTGTCATAACGCGGGAAGAAATTGAGCGTTCGCAAGCGCCCACCTTGGTCGATCTCTTGCAAGGTCAAGCGGGTGTAGAAATTGGCCGCAATGGTGGTCCCGGCGCTGTGTCTTCTTTGTTCATGCGGGGGCAAGAAAGCAAAAGTGTGGCGGTGTTTGTCGATGGTGTCCGTGTGCAAACCGACCACTCGGGTACTTTGAAGCTGATCGATATTCCACCGCATCAAATTGAAAAAGTTGAGATTTTGCGCGGCAATGCCGGCGCAGTTTATGGCGAAGCTGCCACTGGAGGCGTGATCAATATCTTCACGCGAATTGGACAAAGTGGCGGAGGTGGTGGCGCTTCAGGCTATGTGTCGTACGGCGCACGGAACACCACAGATTTGTCAGCGGGCTACAGCGTCAAATCAGAAGATGTGCGCTGGGGCATTTCGGCTCAAAGATTTGAGACTGATGGCTTTTCGGCCGTTAATCACCTCCAGCAAACCGGCGCCAACCCCGATCGCGATGGATTGAAAAGGTCTTCTGTTTTCATTCAGGCCGAAAGAAAAATTGACCAAAAGTTAACGATGGGTTTCCATGCTAATCGCATTGATGGTCGGTTGCAGTATGACGACGCGTACGGTGCCAGCACCGACACACACCACAACAAAACAGAGACATCCAATGTAATGGTTTTTGGCAAACTGAGCCTCAATTCCCATTGGGCTTCACGCCTGGCCTTTGCGCAATCTCATTACGAAGCGAATGAATTTAATAATGGGGCCCCTAGCGGCAGCGTGACGCAGGGCAAGCAAAAAAGCTTGCAGTGGAGCAACGTCTATCGCCTGGGCTTGCAGGCTGCGACTTTTGGCTTGGACATGGGGGACGCCGATTACACATCAGGCGCCAGTTACAACCGCAAATCGACGGCATATTTCGCAGGCTTCACAGGCAGAACAGAGGCACTGGACTACCAAGCCAATTTGCGCCATGACCGCGTGGAAGTCCAATCGACCCCATCCAACGTGAGCAAATCGGCCACAACTTGGTTGATAGCTTCGGGCTATCAAGTGACCGAGGCATTGAAGTTGACCGCCTTGTTTTCAACTTCCTTCCGGGTGCCCAATACGGGTGAATTGTTCAACACGCAATACACCACCGGCAATCCCAATTTGAAACCTGAGGAGCACAAGGGTTATGAGTTAGGGCTGAACTATGCAACTCCCATAGGCGCCTTGCGCTTGGTGCATTTTCAAAGTGAAACCAGCAATGCGATTGCTTATAAATCGGGGTCGCCAAACTATGAAAATATTGGCTTGGTAGAAAACCGCGGAATCGAAGCGGCCTTTTCGGGTGTCCTGCATGGCTGGACTTACAAATTGGCTTCAGTGCATCAAAATCCCATCAACGCAAAAACACAAGCGCGATTGGCAAGACGCGCAAGGGACTACGGTTCAATGGACTTGAGTAAGCAAATGATGGGCATTGACTGGGGTGCCCAATTGCTGGCTTCGGGGAATCGTGTGGACAGTAGCAATCGATTGGAGGCTTACACCTTGGTGCATTTGATGGCCAGTAAAAAATGGACACCCGATTGGACAGCGCGAGTCAAAATTGAAAATGCATTCAATGAAACGTATCAACTGGCTTATGGCTATAACACTCCCCCGCGCGGTATCTTTGTTTCCTTGCAATACCAACCCAAGTGATACAGATGCGTGACCTTTTTCCCCAACGCATCGTCTGCCTCACCGAGGAAACGACGGAATGGCTGTACATGCTGGGGGAAGAGGCGCGCATTGTGGGGATTTCAGGTTACACCGTGCGGCCCCGGCGCGCGCGTGAAGAAAAGCCCAAAGTCAGTGCTTTTTTGAGTGCCAAGATCGACAAAATCTTGGCGCTGCAGCCCGACTGCGTATTTGGTTTTTCAGATCTGCAAGCCGATATTGCGGCCTTGTTGATTCGTGCGGGGGTGCAGGTCACGGTGTTCAACCAGCGCAGTGTGGACGAGATTTTTTCGATGCTTTACCAAGTGGCGGCCATGGTGGGGCAAGCCGAGCAGGGCCTGGCCCGACTGGCAGAAATGCGCGCACAACTCAACGCCATCGCGCAAACAGCGGCGCAGTTCAAACGGCGACCCAAGGTGTATTTTGAGGAGTGGGACGAGCCCCACATCAGCGCCATTCGTTGGGTTTCAGAGCTGATGGGCATCGCCGGCGGGGATGACTGTTTTCCCGAGTTGGCGGCCATGCCGATGGGCAAAGACCGCATCATTGCGAACGGTCAGACGATTGTCGAGCGCGCACCCGACATCATCATTGGGTCGTTGTGCGGGAAAAAATTTCGCTCTGAAAAAGCGGCGGCCCGTGCGGGCTGGCAAGACGTGCCTGCTGTGCGGAACCAACACATTTTTGAAATCAAATCGGCCGATATTTTGCAGCCCGGTCCAGCGGCCTTGACCGATGGTGTGACGCAGTTGCACGAGATTTTCAAGCAGTGGGAGGCGACCTGTGCTTGAGCGGCTTTGCGTTTTTCTTTTGCTCGCTTTTGCGACGGGCTTAGGGGTTGGTGCAGCGCAGGCCGTGGTCTTGCGCGATGACCGTCAGGTGGATGTGACCGTGGCCAAAACCCCGCAACGCATCGTCAGCCTGCTGCCATCGCTCACCGAGACGGTCTGTGCCTTGGGCCAGTGCCATAAATTGGTCGGGGTGGACCGCTATTCCAATTGGCCAGACAGCATCGCCAAGGTGCCGCGCATGGGTGGCGGTCTGGATCCCAACATCGAAAGCGTGGTCGCCGCCAAGCCCGATTTGGTTTTGATGTCGTCCACCGCGCGTGGCGCAGACCGCTTGACCGCTTTGGGCCTGACCGTGCTGGTGTTAGAGCCCCGCACCCATGCCGATGTGCAACGTGTCATGCGTCTGGTGGCGCAGGCGCTGGACGTACCCAGGGTGCAAAGTGACCAAGTTTGGCGCCACATCGATGCCGCTGTGCAAGCGGCGGCCCAGTCCATACCAGACGCCGCCAAGGGCCAGCGTGTTTATTTTGAAGTCAGTCGGGCGCCCTATGGCGCCAGCGAGTCGTCGTTCATTGGGGAAACTTTGCAGCGCTTAGGGGCGCGCAACATCTTGCCCGCATCGCTCGGGCCCTTTCCAAAAATCAACCCTGAATTTGTCGTCCGTGCGCAGCCCGACATCATCATGGTCGGTGACAGCCATTTTGCCGACATGCGTCTTCGACCAGGCTGGCAAAACATGCGGGCCATGCGCGACCAAAAGGTGTGTCAATTCAAGTCGGAAGAATCCGATGTGTTGGTAAGGGCTGGACCCCGCATGGCCGAAGCCGCTCGCGTGATGGCGCAGTGTTTGTCTGAAAAAGGACGGCCATGACGCGCCCTCAAGGTCTTGACTCCACTCTCTCGCCCAGTTGGCTGGCGGTCAGCTTGCTTGTGTTGATGGTGGGCGGCATCGGTCTGGGCAGCGCCGTGGGCAGCACCGGCTGGGAGAGTTGGCGGGCCGCATTGAGTGACGACACGGCGTGGCAAATCGTGTGGGACATTCGCCTGCCCCGCAGCTTGGGCGCCTGGGCCGCAGGGGCATTGTTGGGTTTGGCCGGAGCATTGGCGCAGGGCTTGTTTCGCAACCCCTTGGCCGACCCTTATTTGTTGGGCAGTGCCTCGGGCGCGTCCTTGGGCGTGGCTTTGGCCTTGACTGTGTTTGGCGCGAATCCTTTTGCAACAGAATTTTTGGTGCGCTTGGGGCTCACCGGCGCCGCATTTTTAGGGGCTGTCTTGGCGGTGCTGCTCACTTTGCTGTTGGCACGTGGCGTGCAGCACACGCTGCGCTTGTTGTTGGCGGGTGTGATTGTGGGCGTGGTCTTGGGGGCCTTGGCTTCGTTGATCACGCTCACGCGTCCCGATGTGTTGCTAGGCATGCAAGGTTTTTTATTGGGCTCGACCAGCTTTGTCGGGTGGAGTGCCGCGCTGTTGATGTTGGGCTTGCTGGGGCTTTGCATGGCCATTGCATTCGGCTTGAGCCGGGTGCTCGACGCCTTGAGTTTGGGTGAGGCGACGGCGCTGAGCTTGGGCATGCCGCTCTTGCCGGTGCGCGTTGTGCTGGTGGGGGTGTTGGCCCTGGCCACCGGGGCCGCTGTGGCGCAAACGGGCTTGGTCGCTTTTGTGGGGCTGGCCGCGCCGCATTTGGTCCGATCGCTGGTGAAGACCTCATACCATGCGATGGGACTTTTGTCCGCCTTGATGGGGGGCGTGTTGTTGCTGTTCGCCGACTTGTTGGCGCGTCTGGTGCTGGCACCGCAAGAGTTGCCGGTGGGCGTGCTGACTGCAGTTTTGGGCGGTGGCTATTTGTTGTGGCTGATGTACCGGGGTGACAACATGAGGACTTCTCGATGACGGCCCCGACTGACCACCCAAAAAAAGCAGACACACACGCACACGCAAGCGCCCATTCAGATGCTTTGCGTTTAGAAAACGTGTCGGTTTCTTTGGCTGAGCAACCGGTCTTGCATGGCATTTCTCTGTCGTTCAAGGCGGGGCATTGGACCAGCATCGTCGGGCCCAATGGGGCGGGCAAGTCGACCTTGCTCAAAGCCATGGCGGGCTTGTTGCCGATGCAGGGCAGCGTGCATTTGTTTGGCCAACCCTTGCTGTCTTTGGCACGCCAACAGCGTGCGCAACAGTTGTCGTGGTTGGGGCAAAACGAAGTCACCGCAGACGATTTGCGGGTTTGGGATGTCGTCATGTTAGGCCGCTTGCCGCATCAAGATTGGTTGGCGTCGCCTTCGGCCCAAGACCATGCCGTGGTCGAAACGGCTTTGCAAGCCACACAAGCGTGGGATTGGCGAGCGCGCGTCATTGGGCAACTTTCGGGTGGCGAGCGGCAGCGCGTGTTGTTGGCGCGTGCCTTGGCGGTGCAAGCGCCGGTCGTGCTGATGGACGAGCCCATCGCCAATTTAGACCCACCACATCAGGTCGATTGGCTCGAGCAAGTGCGCTGTCTGACAGAGCAGCACACCACCGTGATCAGTGTGTTGCACGAAGTGGGCATGGCCCTGCATGCCGATGAGGTGGTGGTCATGCAAGCGGGGCATGTGGTGCACCAAGGTGCAAGCGCGGAGGCCTCTACCCATCGGGCGATTGAAGCTGTGTTTGATCACCGCATTGGCATCCATGAAGTTCATGGGCAGTGGGTGACCGTGCCCCAATTGTGAGCAACCAATGTCAGCAAATGATGGCTTAGTCCGGCCAAGGACCACCCCATGACGGCGCAATGTGTGATGGTGCTCGGCACCGCCAGCGGCGCTGGGAAAAGCTGGTTGACCACCGCTTTGTGTCGGCATTACGCCAGACAGGGCTTGAAAGTAGCCCCCTTCAAAGCGCAGAACATGAGCAACAACGCGCGGGTGGTGGCCTCGGCCAAAGGCTTGGGCGAGATCGGCAGCGCGCAATACTTTCAAGCCTTGGCCGCCAAGGCCGAGCCTGATGTGCGCATGAATCCTTTGTTGCTCAAGCCCGAAGCAGACACCCGCAGTCAGGTGGTTTTGTTGGGGCAAGTGAACCGGGAGCTCAGCGATTTGCCTTGGCGGGACCGCAGTGAAAAAGTGTGGCCGCACATTGCGCGGGCCTTGGATGAATTGATCGCCGAGCATGATGTGGTCGTCATCGAAGGGGCTGGATCGCCTGCTGAAATCAATTTGATGGAGAGTGACATTGTGAATTTGCGGGTGGCGCGCCATGCCCACGCCCAATGTCTTTTGGTGACCGACATCGACAAAGGCGGTGCCTTTGCGCATCTGTATGGCACTTGGGCTTTGTTGCCAGAAGCCGATCAACGCCGCATCCAGGGCTTTGTGCTCAACAAGTTTCGTGGCGATGCGCGCCTTTTGGCGCCTGCGCCAGAGTTGTTGCAAGGCCTGACAGGGGTGCCTACTGTGGCCACTTTGCCCATGTGGTGGCAGCATGGTTTGCCCGAAGAAGACGGCGTGTTTGACGACCGCAGCACCGCCGCAGGGCCCATTGGTCAGACGATCGCCGTCTTGGCCTATCCGCGCATCAGCAATCTGGATGAGTTTCAGCCGCTGAAAAACATCCCCAGTGTGCGTTTGCTGTGGGCCCGCAGCCCTGCAGATTTAGCCGGCTTGAAAGCCCACGATTGGGTGATCTTGCCGGGCAGCAAACACACCAGCGCCGATTTGGCTTGGCTGCGACAGCAGGGCCTGGACCAAGCGGTCGCGCAGCATGCCGCGCAGGGTGGGGCGGTGTTGGGCATTTGTGGTGGCTTGCAAATGTTGGGGCAAGCTTTGGGCGATGTGCATGGCATCGACGGGAGTGCGCCGGGTTTGGGCCTGTTGCCCTTGGTCACCCATTTTGAGCCGGTGAAAACGGTCACCCGCACCCGTTTTCAATGGGGCCAACTGCGTGGGGCGTGGTCTTCACTCAGCGGCGTTTCTGTCTCGGGTTATGAAATCCACCACGGCAAAACCCTGGCGCTCTACGACGCGTTTGCTTCAGGGGCTGGGGTGCAAGAGGTGGTGCCCGGCTTGGCGTGGCAAAGCGAAAACGGGCAGATTTTGGGCACTTATGTGCATGGTTTGTTTGAAGACCCGGTGGCCTTGCAGGCGTTGTTTGGCGCGAAAGTGCCGACGCTGGAGACCGTTTTTGACGGTCTGGCGGATTTCATTGAAACCCATATGGATGCGGCTGTATTGGCGCGCTTGATTGGGCGTTCATCGGATCGCTAGAATGCCGTCTATGGAACTCAAAATCGTCGTTTATTCCAAGTCCGCATGCCCTCAATGCGAGTCGGCCAAGATGCTGCTGAAAACCCGTTCGCTTGATTTCGAAGAGATCAAGATCGACGGGGAAGCCGAGCGCATGGCCTTCTATGAAAAATGTGGCCCTTCTGTGCGCCAGATGCCGCAAATTTTCATCAACGACCAACGTGTCGGTGGCTTGGCGGGCTTGCAAGCCGCTTTGGCCCAACTGGGCCGATAAACACACTCAGCCCTTTGGTCGGGCAAGGGCACCTGAGGTCGTGTCCTCATGGGCACGAGCATGAGCTTCCGCTTGACCTTAGCCTTGGGCTTTCGTTTTGGCTTTGGCTTTGCCGGGAACGGCTTGGTCCAGGCACATCAAGGTGTCCACATAGGCCATGAACCGGTTGAGGTAATCGGGCGAGACATCACGCATGATGCCCAGCGACCGCAAAACCAACATGTGCGAGTTGATTGGCCCCGCATTTTGTGGCGCCTGTGCGATGGCTTGCGAAATTTTCTTTTGCACACTGAGTCGCCCCAGTTGCTGACGAAACTGTTGCACGCGGGGGCTTTCTCGCCGCCACTCGCCCGGCGGGTTCAGAGGGTCATGGGGCTGCTGAGGGGACATGCCTTTTAGCAAGTCGGCGAGGGGTGAAGGCGCTGCTTCGACCCGCTTGTCTTGATTCTCTGTCTTGGTCGCGCATTGCTGCTGGAGTGTCTCCAGCACTTGCTCTAATTTGTTGCACAACAATGCTTGCGCGGCCCCTGTTTGCTGCTCGGCGCGTTGCGCCAACACCTCAAAGTAATGCCAGCGCACGCTGTCCAACTGCGCCGCGCCGGCGGCAAGCAACGCCGCTTGCTCTGCACGTAATGTGTGCAGTCTTTCTGTGGCGTGGGCTTGTTCAGGCATGGTGGACAGCTTGGACTGGGCAAGCGTTTCAGGGTTTGGCCTGAGCGCCATTGGCGGCTTTGGGAACGGGCGCCATTTCAACCCGGCGGTTTTGCGCGCGGGTTTTTTCATTGGTGTTGGGGACCAAAGGTTGCTCTTGACCAAAAGCAGCGGCAAACAACAGGCCTGAGGGCATGCCTTCCTCGATCAATGTGCGCGTCACGGTGAGGGCGCGTTGGGCCGACAGCTCCCAGTTGTCCTCAAACTGGCGGTTGCGGTTGCCTACGGCGGTGTCATCGGTGAAGCCGCTGACCATCAGCATTTCATTTCGCGATTGCAAGTAACTGCGCAAGGGCACGATCAGGCTTTTCAGCAGCTGGCGACCTTCGGGTTGCAGCTTGTCCGAGTTGAGTTCAAAAAGCAGCTTGCCGCTGATGCCAATTCGGCCGTTGTTCAAGGTGATGCGTCCACTGGCCAAGGGAATGGCCAATGCCTGCTCCAGCGAAAGCCGTTTTTGCTCTTCAATTTGCCGTTTTTGAACTTCGTTTTCTAACTGTGTGGCCATTTCCATTTGTGCGGCCATCACTCCAATGAGCAACAAAATGAATGCGCCCAGCAGGCCCGTCATCAGATCGGCAAAGGCAATCCACGTCGGCGCCGAGGACTCGACATCAGGATCCATGGGAGACATCAAACGGCTCCTTCTGATTGCCGTACTTGCAAGGCTTCCAGCACATCTTTTTGGCTGCTGATGCTCAAGTCGATGATTTCTCGGGCCTGAGCCACGTAGTACGCCAACTGCTCATCGCTGCGCGTCATCGACTTGCCAATGGCTTGCTCAATGTGCTGGAGTTGTGCCATGAGTTGCGCGTTGCTCTCACTGAAGGTGCGCACCGCAAAGCCCAAAGTGTCGGCCAAGCTGGCCACATCCACGGCGCTGACGGTCACTTGCGCGGCGATGTCTTCCAGCTTGTGCGATTCGGAGGCGACGTGCTGCTTGAACTGATCGCTGGCCAGACTCAAGGTGGCTTGGCTGGACTGCACCATCGCGTCAATCACGCCGCGTTGCTCGGTTGATGCATGGTTGATCGCATCCAGCAAAGTGCTGAGCGTGCTCAGAATACGGGTGCGCTCTTCAAGCAGGGCGTTGTCTCGGGCGACGCTGACGGAGATTTCTTGGCGCAGTTGGCCAATCACTTCGGCAGCGGCTTGGGGCGCCGCCGATGCGGTTTCGATGAGGCGCGCAATGGGCGCCTCCAGCGCGGTGCCAAGTTGCGTCAAGTGCGCTGTGACAGTGTCTTGCAATTCGCTCAGGCGCGCCACAGCGGCATCCCCGCGCTGGCCCTCTTGCTCTCGCAAAACCGAGAGTTCTTGGCGCAGCCCTTCGGCCAAATCGGACATGCGCGCTTGGTGTGCCGACAGCCACTGGGCTTCTGAGGCCACGCGTTCTTGCACCAAGGCCTCGCTGCTGGACAACAAACGACCGATTTCGCCCATCATGTGGACCGTCTGTGCCTGGGCTTGCTCGCCTGTGGTCTGCAACTGGCGATGGACCGATTGGGCCATCTCTTGCAGCGCGGTTTGCCAAGATTGCAGACGCGTTTGATCGTTTTGGGTTTGTGCCTTCAGCAGATCGTCTTGTTTTGCGCTGATGTTGTCCAACAAGCCCTGCACATTTTTCTCCAGGTGTTGGCTGAACACCTCCAAGCTTTGTCCCACCCGCGCAGTCATCTGGGCGTTGAGGTTTTCATGTTGTGCCAGTGTCTCCACACTGGTTTTGGCCACCGCTTGGGCCGTCTGTTGCCATTGGCTGTTGAGCTCGGCCATGTGCTGCTGTGAGTTGTGCAACAGTTGCGCGTTCAGGCTTTGCGCTTGATCGGCCAATTGCGACAGCGTGGCTTGGACCAAAGGCCGCATGCCATCGCTGGCCGTCTGCATGCTTTGACTCAAGCTGCTCCGCAAAGATTGGTCCACCGATTGCGCCAACTGGGTGTAAGCCTTGTGCACTTCGCCGTGAAAGCTGTGTTGGTTTTTCTCGAGGCGTTGGTTCAACTCTTCGCTGGTCTTGGCCATTTGCGCCATCAGGTGTTCAAGTTGTTGCACCACTTGCGGCAGGGCTTGAGACTGCTGCTGCAGCGCTTTGAATGTTTCTTGGCGTTGATACGCCATCGAAAATGCCTTCAAAGGGCTGCCAATGGCCACATCGAGTGCGCGCGCCACTTGGGTGCGCTCTTGTCGGGCCAAGCTGCTCATGAGACCCAGCATGGCGGAGGTGGCGACACCGGCCACCGAGGTGCCAAAGGCCAAGCCCAAGCCTTTGATGGGCTCAGAAAAGGCCGCACGAATGCCCGCCATGTTGGACGACCCTTCCAGCGCAAAGACAGCGCCATTCAGGGTGACCACCATGCCCAAAAATGTCCCCAGCATGCCCAGCATCACCAACAAGCCCACCAAATAAGGTGTGAGCGCCGGCGCCGGTAAGGCGCCGCGCTCGCCCTCTACGCGTTGGCGCACGGGCACTTGCAGAGCCGCAGGCAAGGTGATGAGCCAGTCGGCCAAATGGGTCAAGTTGGCGGGAATAGCTTGCAGCGACTGGCCCAAGGCCTGAGACTCTTTGCGGTATTGCCGCAGCTCCAGCGCGCCGAAAACATACACCCCGCCAATCAAGCCGGTCATGAGCAAAACCAACAAGTGACTGCCGGCCACCGAGGCCGCGACCCAAAGCAAGGCCAAGGCACCCAGGCCAAAGGCAATTTCAAAAGAATATCGTTTCATGTGTGTCGTGGGGAATGGGCGTTGAGGGCTTCCAGCAAACCCAATGTGGGCTGCAAGCGTGTGTCCAGATCGGCCATCAGGGCCAAGCGCATCGATTGGCGCAGGGGCATGAGCCAATTCGCGTGAGAACTGGCACGAGAACTGGCAAGAGAACTGTCAGGTGCAGAGGAGGGCTCGGAGGCTTCAGAGGTCGTCGTGGCCGTGGCGAGTGCTTGTTTTTGCAGGTGTTGTTTCAGCGCTTGGACAAAGCGCTTTTCGTGCAGCGAGGTCATTTTGGCCAGCAAGGCCGCTTCGCGCTCGTTAAGAATCGTCTCAAACGCCGCATCCAACTCGGCCAAATTTTGTAAGGCTCCCCCACGTTGATGCAGTTGAGTGCGCACTTGTGCGCGCAGTTTTTGCACGCTGCTTTCCATTTGCCGCTGGTGCGCTGCATAAAAGCGGCGATAGGCCTCAAAAGCCGTCTTGATATCGACGGGTTCCTCTAACTCCGCTTGGGGCATTTCGATGCGGCTGAGCCCAGAGCCGGGCGGGGCGCTCAGCATGATGGACTCTTCCAATTGGGCCCGCAGCTTTTGCACGTGCCGAGTCAGGGTTTCAGGCGCCACCGCCACGGCCTTTTGCAAACGGGCGGCAGGCGAGGGCGACGCTGCCTCGGGGTGCAGCACGCCGTGCAAGGCAATGGCTTGTCGAAAGTTCAACCAGTCGCCCAGCTTTTGCCCGACATCGTCCCCGGTGGGGGCGGCATCGGCCATGTGGTTCTCAGTCAAGTAACGCACCAAACGAGAGCTGTTCAAGTGGGCACGCGGCTGGGCTCGCGTCATAGTGGGTGGGGTGTGCGGTCGAGAAAATGAAACACGGCGGCCCGAGGGCACGCCGGTACAAGCAGCTTCAGTAGACAGGTCTTCAGCAGGGGGTGATTTTACCCGCCCTGTCGGGAGAAATTGAATCCAAAATGACTCAGACGGTTTTCGACTTGTAGCCGCAAAAGTCGACCACCGCACATTGGCTGCACTGGGGTTTGCGGGCTTGGCAGACATAGCGGCCATGCAAGATGAGCCAATGGTGGGCATCGACCAAATACGCCGCAGGAATGCGCTTGAGCAACTTCTGCTCGACGGCCAATGGCGTTTTTCCTGGTGCCATGCCGGTGCGGTTGCCCAATCTAAAAATATGGGTGTCCACCGCCATGGTGGCTTCGCCAAAGGCAGAGTTGAGCACCACATTGGCGGTTTTTCGGCCCACCCCCGGCAGCGCTTCTAATGCGGCACGTGAGCGTGGCACTTGCCCCTGGTACTGGTCGACCAAAATCTGGCAAGTGGCCATGAGGTGTTTGGCTTTGCTGCGGTAAAGCCCAATGGTTTTGATGTACGACTCCAAGCCGTCCAGACCCAGATCCAAAATTTTTTGGGGCGTGCCTGCAACCGGAAACAACTTGCGGGTGGCTTTGTTCACCCCGACGTCGGTGGCTTGGGCCGACAGCAACACGGCGGCCAACAGCTCAAACACGCTGGTGTACTCCAACTCCGTGACCGGCAAGGGGTTGGCGGCTTTCAGCGTGGCAAAGAAGGATTCAATCTGTGCGGGTTTCATGGGCAGTTTGGAAGTTGGCAAAATGACGGCCAAGTCAACACGGGAAGATACACCATGCCTTTGCAGTTTGCAGACCGCCTGAACAACGTCGAAACCTCCGCCATCCGCGAACTGTTCAAGTTGCTGGGCAAACCCGGCATCATCAGTTTTGCCGGCGGTTTTCCGGACAGTGCCATGTTTGATGTGGAGGGCATTCGCGAAGCCAGCAACGCCGCGCTCAACCAAGACCCCGGCGCGGCTTTGCAATACGGAGCCACCGAAGGCTTTGGTCCGCTGCGCGAACAACTGGCGCAATTCATGGCGCAAAAAGGCGCTTCAGACGTCGCCCCCGATCAATTGATTGTGACCACCGGCAGCCAACAAGCGCTCGATCTGATTGGCAAAACCATGATCAGCCCGGGTGACAAAGTGATTGTGGAAGGGCCTACTTTTTTGGCCACCATTCAGTGCTTTCGCTTGTATGGGGCCGAGCTCATCAGCGCGCCGGTCGATGGTCAAGGTGTGGACACCGACGCCTTGGAAAAGCTCATGGCTGAACACAAGCCGAAATTTGTTTATCTGATTCCCACCTTCGGCAACCCCAGCGGTGCGCTGATGAGTGCAGAGCGCCGCCAACGCGTGTTGGAACTGGCGGTGAAACACCAAACCCTGATCGTGGAAGACGACCCGTATGGTGATTTGTATTTTGGCGATGCGCCGCCCCCCAGCTTGCTGGCCATGAGCCGCCAAGTGCCGGGCAGCCGCGATTGGTTGGTGCACTGCGGCTCGCTCTCTAAAGTGCTGTCCCCCGGCCTGCGTGTGGGCTGGATGATTGCCCCTGCCGACTTGCTGGGCAAAGCCACGATGTGCAAGCAGTTCAGCGATGCCCACACCAGCACGTTTGCGCAAGCCACTGCGGCGCACTATCTGAAAGCGGGACGCATGCCCGCCACACTGGACCAAGTGCGCAAGGTCTATGCCCAGCGCGCGAAAACCATGGGCGATGCCTTGCGCCGCGAATTGGGCGCTGCGGTCGAGTTCATGCAACCCCAAGGGGGCTTGTTTGTGTGGGCGCGATTAACGGGTGTGGGTGGCAAGGTGGCCGATGGCAATGTCTACGCCAAGCGAGCCATTGAGCAGGGCGTGGCCTTTGTGCCCGGAACGCCGTTCTTTTGTGCCCAGCCTGATGCGGCCACTTTCCGCCTCAGTTTTGCCACCGTGGGCGAAGACAAAATCCTTGAGGGTGTGTCGCGTTTGGCCAAAGCGCTCTGAGCCATGGCTGAATCTACTGAGCTGTGCATCAAGGTCCAAGGCACCGATGTCTGGTTGCAGGGGCAGGGCGATGAGGTGATTTTGATGCTGCATGGCTGGCCCGATACCCGCGCCTTGTGGGACGGCACTGTGGCCGCTTTGCAAGACCGCGCCACCTGTGCCCGCTTCACGTTGCCCGGCTTTGAGTCTGGCCCTGAGGTCACCCGCTTGGACGACATGTGTGAGCTGTTGCAAAAGATCGTGCTGCGCATCAGCCCCGACCGGCCGGTGACCTTGATGTTGCACGACTGGGGCTGCATGTTTGGCTATCAATTTGCACTGCGCTACCCGCAAAGTGTGGCCCGAGTGGTGGCGGTGGATGTGGGCGACCACAACTCAGGCGCCTTGCTGCGCAGTTGGGGCCTCAAGGCCAAGTGCGCGGTCATGGCTTACCAACTGTGGCTGGCCATGGCCTGGAAAATCGGCGGCAACTTGGGCACGCGCATGACCCGTGCCATGGCCCGGTGGTTGCGCTGCCCCACGGCAGGTGATCACATCACCCACCGCATGAACTATCCCTATGCGATGCAATGGTTTGGCACAGCAGGAGGCCTCAAGCACGCCGCGCCCATCGATTTGCCGATGCCGCTGTTGTATGTGTATGGCGAACGCAAACCCTTCATGTTTCATTCGGCCAAATGGCTGGCCAAAGTGGCGGCCAAGCCCGGCAGTGCGGTGCTGGGTTTGCCTTGCGGGCACTGGGTCATGGTCTCGCGCCAAGAGGCTTTTGTGGCCAGTGTGCGCGCTTGGTTAGACACCCCATCACCAGAGGGTGTGCATGAAGCCTGACGATTTGCTCAAACTGGTCACCACGCC
This sequence comes from Comamonadaceae bacterium, assembly GCA_027488255.1. Classification (GTDB taxonomy): domain Bacteria; phylum Pseudomonadota; class Gammaproteobacteria; order Burkholderiales; family Burkholderiaceae_C; genus Limnohabitans_A. The sequence goes on along the minus strand of JAIYBZ010000035.1, from coordinate 342,092 downwards.
CATGCCCTATGGCAAACACAAGGGCATGTTGATTGCAGATTTGCCCGGCAATTACCTCAATTGGTTTGCCCGCGAAGGGTTTCCCAAAGGCGAGGTGGGGCAGTTGTTGCGGCTCATGCAAGAGATCGACCACAACGGTCTGAGTGATTTGCTCAAGCCTTTGCGCCAGGGCACGCCGCAAAAAAGGCAAACCCCAAATCAAAAATCAAGCGCCGCTCCTCCGCAAGCTTAAGCGGTCAAGACTTCCAGCAAGCGGTCCAAGCCACCCGAGTTGATCGCCACCATGGCTTGCGCGCGCACTGTGGGTTTGGCGTGGTAGGCCACCGACAGGCCTGAGACGCCCATCATCGGCAAGTCGTTGGCGCCGTCGCCCACGGCAATGCATTGCTTGGGCTGGATGCCCATCAGGCTGGCCAGCTCGAGCACAGTGCGGCGTTTTTCAAGGCCATCGCAGGTGTCGCCCCAGCTTTGCATGACCAACTGGCCGGTGAGTGTGTCGTTCACCACTTCGAGTTGGTTGGAGCGCGCAAAGTCGATGTTGAGACGCTCTTTCACGCGGTTGGCAAAAAAGGTGAAGCCCCCCGAAACCAGCAACACTTGCAGGCCCGCTTTGTGGCATGTCGAAATCAACTCGGCGGCCCCGGGGTTGATCTGCAGGCGCTCGGTGTAGACGCGCTCCATGTCGGCCAGCGTCACCCCTTTCAGCAAGGCCAAACGACGGCGCAGGCTCTCTTTGAAATCGGTGATTTCGCCGCGCATGGCGGCTTCGGTGATGGCCGCCACCTCGGCCTTGCGGCCCACGGCATCGGCAATCTCGTCAATGCACTCGATGTTGATGAGCGTGGAGTCCATGTCAAAGGCAATCAGTTTGAACTGAGACAGCGCCAAGGGGGCCTGAAAGCCCTGAATCGTCAGGCCGGGAGCAAATTCGAAAGCTGGAGTCATGGGGTAAGAGGTTCGGTAAAATGTCAGGGTTTAGGCCAGAGCCGCATCGGTTTTGGGCGAGCCCAAACTGCGCAGCACATCGCGCACCATTTGCGCGCGCATTTTCGGGTCAGGCAACTCACGCTCGATGCGAATTTTGTCATTGCCGGCCAGTTTGATGTGCTTGTTTTTTTGTATCAAACCAATGATCGCCATCGGGTCCACCGGCGGGTTGGGTTTGAAGGTGATTTGGATCACGCCCGGCGCAGCATCCACTTTGATCACGCCATAGGGCTGCGTCAGTACCCGCAAGCGGTGCACATCCACCAGGTTTTGCGTTTGCGGCGGCAGCTTGCCAAAGCGGTCCACCAGTTCTTCCAGCAAGGCATCGATCTGGTCGGTGTTTTTGGCGGTGGCCAGTTTTTTGTAAAAACTCAAACGCAAATGCACATCGCCGCAATAGTCGTTGGGCAGCAGGGCAGGGGCGTGCAGGTTGATGTCGGTGGTGACCGAAAGAGGGCTGAGCAAGTCGGGCTCTTTGCCGGCCTTGAGGCTGCGCACCGCTTCGGACAGCATTTCGTTGTACAGCTGAAAACCCACTTCGAGCATATTGCCGCTTTGGTTTTCGCCCAACACCTCGCCGGCACCGCGAATTTCTAAATCGTGCATGGCCAAATAAAAACCACTGCCCAATTCTTCCATTTGCTGGATCGCGTCCAGCCGTTGCGCGGCTTGTTTGGTCAGACCTTGAATTTCGGGCACCATCAAATAGGCATAGGCTTGGTGGTGGCTGCGGCCCACACGTCCACGCAATTGATGCAACTGGGCCAAGCCAAACTTGTCGGCACGGCTGATGACAATGGTGTTGGCCGTGGGCACATCGATGCCGGTTTCAATGATGGTTGAGCACAACAAAATGTTGTAACGCTGGGCCACAAAGTCGCGCATCACCCGCTCTAAATCGCGCTCGGGCATCTGGCCATGCGCCACCGCGATGCGGGCCTCCGGCAAAATTTCTTCCAGTTTTTGACGGCGGTTTTCGATGGTCTCGACTTCGTTGTGCAAAAAGTAGCATTGCCCGCCGCGCTTGAGTTCGCGCAACACAGCCTCGCGAATCACGCCCGTGCCTTCGTTGCGCACAAAGGTCTTGATGGCCAAGCGGCGTTGCGGCGCCGTGGCAATCACGCTCAAGTCACGCAAGCCCTCAAGGGCCATGCCCAGGGTGCGGGGAATCGGCGTTGCCGTGAGGGTGAGCACATCCACTTCGGCGCGCAGGGCCTTCATGGCCTCTTTGTGGCGCACGCCAAAGCGGTGTTCTTCGTCAATGATCAGCAAGCCCAAATTGTGAAATTGCGTGGACTCACTCAGCAGTTTGTGCGTGCCCACCACGATGTCCACGGTGCCATCGGCTATGCCTTTCAAAGCGGCGGTGACTTCTTTGCCTGAACGGAAGCGCGAGACCTCGGCAATTTGCACCGGCCATTTTGCAAAGCGGTCCTTCAGGGTTTGGAAATGCTGCTCAGCCAGCAAGGTGGTGGGCGCCAACAGTGCCACTTGTTTGCCACCGGTGACGGCAACGAAAGCGGCACGCAGGGCCACTTCGGTTTTGCCAAATCCCACATCGCCGCAGACCAAGCGGTCCATCGGGCGCGGGCTGATCATGTCTTGGATCACGCAATGGATGGCGGCATTTTGGTCGGCCGTTTCCTCAAAACCAAAGTCGTTGGCAAAAGTTTCGTAGTCTTGCGGGCTGTAGCGAAATGCATGGCCTTGCCGTGCGGCACGGCGGGCGTAAATGTTGAGCAACTCCGCCGCCGAATCGCGCACTTGCTCTGCCGCTTTGCGTTTGGCCTTTTCCCATTGCCCCGAGCCCAATTTGTGCAGCGGGGCTTCGTCGGCGCTGACCCCGGTGTAGCGGCTGATCAGTTGCAGTTGACTGACCGGGACATACAGGGTGGCTTTGTCGGCGTATTCCAGGTCCAAAAATTCTTGCGCGGCGGGACTGCCGTCTTCATTTTTTTCACCCAGATCCATGTTGATCAGGCCCCGATAGCGGCCAATGCCGTGCTGGCTGTGCACCACCGGATCGCCAACATTCAGCTCTGAAAGGTCTTTGATCAGGGCTTCAACATCGCTGACTTGTTCTTGTTTTTTGCGGCGCCGCGTGGTGGGGCCGGCGGCAAAAAGCTCGGTCTCGGTGACCAGGTCGATGGCGTGTGCAAACCAATGAAAGCCTTGGTTGAGCGAGGACGTGGCCATGCCTATTTTTTCATCGCTCTCCAAAAACGCTTGCAGGCTGTCAAACACGGGTGGGGCAAGGCCACTCGAGCGCACAAAATCAAGCAGACTTTCGCGGCGACCATCGCTCTCGGCCAAGATCAAAACTCGGTGAGCGCTCTGGCGCAAATGGGCTTGTAGGCGCGCCAAGGGGTCTTCTGCACCGCGCACCACGGTCAAGTCGGGCAGGGCCTGCGCCAGAGCCGAATGGGGCTCGTCGTCGGTCCCGGCACGCAAGGCCAATTGCGCGTGTTGGTTGCACAAGCCATAAAACTGCTCTGCGCTCAAAAACAAAGCTTCGGGCGGCAAGACGGGGCGCTCGGGGTCGCCTTGCACCAAGCGGTAGCGGTCTTTGGTGTCTTGCCAAAAGCGTTGAATCGCGGGCTCTAAATCGCTATGCAAGACCAAGGTTGCCGCCTCACCCCCTGAGGCATTGGCCGCTGCGCCCAGGTAATCAAACACCGTGGCGGTTTCTTCAAAAAACAGCGGCAGGTAGTACTCAATGCCGGCCGTGGCCACGCCATTGCCCATGTCTTTGTAGATGCGGCTTTTGGTCGGGTCACCTTCTAGCAGCTCACGCCATCGGGCGCGAAAGCGGGCACGGGCGGCGTCGTCCATGGGAAACTCGCGTCCGGGCAACAGCCGCACTTCGGGAACCGGGTAGAGACTGCGTTGGCTGTCGGGGTCAAAGGTGCGAATGGAGTCGATTTCGTCGTCGAACAAATCCACGCGGTAGGGCACCAAAGAGCCCATGGGAAACAAATCGATCAAGCCGCCACGCACCGCATATTCGCCGGGACTGACCACTTGGCTCACATGCGAGTACCCCGCCAATGTCAATTGCGCCTTGAGCTGGGCTTCGTCGAGTTTTTGTTTGACCTTGAATTCGAAGGTGTAGCCTGCCAAAAAAGACGGTGGGGCCAAGCGATACAAAGCCGTGGTGGCGGGCAGCAACACCACATCGGCGCTTTCTGCATGGTGGCGCTGCTTGATACGCCACAACGTGGCCAGGCGCTCGCTGATCAGGTCTTGGTGAGGCGAAAAGGTGTCATAGGGCAAGGTTTCCCAGTCGGGAAACATCACGCACCGCAACTCGGGCGCAAAAAAGACCAGCTCTTCCATCAGCCGCTGAGCATCTGCGGCGTCGCTGGTGATGATGGCCGTGAGCTTGCCGGCTTTTTTCTCGCGGACTGCCAAGGCGGCCAGCAACACGGCATCGGCCGAGCCCACTGGGCGGGGCAGGGTGAATCGTTTGCCGTTGACAAGGCTGGGAAGTTGCATGGTGTGCCGAAAGAGAAAAAAGCAAAAACACCCCCCGCCGTGAAGGAGGGGGGTGAGAAATTTGAACCTTCCCATTGTAAAAGCGAAGCCCCATGCACCGACAGAAAGTGGACCTTTTACAATGCCACTTCATGCCCTCGACCCTGACTTCGACCCCGACACAGCCTCACTTTCATGCGCTGGTCCCTTGCGCCGGTACGGGCAGCCGTGCAGGCACGGCTCAGCCCAAACAATACCAAGAGGTTGCCGGGCAAGCCATGGTCATGCACACGCTTGCGGCACTGGCCCGTGTGCCCTTGCTGAGCCGTGGGTGGGTGGTGGTGTCCCCTGATGACGCATTTGATTGGCCGCAGACCCTGTGGCCCGCTCATTTTTCTCGCTTGAAGTGTGGCGGTGCGAGCCGTGCCGCCAGTGTGTTCAATGGTCTGTGTGCCATGCGCCAAGCCGGTGTGCCGGACCACGACTGGGTGTTGGTGCACGATGCGGCGCGTTGCCTCATCACGCCTGAGGCTGTGATGCAATTGATTGAGGCTTGTCGGCACGACCCTGTGGGAGGCTTGCTGGCCTTGCCTTTGCCCGACACCCTCAAGCGCCACACCACCGAAGGGCAGATTGCACGCGTTGCCCAAACAGAGCCCCGTGAAGACAAATGGTTGGCCCAAACCCCGCAGATGTTCCGATTGGGTGCTTTGCACGCCGCACTCGCCAGTCTGGCCGATGTGGCGTTTGCCGGCATCACCGACGAGTCCAGCGCCATGGAGCGACAGGGTTTCGCGCCCCGCTTGGTCCCCGGTTCGGCACAAAATCTCAAAGTCACTTATCCGGCCGACTTTGCGTTTGCCGAAGCTGTATTGAAAGGCTCCGCATGAACATTCGCATCGGTGAAGGTTGGGACGTCCACGCCCTGACCCCGGGTCGCAAACTGATTTTGGGCGGCGTTGAAATTGCACACAGTGTGGGCTTGCTCGGGCATTCCGATGCCGATGTGCTGTTGCATGCCATCACCGATGCGGTTTTAGGGGCTGCGGGTTTGGGCGATATTGGGCGGCATTTTCCCGATACCGATGCGCAGTTCAAAGGCGCGGACTCTGCGGTTTTATTGGCCGAGGCCATGCGCCGTGTGCGCGAAAAAGGCTGGGAATTGGTCAACATCGACTGCACCATCGTGGCGCAAGCCCCCAAATTGGCGCCCCACATGGCCGCCATCAATGCTTCCGTCGCCAAGGCCTTGTCGGTTCAGCCTGATCAGGTCAATGTGAAGGCCAAAACAGCCGAAAAATTAGGCCCCGTGGGTTTGGGGCAAAGCATGGAAGCGCGGGCGGTGGCGCTGCTCAAAAAGGCCTGATCGCTGCTCAAGCCGCGCGAAATTTCAGCGCCACCCGCAAGCCGCCGCTGGCAGGCGTGTCCATCGACAAGGTCCCGCCCATGCGCTTGACCGAGCGCGCCACAATGGTGAGACCCAAACCGGATCCCGTGGCCGCTGTGCGTGCCGAATCGCCCCTGAAAAAAGGCTGTGTCAGCTTGGGCAGTGCGTCTTCCGGAACGCCCGGCCCCTGATCTTGTACCTGCAGCCACACTTCGCCGTTTTGCCGCTGGGCACTCAAGGTGACGCGGGTGATTCCATCTTGCGGGCTTTGTCCGTAGCGCTTGGCGTTTTCGAGCAAGTTGGACAACACACGCGTCAACTCGACCTCATCGGCCAAAACCAGCAGGTCTTCGGCCACTTGCACCTCGATCTCCATCTGCGGCTGGTGACGCCAAGGTGCAATGCTGCGGCTGATGACACCCGACAACAGCACAGGGCCCAAAGGGGTGGACTCTGGCCGCGCGTAGTCTAAAAATTTATCGATGATGGCATCGAGCTGTGCAATGTCAGCGGCCATCAATTCGCGGGTCGAAAGATCGGCCACACTGAGTTCTGTCTCGAGGCGCAATCGGGCCAATGGGGTGCGCAAATCGTGCGAAATGCCGGCCAGCATCAAGGCGCGCTCTTGTTCTATTTTGGCCAGTCTTTCGGCCATGCGGTTGAAGCCAATGTTGACTTCGCGGATCTCGCTGGTCGAGGCGTTTTCGTCCAAATTGGTCGTTTTGTATTGACCGTCCCGCAATTGGCTGGTGGCCACGGACAAGCGCTTCAAAGGCCGGTTGATCAAGCCCGCCATCATGGCCGCGCCCACCAAGGACAAAATGAGCGTGACGGCCAACCAAGTGAGCCAAGTCGAGCCGCCCAAGGGCTGCAAACGTTCAGGGTCCATCTGCAACCAGTAGCTGTCGCGTTCAATCTGAAAACCCACCCACAGCCCATCGTCTTCATTGACGCGCGTGGCGATCACGGTGCCGGGGCCCAGGCGCTTGACCATTTCTTCGGCCAATTGCTTTTCAAGCCCCGAGCTGGGGAAGGGCACAAAGCGGTCTGTGGGCTCGCGCGTTCGGAGGCTCAAATCTTCTTCATCGGCCAACATCTTGAGCAAGGCCACCCGGGCAATCGCATCGGTGTGCACCAAAGCCGTTTTGGTCAAGTTGACCACGGTGGCAATTTGGTGGGCATTGCGCAAAATGCGTGGCTCGATCTCTTGGGTGCGAAAGACCTGCAGCCAAGCCAAGCTGCTGCACAAAATCAACAAGCCCAACAAAAAGAAGGTGCGCCAAAACAAGCTCAGCTGAAGCCGTAGTGGCGGCTGATGGGCGGAAGCTGCGCGGCGTGCCGCTGATTCAGGGGCGTTCACGGTTGCCCATCGGGAACAAACACATAGCCCACACCCCAGACCGTTTGAATGACTTTTGGCGACGCAGGGTCGACTTCAATCATTTTGCGCAGTCGGGAGATTTGTACATCCAAGCTGCGGTCAAAGGGTTCAAAGTCTCGGCCCCGCGACAGCTGGGCCAGTTTTTCACGGGTCAGCGGCATCTTGGGGTGTCGGGCAAGGGCTTTGAGCATGGCAAATTCCCCGCTGGTCAGCGGAATGTCTTGGCCATTTTTGCTCAACGAACGGGTGCCAAAGTCCAGCTTGAAAGCACCAAAGACCATGCTTTCGGATTCGCCCAGCGAGGGTGCACTGGGCATCTCTGTCGGGGGACGCCGGCGCAGCACCGCATGCATGCGGGCCAGCAACTCGCGGGGGTTGAAGGGCTTTCCGAGGTAGTCGTCGGCGCCGATTTCAAGCCCCGTGATGCGGTCAACATCTTCCACTTTGGCCGTCAACATGATGATGGGCGTTTTCACCCCCGCACTGCGCAAACGTCGGCAAATGCTCAGTCCATCTTCGCCGGGCAACATCAAATCAAGCACCACCAAGTCAATGGTTTCACGCTGCAAGATGCGGTCCAAAGCGCGGCCATCCTCGGCCAGCAAAACATCAAACCCTTCTTGCGACAAATAGCGCCGCAACAAATCGCGGATGCGTGTGTCGTCGTCGACGATGACGATTTTGTCGAGGCGAGAGGATGAGCTCATGACCGTTTTGCTTTATTGAGCGGTCCAGCCGCCGTCCATATTCCAGGCGACACCCCGCACGTTGTTGCCGGCAGGCGAGCAGAAAAAGACCGCCAAATCGCCCAACTCTTCAGGGGTGGTGAACTGCATCGAGGGTTCTTTTTCTTTCAAAAGCACTTTTTTCGCTTCTTCATTCGACAAACCCAGGGCTTGCGCCTTGGCATCGACTTGCTTTTGCACCAAGGGCGTCAAGACCCAACCGGGGCAAATGGCATTGCAGGTGACCCCTGTGGTGGCGTTTTCGAGTGCCGTGACTTTGGTCAAGCCCACCACGCCGTGCTTGGCCGCGACATAGGCCGACTTTTCTGCGGAACCGACCAAGCCGTGAATGGAGGCCACATTGATGATGCGTCCCCAATTGGCCGCCTGCATGGCGGGCAGGGCCAAGCGGGTGGCATGAAAAGCGCTGCTCAAATTGATGGCGATGATGGCGTCCCAACGCTCAATGGGAAAGTCTTCGATACGGGCCACATGTTGAATGCCTGCGTTGTTCACCAAAATGTCGACCCGGCCAAAAGTGCTGGCAGCAAACACCATCATGGCTTCAATCTCTTGGGCCTTGCTCATGTCAGCGCCGTGGTAAGCCACTTTGACACCCAAGGCCGCAATTTCAGCTTTGGGGCCTTCCGCATCGCCAAAACCATTCAACACGATATTGGCGCCTTGTCCGGCCAGCGATTTGGCAATGCCCAGTCCGATGCCACTGGTGGAACCGGTGACCAACGCTGTTTTACCTTGCAACATATTTTTGCTCCGAAAGATGAATTAGGATGTTCAAAAGTCCATTATGGCGCTGCAAAAGCAGGCTTTGCTTTCCGCTTCGCCCAGATTGTTTCTGATTGTCATGACCCCCGATTCCCATTCGCCTTCCCTTGAATTTGTCGCTTGCCCCCACCCCGAGGGCTCGCACCGCATGGCCTTTTGGCGTTGGGGCGATGCAGGGGCAGCCCATGTCGTGGTCTGCGCGCATGGCTTGACCCGGCAAGGGCGCGATTTCGACCGATTGGCGCAGACCTTGGTCGCCCTCTCGCCGCAGCCGGTGCAAGTGATTTGTCCCGACGTGGTGGGGCGGGGCCAAAGCGATTGGTTGGCCGACCCCTCGGGCTACCAAATCCCCCAATACGCCGCCGACATGCTGGCTTTGCTGGGGCATCTCCACCAGCAATTGCAAGCGCCATCGGGCCGCAGTGGCGGCATCCAAACGCTGGACTGGGTGGGCACCAGCATGGGCGGACTGATGGGCATGGTGTTGGCCGGACAAGCCGGCTTGCCCATGCCTGTGCCGGTGCGGCGCTTGGTGTTGAACGATGTCGGCCCTGCCATCACCTGGCATTCAGTGCAGCGCATGCAAAGCTATGTGGGGCAATTTGGTCTCTACCCCAACTTGGACGAAGTGGCAGCGGTGTTGTGGCGCGTTTCCACGGGCTTTGGCCCGGTGCCAGCCGAGGTGTGGCGCGAACTGTCTTCACACATGACGCGGCCTGCGGAAGGTGGTCAATTGACCTTGCACTATGACCCGGCCATTGCCAACAACTTGCGCGCCTTGACGCCCGAGATGGCCGCCGCAGGGGAGGCGGCTTTGTGGGCGGTGTATGACCAAATCCAGGCCCGCACATTGCTGATCCGTGGCCAAGACTCTGATTTGTTGTTGCCCGAAACCGCCACGGCCATGACCCAGCGCGGCCCAAAGGCGCAATTGGAAGTCTGGCCCGACTGTGGCCATGCCCCCACATTGACCTCTGAGCACCAAATGGCGGTGGTGCGTCAGTTTTTGTGGGCTTGATTTCATGGTCAGTCCCACCTCCAGCCACTCCTCAAGCCCTCTTTCCGCGGGCAGTCGCCTGCACGCACCTTTTGTACCGCCGGTCATGGTGGTCACCGCGGACACCGACGAAATGTCGGAGACCCAAGCAAAGGCACGCGCCTTTGCCGAGCCCTTGATTGCCAGTGAGGTGCTGGACACGGGTGAAAACATCCTCGCGCATGCCGATGCCGTGGCGGCCATCCTGGCGGACATGGGCGGCTCGGTGGCCATGCAAACGGCTATTTATCTGGTTTATGCCTGCCCGCACCTGAACAAGCCTGAAGAGGTCATTGCCAAGGCCTTCGGCGCCAATTTGGCGCAATTGGCCATGCAAACCAACCAGTTGGTGCATGTGCAACGTTTGTCCAGAGCGTCTGAAGTGAGCTCGGAAGGGCCCGACAACACGCCGCTCAGCCCACGGCTTCAGACTGAAAACGTGCGAAAAATGCTGCTCGCTTTCAGCCGCGATTTGAGGGTGGTGATGCTGCGTTTGGCGTCTCGCTTGCAAACCTTGCGCCACTTTGCCGCCACCAAACAAGCCGTGCCGCAAGCATTGGCCCGAGAGTCATTGCAGGTTTTTGCTCCGCTGGCCAACCGGCTGGGCATTTGGCAGATCAAGTGGGAACTTGAGGACTTGGCGTTTCGCTTTTTGGAGCCCGCCACCTACAAAGACATCGCCCGCTTGCTCGATGAAAAACGCACCGAGCGTGAGCGCTACATGGTGGCCTTGCGCCAGCGCTTGCAGCAAGAGCTCGCCGCGCAGGGTATCGAAGCTTCGGTGGAGGGCCGGCCGAAACACATTTACAGCATCGTGCGCAAGATGCGCGGCAAATCGCTCAGCTTTGACCGCGTGTTTGACCTTCGCGCCTTGCGGGTGGTGGTGCCCAGCGTGGCCGATTGCTACCAAGTGCTGAGCTGGGTCCATGAAAATTTCACGCCCATTCCGGAAGAGTTTGACGACTACATCGCCAAGCCCAAAGCGAATGGCTATCAGTCTTTGCATACCGTGGTGCGCGATGCCGACGGCGGGCCAATTGAAGTGCAAATTCGCACCCAAGCCATGCACGAGCACGCCGAGCATGGCGTTGCGGCGCACTGGGCTTACAAAGAAGCCGGCACCAAGGGCTACACCGGCGTTTCTGCCAACAGCGAATACGACACCAAGATTGCGGTGTTGCGCCAGTTGCTGGCGTGGGAACGCGATTTGTCAGGGGCCGCCCAAGACAGCGCGCAAGGCAGTGGCTTGTTTGACGACCGCATCTATGTGCTGACCCCTGAAGCGGCGGTGGTGGAGTTGCCACAAGGCGCCACACCCATCGATTTCGCCTATACCGTTCACACCAACTTAGGCCACCGTTGCCGCGGCGCCAAGGTCGATGGCGTCATGGTCCCCTTGAGCACGCCGTTGGCCAACGGCCAAACCGTTGAAATCACGGCCATCAAAGAAGGCGGCCCGTCGCGCGACTGGCTCAACCCCGAGCTGGCTTACTTGGCCAGTCCCCGCGCCAGGGCCAAAGTGCGTGCGTGGTTCAACGCCCAAATCAGCTCTGAAACGATTGCGCGGGGCCGCGAATCGGTCGAGAAAATCTTGCAACGTTTAGGCCGAACCGCCATCCGCTTGGACGATCTCGCCAGCCAATTGGGCTTCAAGTCGGCCGACGGCTTGTTTGAAGTGGTGGGCAAAGACGAATATTCGTTGCGCAACATCGAGGTCTTGCTCAACCCACCAGAGCCGGCGCCCGAGCCCGAAGAGTATTTTCAAAAACGCTTCAAAGGCACATCCGCCCGCAAATCGCCCTCCGGGGTGTTGGTGGTGGGGGTGGATTCGCTGCTGACGCAACTGTCTCGCTGCTGCAAACCCGCGCCCCCCGATGCCATCAGCGGTTTTGTGACACGCGGCAAGGGCGTGAGCATTCACCGCCAAGACTGCTCCAACTTTCGCGAATTGGTGACGCGCCATGGCGAGAGGGTCATCGATGTGCGTTGGGGAGACTCCAAAGGCGCAGACGCGGCGGTTTACCCGGTCGATGTGGCGGTGGAGGCCTTTGACCGACAAGGCCTGTTGCGTGACATTTCTGAGGTTTTTGCCAAAGAAAAAATGAACGTGATTGGGGTACAGACCCAATCGGTCAAGGGCATGGCCTGGATGACTTTCACCGTTGAAATCAGCGATGCGGTCGGTTTGAACAAGGTGCTGGGCAGTGTGCGGGGCGTGAAAGGGGTCAAAGCAGCCCGTAGGCGCTAAAGAGGCCTGGGCCTGTTTTGAGGGTCAACGCCAGTTTTTTGCTGGTATAATTTGAGGCTCAACAGGCGCGTAGCTCAGTTGGTTAGAGCACCACCTTGACATGGTGGGGGTCGTTGGTTCGAATCCAATCGCGCCTACCAAATTCGGTAGGATTAAAAACCCAGTCAATCATGAATTGACTGGGTTTTTTTATGCCTGGGCAGTCCCAAAAGAGGGCAAACAGCAAACAGGGCCGTGCGCTGCAAAAAATTCAGAGGGCTTTTCATGTGAAGCTCGTGGTGATGGTTCTCAAAATCATAAAGCAGGGCCGATGCCGCATTTTTCTCAATTAATATTGAGAGTTACCAAAAATGATTAAATCCGCCGGCCAATGTGGTGCAGCGGTGCTTACCCTGTGACTTCATCTCTTTCCAAACGACTTCTTTATTTGGCCATCGGCGTGTCGCTGCTGTTGCTGCTGATCGCAGGACTCGCGGCTTACCAGTTGTCGGTGATGCAAGAGGCTGCCGAAAAAGCCGGCGTCTCTTTAGTTGCGTTGCAGGCGCAGTTGTCGTGGGCGCTGTGGGGCTTGACTGGCGTGGCCATCTTGCTGGGTGTTGTGGGCTGTGTGCGAGTCTTGCGGCCGGTGCAGCAGGGGGTGCAAGACCTGGTGACGCACATCGAGCAGGCGCGTCAGCAGGGGCAATGGTGGGGTGGACACTCTGGAACGGGATCAGAGTCCGGCCCTGATGCAACCGGACAAGTGCCCGAGTTGGGGGCTTTGTCGCAAGCCTTGCACCGCTGGTCGCAATCGCAGCAACAGGTGGTCAACGATGCAGCGGCCGTCATGGCGGCCCTGGGGAGGGGTGACACCTCACAGGCCATTTCGGTGCAGGCGCGAGGCGAGATGGCGGCTTTGGTCGATGCGGTGCAGGCCAGCGTGGCGCAAGTGCGCGGTCTGGTGCAAGAGTTGCATCGGGTGATTCGCTATGTGTACGAAGATAACCATGACCTCAATGACCTCACGCAAGCGCAGACGCGCCTGTTGGCGGGCCAGACTCAGGCGGTGTGGGGATCGGCCCTTGAAAAAATGCTGACCGGGCATTTGCAATTGCTCTCGACGGTGCACGAGATGAGCCAAGTGGTGGAAAAGAGTTCGATCACGCTGGCCGATTTGTCCTGGCAGGGCAACACCATCAACAAAGAGATGAAGGCGCTGGCCACCAAAGGGGCCCAAATCGCCGCGTCGTCACAGTCTTTGACGCGCAACTCCAAACAAGTGAGCTCAGACGCCCAGTCGGTGGCCCAATTGGCGCAGCAAGCCAAAGAAAACTCGCAGCTGGGTCAAGTCGAGCTGCAAACCACCATCGAGGGCATGCGTGACATGGGCACGCGGACGCAAGGGGTCTCGTCTTCGATCACGCGTTTGCAGGTCAGCTCTGAAAAGATCGAGCACATTGTTCAATTGATTCGGGACATCGCCGACAAGATCAATTTGTTGTCCTTGAACGCTGCCATCGAAGCGGCCCGTGCCGGTGAGCATGGCAAAGGTTTTGCGGTCGTCTCCGATGAAGTGCGCAAACTCGCTGACAAGACATTTGCCGCGACGCGAGAAATTGACGAGAGCGTCAGCGGCATCATGAATGAGACCGGACAAGCCGTCAGCAGCATGAATGAATTGCTGAGCGATGTGCAGTCCAACGTCGGCAAGATCGAGTTGGTGGGATCGCGCTTGAGTGGCATTTTGGATTCGTCCAGCGTCTTGTCCGATCAGATGCAAGGCATCGTGCAAGCCTCCGAACAATCGGCCCAAGACGTGGCCAAAATTTCCAGTTATTTGCTCGAAATTCAAGATGAGCTGGCCAGTTTTGGCGTGCGCATTGAATCGCAAGAACGCCAAACCCAAGAGTTGACGGAGTTGGGCGAAGGCTTTTACGACAAGCTGGTTGAGCTCAATTTGCAGACCGTGCACAGCCGCATGTTCCAAGTGGCCCGGCAAGCCGCCGACGCGGTGCAAGCGGCCTTTGAACACGCGGTGCAACAAGGCGAAATTTCAGCGCAAGATTTGCTCAGCCTAGAGCACTTTCCCGTGCCCGGCACCAACCCCACCAAATACAGTTCGAAGTTTGATGTTTTTACCGACCGGGTGCTGCCGGCCATTCAAGAAGATGTGCTGAAGCAAGACCCGTCACTGGTGTTTGCCATCTGCACCAACAAGCGGGGTTATGTGCCGACGCACAACGACAAATTTGCCAAAGCCCCTACGGGGATTTACGAGCAAGATTTGGTGAACAGCCGCAGCAAACGCATCTTCAACGACCGCACGGGCAGCCGCTGTGGTGCGCACACGCAAAAAATGCTGTTACAGACTTACAAGCGCGACACCGGCGAGATCATGCACGACTTGTCGGTGCCCATTTATGTGCAAGGCACGCACTGGGGCGGCTTTCGCATGGGCTACAAAGCCCACTGAAAGTCAGCTGTTCATGCCTTGGTGGCGCAACAGGGCATCCAAGGAAGGCTCGCGGCCACGGAAGGCTTTGAACGACTCGAGCGCGGGACGGCTGCCACCCGCTTCAAGAATGGCCTGGCGATAGCGCCGGCCGGTTTCGACGCTCGGTGTGCCGTCGGCAGCCGCTGTTTCTTGAAACGCGGCATAGGCATCGGCGCTCAGCACTTCAGCCCATTTGTAGCTGTAATAGCCGGCCGCATAACCGCCTGCAAAGATGTGGCTGAAGGTGTGCACCATGCGGTTGAAGGCCGGGGGGCGCAACACCGAGACTTCTTCGCGCACTTGGTGCAGCAGGGGCATGAAATCTTGCGCCGGGTCGTGCTCTGAGTGCACCAGCATGTCAAACAAAGCAAACTCGATTTGGCGCAGCGTTTGCAAGCCACTCTGGAAGTTTTTCGCGGCCAGCATTTTGTCGAACAAAGCGCGTGGCAAAGGCTCTTGCGTTTCGACATGGGCCGTCATGTGGCGCAGCACCGACCATTCCCAGCAAAAGTTTTCCATAAATTGGCTGGGCAACTCTACTGCGTCCCACTCCACACCGCTGATGCCCGAGACATCGCGTTCGTTCACCTGCGTCAGCATGTGGTGCAAACCGTGGCCAAATTCGTGGAAGAGGGTGATCACGTCGTCGTGCGTCAACAAAGCCGGTTGGCCATTCACGCCTTCGGCAAAGTTGCACACCAAGTGCGCCACCGGCGTTTGCAACTGGCCTGTGTCCGGCCGTTGCCAGCGTCCCCGCACATCGTCCATCCAAGCGCCGCCGCGCTTGCCTGCGCGGGCAGGCGGGTCGAGGTAAAACTGACCCACCAACTGCCCTTGACGCTCGATGCGGTAAAACGCCACCGCAGGGTGCCAGACGGGCGCTTGGTCCGGCCGGATGGCCACTTCAAACAAGGTTTCAATGATCTTGAACAAGCCGGCCAGCACTTTGGGCGCGGTGAAATACTGTTTGACCTCTTGTTCGCTGAAGCTGTAGCGGGCTTCTTTCAGTTTTTCTGAGACATAGGGCACATCCCACGCTTGCAGCTCACCGCTGAGTCCCAATTCTTGGCGGGCGAATGCGCGCAAATCGGCCAAGTCTTTTTCTGCGAATGGACGGGCTTTGGCGGCCAAATCACGCAAAAACGCGATGACTTTCTCAGGGGATTCGGCCATTTTGCGCACCACAGACACCTGGGCGTAATTGTCAAAGCCCAGCAGTTGGGCTTTTTCTTGGCGCAGGGCCAAGATTTCTTGGATCAGCGCGGTGTTGTCCAAGTGCCGGGTGTCTTCGGCCGACTGGTCAGAGGCGCGCGTGACATGGGCTTTGTAGAGTTGCTCACGCAAGGCGCTGCTGTCGGCGAACTGCATCACGGGCAAGTAAACGGGCATCTTGAGGGTCAGGCGGCAACCTTGTTGGCCCGCTTTTTCGGCGGCCAGGCGTGTGGCCTGAATGACATCGTCAGGCACGCCTTTGAGCTGGTCTTCGCTCACATCAAGGGTAAAGCTGTCGGTCGCATCGAGCGTGTTTTCACTGAATTTTTGCGAGACCTCCGCCAAGCGTTCTTGAATGGCGGCATAGCGCTCTTTGGCTGCGCCTTGCAACTCAGCGCCACCCAACACAAAGGCGCGCAAGGCGTTGGCGCGCGCCTGCTTTTGCTCGGCGTTCAAGCGGTTGGCATCGATGGCTTTGTACAGCGCGTACAAGCGTTCATCACTGCCCAAGCGGGTCCAAAACTCGGTCACGCGGGGCAGGGCCGCGTTGTAGGCGGCGCGCAATTCGGGCGTGTCGGCCACGCTGTTCAGGTGGCTCACAGCGCCCCAGGCCATGCCCAAGCGTTCAGTTGCGACATCCAAGGTTTGGGCGATGGCTTGCCACTCTGCGGGAAAACCGGAGGCGGTCACGGTTTCGAGGGCTTTTTCGGCATCGGCCAACAAGACGTCCATGGCCGGGGCCACATGGTCGGGGGCAATGCGGTCAAAAAGGGGCAGGCCCGTGGTTTGGAGCAAAGGGTTGGTCATCGCAGTTCCGAGTGATGTCGTCGACAAGTGGTTTATGTAGAGGCGCGTTCGGCCGCTTCAAGGGTGTTCACCAACAACATGGTGATGGTCATGGGGCCCACGCCACCGGGCACGGGGGTGATGTACGAGGCGACTTTTTTCACCCCTTCAAAATCCACATCCCCGCACAGCTTGCCTTCGTCGTTGCGGTTCATGCCCACATCCAGCACCACGGCGCCGGGTTTCACCATGTCGGCGGTCAGCACATTGCGCTTGCCCACCGCCGCCACAATCACGTCGGCTTGCAGGGTCATGGCTTTCAGGTCGGGGGTGGCGCTGTGGCAAATGGTGACGGTGGCGTTTTGCTGCAACAGCATCAAGGCCATGGGCTTGCCCACAATGTTGCTGCGGCCAATCACCACGGCGTGCTTGCCCTTCAGGTTGTATTGGATCGATTCGAGCATTTTCATGCAGCCATAAGGCGTGCAGGGCCAAAAGCCGGGCATGCCGGTCATCAAGGCACCGGCGCTGGCCATGTGAAAACCATCGACGTCTTTCGCGGGGCTGATGGCCTCGATGACTTTTTGGGCATCGATGTGGGCGGGCAAGGGCAATTGCACCAAGATGCCATGGATGCTGGGGTCTTGGTTCAGCGCCTCGACGCGGGCCAGCAAGTCGGCCTCGGTCATGCTGGCTTCGTATTTTTCAAGCACCGAATGCAAGCCGCTGTCTTGGCACGCTTTGACTTTGTTGCGCACGTACACCTGGCTGGCCGGGTTGTCGCCCACCAAGACCACGGCCAAGCCCGGGGTCAAGCCTTTGGCTTTCAGGGCTTGCACGCGCTGGGCCACTTGGGTGCGCAATTGTTGGGACAGCGCATTGCCGTCAATGAGTTGGGCGGTCATGAGGTCTCGCAAAAAATAGTCGGTAATGAATGCAAAACGCCCGACAAAAGCGGGCGTTTCGGAGTCTGGGCGGCGGGTCAGGCCTTGGGTGCGTTTTGCCCCAAGGCAATTTTGAGCAGATCGGCCACCGTGTTGGCGTTGAGCTTTTCCATGATGTTGGCGCGGTGTGCTTCAACGGTCTTGATGCTGATGCCCAAATCGTCGGCAATTTGCTTGTTCAAGCGGCCTGCAACGATGCGCTCCAGCACTTGGGCTTCGCGGCCTGTCAGTTTAGACAACAGGGCGTCGCGGCTGGCGGCTTGCTGAAAGCCGGCAAATGCATCGCGCGCTTCTTCCAGCATGCGTTCCACCAAACCCAACAGCTCTTCTTCTTTGAAGGGCTTTTGAATAAAGTCCATCGCCCCTTTTTTCATGGTGTTCACGGCCATGGGCACATCGCCGTGACCGGTGATGAACACGATAGGCAGAGGCGAGCGGCGCTCAATCAGACGGTCTTGCAATTCGAGGCCGGTCATGCCGCCCATGCGGATATCGGCAATCAGGCAAGCCACTTCGCGGGGGTCGTAACGGCTGATGAACGATTCGGCACTGTCAAAGCAGCGCACCCGGTAGTCTTTGCCTTCGAGCAACCACTGCAAGGAGTCTCGCACCGCCTCGTCGTCGTCAACGATGTACACAGTGCCTTTTTTCGGAATCAAACTCATTCATTTGCCCCATTGGGTTTTGCTGTGGCCGAAGCTGTTTCGACCGGAATCCAGAAGGAGAACCGGCAACCGGTCACCTCGCCGGCATTGTAGAGGTTCTCAGCCGCAATTCGGCCTTGATGTGACTCAATGATGCTGCGGCACAAATTGAGTCCGATGCCCATGCCTTCGACCTTTGTGGAGAAAAAGGCTTCATAAACGCGTTCAATGGCTTCCGGTGGCAAGCCTTTTCCAGTGTCGGTGACCGAAAACTCCACCACTTCTTGCTGTTCAATGAGCTTGGGCACGATGCGCAATTCGACCTCCCGTTGCCCAATCGGCCGGTTGGCGTTGTCAATCGATTCGGCCGCGTTTTTCATCAGGTTGATCAGCACCTGCTCAATCAAGATGGGGTCGACCATCAGTTGGGGCAGCCGCGCTGCCACGTGGTGGGTCAGGCGCACATGGCGTCGGCGCATTTCAATTTCGGCCAATTCCAGCGATTCGCTGACCATCTCCGAGACATCCGACAAGGTGCGGTTGGGCTCGCTGCGCTTCACAAAGCTGCGAATCCGCAAAATGATTTGTCCCGCGCGTTGGGCCTGACGGGCCGTTTTGTCCAGCGCCCACAACAGGTCTTCTTCTTTGACTTGTTGGGACTTGATGCGCGAAATCATTCCGCTGCAGTAATTGCTGATGGCCGTCAGGGGTTGGTTCAACTCGTGGGCCACGCTCGATGCCATTTCACCCATGGTGATCAAGCGGCTGGCATTTTGGGCCCGTTCGGCTTGTTGTGCGGCCAAGGCTTCGGCTTGTCGCCGTGGCGTGATGTCGCTGGCAATTACCATTTGGGCCAATCGCCCATCGGCCCAGTTGATGTAGCGCGAACGCACCTCGAGCCATTTGCCCAATTCGGGGACAAAAATTTCGGCGTTTTCGGAACTGGCCACCGTCAAGCTTTCCGTCGGCAAACCCGCCATGTCATCGACATCGTCTGAGGCCGCCGTGGCCTCTGTGGCCTCAGTGGCGCCCGCTTGCTGCACCAAGCGCAAGTGGCCTTGGGTGTTCTGGCCAAACCAAAGGCGGTACAGCTTGTTGGCAAACAACAATTCTTCACTGCCCAGAGGGGCCACGGAAACCGAGGCGTCCAAGGCTTCTAAAACGATGGTGAAGCGCTCGTACGAGCTGGCCAATTGCTGCCGAATCCGCGTGGGCTCGGTGATGTCGGTCATCGAGGTCATCCAGCCTGTTTGTTTGCCTGTGGCGTCAATCAGGGGGGACACATACATGCGGGCGTCAAACAACTGGCCATTTTTGCGTTTCACGCGCACCTGAAAGCCACCGGCCGAGTGCTGGCCACTGATCTCTTCTTCCAAGCGCTTGGTCAACAACTCTCGGTCTTCATCGGGCCAATAGGGAAAGGGGGCCACCGCGTTGACCAAGTCCGACTCACTCCAGCCGGTCATTTGGCAAAAGGCGGGATTGACGTAGGTGATGCGACCGCGCAAATCCAGCGCACGCATGCCCGTGACCATCGAGTTTTCCATGGCGCGGCGAAAGTTGGTTTCCGCCACCAAAGCTTTTTGCGCTTGGATGCGTTGGCGCGTGTGGCGCCAGTTGCCAATGAGCATCCAGGCGGTCATGACACTCAAGACGCCGACCAGCCAAAACAGTCCGCCGCCGACCAAGCCTTGAGAGGTGCGCCAAGCTTGGGCTTTGAGCACCAAATCGTTGCCCACGGGCGAGACGGGTACTTCGTAGTCGTTGTTGCGCCGGTCACTGCCGGGCAACAGACTCCACAAGGCCATGCGGCTGGGGATGGTTTGACCCGCCAACAATTTGCCACTGCCGTCTTGCAAGGCCACCGCATATTTGGCCAAAACTTCGGTGGGAATGCCGTAGCGCAAGAGGCCTTCCATGGTGTATTCGGCCAGGATCACGCCGTTGAACCGGCCCTGATCGTTGCTCAGCGGCGTGTGCAGTTGCAGCACGGCAACGGGCGCATCGCGCTCGTTGTCGCCTTCAATTTGCCCATAGATGGGCTGCATCAAATCGCGCGCCAAACTGAAATGGTTTTCAGTTTCGCCCAGCTTCAGCACCGTACCGGGCCGAAAGTTTTGCGCGCTCAACAGACTTGAAACACTCTGGTTGGCGACGATGCGTCGGCGGTCGTCGATCCAGGTCAGGCTTTGCAGTTCGGGGTATTGCTGCACCATGCCTTCCGCGCGGGAGAGAAATTGCTCGATGCGTATCTCTTTGTTCGAGACGTCTCTGGCCAAGCGCATGACTTGCTCTTGCCGCTCCAGCAGCCTCAGACGCAGGCGCTGTTGGGCGTATTCCACATCGCGCTTAATGGCTTCTTGTTCGCGCTCGATTTCTTCTACCCGCAAATACCAAAATGCACTGGCAATGGCGGCCAAGAAGAGCAACACCGCGGCCACGGGGGCCAAATTGACAAAACGATCTTGTTTGCCGGGGGATTGACGCAGCCACCAGGTGCGCCACCAGGCCCATGGCCCGGTTTTTTTCACAACGTTGGCAGCTTTGTTCAATTCCATGGCGCCGAGTTTAGGGGACAAGGCTCTTCAATTTGTGCCGCGGGGCTTCTGTTGTGGCTCCGAAATGCCATTAAATTTCACAATACAAAAACTGTCGGCATAATTTGAAATTCTAAAAAAATTATGTGAGAATTCGCTATCCTTTTTCAAAACAACACCAGGAGACAACGCATGACAGCGGCAAACCCTCAACAACCAGGGCTGGATTTGGACAGCCAAGAGACCCGCGAGTGGATGGACGCTTTGTCCGCCGTGATCGAGAAAGAAGGCGGCGAACGCGCCCATTTTTTGATTGAGCAGCTGCTGGAACACGCGCGCGAAAACAGCATCGACATGCCGTTTTCAGCCACCACGGGCTATGTCAACACCATCGAGCCCAACCAAGAAGCCCGTTGCCCCGGCAACATCGAGATCGAAGAGCGCCTGCGCGCCTACATGCGCTGGAACGCCATGGCGATGGTGGTCAAAGCCAACCGCCACAACCCCGAAGACGGTGGCGATTTGGGCGGCCACATTGGCTCATTTGCTTCGCTGGCCCACATGTTTGGTGCCGGCTTCAACCATTTTTGGCACGCCGAGAGCGAAAACCACGGCGGCGATTGCCTCTACATCCAAGGCCACGTGTCACCCGGTGTGTATGCCCGTGCCTATTTGGAAGGCCGTTTGACGGAAGAGCAATTGCTCAACTTCCGCCAAGAAGTGGACGGCAAAGGCCTCTCCAGCTACCCCCATCCCAAACTCATGCCCGAGTTTTGGCAGTTCCCTACCGTTTCGATGGGTTTGGGCCCTTTGATGGCGATTTACCAAGCCCGCTTTTTGAAGTACCTGCATGCGCGCGGCATTGCCAACACCGAAAACCGCAAGGTTTGGGTGTTCTGCGGCGACGGCGAGATGGACGAAGTGGAATCTTTGGGCGCGATTGGTTTGGCCGCGCGCGAAAAGCTCGACAACCTCATCTTTGTGGTCAATTGCAACTTGCAGCGCTTGGACGGCCCGGTGCGTGGCAACGGCAAGATCGTGCAAGAACTCGAGGGCGAATTCCGCGGCTCGGGCTGGAACGTGATCAAGTTGCTCTGGGGCAGCGAGTGGGACAGCTTGTTGGCGCGCGACAAAGACGGCGCATTGCGCAAGTTGATGATGGAAACCTTGGACGGCGACTACCAAGCGTTCAAGGCCAATGACGGCGCGTATGTGCGCAAGCATTTCTTTGGCCGCGACCCCCGCACGCTGGAAATGGTGGCCCATTTGTCGGATGACGACATCTGGAACCTCAAGCGCGGCGGCCACGACCCTCAAAAGGTGTACGCCGCTTACCACGAGGCGGTGAACACCAAAGGCCAACCCACCGTGTTGCTGATCAAGACCGTGAAAGGTTTTGGCATGGGCAAGGCGGGCGAGGGGAAGAACACCGTTCACCAGACCAAGAAGCTGACGGACGAAGACATCCGTTACATGCGCGATCGTTTTAACTTGCCCATTCCGGACAGCGAGTTGTCGAAGATTCCGTTTTACAAACCGGCCGACGACACGCCGGAAATGCGCTATCTGCACGAGCGCCGCAAAGCCTTGGGCGGCTATTTGCCCAAGCGCCGCGTCAAGGCCGATGAGAGCTTCACGGTGCCATCGCTCGACACTTTCAAGGCGGTCATGGAACCCACGGCGGAAGGCCGTGAGATCTCGACCACCCAAGCCTATGTGCGCTTTTTGACTCAGCTGTTGCGCGACCAAGCTTTGGGCCCCCGTGTGGTGCCGATCTTGGTGGACGAGGCCCGTACTTTTGGTATGGAAGGCTTGTTCCGTCAAATCGGCATTTACAACCCTGCCGGTCAGCAATACACCCCGGTCGATAAAGACCAGGTGATGTATTACAAAGAAGACGTGGCGGGCCAAATCTTGCAAGAGGGCATCAACGAAGCCGGCGGTATGTCGAGCTGGATCGCGGCAGCCACCAGCTACTCCACCAGCAACCGCATCATGGTGCCGTTTTATGTGTACTACTCGATGTTTGGCTTCCAGCGCATCGGTGACTTGGCATGGGCGGCAGGCGATATGCAAGCCCGCGGCTTCTTGTTGGGCGGCACATCGGGTCGTACCACACTGAACGGCGAAGGCCTGCAGCACGAAGACGGTCACAGCCACATCATGGCCAACACCATCCCCAACTGCGTGTCTTATGACCCGACCTTTGCGCACGAAGTCGGCGTCATCTTGCACCACGGGTTGAAGCGAATGGTGGAGAAGCAAGACAACGTCTTCTATTACTTGACCCTGCTGAACGAAAACTACGCCATGCCAGGCCTCAAGCCCGGCACCGAAGAGCAAATCATCAAGGGCATGTATTTGTGCAAGCCCGGCGCCGCGGGCGAGAAGCGCGTGCAATTGCTGGGCTCGGGCACCATCTTGCGCGAGTCGATTGCCGCGCAAACCCTGTTGGCGACCGATTGGGGCATTCAAGCGGATGTGTGGAGCTGCCCCAGCTTCAACGAGTTGACGCGCGACGGCCAAGACGCCGAGCGTTTCAACCTGTTGCACCCCTTGGAAACCCCACGTGAGTCTTTTGTGGCCCAACAATTGGCCCCGCACAACGGCCCTGTGGTGGCTTCGACCGACTACATGAAGGCCTATGCCGAACAGATTCGCCCCTTTATTCCGAAAGGCCGCACCTACAAAGTGTTGGGCACCGATGGTTTTGGTCGCTCTGATTTCCGCAGCAAGTTGCGCGAGCACTTTGAGGTGAACCGCCACTACATCGTAGTGGCTGCTCTGAAAGCGCTCAGCGAAGACGGCGTGGTGCCGGTCAAGCAAGTTGCAGAAGCCATCAAAAAGTACGGTATCAACACCGACAAGATCAACCCGCTGTACGCGTAATTTCGGGAGACACACATGGCATTGGTAGAAGTACAAGTCCCGGACATCGGGGATTTTGATGAAGTCACCGTCATCGAGTTGATGGTCAAAGTGGGCGACACCGTGAAAGCCGAGCAATCGTTGATCACGGTCGAGTCTGACAAAGCCTCGATGGAGATCCCCTCCAGCACCGCGGGCTTGGTGAAAGAAATGCGCGTGGCCTTGGGGGACAAAGTCAAGCAAGGCTCGATCGTTTTGGTGGTGGAAGCCGCTGGTGCGCCTGCTGCAGCTTCGGCGCCGGCTGCCGCTGCACCCGTGGCGGCAGTTGCCAGCGCTGCCGCAGCACCTGCTGCAGTGGCATCGGCCGCACCTGTTTCTTCAGGCCCCGTGCAAGTGCATGTGCCCGACATTGGTGATTTCAAAGACGTGGTCGTCATCGAAGTGATGGTCAAGCCGGGCGACAACATCAAAGTTGAGCAGTCGCTGATCACGGTGGAGTCCGACAAAGCCTCGATGGAAATTCCATCCTCGCATGCCGGCGTGCTTAAAGAGTTGAAAGTCAAATTGGGCGACAAGGTCAACATTGGTGACTTGTTGGCGGTATTAGAAGGCGCCTCTGCAGCGGCGGCGGCCCCCGCTTCGCCTGCACCCGCAGCGGCAACGGCAGCGGCGATGGCAAGCGCGGCACCCGTTGTCGCGGTAGTCGCCGCAACTGCCGTGGCCCCTGCTGCCGCTGTTGCACCTGCAGCACCTGCTCATGCCCCTGGCGCCTTGACAGTGGGCTTGCCCCACGCTTCGCCTTCGGTGCGCAAATTTGCCCGCGAGTTGGGCGTGCCTTTGGACGAGGTCAAAGGCAACGGGCCCAAAGGCCGCATCACGGTGGACGATGTGCAAGCCTTCACCAAGGCCATCATGTCGGGTGCCGTCCAGACCAAAGCACAAGCAGCCAAAGCGCCTGCAGGCGGCTCGGGCGGAGATGGCGCCGCTTTGGGTTTGATCCCTTGGCCGAAGGTCGATTTCGCCAAGTTTGGACCGATCGAGCGCAAAGAATTGGGCCGCATCAAGAAGATCAGTGGTGCCAACTTGCTGCGCAACGCGATCATGATTCCCGCGGTCACCAACCACGACGATGCCGACATCACCGAGTTGGAAGCCTTCCGTGTGTCGACCAACAAAGAGAACGAAAAGAGTGGCATCAAAGTCACGATGCTGGCGTTCTTGATCAAGGCTTGCGTGGCCGCGCTCAAGAAATACCCCGAGTTCAACAGCTCGCTGGACGGCGACGCCTTGGTCTACAAAAACTACTGGCACATCGGCTTTGCCGCCGACACGCCAAACGGTTTGATGGTGCCTGTGATCAAAGATTGCGACAAAAAAGGCGTCTTGCAGATCAGCCAAGAAATGTCAGAGCTGGCCAAAAAAGCCCGTGACGGCAAACTCAGCCCCGCGGAAATGACGGGTGCCACTTTCACCATCTCCAGCTTGGGTGGCATTGGCGGCAAGTACTTCACGCCCATTATCAATGCGCCCGAAGTGGCCATTTTGGGCGTTTGCAAGAGCACCATCGAGCCCGTCTGGGACGGCAAAGCCTTCCAGCCTCGCTTGATGTTGCCTTTGTCGCTGACATGGGACCACCGCGTGATTGACGGTGCGGCTGCGGCGCGCTTCAACGCGTTCTTGGGTCAAATCCTCAGCGACTTCCGTCGCGTATTACTCTAATCCTTGGGGGCGGACCTCAGCGCAGCTGGGCTCTGCCCCCAACTTCTTGAGAAGAACATGGCACTCATAGATATTCAAGTCCCCGACATCGGCGACTTCGACGAAGTGGCGGTGATCGAGTTGCTGGTCAAACCCGGCGACACCGTGAAGGCCGAGCAATCGCTCATCACGGTGGAGTCTGACAAAGCCTCGATGGAAATTCCTTCTTCCCACGCTGGCGTGGTGAAGGAGCTCAAAGTCAAGCTGGGCGACAAAGTCAAGCAAAGCTCGCTGGTGTTGGTGCTGGAAGGCGAGGGCGCTGCGGCGGCCCCTGGGGCCAGCGCTGCACCTTCGCCTGCCCAAGCTCCTGCTTCTGCAAAAGCACCCGTTTCACCGGCGGCGGCCGCAGCGACTGCAGCGTCGGTAGCCCCAGCACCGGTGGCCGCCAGCTTTGGCGGTTCGGCCGACCTGGAGTGCGATGTGCTCGTGCTGGGCGGTGGCCCCGGCGGTTATTCCGCAGCGTTCCGTGCGGCCGACCTCGGCTTGAATGTGGTCATCGTTGAGCGCTACGCCACTTTAGGCGGCGTGTGTCTGAACGTCGGTTGCATCCCTTCCAAAGCCTTGCTGCATGTGGCAGCGGTGATGGACGAAGTGGCGCACATGGCGGACCTGGGTGTGGACTTCGGCACGCCCGCGGTCAACATCGACAAGCTGCGTGGCCACAAAGAAAAAGTCATCGGCAAGCTCACTGGTGGCTTGGCCGCCATGGCCAAGATGCGCAAGGTCACCACTGTGCGTGGCTTGGGCCAATTTGTGGGGGCCAACCATCTGGAAGTGCTGGAAACCAGTGGTTCGGCACAAGAACAGACCGGCAGCAAAAAAGTGATCGCGTTCAAACGCGCCATCATTGCGGCAGGCTCGCAAGCCGTGCGTTTGCCTTTCATGCCCAACGACCCCCGCGTGGTCGACAGCACCGGCGCTTTGGAGCTCAAAGAAGTGCCCAAGCGCATGCTCATTTTGGGCGGCGGCATCATTGGTTTGGAGATGGGCACCGTCTACAGCACGCTGGGCGCACGCTTAGACGTGGTGGAAATGATGGACGGCCTGATGCAAGGCGCGGACCGCGATTTGGTGAAGATCTGGCAAAAGATGAACGCCAAGCGTTTTGACAACATCATGCTCAAGACCAAGACCGTGTCCGCACGCGCCTTGCCCGAGGGCATTGAAGTCACGTTTGCACCGGCAGAAGAGGGCGGCACTGCCCCCGCGCCTCAGGTGTACGACCTGGTCTTGCAAGCTGTGGGCCGCACGCCCAACGGCAAAAAGCTCGCCGCTGAAAAAGCAGGTGTCGCAGTGACCGACCGTGGTTTTATCAACGTGGACATTCAAATGCGCACCAACGTGCCGCATATTTTTGCCATTGGCGACATCGTGGGCCAGCCCATGTTGGCGCACAAGGCGGTGCACGAAGCCCATGTGGCGGCCGAAGTCATTGCTGGCGAACTGCAAGGCAACAAAGAGTTGGCGGCTGCCGCATTCAACGCGCGCGTCATCCCCAGCGTGGCCTACACCGACCCCGAAGTGGCTTGGGTCGGCCTGACCGAAGACCAAGCCAAAGCGCAAGGCATCAAGGTGAAAAAGGGCTTGTTCCCTTGGACCGCCTCGGGCCGCGCCATTGCCAACGGCCGCGACGAAGGCGTGACCAAACTGCTGTTTGACGATTCACCCGAGGCCCACGGCCACGGCAAGATCTTGGGCGGCGGCATGGTCGGCACGCACGCGGGCGACATGATCGGTGAGATCGCCCTGGCGATTGAGATGGGTGCAGATGCAGTGGACATCGGCAAAACCATCCACCCCCACCCGACGCTGGGCGAAAGCATCGGCATGGCCGCAGAAGTGGCACACGGCAGTTGCACCGATTTGCCGCCGAGCAAGAAGTAAACGCTTCGCGCTGAGAATGAAAAAGCCCAGACGGGAAACGGTCTGGGCTTTTTTCATTAAAACTGATCGGAACGGTGGGTCAATGCGCCCCGAGGTAGCAGCGCTCAGACCGGTCAGAGCGTTCAGAGCGCGCTGGTCCATCCGTTTCATCACCTTCTTCTCTGCACAGCGCCGCGATCAAGGCTTGGTCGACCACTTGGCCGGGGAGCAGCAGCTCCTCATTCGTCCAGCGCTTGACCAAGTGGCCATTGGCCACACCCCTGGTGTGTGGGGCTTGGTAGGCTCGGCGGTGTTGCATGGTGATGCCGCTGTTGGCGTTGGCAATGAAGCGGCTTTCGCCCAAGGCCCAAGGTTCAAAGTAGGCATTCGCGGCAGCATCCACTTGACGGAAATAGCTGCGAGCACCTTCGGCGTCTAACTTTTTGCGTACCGTGCGCGTGATGAGGCCTTGCAAGTGGTCGAGCGCATCGGCATCCATACGGTCCAAGGCTTGGCGGCTCATGTCTTGCGAGGCCAGTGCTGCTGTGCTTGCCAACTCGGTGGGCAATACCTGCACCATGGCTCTGACCACATCGCGGTGCGGTGCCACAGCGGTGGCCACACCGCGTGTTTGCGGCTGGATGGGGCAGCGGATTTCCACAAAACGTGGCTTGACGGGACCGGTGCAGCCGTCGTGGTGGTAGTACTCGCCCTGGCTCAATCGGCCTTTGCTGGAGCGGCCACGCACGTCGCGGTAGGTGGGGTGCTGGGTGTGCACATTCAGGCAGACCACCAAGCCCGTGGCATCGACCAGTTGGTAAAAAGCTTCACGCCACTCGGGCAAGAGCAACTTGTCGTGCAGGTAGTCGTGCGGTGCGGCCCCTTCTCGGCCCCATTCGCCTTCGAAGACCAAGACAAAAGGTTTGGGTCTGCGCACCCGCCATTGGCAATTGGCAAAGTCCAGCAACGAGGGTTCAGCGAGCTGACCCATTTCATCGATGGGTCTTTGGGTTTCAGTAATTTCTGACATATGAGGCATTCAGTGGTCCAAGCCCAGCGCCGCCCAGACCCGAATCGCGGCATAGGCGTCGTTGGCGGCGTAGACCAATTGGGCTTCGCTCAGTCGTGCATTGGCCCAGTTGCTGGTGGCGGCTTTTTTCGATTTGATGAAGCGTTGGTGAAACAACACGGCCACCGCGCCTTTGACCCCCATGTCTTTGCGGTATCCGCGTTGGTGGAAAACGTTGTTCAGCTCCAAAATGCCTTGCGGTTCAATGCCCAATTTGTGCACGATGCGTTTGCGGTCGTCGCCCAAGCCAAAGCCGGCTTTGACGATGCCGGGTGCGGCCAGCAACTGGGCGGCGATCGCACGGCAACTGGGGTCGTGCAGCTGAAACACCCAAGCGCGCTGCGGTGTTGACAGTTGCAGCACATGCGGGCCATCGGACGATTCGCCCACTTTGAAGGTGGGTTTCGACTCGGTGTCAAAACCCCAGGCACGACACTGCATCAGTTGTTCGCGGGCGTGTTCCGCTTGCAGAGGGGTGCTAACCAAGGTGATGCGGTCTAAACCCAAACGCTCAAACGGGGGGAGGAGGGCGATGGCCTCTTTGTCGGGCGTCGCTTGGTGGGGGGCGTGAGGGTTCATGGGAATGGCTTGGCCTCTTCACGCACGGGCTGGTTTTTTGGCTTTTTTCAAGCCTTGTTTTTTCTTCGCTCGCTCTGCATCGGCTTGCAGGCCTTCGGCCCACCATTGCGCAAATTCGGCAGGGGTCTCCAAAGTCAGGCGACCCAATGCGGCGGTTCGAAAATCGTGGATCACCAACTCTGCGGCCTTGCTCGTGTTGACGCGTCCACCGCTTTGGATCGCGCCGCGTTGGCGCGCAATGGCTTCAAGCAGAGTTTCGTCGGTGTGCGTTTCAATGGCTTTGATTTTGTAACGCGCTTCAAGGGCTTGCGGGTAATGGGGGATGATGTAGTTCAACAATTCCAGCGCAACCACTTCTTCGTCAAAGGCGTTCACCCCAATCGCGCCACTGGCGGCGAGGTTGAAGCCACTTTGCTCCACGATGATGCGCGGCCACAGCACGCCGGGTGTGTCGTAGAGATAAAAGTCATCCGCCAGCGTGATGCGTTGCTCGAGTTTAGTGACGCCCGCTTCGTCACCGGTTTTGGCGGCTTTTTTGCCTTTGAGGGTGTTGATCAAGGTCGACTTGCCGACGTTGGGAATGCCGCAAATCAATACGCGCATCGGTTTCACCATGCCACCGCGATGGGGCGCCAGTTGCTGGCAAGCGTCGATCAGGGCTTTGGCAGGCGAGACCATGCTGGTGTCCAGCGGCAAGGCCTTCACATCGGGCATGGCGTTGTAGTGGTCTAACCAGGCTTGGGTTTGAGCCGGATCGGCCAAATCTTGTTTGCTCAAAATTTTGAGGCCGGGTTTGCCTTGAATCAGTTCGGCCAGCATCGGGTTGGCACTGGAGCCCGGCAAACGGGCGTCCAGCATCTCGATGACCACATCGATTTCTTTGATGCGTTCCCCAATCGCTTTTCGCGTCAGGTGCATGTGACCAGGAAACCATTGGATTGCCATAACTGTGCGAGGTGATGCGAATGCGTGTGATGGGGGATTGTCGTTCACGCCCCAAGAGCGCATTCAGTGTTGTGGCGCTGAGGGGATGGTGTGCAATTAGAAATGGAACAAATGGAGAGCACAAAAAAAAACAGCCAGGACATTTTCCCTGGCTGCCTTTTGGCCGAAGCAATCAGAAATTACTTCTTCTTGTTCACGGCAGCTTTGAATGCGGCACCAGCGGTGAAACGGGGCACAGTAGCGGCTGCGATTTTCAGCTTCTCGCCAGTGCGTGGGTTCTTGCCAACGCGGGCTGCACGCTTGGCAGCTTTGAAGGTACCAAAACCGATCAATTGCACGTCTTGTTTTTTGGCAACTGTCTTGGTGATGATTTCAACCAGTGCGCTCACAGCGCGACCGGCAGCCGCTTTGGACATGTCTGTTTCTTTGGCCAATGCTTCAATCAGTTCTGCTTTGTTCAAGATATTTCTCCAAGTGAATAGAACGGCGAGATTTTGCCATGCATCTGGCCCCTTGCTCGACTCTTTTTTCTGGTTTTGATTAACTTCTTTGATTCATGTGACTTTACATAATATACATCGTATGAAGTTAAGGTTTAGGCAAATCTCCCAAATGGCTTCAAAAAATCACTTCACCGCATTGCCCACTGCGGGTGCTGCAGGAGCTGTTGAAGATGCTGCTGCTGGAGTTGCAGGTGTTGCAGATTTTGCAGGCGTTGCGGGTGTTGCAGGTGCAACAGTGGCTTGATTGCGCGCTTTGCGTGCGGCTTCTCGCTGCAAGCCCGTCTCAATCAACTCTTTGGCGTTTTGACGGTTGCCGCGCACTGCAAAATCAAGTGCGGTCAAGCCAAGTTGGTTTTTGACATTCAAATCAGCGCCCGCTTGGATCAACACTTTCACGGCCTCGGGCGTGCCGTACATGGCCGCCATCATCAAAGGCGTGCTGCCGTTGGGCGACTCGGCATCGATGTAGGCGCTGTTTTCCAGCAACAACTCGATGATGGCCACATGGCCCGAGGTGGCGGCGTAATGCAAAGGTGTCCAGCCCGTTTTGTTGACATCGGCATCGTTCTCAATCAGCTGCTTCACCAAAGGCAAATAGCCTTTGATGGCCGCCAACATCAAGGGGCTTTCGTCGTTTTCGTTTCGCACCTCGGCTTTGATTTTGGGCCATGACGCCAACAATTGCGCCACTTTGATCGACGGCTCTTGGACCGCCACCAACAAGGCAGGAACGCCCTTGGGATTGACGGTGTTGGGATCGAAACCACGCTGCAACAAAGCTTGAACGGTTTTCACATCGTCCAACTGAAGCGCCTTGAAAAAATCTTCATAGGAACCCGCATGGGCGAAGCTGTTAAATGCAAAAAATCCAATTAAAACAACACACTTTTTAAATTTATTAAAGTAATGCATGATGTATCAAGCCGCTGTTTTTGAGAACAATTTAAGAAAATTCTGCGTCGTTAAATGGCCAATGGCCTCGCTGCTCGAGCCCCGCAACTCGGCCAAAAGCTGTGCCACCAAGGGCACATAAGAAGGGTTGTTCAGCTTGCCTCTATAAGGCACCGGGGCCAAGTAGGGGCTGTCGGTTTCGATCAGCAAACGGTCATCGGGGACAAATTTGGCCACCTCGCGCAAATCGGCTGCCGACTTGAAGGTCAAGATGCCCGACAAGGAAATATAAAAGCCCAGATCCAGTGCGGCGCGAGCCACCGACAGGCTTTCGGTGAAACAGTGGAACACCCCGCCTGCTGACCCTGCCCCGCCGGTTTCGCCCTCTTCTTTCAAGATGGCCACCGTGTCATCGGAGGCTTGGCGGGTGTGAATCACCAAGGGCAACTGGGTTTGACGCGCGGCGCGAATGTGGGTGCGAAATCGATCGCGTTGCCACTCCATGTCGGCCACGCTGCGGCCTCCCTTGCGCTCTTCCATTTGGTAATAGTCCAGTCCCGTTTCACCAATGGCGACCACTTTGGGCCGGGCTGCGCCGGCCAGCAAATCGTGCAACTGCGGTTCTTGCACCCCTTCGTTGTCGGGGTGCACACCCACCGTGGCCCACATGTTGTCGTGGGCCATGGCCAATTGGTGCACTTCGTCGAAATCTTCTAATGTGGTGCAGATGCACAAAGCACGCGTCACTTGTGCGTCGTGCATGGCTTGCCGAATGACGTCCAGTTGGCCCATCAATTCCGGAAAATTCAAATGACAGTGTGAGTCGGTGTACATGGCTCAGCCTTTGGCCTGAAGGGTTTGTCGGGCATCGGCCGTCAAGGCTTCTAACATCAATCCGGCATTGAAGGGGTGCTCTGCCGTTTTGGCCGCTTGCATCAAGCGTTTGAACCAATCAGTCAGCACGCCCACGCTGGCTGAGCAGGCAGGCAACTCTGCAGCTTGAAAAAACCGAGGGGCGGCGCCCGATTGGCGCAACACCAAGTCGTGACAGAGTTTTTGCAATGCATCCAAGGCTTGCGCCGGACTCAGGTCGGCCAAATGCCGCGCATCGCCTTGCTGCATGGCTTTGGGCAAGGCCGCCCACCAGGCGGGCGTCAAACCCGATTCTGCTTGCCGCAAGACATCGGTGGGCCGGCCCCCCGCGCTGCGCAACAAGGCTTGCGCCACATCGCTCGGCACGCCCTGCCCCGTCAGCCACAGCAGGGCTTCATCGGCTTCGGGCCACTTCATGGTGTGGGCCAAACAACGGCTGCGAATGGTCGGCAAAAGCAAATGGCTGGCTTCGGTGGCCAATACAAAACGCACATCCCCAGGCGGTTCCTCCAGGGTTTTTAACAAGGCATTGGCGGTGATGGTGTTCATGCGCTCGGCCGGAAACACCAGCACGGCTTTGCCTCGGCCGCGTGCATTGGTGCGCTGAGCAAACTCCACCGCATCGCGCATGGCGTCGACGCGTATTTCTTTGCTGGGCTTGCGTGATTTTTTATCGATCTCGTCTTGGGCTTTTTCCGACAAAGGCCAGCCCAATTCCAGCATCACGGTTTCGGGCATGAGCACCGCCAAATCGGCGTGGGTGCGGACAGCAATGGCATGGCAACTGGGGCATTGGCCGCAAGCGCCCTCAGGGCTGGGTTGTTCGCAAAGCCAAGCCGAAACCAAGGCCAGCGCCAAGTCGTATTGCCCCAAACCAGAGGGGCCTTGCAACAGCCAAGCATGGCCACGCTGGGCCAGCAAATCGGTCGCCTGACGGCTGATCCATGGGGCGGTGAGCGCGGCACTCATGCCGCAACCTGTTTCAACCAAGCTTGCAGCGCCCCCAACACTTCTTCGCCCACCGCGCTCACGGATTGGGCGGCATCGATGCGCGCAAAGCGTTGTGGGCTTTCGGCCATGCGCTGGGCATAAGCCGCGCGGACGGCAGTAAAAAACGCCGCAGGTTGGGCCTCAAATTTGTCGGGCACGCGGGCGTTGGCCAAGCGTTCGGCCGCAATGCTCGGGTCCAGGTCAAACCAAACCGTCAGATCAGGCTGGCGCAAGCCGCCCTGAGGCAAAGCCTGAACCATCTGCTCCAACTGCGACAAGACTTGCCAGTCAAAACCACGCCCACCGCCTTGGTAGGCAAAAGTGGCGTCGGTGAACCGGTCACACAAGACCACCTCGCCGCGCGCCAATGCCGGCTCAATCACCTGCACCAGATGTTCGCGCCGAGCCGCAAACATGAGCAAGGCTTCGGTCAGTGCGTCCATGGGGTCGTGCAAAACCAAGGTGCGTAATTTTTCTGACAACGGCGTCCCTCCGGGCTCGCGTGTCAAAACCAGCACACGGCCAGAGGCGCGAAACAGTTGGGCCACGCGCTCAATGTGGGTGGATTTGCCGGCCCCATCGATGCCCTCAAAACTGATGAATAAACCGCGTGTCATGTGCGAAAACTTTGGAAAACCACCATTGTCGCAGGCTCAAGCCCGCCTTATTCGTTGGCGTTTTTCTGACCCCGTTGGTAGCGGTTGACGGCACGGTTGTGTTCGTCCAAGGTGGCGCTGAAGTGGCTGCTGCCATCGCCTTTGGCCACGAAATACAGGGCCGGAGTCGACGCCGGCTGCACCGCCGCCATCAAAGCGGCCTTGCCGGGCATGGCAATCGGGGTGGGCGGTAAGCCACCTCGTGTGTAGGTGTTCCAAGGGGTGTCGGTGGTCAGGTGCACGCGACGCAAATTGCCATCAAAGGCTTCGCCTAAGCCATAAATCACGGTTGGGTCGGTTTGCAAACGCATGCCAATGCGCAGCCGGTTGTGAAACACCCCCGAAATCAGAGGCCGGTCTGAGCCTTTGCCGGTTTCTTTTTCAATGATGCTGGCCAAGATCAAGACGTCTTCTGGCGACTTCAAGGGGACGCCTGCTTGGCGGGCATCCCAGGCCAGTTTCAGGTGTTTGTCCATGGCTTTCATGGCCCGTTGCAACACCGTCACATCGCTGGCCCCTTTGGCGTAGGAGTAGGTGTCGGGGTAAAAGCGCCCCTCGGGGGACAGGCCCGAACGGCCCAACTGTTGCATCAGGGTCTCGTCATCCCAGGCCCGGCTGTCGGGCTTGAGGTTTTCGGCTTTGGCCAAGGCTTGCCGCACTTGGCGCCAGTTCCAGCCCTCCACCAAGGTCACACTGCGCAGGCTTTCTTCGCCTCGGACCATCATGCTCAACAGCGATTTCGGCGTTGTGCCGGGCGCAATTTCGTAACTGCCGGCGCGCATTTGGCGGGACTGACCGGACAACCTGAACCAGGCAAACAACAAGTCGGGTGAGGTGTCGGCGCCCGCGTCGACCACGGCCTGGGCAATGGCTTTGGGTGAGGTGCCGGGTTCTATGGACAAATCGAGCGTGGCTTGTCGGGTGTCCAAGGGTTGATGCAACCACCAAAAAGCACCTGCCCCAAGGGCCAGTCCAAGGATCAGCAAGCTTGCCACGAATGTCTTCAAGCCTTTGAGCACGGCCATGTCCTTGTTCAGGTGATCAATACTGGGTGGGATGATAATTCACAGCTTGCCCAACAGCCTGACCTTCGACCGAAAAACACCATGAACACCCCCGCAGATTTCAGCGCGCTCAGCCCGGCTCATTTGAATGGCGTCTGCGCCCTGCCCCATTGGGGCGTGATCCAAGCGCAAGGCGAGGACGCGGCCAGCTTTTTGCACAACCAACTCAGCAACGATGTTTTGTTGTTGCCCGTGGGCCAGTCGCGCTTGGCGGCTTTTTGTTCTGCCAAAGGCCGCATGCAAGCCAGTTTTGTGGTGGTCAAGACCGCGGCCGACACGGTGCTCTTGGTCATGAGCCTCGACTTGTTGGCGACCACTTTGAAGCGCTTGTCGATGTTTGTCTTGCGCGCCAAGGTGAAGCTCACAGACGCCTCGGCGCACTGGTCATGCATCGGCTTGTTGGGCGACAGCACCCGCGCCGAATTGCGCGCTTCGGCCCCATGGCAAACCCAAGTCACAGGCTCGGCGCACACCCTCGCGCTCTACCCTGCGGTGCTGGGGCAGCGTACGGTGCCTCGACAACTGGTGTTGGCCCCGGCCGGTGACGCTGCGCTGAATGCGCTGAAGGGGCAGACTGAGCCCACGCTGTCTTTGGACATTTGGCAATGGCACGAAGTCATGAGCGGGGTGACTTTGGTCACTCAGCCGGTGTTTGAGGCCTTTGTGCCGCAAATGCTGAACTACGAATCG
This sequence comes from Comamonadaceae bacterium, assembly GCA_027488255.1. Classification (GTDB taxonomy): domain Bacteria; phylum Pseudomonadota; class Gammaproteobacteria; order Burkholderiales; family Burkholderiaceae_C; genus Limnohabitans_A. Next base: position 306,723 of record JAIYBZ010000035.1, on the reverse strand, counting down.
GTGGGCGGCGTGAACTTCAAAAAAGGCTGCTACCCGGGCCAAGAAGTGGTGGCGCGCAGCCAGTTTCGCGGCACCTTGAAGCGGCGCACCGCCTTGGTCCACAGCCCGGTGGCTTTGGCTGCGGGGCAAGAGGTGTTCACCCCGGCCGACCCCGAACAGCCTTGCGCCACGGTGGTTTTGTGCGCGGCCCGCCCAAATGGTCAAGGCTTTGACGCCTTGGTGAGCGGCACGCTGGAAAGCCAAGACGCGGGTTGGTGGGTGGGCTTGCCTGAGGGGCAGCGCCTCCAAGTGGCCGATCTGCCCTACCCTTTGTTGGCCGACATCTGAGCGCCCTGTTTCCACACTATTGGGTTTCCTGTAGGACGGCTTTGGGGCTGATTGAGGCCGATTCAGGCTCAATTTAGGCCTGATCAATTCCTGTTTTTGCCGCGCAAAAGGGGTCCAATTCAGAGCGCGCGCACCATCTCGATGTGCGCGATGCCGGCTTCTTCAAAGACATCGCCTTGCGGCACAAAGCCTGACCGTTTGTAAAAGCCTTCAGCGCTGCATTGCGCGTGCAAGATCACTTGGTGGTCACCCCGCGCTTTGGCCGCTTGCATCAATGCGTGCAACACGCGTTGCCCCAAGTCACTGCCACGCATTTGTTTTTTGACCGCCATGCGCCCTATGCGCGCCACGCCCGGGGCGTGCTGCAACAGCCGGCCGGTGGCCAGTGTCATGCCCATGCGGTTGAGCACCACGCCATGCAAGGCGCTCGCATCGGCTTCGTCCCACTCCATCTCGGCCGGAACTTTTTGCTCGTGCACAAACACCTCGGTCCGCAAGGGGCTGGCCCTGTGCTGCAAATCTTGCCAAGGGCCCAGTTGCACCTGCACCATGTCTTCGCCCTTTTCATAGCCTGTCAGCATGTCGCGCAAGGCCGCCGGAATGGCTTGGCTTTTCTTCGCGACAGGGTCGGCGTAGACATACACCAGTTCGCTGGTGATCAGCAATTCGTCGCCCCTGAAAATCGCGCCAACAAAGGTCATCGAGGAATTGCCCATGCGCTCACAACGCATGCAGACCTCTAGAAAATCGTCCATTTCGGCACTGGCGTGGTACTCGACACTGGCCTTTTTGACATACAAATCGCCGCCGAGTTGGTGCATGGTTTCGGCATAGGGCATGGCCAATTGGCGCCAGTAATCGGTCACGGCGGTGTCAAAGTACATCAGGTAGTGGCCGTTAAACACGATCTGCTGCATGTCCACTTCGACCCAACGCACCCGCATGCGGTGTGAAAAACGGAAGTTTTGTCGTTTCATGGTTTAACTTTCAAATGCGTGTTTCAATGCGCGCCCTGCATCGGCATGCGCCTGCAAAGCGTCAGGAATGGCCCGGCCCATGGTGATGAACCCATGCACCACCCCTTTGTAAATTTCAAGGTCCACCGGCACACCGGCCATGCGCAAGGTGTCGGCGTATTGCACGCCCTCGTCCACCAAAGGGTCGCACTCGGCCAAACCGATCCACGCCGGAGCCAGGCCCGAATGGTCGGGCGCATTCAAGGGGGCAAAGCGCCAGTCGTCGCGATCTGCGGGGTCAATGTATTGCGCAAAAAACCAGTCCACAGTGGCTTGGTCGAGCATGAAGCCTTCTGCAAAGGTGCGGTGTGAAGCGGTGTCTTGGTGGGCGGTCGTGCCCGGATAAAAAAGCAACTGCAAGGCCAATTTCAGACCCGCGTCGCGCGCCATCAAAGCGCACACCGCACTCAAGGTGCCACCCGCGCTGTCGCCACCAATGGCCATACGTTGTGGGTCCAAGCCCCAATCCTGCCCGTTTTGATGCAGCCAACTCAAGGCGTCCCAGCAATCATTCAGGGCGGTCGGGAAACGATGTTCAGGGGCCAGGCGGTAAGCCAATGAGACCACCGCGCAATGTCCCAGCCGTGAGAGTTGGCGGCACAACACATCGTGGGTGCTCAAGCTGCCCACCGTGAACCCGCCGCCATGCAAATACAACAGCACCGGCAAAGCGGCTCTGTCGGCGCTGCCCTTGGGCGCATAAAGGCGAGCCGCCAGGGGTGACCCATCACGGGCTGTCAAGCGCACCTCTTCCACCCGGTCAACGGGGGGCGGGGGTTGCAGGTCGAGCATGGGTCCGCCGATGTCGTAAAACTCGCGGGCTTGCTGCACCGTCATGCTCGCCATGGGGGGGCGGCCTGCGCGCACCACGCGGTCGATCAGGTTGCGCGTGGCTGCATTCAACAGAGAACTCGGGTGGGCGGGGTGACGGCTCATGTGCACTTGAAAAAACGATGCAAAGACAGGTTCAAGGGTCAACAAGGGTGACAGTGGGGCATCGCCGGGACACCTTTCCTGCATCAAAATGGCTGCAGATCGTACAACGCCTTGCCCCGACTGGACTGTCACCTGGGTCCAGCAAGGGCCCTCAGATTGGAGTTTTGCCGCATGTCCTTCATCAACTATGTGACCCAGATTCAAATTGATTTTGGTGCCGTCAAGCTGTTGCAGTCCGAGTGCGACCGGGTGGGCATCCGCCGCCCACTGATCGTGACCGACGCTGGCGTCAAAGTCGCCGGCGTGCTGCAAAAAGCCTTGGACGCCCTGCCCGACCTGCCCGTCACGGTGTTTGACCAAACCCCGTCTAATCCCACCGAGTCGGCGGTGCGTGCCGCGGCGGCCCTGTTTCAAGTCCATGCCTGCGATGGCCTGATCGCGGTTGGCGGGGGCTCTGCGATTGATTGCGCCAAGGGCGTCGCCATTGCCGTCAGCCACGAAGGTCCACTGAAAACCTACGCCACCATTGAGGGCGGGTCGCTGAAGATCACCGACCGGGTGGCGCCGATCATCGCTGTGCCCACCACCAGCGGCACCGGCAGCGAGGTGGCGCGCGGTGCAATTTTGATTTTGGACGATGGCCGAAAAGTTGGCTTCCACTCGTGGTTTATCGTGCCCAAAGCGGCCATCTGCGACCCTGAACTGACCTTGGGATTGCCGCCCATGCTGACCGCAGCGACGGGCATGGACGCGGTGGCGCATTGCATGGAAACCTTCATGGCTGCGCCCTTTAACCCGCCCGCAGATGGCATCGCACTGGACGGTCTGGCACGAGGTTGGGCCCATATTGAGCGGGCCACCCGCAATGGACAAGACCGCGAAGCGCGCCTCAACATGATGAGCGCCAGCATGCAAGGGGCCATGGCGTTTCAAAAGGGACTGGGGTGCGTGCACTCGCTCAGCCACAGTTTGGGGGGCGTCAATCCGCGCCTGCACCACGGCACCTTGAACGCCATGTTTTTACCCGCAGTGGTGCAATTCAACGCCGTGGCTGAAACCGTGCAAAAAGAAAATCGCTTGAACCGCATGGCCCAGGCGATGGGCTTGCAAAGCGGGACTGACATTCCAGACGCCCTCAAGGACATGAATGCGCGCCTGGGTTTGCCCAGTGGCTTGGGCGCTATGGGCGTTCAAGAGGCGCAGTTTGACGCCGTGATCACCGGCGCATTGGCCGACCACTGTCACAAAACCAACCCCCGTTTGGCATCGGCAGAAGACTACCGAGAATTGTTGCTCCACAGTTTGTGATCGCGGCGGCGGCCCGTTTTTTGGCGTTCACGCCGGGCCGTGCGCGTCGGGTTTTGTGCGGCGGGTTGTACGCGCCGAGTTGTTCACCCCTCAGGGGGCATCGTGGTGCGGCATTTTGGCGCCCACGTGCACTTCGCCACGCGCCTCGGCCAACTCGACTTGACGCTGGCGTTCCGCCAGCTTTTCTTTTTGCTCGGGGGTGCGCTGGTCGTGGCAATAGGCGCAACTCACGCCTTTCACATAGTGCGGCGATTGTTTGTCTTGCTCACTCAGTGGCCAGCGGCATGAGCGGCACAGCTCGTGGTGGCCCAACCCCAAGCCGTGGCTCACGCTCACCCGCTCGTCAAAAACAAAGCAGTCGCCTTCCCAGGCGCTCTGTTCTGGCGGAATTTCTTCCAAATATTTGAGGATGCCGCCCTCGAGGTGGTAGACCTCTTCAAAGCCGCGCATTTTCATGAGTGCGGTCGATTTTTCGCAACGGATCCCCCCGGTGCAAAACATCGCCACTTTGTTTTTTTTGGCCGCTTCGCCTTGCAATTGCGGTTGCGCATCCAACCAAGCAGGCAATTGAACAAAGGTTTTGATCTGGGGATTGACAGCACCCTTGAAGGTGCCAATGGCCACTTCGTAGTCGTTGCGGGTGTCGATCACCACCACATCCGGGTCGGCCAAGAGCGCGTTCCAGTCGGCCGGTTTGACATATTGACCGACTGTTTTGTTGGGGTCCAACTCGGGCACGCGCAGGGTCACGATCTCTTTTTTCAGCTTCACCTTCATGCGGGTGAAAGGCGGCTTGGGGCTCCAAGATTCTTTGTGCGGCAAGTTGGCCAAGCGGGGATCGGCGCGCAAATAGGCCAGCACCGCGTGGATGCCTTGTTCGGGGCCGGCAATCGTGCCGTTGATGCCTTCGCGCGCCAGCAGCAAAGTGCCTTTCACGTCGTTGGCTTCACAACAGGCTTGCAATGGGGCTTGCAGGTCGACGAAATCAGGCAAATCGACGAATTTATAGAGGGCGGCGGTGAGATACAGGTCGGCAGAAGACATGGCGTGATTATCCCTGCACTGCAAGGGGTCAGGCCTCGTAAGTCAACAACACCACCTCGGCGGCCTCTTGGCGCAAGGGGATGAGCGCTTGGTAGGCGGGCGAGTTGTGCCAAGCCGCTGCATCGGCCAGTGTTGGGAAACGAATCACCACGATGTCGGGATGCGGACACGCCCCGGCCAGCGCTTGAACTTGCCGGCCGCGAAACACCAATTCGCCATGCCAAGGCGTCAGGGTCGCCAGCACTTGGCCGCGGTATTGCGCCCATTTTTCTGGGTTTTTGACGGTCATTTGACCCACCACGTAGGCATGAGACATGTCAGCTCCTTATAAAGCGCGCACCTGCAGCGGATCGGGCGCCGCTAACCATTGAGAAAACTCTTGCGCCAACTGCGCACTGGCCTGCACCGCGGCCTGCCAAACCTTGACGCGTCCGGGAAAGTCTTGCGCATAGGTCATGAAGTCGTTGCGGTCTGGCAGCTTGCCATTTGGCAGGGTTTTGACCCACTCGGGGTTGGGTGCCAAGACGAGGGTGTGGTCCAGAAAAGCGCTGGCGCCATGTCGCCACTTGAGGGCCTTGTCGAGCCAACCCGGCACCACCTGTTGCTGAAAATGGGGGTACAAAACCAAGGCGCGCTCGGTGCCTTGGGCTGGGGCCGTCCAATTCAGGTGCAGGTGGTAGTCGGTTATTCCGCCGTCCCAATAGGCGCCTCTGGGCGCGCCGGGAATGTCGTGCACGGCTTTGAGTGCAAAAGGAATCGAGCAACTCGCTTGCAGCGCGGGCATGAAGTTGCCTTCCGTCAAGGCGATTTGGCGGGTGCGAAAGTCATTGGCATCAAAAGGCAAGGCGTGGTGTTCGCCCGAAAAAACCACCCTCTCCAGCCAAGCCCCTAAGGCGCGACGGTGCAGCACATTGCTCAAAAACGCCCCGGCATAACCCAAGGGCGTGGCCAAGGGGTGTTCACGGTGCAACAAGTGCCGCCCATGCGAGGTGACGATGTGCAGCCGATAGCGCGGGTGTTGCAAAACCTGATCGATGCGTCCACCATAAAAATGGGACAAATTGGCGCCAAACGCATCGCTCACTTGCTGGGCCGTGACCTTCTTTTCACCAGGCAAGACTTCGTAATGCTGCTGGATGTAGGCGCGTTCCAATTCCTGAAAAGCCGAGACCGAGTCGTTGAGGCAGGCCGTGGCCATGCGCCACGCACCAATCGACGCGCCCACCAAGTCGACGGGCTGGCCACTTTGTGGCAACCATTCGCCAAAAATGAAACGGTCCAATGGGCCAAGAATCAGCCCTTTTGGGCCTCCCGCCGCACCCGGAATGACGCCAATGTGCTCTGGCCGCAAGCCGTGTTCACGGATGTGCGCCAAGGCTTTGGGGCCTGCGTGGAGGTGAAGGGCTTGCATGGTGCGCGTCTCTCAGCGGGCTATTTTTTGAGGCCTTGCAGCTTGGCGAAAGCGCTGGCCATAGCCGAGCCTGTGACGGCCGCGTGTGCGCTGGTGCCGACGCCAGAGCCCCCAATGCGCGGGCGATGGTCACGCCCTGCCCCCTCAAACCTGTTGTCGCGTGGGGCCTGACGCGTGCCGGGCGACGCATCGAGCTTCATGGTCAGGCTGATGCGCTTGCGCGCCACATCCACCTCAAGCACTTTCACTTTGACGATGTCGCCGGTTTTGACCACTTCGCGCGCATCGGTCACGAACTTGTTGGCCAACTGGCTCACATGCACCAAGCCGTCTTGGTGGACGCCCAAATCAACAAAGGCGCCGAACTGGGCCACGTTGCTCACTGTGCCTTCCAGTGTCATGCCCTCTTTCAAATCTTTGATGTCTTCCACGCCATCGGCCAAACGGGCCACCTTGAAATCGGGTCGGGGGTCGCGACCGGGTTTTTCCAGTTCACCCAAAATGTCTTTGATCGTGACCGGGCCAAACTGCTCACTGACAAACCATTCGGCCTTCAGCGTTTTGAGCACTTCCCCGCGGCCCATGATGTCTTGAATGGGCTTGGCCGTTTTGAGCAGGATCTGTTCCACCACCGGGTAAGTTTCGGGGTGAACCCCGGTCATGTCGAGCGGGTTGTCGCCGTCCCTGATGCGCAGAAAACCCGCACTTTGCTCAAAGGTTTTGGCGCCCAGCCCGGTCACTTGCAGCAGGTCTTGGCGTGTTTTGAATCGGCCGTGCGCATCGCGCCAACGCACCACCGACTTGGCCACGCTGCTGCTCAAGCCTGAAACCCGTGTCAGCAAAGGCACACTGGCGGTGTTCAGGTCCACGCCGACCGAGTTCACGCAGTCTTCCACCACCGCGTCCAAAGTTTTGGCCAACTCGCTTTGGTTCACATCGTGCTGGTACTGCCCCACCCCAATGGCTTTGGGGTCGATCTTGACCAACTCAGACAAGGGGTCTTGCAATCGCCGCGCGATCGAGGCGGCGCCGCGCAAGCTCACATCCACATCGGGCATTTCTTGGCTGGCAAATTCACTGGCCGAATACACCGAAGCGCCGGCTTCGCTGACCACCACTTTTTGAATCTCAACGCCATCGTGCAGTTGGGCCAGTCGCTTGATCAAATCGGCGGCCAGTTTGTCGGTTTCCCGGCTGGCGGTGCCGTTGCCAATGGCGATCAGGTTCACCTGGTGTTGTTCACACAACTTCGCCAGGGTGAACAGCGCGCCTTCCCAGTCTTTGCGAGGCTCATGGGGGAACACTGTGGCGGTGTCGACCAATTTGCCAGTGCCATCGACCACCGCGACTTTCACACCCGTGCGAATGCCAGGGTCCAAGCCCATGACCACACGGGGACCTGCAGGCGCGGCCAGCAACAGGTCGCGCAAGTTGTCCGAAAACACTTTGATGGCCACTTTTTCAGCCTCTTCGCGCAAGCGCGTGAACAGATCGCGCTCGGTCGACAGACTGAGCTTGACGCGCCAAGTCCATGCCACGCACTTGCGGATCAAATCGTCCGCGGGCCGTTGGGCATGGCGCCAGCCCAAATGCATGGCGATCTTGCCCTCCGCCAGACTGGGCTTGCCGGGCTCAGGCTCGACGGGGAGGACCAACTTGGCGTCCAAAATTTCTAGCGCACGGCCCCTGAACACGGCCAAGGCCCGGTGTGAAGGCACACGGCCAATCGGTTCGTCGTAATCGAAGTAGTCGCGAAATTTCGCCACATCGGCGTTGTTTTCATCTTTGCCGTCGGCCAATTGACTTTTCAACAGGCCTTCGTTCCACAGCCACTCGCGCAGGCTCTGAACCAAACTGGCTTCTTCGGCCCAGCGCTCGCTCAACAGGTCGCGAACACCGTCCAAGACCGCCGCCACAGTGCTGAAGTCGGCGCCCTCCAATGTTCCTGCTGGCACGACAAAAGCGGCGGCCTCTGTCAGTGGGTCGAGTGAAGGGTCGGCAAACAACTTGTCAGCCAAGGGCTCCAGACCGGCCTCGCGCGCCATCGTGCCTTTGGTGCGACGCTTGGGTTTGAAGGGCAAATACAGGTCTTCCAACTCTTGCTTGGTCTCGGCCGCTTGGAGCGCGCTTTGCAAATCTGGCGTCAACTTGCCTTGCTCTTGAATGCTTTTGATCACCGCGGCGCGGCGGTCTTCTAATTCGCGCAAATAGCCCAACCGTGATTCGAGTTCGCGCAACTGAATGTCATCGAGGCCCAGCGTCACTTCTTTGCGGTAGCGGGCAATAAAGGGCACTGTCGCCCCGCCATCCAACAACGCCACGGCGGCGCTCACTTGGGCGGAGCTGATTTTTATTTCGAGGGCCAATTGGGCCAGGATTTTCTGCATGTCGCGGGGAACTCTCAAGGGGGAAACCGGATGAGTTTGCCACAAGCGACTGTGGCCTCGCGTGAGGTTGCAGTTTTGTTGATTTTGGTGATTTGTGTGTGCATATTCCCCTGAAACCAACATAAAAACGCTATTTTTGGAATTAATTCGACGAAAATCATTTAAATCAATAAACTGGCGACAAATTGATAAACAACACAGAAGGGAGCGTCGGTTGAAGCCATTGAATTCAGCGCGTTTGCGCTTCCTTCAGTGTGGGCTGAAAACCGTTGGGGTTTTGGCTTGTGGTGGCGCGCTGGTCGCCTGCCAAACCCCTGTTGATGGCCAATTGCCGCCGAGCGAATACACCTTGTTTACGCCAAAAACAGCGTCAGAGCGGGTCATGAACGAAGTCAAATTGCGCTGGGAATTTCGTGACGACGTGGTGGAATACTGCGCCAAAACCATCGGCTTGGGCCCCAACCAAGCCCGGCTGACGCCGCCCTTGGCCTGCGCGGTTTGGCATGTGGAGAAAAAACAATGCACGATCTACACCGGTCGGCAAACCACGCACGGCGTGATTGGCCATGAAGTGCGTCACTGCTTTGAGGGGCACTTTCACCCCTGAACAGCCCTCTTCCCTCGCCCAAGGGCTGGGTTTACATGTTGCGCAAGGCTTGGCGCAATGACTCGCCCAACTCGGGTTTGGCGGCAAACGGATCGGGCGGATTGATGCCCTGCACAATCGCCTCCATGCGGCTTTGCACATTGCCCAACGCTTGCGGATGGCTGTAGATGTAAAACTGCTTGTTGGACATTGCGTCAAACACTTTTTGCGCCACATCGGCGGCCGAAATCTTGCCGCTGCTCACCGCTTTGTCACTCTGCGCCTGGCCAATCAATTGGCTGGCTGTGGGTTTGTCGGCCGCCAATTCGGCAGGCCGATTGCGGTGGCTTTGGCTGATGCCCGTTGGCACAAAGTAAGGGCACAAGACACTCGCACTGACTTGCTCGGTGACCAACTGCAGGTCTTGGTAAAGCGTTTCGGTGAGCGCAACCACCGCGTGTTTGCTCACGTTGTAAATGCCCATATTGGGTGGCGTGAGCAAGCCGGCCATGCTGGCTGTGTTGACGATGTGGCCTTGGTAGCTCGGATCGGCTTTGGCCGCGGCCAACATCATGGGGGTGAACAGGCGAACGCCATGCACCACGCCCCAGAGGTTCACACCCATCACCCATTCCCAGTCGGCAACCGAGTTTTCCCAGATCAAGCCCCCTGCCCCCACGCCCGCGTTGTTGAAGACGAAATGGGGTGCGCCAAAACGGGCCGACACATCGGCCGCCAATTGCGCCATGGCTTCGGCGTTGGACACGTCTATTTTTCGCGCCAAGACGGCCACTCCGGCGGCCAACATTTCAGCCTCGGCTTTGTCCAAGGCATCTTGTTGAACATCCACCAAGACCAAGTTCATGCCGAGTTTGGCGCCCAAGCGGGCGCACTCCAAACCAAAGCCTGAACCCGCCCCGGTGAGCACCGCTGTTTTGCCTTGAAATTGAGTGATCATGATTCAGCTTTCTTCAATGTGAAGCCCATACGGGGGAAATGCACCTGCACCGAGCCCGCACGCGCATCCGTGCGCCGCAGGGTGAAACGGGTGCGTGTGGCGGCGATCAACTCCCCCTCAGTGGGTTCCAAGCCAAAGTTGTCTGCCGCAATGTGCACCCGACTGCCCAGAGGAATGCCGTGTTCGTCTTGGAAAACTTCACCGGCCAAGGCCGTGGGTGTCGAGGACTGGGCAACTTGCAAGGCTTGCTCCGCACGCAAGGGGCTGCTGCTTCCGTGCCCGATGTCTTTCATGCGGGCCATCCAAAGCTTGACTTCGGGCGTCGCATCAAAAATGCCTGCCAAGGCGGGGGTGCGATCTTGGGTGAACCACAAGGGGTGGTAGCAGGCAAAGTCGGCCAAACAAGGGCGCGAGCCCAACAAGAATTCTTGTCCGTGCAGCATGCTGGCCAAACGGCGCAAGTGGCTTTTGTAGGTGGCCGCAGCATCGCTGGCCGCCATGCGCGCGGCGCCATTGCGCATGGCGGTGCGGTCGGCCACAAAGGCTTGCACTTGCTCTGCGGACGCACCTGCAAAAACCTGCGCCACACCCGAGGGTTGAAAGTTGTAGGCCATGGCCACCGTGAACAAAGCACTGTCGGCCCACTGCGCCACAATGCGTGCCGTTCCTTTGGTCTCTTCAGTGTAGAGACTGTGCGCTGGCGAGAGTTGCTCCAGCACATCGCAAATCAAGGCGGTATCGCAGTAAATGTCGGCCCCGATCTGCAACACCGGTGTCTTGCGGTAGCCGCCCGTGAGTGCAGTCAAATCGGGTTTGGGCATGATCATGGGGATGAACACACTCTGCCAAGAGAGTTGTTTGTAGCCCAGGACCAGCCTGATTTTTTCGGCAAACGGCGAATTGGCGTAGTGGTGCAGGATGAGGTCCGACATGGCTGGCCTTCAGATCAATTTGACCAGTTGCTTGCCAAAGTTTTTTCCCTTGAGCAGCCCCAAAAAGGCCTCAGGCGCAGCCGCCAAACCTTGCGCCACAGTCTCACGCGGGCGCAGTTTCCCTGTGCCCACCAGCGTGCCCAGCTCTTGCAAAGCCTCGGGCCAGACCTCCATGTGTTCGCTCACGATGAAGCCTTCTACCTTCATGCGGTTCACCAAAATCAGGGCGGGGTTGGCCATCGGCAAGGGCGCGCCATCGTAGCCCGCGATCATTCCGCAGACGGCAATGCGCGCAAAGGCGTTGGTGCGCAACATCACCGCGTCTAAGACCATGCCACCCACGTTTTCAAAGTGGCCGTCAATGCCTTTGGGGCAAGCCTCGCGCAGAGCTTTGGACAGGCTCAGGTAGTCTTTGTGCGCTTTGTAATCGATGCAGGCATCAAAGCCCAATTCGTTGACCACATAGTCGCATTTGTCTTTGCCACCGGCGATGCCCACGACACGGCAACCCCGCGCCTTGGCCAAAGCGCCATAGGCGCTGCCTACGGCGCCGCTGGCCGCACTCACGGTCACGGTTTCGCCGGCTTTGGGCGCGATGATTTTCACCAGGCCATACCAAGCCGTGACGCCGGGCATGCCCACCGCGCCCAAGTAATGCGACAAGGGCACGTGGGTGGTGTCCACTTTGCGCAAAGCGCCGGGCACATTGGCGTCCACAGCGCTGTACTCTTGCCAGCCGCCCATGCCCACCACCGAATCGCCTGCCTTGAATTTGGGGTGACGGCTGTCCACCACCTCGCCCACTGTGCCACCGATCATGACTTCGCCCAAAGGCTGGGGCACGGCGTAGCTTTTGCTTTCGTTCATGCGGCCGCGCATATAGGGGTCGAGGCTCAAGTAATGGTGGCAGACCAGCACCTCACCGTCTTTCAGTTCAGGCAATGGCAACTCGACCATTTTGAAATTGGCCACCGTGGCCTCACCTTGCGGGCGGTTGTCTAAAACGATGCGGTGGTTGATGGGCATAAAGGTCTCCTGTGGATCGGTGATTAATCGGTTGAAATGGAAGTCGTCTCGCGACGGCTGACATATTTGAAAGTGCCTGTCGCATGGGCGCACAACTGGCCTTGCGCGTCGAACACCTTGCCCTCGGTGAAGGCCATTTGGCGCGATCGGTGCAACAAATGGCCTTGGCCCACCAACACGCCCCCTGAAGGCACAGTGGCGGGTCGCATGAAGGTGGTTTTCATCTCGATGGTGACCACGCCCAAAGCGGGTTCCACACTGCGTGCGGCGGTGGCCATGATGACATCCAAGAAAGTCATGACCGCGCCCCCATGCGTGACGGCAAATGAGTTGAGGTGCTCTGGGCGCGGTGAAAAATGCAGCACCGACTCGCCCCCTTCAAACTTCTCGAGTGTGAAACCGAGCAGTTCAACGAAGGGGATGTCGGCACCAAAAGTAAAGCTCATGGTGCAATCGATCCGCTTCAGCCGCCGATGATCGCGCTGACACCGCCGTCCACCGCCAGCCACTGACCGGTGATGTGTTTGCCCGCATCGGAGGCGAACAACAAGGCGAGTCCTTTGAGGTCTTCGTCGTCGCCCAAACGGCGCAGCGGTGCGCCCTTGGCCATGTTGTCGGCGCCCAGTTTTTCCAGCAATCCGTAGGTCATTTTGCTGGGGAAAAAGCCGGGGCAAATGGCGTTGACGGTGATGCCGTGCTCGCCCCACTCCCCGGCCAAGGCGCGGGTGAAATTGATCACGGCGCCTTTGGAAGTGTTGTAGGCGATGGTTTTCATCTCGGACGGGTTACCGGCCAAGCCGGCGATCGAGGCGACATTGAGAATGCGGCCTTTGCGGCGCGGGATCATGCAGCGCTTGGCGATCTCTTGCGACAGCAAAAAGTAGCCGCGCACATTCAGGTTCATCACTTTGTCCCACGCCTCAATCGGGTGCTCTTCAGCGGGAGCCCCCCAAGATGCGCCGGCGTTGTTGACCAAAATATCCACCGACCCCATGCGCTCGAGGGTTTCAGTGGCCAGACGGCGAATGTCGTCTTCTTTGCCGCAATCGGCAGCAATCCATCGGGCGTCAATGCCAGCGGCCTGCAATTGCGCTGCGGCTTCTTCCAAATCGGCGGCCTTGCGCGAGCTGAGCATGATCTTGGCCCCAGCCTCGCCCAAGGCGTAGGCCATTTGCAAACCCAGTCCGCGCGAGCCGCCAGTGACCAAGGCCACTTGGCCGGTTAAATCAAAAAGCTGTTGAACAGTGCGTGCCATGAAAAGATTCCTTGGGGAGTTGATTCAAAGGGTGTAGTCCATGCAGCGGCGTTCTTTGACCACCGATTTCATGAACGGCTTAACAGCTTGATGTTGCGGGTGATTTTGATAAGCCGCTAGCACCTGCGCGTCATCGACCAGCATGTTCAAGACCAAATCGTTGGTGCAATCCAACCCGGCTTGCGCCGTGGCCACTTCAAACTCGCGGATACCCGGCACCAAGTTCGCGAAGCTGCGCAGCAAGTCTGCGGCTTTGTTCAGGTTGTTCGCCTTGTCCGCGCCTTCGGCGTGGTCCAGCAGCGTCCACATGACAATGTGTCGAAGCATCAAAAAGCCTCCTCAGGCAAGTCGGCACAAGTGGCATCCCGCGACTTCACCACGTTCAACCATGCGCCAATTTTGGGCAGGTCATAACGGAAAAAGTAACGGCATGCGGCGCGGCGACCCTGCGCCGAAGCCGAGGCGTCGCTGCCGAGTCCTGCGGCGACATCGAGCCAAATCCAAGCGATGACGGTGTGCCCAAAAGCTTGCAAATAAGGCACGGCATTGGCCAAGGCTTGTGCCGGTGTCGCACCGTTCCAGGCCATCTGAGTCGCTTGGCCGATCTGGGCCAAAGCTTCGCGCAAAGCGTGGGCTTCGGCGGTCCATTCGGCATGGTGTTCCGCCTGCGCCACGGTGGCCAAGATGCGCTCGCCCAGCAACTGCAGGCCGCGGCCCTTTTCCATCAGCACTTTGCGGCCCAACAGGTCCATCGCTTGTATGCCGTGGGTGCCCTCATGAATCATGTTCAAGCGGTTGTCACGCCAATACTGCTCCACAGGAAAGTCGCGGGTGTAGCCGTAACCGCCGTGCACTTGGATTGCCAAGCTGTTGGCCTCTAGGCACCATTCGCTGGGGAAACTTTTCACGATGGGGGTCAGCACTTCCAACAACAGGCGGGCCACATCGGCGTCTTGCGCGTTGCCAGTGTGCTGCTCGTCGACCAACCTTGCGCAATACAAAGCCAAGGCCAGCGCCCCTTCGCTGTAGGCTTTTTGTGCCAGCAACATGCGTTTGACATCGGCGTGTTCAATGATGCGCACCTGCGGTTGACTGGCGTCTTTGCCGGCCGCACCCGTGAGACGCCCTTGGGGTCTGTTTTTGGCGTACTCCAAACTGGCGTAAAAACCCGCCATGCCCAACATGGTGGCGGCCAAGCCCACGCCAATCCGCGCCTCGTTCATCATGTGGAACATGCAGCGCAAGCCGTCACCGGCTTGGCCCACCAAATACCCCACGGCACCACTGCCGGCGCCGTCCAGCCCTCCGCTGGTGCTGAGCACCGGGTATTTGCCTTCGCCAAAATTGAGCAACGTGTTGGTGGTCCCGCGCCAACCGCATTTGTGGTTCAGACCGGCCAAGGCCACATCGTTGCGCTCGCCGGTCAATTGGCCGTCGGGGCCCACCATCTTTTTGGGCACAATGAACAGCGATATCCCCTTCACACCGGGGACCAGTTGGCCCTGTGCATCGGGGATCTTGGCCAAGACCAAATGAATGATGTTTTCGCTCAGCTCATGCTCGCCCGAAGAGATCCACATCTTGTTGCCCTTGAGGCGATAGCGTGGGCCCAAGAGGTCTGATTCAAAATCAGCGCCATCGGGCGTGGCGCGTGTGGTGACATCGCTCAAGGACGATCCTGCCTGAGGCTCACTCAGACACATCGTGCCGGAAAATCGACCCGAAAATTCTTGCGCCGCAAACACCTTTTTTTGCAACTCGGTGCCATGCACCATCAGCAAATTGGCGTTGCCACTGGTCAACATGCCCGAACCGATGCTGACCGAAGCCATGGAAAAAAAGGCGTTGGCCGCGGCCTCTACGGTGTAAGGCAATTGCATCCCGCCCACTTCGTAGTCTTGTGCGGCACTCAACATGCCGGACTCGGCATAGGCTTTGTAAGCGTCATGCGTGGCCTGCGGCAAGATGACTTTTTCGCCATCAAAATGCGGCTCTTGCGTGTCGACCAAGCGGTTGAATGGGGCAAATTTTTCCCGGGCAATGCGCTCACAGGTGTCCAGCACGGCATCGATGGTTTCCCGTGAGTGGTCGGCAAAGCGCTCACGGCTTTGCAAATTTTCGACTTTGAGCCAGTCATGCAGCAAAAAATCAACTGTGGAACGCAAGCTCATCGAATCAGCCTTTCAGGTGATGGCCTTGGGCAGTGGTGAGACCCACTCGCAAAAAAGGGCAAAGAGCATGATGCCCTTTGCCCTCGAGTGAGGCAGCCCCCCACGCGACAGTGCCTTACAAGACTTCAAAAATACCGCAGGCCCCCATGCCGCCACCAATGCACATGGTCACGGCCACGCGCTTGGCACCGCGGCGTTTGCCTTCGATCAAGGCGTGGCCTGTCAGGCGCTGGCCGCTCACACCATAGGGGTGTCCCACCGCAATGGCGCCGCCATTGACATTCAGGCGGTCGGCCGGGATGCCCAATTTGTCGCGGCAGTACAGCACTTGCACGGCGAACGCCTCGTTCAGCTCCCACAGGTCGATGTCGTTGACGGTCAAACCCAAACGGGCCAAGGCTTTGGGCACGGCATAGACCGGGCCAATGCCCATCTCGTCAGGCTCACATCCGGCCACGGCAAAACCAAGGAATCGACCCAAGGGTTGCAGACCGCGTTGCTCGGCCAATTTGTCGTCCATCAAAACGCAGGCGCCAGCGCCATCCGAAAACTGGCTGGCGTTGCCGGCCGACACCAGACCGCCCGGCAAGGCCGAGCGCAAGCCAGAAATGGCTTCAATGGTGGTGCCTTCGCGCAGACCCTCGTCACGGCTGACAGTCACTTGCTTGGTGGTCAAGCCCATGACCTTGTCGGCCACGCCTTGGGTCACGGTGATGGGCGCGATTTCGGCGTCAAACTTGCCTTCCGCCGCCGCTGCGCAAGCTTTTTGCTGGCTGGCGGCGCCGTATTCGTCCATGCGGTCACGGCCGATTTTGTAGCGCTTGGCCACCTGCTCAGCCGTTTGCAGCATGTTCCAATAAATTTCGGGCTTTTGTTTGGCCAAAGCCAAGTCGCGCATCATGTGCATGTTCATTTCTTGTTGCACACAAGAAATGCTTTCGACGCCGCCGGCCACATAGACCTGGCCTTCGCCCGCAATGATGCGTTGCGCAGCCAAGGCAATGGTCTGCAAACCCGAAGAGCAAAAACGGTTCACGGTCATGCCGGACACCGAAATGGGCAAACCGGCTTTTAGGGCGATTTGGCGTGCGATGTTGGCCCCGGTGGCGCCCTCGGGGGTGGCGCAGCCCATGA
The DNA here is from genome assembly GCA_027488255.1 of Comamonadaceae bacterium. Classification (GTDB taxonomy): domain Bacteria; phylum Pseudomonadota; class Gammaproteobacteria; order Burkholderiales; family Burkholderiaceae_C; genus Limnohabitans_A. Next base: position 290,232 of record JAIYBZ010000035.1, on the reverse strand, counting down.
TCACGTCTTCGACTTCGGCGCCATCAATGCCGGCGCGGGCGACGGCATGTTGCACCGCGTGGCCGCCCAGTGTGGCGCCATGGGTCATGTTGAAAGCGCCCTTCCAGCTCTTGGCCAATGGGGTGCGTGCGGTAGATACGATGACTACATTCGTCATGATGAAAACCTTTCATGTGAGGCTACAGAACGGTGTCTGTCGCCTCGAAAATTAAAAAATCAGTTGAATGTTTTGCCTTCGGCCACCAGTCGCTGAATCAGCGGTGCGGGTTGCCAGAATTCAGCATCGTCGTGCGGGTTTTTGGCGAAGCGCTTCATGGCTTCGGCCACATTGAACAAGCCCAAGGTGTCGGCGTAAATCATGGGGCCGCCGCGCCACAGCGGGAAGCCATAGCCGGTCAGGTAAACCATGTCGATGTCGCTGGCCCGACTGGCAATGCCCTCTTCCAAAATGTGCGCCGCTTCGTTGACCAATGAAAACACCAGACGCTGAACAATTTCTTCGTCGGAAATCTTGCGCGGGGTGATGCCCAAGCTGGTGCGGTGTTTTTCGATCATCTCGACCACCAAAGCGCTTGGAATCGCATCGCGCTTACCGGCTTGGTAGTCGTACCAACCGGCACCGGTTTTTTGACCAAATCGGCCCATTTCGCAGAGCAAATCGGCGGTCTTGCTGTACTTGAGATTGGGTTTTTCGGTGTAACGGCGTTTGCGGATGGCCCAGCCGATGTCGTTGCCTGCCAGATCGCCCATGCGGAACGGACCCATTGCAAAACCAAATTTTTCGACGGCTTTGTCCACTTGGGCGGGGGTGCAGCCCTCTTCGATCAAGAAGCCAGCTTGGCGGCTGTATTGCTCGATCATGCGGTTGCCAATGAAGCCATCGCACACGCCCGAGACCACCGAGGTCTTTTTGATCTTCTTGCCAATCGCCATGACGGTGGCCAACACATCTTTGCCCGTTTTGGCGCCGCGCACCACTTCGAGCAACTTCATGACGTTGGCCGGACTGAAGAAATGCATGCCCACCACATCTTGTGGACGTTGGGTGAACGAGGCGATTTTGTTGACGTCGAGGGTGGAGGTGTTGGAGGCCAAAATAGCCCCCGGCTTCATCACCGCGTCGAGTTGTTTGAAGACGGCTTCTTTCACGCCCATGTCTTCAAACACCGCCTCGATCACCAAATCGGCTTGGCCGATGTCGTTGTAGCTCAAGGTGGTGCTCAATAGGGCCATACGCTCTTCGTATTTTTCGGGCTTGAGCTTGCCTTTTTTGACTTGGGATTCGTAGTTTTTGCGGATGGTGGCCACACCACGGTCCAAGGCGTCTTGCTTCATCTCGAGCATCTTGACGGGGATGCCCGCATTCAAGAAGTTCATGGCAATGCCGCCGCCCATGGTGCCCGCGCCGATCACGGCAACGGCCTTGATGTCGCGCTTGGGGGTGTCTTCGGGCACATCAGGGATCTTGCTGGCCGCGCGGTCGGCCATGAACAGGTGACGCAGCGCACGCGACTCGGGTGTGAGCATCAGGTTCATGAAGATTTCGCGCTCGAAAACCATGCCCTCTTCAAACTTTTTGGTGGTGGCGGCCTCGACGGCGTCCACGCACTTGGCAGGTGCTGGCAGGTTTTTGGCCATGCCTTTGACCATGTTGCGTGCGAACTGAAAGTAAGCATCGCCCTGCGGGTGTTTGCAAGGCAAGTTGCGCACCAAGGGCAAGGGCGTGCCATCGGCATGGGCCGCGGCCACTTTGCGCGCCAGGGCCAAGGCCTCCTCGGGCAAGGTTTCTGCCGACTTGGCCATCGCATCGAACAGTTTTTGTCCAGGCAACATGGCCAGCATGTCGCTCTTGATGGTTTCGCCGCTGACAATCATATTGAGCGCCGCCTCGACGCCCAACACCCGAGGCAAACGCTGGGTGCCGCCAGCGCCGGGAATCAAACCCAGCTTGACTTCAGGCAAGGCGATGCTGGTGCCGGGAGCGGCAATGCGGTAATGGCAACCCAAGGCCAGTTCAAGGCCTCCGCCCATGGCCACCGAGTGAATCGCGGCGACCACGGGTTTGGCCGAGTTTTCGCAAGCGCTGATCACGCTCAGCAAATTGGGTTCTTGGATGGCTTTGGGCGAGCCAAATTCACGAATGTCAGCGCCCCCCGAAAAGGCTTTGCCGCCGCCGGTGATGACAATGGCTTTGACACTGGCATCTTGGTTCGCTTGGGCCAAACCATCGGTGATGCCCAAGCGGGTCGACAGACCCAAACCATTGACGGGCGGGTTCATCAAGGTGATGACCGCGACATCGCCGTGGACTTTGTATTCAGCTGTCATGCTGCTGTTCCTTTGCGTGAATTAAAGGGGGACGACAAAAAAGAACGGTCGTTCTATTTTGAGGCATTGTAGTGCCAAGTGCGATTCAAAATGCAAATCCCTGTCTCAACCGAGACGAAATTCAAACTTCAAGCCACTCTTTGCGGATGTAGGTGTTTTCGCGCAATGCATCCGGGGTGCCTTCAAAAACAATGCTGCCATGCCCCATGACCAATGCCCGGTCTGAAATCTTCATGGCGATGGTCAGTTTTTGCTCAATCAGCAAGACCGAAATGCCTCGGTTTTTGAGCTCTTCCAAGTACTGCCCCACCAACTCGACAATTTTGGGGGCCAAACCCTCGGTGGGCTCGTCGATGATGATCAGATCGGGATCGCCCATGAGTGTCCGGCACAAGGTGAGCATTTGTTGCTCGCCGCCCGACAGCACCCCGGCTTCGGTGTGTTCGCGCTCTTTCAGCCTGGGGAACAGGCTGTACATGTCTTCAAAAGACCAGCGGCCGTTTTGGCCCCGGCGTTTTTGGCCCAATTGCAAGTTTTGATGCACCGTGAGCTTGGGGAAGATGTCGCGGTTTTCGGGCACATAACCAATGCCCAAATGGGCGATTTCATAGGCTTTTTTGCCTTGTATGGCTTGACCCTGCCAATCCACTCGGCCTTGGCAGTCGACCAAACCCATGATGGCTTTGGCGGTGGTGGAACGGACAGAACCATTGCGCCCCAACCAAGCCACAATTTCACCTTTGCCGACCTCAAAACTCACACCATGCAAGACATGGCTTTTGCCGTAATAGGCATGCAGGTTGTCAACTTGCAACATCAATGGCCTCCCGCTTGGCTGTCTGCAACGGATGAGCCCAAATAGGCTTCTTGCACTTTGGCGTTGGCCCGGACGGCTTCGGGTGTGTCAAAGGCGATGACCTCGCCGTACACCACCACGGCGATCTTGTCGGCCAGGCCAAACACCACCCCCATGTCGTGTTCAACGGTCAGCAAGGTTTTGCCCACCGTGACTTCTTTGATGAGGTGAATGAATCGCGAGGTTTCACTTTTGCTCATGCCCGCGGTGGGTTCGTCCAACAAAATGACATCGGCCCCCCCAGCGATGGTCACGCCAATCTCCAAGGCGCGTTGTTCGGCGTAGGTCAAATTCACCGCCAGCACATCGCGCTTTTTGTCCAGCCGGATCATCTCCAGCAGTTCATCGGCACGCTCGTTGGCGTCTTTCAGGCCCGACAAAAATTTGAAGAAGGTGTACTTATAGCCCAAGCTCCAGAGCACGGCACAACGGAGGTTCTCAAACACACTCAGCTTGGGGAAGATGTTGGTGATCTGAAAACTGCGCGACAAACCCAAGCGGTTGATTTCGTAGGGCGTCTTGTTTTGAATGGTTTTGCCATTCAAGAAGATGTCGCCACTGGTGGGCCCAAAACGGCCGCTGATCAAGTTGAACAAGGTCGACTTACCGGCGCCGTTGGGGCCAATCACGGCCACCCGCTCGCCCAATTCAACGGCCAAGTTCACGCCGCGAATGATTTCGGTCTTGCCGAAATTTTTCCGCACATCTCTCAATTCCAATGCGTAGGTCGCACTCATACTGCAGTCTCCCGGCGCTTGATTTCTTTTTCGATCTCGGTCTGGATTTCACCCCAGTCCACCATGAATTGGCGGCGTGCGAGCTCAAACAATCCCAAGCCCGTCAACATCACAAACGTCGCGCCAAACCAGCTGTCGATGCCTTTGGCATTCAACGTGGCGCCCATGAACTTGACGGTGTCCCCCAAGGCCGAATTGAGCTGCAAGTGGTAGACCATCTCGATCATGGCGCCCGCGCCTGTGAGCATGACGATGGCGGTGAGGCCCAAGCCCAAATAGCTGGTCCAGATTTGACGCAATTTGCCAAACTTGGCGACCCGCAGGTTCATCATGATCAGGCTGGCGATGCCGCCGGGCGCATACATGACCATGAACAAGAAAATCAAGCCCAGATAAAGCAACCACGCCTTGGTGAGTTCAGACAACAAGACAAAGGCAATCACCATCAAAACGGCGCCGATGATGGGGCCAAAAAAGAAAGTGGCGCCGCCCAAGAAGGTGAACAGCAAATAAGCCCCAGAGCGCCCTGCCCCCACCACCTCGGCGGTGACGATTTCAAAGTTGAGGGCGCCCAAACCGCCGGCAATGCCTGCAAAAAAGCCCGCAATGATGAAGGCGATGTAGCGCACGCGTTGGGTGTTGTAGCCAATGAACTCCACGCGCTCGGGGTTGTCACGCACCGCATTCAAGATGCGCCCCAAAGGGGTTTGGGTGAAGGCGAACATCAGGGCCACACAAACGAAGGTGTAGGCCGCGATCAAGTAATACACCTGGATTTGTGGCCCATAGGTGATGCCAAAAAAGGCTTCGCCTGCGACCCGGTTGCCCGAGACGCCGGCTTCACCGCCAAAAAACTCCGAGAACATGAGCGACATGGCGAACACCAACTCGGCCACGCCCAACGTGATCATGGCGAACGGGGTGCCCGACTTGCGCGTGGTCACCCAACCGAGCAACACGGCAAAGCCCATGCCCGCCACACCGCCCACGATGGGCAGCAAACTCACCGGGATGTGCAGCTTGCCCGCGGTGACCGCGTTCAGGGCATGAATGGCCATGTAAGAGCCCAAGCCGGTGTAGACCGCATGGCCAAAACTCAACATGCCGCCCTGCCCCAACAGGATGTTGTAAGACAAACAGGCAATCACGGCGATGCCCATTTGCGCCAGCATGGTGGTGGACAAATTGCTGGTGAAGACCAAGGGCGCGAACAGCAAGACCAGGGCAAACAAGCCCCAGATGATCCAGCGGCCGACGTTGTACGGTTTGAATTTGTAAACAGCAGCCATGACTTAACCCTCGCGTGTGCCCAAAAGACCCTTGGGCCGGAAGATGAGGATCAAGACCAAGAACAGGTACGGCAAGATGGGGGCCACTTGCGACAAGGTCAGCTTGGCAAATGAGTTTTCTTGGGTAGCCGCTGACAGCACCCAGCCCATGTCTTTGGCGAAGGTGAGGAAGGAGTAGTCAATGGCCACGGCAAAGGTTTGGATGACGCCGATCAGCAAGGACGCCAAAAAGGCCCCCGAAAGCGAACCCATGCCGCCCACCACCACCACCACAAAAATCACCGAGCCCACTGTCGCGGCCATGGCCGGTTCGGTGACAAAGGTGCTGCCGCCGATCACGCCGGCCAAACCGGCCAGGCCCGTACCGGCGCCAAACACCAACATGAAGACCCGTGGCACGTTGTGGCCCAAGGCTTCGGCCATTTCGGGGTGCGTCAAGGCGGCTTGAATGACCAAACCGATGCGGGTGCGTGTGAGCAGCAACCACAGCGAAACCAGCATCAACAAGGCCACCACCATCATGAAGCCGCGTGTGGCTGGGAAGGGCGAGCACACCACACGCACGGCGGCATCGGTGGCACTGCACATCTCGGCAGGGGCTGCACCCCAAACCAGGCTGAGCCCGTTGGCCGAATGGTTGATCAGCGTGAATGCCGAGCTGCGCAAAATGTCTGGCGGTGGAAACTCGACCGCGGTACGGCCCCACACCAGCTGGACCAACTCAAGCACCACATAAGACAAGCCAAAGGTCACCAGCAATTCCGGTACATGTCCGAAGGGGTGAACTTTGCGCAAAGTGATGCGCTCAAACAGGGCGCCGCAGGCGCCAACCAACAGCGGCGCGACGACCAAGGCCGGCCAAAACCCGATCCAGCCCGACAAGGTGTGGCCGAAATAGGCGCCAATCATGTAGAAGCTGGCGTGCGCAAAATTCAACACGCCCATCATGCTGAAAATCAGCGTCAGGCCGGAGCTGAGCATGAAGAGCAACAGTCCGTAACTGAGACCGTTGAGCATGGAGATGATGAAAAACTCCATAGGTACTGACACTTTCCAGGCTCAGCGAGAGCCTAACTTCGTTACCGAAAGTGGGTTGGACAGATCAACCCGAGACTGATTGAGAGACAGCCGGACAAAACAATGGCCCGATCACAGGGTGTGCATCGGGCCACAAAACCCATTGCAGAGTCAAGAACACAGCACCCCGCACAGAGGCGAGGTGGTGCGCGCGTGGCTTAGCTGGGGCGCTTCATCTGGCAGCTGGTGGGCGTGCTGGACACATAAGAAGGGAATTCCTTCACAGGGGCCAAAGTCATGCCGGTGTTTTCAGGGCTGTAGGGGAACTTTTTGTCGGCTTTTTGCCAGACCGTCATGTACAGCGGCTGTTGCAGCTGGTGGTCGGTTTTACGCATCTGCACTTCGCCGTGGTAGCTCTTGAAGGTCATGCCACTCAGTGCTGCGGCCACTTTGACAGGATCGGTCGACTTGGCTTTGGCCATGGCATCGCCCAAGGCGGTGAAGATGGAGATCACCGACCCGGTGTAGAAGTCGTCGTTGAATTTGGTCTTGAACTCGGCCATCCATTTGCCCATGTCACCACCCATGTTGTAGTGGTTGTAGGAAATTTGGTAGACCCGGCCTGCTGCACTTTGGCCCAAGGCGGTGGGGGTGCCTGTGACGCCGGTGTAGTAGGTGTAGAACTTGCCGTTGTAACCGCCTTCGTTGGCCGCTTTGACCAGCAAGGCCAAGTCAGAACCCCAGTTGCCGGTGATCACGGTGTCGGCGCCCGAAGCCTTGATCTTGGCAATGTAGGGCGAGAAATCGCGCACTTGCGCCAAGGGGTGCAGGTCTTCACCCACGATTTGCACATCGGGGCGCTTGCGTGCCAAGTTTTCTTTGGCGTACTTGACCACTTGGTGACCGTGCGAGTAGTTTTGGTTAAACAGATAGACCTTCTTGATGTCCTTGTCGTCCTTCATGAAGGTGGTCATGGCCTCGATCTTCATGGAGGTGTCGGCATCAAAACGGAAGTGCCAGTAGCTGCACTTGCTGTTGGTGAAGTCGGGGTCCACTGCCGAGTGGTTCAGGAAAATGATTTCCTTGCCGGGATTGCGCTCGTTGTGCTTGTTGACCGCCTCGATCAAGGCCCCGGCCACCGAAGAGCCGTTGCCTTGGGTGATGTAGCGCACGCCTTGGTCCATGGCGGCCTTGAGGGCGTTCAGACTTTCAGCAGGGCTGAGTTTGTTGTCAATGCCGATGATTTCGAATTTGACGCCAGCAGGATTGGTTTTGCTGAATTTTTCGGCAAAAAACTGAAAGCTCTTCAGTTGGTTGCTGCCCACGGGGGCCATCAAACCAGACAAGGGATCGATCCACGCAATTTTGACGGTCTCGCCTTTTTGGGCCATAGCGCCCATAGAACAAACCGCAAAGGCGGCAGCTGCAATCAAACGGGTGGTGGTTTTCATTCAAGGTCTCCTGCGTTGTGAATCAGAACTGCGTCAGCGTAACCGCTGCGCATTGAAAAAAGCTCGGGGTTTGCACCTAAGTCTTATCACCCGCGCGACTCTGGCGTCACGCAGGAAAAAAAACCGGCTCAAATTCCGGGCAAAACATAATTGGCCAACATCTCGCGTAAACGGGTTTTCAACATCTTGCCGGTGGCGCCCAAAGGAATCGCCTCGACAAAAACAACATCATCGGGGATCTGCCATTTGGCTGTTTTTCCCGCATAAAACTGGATCAATTCATCCCGTGTTAAAGCAGCGTTTGGTTTTTTGACGACACACACGATGGGGCGCTCGTCCCACTTCGGATGGCGCATGCCAATGCACGCCGCCATGGCCACGGAGGGGTGTGCCATGGCGATGTTTTCGATGTCAATCGAGCTGATCCATTCGCCCCCGGATTTGATGACGTCTTTGCTGCGGTCGGTGATTTGCATAAAGCCATCCGGATCGATGGTGGCCACGTCCCCGGTAGGAAACCAACCATCGACCAAGGGGCTTTCGCCTTCTTGCTTGAAATACGAAGCAATCACCCAAGGGCCTTTCACCAGCAAATCGCCGGCAGATTTGCCATCGTGGGGCAGTGTGTGGCCGCTGTCATCGACGATTTTCATATCGATGCCATAAATGCACCGGCCTTGTTTCATGCGCAGCTTCATTTGCGCTTCAGCGGGCAAGCTCAGGTGTTTGTTTTTCAGCGTGCAGACCGTGCCCAAAGGGCTCAGTTCGGTCATGCCCCAGGCGTGCAACACGTCCACGTTGTAGTCTTGTCGGAAGGCATCGATCATGGCGGGTGGACAAGCCGAGCCGCCAATCACGGTGCGGTTGAGGTGGCTGAAGCGCAGCCCAGCCGGTTTCATGTGGCCCAACAACATTTGCCAGACAGTGGGCACGCCTGCGGCGAAGGTCACCCGCTCTGACTCGATCAGTTCGTACACCGATTTGCCGTCCAAAGCCGGTCCGGGAAACACCAGTTTGGCGCCGGCAATCGCCGCGCTGTAGGGGATGCCCCAAGCGTTGACGTGGAACATGGGGACCACCGGCAAGATGGCATCGCGCGCCGAGATGCACATCGAGTCGGGCAAGGCCGCGGCATAGGCGTGCAAGACCGTCGAGCGGTGGCTGTACAAAGCCCCTTTGGGGTTGCCCGTGGTGCCACTGGTGTAGCAAAGACTGCAGGCTGTGTTTTCGTCCAGCGAAGGCCATTCGTAGGTGGGGGCTTGGTCGCCGATCCACGCCTCGTAACTCTGCAAATGGGGAATGCCCGTGTCGCTGGGCAGTTTGTCGGCATCGCACAAAGCCACAAATTGCGTCACGGTGGGGCATTGCGCATGAATGGCTTGCACCAGCGGCAGAAAACTCATGTCAAAGCACAGCACGTGGTCTTCGGCGTGGTTCACGATCCAGGCCAGTTGCTCGGGGTGCAAACGTGGGTTCAGGGTGTGCAACACGCGACCCGAACCACTCACCCCGAAATACAGCTCTAAGTGACGGTAACCGTTCCAAGCCAATGTGGCGATGCGCGCGCCTTGCGGCGTTTTTTGTGCGTCCAGCGCATTAGCCACCTGGCGTGAACGCCGCGCCACATCCGACCAGGTGTAGCGGTGGATATCGCCCTCGACCCGGCGTGACACCACCTCGCTGTCTGCATGGTGTTTGTCCGCAAAATCAATCAGCGACGAGATCAGCAGGGCTTGCTGTTGCATCAGTCCCAACATGGGGTCTCCTTTTTTGTTATCGATCAGCACCCGAATCATTGTGCACGTGAGGGCCACAATCCATCCCCAAAAACCCGCCATGGAGAGGGTCCTTGTCAAGCGCGTGACAATGCAGGCTTATGTCATCACGCCCACCGCTGTCCCACACCGACCCATCGGGGGTGTCCGCCCTGACTTGGACACACCGATTGACGCAATTGGGCCCCTCATTTTTCACACGCCTTCAGCCAACACCCGTGGCGTCGCCGCGCTGGGCGGCCTGCAACCAGTCGCTGCGACAGGCCTTGAATTGGCCTGAAACCCTGTTTGACGACGATCACTTGCCCGCATTTGCCGGCAACGCTTTGCTGACCGGCTCTGACCCCTTGGCCACCGTCTACAGCGGCCACCAATTTGGTCAATGGGCGGGGCAATTGGGAGACGGCCGCGCCCTCTGGTTGGGAGAAGCGGCATCGGCGCAAGGGCCACAAGAAATACAGCTCAAAGGAGCCGGCCGCACCCCCTACTCTCGCGGCGGCGATGGCCGGGCCGTGTTGCGCTCGAGCATTCGCGAATACCTGTGCAGTGAAGCCATGCATGGCCTGGGTATTCCCACCACGCGCGCCCTGTGTTTGGTGGCTTCACCCGAGCCCGTGTGGCGTGAAACCCGCGAAAGTGCCGCTGTGGTGACCCGTGTTGCGCCCAGCTTTTTGCGTTTTGGTCACTTTGAACATTTCTCTTCGCAGGGACAAACCGACGCTTTGAAGGCGCTGGCCGACCATGCCATCGCCCACCATTTGCCCGAATGCCTGTCACGCCAATCGCGCTGGCAAGGCAATGTGTACGCCGCCTTGCTGGACGAGGTGCAAGACCGCACCGCAAAACTGCTGGCCCAATGGCAGGCCGTGGGGTTTTGCCATGGGGTCATGAACACCGACAACATGAGCCTGCTGGGCCTGACCATCGATTACGGCCCTTTCCAGTTCATGGACGGTTTTGACCCTGGTCATATTTGCAACCATTCCGACCATCAAGGCCGCTACGCCTATGGGCGACAGCCCAACGTGGCGTACTGGAACCTGTATTGCCTGGCCCAAGCCTTGGCGCCTCTCATCAACGACGAGGCCCTGACGCTGCAGGTGCTGGAGGGCTACAAATCCCTGTTCCCGCGTTATTTGGGCGATGCCATGCGGGCCAAATTGGGCTTGACCGGGGCCTTGGCCCTTGAAACTGAACGAGAAGCCGACTGGACGCTGGTGGAAGATTTGATGCAAATCATGGCGACTGAGCAGGTCGACTTCACCTTGTTCTGGCGGCACTTGAGCCATGCCGTGCAGGACCAATCAAGCGCCGCCGCCGTGCAACCGGAGGGCTGGCATCGCATCACCGATCAGGTGCTGGACCGTCCTCGCCTGCACCAATGGCTGGAGCGCTATACCGCGCGGACGGGGCAGCCGCAATTTGCGGCCATGGCCCAGACGATGTTGCAGACCAATCCCAAATTTGTCTTGCGCAACCACTTGGCCGAAATCGCCATTCGCCAGGCGAAGCAAGGTGATTTTTCTGAAATCGAGACCTTGCATCGCTTGTTACAGTCTCCCTTCGACGAACATCCCGGCGCTGAGGCCTATGCCTCGGTCCCGCCGGATTGGGCCAGTCAACTTGAAATAAGCTGTTCATCATGACCAAAATCAACAAATCAGACGCCGAATGGCGTGACGTGCTGGCGGCCAAAGGCGCAGAACCCGTGGCCTTTGCCGTCACCCGTCAAGCCGCCACCGAGCGCCCGTTCACGGGCAAATACGAAAGCCACTGGGAGAAAGGCAGCTACCGCTGTATTTGCTGCGATGCGGAGTTGTTTCAGTCCGACACCAAATTTGACGCCGGATGCGGATGGCCCAGTTTTTACCAGTCGTCGGTGGCGGGAGCCATCGAAGAGCGCGTGGACACCAGCCACGGCATGCGCCGGGTTGAAACGGTGTGCGCCCAGTGCGGCGCGCATTTGGGCCATGTCTTTGAAGACGGCCCTGCCCCCACGGGACTGCGTTACTGCATGAACTCGGCTTCGTTAGACTTCAAAGGCTCTTGAGCCCCGGCGGCAGTTCCTTGAGGCTGCCCTTGCCCCCTGTTAACCGATCTTTTTCATGAAATTCATCATCGATTTTTTCCCCATCCTGCTGTTTTTTGGCGCGTACAAGATGGCCGACATCTACACCGCCACGGCTGTATTGATGGGCGCCACGGTGGTGCAAACCGGCCTGCTGTACAAGATGGAGGGCAAGCTGCAAACCATGCACAAAATCACCTTGGTGCTGGTTTTGGGCTTTGGCGCCTTGACTTTGGGTTTGCATGACGAACGCTTCATCAAGTGGAAACCCACCTTGCTTTACTCGGGTTTGGCTCTGGCATTGGCCGTGGCGCATTACGTCTTGAAAAAGAACTTTTTGCACATGTTGCTGGGCACCCAATTGCAATTGCCAACCGAGGTGTGGACCCGCTTGAACGTGTCTTGGATCTTGTATTGCGTCTTCATGGCCAGCATCAATGCCTATGTTGCGCACTATTTCAGTACCGAAGACTGGGTGAACTTCAAACTTTGGGGCTATGTGTTTCCGGTCCTCTTTATTGTGGGACAGGGCCTGTATGTCTCGCGCTATTTGCCCAAAGACGGGGCCGATTCCGAATGAACGCCCCCCTTGTTTCTGTGCGTGAGCGGATCCATGCCCGCCTGACCGAACGGCTGCAGCCCAGCCACCTCGAAGTCATCGATGAAAGTGCCCAGCACGCGGGTCATGCGGGGGCCAGCGAGAGTGGTCAAGGCAGTCACATGCGGGTGCGGATTGCCGCTGCCCAATTAACCCCACTCACTCGGGTACAGCGCCATCGCCTTGTGTATGATGCGCTGCAAGATTTCATTGACCAAGGTTTGCATGCCTTGGCCATCGAAGTGATCTGAAACCCGGGCCGTCACCCATCGGTGGCAGCCCCTTTTTTTGAATCCCCCTGATCTCCCTTCATTGAGGAAAAAAGCATGAAAAAGCAAATGTTCAGCGCCGCATTGGTGGCCCTGCTGGCAATCCCCGCCATGGCGCAAAACTTGGCCGTGGTCAACGGCAAGCCCGTGCCCTCTTCTCGCGTCAACGCCCTGAAGCAACAAGTTGAAGCGTCTGGCCGCCCTGTGACGCCTGAAATCATGGCCCAAATCAAGGAAGAGCTGATTGCCCGTGAAGTGTTCATGCAAGAAGCCAGAAAACGCGGCTTGGACGCGGCGGAAGATTACAAAACCCAGCTTGAATTGGCCCGTCAAACGATCTTGATCCGCCAATTGTTCGCCGATTTCCAAAAGAAAAACCCCGTCACCGACGCTGAAATCAAGGCCGAATATGACAAGTTTGCCGCGGCCAATGGCGGCAAAGAATACCGTGCGCGCCACATTTTGGTTGAGAAAGAAGACGAAGCCAAAGCGCTGATCGCCGACATCAAAAAAGGGGCGAAATTTGAAGACTTGGCCAAAAAAGTCTCGAAAGATCCAGGCTCCGGCGCCAACGGCGGTGATTTGGACTGGTCCGCTGCAGGCAGCTATGTGCCCGAGTTTTCAGACGCGATGGTCAAGTTGAGCAAAGGCCAAATGACCGATGCGCCAGTGAAAAGCCAGTTTGGTTTTCACATCATCCGCGTGGACGATGTGCGTGAAGCCCAGCTGCCCCAACTCGAAGAAGTGAAGCCCCAGATTGCGCAGCAACTGCAACAGCAAAAGCTCAGCGCCTTCCAAGAAGGTCTGCGCGCCAAAGCCAAGATCCAGTGATCTCGCGCGCAGCGCCCTGAACAACGCGACTTCGGTCGCGTTTTTTCATGGTGGCGTCGGCGAGCCGCCGACTCGGCAAAACCCGGGCAAGCTGGGATAATCACGCCCCATGCAGCCTCATCACCTCGAACTTTTAGCGCCCGCCCGCACCTGGGACATTGGCATTGAAGCCATCAACCATGGGGCCGACGCGGTCTACATTGGCGGCCCTTCGTTCGGGGCGCGTTCAACGGCTGACAACTCGGTGCAAGACATTGCCCAGCTGGTGCAGTATGCGCACCGTTTTCACAGCCGAATTTTTGTCACCCTCAACACCATCTTGAGAGACGACGAGTTGGAAAGCGCGCGCCAATTGGCTTGGCAACTGTACGACGCGGGGGTCGACGCCCTCATCATCCAAGACATGGGCTTGCTCGAAATCGACATGCCGCCCATTCAGCTGCATGCCAGCACGCAAACCGACATTCGCACGCCCGAAAAAGCCAAGTTTTTGCAAGATGCCGGCCTGAGCCAAATTGTCTTGGCACGCGAGCTCACCCTGCCCCAAATCAGCGCCATTCGTGATGTTTTGGACACCGAACGCACAGTGGTCGAGTTTTTTGTCCATGGCGCACTGTGTGTGGCCTACAGCGGGCAGTGTTTCATCAGCCATGCCCACACCGGGCGCAGTGCCAACCGAGGCGATTGCTCACAGGCTTGTCGCCTGCCCTACGAAGTCAAAGACGCACAGGGGCGCATCGTGGCGCACGACAAACACGTGCTGAGCATGAAAGACAACAACCAAAGCGACAACTTGCGTGCGCTGGTCGATGCCGGGGTGCGCAGTTTCAAAATTGAAGGCCGCTACAAAGACATGGCCTATGTGAAAAACATCACGGCCCATTACCGCAAGTTGATGGACCAGGTGTTGACCGAGCGGCCCGAGTTGGCGGCGGCTGCGCATGGCCGCACCACCTTCAGTTTTGAGCCCGATCCCAATCAAAACTTCAACCGCGAGTTCACCGATTATTTTGTGCAAGGGCGCAAAGAAGACATCGGCGCGTTTGACACCCCCAAAAATCCGGGCCAAGCCATCGGCTGGGTCAGCAAAGTCACGCCCGACTACCTCGAGTTGCAAACTGAAAAGCCTGAAACCGAGCTGCACAACGGCGATGGCCTGTGCTACTACGACTTGCAAAAAGAATTGGTCGGCTTGCAAATCAACCGCGTCGAAGCTCAAAAAACCCAAGGCCTTTGGCGTCTGTTTCCCAAAGATCCGATGGCCGGTTTCAAAGACCTGCGCAAAGGCGTCGCAGTGAACCGCAACCGCGACATGAGTTGGGTGCGCACCTTGGACAAAAAATCAGCCGAACGCCGCATGGGGGTTTGGTTGCAATTGGTCGAGCGCGCAGACGGCCTGCAACTGACCCTGACCGATGAAGTGGGCCACACCGGTTCGGCCGAGATGCGTCTCGCTTGGCAAGAGCCGAAAGACCCGGCACAGGCGGCAGAGAAACTTCAAAACGCATTGGGCAAATTGGGCGACACCTTGTTTGAACCCCTGTCGGTGCAATTGGATTTGTCACGCCCTTGGTTTGTTCCCCCCTCTCAGCTGAATGCCTTGCGGCGTGAAGCCGTGCAGGCGCTAGAAACGGCGCGTGCTCAGCAATTGCCCCGCTTGGCGCGTGCAAAACCGGTTGAGCCCCCAGTGCCCTATCCCGAGGACACCCTCACCTATCTGGCCAATGTCTTCAACCAAAAAGCGCGCGATTTTTATGCCAAGCACGGTGTCAAAGTCATTGCCGCGGCCTATGAGGCACAAGAAGAATTGGGCGAAGTCAGCCTGATGATCACGAAACACTGCGTTCGCTTCAGCTTGAGCCTTTGCCCCAAGCAAGCCAAAGGGGTGACCGGGGTGCAAGGCACGGTGCGGGCTGAACCCATGCAGCTGATCAATGGCAAAGAAAAGTTGACGTTGCGCTTTGACTGCAAACCTTGCGAAATGCATGTGGTCGGGAAGATCAAAAAATCAGTTTTGAATGCCGTGCCCGAAAGTCCTGTGCAGTTTTACAAAACCAGACCTGTCACGGGCCTGCACTGAGCGGGCTGGCCGCTGACAGCCGTTGGCTGTGGCGGCTTGAACCAGGATTCACTCTGGCTTCACCCTGGGCGCGAGCCCACTTCACTCGAGGGGCTTGAGCAGCTCGTTCAGGTCGGCTTCGCCAAACAAAGGTTCTTTGCGCTGCACCGATCCGGCATACAGGTCTTGCGCCAATTGGGCTTTACGTTCTTGCAAGGCCAGCATGCGTTCCTCGATGGTGCCTTGCGCCACCAATTTCACCACCCAAACTTTTTGCGTTTGCCCAATCCGATGCGCCCGATCGGTGGCTTGGTTTTCAACCGCAGGGTTCCACCACGGGTCGTAATGGATCACGGTGTCGGCTTGCGGCAAGTTCAGGCCCACGCCCCCGGCCTTCAAGCTGATCAAAAACAAGGGCACTTCACCGCGGGTGAACTTGTCAATGAGGGCATCCCGATTTTTACTTTGGCCCGTGAGTTTGGTCCAAGCGATGCCCAAGCGGGGCAACTCTTGTTCGATCAGCCCCAGCATTTCCGTGAACTGCGAAAAGAGCAAAATCTTGCGTCCTTCTTCGACCATCTCGGGCAGCATCTCCAGCAACTGGGCCAGCTTGGCCGACTGCGTCACCTGGCTGGCCGCTTTCAGTTTGAGCAATCGCGGGTCACAGCACACCTGACGCAGTTTGAGCAAAGCGTCCAAGATGGTGATTTGGGAGCGGGCCAAGCCTTGGGCTTGCAGGGCTTCACGCACTGTTTTTTCCATGCCCAGCCGGATGCTTTCGTACAAATCAGCCTGCTGACCGTCCAAGGGGACCGGCATCAGCGTTTCAATTTTTGGTGGCAACTCACTGGCCACCAGGTCTTTCGTACGGCGCAGCATGAAGGGGGTGATGCGGGCGCGAAGCTGGGCCATTTTTTCGGCACTGCCTTGGCGCTCGATCGGGTTGCGAAACACTTCGGTGAAGCGCCGGTGACTGCCCAAAAAACCGGGCATCAAAAAGTGAAATTGGCTCCACAGTTCACCCAAATGGTTTTCAATCGGGGTACCCGACAGACACAGCCGATGCACTGAGGGAATTTCAGAGACCACTTGCGCGGCATGTGTCTGGGCATTTTTGATGTTTTGGGCTTCGTCCAAGACCAAGACATGCCAAGGCACTTGGCGCCACAAGGCGCTGTCTCGCGACAGCAAAGAGTAGGCCGTGATGACCACATCAAACTGGCGCAGCGCCTCGACGGTTTCATGCCGCGACAAACCGTGGTGCACATGGGTGGGCAGGTCGGGGCAAAACCGCTGGGCTTCGCGCTGCCAATTGCCCAGCAAGCTGACCGGCGCCACGATCAAGGCGGGTTGATTCAAGCGTCCCGCTTGTTTTTCAACCAAGATGTGCGCCAAGGTTTGCAAGGTTTTCCCCAAACCCATGTCGTCCGCCAAAATGCCCGCCAAACGGTGTTGACGTAAAAACTGCAGCCAGTTCAAGCCGTGCTGCTGATAGGGGCGCAATTGCGCTTGCAGCCCCTCGGGCACCGGCACCGAGGGCAAAGCTTGCTCGCCCCGCATGTGCTGCACCAAGGTCAACAGACTTTGAGCGCCCTGCCAAACAGCGCCCTCTCCCAATGCCACGGCCCCCCGCAGCGCTTCTAAACGCGACAAACGCAGAGTGTCCCCGTGCCAGTCTTGGCCGCGCTCGCCATGCAGCTCCATCAGCATCACAAGCCAAGGTTGAATGCGGGCGGTCGGCAACTTCACATAGCCCGGCCCCGTCAAATCAGGCAAATACAAATGCTCGGGGATGGGGTTTGTGGTGGGGTCAGGCATCTGACCGGATGGCAGTGCGAGGGCCTTCAAGATGTGGGGCACCCAAGGCAAGATGTTCACCCGCTGCCCGTCAATGCTCATGCCCAGCGACAAGTCAAACCAAGGCGACGTGTCTTCGCCAAGGCCTTCCGGGTCGTGGCCTTGTAGTCCCACTTCGACATCTTCGGCCAAGCGCAACCAGTGCTCTAGCTCTTCCAGACCCGACACCTCAAAGCCCGCTTCGCGCCACTCTGAAAAATCAGATTCCAGCCCCTCTAGCCACAGGTCTTGGTCTGAGGGATCGGGCCGGCCCAGCAGGTTGTCATCCCAGATCACCAGGCCCAGCTCGTCTAGCTTTTCCCAGAGGGCCTGTTCCGCGGGCAAGTCACGCAGCAACAAGCGTTTGTGCTTGCCCTGCCCCACCACCACGCGGGTGTGAGGCTGCGACCAATAGGCCGTGATGTCGCCATAGCGAAACTGCAATTCGACCTGGAACAGGCCTTGTTGGCTGCGCAAATGCGCGGGGGTCACACGCAAATGCAAATGACCGATGGGCGAGAGGCCGCGCAATTCGGGCATTTTTTCGATCATCGGCGGCAGCGGCAAATGGCCCATCACGTCCATCAGCTGTTGCTGAAGTTTGAGCGCCACCCGCTCGGGCACCACGGGGGATTGCGTCAACAACAAGAGGTGCTCAGCACTCAAGCCTTGGGTGTCCAAACGACCACAAATGGCGCGCGCAGGGTGCACATACAAAGGGGGCTCGTTCAGGCTAAAAACCACCCCCGCCTGCTCCGAATGCACTTGCAACTGCCAGCCTTCTGGTTGCTTGTCTTGTGCGCTGATGGCTTGCCAACTGGCACTGAAGGGCAAAGTTTCATCACTCCAAGCCAAGGGCTGAAGCGTTTTGCCGTCTTCCCACATCAAACGGCCCGTGCGGCTGCACAAGCGCAGCAACACCTCGGCGGCAGCGCCTTGCAACTTGACCGAACTCTGAAATCCATAAGAGCTGAAACTGTTGGTGGGCGGACACGCTTTCATCAGGTCCATGATGCCGGCCTCGCCCGGTACACACGTCCGCCAAATGGGGTCATGCGGCAAAGCCTGACTCATGACCTTTTTCACTTTGGCCCATTCGCCATTCGCTTTCGCCACCCCTTGTTTGATGCTGAGGTGCAAGACGGGACGATGGCCCAAGGTGGCCGCGGACAGGCAATACAAAAAATGCTCTTGGGTCTGGCCTGGCAAAGTAAACCCTTGCGGCGCGTGCAGGGTCTGCAGGCGGTGCAGCCAATCGCGCACTTGGTACTCGGCCTGTTGCAAGGCCCGTTCTTGTTGCAAAGCCAAGTGTTGCTCGGAAGGAACCCCCTCCTCGGGGGCACTCAGCAAGGGGTCACGCAAAGACTCGCCTTGCATGGCCACCAAGATCCCCAATGCCGCAGCGTGCTTGCACATGCGGCCCACCGGACAGGTGCATTGGGTGCGCCAAGCCTGCAGATTGCGCCCTTCTGACACCCGCACGTGCGCGGTCACGCGATAAGGCTCTTGCAATGAGCCCACCACTTGGGCCTCCACGCGCCAGTCGTCTTGGTCCACGCTCATTTGAGCCGACAAGACCTCGTTTTTGAGGTACAGCGCGGTGCCCTTGGCCCACGCATTCGAGTCAAAGTAAAACGCCAGTTGCGAGGGAGGAAACCACTGATCAGACATCGCGGCAAGCCCTCTCCAGCACCGGCATCAAGCGACCCACTTGCGGGCGTTTTGCCACACCCGCATCCAAGGGCTTGCGGCCTCTAGTCCGCCGGTTTTGCCAAGGTCGGTCCAGCTCATCTGCACATTGCGGAAAACCCGCTCTGGGTGCGGCATCATGGCGGTGAAGCGTCCATCGGCCGTGGTCACAGCGGTCAGACCGCCGGGGCTGCCATTGGGGTTGAAGGGGTACTGTTCGGTGGCGGCGCCGTGGTTGTCAACAAAGCGCATTGCGGCCAAGGCGTGCGATGCGTGGCCCCGTTGTTTGAAATTGGCGAAGCCCTCACCGTGCGCCACGGCAATGGGCAATCGGCTACCGGCCATGCCCTGCAAGAACAAACTGGGCGAGTCCAACACCTCGACCATCGACAGACGGGCCTCAAAACGTTCGCTTTGGTTGGTGGTGAAACGCGGCCAGTGCTCGGCGCCGGGAATGATGTCGGCCAACTCGGCAAACATCTGACAGCCGTTGCACACGCCCAGGCCAAAAGTGTCTTGGCGGGCAAAGAAGGCTTGAAATTGAGCCGTCAGCGCGGGATTGAAGGTGATGCTGCGCGCCCAGCCTATGCCCGCCCCCAAGGTGTCGCCGTAGCTGAAGCCGCCACAAGCGACCAATCCTTTGAAGTCGGCCAATTGGGCGCGCCCCGTTTGCAAATCGGTCATGTGCACATCGTGCGATTCAAAGCCGGCGGCGTGAAAGGCATACGCCATCTCGACATGCGAGTTCACCCCCTGCTCGCGCAGGATGGCCACTTTGGGGCGCGATAAATTCAGATACGGCGCCGCCACATTTTGGCTGGGGTCGAAAGTGAGCGCGACCTGCATACCCGGATCGTCCGCACGGCCAGCGGCCGCGTGTTCGGCATCCGCGCAAGCCGGGTTGTCGCGCTGTTGGCAAATCTTCCAACTCACGCTGTCCCAAACCTGGTGCAAGTCTTCCAATTTGGCGGCAAAAACCTCTTTGGTGTCGCGCCAAATGCTGAGTTCCCCCACCCCTTTGGTGATGGTGGACTGCGCCGGGCGGGTTTTGCCAATGACGTGCGTGTGTTTCGACAAACCGTGTTCGCGCAAGGTTTGCAACACGGCGTTGCGCTCCGCGGTGCGCACTTGCAGCACCACGCCCAGCTCTTCGTTAAACAGCGCTTTGAGGGTCAACTCTTCCCTGCGGGCACTGACTTGGCCGGCCCAATTTTTGGCATCGCCATGGTCGGCCCGGCTGTCGCTGATGCCATCGCCTTCGGTGACCAGCATGTCGACATTCAGGGCCACGCCCACATGGCCCGCAAAAGCCATCTCGGCCACAGCGGCCAACAGACCGCCATCGCTGCGGTCGTGGTAAGCCAATATTTGGCCCGCAGCCCGCAACTGGTTGATCGCTTGGACCAAGTTCACCAAGGCTTGCGGGTGGTCAAGGTCAGGCACGCGGTCACCAAACTGGCCCAGGGTCTGCCCCAGCACGCTGCCCCCCATGCGATGGCGCCCCTCCCCCAAGTCGATCAACAGCAAACTGGTGTCGTCTGTTTGGGCATCCAGTTGCGGTGTCAAGGTGCCCCGCACATCCTTCAAGGTGGCAAAGGCCGTGACGATCAGACTGACCGGAGAGGTGACCTTGCGTGTGTCGCTGCCCACCTGCCATTGCGTCCGCATCGACAAACTGTCTTTGCCAACCGGAATGGCAATGCCCAAAGCGGGGCACAAAGACATGCCAACGGCTTTGACGGTCTCGTACAAGGCGGCGTCTTCGCCCGGTTCGCCACAAGCGGCCATCCAGTTGGCCGACAATTTGACTCGCGGTAAATCGATGGGCGCGGCCAACAAATTGGTGATGGCTTCGGCCACCGCCATGCGTCCCGAGGCCGCCGCGTCCAGCGAGGCCAACGGCGTGCGCTCGCCCATGCTCATGGCTTCGCCGGCAAAACCGGTGTAATCGGCCAGCGTGACCGCCACATCGGCCACCGGCACTTGCCAGGGGCCGACCATCTGGTCGCGGTGCGTCAAGCCGCCCACCGCGCGATCGCCGATGGTGATCAAAAATCGTTTCGAGGCCACGGTGGGGTGGCTGAGCACGTCAATCACGGCTTGTTGCAGCGAGACGCCGGTCAAATTCATGGCCGGAGATTGCCGCGCCACCTGCGTGACGTCGCGGTGCATCTTGGGCGGTTTGCCCAGCAACACATCCATCGGCATGTCCACTGGGCTGGTCTGGCCCTCGTCGACCAACTGCAATTGGCGTTCTTCGGTGGCGACACCGATCACGGCAAACGGGCAACGCTCGCGTTCGCAAAAAGAGGTGAAAAGCGGCAGCGATTCGGGCGCAATGGCCATCACATAGCGTTCTTGGCTTTCGTTTGACCAAATCTCTTTGGGCGCCAAACCAGACTCTTCCAAGGGCACTGCACGCAGGTCAAAACGGGCACCGCGCCCAGCATCGTTGGTCAACTCGGGAAACGCATTCGACAAGCCCCCGGCCCCCACGTCGTGGATCGCCAAGATGGGGTTTTGATCGCCTTGCGCCCAGCAGTGGTTGATGACCTCTTGCGCACGGCGTTCGATTTCAGGGTTGCCGCGTTGCACCGAATCAAAATCCAACTCGGCGGCATTGGTGCCGGTGGCCATCGAACTGGCCGCACTGCCGCCCATGCCGATGCGCATGCCTGGTCCCCCCAGCTGGATCAACAAACTGCCTGCTGGAAACGCTATTTTTTGGGTTTGCTGCGCATCGATCTGGCCCAAGCCGCCAGCAATCATGATGGGCTTGTGGTAACCGCGCAGCACGCCGTCCACGGTCTGTTCGTATTCGCGGAAATAGCCCAATAAATTGGGCCGACCAAACTCGTTGTTAAAAGCGGCACCGCCCAAAGGGCCTTCGGTCATGATTTGCAAAGGGCTGGCGATGTGCTCGGGCTTGCCGCCGGCTTGGTCGCTCAGGCCGCCCCAGAGTTTGGAGACGGTGAAGCCCGACAAACCGGCTTTGGGTTTTGAGCCGCGGCCGGTGGCGCCTTCGTCCCGAATTTCCCCGCCTGCCCCGGTGGAGGCGCCGGGAAAAGGCGAAATGGCGGTCGGGTGGTTGTGCGTTTCCACCTTCATCAGCACGTGGTGCTGTGCGGTTTCGGTTTGGTACACCGCATTGGCAGTGCCTGTCGCGCGGTCCGTTTGGCTGCGCGCCACAAAGCGCTCGAGGGTGTGGCCTTCCATGACCGACGCGTTGTCCGAGTAAGCCACTACCGTGTGTTGTGGACTCACTTGGTGGGTGTTGCGGATCATGCCAAACAGGCTTTTGTCTTGCGCCACGCCGTCGATGGTGAAGTCGGCATTGAAGATTTTGTGCCGGCAGTGCTCGCTGTTGGCTTGGGCAAACATCATCAACTCCACATCGGTGGGGTTGCGTTGCAAGCCCGTAAAGGCTGTCAGCAGGTAGTCAATTTCGTCTTCGGCCAGTGCCAAGCCCCACGCGGTGTTGGCGTCGACCAAGGCCTGACGGCCGCCGCCCAACACATCCACATGGGCCATCGGGGCAGGCTCAAGCGCAGTGAACAATGCGGACGCTTCGGCCCGGCTGGGCATGGCCGACTCGGTCATGCGGTCGTGCAACAAGGAGGCCACTTGGCCCCACTGCTCGGCATTCAGCGTGGTGCTGCCCAAGAGCCCCGACTTCAGGTTGAGGCGGTATTCGGTCAAGCGCTCCACGCGGCGCAGGTCAATGCCGCAGTTGTGCGCGATGTCGGTGGCTTTGGACGCCCAAGGGGAAACCGTGCCCAAGCGGGGGCTGACCATGATGACCGGCCCATTGGCGGCGCTTTTTCCGGCAGAGTGAGCGGCAGCCGCATAAGGCTCGCCATAAGTCAGCAAAGCCGAGAGGGTTTGCTGGGCATCGGCGCTCAGCGGCGAAGGGGTGGCCACCAGGTGAACAAATCGAGCAGAAATGCCCTGAATGTGAGGAGAAATGGCGGCCAAACGGGGCAAAAGTTGGGCATTGCGGAAGTCGCTGAGGGCGTTGCCGCCTTCGAAAGTCGTGATGTGCAGGGACACGGGGTGGCCTTGTAATGGGACGAAAACAGCGCAGTGCCGAGGCCGCTGACTGGGGCTGGTCGGCAAAGGGTCTATTTTAGCCGGGGAAACCCTGATTTCAGAGGTTTGAAAAAGCCTCTGGGATAATCCGTACCCATGACCATCACCCTAAAAACCGCCGAAGACATAGAAGGCATGCGTCTCGCTTGCAGACTGGCCTCTGAAGTCTTGGACTACATCGAGCCCTTCATCAAACCGGGCATCACCACCAACGAGATCGACAAACTCTGCCACGACTACATGGTCGATGTGCAGCAGTGCATTCCCGCGCCGTTGAACTACGCCCCGGGCGGCTACAAGCCTTACCCCAAATCGATCTGCACCTCCATCAACCATCAGGTGTGTCATGGCATCCCGAACGACAAACCGCTGAAAAAAGGCGACTCGCTCAACATCGACATCACGACCATCAAGTACGGTTGGCATGGCGACACCAGCCGCATGTTCCATGTGGGTGAAGCCTCGATCGCAGCCAAGCGCCTGGCCCATTTGACCTACGAGGCGATGTGGAAAGGCATTGAGCAAGTCAAACCCGGCGCCCATCTGGGCGACATTGGCCACGCGATTCAAAAATTTGCCGAAGGCCACGGCTTTTCGGTGGTGCGCGAGTTTTGCGGCCACGGCATTGGCCGCGGCTTTCACGAAGAGCCCCAGGTTTTGCACTATGGCAAGCCCGGCACCTTGGTGCAATTGGTGCCCGGCATGGTCTTCACCATTGAGCCCATGATCAACGCCGGCAAACGCGACATCAAGGAAATGGGCGACGGCTGGACCATCGTCACCAAAGACCACTCTTTGTCGGCCCAGTGGGAGCACACCGTGGTGGTGACCGAAACAGGTTACGAAGTGCTGACGGTTTCGGCTGGCAGCCCTCCTGTGCCGGCCTTCATCACTCAAAAAGCCGTGGCATGAGATGAGCACGCCGGCCCCCAGCGCAGACCTGACGCTGCTGCGCGAAACCTACAAACAGGACAAAGCCGCGGTTTTGCGGACGCTGGCCAACAGCGGTGCCGCGGCGCGGGGGCTGAAACAAACCCTCAAGCAAATGTCCATCTTGGCGGATGGTTTGCTGATTCAACTCTGGCAAAACGCCGGCTTTTCACCCGAGTTGAGTTTGATCGCTGTGGGTGGCTTTGGCCGCGCGGAATTGTTCCCACATTCGGATGTCGATGTCTTGGTGCTCTTGCCCAATGGCCAATCGCCCGAGCACTCGCCCCAGTTGCAAAGCCAGTTAGAGCGTTTCATCGGCAGTTGCTGGGACACGGGCTTGGAGATCGGTGCCAGCGTGCGGACGCTGGAGGAGTGTCTGGCCGAATCGGCCAAAGACATCACGGTGCAAACCTCTTTGCTCGAATCGCGCCGCGTCACCGGCAACACGCGCTTGTTCACCGAGTTTCAAAAACAGTACCAAGCGGCCATGGATCCGCAGGCCTTTTTGGTGGCCAAGACGCTGGAGTTGCGTCAGCGGCACACCAAGTTTGAGGACACCCCTTACGCGCTAGAGCCCAATTGCAAAGAGTCTCCCGGCGGTTTGCGTGACTTGCAGGTGATTTTGTGGGTGGCACGGGCAGCGGGTTTGGGCCACAGCTGGGACGAGTTGGCGCGCAAAGGCTTGGCGACCCCCTTGGAGGCGCGACAAATCAAACGCAACGAAGCCCTGCTGGGCTTGATCCGCGCTCGACTGCATTTGCAAGCCAAAAGGCGCGAAGACCGGCTGGTGTTTGATTTGCAAACCGTGGTGGCCGAGTCTTTTGGTTTCAGCTCCGATGTCACGCCCGAAGGCCGTTTGGCGTTGCGGGCCAGCGAAAAGCTGATGCGCCAATATTATTGGGCCGCCAAGGCGGTGACGCAGCTCAACCAAATTTTGTTGCTCAACATCGAAGACCGTCTGAAAGCCGACCGGGGCGAAGCGGTGAACGCCTATCGTCCACTGAACGAGCGGTTTTTTGAAAAGGCGGGCCTGATTGAAGTGGCCAGCGACGACCTGTACCAAAAGCATCCGCACGCCATTTTGGAAACCTTTTTGTTGTACCAAACCACGCCCGGCGTGAAAGGGTTTTCGGCTCGCACATTGCGTGCGCTCTACAACGTGCGGGCCATCATGAACGGCCGCTTTCGCGCCGATCCGGTCAACCGCCAAACCTTTTTGCAGATCTTGCAGCAGCACCAGGGCATCACGCACGCGCTGCGCTTGATGAACGAAACATCTGTATTGGGACGTTACTTGTGGGTGTTCCGGCGCATTGTGGGACAGATGCAGCACGATTTGTTTCATGCCTACACAGTGGACCAACACATCCTGATGGTGCTGCGCAATGTGCGCCGGTTCTTCATGGCCGAGCACACCCACGAATACCCGTTTTGCTCGCAATTGGCGGGCGGCTGGGACAAGCCGTGGATTTTGTACACCGCCGCTTTGTTTCACGACATTGCCAAGGGCCGTGGCGGTGACCACTCCAAGCTGGGCATCGCCGAAGTGCGGACCTTCGCGCGCCAACACAAGCTCGACAAAGAAGACGCCCAATTGATCGAGTTTTTGGTCGGCGAACACCTGACCATGAGCCATGTGGCGCAAAAAGAAGACTTGAGCGATCCCGAAGTTATCAGCCGTTTTGCCCAACGCGTGGGCAATGAGCGCCGTTTGACCGCTTTGTACTTGCTGACTGTGGCCGATATCCGAGGCACCAGCCCCAAAGTGTGGAACGCCTGGAAGGGCAAGTTGCTGGAAGACTTGTACAAATCGACCTTGCGGGTGTTGGGCGGGCGGGCGCCAGATGCCAATGCCGATGTGGAAGCCCGCAAACGCGAGGCCCTGGTTGAATTGGCGCGCCAAGCGCAACCCTACGAAGGCCAAAAAGCGTTCTGGGACACCTTGGATGTGAGCTATTTCATGCGCCACGACGCCTCTGACATTGCCTGGCACGCCCGGCAGTTGTCACGCCATGTGGCGCGGCCCGACCCGGATCAGCCGCGCACCATCGTGCGTGCGCGCCCTTCGCCGGTGGGTGAAGGTCTGCAAGTGCTGGTCTTCACCCCTGACCAGTCGGACCTGTTTGCCCGTATTTGTGGCCACTTTGACCAGTCGGGTTTCAGCATCTTGGATGCCAAAATTCACACCACCCGCACCGGTTGGGCGCTCGATACGTTTCAGATCGTCACCACCCTGCTGCCTGAGCATTACCGAGAATTGATGACCATGGTCGAGCTGGGTTTGACGCAAACCCTTGAGCGCCAAGGCCCCCTGCCCCCTCCGACCAAAGGCCGTGTCTCGCGCCGCGTGAAAAGCTTTCCCATCACCCCGAGGGTGGCCCTCAAGCCCGACGAAAAAGCGCAAAACTGGCTGCTCAGTGTTTCGGCCAGCGACCGCAATGGTTTGCTTTACAGCATTGCTCGGGTGTTGGCCGAGCATGGCATTGACCTGCAATTGGCCAAGATCAGCACCTTGGGCGAGCGCGTGGAAGACATCTTTTTGATCAGTGGCGCTGAGCTGCAACAAAGCAAAGCGCAAATCGAGATCGAAACCGAGTTGCTGGCGGCCCTGCAACCCGAGTGAAACAGGCCCCAGCGGGGCCAGACTCTCAGCTTTTCTTGCGCGGTGGCAAGCCCGTGTGTTGCGTCAGCAACTGGCCTTTTTGGGGTTGACCCTTGCTTTTGGCCAAAGTCGACAGCGCCACCGACGCTTTTTCACCCGCGCCGGTGCTGTTTTTGCGTCGTGCACTTTTATAGCCCTCTTCGGCCAAGGGCTGCCAACTGGGAATCAGGTGATGCTTGCCGTTGCCGATCAAGTCAGCGCGGCCCATCGCCTTGAGCGCTTCGCGCAACAGGGGCCAGTTGTTGGCGTCGTGGTAGCGCAAAAATGCCTTGTGCAAGCGACGGCGTTTGTCGCCCTTGACGATGTCCACCTTTTCGCTGTCGCGGGTGATTTTGCGCAAGGGGTTGCGGGTCGAGTGGTACATCGCCGTGGCCGTGGCCATGGGGCTGGGGTAAAAGGTTTGTACTTGATCGGCCCGGAAACCATGCTTCTTCAACCAAATGGCCAAGTTCATCATGTCCTCATCGCTGGTGCCGGGATGGGCGGCAATGAAGTAAGGGATCAAAAACTGTTTTTTCCCGGCTTCTTCGCTGTATTTGTCGAACATCGACTTGAACCGGTCATAGGTGCCAATGCCCGGTTTCATCATCTTGGACAGAGGGCCGCCCTCGGTGTGTTCGGGCGCAATTTTGAGATAGCCACCGACATGGTGCTGCACCAGCTCTTTCACATACTCTGGCGATTGCACGGCCAAGTCATAGCGCAGGCCTGAGCCAATCAAGATTTTCTTGATGCCCTTGAGGTTGCGGGCCCGTCGGTACATGTTGATGAGCGGGCCGTGGTCGGTCGTCAAGTTTTGGCAGATGCCTGGGAACACACAGCTGGGTTTGCGGCAAGCCGACTCGATCTCCGGGCTGCGGCAGCCCAATCGGTACATGTTGGCGGTGGGGCCACCCAAGTCAGAAATCACACCCGTGAAACCCTTGACCTTGTCTCGAATTTCTTCCACTTCACGGATCACCGAATCTTCGGAGCGGCTTTGAATGATGCGGCCCTCGTGCTCGGTGATGGAGCAAAAGGTACAACCGCCAAAGCAGCCGCGCATGATGTTCACACTGAAGCGAATCATTTCCCAGGCCGGAATTTTGGTGACGCCGTCGTGGCTGCCGTTTTCATCGGCATAGCGCGGATGCGGGCTGCGCGCGTAAGGCAAATCGAACACCAAGTCCATCTCGGCCGTGCTCAAAGGGATGGGCGGAGGCGTGATCCAAACATCGCGGGCGGTGTGCCCTTCGCCGTGCGCTTGCACCAGACAACGGGCATTGCCAGGGTTGGTTTCGAGGTGCAACACGCGGTTGGCGTGCGCGTACAGCACCGCATCGGACTTGACTTGTTCGTAGCTGGGCAAGCGGATCACACTCTTGTCACGGGGCGGCACTTTGTGCGTGCCTTTGCCGCGCAATGCCGGGTTCGGCACAAAGTTCAGTGGCTGGATGGCCGGCTGGCTGGCCGCCTGCACCGAGCGGACTTGTGCCACCGCAGCCGACAAATCGGTGGTGAAAGGCTGCGCCTTCTGAGCATTCTGGGCATTCTGCGCTTGGGCGACTTCTTGGGCTTCTTCTTCCCGTGCACAGGTCGCGCCTTGCTCGCGCGCTTGTTCCGAAATCATCAAATAGGGGTTGATGTGCGCTTCGACATGGCCGGGGGTGTCGACGCTGGTGGAGTCAATCTCAAACCAACCTTCGGGGGTTTCGCGACGCACAAAAGCGGTGCCGCGCACATCGGTGATTTGCTGCACGGGCTCCCGTGCGGCCAAGCGGTGGGCGATTTCAACAATCGCCCGCTCCGCATTGCCGTAAAGCAGCAAATCGCATTTGCTGTCCACCACAATCGAGCGGCGTACTTTATCGGACCAATAATCGTAATGCGCAATGCGGCGCAAACTGCCCTCAATGCCGCCCAACACAATCGGAGTGTCAGGAAAGGCTTCCCGGCAGCGCTGGCTGTAGACGATGGCGGCCCGGTCAGGGCGCTTGCCCCCCACATCGCCCGGGGTGTAAGCATCGTCACTGCGGATTTTGCGATCGGCCGTGTAGCGGTTGATCATCGAGTCCATGTTGCCGCTGGTCACGCCCCAAAACAAATTGGGTTTGCCCAAAGCTTTGAAGGGCTCTGCGCTGGTCCAATCGGGTTGCGCGATGATGCCAACGCGAAACCCCTGGTTTTCCAACATGCGGCCAATCACCGACATGCCAAAACTGGGGTGATCGACATAGGCATCGCCCGTGACGATGATGATGTCGCAACTGTCCCAACCCAATTGGGTCATTTCTTCCCGGCTCATCGGCAAAAAGGGTGCCGTGCCAAAGCGCTGTGCCCAGTACTTGCGGTAACTGGTCAAGGGCTTGGCATCTCGCGGAAAGAAAGAGACGTCGGTGAAGGCGTTCATGGGTGGGCACTCGGGATAACCCGCTAGTGTAGGGGCATGCGCTTGGGCCTGTGCATTCAGCGGGTATTTGCGGCCTGGATGGCGCCCGCCCTCAGGTGAGATCAGCACCGGCAAGGCTGGGCTGCGTCGCACGGGATAATCACCCCATGTCTGAAAACGCCCCCCTGAATCAGCCGCGCTCTAAAACCGATTTGTTTGTCTCCTTCACCTTGTTGGCTTTACAAGGCTTTGGGGGTGTTTTGGCGGTCGTGCAACGTGAATTGGTCGAAAAAAAGCGCTGGATGACGCGTGAGCAATTCGTCGAAGACTGGGCCGTCGCGCAAATCATGCCGGGCCCCAATGTGGTCAACCTGTCGCTGATGATTGGTGGCCGTTACTTTGGCTTAGCGGGGGCTTTGGCCGGTTTGGCGGGCATGTTGACGGCTCCCTTGTGCGTGGTTTTGCTGCTGGCCGTGGCGTTCGGCGGGGTCTCGGATCACGCTTGGGCGCAAGGGGCGTTGCGTGGCATGGGCGCCGTATCGGCCGGCTTGATCGCGGCGGTGGGCCTGAAATTGATCGGCGCCTTGAAGGGCAACCCCATGGGCATGCCAGTTTGCGTGGCGCTGGCCACGGCGAGTTTTATCGGCGTGGGCGTGCTGCGCTGGCCCTTGGCGATGGTGTTGCTGGGCACCGGCATCGTGGCTTGTGGCTGGGCCTACAGCCAATTGGCGCGGCAAGCACGCGCACCAGAAAGCCGCTCATGAACCCGGTGTTGCAACTGAGCGCGCAAGATTGGTTGAGTTTGTTCAACCACTTTGCTTCGCTGTCCTTGCTGGCCGTCGGAGGGGCCATTACCACCGCCCCCGATATGCACCGCTATTTGGTGGACGAAACCCAATGGCTGAGCGAGACCCAATTCACCTCGTCGATTGCTTTGGCCCAAGCCGCACCCGGCCCGAACATTTTGTTCGTGGCCTTGATGGGCTGGAATGTGGGGCTGAACGCAGGGGCCGGCTTGGGCAGCGGCTGGATCAGCGCTGGCTTGGCGTGTCTGGGCGTCTGCGTGACGATGTTGGGCATCATGCTGCCCTCCTCCGTCTTGACCTATACCGCCACGCGCTGGGCCCACCAACACCGTGAAAAATTGGGCATCCGGGCTTTCAAATCTGGCATGGCCCCGATCGTGATCGCCTTGCTGCTGGCCACCGCCTGGCTGCTCACCCTGAGCCACGACCAACCCCGTCACGACTGGCCCCTCTATGTCTTGACGCTGATCACCACCTGGGCGGTGTGGCGCACGCAGGTGCACATCTTGTGGCTGATGGGGCTGGGTGCTTTGCTGGGAGCGCTGGGTTGGGTGTGATGGGCGGGGGCCAGCGCCCCCAAAGCGCCGGCCTCGGTGGCTTTATCGGGGGTTTTCAAAGAATACGCTGGTGGCGTAATCGCTGAACTCGAAATAGACCTTTTTCTCGTCGGGGTCCGCCAGCATGTTGAAGTTCTCATCCAGCACCCCGTAGCCATAGCGGTAAGCGCGGGGTTTGCCATCGTCGGTCCCGAGGGCTGTGCTGATCTTGTCGACCTTCACAAAACGCCGGACCAGTTTGTCACCGGCATACACCTCTAAAACGCCATTGGTGCCCGTCCAGTTTTGGATGTCACGGCTGATTTTGTTTTGCTGCTCTTGCGTACAGGCACTGAGCAGGAAAAGACCCGACAACAATGTGCCCAATGCGATTCTTTGAAACAGGGAGGTCATACACGGGTCCTTGGGGTTGAAATTCATCAGCTGCGTTGGCGCAAGGCCTCGTACAGACACACACCGCTGGCCACCGACACGTTGAGGCTTTCGACCGCCCCGCGCATGGGAATGCTGACCAGTTCGTCGCAATTTTTCCGAGTCAATTGGCGCATGCCGCTTCCCTCAGCGCCCAAGACCAAGGCAGTGGGCACTTTCAAATCGGCTTGGTACAGGGTGCGGGGCGCGTCGTCACTGGTGCCAATCACCCAAATGTTGCGCTCTTTCAGCTCACCCAAAGTGCGCGCCAAATTGGTCACCATGAAATAAGGCATGGTTTCAGCGGCGCCACTGGCAACTTTGGCCACCGTGGCATTGATGCCCGCGGCGTGGTCTTTGGGCGCGATCACGGCATGTGCGCCCGCGCCATCGGCCACCCGCAAGCAGGCGCCCAAGTTGTGCGGATCGGTCACGCCGTCCAGCACCAGCAACAAGGGAGGGCCTTCCACAGCGTCCAACAAATCGTCTAAAGAATGGTTTTGTGGGATGGGCGATACCAGCGCCACCACACCTTGGTGGCCATGTCCGCCGGCCAGTTTGGTCAAGCGTTCGCCATCTGATTCGATCAATCGCATGCCCGAGTCACGCGCTTTCTCAATGAACTGACGCATGCGGGCATCGCGGCGGGTGACCTCGAAATGAATTTCTACAACGGATTGGGGGGCGATCTTCAGGCGAACCCCGACGGCATGAAAGCCGAACAGCACTTTGTGAGATGACATGCAGTGATTATCGTTCTTCCGTCCACAGCCCCAGGGGACTTGCCACTCAGCCGGTCAAGACGCGGTGACGGTGGTCTCAGACAACTGGCCCGCCTGAATCAGCAACTGGCGCTCGCAACGTGCCGCCAAATGGCGGTCGTGCGTGACCAACACCAGAGTCGTGCCCTGCTCTCGGTTCAACTCGAACATCAAATCCATGATGGCAGCGCCCGTGGCATGGTCCAGACTGCCGGTTGGCTCATCGGCCAGCAGCACATCGGGACGCACCACAAATGCGCGGGCCAAGGCCACCCTTTGCTGTTCACCGCCCGATAAAACTTTGGGCAAATGCTGCAGCCGTTCGGACAATCCCACACGTTGCAACATGGACAAGGCGGTTTGGCGGGCATCGGGCTTGTCGGCCAACTCCAGCGGCAACATGACGTTTTCAAGCGCGGTCAGGTTGGGCATCAGCTGAAAACTCTGAAACACAAAGCCCACATGTTGGGCTCGGAGGGCGGCACGATCGTCTTCTGACAAATCAAACAGCGATTGCCCAGCCAACATCACCTGCCCTGTGGTGGGCGTGTCCAAGCCGGCCAAAATGGCCAAGAGCGTACTTTTTCCAGAGCCAGAAGCACCGACAATAGAGGCGGTTTCCCCCGCGTTCAAAGCAAAATGAATATCTCGCAAAATGTTCAATTGACCGCTGGCATCTTGCACACTTTTTGAGACACCGCGTACGGAAATGATGGATTCAGGCATGCACAAACCTTTGTATAGACGCCGTCACTTTAACTGGACCCTGCTGGCCCTCGCCGGCTGGGGTTTTGTGACGCCGGCTTTGGCAACAGCGCAACAACGTATTCTGGTGGTGGGTGACTCTTTGAGCGCCGAATATGGTCTGCCTCGCGGCACCGGCTGGGTCGCGCTCTTGCAACAACAGTTGGCACAAGAAAAACGCGCGGTTGACGTTGTCAATGCCAGTATCAGCGGTGAAACCACTTCGGGCGGACGTTCCCGATTGGCCGCCTTGCTGCAAAAACACCAGCCTACACACGTGGTGATTGAGTTGGGCGGGAACGATGCCTTGCGCGGATTGCCGCTCAAGATGACGCAAGACAATTTGTTGGCGATGACCCGACAAGCGCAAGAAGCCAAGGCGCAGGTTTTGATTTTGGGCATGCAAATGCCCCCCAATTACGGCCCAGACATGGCCAAACAATTTGAAGCGGTTTATGCCCAAGTCGCCAAGAGCCAAAAAGCAGCGCTGGTGCCGTTTTTTCTGAAAGGCATCGGCGATGACCCCGATCCCCTCAAGTGGTTTCAGGCCGACCGAATCCACCCCAACGAAGCGGCGCAAGCGCGCATGCTGGCCAATGTTTGGCCTGCCCTCAAGAAGCTGCTGAAATGAGTGTTCACCTGATCTCGGCAGCCGAGGCCCTGCACAAGCTGGACCAGTTTGATGCGATTTTGGATGCGCGTTCAGAGGGAGAGCACGCCGAAGACCATTTGCCAATGGCGCAAAGTTGGCCTTCCTTGAACAACGAAGAGCGCATCCGCGTGGGCACCTTGTACAAACAAGTCAGTCCTTTCGAAGCGCAAAAAGTGGGTGCCGCACTGGTGGCGAAAAACATCGCCCATCACATCGAGAAGCATGTGATGGACAAAGCCCGCGATTGGAACCCCCTTGTTTATTGTTGGCGCGGCGGCAAGCGCAGCAACTCTTTGGCATTGATCTTGGGACAAATCGGTTTCAAGGTGCACCTGATCGAAGGCGGCTACAAAGCGTTTCGCAAAGAAATCTTGGAAGACATTCCGCGGCAAGTGGCGCGTTTGCAGTTTCGGGTGCTGTGTGGGCCGACAGGCTCGGGCAAAACGCGTTTGTTACATGCCTTGGCGCAAGCGGGCGAACAGGTCTTGGACCTGGAGGCCTTGGCCTGCCACCGCAGCTCGGTGTTGGGCCTGATCCCCGGCACGCCACAACCCAGCCAAAAAGCGTTTGACACGCAGGTGTGGGACGCCCTGCGCCGTTGCAGCCCGCTGCAACCCGTGTATGTGGAGGCCGAAAGCAAAAAAGTCGGCAACCTCACAGTGCCCGCCGAATTGATGTTGGCCATGCGCGCCAGTCCTTGTTTGCGGCTGGATTTGCCGCTGCACAGTCGGGTTGATTTGCTGCTGGAAGACTATGCGTTTTTCACGCAAGACCGCGCCTTGTTCGCCGAACGCTTGTCGCGTCTCACGGCCCTGAGGGGCAAAGCGGTGGTGCAAGATTGGCACGAAAAAATTGAGCGGGGACAGCTGCGTGAGGTGGTGACCGAACTGCTGTCGGACCACTACGACCCCGGGTATGAACACTCGACACAGCAAAACTTCGCGCACTACGACAAGTCTGAAGTTGTCTCACCGGCCAGTCACAGCCGCGAAGACATGCGGGCGATGGCCGAACAACTGCGCGCAGCACGCCCCCTCAAATTGGCCGACTAGGTGCTGACGGCTCTTCCCCTGCGCTGTCCTAGGCCGTGGCACGGGGGTCTGAATGACCATCGGCGCTGGGCTGGTCTTCTGTCTTGACTTCTGGGTCGGCTTCGTCAGTGCCCTCGTCTGGCAAAAGACCCATTTTTCGGTCGGACTTGGCTTTGAGCTTGTCTTCTTTTTTGCGTTTTTTTGCCAGTTCTTTCTGGCGTTTTTCGAATCCGTAGTTGGGTGTGGCCAAGATGGCTCCTTAAATTAAGCTGACCAATGTAACAGCTTACAAAGCACTTTCTTCCCAAGCCACGCTGCCTCTGTACGCATGCCAACTGGCATGTCCCAACCAAGGGCCCATCAACACGATGCCCAATGCCCAAGGCAGCAACGCCCCCAACACCAAGAGGCTGAGCAAAAGCCCCCAAAACAGCATGACCATAGGATGGGCAAAAACCACACGCATGCTGGTCAACACCGCCGATATGGCATCGGTATCGCGGTCCAAGATCATGGGAATCGAGACCACAGACAAGCCATAGACCAAGGCGGCAAACACCCCTCCCACGCCCAAATAAACCAACAAAAATTCAACATTTTGCGGGTTGAACACCGCCTCGATCACGCCGGTTGTGGAGGGCATGCCGGTGTTGAAAAACACCGCAAAGACCACCAACGAGGCCCTGCCCCATAACAACTCCAAGATCATGAGCACCAACACCAACATGGCCATGCTGCGCAGATGTTGGTCCCAACACATCAAGGAAGTGGCCAATTCGGGCACTTCGCCCCGCTCTCTTTTGCGACTCACCTCGTACAAGCCCATGGCCATGAAGGGGCCCACCAACAGACAACCGGACACCATCGACAAGGTGTATTCGGGTTTGTGTTTGAACACGGTGGCCAATATCTGTGCCATGAACCAAAAAGTCACCCCGTAAAAAAGCGCAATGCCAGGATGGCTGATCAAGTCATGCCAGCCCCGCAGCAACCAACGAAAGGGATCGGCGAAGCCCAGCGGACGTATGAGGGCCTGCGGCCCTTCAGGTGGCGGTGGCACGTAGGGTTCTGCCATGCTGAGCAGCGCATTTTTTTCGGCGGAAGGGTCGCCTGCGACAGGTTCAGAAAGCGCAGTAGGCGACGAAGAAGAAAGCGGCATGGTGATTAAGCAAGGCACAGAGTCTGAAAAGACTATCGTCAGAGCGCCGGCTTGAACAGTCAGGAAAATACCGAGTCTCTGGGAAACAGCATGAATGCCACAGACCTTGCTTTGCCGTGTGCAACAGCGCTGGCGCTCAGACCGCTGTCAAATGGGCTTGCAAGGCTTGATGCAAGTCAAGAATCAGATCGTCTGCCGACTCCAAGCCCGTAGAAAAGCGCACCAAATGCCCCGGCTTGATCTGCGATGGCCACTGGGGCCGCATCGCACGCAAGTCATAGGGCACCACCAAACTGATGGGGCCACCCCAGCTGTAGCCAATTTTGAACAGCTTTAAGTGGTCGCAAAATGCATCCACTTGGGCTGTGCTGAAGCGCGGGTCGATCATCACACTGAACAAACCTGCGGCCAAGCTGCTGCCGTTTTCTTCTTTGCACAGAGTTTGCCAATTGGCATGGCCCGGAGCCCCGTCAAATGCGGGATGCAAGACCTGTACACAAGGCGCTTGCGACTGCCACCAGGCGGCTAATTTACGCGCCGTCTGGTCATGCGCGGCGTAGCGAAGTGCGATGCTGGGCAAAGAGCGCAAGACGGTTTCCGCGTCATTGGCGCCCACGCCCAAACCCAATCGCATGTGGCAGAGTTTGATTTTCAGGTGCAAAGCCTCATCGCGGGTGATGACGCTGCCCATCAGCACATCACCACCGCCGCTGGGGTATTTCGTCAAGGCTTGAACACTGATGTCCACCGCCAATCGCTTGGGCGAATCGGCTCCCGTGCGCAGCAAGTCAAAGGGCTTGAACGCAAGACCAGCGCCCCAGGTGTTGTCGAGCGCGCAAACCACCCCGCGGGCCTGACAACGGCGCACCAACTCTGGCAAATCAGGAAACTCCATGCTCACCGATCCGGGAGCCTCCAGCCACACCAAACGCGTTTGCGGTGTGATGTTGGCGCTCAAGTCGTCGGGATCCATCGGGTCATAGAGCCGATGGCGGATGCCGTAGCGTTGCAGTTCACCCTCGGCCAAGGCTTTGTTGGGCCCATAGGCATTGGCGGGCAACAGCAGTTCATCGCCCGTCTTCAACAGGGCCAAAGACACAGTGGCCAAGGCCGCCAAACCGCTGGGCACCAAGACACACTGCGACCCGCCTTCCAGATGACACAAGCGCTCTTCTAGCAGGTAGGTGGTGGGCGTCCCATGCAACCCATAGGTGTAGGCGGACTTGTCTTTCCATTCACGCTGCCGCATGTCCTCGACAGTGGGGAAAAAAACCGTAGAGGCTTTGAAGACGCCCGGTTGTGGCGCTTCAAACCCCTCGGGAGGCTGATAAGGGTGGTGAATCAACCCTGTAGGGCCGGCAGGAAAGTCTGAATGTGTCATCGGCTCATCCTAATGCAAACAGCCTCCGAAAGGAGGCTGTACAGAGGCGTTGTGAACGAGAAGCTTAAACGCTCCACTTCTCGATCAATTTTTCAGGGCGAATGCTGTCATAGGGCTCAAAGGGCTGGTGAATCCAGGGGTTGGTCGGCAAATCTTCCACCGAATAGTCGGGTTTGAAAGTCGAGACACCCTTGGTCCAAATGACGGCAGAGCGCAATTCAGTGACCGGTTTGTAGTTGTTCTTCAGTTGGTCCACCACCGCACGCAAGGTGTGGCCGGTGTCTGCCAAATCGTCCACCAGCAAGACTTTGCCGGCAATTTCACCCTTGGGGGTGGTGATGTAACGCGCGATGTCCAAGTGGCCCTGCACCGTCCCCGCTTCGGCGCGGTAGGAGCTGGTGGACATGATGGCCAGAGGCTTGTCGAAGATGCGCGACAGCACATCACCGGGGCGCATGCCACCGCGAGCCAGGCACAAAATATTGTCGAATTCCCAGCCCGATTGGTAGATTTTGATGGCCAGTTTTTCGATCAGGTTGTGGTACTCGTCGTAACTCACATACAGGTGCTTGCCGTCTTCGGTCAACATGAAGGACTCCTAAAAATCAGAGGTTAAGGGCGTGTGGGTTGGTCAGCAGAGCTCAAACCGCAAAGGGGTTGTGCAGCAAAATCGTGTGGTCTCGGTCAGGGCTGGTGGAAACCACATGCACCGGCACGCCAGTGACCTCGGCAATGCGCGTCAAATAGTGACGGGCCGATGCCGGCAGCTTGTCCATTTCGGTCACACCCACAGTGGTTTCGGTCCAACCGGGAATGACTTCATAAATGGGTTTGCAACGGGCGATCTCGTCAGCGCCCATGGGCAAAATATCGATGGTTTCGCCATCGAGCTCATAGCCCGTGCACAGCATCAATTCCTTCAAGCCGTCCAGCACATCGAGTTTGGTGATGCACAAGCCCGACAAACCATTGACTTGGGCGCTGCGCTTGAGCAAAGCCGCATCAAACCAACCACAGCGGCGTGAGCGCCCGGTGGTCACGCCTTTTTCAGCCCCCACCGTCGACATGTGGTAACCGGGGGTGCCGGGGGTTTCCCAATCGAGCTCAGTCGGGAAAGGGCCGCCGCCCACGCGGGTGCAATAGGCTTTGGTGATGCCCAAGATGTAGTGCAACATGCCCGGCCCCACACCAGAGCCTGCCGCGGCGTTACCGGCCACGCAGTTGCTGGAGGTGACAAAGGGGTAGGTGCCGTGGTCCACATCCAACAAAGTCCCTTGGGCGCCTTCAAACAGCAAATTGGAACCGGCTTTGTGGGCGTCGTTCAACTCGCGCGAAACATCGGCCACCATGGGCAACAAATCTTTGGCGTACGCCATGGCTTCGTTGTAGGTGGCGTCAAAGTCGATGGGCGCTGCGCCCAAGATATTGACCAACACTTCGTTGTGCAAAGCCAAGTTTTCACGCAACTTGGTGGCAAAGCGCTCGGGGTATTTCAGGTCTTGCACGCGCAATGCACGGCGGGCCACTTTGTCCTCGTAGGCCGGACCAATGCCACGCCCTGTTGTGCCAATCTTGGCTGTCCCTGCTTTTTCTTTGGCGGCTTCGCGGCCCACATCCAAAGCCACGTGGTAAGGCAAGATCAAGGGGCAAGCCTCGCTCACGCGCAGGCGAGAGCGCACTTCGACACCGGCTTTTTCCAGTCCAGCAATTTCTTCCAGCAACTTGGGCACGGACAAGACCACGCCGTTGCCGATGTAGCACTTGACGCCCGCACGCATGATGCCGCTCGGAATCAGGTGCAAAGCGGTTTTTACCCCGTTGATCACCAGGGTGTGGCCCGCGTTGTGGCCGCCTTGAAACCGCACCACGCCTTGTGCGCTTTCGGTCAGCCAGTCCACCAGTTTGCCCTTGCCTTCATCGCCCCATTGGGTTCCCACGACGACCACATTACGGCCTTGCTTCTTGTTCATGCTTGAAATGTTCTTTCTCAAAGAGCCTGTACCAACCACTGTCCTGCCGCTTCTACCAGCTCGCGGTCACAATGAAATTCATCCACTTCGCTTTCGTGCCCGGGCAAGACGCACACCACGGTTTCGCCGCGTGCGCGAAGCGAGGCAATGGCTGCTCGCAAGCTGGCCGAATTGCCCCAAGGGGCCCGAATCGCAGCCCGCAGTGC
Organism: Comamonadaceae bacterium; assembly: GCA_027488255.1. Lineage (GTDB taxonomy): Bacteria > Pseudomonadota > Gammaproteobacteria > Burkholderiales > Burkholderiaceae_C > Limnohabitans_A. Next base: position 251,702 of record JAIYBZ010000035.1, on the reverse strand, counting down.
CAACGGCGTCACGGCCGCCACCAATTCCTTGAGGTCGAGACTGAACCCGACGGCGGGACGGTCTCGGTCGATGCGATGCCCAAACACGGCGCCTACCCCGTCGTAGCGACCGCCACGGGCCAGCGCATCCGAGGCGCCTTTGGCATAAATGGCAAAGCACACACCGCTGTAATAGGCGTAGCCGCGTGAATCGCCCAAATCAAAACTGATGGCCGCCCCGGGAATTTGTGCCGACAACCAGCGCAGTTGCGCCAAGGCTTGGCTGATTTCGGCAGTGGCCGGCAAGCGTTGCGCGGCTTGGTCTAACACCGACGCATCGCCGTACAAATGCACCAAGGCCAAAACGCCTTGGCGATTCGCTGGGGAAAAACCCTGCGTCAAGCGATCAAGCGCGCTGCCGTCTTTGATGGCCAATGCCGCGTGAATGTCGTGTCGCAACGCATCGTTCACCTGCTCGGCAGCCAACAGGCTGCTGACGATGCGCGCATCGGCCAAATCCACCTGCAAATCGCCCACTTTTGCGGCACGCAAGCAATCCATGGCGAGTTGCAACACTTCAAGATCGGCCTCGGGGCCCGCGTGGCCATAAATTTCCGCGCCCAATTGCAGGGGCTCGCGGGTGGCGTGGGGGCGGGCTGGGCGGGTGTGCAGCACCGGGCCGCAATAGCAGAGGCGCGTGAGGCCCGCGCGCCCGAGCAAATGGGCGTCGATGCGGGCCACTTGGGGGGTGGTATCGGCACGCAAGCCCAAGGTGCGGCCTGAAAGCTGGTCAACCAGCTTGAAGGTCTGCAAATCCAAGGCTTCGCCGGTGCCCGTGAGCAAAGACTCCAAATGCTCCAGCAAAGGCGGCATGACCAGCTCGTAGCCATAGCCACGGGCGGTGTCTAGCAAATCGCGTCGGAGTTCTTCGATGTGCCGTGCCTCAGAGGGCAGGACATCGGCAATGTGATCCGGGAGGACCCAAGCAGACATGGGGATGAAGGGAGACTGTTAAAAAAGAGATTTTACCGACTTGCGAGCCGATTTCTGGGAATCGGGTCAGGAAACAAGCCAGAACAGCAACAATCCCGCCAACACCATGAACATGCCAAAAAAGCGGATTTGACCCTCCTCCAGTTGGAGCAGCTGTTCAAACAGCCGCTTCCAGAGCCCGGGGAAGACCATGGGCAGGAAACCCTCCAGCATGAGCATCAGGCCCATGGCCAGCAGGAGAGCCTCCAGCGCCATTTATTTTTTTGCAGGCGTTGTGCCCGAAGAGCTCCGCATGCCCTTGAAAAATTCGGAACTGGCGGGATCCAAAACCATCACGTCGCCTTTGCTGTTGAAGCTGGATTTGTAGGCCTCTAAGCTGCGGTAAAACTGCGCGAATTGAGGGTCACGTCCGAACGCATCGGCGTACAAGCGTGCGGCTTGGGCGTCGCCCTGCCCTTTGATCTTTTGGGCTTCACGATAGGCATTGGCCACGGTCACTTCACGCTGACGATCGGCATCGGCACGAATTTTTTCGCCTTCAGCACCACCGGTGGAGCGCAGTTCGTTGGCCACGCGCTTGCGTTCGGCTTCCATACGGCGATAGACCGACTCGGTGATCGTGTCCACATAGTCGGCACGGGTGATGCGCACATCCACCACATCAACGCCCCAAGGCTTGCTGCCCTTGACGACCAACAACACGGCCGATTTGACGTCGTCCATCAACTCTTCACGCTTGAGCGAAAGGAGTTCTTTGACGGTACGTTTGTTGATTTCTTCTTGGAATGCGTTGCGCACCACTCGGTTGAGTTGGCTGACCCCGGCTTTTTCATCCAAGCCCACATTGCGGATGTAGGCCTGCGGGTCAACAATGCGCCAGCGCACATACCAATCGATCACCACACGCTGTTTCTCAGCCGTCAACATGGGTTCGTTGTCGGGGCTGTCCAGCGTCAGCAAGCGCTTGTCGATGTAATTGACGTTTTGCAGGGGCGGCGGCAATTTGAAGTGCAAGCCAGGCTCGGTGATCACTTCCTTGATTTGACCCAAGGCATAAACCACGCCAAATTGGCGTTGGTCCACCACAAACACCGTTGAGCTGATCAGCACAAAGCCCAGCAGCAACGTCGAAATCCACAATCCAATGCGATTCATTTTCTTTGTCCTTATCGTGGATCACGTTCACGCGAACGTTGCAGGTCCCGTGAACGGGTGTCCACTGCGCCATTGCTGGCCCCATTGCTCCCTCCGCTCGCGCTGCCGCTGACACTGCCGCTCACATTGGCATTGCCGCTCGCAGGAGCCGCCGCATCCGCAGGCACGCCAGAGGCCACCTGTTGCATGATTTTGTCGAGCGGCAAATACAGCATGTTCGAACCTTGTTTGCTGTCCACCAGCACCTTGGTCACGTTGCTGTAGATCTGCTGCATGGTGTCGGTGTACATGCGGTCACGCATGACCTGAGGTGCTTTTTGGTATTCGGGCAGGATGGTCTTGAAGCGCTGTGCATCACCTTCGGCTTGCGCCACGATGCGTTCACGGTAAGCGTCAGCCTCTTCCTTCAGACGCGAAGCGGCACCCACAGCACGCGGAATCACGTCGTTGGCGTAAGCCTGCGCTTCGTTTTTGGCACGCTCGCGTTCTTGGCCGGCTTTCAACACATCGTCAAAGGCCGCCTGCACTTGCTCAGGCGGACGCACGCCACCTTGCTGCAAGTTGATGCCCACCACTTCGATACCGACTTTGTAACGGTCAAGGATGGTTTGCATTTTTTGACGCACGCGAGGCGCAATTTGATCGCGCTCTTCGGCCAAGGCCGAGTCCATCTTCATCTTGCCTACCACTTCACGCACTGCGGTTTCAGCAGACTGCACCACGGCTTCGGTGGGGTTGCGGCTCTCAAACAGGTAAGCCCTGGCGTCGTTCAAGCGGTATTGAACGGCAAATTTGATTTCCACAATGTTTTCGTCTTCGGTCAGCATGGCCGACTCACGCAAGCCGGTGGCCTTGATGATGTTGTCGCGACCAATGTCCACTGAGCGGATTTGGGTCACAAACACCAACTCATGGCGTTGCACAGGGTAAGGCATGCGCCAATTGAAACCGGCGCCCACGGTGGAGTGGTACTTGCCAAATTGGGTGATCACGGCTTGCTGACCTTCTTGCACGATGAAGAAGCCGGTGCCTAACCAAACCAACAGGGCCGCCGCCAAGATGACGCCCAAGCCCAGGTTTTTAAAGAAAACGGGGATGCCAGGACCGCCAGAACCTCCGCCCGAACCACCCGAACCGCCAGAGCCACCGGGGCCTTTCGGACCCCCTTTGCCGCCAAACAGCTGGCCCAATTTGCGGTTGAAATCCCGCCACAACTCATCCAGATCGGGTGGGCCGCTTTGTTGAGGTTGCTGACCACGACCGGGCGGCTGTTGCCAAGCATCGGTTTTGGGCCCGGGCGGCGGCGGCACATCGCCAGTAGGTTTGGTGTCTGAGTCGTTGGGCGTCTTGCCCTCGTCCCGACCCCAACGTGGGTCATTCAGATTGAACATGCCGCGGATCTTTGCCGGGAGCAAGGACCATCGCAGAGCTGGCAGGTGAAAATTCATAGTGAAGTGTCTTTGTCAGAATGACGAACCCGCATTGTGCCGAATTCGGAGGGCCATTAAGGAAGTTCACCCGGATATTCCCGGGTGAAGTCACGGGGATCTTCAAGTTCAGGGGTCACGGGAGGCAGCGCCGCCTTCACGATGTCGGACAGTTGGGCGCGCAACAGGTCGAGTCCGATACCTGCTTGGGCGCTCAAAAACACCCGTGGCACCGCTACACCATCGACCTCGTATTGGTCCAGCATTTGCACCGGGACTCGCTCAGGCGGCAAGGCGTCCAGCTTGTTAAAGACCAACAGTTGCGGCACATGTTGAGCGCCAATTTCAGCCAAAACTTTCTGGACTTCAGCCATTTGCTCGGGGAAATCCAGGTTGGCGGCGTCCACCACATGCAGCAGCAAATCGGCGTCTGTCGCTTCTTGCAAGGTCGCTTGAAAGGCCTCAACCAAGCCGTGCGGCAAGTCGCGGATAAAACCCACCGTGTCCGACAAAGAAACCGAGCGCCCGGCCTCGCCCAAATACAGCTGCCGGGTGGTGGTATCCAAAGTGGCGAACAATTGGTCGGCGGCATACGCTCGGGCTTTGACCAAGGCATTAAACAAGGTCGATTTGCCCGCATTGGTGTAACCGACCAGCGAGATATTGAAGGTGTCGCGCCGTTCGCGTTGTCGGCGTTGCGTGTGGCGCTGCTTTTTCACCTTGACCAAACGCTCTTTGATGCGTTTGATCGAGTCATTGATCATGCGGCGATCAAGCTCAATCTGGGTTTCACCCGGGCCACCTCGCATGCCAATGCCCCCGCTTTGTCGCTCCAAGTGCGACCAGCGCCGCACCAGGCGGGTGCTGAGGTATTGCTGGCGTGCCAAATCGACCTGTAACTTGCCTTCGTGGCTGCGGGCACGCTGGGCAAAAATTTCTAAGATGAGCAAAGTGCGGTCGTTCACGGGCAAGCCGATGTGCCGCTCAAGATTGCGCTGCTGGGCCGGGCTCAGGGCTTGGTCAAACAAGACCTCTACTGCGCCGTGCATCAGCGCGAGTTCTTTGATCTCATTGGCTTTGCCACTGCCGACAAACAAGGCGGGATCGGGCGCTTTGCGTTTGCAAGTCAAGCGCGCCACGGGGTGAAGCCCGCCAGACTCGGCCAGCAAACCCAATTCCTGCAGCTCGGCATCAAAGTGCGGCAGCCCAAAGTCAACGCCGACCAGCAAGGTCGGCGCAGGGGAAAAAGAAGAAGTTTCAGACAATATCAACAACCGCCGGCATGACGGTGCGTCAGCCGGTCGGACCCGGTCCAGTTAAGCAGTGATTTCGCCGGTTTCGGGGGTGCTGAACGTCACAGAGCGACCGGGAACAATGGTCGAGATGGCGTGTTTGTAAACCATCTGGGTGACTGTATTGCGCAAAAGGACCACATATTGATCAAACGATTCGATCTGACCCTGCAGCTTGATGCCGTTCACCAGGTAGATAGACACCGGCACGTGCTCACGACGCAGTGCGTTCAAGAAGGGGTCTTGCAAAAGTTGACCTTTGTTGCTCACGATATTCTCCGTGTTCAGAAGTTTTTGAAGCCGTCACCTTACCACAGGGCCAAAGGGCGGTGGCTCAATGAAAACCGATGCCCTCAAATCTCAGGCGGCTTCTTTGTCAGCGTAAGGATTGGTCGATGTTTTCATCTCAATCCGAAGGGGCGTTCCCGACAAATTGAAGGCTTTACGGAAGCGCCCTTCCAAAAAGCGCTTGTAAGTGTCGGTCACGTGTTCGAGCGAGTTGCCGTGGATCACGATGACTGGCGGGTTCATGCCCCCTTGGTGGGCGTAGCGCAATTTGGGGCGGAACATACCGCCTCTTTGTGGGCTTTGGAACTGCACCGCCTCGAGCAAAAGCCGGGTCAGGATGGGGGTGCTCATCTTGCACATGGCCGATTTGTGCGCTTGTACTATCGAGCCCCACACCGGGCCCAAGCCTTGGCGTTTTTTGGCCGAAATGAAGTGGATGTTGGCGAAACTCAAAAAAGGCAAACGGTTTTCAATCGACCGCTGCACCAACTGGCGTTGGTACTCATCGACCGCGTCCCACTTGTTCACTGCTAGGACCATGGCGCGACCGCTTTCGAGGGCGTAGCCTGCGATGTGCGCATCTTGGTCGGTGACGCCCTGCTCGGCGTCCAACAAGAGCAGCACCACATTGGCCGACTCAATGGCTTGCAAGGTTTTCACCACCGAAAACTTTTCGATGGCTTCAAACACTTTGCCTTTGCGGCGCAGACCGGCGGTATCGATCAGCTCAAATTTTTGGCCTTGACGTTCAAATGGCACAGAAATGGCATCACGTGTGGTGCCGGGCATGTCAAAGGCCACTAAACGCTCTTCACCCAACCAGGTGTTGATCAAGGTCGACTTGCCCACATTGGGGCGACCCGCCACAGCCAGCTTGATGAGGCTGGGATCGGCTTCGGTTTCTTCGGGCTCATCGGGCAAATGGAGAGACGCCAATGCCACCTCAACCAAACCCCGCGTGCCCTGGCCATGGGCCGCTGAAATGGCCAACACTTCGCCCAGACCCAATTCGTAGAACTCGGTCAGCTGAATGCCCTCCAGCATGCCTTCGGCCTTGTTGGCGACCAACAGACAGGGCTTGCCAATTTTGCGCAGGTATTTGGCAATGTCATGGTCTTGTGCCGACAAGCCCCCTCGGGCGTCGACCACAAAAATCACCACATCGGCTTCAGCCACCGCTTGCTGGGTTTGCTTGGCCATTTCTTTGTAAATGCCCGAGCTGGCATCGGGCTCAAAACCGCCAGTGTCGATCACAATGAATTCTTGGCGGCCTTGCTTGCCATTGCCGTAATGGCGGTCACGGGTCAAACCGGCGAAATCGGCCACGATGGCATCGCGGCTCTTGGTGAGTCGGTTGAACAGTGTTGATTTGCCCACATTGGGGCGGCCCACCAGGGCCAATACAGGTTTCACTTAAAAGTTTTCCGATCGATCATTCAGCCTGCAGCCCGATCACCGCCCCCGTGCGCGTCACCACCACCACCGTTTTGCCAACGGCCACAGGTTTACCGGTGATGGCACTGCCATCGGTGCTGAAGCGCTGCAGCGGTTTTCCGTCTTGTTGTGCCAAGAAATGAACCCAGCCCAGGTCATCCCCCACGACAAGTGAGGAGCCCGTCACCAAGGGCGCGGTCAAGCCCCTGAACCGCAATCCCTCTTGGGTCCACAGGGGTTGGCCAGATTGCCGTTGCCAAGCCAAAACTTTGCTGTCGGACTCGGCACCAAACACTGTTTTATCGTCACCGTCCAAGCCCTCAGCGCCTTGTGCGGAACGGGTCCACAAAACAGTGCCGCGTTGGCCATCTAAACACGCCACTGCAGACTGAAAGGCGCGCACGCAAACGGCATTGCCCAAGCGACTGGCACCCGCCACCAAGTCCACCAAACGCTCCACTTCATTGGTGCCGCGGGAGGAGCTGACCAAGGTTTCCCAGCGAATGGCGCCCGTATTCGGGTTCAACGAGGCCAAACGCCCGCCAAAACCCACCAACAAGGTGTCGCCAAATGGCATCAGCATGCCCGCTTGTTGCAACACCAAGGGGTCGCTGTTGCGTTGCTGTGCCCAGAGTTTTTGCCCAGTGGCACCGTCCAGTGCTGTGACCGTGCGGTCGGCGGTGAGCACAAAAACCCGTGCACCAGCGACCAAAGGGGGGGTGTTTGACATGGCCGGCAAACGGTAGCGCCACAGCACTTGCCCCGCCTCGATGACGACCACTTCGTTGTTTTGTGTCACGACAGCAAAGCGTTTGCCATCCCCGCTGACTCCCGCCTGGATGGGGGCATTCAATTTGACACGCCAGACATCTTGACCCGTTCCGGCATTGATCAAGGCCACTTGGCCTTGCGTCGAGGCCACAGCCACCTGTTCGCCATGCACCGAGGCGTAAAGCGGCGTGCTGACGGGACCAATGTTGCTGGTCCACACTTTGGTGACACTGATTTGCCCGGTCACGGCTGGCAAGGTGGCCGGTGTGGGTTTGTTCGGTGAACTCGAGCACGCGGCCAGCACCAGCACCAAGAGGCCAGCAAGCGCGCCTCGAGTGCCTGTACGAACAAAATGGGACATCACTTGGTGGCCTCCGTGACGGCGGCAGTTTCGGGCTCGACACCCAGCGCGTTGAGTTTGGCTTGCACCAAACGACGGTAGTCAGGGGTTTCAGCCAGTTTTTTCCAGGCCTCGCTGTAAGCGGCTATGGCCTCGGTCTTTTGGCCTTTGGCCTGCAACACATCCCCGCGCAAATCCGCCGCCAAACCCTGCATGGCCGGGGTGAACTCGTCTATCAGGGGCTTGAGGGCTTCGTCATAGGCTTTGGCATCCAGCTGAACTGCGGCCAAGCGCAAACGGGCAATGTCGCGATACGCTTTGTCGGACGCACCGTTGGCGACCCAGCTCAAGGCGTCACGAGCCGCATCGGTTTTGCCTTGGGCTTGAAATGTTTTCGCGGCGAGCAATGCCGATTGTTGGGCAAATTGGGTGCCGCCAAACTTGTCTTTCATGTCGGCAAAACTGCGCTCCACACGGGCCAAGTCGCCACTGGACACGGCACGTTCCACCTCGTCATAAAGGGCGGCGGCTTTGGCCGCTTGGGTGCGCTCCCAATATTGGTAACCGTTCCAAGCGGCATAACTGCTCAACACTGCAATCAGCAGCCATGAAATCAGATTGCCCCAGTTCGACCAGAAGTGTTTGATCCGGTCAAGTTGTTCTTGTTCTTCGAGGTCGAGTGCTTTTGCCATGGTGTTTGTACTGCGTTAGTCGCTTCAAAGCGTGGATTGTAGGCTGTGGGCCCATGTGGAAACATGAGACAGAGACTCGGTGCGTTGTGCGCCCGCCCCGTCGCGCAGCGATTTGATGGCCACTTGCCCAGTGGCCAATTCTTCGGCACCAAAAACCAGTGCAAATCGAGCGCCCGAGGCATCGGCCTTTTTAAATTGGGACTTCATGCTGCCCATGCCCTCACCACTGCCCGCATGCATGTGCACCGAAACCCCTTGGGTGCGCAAAGCCTGCAAGACCGGCATGGCCACCGGCAAAGCGGCGGCTTCGGGAATGATGGCGTAGACATCGGGAGACACATCCGGCAAAGGTTCGCCTTGCTCCGAAATCAATTCGAGGACGCGTTCAACGCCCAAAGCCCAACCGACGGCTGGCGAGGGCTTGCCGCCCACTTGCTCAATCAAATAATCGTATCGGCCGCCACCGCAAATCGTCCCTTGCGAGCCCAAACGGGTGGTGATGAACTCAAAAACCGTCAGGTTGTAATAGTCCATCCCCCGCACCAAGCGCGGGTTGATGCTGAAAGCAATGCCGTGGGCATCCAAGATGGCTTTGACCGCATTGAAATGCGCCAAGGACGCTTCGCCCAAAAAGTCGAGCAGTCGGGGCGCCGACTCGACCACGCTCTGCATCGCGGGGTTCTTGGTGTCCAAAATGCGCAGAGGGTTGCTGTGCAAGCGGCGTTTCGCCTCTTCGTCCAAGACGTCGATGTTTTTTTCCAAATGCGCAATCAGAGCCGCACGGTGGGCCTGACGTTCGGCCGGCTGGCCCAAGCTGTTGAGCTCAAGGCGCACATCGTGCAGCCCCAATTCTTGCCACAAGTGGTGGGCCAACAAAATCAACTCGGCATCGACCTCGGGTCCGCCAAAGCCCAACACCTCGGCGCCGATTTGGTGAAACTGACGGTAGCGACCTCGCTGCGGCCGCTCGTGGCGAAACATGGGCCCCATGTAATACAAGCGTTTACCGCCTTCGTACAGCAGGTTGTGTTCGACCACGGAACGCGCCAAGCCCGCGGTACCTTCGGGGCGTAATGTCAATTGTTCGCCGTTTAAGCGGTCTTCAAAGGAATACATTTCCTTTTCGACAATGTCGGTCACTTCGCCCAAACCCCGCACAAACAAGGCCGTTGGCTCGACGATGGGCAAACGCACATTGCGGTAGGCGTAGCGCGACATCAAGTCGCGAACCTTGCCTTCTAACCACTCCCAACGCGCCGAGTTGGGCGGCAAGATGTCGTTCATGCCTTTCACGCCCACCAGCTTTTGTTGTTTGCTGGTTTTGGGTTTATTTTCGTTCAACGACTCGCTCATGTTTTCTCGGCAGATGTGGAACCAAATCGGTTCTCAATGTAGTTTTCGACCAGCACCTGAAACTCTTGGGCAATGCCCTCCCCCCGCAAAGTCAGGCGCTTTTCACCGTCAATGAAGACCGGCGCTGCCGGGGCTTCGCCGGTGCCCGGCAAGCTGATGCCGATATCGGCGTGTTTGCTTTCCCCCGGGCCGTTCACGATGCAACCCATCACGGCCACTTTGAGGTTTTCCACCCCGGGGTAACGCACGCGCCAGACGGGCATTTGAGCCCGCAGGAAATCGTCGATCTGCTTGGCCAGTTCTTGGAAAGTGCTGCTGGTGGTACGGCCACAGCCCGGGCAAGCGGTGACACTGGGCACAAAAATGCGCAGGCCCAAAGACTGCAAAATCTCAGAGGCAATGACCACCTCTTGGGTGCGGGCTTCGCCAGGTTGGGGCGTGAGCGAGACACGAATCGTGTCGCCAATGCCTTCTTGTAACAGGATGGACAAAGCGGTGGCCGAGGCCACGGTGCCCTTGGTTCCCATGCCCGCTTCGGTCAGGCCCAAATGCAGCGCGTAGTCGGTGCGGCGGCCCAATTCACGGTACACCGAGATCAAATCTTGGACGCCTGAAACTTTGCACGACAAAGCGATTTGCGCGCCATCCAGGCCCATGGCCTCCGCCCGTTGTGCGGAAGAAATGGCCGAAGATATCAGCGCCTCGTACATCACTTGGCGCGATTCCCAGGGCTGTGCCCGCAGGCTGTTGGCGTCCATCAATTCGGCCAACAACTCTTGGTCCAAACTGCCCCAATTCACGCCAATCCGAATGGCTTTGTTGTAGCGCATGGCGGCTTCGATCATTTGACCAAATTGCACATCCCGCTTGTCGCCTTTGCCGACATTGCCTGGATTGATGCGGTACTTGGACAGGGCCTCCGCACACGCGGGGTAATCGGTCAAAAGACGGTGACCGTTGTAATGAAAATCGCCAATCAAGGGCACATCGATGCCCATTTTGTCGAGTTGATCGCGAATATGGGGCACCGCCTCCGCCGCTTCTGGCGTGTTGACCGTGACGCGCACCATCTCAGAGCCCGCCAGGGCCAGTTCTTTCACCTGAATGGCGGTGCCAATCACGTCCACCGTGTCGGTGTTGGTCATGGACTGCACGCGCACAGGAGCACCACCGCCCACCGTGACCACACGCGAGCCCCAAACCACTTTGGACTGTCGGCTTTTTCGCTGCTGAGGCAGCGCGATTGCAATCGGAGAGGAATCACTCATGGGTTCACCTCGAAACGAGCCACATTGTCTTTGGTATGCACCCGAAGGTCTACCGTTTGACCTTTGAAAACCGCTTGAATCGCCTCTGCCCGACCGATGGTCACGGTGGCCGATTCCAAGACAGGCACTCGGTTGGATTCGCCGGGCTTCAAGACGCCCGTCCACAGCACTTGGTTTTTACCATCGCGCACTTCCACCCAACTGGTCCCCAGCGCCGTCAAGCTCAACTCCGAAGGCTGGCCAGATGCTGCATTGCCGCTGGGCGCACCTGCAACTCCCGGGGTGGGCGATGGGGTCTGCTGTGTGACAGCCGCAACCGCCCCCGTGGGCGCCGCCTCGGGAACAGCCGGTGCAACCAGCGTGGTCGCCTCAGTCGTGGTGGATGACCCTTTGGCCAGCAGCGCTTGGACGAAGGGCCACTGTGAGAATTGGGGCATCCATACCAAGGCCACGATCAAAATCAACAAGGCCAATGCGGCCCCGATGGTTTTGAACGGCCAAGGGGATGCGCCTTCGTCGATGCGGCCCAAATTGGCCGGGGGGCTGTTGGCGTAACGCACGGCACCGTGCGGTTCCAAGTAATTGGAAGTCAGGGGCATCAAGGCCAAAATGGGCGCTGGATCCACCCGCAACTGTCGGCACACACTGCAAGCCAGAGCGCGGACAAACACGGGGCTTTGGTCGGCGGGAAACTGGTTTGCCTCCAAAGCCTCCAGTTGACGGACCGGCACCTTGAGGTTCACCGACAGCACCGCCATGTGCACCCCTGCGGCTTGCCTGGCCGCCTTGAGCAGCCCACCGGCGGTCACGGGTGCCGCGGGCGCGGGGGCCACTGGGGCCTGTGTGTCACCCGTATTTTCAGATTCAGACATCACCAGACTCCAAGGTTTGAATACTCGCCACAGGGATAAGCGCGATGGTGCGCTGCTGGGCGATGCGGTGTTGCACTTGCGTGCGGTCTTTCACATCGCCGGCCAATTGCCCACAAGCCGCGTCAATGTCATCGCCCCGCGTTTTGCGCACGGTCGTCACCAAGCCCGCATCTTGCAGTTGCTTTGCGAAAGACTGAACGCGTGCGTGTGACGAGCGCGTCAGGCCAGACGCCGGAAAGGGATTGAACGGGATCAGGTTGAATTTGCAACGCAGGCCTTGGCGGGCGTATTTTTGCACCAGATCAATCAGTTGACTGGCCTGTTCAGGCTGGTCATTGACGCCATCCAGCATGCAATATTCAAAGGTGATGAAGTCACGTGGCGCGTGAGCCAAATAGGCGATGCAGGTCTGCATCAGCTCGTCCAGCGGGTATTTGCGATTCAGCGGCACCAAATGGTCACGCAAGGCGTCATTGGGGGCATGCAAAGAAACCGCCAATGCCACCGGACAATCGGCAGACAGTCTTTCCATCATGGGAACCACACCCGATGTGGACACAGTCACCCGACGGCGCGAGAGTCCATAGCCATGGTCGTCCAGCATGGCCTTCAATGCAGGCACCAAAGCCGTGTAGTTTTGCAAGGGCTCGCCCATGCCCATCATCACGACATTCGAAATGACGCGGTCTTCGGTGTTGAGGTGCTGACGCAAGAAGTGCTCGGCAAACCAAAGTTGCGCGAGTATTTCACCGGTGCTCAGGTTGCGGCTAAAGCCCTGGTGACCGGTCGAACAAAAGCGGCATCCGACCGCGCATCCTGCTTGAGAAGAAATGCACAAAGTGCCCCGATCATCCTCAGGGATGAAGACGGTTTCAACGGCATTGCCGTCACCGACATCGAACAGCCACTTGATGGTGCCGTCGGCCGAGATGTGCTGGGAAAGCACGGGCAAGGCGGCCACGTGCGCATGAGATTGGAGCTTTTGGCGCAAAGATTTGGCCAAGTCGCTCATCAAATCGAAATTGGAAGCGCCCCGCTGGTGGATCCAGCGGAACAGCTGAGTGGCTCGAAAACGCTTTTCGCCCAGCCCCTCACAAAAAACGGCCAAACCATCCAGATCAAATTCAAGAAGGTTGGCCGTCATGGGGCAAGGTCGCGCGAGAGCCGCGACGCGATCAGCGTGAGTAAACGTTCATGCCAGCGAAGAAGAAAGCGACTTCAGCGGCAGCAGTTTCAGGAGCGTCAGAACCGTGCACCGCGTTGGCATCAATGCTGTCAGCGAAATCGGCACGGATGGTTCCGGCGTCGGCTTTCTTAGGATCTGTAGCGCCCATCAGGTCACGGTTTTTGGCGATGGCGTTTTCGCCTTCCAAGGCTTGAATCATGACGGGGCCAGACACCATGAAGTCGACCAAATCTTTGAAAAATGGGCGGGCTTTGTGCACGGCATAGAAAGCCTCGGCTTCACCGCGCGACAAGTGGACCATCTTGGCGGCGACCACTTTCAGGCCAGCAGCTTCGAAACGTGCATAGATTTGACCAATGACGTTTTTGGCGACTGCGTCAGGCTTGATGATGGAGAGTGTGCGTTCGATGGCCATGATAATTCCTGTAACTAAAGTGTTTTTGAAGCATTTTTGCCATGTGGCAAAGCCCGTTATTCTAACCCGAGCAGGGCCTCAATTCTCGATTTTGAGAGCAGATGCCCCCACAGCAGCCGATGAATTCAGCGGCTGCGACCACCGCCGCCTCGTCCACCCCGACCTGAGCCCGTTGGGGCGTTCTTGAGGCGGTTAAAGCTCTCAGCGCCGATGTATTTGGCTTCTGACTTTTCTGCCTTGGCATTCAAGCCGTTACCGCCAGGGGCCTGATTGGGCTTGGCGGCGGGTTTGGCCCGGGGCAAAGCCGTTCCGTTTCGGCCTTGGCCGCCGGTGCGGGGTCGGCGGTCATTGCGATCGGTGCGCGACACCGGCCGGGGCGCGGCGGTGCGACTGCGTTCCAAAGAGCCGGCGGCGCGCATCAGGGCCCGGATATCGGACTCGTCCAGCTCGAGCCAAGCGCCGCGGCGCAAACCGTGAGGCAAGACCATGGCGCCGTAACGAATGCGAATCAAGCGACTCACCGCGTGCCCCACCGATTCCATCATGCGGCGCACTTCCCGGTTACGACCTTCCGAGATCGTCACACGGTACCAGCAGTTAGAACCCTCACCGCCGCCGTCTTCGATGGAGCCAAACTGGGCCATGCCGTCATCCAGCATCACCCCATCGAGCAAACGCTGCTTTTCTTCCTTGCTGAGCGCCCCCAGCACCCGGACGGCGTATTCGCGTTCCAAGCCAAATCGGGGGTGCATGAGTTGGTTGGCCAATTCGCCCGAACTGGTGAACAGCAGCAAACCTTCGGTGTTCAGGTCGAGGCGCCCAACCGATTGCCATTTTCCGTTTTGCAAACGTGGCAATTTGCGAAAAACGGAAGGCCGGTTTTGTGGGTCATCGTGGCTGACGATTTCGCCCGCCGGCTTGTGATAAGCGATGACGCGAGGTGGCGGGGGATCGATGCGGATGTGGATGGGCTTGCCATTGACCTTGATCTGGTCACCGTATTGCACGCGCTGGCCCACATGGGCGGCTTCGTTGTTCACCGAAATACGCCCTTCGGCGATCAGTTTTTCCATCTCAAGGCGCGAACCCAAGCCCGCTTGGGCCAGCACTTTGTGCAATTTGGGCGAGTCGGTTTGCGGGGCCAATACGCGTTTGCCCAAATCCAAAGCCACGGCCTCGGTGGCTTCTTCATCGTCAAATTGGCCGGACACGACATCCGACAATTCAATGGGTTTGTAGACGGACTCTGACGCGCCCTCTGCGGGTGTCGAGCCAGCCAATGGCTCGGGCGAGGGAGAGCGGGTGCCGTCTTTTGATTTTGGATTCATGAATGAGAAGATTCTTCACCCTGCTGGGGGCGATCGGTGGGTGTCTCGGAGCTCGCAGACGGGGTGTTTTCTTGTGGCAGCGCTTCTGCGTCTGCCCCTTCGTCCACCAGAGGCATTTCCAATGGCAAGGGCTCCAGGGCCTCTTCGAGTGACAAGGACGGCTGAATTGGCAACTCGTCGACCAAGCCGGACAAGGCCGACGTTTGTCCTTCGACCTGAGACAACATGGGCAATTGGTCGAGCGAAGACAAGCCTAAATCGTCGAGAAACTGGCGGGTGGTGGCGTACAGGCCAGGACGGCCCACGGTTTCACGGTGACCAATCACCTCGACCCAGCCGCGATCTTCGAGCTGTTTCAAAATTTGCGAGTTGATGGTGACCCCGCGAATGTCTTCCATATCGCCCCGTGTGACGGGCTGGCGATAGGCAATGATGGCCAGCGTTTCCAGAACGGCGCGGGTGTACTTCGGCGGTTTTTCGGGGTGTAAGCGGTCTAAAAACGGACGCAATTCGGGTCGACTCTGAAAGCGCCAACCACTGGCCACCGCGATCAGTTCCAACCCCTTTTGGGCCCATTCTTGTTGTAAGTCGTGCAGCATTTGCCGCAGGGTGTCAGCCCCTAGCGCATCGTCAAACAACACGCGCATCTCGCGCAATGACAATGGCTGGCCTGCTGTGAGCAAGGCCGTTTCTAGGACACGCTTGGCTTGCGCCGTATTCATGTGTCAATCTTTCGGGAAAAAAACGCCTCACGGCGTCGATGGTGCAGAGGTCTGGCTGTGGGTGAAAACAGCCCCGTTCTGGAGAGCTCGTGCCTTGTGCAAAGCCCTGGATATGCTGGACCAGACGATCTGGTTTTAAGCTCCCTGAGGGGCCCGATTGTAGCTGAGCCCCCACGCCGACAGCGCATTTTTCATGTCGCTGGGCAATTCGGCGGTCAAATCGATCGCTTGCCCTGTGATCGGGTGAACAAAGGCCAAATGCCAGGCGTGCAAGGCTTGCCTGGCCATCTCCTCGGTGGTGCTGCCGCCATACACCGTATCTCCCAGCAAGGGATGGCCCAAGTGGGCCATGTGCACCCGAATTTGGTGCGTGCGTCCGGTGTGCAAAGTGCACTGCACCAAACACCCAGCCGGGTTGTGGTCCAACAGGTCAATGGTCGTGGCCGCTGTTTTGCCGCTTTGGTAGGCCAAATCGACCACCGCCATGCGCAGTCTCTGATGCGGGTCTCTGCCAATCGGCGCCTCCACCAGCAAGGGTGAGGCTGCCGTCCAAGGCTTATGGGCAATGGCCAAGTACTGTCGGCGGACTTCGCGTGCGGCAATTTGCTGCACCAAAGCGTCCATGGTTTGGCGTGTGCGTGCCACCACCATCAAACCGCTGGTGTCCTTGTCCAAGCGATGCACGATGCCGGCACGGGGCACATCGCGGGCCAAAGGATCTAGGGCCAGCAGTCCATTGAGCAGCGTGCCCCGCCAATTTCCAGGGGCAGGATGCACCACCAATCCCGCGGGCTTGTGAATCACCCGCAGATGGGCATCTTCGTAGACCACCTCAATGGGCATCTCTTCGGGCACAAAAGCCTGCGACTGTGGTGTGGCCCGCAGGGTGATGTCGATCCGATGGCCGAAGCGTACTTTTGTGGACACCTTGGTGACGGGTTGCCCCTCCAGCAAAGCATCGCCTTGCTCGATCAATTGCTGCAAATAACTGCGGGAAAACTCCGGCACCATTTGCGCCAAGGCACGGTCCAGCCTTTGGCCGTGCAAGGTCATGGGCACCTCGGCTGAACGGACCTCTTCAGTGGGTTCTAAGGCGCGATCCACCTCCTCGGCCAAGGACGATGCGTCTTCCATGAGGGGGTCGGTCGATATAATCAAAGCGTTCAACTGTTCAAGGATGTCACAGATGCGAAGCTTCAGATTATCGATGGTTCCAGCCGGCCTGGTCTTGGCTGCGGGACTGATCCTGTCTGGCTGCGCCAACACCCCCAAAGACGCGACAGCAGGCTGGTCGCCAGAAAAGTTGTACAGCGAAGCCCGCGACGAAGCCAACTCTGGCGCTTGGGACAAAGCCATCGGCTATTACGAAAAATTAGAAGGCCGTGCCGCTGGCACCGCCCTGGCCCAACAAGCGCAACTGGACAAGGCTTACGCCCAATTCAAAACCGGCGACAAAATTCAGGCGATTGCCACTTTGGATCGCTTTATCCGCCTGCACCCCGCCAGCCCTGCTTTGGACTACGCCCTCTATCTCAAGGGTTTGGTCAATTTCAACGACAACTTGGGCATGTTCTCGTTCATCACGCAGCAAGACTTGTCTGAGCGCGACCAAAAAGCCGCCAAAGATTCCTACGAGTCGTTCAAGGAATTGAGCACCCGCTTTCCCAATTCCAAATACAGCGCCGATGCACGGCAGCGCATGTTGCACATCGTGAATGCCCTGGCCTCTTACGAGGTGCATGTGGCGCGTTATTACGCCAGCCGAGGCGCACATGTCGCGGCCGTGAACCGCGCACAACAAGCCATTGCCGAATACCCCGATGTGCCCGCGGTCGAAGAGGCTTTGGGAATTTTGGTCAGCTCTTACAAAATCATGGGCATGACGTCTTTGAGCGACGATGCCAAGCGCGTTTTGGAAAAAAACTTTCCCAAGTCGGTTTACCTGAAGGGTGAAGTCGTCAAAAAGGCGGCACCTTGGTGGCGTCTGTGGTGAACTGCTGCAGCGTCGTCAAAAAATCGGCGTGATCGTTCAAGCGCCGCATCTCAGGCAGGCCCCTGATCAATCTGCGGCCATAAGACATGGTCGACAAGCGCGTATCGCAGACCACCAAAACGCCCCGGTCTGATTCGCTGCGAATCAAGCGCCCTGCCCCTTGCTTCAGAGCCACCGCCGCCTCTGGCAAAGCATGGTCGGCAAATGCGCTTCGCCCTTCCCGCGTGATGCGCTGACTGCGGGCCTCAAACAAGGGGTCGCCGGGCGGCGGAAACGGCAGTTTGTCGATCACAACCAACTGCAATGCGTCTCCAGGCACATCAAAGCCTTCCCAGAATGAGGCCGAGGCCACCAAGACACAACCGGCCCGGCCGTCCCCTGCGCCTTCTCGAAAACGCTCCATCAATCGCCGCTTGGGACTTTGCCCTTGCACCAACACCTCCACATGGGCGCTGGGATCAAGCCGGGTTTGCAAATATTCACCAATGGCGCGCATGGCGCTCAGAGTGGTGGTCAGCACCAAGGTGCGTCCGCCCAAGACCTGCACGGCCTCAGTCACCAACTGGGCCACATGCCCGGCATGACCCGGGTCTCCAGGTTTGGGCAGATGCTCTGGGATGTACAGCGCCGCTTGCTGGGCATAGTCAAAGGGGCTGCTCACCTGCATCACTTGCGCGGTCGTCAGGCCACAAGGTTCGGTGAACCAGCGCAGCTGGGGTTCATCGCCCAGCGTGGCCGAGGTAAAAATCCAAGCCCTTTGGCCCAGCCCCGTCACCGCCGCCACCCCCGCCATCGCCGCGCTTGGGGCGCCAGTGGCAAGCCGCGGGTCGCCTGCCATCAAGGCTTGCAAAGACTCTGCAGAGTCTTCGTCGTCCGAATCCCATGACTCAGGGGCCACGGTATCCGTCAGCACAGGTTCTGAGGACGGTGTGGAAAGAGGATCGGTGAGGGTTGTTGGCCTGTCAGGGGGCTGCTGCAACGGCACCGCTTGGGTCAAGGCGGAAAAAGCCTGTGCAATGTCCAAGGGCGATTCCACCAGTCGAAGCTGCGCCGACACCTCGGCCCAGCGCACACATTCCGGGTCAGGCGACTGGGCAAACAATGCGGCTTTTTGAGCCAGCTCTTTGCTGCGCTCCAACAACCTCTGCAAATCAGGTGCCAACTCGGCCACGGTTTCCAGCCCGTCTGACAATTGCCCCAAGGCGTGGTCCAGTTGGCGCAAGGCGGTCGACCATTCTGCGGGGTCGACCCCTTCGGGGACTTCGTGTGACCAACGCAGACGAACCGAACCATGGTGTTGACCGGCGGCCAAGCGCAGGTCACGCGTTGCTTTTTCGAGCGAGTCGGTCACGGTATGCCAATCCACCAAACCACGGGCCAATTGCAGGCCCATGGCCAGCGTATCGCGCGCCAGCTCAAGCAGTTGCACGGACGACAACTGTTTGCCGAGAAAGTTCACCCCAATTTCATTCAGTTGATGGGCCTCGTCAAACACCGTGACCCGCACGGTAGGCAGCAACTCGGCCACACCCGACTCGCGCACCGCCATGTCGGCAAAAAACAAATGGTGGTTGATGACCACCACATCGGCCGCCATGGCTTCTTTGCGCGCCAAATTGACATGGCAAGCGCGGTAACTGGGGCAACTGGAGCCCAGACAATTCTCACGCGTGGATGTCACCAATGGCCACAGGGAGGAGCGCTCATCCAAACCCGTCAGCTCGGCCATGTCGCCGGTGCGGGTGCTTTGTGACCAAGACTCGATTTTGGCCAAAGCACGTTGCGCCCCCACTTGGGCGGCTTCATGGCTGTGCCGGGCTTGACCCAAACGGTGCAAACACAGGTAATTGGAGCGCCCTTTGAGCAATGCCACACGAATCGGCAATCCCAGCACATCCACCAAGCGCGGGATATCGCGCGAAAACAATTGGTCTTGCAAAGCCTTGGTGGCCGTTGAAACCAAAGCGCGCTGACCGCTCAACAACACCGGCACCAAATAGGCATAGGTTTTTCCGACGCCTGTCCCCGCCTCGACCACCAACTGCCCTCCCTGCTCTAGGGTGTGGGTGACCGCCAAGGCCATGTCGGTTTGTCCAGCACGGGGGGAAAACCCGGGAACGTGCTGGGACAGTGCGCCCCGACTCGACAGAGTCTCGGCCACCCGGTCCAGCAACAGACTCAAGCAGGCTCCTTGGGGTCGAGCATCCACTGCAATTTGGCGATTTGATCGCGCAGGGCCAGACGGCGTTTTTTCAAACGCTGCAGCATCAACTCGTCCAGCGGCTTGGAGGACAGCACGGCTTGGTCAATCAGTGCATCCAGATCGGCGTGTGCGATTTGGCATTCGATCAATTGACGCTGAGGCGAACGCAAGTCTTGGGTGCTGTCGTCGATCATGGCTTGTCCGCATTGCTGGGCTGCTTGCCCTCAAGACGAATATCGCGTTGTTCGGTGCGCCATTGACGCTCTTGCGCATTCACCACCAAATCTTGTTGGCGCAAGGGCTCGAGGGCCTTGCGTTGCTTCAAACGCGCTTGGCTCAAGCAGGTATTCACCGCAAATTTTTGCCAACAGGCTTTCGAGTCTTGCTGAAACTCGGCCTGAATGGCATCGCGCTGCTGGGCTATCGCTTCTCGTTGCAGGCGAATGCTCTCTGGGTCGCCCGAAGGCTGGGCCCAAAGACTCGCTGAAAACATTGCGGCCATGACCGCCAGTGCGCTCGTTTTCATGTGATGTGCGTGTCCACCGTGCGGTGTTCCAAAGCCAAAAACTCGCTCGACTGCATTTCGTGCAGCCGAGACACCGTGCGCGGAAATTCGTGCGACATGGGGCCTGCCGTGTACAAGGCCTCAGGCGCGACCGCAGCCGACATGATCAACTTGACTCGGCGGTCATACAACACATCGATCAGCCAAGTGAATCGACGTGCTTCCGAGGCCATGCTCACGGGCATGTGCGGTACGTTGCTCAACAACACCGTGTGGTACTGCGTGGCGATTTCAAGGTAGTCGTTTTGCGAGCGAGGGCCGCCACAAATGGCTTTGAAATCAAACCACACCACATCTCCTGCGCGGCGGCGGGCATGGATTTGGCGCGACTCAATCTGCAAGACAGGTTCTTCGTCTGGGCCAGTCGCCAAGCGGTTGAAAGCGTCTTGCATCTCGGCATCGGCTTGCTCCCCCAGAGGCGTGTGGTACAGCTTGACCATCTCTAAAGTGCGCCTGCGGTAGTCGGTGCCATTGTCCACGTTGAGCACCTGCATGCGCTGGTTGAGCAAGTCAATCGCGGGCAAGATGCGGTCGCGGTGCAAACCATCGGGGTACAGGCCATTGGGCTCAAAGTTGGAGGTGGTGACAAAGCCCACCCCATTGTCAAAAAGCGCCACCAAAAGCCGGTGCAAGATCATCGCGTCGGTGATGTCGGCCACATGGAATTCGTCGAAACAAATCAAGCGGTAACGCTTGGCCATGCGCTTGCCCAACTCATCCAAAGGATTGACCGTGCCTTGAATGGCCGTGAGTTCACGGTGCACTTCGCGCATGAACTCGTGAAAGTGCAAACGGGTTTTGCGCTTGATCGGAACGGCGGCAAAAAAGCAATCCATCAAAAAGCTTTTACCCCGTCCAACCCCGCCAAACATGTAAACCCCCTTGGGGATTTCGGGACGACTCCAGAGTTTTCCAAGCAAACCTGAGCGCTTGGATTTGTAGGCGGCCCACTCGTTGGCGCAGCGCTCCAAGGCCTCGATGGCCCGCAGTTGTGCGGGGTCGCTTTGGTAGCCCCGCTTCAGGAGTTCTTCTTCGTAAACTGCACGAACGGACATGACTGGCTTGCTCTTCGTTTCAAAACAAAACCCGGGACCAAGCCCGGGTTTCTGGGTTGCTGAACTTTACCCCAACTGTCCCAAAACGACTGTCTCGGGTGTCACTTGGGCTTAGAAGTTCAGGGTGCGTTTGTCAACGGCCAAGGCCGCTTCTTTGGTGGCCTCGCTCAAGCTGGGGTGTGCGTGGCAAATGCGAGCGATGTCTTCCGAAGACGCTCTGAACTCCATGGCCACCACGGCCTCAGAAATCAACTCTGAGACTTGAGGACCCACCATGTGCACGCCCAAGATTTCGTCGGTCGTGGCATCGGCCAAAAACTTCACCATTCCCGTGGTGTCGCCCAAGGCGCGGGCCCGGCCGTTCGCCAAAAATGGGAAGGTGCCGGCCTTGTAAGCCACGCCATCGGCCTTGAGTTGCTGTTCGGTACGGCCAACCCAAGCTATTTCGGGGCTGGTGTAAATGACCCAAGGAATGGTGTTGAAGTTGACGTGCCCGTGCTGACCGGCCATGCGCTCGGCCACGGCAACGCCCTCTTCTTCGGCTTTGTGCGCGAGCATTGGCCCCCGCACCACGTCACCCACCGCCCACACGCCGGGCACGTTGGTTTTGCATTCGGCGTCGACCACGATGGCACCGCGTTCGTCGAGTTGCAAGCCAATGGCTTCGGCATTCAAACCGATGGTGTTGGGCACGCGGCCAATCGACACGATCAACTTGTCAGCGACCAACTTGATGGCTTCGCCCTTGGCGTTGGTGTAGTTGACGGTGACGTCTTTCTTGCCGTTGACGATCTCGCCAACTTTCACGCCGAGTTCGATCTTCAAACCTTGCTTGTCAAAGGCCTTCTTGGCTTCTTTGGCAATTTGTTCGTCCACAGCGCCGAGGAATGTGGGCAGACCTTCGAGGATGGTCACGTCTGCGCCCAAGCGGCGCCACACCGAACCCATCTCCAAGCCGATCACGCCGGAGCCAATCAAGGCCAGCTTTTTCGGCACTGCACCAACGCGCAAAGCGCCGTCATTCGACAACACATTCACTTCGTCAAGCGGTGTGCCGGGCAAGGCGCGGGCATTTGAGCCGGTGGCGATCACGACTTGCTTGGCGGTGAGCGTCTCTTCGGTTTTGCCGGCCACGTTGATGGTGTAACCGCCTTCGGCCTTGCCGGCAAAGCTGCCGCGGCCGTGGAAGAAGGTGACCTTGTTCTTTTTGAACAAGTACAAGATGCCATCGTTGTTTTGTTTCACAACGTTGTCCTTGCGCGCAATCATTTGGGCCACGTCCATCTTCACGCCAGTGGCGGTGATGCCATGCTCTGCGAAGTGGTGGTTGGCATGGTCAAAGTGTTCGCTCGATTGCAGCAAGGCTTTGGAGGGGATGCAGCCCACGTTGGTGCAAGTGCCGCCGGGCGCTGGGCCTCCTGCAGCGTTTTTCCATTCGTCGATACAAGCGACTTGGAAACCGAGTTGCGCAGCGCGGATGGCTGCAATGTAGCCACCGGGGCCACCGCCGATGACGACGACGTCAAATTGTTTGCTCATGGTAGGGGTCTTCTGGATAAAAAACGCCCCCTTTTCAGGGGGCATTCAAAACAAGGGGATCAGATGTCGAACAGCAAGCGGGCGGGATCTTCCAGCGCTTCTTTCATGGCCACCAAGCCCAACACGGCTTCGCGGCCGTCAATGATGCGGTGGTCATACGACATGGCGAAATAGTTCATGGGGCGAACCACCACTTGGCCGTTTTCCACCATGGCGCGGTCTTTGGTGGCGTGAACGCCCAAGATGGCCGACTGTGGGGGGTTGATGATCGGGGTCGACATCATGGAGCCAAAAGTGCCGCCGTTCGAGATCGAGAAAGTACCGCCGGTCATCTCTTCGATGCCCAACTTGCCGTCACGGGCCTTCACGCCAAATTCGGCGATTTTCTTCTCGATGTCGGCGAAGCTCATTTGGTCGGCGTTGCGCAAGATGGGCACCACCAAACCGCGTGGCGAGCCCACGGCGATACCGATGTCGAAATAGCCGTGATAGACGATGTCGTTGCCATCGACCGAGGCGTTCAAGACGGGGAATTTCTTCAGGGCATGCACAGCAGCTTTGACAAAGAAGCTCATAAAGCCCAGCTTGACGCCGTGCTCTTTTTCGAACTTCTCTTGCATGCGCTTGCGCATGTCCATGACCGGCGCCATGTTGATCTCGTTGAAGGTGGTCAAGATGGCGTTGGTGGACTGCGATTGCAGCAAACGCTCGGCCACACGCGCACGCAGGCGTGTCATTGGCACACGTTGCTCTGGGCGATCACCCAGCGACACCACGGGCGCTGCCACTTGGGCCAGTGCCTTGGTCGGCACGCCTGTGGGAATGACGGCTGCAGTGGACTTGACGCCACCGGCCACAGCAGACAAAACATCGCCTTTTGTGACGCGACCGTCTTTGCCAGAACCGGCCACAGAGCCTGCTGCCAAGTTGTTGTCGGCCATCAGCTTGGCTGCAGCGGGCATGGCCACGCCGGACATGCTGCCACCTGTGGCAGCGGCAGGCGCTGCTGCGGGGGCCGCTGCGGCA
This sequence comes from Comamonadaceae bacterium, assembly GCA_027488255.1. GTDB lineage: Bacteria > Pseudomonadota > Gammaproteobacteria > Burkholderiales > Burkholderiaceae_C > Limnohabitans_A. The sequence continues at coordinate 227,806 of JAIYBZ010000035.1, read as the reverse complement.
GCAGGTGCTGCAGCTGTTGCTGCTGCAGGCGCAGCGCTGGCACCGGCTTTGCCTTCGGTGTCGATGCGGGCAATCAATTGCTCAGCGGCCACCGTGCCGCCATCGGCCACGACGATTTCCGACAACACGCCGGCCGCTGGGGCGGGCACTTCGAGCACCACTTTGTCGGTCTCGATTTCGATCAAGATTTCGTCCGCCGCAACGGCTTCACCGACTTTCTTTTTCCACTGCAGCATGGTGGCTTCTGCAACGGACTCGGACAGTTGAGGGACTTTGACTTCTACGATAGCCATTTTGAATTCTCTTTATGAAAGGTTAAACACGAGGTTGTTCTGAAAGATCACTTGCTCAGCACGAAGCCCTTGAGCTTCGAGAAGGCTGCCTCGATGAGTGCTTTTTGTTGGTCTTGGTGCAGGTGGGAATAACCCACTGCAGGCGATGCGGACGCAGGGCGACCGGCATAACCCAGCTTTTGACCTTCGAGCATGTTCTCGTGAATGTTGTGCTGAATAAAGAACCAAGCCCCTTGGTTTTGAGGTTCGTCCTGGCACCACACGATGTCGGTGGCGTTGGGGTACTTCTTGATTTCAGCACCAAACGCCTTGTGCGGGAACGGATACAACTGCTCCACGCGGATGATCGCGGTGTCGTCGGCACCCTTGGCTTCGCGCTGCTTGACCAAGTCGTAGTACACCTTGCCCGAGCAGGCAATGACGCGCTTGACCTTGTCGGCTTTGAGCGTCTTGCTTTCTGGGATCACCGTCTGGAAGCTGCCCTTGGTGAACTCAGACACTGGCGATGTGGCGTCTTTGTTGCGCAGCAGCGACTTGGGCGTGAAGATGACCAATGGCTTGCGCAAGTCGCGCACCATTTGACGGCGCAACACGTGGAAAATCTGGCTGGCCGTGGTGGGCTGCACGATCTGCATATTGGTGTCGGCGGCCAATTGCATAAAACGCTCAACACGGGCCGAGCTGTGCTCTGGGCCTTGGCCTTCGTAGCCATGCGGCAACATCAAGGTGATGCCATTGACACGGCCCCACTTGACTTCACCAGAGGCAATGAACTGGTCGATCACCACCTGTGCTCCGTTGGCGAAATCGCCGAACTGGGCTTCCCAGATGACCAAGGTGTTGGGGTCGTTCGAGGCGTAGCCGTACTCATAGGCCAAGACCGCTTCTTCGGACAAGATCGAGTCGATCACCACAAACGGTGCTTGCTTGTCAGAGACGTTTTGCAAAGCCACGTAGGTGCCGGTGTCCCACTTCTCACGCTTTTGGTCGTGAATCACCGCGTGGCGGTGCGTGAATGTGCCCCGGCCGCAATCTTCGCCGGACAAACGCACGGGGTAGCCACTGGCCACCAACGAGGCAAATGCCATGTGCTCGCCCATGCCCCAATCCACGGGGAGGTCGCCACGGCCCATGGCAGCGCGGTCGTCGTACACCTTTTTGACCAACTGGTGAGGGCTGACCGATTCAGGAATGGTAGAAATCTTTTCAGCCAACCGCTTCCAATCGGCCAATGGGATCGAGGTGTCACCGGCATCGGTCCACTTTTTGCCCATGAAAGGCGCCCAGTCCACGGTGAACTTGGTCTTGAAATTGGTCAACACCGGCTCGGTGGTGTTTATGCCAGCGTCCAAAGCGGCGCGATAGGCTTTGACCATGTCGTCGCCCAGCGATTCGCCCAGACCTTGCGTGGCCAATTTGTCGGCAAACAGTTTGCGGGTCCCGGGGTGGGTCGCAATCTTTTTGTACATCAGGGGCTGTGTGAGCGCAGGCGTGTCTTGCTCGTTGTGGCCCAGTTTGCGGAAGCAGACCACATCCAGCACGACATCTTTGCGGAAGGTCATGCGGTATTCGAGGGCCAATTGGGTGGCCAACACCACGGCTTCAGGATCGTCACCATTGACGTGCAACACCGGCGCTTCGACCATCTTGACGATGTCGGTGCAGAACACGCTGGAGCGCATGTCGCGGGGGTCCGATGTGGTGAAACCAATCTGGTTGTTGATGATGATGTGCACCGTGCCGCCGGTGGTGTAACCGCGGGTTTGGGCCAAGGCCAAAGTTTCTTGGTTCACGCCTTGGCCACCGAAGGCCGAATCGCCGTGCACCAGCACTGGCAACACTTGCTTGCCCAAGGGGTCGTTGCGGCGGTCCATGCGCGCGCGAACCGAGCCTTCCACCACTGGGTTCACGATTTCCAAGTGCGAAGGATTGAAGGCCAAAGACAGGTGAACCGGGCCGCCCGCGGTGTTCACATCCGAGCTAAAGCCTTGGTGGTATTTCACGTCACCTGCAGGCAAATCTTCGGGTGCGGTGTGGTCGAACTCGGCGAACAGATCCGAGGGCAATTTGCCCATGGTGTTGACCAGCACGTTCAAACGGCCACGGTGGGCCATGCCGATCACCACTTCTTGCACGCCTTGTGCACCGGCTTGCTGGATCAGCTCGTCCATGGCGGCAATAAAGCTCTCGCCACCTTCCAAGGAGAAGCGCTTTTGGCCCACGTATTTGGTGTGCAGATAACGCTCCAGACCTTCTGCAGCGGTCAAGCGGTCGAGGATTTGCTTTTTCTTCTCAGCGCCAAAGTTGGGCTTGCTGCGGATGCTTTCCAGCTTTTGTTGCCACCAGCGCTTTTCAGCTTGCTCGGTGGTGTACATGTACTCGGCCCCCAAAGTGCCGCAATAGGTTTCGCGCAAGGCATTGAGCAACTCGCGCAAAGACATGTTGTTTTTGCCGAAAAACGTGTTGCTGGTGTCGAACACGGTTTCTTGATCGGCATCGGTGAAGCCGTAGAAAGCGGGATCGAGATCGGGAATATTGGGGCGCTCGGTGCGCTTGAGGGGGTCCAGGTCAGCCCAGCGTTGGCCAACGTTGCGGTAAGCGGCAATCAGCTGCTGAACGGCGGTGCGCTTGCGGCCCATTTCGACGTTTTCGCTGGCCATGACCACTTTGGTGCCGCCGGCTTTGGCGCGTTCGGCGAAAGCATTGATGACGGGCAAGTGCGGCACGTCTTTGGCGTTGGAGCCATCGACAGCAGGAACGTGTTGGAGGGCGTCGAAATATTCGCGCCAAGAGTCGGGAACGCTACCGGGGTTAGCCAAGTAGTTCTCATACATCTCTTCGACGTATGGGCCGTTACCTCCGAAAAGGTGGGTGTTGCCTGAATAGGCAGCGTAGACGGAATTAGTCTCGCTCATGTTTCGCTGACCTCCGTTTCCCTCTGGGAAACATTAGTTGGTTGAGAATTACCTTCCGCGACACGGCTGAACCGGTTGGCGGATGCGACTGTGGCAGGGGAAGGGCCTGAGTACAGCACGCATTGTGCCATGGCTTTTCCGATGTCAAACTTACAGGTTCAGGGGATTCCGATAAAAAAAGACCCCGCCGAAGCGAGGTCCTGGTTCATCATCCTTTGATCAAATCGACGATTTGCTGCAGTGCAGCAGGATCATCCATCGTGGTCAGATCGCCGGGGTCACGCCCTTCGGCCACGGCTTGAATGGCCCGGCGCAGCAATTTGCCGCTGCGGGTTTTCGGCAGCGCCGTGACAAAGAACACCCGGGACGGACGGGCCACGGCGCCCAATTGCGCGTCCACCACTTTCATGACTTCGGCTTCAAGGGCTTTGCGTGCGGCATCGCTGGTCAAGCCCGAGGTGTCTTTGGCGATGGCAAAGGCCATGGCCACTTGGCCTTTGAGCTGATCGGCCACGCCCACCACGGCCACTTCGGCCACGTTGGGATGGCTGGAAATGCTTTCCTCAATCTCGCGGGTGCCCAGACGGTGACCGGCCACGTTGATCACGTCATCGGTGCGGCCCAAGATGAAGAAATAGCCATCTTTGTCGCGCACTGCCCAGTCAAATGTGCTGTACACCAGTTTGCCGGGCACAGTCTTCCAATAGGTCTTGACGAAGCGCTCGTCGTCGCCCCAAATGGTTTGCAAGTTGCCTGGAGGCAAGGGGCCTTCAATGGTCAACACCCCTTTTTGGTCGGCGCCGGTGAGCTCTTCGCCGGTTTGGTCGTCCACCAATTTGACGTTGTAGCCATAAATCGCCTTGCCGGGCGAGCCGAATTTGCTGGGTGCTTTTTCAACGCCATTGCAAATGCTCAGGATCGGCCAGCCGGTTTCGGTCTGCCAGTAGTTGTCGATGATGGCCTTTCCGCTCAGGCCTTCGGAAATCCATTTGGCGGTGGGTTCGTCCAACGGCTCACCGGCCAGGAAAAGGGCTTGCAAACTGGACAAGTCGTACTTGGTCAACAAAGCGGGGTCTTGTTTTTTCAGCACGCGAATCGCGGTCGGCGCGCTGAACATCACATTGACTTTGTATTTTTCGACCAAGCTCCACCAAATGCCGCCGTCGGGACGAATCGGCAAGCCTTCGTACAGGATGGTGGCCATGCCCCCAATCAGTGGGCCGTAGATGATGTAGCTGTGCCCCACCACCCAGCCAATGTCGCTGGTGCAGAAGAAGGTGCCGCCGGGCTTGCCTTCAAAAATATGGGGGATGCTGGCGGCCAATGCCACGGTGTAACCGCCGGTGTCGCGCTGCACGCCTTTTGGCTTGCCGGTGGTGCCGGAGGTATACAAGGTGTAGCTGGGGTGCGTGGACTCGACCCACTTGCAAGGCACCACGGCATTCATGTGCTTGGCGCGCTCGGTGGCGTAATCCACATCGCGGCCGGCCACGGGGGTGAACGCCACCATGTTGCGATTGACCATGACCACGCGGGCGGGTTTGTGCGCGGACAACTGAATGGCTTCGTCCAACAGCGGTTTGTAGGGAACGCTCTTGCCACCGCGCGAACCGGCGTCGGCACTGATGATGACCTTAGGAGTTGCGTCTTCAATGCGCGTGGCCAATGAGTGCGAGGCAAAACCACCAAACACCACCGAGTGAATGGCGCCCAAACGCGCGCAAGCCAACATGGCAAATGCTGCTTCGGCGACCATGGGCATGTAAATCAACACGCGGTCGCCTTTGACCACGCCCAAGTCCTGCAAGATCGCGGCCATGCGCTGCACTTCGGCGTGCAGGTCACGGAAGGTGTAGATTTTTTCTTGGTCGGTTTCTGTCGAAACAAAAATCAGTGCGGGCTGGTCTCCACGCGCGGCCAAATGGCGGTCCACGGCGTTGTGGCACAAGTTGGTCTGGCCCCCGACAAACCATTTGGCGAATGGCGGGTTGCTGTACTCGCAAATTTGCTTTGGCTCAACTTTCCAGTCGACCAATCGGGCTTGTTCGGCCCAAAAAGCGTCTCGGTCGTGGATGGAACGTGCGTGAAATTCCGCAAAGCTGCCCATGAAAGTCTCCTGATTGCCTGCCAATGAAGTACGTCAAAGGCGCGCAAACGGGAATGACGCGCCCTTCTGAATTCATAATTATGGGCAAAGGACTTGCAACAAGCTGACTTTTTTCCTGTTTCCGAAGGGGCTTCAGCTCAAACCGGTCCGGCCGCAAATTCAAGTCAGGTCAACTCAAGTCAGGGCCCGCCACGGCAGGCTGACCCGTGTTGAAGCCCGTCGAGTGAATGCCGGTTTCACTTGAAGAGCGATTGCAACAACTTGAATTGAGGGTGTTCGGCCGATCGCACCCATTCAAAAGCCACCATTTCCGCCGTCACCAGCTCGGCCCCTGCCCCCGCCAATCGGTCATAAGCGGCATCGCGGTTGCGTTCGGTGCGCGAAGCGCACGCATCGGTCACCACCCACACCTCAAATTCGTCCTCAAGCAAATCCAAAGCGGTTTGCAAGAGACAGACATGCGCTTCACAACCAGCCAAGACGAGGGTCTTGCGAAATTCGGCTGCTGCAGGCGGTTTTTGCAAATGACGTGGCAGGCTTCGAGCGTTGCCCCGGGGGGCAGCGACCGGCTCTGGCTGTAACCACTCACCCAAGCCCTCTTCCACCGCGCTGAATTGCATCTTGGCCAAGACCTTTTGGCAGTGGCTGCGAATTTCAGGTGGCATTTCGCCCAAGCGCGAGGGGTTTTGCTCTGTGCCCCAAGTGGGGACTTGCAAAGCCTGGGCCAAAGTGGCCAAACGCGCAGCATTGGCCCAAACGGCATCGGCTTCGAACATCGCGGGCTTCAGCTTGGCCTGAAAATCGATCAACACCAATTGACTATCGTCTGCATCTAACAACATAAGCGTTTCCTCTTGATTCAGCCCGATTGTCGCAGGCGACTCTGAGGCATCCGTTATGCTCGCACAAAGCTACGATTCACTTCCATGAAAACACAAATCGATCACCTCGTGGTCATGGCCGCCACCCTCGAAGCGGGCGTGCAATGGTGCGAAGAAACCCTTGGCATCACCCCGGGCCCCGGCGGCGAACATGAGAAATATGGCACCCACAACCGACTCTTCAAAATTGCTTCGCCGCAATTCCCCTTGGCTTATTTTGAAATCATTGCCATCAACCCTGCCGCGGTGATTCCCAAGCGGGCCCAAGTGACACGCTGGTTTGACATGGACAACCCGGCCCTGCAAAAAGCCGTGGCACAGCAACCGCGCCTGGTGCACTTTGTGAGCAGCACCGACGACGTGAAGGCCGCACGCCATTTGTGGCGCACGCAGGGCATTGAGCGCGGTCAAATCGTGCACGCCAGCCGCAAATCCAACAAAGGCACCTTGAATTGGCAAATCACAGTGCGTGAAGACGGTGACAGGTTGTTCAACGGCACCTTGCCCACCTTGATTCAATGGGGCAAACCCGATGCCACCGACCCCTTGAGGCTGCATCCGCGCAACAGCTTGCCGCGCTCGGGCGTGACCTTGCACAGCTTGACGGTGCATCACCCCAGCGCCGCCAAACTTCAGACCGCCTATGAATCGGTTGGTTTGGCGGGCGTCACGGTTGAGGCGGGGCCGGCCAATTTGGTCGCCACCTTGCAAACCCCCAAAGGCCGGGTGCAACTGGAAAGCGGCGGGCTTTAAGCCAACGCTTGGGCGTCAGGCCGTGTGCGCCCCAGATGCTGCATCTTCTTTGGGCAAAGTGGCCAGCAAAGCCATGCCCACCGCCATCACCCCGGCGGTCAACCACAGTGCGCCTTTGAACGTGCCCGTGGCTTGGGCCATGGCTCCTGCCACCACCGGCGCGATCACTTGCGCGGCCCCATAACTCAAGGTCAAGCGGGCCATGGCTTTGCCGGGATTTTCAGGGGCGCGACGACCCACCAAGGCCAAGGTCATGCTGACGATACCAATGAACGTGGCGCCATAACCGACGGCACCGCCCAACGCTGCCGCCAAAGAACCAGACAAAGCGGGCAACAGCACCGACACAGTTTGCAAGCCAAACGCCAACAGCAAGGCCCGGGTATCGCCCCAACGGCGGGCCACTTTGTCCCACAAAAAAACCGCGGGCATGGCCGCCAAACCCACCAAGGCCCAAGCCAAAGGCCCCTGCCCTGCCAAAGCCGGTTCGCGCTCGACAATGGCCACCGTAAAAGTGGCACTGATGACAAAGCCCCAACCTGCCGCAAAGTAACTGCCCGCCATGGTGAGCATCCAGCGGCGTGACACCGGCGGGCCCGAAGACACTGCACTCACCGCCGCTGGCGCGGGCGGCACAGGCGGACGCCACAGCCATGCGGGAACAAAAAAGACCAAGCCCAAAGCGGCCATCGCCAGCCACTGAGAAGACCAGAGCGTCCAAATTTGCGAGACACCCCAAACCCCCACCGCAGAAACCACAATGCCCAAACCCAAGCCAATGAAATGCACCCCCAACTCGGGCCGTCGCCCTTGTCGCATGAGCCAGCCCAAGACCAACCCTGCGCCAAGCAACATGCCCGTGGCCCCACACAAACCACCGAGGTAGCGCCACAGCGCCCAAGCCGGCATCCAGGTGGACAAGGCCATTCCGGCCACCGTGAGCAAAGACATCCACAGACCCATGCTGTAAAGCCGATGGCGCCAACGCACATCGTCAATCCAGGCGGCGGCCAAAGCCCCTGAGATGTAACCAGCGTAATTGATGGCGGCCAAAGCGCCGGCGCTGGCGTCGTTCAATCCCGTTTGCAACTGCAGGGCCGGCAGCAAGGGGGTATAGGCAAACCGGGCCAAACCAATGGACAGCACCAAGCCAAAAATGCCACCCACAATCACTTTCCAGGGCTGGAGATGGCCGCTCAAATGTGTCCCCACACCATCAGCGCGTCACGCCCCTCGGTGACCAGATCGACCTTGGCCCCAACGGGCAACATCACTTTGGTGGGCACGTGGCCAAAGGGCAAACCTGTCAACACCGGGGTTTTGATTTGGCTGCGCAACCAGTCCACCACGGTGGGCAACTTGAACCCTTTGTCGTGCGCGGGCACCAATTTGTATTGGGTGAATTGCCCAAAAATGACCGCCTTTTGTCGCGCCAGAACTCCGGCGTGCAGCCACTGCGTCAGCATGCGCTCGACCCGGTAGGGGTGCTCCCCCACATCTTCTAAAAACAAGACGCCACCTTGCACTTGCGGGAAATAAGGCGTGCCCAACAACGACGTCAAGACCGTCAGATTGCCGCCCCACAGCGTGGCGTTGTGCAATCGCACAGGGCGCGCAGCGCGGGCTTCGGCCTCGGCTTTGGGCAATTGCCAACCTGTGCCCTCCCCTTGCTCCATCCAGACATCGTCGAAACAAGCTTGCATGATGTCGTCGGGTTCTGCCTCGGTGCCAAAGTCTTCGCCAAGCGCCGGGCCTTGCCAAGTGATGCGCCCGGTTTTTGCCATCACGGCTAGGTTAAAGGCCGTGAAGTCGCTCAGGCCAACAAATTGGGTGCCTTGGTCGATGGCTTTCGCAATCGCTTTGTAGGGCAAATCCGCCAAGATCCGCGACAAGCCATAACCTCCGCGCGAAATCAGGGCCACATCGGCACCACTGGCCGCGGCTCGCCCAATGGCGGCAATGCGGGTGGCATCGTCTCCGGCAAATCGCATGTGACTGGCCAAGGCGGCTTCGTCCACCTCCAGCGTGTGCCCTTGAGCCTGCAAGCGCTTCAGGCCGCGGCGAAATGCAGCTTTGTCGCGCACCGCGCTGGAGGGTGAAAAAATATAAATGTGGGCCATGTGAAACGATCTTTTCAGGGCTTGAAGTGTCGCACAGCGGCAACGGCAATCTCGTGGCCATGCTCTTGTACAAAGTGCCCTGCATGCGGCAACAACAGGGGCTCAGGACAGCCCCTGATTTGGCACTGCAATTCACGCATCACCGCTTCACCCAAAACCGGGTCTTGTTGTCCAATGGCCATCAGGCTTTGGCCCCGCCATTCGTTTTGCCAAAAATCACGCGCTTGCCTTGAAATGGCGGCACCTTCAGAGTCTTCAAACTCAGGCACCATGGGCGGAAATGCGCGCAGGGCGGCCCGATAACCTTTGTCGGGGAATGGGGCGTTGTACGCAGCGGCTTCCTCCACACTCAGGTGTTTGTTGCCCCGCAAAAAGAGCTTGCCCACATCAAACTGGGGCTGCTGTTTGCACCAATCTCGCCAAGCCAAAAAGCCATCGCTCAACGGCCTCTCGCCAGTGGCCAATGTGGTGTTCATCACCAGCAAACCGGCATACCTCTGAGGGGCCGCCATGGGCAGAGTCAAACCCAAAATACCGCCCCAGTCTTGCACCACCAGCACCACGCGTTGCAAATCCAGCCGCTCTATCCACTCCAGCAAATACTGCCGGTGCGTGTGGAAGGCATGGAAACTGTCTTTTTTTGGCTTGTCGCTTTTGCCAAAACCAAGCAGGTCCGGCGCCACCACCCGATGCCCAGCAGCCAACCATACCGGGATCATTTTTCGGTACAAATAGCTCCAAGCCGGGTTGCCGTGCAGACACAACCAAGTGATGGAGGCCGATTCGCCAACGTTTGTGGGGCCCTCGTCCAGATAGTGCAATCGCAGGCCCGCCATGCTAGGCAAGTCGCTCACATAACGCGGCGCCCAGGGGTAATCGGGCAGCCTGTCAAAGCAGGCATCGGGCGTGCGCAAAGCATCTTCACGCAAGGGATCGGCGTTGACCCGCAAAGGTTTGAAAAAATCGCGCAGCAACTGCCCGCAGGCGTCCGCCAAAACACCGCCCGTCACCTGGGTGTGGTGGTTGATCTGGGCCAGACCAAACAAGTTCAGTACCGACCCGGCAGCCCCGGTGCGCGGATCTGTTGCGCCAAACACCACCCGGTCTAAACGCGCGTGCAACATGGCGCCGCTGCACATGCTGCACGGCTCTAGAGTGACAAAAAGCGTACAACCTTCGAGGCGGTAATTCCCCAACACGCGGGCGGCCTCGCGCAGCGCCACCACCTCGGCGTGGGCAGTGGGGTCGTGTCTGGCAATGGGCGCATTGCGCCCGGTGGCGATCACCTGGCCGTTTTTGACCACTACGGCACCCACCGGCACCTCGCCCGCCGCAGCCGCCAAACGCGCCTCGGCCAAGGCCAGTTGCATGCCTTGTTCGTCCGTCAACACAGCATGGCCATCTGCGCTCATGGCACCAGACCCAAGTCTTTCATCCAGCGGGCCAAGGCCTGGTGATCGGACGGCCCTTGGGCATACACCGCGTGCATTGCGGCGTGAGAGTCAGGGCGATGCTGATTCAGTTTTACCGCGCAATGCAATTCTGTGATCTGCATTTCAAAAGCCACAATGCCATTCAGCATGGCTTGGGTGTAAGAGTCGGGCAGCTCGCGCCATTGCTGTGCATAGGCCGGTTCGTGCTCGGCAATCAAGCACTTGAGCAAGCGGTCACGGTCGGCATGCGGATCCACAATGCGGGTCACCACCTTGGCCTGAACCGCCAAATACGACCACGTCGGCACCCGTTGTTTGTCGGCATAGACACGTGGAGACATGTAGGCTTGCGGCCCCATGAAGCTCACCAAAGCATGTGCTTGAGTGGCCAGCAAGTGGGCTTGTGGATTGGCGCGAGCGCAATGGCCCAACAACACGCCGTGTTCAGACGTCTGAGCACCTTCCCAAAGTGACGTCGGTTGCCAGTGCAAGGGGATGTGGCTGAGCACCGGAAAGCCGTCTTCGCCCACAGAAACGATGGACGCCAAGGGATGCTCGCGCATCACCCGTTGGGCGATGGCGGGGTCGCGGTGGTCAAACTGTTTGGGCAGGTACATAGGACATTGAATGTACCAAAACAGCCATAAACGCCAAGCTCAGCTCCTGCTTGTCACGCCGGGCCGAGCCTCGGTGTTGGGGCTTCAACGCACTCGGCGATAAGCACCCGGCGAAATGCCATTGCGCGGGGTGCACATGATGTGCTCGCTGATCTGCACTGCGGCGTCAGAAATGCTGATGACCGCATCGTCTGTGGACGCGGTCACGAAACCGCCTTTGGCGGGCTTCAACTCGTCATCCAAATCGCACAGCTTGCCATCTGGAAAACCCTTGGGGTTGTTCATATCGGGCATCCAGTTGCCCCAGAGGCGTATCTTCTGACGGCCATTGGCGGTATAGACCAAGATGGCCAAATCTTCATGCGAGAACTTGGCTTCTGCGTTGGTGTATACCTTGGCCAGTGCTTGGGTTTCTAACTCGGCAGTGCGCTCACGCACCATGGCCACGCACCGGCGCGTTGCCTCAGCCGCCGCGAAGGGTTTGCCATTGAAATCGTTCATGCAAGTGGCATACCCCGCCAAAAACACACGCTGCGTGGCCAACAAATAGCCCTTCAGCGGAAATCCGGCATTCACTTGCTTGAAGACCTCACCCATGCGGGTGTCGGCGGCATCCAATTCAGGGGTGCTGCAAATGAGCTTTTCAATGGGGCGGCGCGCCTTGGCGCAATCAAAGCTGGCCGCAGAGGCCGAGATGCCCGAAAAGAGCAAAAAGCCAGTGGTCAAGAGGGTTCGAAAAAGAACAGTTCGCATAGTCGATCTCTGATTTCAATTGATTTGATAGCCTGAAAAAGGATTATTCCCACTCAATCGTCGCCGGAGGCTTAGAGCTCACGTCGTAGGTCACGCGGTTGATGCCGCGCACTTCGTTGATGATTCGGCCTGACACTTTTTTCAGCAAGGCATAGGGCAACTCGGCCCAGTCGGCGGTCATGAAGTCGCTGGTTTGCACAGCGCGCAGTGCCACCACATAGTCGTAGGTGCGGCCATCGCCCATCACGCCCACGCTTTTCACTGGCAAAAACACGGTGAAGGCTTGGCTGGTCAAGTCGTACCAAGTCTTGCCCGAATCGTCTTTGAAGTTGCGCAGTTCTTCAATGAAGATGGCGTCCGCACGGCGCAGCAGATCGGCGTATTCTTTCTTCACTTCACCCAAGATGCGCACGCCCAGGCCGGGGCCGGGGAAGGGGTGGCGATAGACCATTTCGCGCGGCAATCCCAGCGCCACGCCCAACTCGCGCACCTCGTCTTTGAACAGCTCGCGCAAGGGCTCTAACAATTTCAAGCCGAGTTGTTCAGGCAAGCCGCCCACGTTGTGGTGGCTTTTGATGGTGACGGCTTTTTTGCTTTTGGCGCCGCCCGACTCAATCACGTCAGGGTAAATCGTGCCTTGGGCCAAGAAAGTCGCGCCCTTGTGCCCACCGGTGCCGGCCTTGAGCAGGGCCGCTTGTTCTTTGAACACATCGACAAACAAGCCACCGATGATTTTGCGTTTGGCTTCGGGCTCGCTCACGCCTGCCAACTTGCCGAGGAACAAATCGCTGGCGTCCACGCGAATCACTTTCGCGTGCAACTTGCCGACAAACATGTCCATGACCATATCGCCTTCATTCAATCGCAACAGGCCATGGTCCACAAACACGCAGGTCAATTTGTCACCAATGGCGCGGTGAATCAAGGCCGCCGCCACCGATGAATCGACCCCACCCGACAAACCCAAGATGACTTCTTCGTCACCCACTTGCTGCCGAATTTTGGCCACAGCTTCTTCAATGTAGTCGCCCATGATCCAGTCGGGGCGCGCCTTGCAAATGTCCAGCACAAAGCGGTTGAGCAGCGCTTGGCCCTGCACCGTGTGCGTCACTTCGGGGTGAAACTGCACCGCATAAAAACGACGGGCTTCATCCGCCATGCCGGCGATCGGGCAAGCGGGCGTGGACGCCATAACCTTGAAGCCCTCAGGCAACTGGGTCACCTTGTCGCCGTGGCTCATCCAAACCTTCAGCATGCCGTGGCCTTCGGGCGTGGCGAAGTCTTCGATGCCCTTGAGCAATTCGGTGTGGCCATGGGCGCGCACTTCGGCATAACCAAACTCGCGGGTGTGCCCGGCTTCCACCTTGCCGCCCAATTGCTCGGCCATGGTTTGCATGCCATAGCAAATGCCCAACACCGGGATGCCCAACTCAAACACGCCGTCGGGTGCACGGTCGTCCACCTCGTACACGCTGGCGTGGCTGCCCGACAAAATGATGCCTTTGAGGTTGCCGTCTTTGGCGTAATCACGCACCCAGTCGCTGCTTACATCGCAGGGGTGAACTTCGCAAAACACATGGGCTTCACGCACACGCCGAGCGATCAATTGGGTGACTTGGGAGCCAAAGTCGAGGATCAAAATTTTGGAGTGCTGCATGGCCGGCGTCGCTCTAGAAGAAATGAAAAGGCGTCTGGGGTACAGACGCCTTGTTGGTCAGAAACAGATTTTAATCAGCCCGGTAGTTGGGTGCTTCTTTGGTGATCTGCACGTCGTGCACATGGCTTTCGCGAATCCCAGCAGCCGTGATCTCCACGAATTGAGATTCGTTGTGCATGGCCTCGATGGTGGCGCAGCCGCAATAGCCCATGCTGGCCCGCAAACCGCCGGCCATTTGGTAAATGATCGACACCACCGAGCCCTTGTAGGGCACGCGGCCTTCGATGCCTTCGGGCACCAGTTTGTCGGCGTTGGGGTTGCCAGTGCTGGACTCTTGAAAGTAGCGGTCGGCACTGCCTTGTTGCATGGCGCCAATCGAGCCCATGCCCCGGTAGCTCTTGTAGCTGCGGCCCTGAAACAGCACGATTTCTCCGGGCGCCTCTTCGGTGCCGGCAAACATGCCGCCCATCATCACCGTGCCCGCGCCAGCCGCAATGGCTTTGGCGATGTCGCCGCTGTAACGAATGCCCCCGTCTGCGATCAGCGGCACTCCGGTGCCTTTGAGGGCGGTCGCCACACTGTCGACCGCCATGATTTGCGGCACGCCCACACCCGCGACGATGCGGGTTGTGCAAATCGAGCCGGGGCCAATGCCCACCTTCACGCCATCGGCGCCCGCCTCCACCAGGGCCAAAGCGGCTGCGCCGGTGGCAATGTTGCCGCCAATCACCTCGATGTGCGGGTAGTGTTGCTTGACCCAACGCACCCGGTCCAGCACACCCTTGCTGTGGCCGTGCGCTGTGTCCACGACGATGGCATCCACTCCCGCACGAGACAAAGCCTCGACGCGCTCTTCGGTGCCCTCGCCCACGCCCACCGCCGCCCCCACGCGGAGCTTGCCTGCCGCATCGCGTGCGGCATTGGGAAAGTTGAGTTGTTTGGTGATGTCTTTCACCGTGATCAGGCCTTTGAGTTCAAAGGCATCGTTGACCACCAACAAGCGCTCGAGCTTGTGTTTGTTCAGCAGCAACTTGGCTTGCTCTGGCGTGGTGCCCTCGGGCACGGTCACCAAGCGTTCTTTGGGGGTCATGATTTCGCTGACGGTTTGGTCGTAGCGGGTTTCAAAACGCAGGTCACGGCCGGTCACGATGCCCACCACCTGGCGGCCATCGCACACCGGGAAGCCAGAAACGCCCAACTCTTCAGACAAAGCCATCACTTGACGCACCGTGGTCTGAGGGGTGATGACCACCGGGTCGCGCAGCACGCCCGATTCATAACGCTTGACCTTGGCCACCTGCGCCGCCTGCTCTTGCGCGGTCAGGTTTTTGTGCACGATGCCAATGCCCCCCTCTTGGGCGATAGCGATGGCCAAACGGGCTTCGGTGACCGTGTCCATGGCGGCCGAAACGAGAGGCAAATTGAGGCGAATATTGCGGGTAAATTGCGTCGCGAGGGACGTGTCCTTGGGCAGGACTTGGGAGTAAGCGGGGACGAGGAGAACGTCGTCAAAAGTCAGGGCTTTACCGAGTAGGCGCATAAGCTAAGGCTCCAAAAAATGGATTGTACCCGTGCCAACCAAGGGATTTCCCGTATTTTTCGCCCCGCGAGCAGGCGGCCCCAGTGACAAGGCACTCAAGCGTTTTGGTAATGCAGCACTTTGAGAGATTTTTCCGGATCAACGTCTACAAAGGCCGCCGGATTGGCCAGCCGCTCGACAAATCGCAAGCCGGGCGCCACCTCGGCCACTTGCTGGTGCAGGAACGCCGTGTCGAGCTCGGGCGCGTTGAGGCACAGCAACACATGGCCTTGCGGCTCTAACAAGTCAGGCAGGCGCCTGATCAATTTGACGTAGTCTTTGGTGGCGATAAAACTGCCTTTTTGGTAGCTGGGTGGATCCACCACGATGACGCCATAAGGCCCCAATTTGCTGATCTTGCCCCAGGTCTTGAACACGTCATGGGCCAAAAACCGGGCTTTGGCCGGCAAGTCGTTCAAGCGGTGGTTGAGCTGTCCGATGGCCAACGCTGTGGGGCTCATGTCCAAATTGACCACTTGAGCCGCCCCACCCTGCAAAGCCACCACCGAAAAAGCGCAGGTGTAAGCAAAGAGGTTCAACACGTTTTCGTGTTGGGCATGTTGTTTAAGCCACTCGCGCCCATTGGCCATGTCCAAAAACAGCCCGTGGTTTTGGCCTCGCAACACATGCACCGCATACCGCGCACCGCGCTCGGTCACTACATGGTTGTCGGGCACCGACCCCGACATGAGCCGTGTTTCTGATTCACCGGGGGCGCGACATTGGTAGACCCAATTCAAGGGTTCGTTGGGCGCCAAAGATTGCCAGCGGGACAACAAGGCTTGGTGGCATTGGCTCAAGACCTCCGGAGATACGGGTTTGAAGCTCGTCAGTACCCAAACAGGGGAAAACCAATCGAGAGTCCACTGCGAAGATTCTGGGTAGACCCCTCCGCGCCCATGAAAAACCCGGTACGCATCGGCCGAGTTGTGCATACCGGCAATGGCCGTCAACAACGCTTGCATGGTGTGATCAATAGCCCGCGGCAGAGCCACTTTTGCGGTTGGCAAACAGCCCTGTACGGCCTTTGCCTTGCCGTTTGAATCGCTGACGGCGGGCCACCTTTGGATCGACTTTCAGCGGCCGGTACAACTCAACCCGGTCGCCTGCTTGTACGGCATGCGACCAGGGAACTTTGCGCCCCCATATTCCGGGCTGTTGAAAATGCAGCGAAGACAATGAAGCCTCGCCCGAGGGGTCCTTGCCATGCAGGTGTTGTTCAAGTGCGCTTTTCAAAACAGCCTCGACCGTGCTGCCCTCCGGGACACACAGTTGGAGCTCTTGCACATGGCGCGGCGCAAGGCTCCAGCACAGGGTGATCTCAAGGGAGTGGTGGGGTTCCGCCATATGCCGCTTCAGCCGTAGACCACTTCCGCGCGCTTGACGAAAGCATCGACCATGCTGGCCGCAATTTTGTCAAACACCGGACCCACCAAGGCGGCCAATGTTTTGCTAGAAAAGCCATATTGAAGGTTCAGCTCCACCTTGCAGGCACGCTGTTGTCCATCGCCCACCGGGGTGAATTGCCACAGGCCCGTCAAATCCGAAAACGGTCCCTTAACCAAACTCATGGCCACCGAACGGCCTTCCACATGGGTGTTGCGCGTGGTGAAAGTTTGTTGCAGACCGCCCAAACTGATGCCCACCTCGGCCAACATGCCTTGTGCATCGTTTTCGAGCACGCGGGCTTGGTCGCACCAAGGCAAAAATTCAGGGTAACGGGCCACGTCGGTGACCAGTTGAAACATTTCCTCTGGGCTGTACCAGATCAGAACGGACTTGTGGATATTCTTCATACAATGCAGCGATTGTAGTTTTTCGATCGGACGAACAGTCGGTCTTGGGGCTACAAACTCTTGTGAACGGCCGTGCCGTCCTTATCTGCTCACCATGGCCACCACCAAAAAGTCTTCTGCTCCCCCCACCTTCGCCAAAATCGCCGAAAACAAAAAGGCGGCCTTCGATTATTTTTTCGAAGAGCGCTACGAAGCGGGCATGGTGCTCGAGGGCTGGGAGGTCAAGGCGATTCGTGAAGGCAAGGTGCAACTGACCGATGGCTATGTGGTCATTCGCAACGGCGAATTGTTCATCATTGGCTGTCTGATCAACCCGCTCAAAACGGCTTCCACCCACATCACGCCTGAAGCGGCGCGCACGCGGAAGTTGTTGCTCAACAAAGAAGAGATCAAACGGCTGATTGGAAAAATTGAGCAAAAAGGGTACACCTTGGTGCCGATCAACCTGCACTGGAAAGCCGGCAAAGTGAAGTGCGATATCGCCCTGGCCAAAGGCAAGGCCGAGCACGACAAACGCGACACCATCAAAGACCGTGAAGGAAAACGCGAAGTTGAGCGTGCCATGAAGAGCCGCCACCGCGATCGGTGAAGGCCAATCCCGTTCAAGGGCTTAAGCGAGCTCTCGCAATGGATGAAGCGCCGGCGTCCAGGGGCTGACAAAAAACTGTGCGACTTCAGAGGAATCGACGGCCTCTACACGTTCGGGTTTCCATTGTGGGCGGTGGTCTTTGTCGATGGCCAAAGCACGAATGCCCTCCACCGTTTCGCTGTCAGCAACAGAGCGCAAATGAAAACAGTGGTGCACCAAGTCGCGCTCCATGCGCAAATCATCGGCCAGACTCATGGTCCGGGCCCGGCGAATTTGTTCGAGCACCACATGCAGCATGGTGGGCGAACGTTGACGCAAGGCCAGCGCGGTTTTTTGACACCAATCGTCGTCTGAAGACTCAATTTTTTGCAGCATCGCTGCCACGGTCGGCAGGCCAAACACCTCATCGATGAGCGGTTGGGGCTGCAGTTTTTCTGGCGTCATCGCCCCCGCTTGAGCCAAGACCCAGCGTTCCACCGATTCGGCGTTTTCAAAGGGGCTGCTGATCAATTTTTGCCAGATGGGCTCCAACATGCCACTGGGCAAAGCGATGTCAGCCAGCTTGGCGGCCACCGCTTGGACGCCATTCAACAGCTGTCCGGTCAAGGCCAAATACTCTCCCAATCGACCGGGACAACGGCTTAAAAAATAGCCGCCGCCCACATCGGGGAACAAACCGATCAGGGTTTCGGGCATGGCCATCTTGGTGCGTTCCGTCACCACGCGCACACTGGCGCCTTGGCTGATGCCCATGCCACCGCCCATGACAATGCCGTCCATGAACGCGATATAGGGTTTGCTGTAGGTGTGGATCAGGTGGTTCAGCCGGTATTCTTCAGTGAAAAAATCGGCCAGAGCAGGGTCTGCTGCGTGTGCTGCTTGGTGAAAAAAACGGATATCGCCACCGGCGCAAAAAGCGCCAAATGGCCCCTCTTTGCCGGTCCCCCGCACCGCCACGGCCAAGACCTGTGGATCGTCTTGCCAAGACTGCAAGGTTTGGCTGAGCATCCGCACCATGTCCAATGACAAAGCATTGAGTGCTTTGGGGCGGTTCAGGGTGATGCAACCGATGCGGCCCTGGATCTCTGCGATGACATCAGACATTGTTTTGTTTCCACCCCAACCATTCATTGAGAAGCAAAGCTCCTAAGACCAAAGCCCCACCCATCAACACACTGAGTTGCGGGGCTTCGTTGGCCCCCCACCACGCCAGTGCAATGCCAAAAACGATTTCCAGCAAAGCCAACAAAGACACCTCGGGCGCTTTGAGCACACGGGCACAAACCACCGAGATCACACACGGAATGGCCAATTGAAAAAGACCCAACACCGCGAGCAAGCCCACATCGTGCAAAGACGCTTGAAACGGCATAGACAGCGGGAAGGTGAGCAGCGTTGAAAAGATGGCGCCCAGCAAGACCGATGGCACGAGGTCCAAATTAAGGCCTTCGCTCTGGCTTTTTTGCACCATTGTCCACTGCACCGAGGCCGCAATGGGCACGCACAAGGCCACCAAAGAGCCGATCAAGAAGTTGGGGTCGCCCAAGCTGAGCTGCGATCCATACATCCACCCGATGCCAATGCCGGCCAAAACAATGGCAAACCACGTGCGCAGGGGCAATTGGTAACCCAAAAACAGACGCGAGATCAGCGCAGTGAGCAAGGGGCCCACCGCCATGGTGATCAGCACATTGGCCACGGCGGTCAGGGTCAGCGCGACCATGAACGCGGTGAACATGACGCACCAACACAGACCCGAGTACCAAAAGTAACGGCTGCGCCAGGGCAGCCGTTTCAAAAAGCCGCGACCTTGCCACAAGGGCAAGATCACCAACAAAGAAAGCACCGTGAAGAAGCTGCGCCAGAAAGTGATTTCAAAGCTGCGTGCTTCTTCCAAGTGGCGCGTCACCACACCGGCAATCGACCAGAGGGCGGTGACGCCCACCATGGTCAAGACCGCCCAGCCGTGTGATAAGCGCATGGTTTTATCCGATCACTTGTTGCGCTTGCGTTCGCTTTCCTTCAGGAAACGCTTGCGCAAACGGACGCTCTTGGGGGTGATTTCCACCAGCTCATCGTCTTCAATGAATTCAACCCCGTATTCGAGGGTCAAGTCGATGGGCGGGGTGATCTTGATGGCATCTTCCTTGCCCGAAACACGGAAGTTGGTCAGCTGCTTGGTGCGGGTGGCGTTCACCACCAAATCGTTGTCACGGCTGTGGATGCCCACAATCATGCCTTCGTACACCGGATCGTTGGCCTTGACGAACATGCGGCCACGGTCGTCCAACTTGCCCAAGGCGTAGGTGAAAATTTCACCATCGTCCATCGAAATCAAGACGCCGTTTTTACGGCCACCGATCTCGCCTTTGTGCGGCTCGTAGCTGTCAAAAATGTTCGAGATCAAACCTGAACCACGGGTCAAGTTGAGGAATTCGTTGGTGAATCCAATCAAGCCACGGGCAGGAATGCGGTATTCCAAACGGACACGGCCACGGCCATCGGGTTCCATATTGACCAATTCGCCTTTGCGCTCGCCCAAGGCTTGCATCACGCCGCCTTGGTGGTTTTCTTCGATATCGGCCGTCACCAATTCAATGGGTTCGTGTCGTTCGCCATCGATGTCGCGGAACAACACGCGGGGCTTCGAGACCGCCAATTCATAGCCTTCACGGCGCATGTTTTCCAACAAAATGGTCAAGTGCAATTCGCCACGGCCGGCCACTTCGAAGATACCGTCTTCGTCGGTTTCTTTCACGCGCAAAGCCACGTTGTGTTGCAGTTCTTTTTGCAGACGGTCCCAGATCTGACGGCTGGTCACGTACTTGCCTTCACGACCGGCCAATGGCGAGGTGTTCACGCAGAAGTTCATGGTCAGCGTGGGTTCGTCCACCTTCAGCATGGGCAGGGGCGCGGGGTTCAAGGGGTCGGTCACGGTGACGCCAATGTTCAGGTCGGCGATGCCGTTGATCAAGACGATGTCGCCAGGGCCGGCTTCGGTCACTTGCACGCGGTCAAGACCTTGGAATGTCAACACTTGGTTGATTCGGCCTTTCACGGTGGACCCGTTGGGGCCTTCCATGACGACCACATCCATGTTGGGCTTGATCGTGCCTTGGCTGATACGGCCAACGCCGATGCGGCCCACAAACGTCGAAAAATCGAGCGCAGACACTTGCAATTGCAATGGTGCAGCCGGGTCACCCGAGTTGGGCTTGACGTGCTTCAACACGGTGTTGAAAAGCGCCGACATGTCGGGGCCCCACTGTTCACCGGGCGCGCCCTCTTCCAGCGATGTCCAGCCGTTGATACCCGAGGCGTACACCACGGGAAAGTCGAGCTGCTCGTCGTTGGCACCGAGTTTGTCAAACAAGTCGAAAGCGGCGTTCACCACTTTGTCGGGGTTGGCGCCGGGCTTGTCCACTTTGTTCACCACCACGATCGGCTTCAGACCCAAGGCCAAGGCCTTTTTGGTCACGAAACGGGTTTGCGGCATCGGACCTTCTTGCGCATCGATCAAGAGCACCACGCCGTCCACCATGGACAAAGCACGTTCCACTTCACCGCCAAAGTCCGCGTGACCGGGCGTGTCCACGATGTTGATGTGGGTGCCTTCCCAGCTGACCGCACAGTTTTTGGCCAAGATGGTGATGCCGCGCTCACGCTCAATGGCGTTGTTGTCCATGACGGTATCGACCACTTTTTCGTGCTCGGCAAAAGTGCCCGACTGGCGCAGCAGTTGGTCCACCATGGTGGTTTTGCCGTGGTCAACGTGCGCAATGATGGCGATGTTGCGAATTTGCTTGCTCATGCTTTCTCTTCCTTTAAACCTGCTCGGCCAGCATTGGCTCGGTTGCAGGTGATTTTTCCAAAATCTGTTGAATTTCGATCGGGCTCAACAAGCGACCCGGAATCAATTCGCCGTCTTGCACCACTGCTGTTCCCAGCAAGGCGCGAGGATCTTCTCCGTACACCACGACTTGATCACAATCAACCCAAGGGCCGCGACGGCGCACCCCATTCAAAAAACGCGAGGCTTCATCGCCTTCCAAATTCAGTGCGGTAAAGCCCGGCAACAACACATCCACAGGCTGCACCGCGCTCAAGCGTTGGCCCTCTTCCATGGCCTCCAATACGTCGAGGCTGACGCACTGACCCGCTTCAAATGGGCCCGTGGCCACTCTGCGCAAGGCCACCAAATGGCCACCGCATCCCAAAGCTTCGCCGATGTCTTCACCCAATGTGCGGATGTAGGTGCCCTTGCTGCAATGCACACGCAGACGCAAAAACGGCTCTTCGCCCTTCAACGCCATGTCCAGCAACTCCAAGTCATGGATCACCACATCGCGTGCTTCGCGCTCAACGGTTTCACCACTTCGGGCGTATTCATACAAAGGCTTGCCGTCTTTTTTCAAAGCACTGTGCATCGGTGGAATTTGACGGATCGGCCCCATGAACCGGTCCAACACTTCAACCACTGTACCCACCGAACATGACACTTCTCGCACTTCGAGCACATCGCCTTCGGCATCGCCTGTGCTGGTTTTGGTGCCCAGACGAATGGTGGTTTCGTAAATTTTGTCGGCGTCCAGATGCAGTTGACTGAACTTGGTGGCTGCGCCAAAACACAGCGGCAAAACACCGCTTGCCAAGGGGTCGAGGGTGCCGGTATGGCCTGCCTTTTCGGCGCGCAACAGCCATTTGGCTTTTTGCAAAGCTTGGTTGCTGGAAAGTCCCAGCGGTTTGTCCAGCAGCAGCACCCCATGCACAGGGCGCCGCTGCACCCTGGTGCGTGGCGCGTTCATGCTCAGTCCTCCTGAGCGCGTGAAGACACGGCTTTGGCGATCAAGGCATTCATGTCGGATGCACGCTCTGTGGTGCGGTCAAACAAAAAATGCAAGGTCGGCACTGTGTGGATGTGCAAGCGTTTGAACAAGCCATTGCGCAAAAAGCCAGCCGCCGCATTCAGGCCTTCAGTGGCCTCTTCGGGGTTACCCGTTAAGACACTGAAATACACCTTGGCGTGTGCGTAATCGGGCGTGACCTCGATCGCATTCAGCGTGACCATGCCCACGCGCGGGTCTTTCAACTCGCGCGCGATCAACTCGGCCAGATCGCGTTGGATCTGGTCGGCCACGCGGAAACCGCGATTAGGCACAGATGACGGCTTTTTTCGCGCCATTTACAGCGTTCTCGCGATTTCCTTGACGTCGAAGAATTCGAGTTGATCGCCTTCTTTGATGTCGTTGTAGTTCTTGAGTTTGATACCGCACTCGAAGCCTTCTTTGACTTCGCGGACGTCGTCTTTGAGGCGTTTGAGCGAGTCGAGTTCGCCGGTGTAGATGACCACGTTGTCGCGCAGCAAGCGGAACTTGGCGTTGCGCGTGACTTGGCCCGACGTGACCATACAACCCGCCACCGTACCGATCTTGGAGGCCACAAACACGGTCCGAATCTCGGCCATGCCCATGATTTCTTCGCGCTGCTCGGGGGCCAACATGCCGGACATGGCGGCTTTCAGCTCGTCCACAGCGTCGTAAATGATGTTGTAGTAGTGCAGATCAACGCCATTGCCTTCGGCCAGTTTGCGCGCACCGGCATCGGCACGCACGTTGAAACCGATCACGATGGCCTTGGAGGCAATCGCCAAGTTGACGTCCGATTCGCTGATGCCGCCCACGCCGGAGTAAACCAACTGGACTTTGACTTCTTCGTTGGACAGCTTGAGCAAGGAGGCGCCCAAGGCTTCTTGCGAGCCCTGCACGTCGGCCTTGACGATGATGGGCAACATCTTGACTTCGCCGGCGGCCATGTCGGTGAACATGTTCTCCAGCTTGGCCGCTTGTTGCTTGGCCAATTTGGTGTTGCGGAACTTGCCTGCGCGATAAGTGGCGATCTCGCGGGCACGGCGCTCATCGCCCATGACCATGAACTCGTCACCGGCTTGCGGCACTTCGGTCAAGCCTTGAATCTCGACTGGAATCGAGGGGCCCGCCGTTTTGATGGGTTGCGCGTTTTCGTCCAACATGGCACGCACGCGGCCAAAGGTTTGACCCGCCAACACCACATCGCCGGTGTTCAAAGTACCGGACTGCACCAAGATGGTGGCGACAGGGCCACGGCCTTTGTCCAAACGGGCTTCGATGACCAAACCCTTGGCGGCCGCTTGCACGGGGGCTTTGAGCTCCAGCACTTCGGCTTGCAACAACACTTGCTCAAGCAAGTCGTCAATGCCCAAACCGGTCTTGGCCGAGACCGAGACAAATGGCGAATCGCCGCCGAACTCTTCGGGAACCACTTCTTCAGAAATCAACTCGCTGCGTACGCGCTCGATATTGGCATCGGGCTTGTCCATCTTATTGATGGCGACCACAATGGGCACACCCGCGGCCTTGGCGTGTTTGATGGCTTCTTTGGTTTGCGGCATCACACCGTCGTCACCCGCCACCACCAAGATCACGATGTCGGTGGCTTGGGCACCACGGGCACGCATGGCCGTGAAGGCCTCGTGACCGGGCGTGTCCAAGAAAGAAATCATGCCGCGAGGCGTCTCGACGTGGTAAGCCCCAATGTGCTGGGTGATACCACCGGCTTCGCCCGAAGCCACTTTGGCCCGGCGAATGTAGTCCAGCAAAGAGGTTTTACCGTGGTCGACGTGGCCCATGACGGTGACCACCGGCGCGCGGGGCAACAACTCGGCTTGTTGATCGGAGACTTCTTCGTCGGTGAACGCTTCAGGATCGTCCAGCGCGGCCACCACGGCTTTGTGGCCCATTTCTTCCACCACGATCATGGCGGTGTCTTGGTCCAGCGGTTGGTTCATGGTGGCCATTTGGCCCAGCTTCATCAAATGCTTGATGACTTCTGAGGCCTTGATGGCCATCTTGTGGGCCAGTTCGGCCACCGTGATGGTTTCAGGCACGTGCACTTCAAGCACGCGCACTTCGGCAGGCGCTTGTTGGGTTTGTGCGTCTTCGCGATCGCGGTCATTGCCACGGCGACCGCGAGGGCCCGCGCGCCAGTTGTTGCGTCCCACGCCACCGCTCGTGTCGCCACGGGTGGGAATGGCTTTTTTCTTGGCTGGATCACCCGCCCAGCTGGACGACAATTTGGCCGACTTGACTTCTTTGTTGCCACCCGGCGATGAAGGTGCTGCCGCTTGGGCTGCCGCCGCACGAGCGCCTGGAGCAGGTGTGCCAGCAGGTTTGTGCAAGGTGCCTTTGACGGCGGCCTTGGGCTCTGCTTTCGCCTCGTCCTTCTTGGCCACCAAGACCTTTTTAGGGGCACTCATCATCGAGCGAATCGCTTCGGCTTCGGCCAAAGCTTTACGGCGACGCAGATCCAGATCAACGGCTCGAGCCGAGTCTTCGTCGGCTTTGGCTTTTGAATCGGCCGCTGCTTTTTGGGCTGCAGCTTCGCGTGCTTGTTTGTCTGCCTTGGCTTTGGCCGCAGCGGCTTCGGCCAATTCGGCGGCCTTGGTCGCGGCAGCACTTTCGGCGCTGGCCGCAGTGCCAGCGGAGGTTGTTTTCACTTGCGATGCAGCGTTGAGGCTGGCGGCTTCAGCGCGGGCCAATTGCTCGCGTTCTTCGCGGCTCAAGGTCGGTTTGGCACCACTTGCTTGGCCAGCGGCCAAGGCAGCCGCTTCTGACAAAGACTGCACTTCAGCGCGCGATTGGGCCTCTTGTGCCTCCAGCTCAGAGCGTTGCTTGGCCTCTTGTGCTTCACGCAGGCGGCGCTTTTCAGCCAACTCTTCTTCTTGGCGGCGAATCAGCTCCGCTTGGCGGCGGGCCTCTTCTTCACGACGCGCCAAATCGGCGTGGTCAATCAAGGCCTCTTGCGACTCTGCTGCGCTTTCTGCCGCAGGTTCGTCGTCACGCTTGATGAGCGTGCGCTTTTTACGCACTTCCACCTGAATCGTGCGGGCCTTGCCAGAGGCATCGGCTTGCTTGATTTCGCTGGTGGATTTCTTCACCAAGGTGATTTTTTTACGGTCAGTGGTCACAGTGCCATGGCTGGCCTGCAAGTAGCTGAGCAATTTTTGCTTGTCAGAGTCGGTCAGCGTGTCGCTGTCTGCGCTCTTGGCAACGCCTGCCGATCGCAACTGATCGAGCAAGACATCGGCAGATTTTTTGAGTTCGTTTGCGAACTCGGCAACAGTGGTACTGGACATATTGTGTTCAAGCCTCCATAGCTTCAGGCTTGGCCAGCAAACCAATGTTCGCGGGCTTTCATGATCAGGGCGGTCGCATCTTCGGCTGTCTGAGCAGTGATGTCAGTCAGTTCGTCGGTGGCCAAGTCAGCCAAGTCGTCACGGGTATGAATACCCGCTTCAACCAGCTTAGAGATCAGCTCAGGCGTCAGCCCAGGCAAATCACGCAGGTCTTGCGAAACGTCTTCCACGCTCTCTTCGCGTGCGATTTCGAGGGTCAACAACGCGTCTTTGGCGCGTGAACGCAACTCGTTGATGGTCTCTTCGTCGAAGCTTTCGATCTCCAGCATTTCTTGAATCGGCACATACGCCACTTCTTCCAAGCTGGTGAAGCCTTCGCTGATCAGGATGTCGGCAATTTCTTGGTCCACATCGAGTTTTTCCATGAACAGCTGGCGAATACCGGTGGTTTCTTCGGCCTGCTTTTGAGCCGACTCGGCGGCATCCATGATGTTGATTTTCCAGCCGGTGAGGTCAGAAGCCAAACGCACGTTTTGGCCGCCACGGCCAATCGCGATGGCCAAGTTTTCCTCGTCCACCACCACATCCATGGCGTGTTTTTCTTCGTCCACCACGATCGACTGCACGTTGGCAGGAGCCAAGGCGCCGATCACAAATTGGGCGGGGTCTTCGCTCCACAACACGATGTCCACACGCTCACCGGCCAACTCGTTGGTGACCGCGTTGACGCGGGTGCCGCGCACGCCGACGCAGGTGCCGATGGGGTCAACGCGCTTGTCGTGCGACAAGACAGCGATCTTGGCGCGCGAACCGGGGTCGCGGGCGCAGGTTTTGATTTCGAGCAGGCCCTGTTCAATTTCAGGCACTTCTTGACGGAACAGCTCAATCATGAACTCAGGGGCCGAGCGCGACAACAAGATGGGGGCGCCACGCAGGGTCAAGTCGACCTCCATGATCATGGCGCGCACACGGTCGCCACTGCGCAGGTTTTCTTTGGGGATCATTTCGCTGCGACGCAAACGGCCTTCAATGCGACCCGCTTCGCAAATAATGTCGCCCTTGTCCATGCGTTTCACGGTACCGACAAAAATCTTCTCGCCACGCGACATGAAGTCGTTCAAGAGCATTTCGCGCTCGGCATCGCGGATTTTTTGCAAAATCACTTGCTTGGCGGCCATGGCGCCAATGCGGCCGATGGGCAGAGACTCGATGGACTCTTCGATGTACTCGTCGACCTCAATGTCGGGGATTTGCTCTTTGGCTTCGAACAACAAAATCTCTTGCTCAGGCAATTGCAGACCCGCTTCATCGGGCACCACATGCCAACGGCGGAAAGTCTCGTAGTTGCCGTTGTCACGGTCCACGGCGACGCGAATGTCCACCTCACCGGCGTACAACTTTTTGGTGGCTTGGGCCAGCGCGGCTTCGACCGCACCGAACACCACGTCGCGCTCTACGTTCTTTTCACGTGAGATGGCTTCGACCAACATCAACATTTCGCGATTCATGACTTGACTCTCCTGTTCCATTGGGTTTGCGGATCAAACCCGATAAAAATGTGTAAAACCAGACCCTTAAGAGCCGGTTTCTACCTTCGGCTTGCGCCCTTTGAAATCGACCACGGGCGCCAAACGGGCCTCGCGTAATTCATTCAATTTGAAGCCCAGCGCGTGCAAAGGCGCAGGGACTCTTTTTTTGCTGATTTTTTGACCGGGTTTCACCGCAGGCTCATCGCTCCAGACGATTTGCCACGTGTCTGCCGCATCGGTTCGCTCGAGGGTGCCGCGAAATTTTTTGCGGTTGGCGCTGACCAAACCGCCAGCACTTTCACCCATCGGGGCCTTGAGGGTGATGTCAATCAACTCACCCGCAAAGCGTTCAAAATCTTTTTCATGACGCAAGGGACGGTCAATGCCGGGCGAGGACACTTCAAGCCGGTTGTAGGCCACGCCGTCGACTTCCAAAGCGAACTGCAGTTGCCGATTGACTTTTTCGCAATCTTCGACGTTGACAAACATTTCGGTGCCGGGCTGCCAAGGCCAGTCAATGGTGATGCGCAACAAACCGCCCGCTGTGCGGTCAATCTCGACCAGGTCATAACCCAGTCCAGTCACGGTTTCTTGAACAATTTGCTGCAGCGCCACAGAGCTTCGAAAGATCAACGTTAAAAAAGAAAGACCCAAAAAAAACGGGCGGTGAAAACCCGCCCGTTTGGTCGTGAAGACAATATTCTAGCCGAAAAACGCGCTAAGTGCGTGATTTTTAAGGCAGAAAGTGGCTCTTGCTGTGTGTCTTGAATCACCCTTTTGGAAAGGCCTCCAACAAACTGCGGGTGTAACTGTGTGCAGGCATCTCCAGCACGCGTTCAGCGGGCCCCGACTCGACCACTTGCCCTGCCTTTAAGACCATGACCTGATGCGCCATGGCCCGCAAGACATCGATGTCGTGCGTGATGAGTAAAAAAGCAATCTTTTTTTGTTTTTGTAGGTCTTGAAGCAGCTGCAAAATCTGTTTTTGCACCGTCACATCCAGCGCGCTGGTGGGCTCGTCCAGTACCAACAAGTCAGGATTGACCACCAATGCCCGCGCCAAAGCGATGCGTTGCCTTTGCCCACCGGAAAAAGCATGGGGGTAGCGGTTCAGCAAATCCGGAAATTCTGCGGCCGTCAACCCCACTTCAGCCAAAGTGGCCACCACCTGTTGCTCAACAGCAGCCTCGCTCAATGTGGCTTGGTGCAAGCTCAGGCCCTCCGCGACAATTTCCCCCACCGTCATGCGTGGAGAAAGGCTGCCGTAGGGGTCTTGAAACACCACCTGCACTCGCTGACGCAAAGGCTTGTCTTTGGAGGGCACGTTTTGCCAAGTTTGCCCACCCAACGCCAGTTCGCCCGCAAAGGGGATCAAGCCCAACACCGCCTGCGCCAAGCTGGACTTGCCCGACCCCGATTCGCCCATCACCCCCAGCGTTTGTCCCGCTGCCAAACTGAAAGTTGCGCCATGCAAGGCCGTGAACAGGTCTTGCCGAAACCACCCGCGAAAACCGGGCGTGGCCTTGGGATAACGCACCTGCAAGTCTTTGGCCACCAACAACGGGGCGGCATCTTCGCGCGCGGGCAACAACCCCTCGCGACTGGGGCGACTGTCCAACAGCTTTTGGGTGTACGGGTGGTGCGCGCCTGAGAAAACAGACTGCACATCGCCCTCTTCCACCAAATGGCCCTTTTCCATGACCGCAACACGGTCGGCAAAGTGGCGCACCAAGGCCAAATCATGGGTGATGAGCAACACTGCCATGCCGGTTTTTTTCTGCAGGTCCGCCAGCAAATTCAACATTTGCATTCGCAAACTGGCATCAAGTGCTGTGGTGGGCTCGTCGGCCAACAAGAGTTTGGGCTCTGAGGCCAAGGCCATGGCCATCATGGCGCGCTGCCTTTGGCCCCCAGACAGCTGGTGGGGGTAGCTTTGGCTGCGGCGATCGGCTTCATCGATGCCGGTTTCAAGCAACAACTGCACCGCACGCGCCTCTGCTTCTCTGGGCAACAAGCCTTTTTTCAGTTGCAGCACTTCTGAAATTTGTTGACCGATGGTCATCAAAGGGTTCAGCGCGGTCATGGGCTCTTGAAAAATCATGGCGATCTCATCGCCACGAATGCGCTGCATTTCAGCCGCCGATTGCAGCAATACGTCTTGGCCCTGCCACAGCACTTGGCCCGAGACTTGAGCCAACTCCAGCAAGCGCAACACCGACAAGGCGGTGACCGACTTGCCCGAACCCGACTCGCCCACCAGAGCCACCCGCTCACCGGAACGAATGCGCAGGTTGACACCATGCACCACTTCTTGCCCTGCAAAGGCAATGCGCAGATCGACAAGCTCTAACAAGGGGGGCTGCATCTGCGTGTTCATTTGTCGGCCTTTCGGGGATCGAGCGCATCACGCAAGGCATCGCCCATGAAAGTCAACAGCAACAAGGTCAGCACCAAGACGCCAAAGGTGGACAGCGATATCCACCACGCATCGATGTTGTTTTTGCCTTGGGCCAACAACTCACCCAAGGAAGGCGTGCCGGGGGGCACCCCCAAACCCAGAAAATCGAGTGAAGTCAAAGCCAAGATTGCGCCACTCATGCGGAAAGGCAAAAAAGTCACCACGGGCGTCATGCTGTTGGGCAAAACATGCCGCCAGATGATTTGCCAATGCCCCAAACCCAGCGCCCGTGCCGACTTCACATAGTCGAGTTGGCGGTTGCGCAAAAACTCTGCACGCACATAGTCCGACAAGCCCATCCACCCAAACAAGCTGAGCAAAATCAGCAACAAACCCACGCTGGGCTCAAACACCGCCGAAAAAATAATCAGCAAATACAACTCGGGCATGGCGCTCCAAATTTCAATGAAGCGCTGAAAAACCAAGTCGGTTTTTCCTGCAAAAAAGCCTTGTACCGCGCCCGTTAACACCCCCAACGCGACGCCAAACAAAGTCAGTGCCAAAGCAAACAACACCGACACCCTGAAACCATAAATCAAACGGGCCAATACATCGCGGCCCCGGTCATCGGTGCCCAGCAGATTGCGTGCATTGGGCGGTGCCGGATTGGGCAAGGGGGCGAAATAGTCAAGGGTGCTGTGGTGGTAAGGATTCGGCGCTTGCATGGCCCAATTGCCGTCTTTTTTCAGTTGCTGCTGAATGAAGGGGTCCAGGTAATCCGCCGGCGTATCGAAGTCGCCGCCAAACGTTTTTTCAGGCAATGTTTGCACCACCGGAAAGTACCACTGGCCCTGAAAACGCACCACCAAGGGCTTGTCGTTGGACCAAAATTCAGCGGCCAAGCTCAACACAAAAAGGGCCACAAAAACCACGAGGCTGCCGAGCCCCAAGCGGTTGCGTTTGAACCGCTGCCAAGCGCGGACCGTCGGCGAAACTTGCCCAACAGAGGGTGCAGTGACAGAGGTACTCATCGGTCAAACTTCACTCGAGGATCTACCCACAGGTAGCACAAATCGCTGATCAGTTTGGTGACCAAGCCGATCAAGGTGAACAAATACAAGGTGCCCAACACCACGGGGTAATCACGCCGAATCACCGCCTCATAACTGAGCAAGCCCAGCCCATCGAGCGAGAACAATGTTTCGATCAACAAAGAGCCCGTGAAAAACGCACCGATGAAAGCCGCAGGAAAGCCGGTGACCAAAGGGATCAAGGCATTGCGCATGACGTGCCGGTAAAGCACCCGATTTTCAGACAAGCCTTTGGCCCGCGCAGTCAAGACATACTGCTTGCGAATCTCTTCCAAAAAGGCGTTCTTGGTCAACATGGTGATGACCGCAAATGAACCCAAGACACTGGCAGTGACCGGCAGTGCGATGTGCCACAAATAGTCCACCACCTTGGCCCCCAAACTGAGCTGTTCCCAATTGGACGAAGTCAGCCCACGCAGCGGGAACCACTGCAACTGTCCGCCAAAAATCACCAGCAAAGCGACTCCCAAAACAAAACCCGGAATGGCGTAGCCCACCAACACCAAGACACTTGTCAGGGTGTCAAATCGGCTGCCCGCGCGCACCGCTTTGGCGATGCCCAAGGGCACCGAAATCAGATAACTCAAGAAAAATGTCCACAAGCCCAAGCTGATGGAGACCGGTAATTTTTCTTGGATCAGACTCCACACATCTTTGTTGTGAAAAAAGCTCTTGCCCAAATCAAACTGCGCAAATTGCTTGAGCATCATCCAAAAGCGCTCGATCGGCGGCTTGTCAAAACCGTATAAAGCCTTGATCTCAGTGATTCTGGCGGCATCCACCCCTTGGCGACCACGGTAACCGCTTCCGGCAGCAGCGGCACCTTCTCCGCCGGTGTCACGCCCTTGCAGCTGAGCCACCATTTGCTCAACTGGGCCACCGGGCACAAACTGAATCACCACAAAGGTCATCAGCATGATTCCGAACAAAGTGGGAATCATCAGCAACAAGCGCTTCAAGATGTACGCCAGCATGGGTCAAGGGCCTTTCTGAGCCGCGGCTTTTGACCACCAGACCGAGGTCACCAAAGCTTCTGGCTGATAGAAACGAGGCAACTTGGCGGGCCGGTCAAAAACGGAGGCACGCCAAGAAACACGGTGCACCGCCCCATACCAATGGGGCACGACATAGTGCCCATGGCGCAACACCCGATCGAGTGCTCGCAAGCTGGCCACCAACTCGTCTCGCGAGGTGGCACTCACCACTTTGTCCAGCAGGGCATCCACCGCCGGATTTTTCAGCCCCAACACATTGCCAGAGCCTTCGATGTCGGCCGCCTTGCTGCCAAAACGTTCCAACAACTCGGTGCCTGGCGCCTCGCTGCCCACGGTACGGCTGCTGATGATGTCAAAGTCAAAAACATCCATGCGTTTTTGCAACAACGCAAAGTCAATGACTTTGTACTGCACCTTGATGCCCAACTTTTCAAGGTTTTTGGCGAAAGGTGTGACGACGCGCCCCATCGAGCCGGAGTTGTCCAAAAACTCCAAGGTCATGGCCTGTCCCGCCGCATTGCGCAGTGCCCCGTCGCGGTATGTCCACCCCGCGGCTTGCAACAAGTCGCGCGCTTGGCGCAAGTGGTCGCGCAAGGTGTGGCCGCTGTCAAGTGCCAATTGGGTCTGCGGCGGCTGCGGCACTTCTTGCTCGAACACCGCTGACGGCAACAGGCCTCGCAAGGGTTGCAGCAAGGCCAGCTCTTCTGGGCCGGGCAAGCCCTTGGCCTCAAAATCGCTGGCCACAAAATAGCCGCGAACACGGCTGTAGGCGTTGTAAAAAAGTTGCCGGTTTAGCCATTCGAAATCCATCGCCAATGCGATGGCCTGTCGCACACGAACGTCCTTGAACTTGTCGCGCCTCAAGTTGAATTGAAAGCCTTGAAAATCCCCTGCGTTGCCGTGCGGCAATTCAGCCTTGATGAGCTCGCCCCTTTCAAAAGCCCGGCCGGTGAACGCCCTGGCCCACTCTCTGGCAATGAACGACTGCATGTAGTCGAACTCGCCGGCCTTGAAGGCCTCGAGCTGTGCGGTGCTGTCTTTATAAATTTTGTAGGTGATGCGGTCAAAGTTAAACAGGCCTTTGCGCACATTCAGGTCTTTGGCCCAATACGAGGGGTCGCGTACATAAGTAATGTCTTTGCCAAACTGCACCGGCCCAATTCGGTAAGGACCCGACGTGATCGGGACATCCATCACCATTTGATCCAGCGGTTTGTGCTGTTGACCTTGCAAGCCCCATTTGTGACTGAACACGGGCAGACCGCCCACGATCAGTGGCAACTCGCTGTTGGGGCGCACAAAATCGAAGCGGATGCTGCGCTCACCCAACACCGTGGCGGACTTCACTTCGCCAAAATAGGTGCGGTATTGCGGCGCCGCTTGTTTGCTGGTGATGCGCTCAAAAGAATGCCGCACGTCGATGGCCAGTACCGGGTCGTTATTGTGAAAACGGGCCTGAGGATGGATCTGAAAGGTCACCGACTTGCGATCCGGCGCCACCTGAATGTCCGAGGCCAACAAGCCATAGGCGGTGGTGGGCTCGTCCATATTGCCCACCATCAAGGTGTCAAACATCATGCTCAACATGGCCGGTGGCGCACTGCCTTTGAGCGTGAAGGGGTTGTACTTGTCGAAATTAGACTGGCGCGTTGGCGGCACCAACACCATCTCTCCCCCCTTCGGCGCATGGGGGTTGACGTACGAAAAGTGGGCAAAGCCTGCGGGGTATTGGATGTCCCCAAACTGCCCGTAAGCGTGCGCCGCCCACGTGGTGCTGGCCGAATACAGGCCGAGGGCCAATAAGCAGGTCGTCCAAATTCGGCACGGGGTTGTTCGCATGAGACAATTCTGCACACATTTTTCAGGAGTTGAAGGCATGTCTGCAAAAACAGGATTTCTGTCGGGGAAAAAGTTGTTGATCACCGGCGTTTTATCCAACCGTTCCATCGCCTATGGCATTGCCAAGGCTTGCCACGCGCAAGGCGCTGAGTTGGCGTTCAGCTACGTGGGCGAGCGGTTCAAAGACCGCATCACAGAATTTGCGGCGGATTTTGGCTCCAACTTGATTTTTGACTGCGATGTCGGCAGTGACGAACAAATTGAAAAACTGTTCTCCGACTTGTCGGCCACATGGCCCAAGATTGACGGCTTTGTGCATGCCATTGGCTATGCCCCACGGGAAGCCATTGCAGGTGACTTTTTGGATGGCCTGTCGCGCGAAGGCTTCAAGATCGCGCACGACATCAGCGCCTACAGCTTTCCCGCCATGGCCAAAGCGGCCCTGCCTTATTTGAATGACAAAGCCGCCCTGCTGACGCTGACCTATTTGGGCGCGATCCGCACTGTGCCCAACTACAACACCATGGGCTTGGCCAAAGCCAGTTTGGAAGCCTCGGTGCGCTATTTGGCCGAATCTTTGGGCAACCAAAACCGAGGCTTGCGCGCCAACGGCATCTCTGCAGGCCCCATCAAAACGCTGGCAGCCAGTGGCATCAAGGGGTTTGGCAAAATTTTGTCGGTGGTGGCCGAAGCCTCACCCATTCGGCGCAATGTCACAATCGACGATGTGGGCAACGTGGCGGCCTTTTTGATGAGCGATTTGGCGGCTGGTGTGACGGCCGAGATCACTTATGTAGACGGCGGCTTCAGCCAAGTGGTGGGCGGTATTGCCGAACCCGCGGTGGAATGAGCCTCGCGCTCTCACCCCCAAAAAAAGCGGCCTAGGCCGCTTTTTTTGTTTCAGACTTTCACGCAATCGGCAAAGTATCGCTTCTTGCCGTCTTCGTCTTTGGTTTCAACCAAGCCGTGGATGTCGGTCTCAAAGCCCGGGCACTTTTCATTGAACTCACGGGCAAACTTCAAATAATCCACGATCTTTTTGTTGAACACTTCGCCCGGAATCAGCAGAGGAATGCCTGGCGGATAAGGTGTCACCAAGCCCACCGTGATACGGCCTTCCAAGTGGTCAATCTCCACCCGCTCGGTCTTGCGCTGCGCGATGTGCGCATAAGCGTCTGAGGGGCGCATGGCCGGTGCCAAATCGGACAAATACATGTCGGTGGTCAAACGGGCGATGTCATAACGCGCGTACAACTCGTGCACGTGTTGGCACAAATCACGCAGCCCCATGCGCTCGTAGCGGGGGTATTTTTGGCAAAACTCCGGCATGATTTTCCACATCGGCTGGTTCTTGGCGTACTCGTCCTTGAACTGCTGAAGGGCCGTCAACAAGGTGTTCCAACGGCCCTTGGTGATGCCGATGGTGAACATGATGAAGAAACTGTACAAGCCAGTTTTCTCGACCACCACGCCGTGTTCGGTCAAGAACTTGCTGACGATCGAGGCCGGAATGCCGGTCTTGTCAAACTTGCCATCGAGGTTCAAACCCGGCGTGACAATGGTCGACTTGATCGGGTCCAACATGTTGAAGCCGTCAGCCAACTGCTGGCCAAAGCCGTGCCATTTGCTGGCTTTTTTGCGCGGATCGTTGCGCAAAATCCAATCGTCTGAGCGACCAATGCCTTCCTCGGCAAACTTTTCGGGGCCCCAAACTTTGAACCACCAGTCTTTGCCATAGTCGTCGTCCACTTTGCGCATCGCGCGGCGGAAATCCAGGGCTTCGGCAATGCTTTCTTCCACCAAGGCGGTGCCACCGGGCGGCTCCATCATGGCCGCAGCCACATCGCAGCTGGCAATGATGCTGTACTGCGGGCTGGTGGAGGTGTGCATCAAATAGGCCTCGTTGAACAAGGGCCGATCCAGCTTGGTGTTTTGCGCGTCCTGCACCAAGACATGGCTGGCCTGGCTGATGCCGGCCAGCAATTTGTGAATCGATTGAGTGGCGTAAACCATCGACTCTTTGGGACGTGCCCGCTTTTTGCCCATCGCGTGGTAAGGGCCATAAAACGGATGGAAGGCGGCATGTGGCAACCAAGCTTCATCGAAGTGCAGATTTTCCACATAGCCATCGAGCATGCTCTTGATGGTTTCGGTGTTGTACAAAACGCCGTCGTAAGTGGACTGCGTCAAGGTCATCACCCGAGGCTTGACCTTTTTAGGGTCAACGCCCTTGAGCAGCGGGTTGGCCTTGATCTTGGCCATGATGGCAGCGGGCTCAAACTCGCTTTTGGGAATGGGGCCAATGATGCCGAAATGGTTGCGCGTGGGCTTCATGAACACCGGAATCGCGCCGGTCATGATGATCGCGTGCAAGATCGATTTGTGGCAATTGCGGTCTACCACCACCACGTCGCCGGGCGCCACGGCGTGGTGCCAAACGATCTTGTTCGAGGTGCTGGTGCCATTGGTCACAAAGAAGCAATGGTCGGCATTGAAAATACGCGCCGCATTCCGCTCGCTTTCACCGATGGCGCCGTTGTGGTCCAACAACTGGCCCAACTCTTCGACCGCGTTGCAAACGTCTGCACGGAGCATGTTTTCACCATAAAACTGGTGGTACATCTGCCCCACAGGGCTTTTCAAAAACGCCACGCCACCCGAGTGACCGGGGCAATGCCATGAGTAAGAGCCGTCTTCGGCATAGTCCAACAGCGCTTTGAAAAATGGCGGCTGAACGCCTTCAAGATAGCTTTTGGCTTCGCGAATGATGTGACGCGCCACAAACTCAGGCGTGTCTTCAAACATGTGGATAAAGCCATGCAACTCACGCAAGATGTCGTTGGGCAA
The DNA here is from genome assembly GCA_027488255.1 of Comamonadaceae bacterium. Classification (GTDB taxonomy): domain Bacteria; phylum Pseudomonadota; class Gammaproteobacteria; order Burkholderiales; family Burkholderiaceae_C; genus Limnohabitans_A. The sequence goes on along the minus strand of JAIYBZ010000035.1, from coordinate 191,444 downwards.
ATGGCGCGATGTCTTGGTTTCGCCGTAGATGTAAATGGGCACATCGGCATTTTTGCGGCGCACTTCGTCAATGAAAGCGCGCAAGCTGATGACGGCCGGGTCCAGGTCGGGCCCGGGCGAAAACTCTTCATCGTCAATCGACAAGATGAAGGCGCTGGCCCGACTCTGTTGTTGCGCAAACTGCGACAAGTCGCCATAACTGGTCACGCCCAACACCTCAAAGCCCTCGCTCACGATGGCATCGGCCAAGGCGCGAATGCCCAAACCTGAAGTGTTTTCAGAGCGGTAGTCTTCGTCGATGATGACGATGGGAAAGCGAAATTTCATGGGCTTGTTTGGTCAAAAGGACAAAAAAGACAAATAGGGGCGAAGTTTAAGGACAAAACAAGCCCGACAAGCCTTCGTCACAGAGAATTCACAAAAAAACCAATGGAGTCACAGGGGTCCAGAATGTCTGTGGCACCCGTTTTTGCCGCTGAAGGGCACATTTCCGCTGATACAATAGCCGACTTCGGAGCGGTGGATGAGTGGTTTAAGTCGCACGCCTGGAAAGCGTGTGTGGGTTAATAGCCCACCGCGGGTTCGAATCCCGCCTGCTCCGCCAAAACAAAAAAGCCTGCACATGTGCAGGCTTTTTTTCGTCTGAACTTTCAACCAAGGGCCAGAAAACCCTGAGTTGAAAGCCCCCGAGACCGGGGGCTTGTCAGATTAGCGAACCACTGCGAGTTGTGAACGCTCGCCACCTTTGTAGGTGTACAAGGTCAAAGCGCCGTTTTTGATGTCGCCTTTTTCGTCAAATGCGATGTTGCCGGTCACGCCTTTGTAGTTGATGGCTTTCAAAGCAGGCAGGTACTTGGCTGGGTCAGCAGAACCGGCGGTCACCATGGCTGTGGCCATGACTTTGACAGCGTCATAAACGTAAGGGGCATACACCTGCACATCGGCGTTGTACTTGGCCTTGAAGTCAGCGCGGAACTTGTCCATGCCGGCTTTTTGCTCGCCTTCCACACCACCGGCTTCTGCGCAGAAAACCGACTCATCGGCCATGGCGTCGCCAGCCAACTTGGCCAATTCGGAAGTGCAGATGCCGTCACCGCCCAAGAATTTGGCTTGGATGCCCAAAGCCTTCATCTGGCGCAACATAGGACCCGCCACAGCGTCCATACCGCCGAAGAACACGACGTCAGGCTTTTTGGCCTTCAGGGTGGTCAAGATGGCGTTGAAGTCAGAGGCTTTGTCGGTGGTGAATTCGTGACCAATGATGGTGCCGCCAGCAGCAGTAGCGCCCTTCTTGAATTCTTCTGCCACGCCTTGGCCGTAAGCAGTACGGTCATCGATCACGGCAATGTTTTTGCCCTTCAGGGTTTCCACAGCGTACTTGCCCAAAGTACCACCGAGGTGCACGTCGTCAGCCACCACGCGGAAAGCGCCCGCATAACCTTGACGGGTGTACTTGGGGTTGGTCGCAGAGGGGGAAATTTGTGGAATGCCCGCAGCGTTGTACAACTGCGATGCAGGGATGGTGGTGCCGGAGTTCAGGTGACCGATCACGCCATTGACTTTGGCATCGACCAATTTCTGAGCGGCTGCAGTGCCTTGCTTGGGATCAGCAGCATCGTCTTCTGCCAACAATTCGAACTTGACAGGCTTGTCACCGATTTTCAGACCGGCAGCGTTGAGTTCTTCGATGGCCATGCGGGCACCGTTTTCGTTGTCTTTGCCCAAGTGAGCGATAGCGCCACTGACAGGGCCCACGTGACCAATTTTGATCACGGTGGCATCAGATGCGGCGTCTTTTTTGCCGCAAGCTGCCAAAACAACTGCAGCAACGGCCACAGAAACCAAAGTCAAAGAACGAACACCAGAAAATTTCATAGAAACTCCGAAAATTAATTGCTTCAATTAAGCAAGCCGTAAAGATACTGCAAAACCGCCCCCTTGTGCGCTAGGGAAAACCAAAATACGCCCCTATCTGCAGGGAATTTGGTTTTTAATCAGGGAATCGAGTTCCGGAATTTGCTGCGCCAAGCTTGCTGCAAGCTGCGTTGCACCAACTCAGTGGTCAATCGCTCTAATTCAGGGCGCAGACTTTGGCTCACCTCTTCGGTCATGGCCATGAAGGCCGCGCGTTCGGCATCGCGCAGATCGAGGGCCGATGCCAAATCGTGTGAGATTTGGTCTGCCGGAATCAAAGTATTGAGCACCGGAATCACCGAAGCACCCTGCGGAGGGACTGCGCCCTTTTCAAACTGTGTCATGCCGTTGCAACCTTCGATAAATCATGTTGCGTCAACTCAAAACCTTGCGCCGCGTAATGGCGCCAGCGTTGACGGGCGGTCATTTTGCCGTGGTCATCGGAGGGCACAATTTCGATCACGCGTTGAAACTGCTCAAAGCCTTCGGGCACGTCGTCGCCCAAGTTCACGAGCATGGGCCAGCCGGCCAATCGACCGACGTCGGGACTGAGCAAAATGGCCGAAGCCTGCTGCATGTGCGGGCTGTCATTGGCCGTGCAATGCGGCAAAAAATCATGCTCAGAAAAACTCCACAAGGCCGCATCGAGTTGGCGCAAAACCGCTTCTGAGCCCAACACGCCAACGCGCCAGTCATGCACGTGCGCTTTTCTCAGAAACCTGCAGACGTAATGCAAGCGCTCTGGCGCATTGAAGTGAAATTCAATCTGAGGCATCGTGGTGTGGCATCAAGCGCGGCGGCGTGCAGCCGCTGAGCCCTTTGACGGCTTGCCCACTTGTGACAACAAATAGTGCACCAACAAGCCCACTGGACGACCGGTGGCCCCTTTGGCCGCGCCGCTGCGCCATGCGGTGCCGGCAATGTCCAGGTGCGCCCAGGCCATCTTGCCAGCAAAGCGCTGCAAAAATTTGGCCGCCGTGACCGCGCCAGCTTGCCGCCCGGCCACGTTGGCCACATCGGCAAAGCGCGACTTGAGGCCTTCGGCATAAGCGTCATCCAAGGGCATGCGCCAGCACCCGTCACCGGCTGCTTCACCCGCCTGCTGCAATGCCTCGGCCAATGCGTCATGGTCAGAAAACAAGCCGCTGCGCACGCCACCCAGGGCAATCACACACGCTCCGGTGAGGGTGGCGATGTCGATCACGGCCTGCGGCTTGAAGCGCTCGGCGTAGGTCAGCGCATCGCACAAAACCAAACGCCCTTCGGCATCGGTGTTGAGAATTTCGATGGTCTGCCCGCTCATGCTGGTCACCACGTCACCCGGTTTGACCGCCAGCCCATCGGGCATGTTTTCTGTGGCCGGAATCAAGCCCACCACATTGAGCGCGGGCTTGAGCTCAGACAAAGCCTTGAACACCCCCAACACACTGGCCGCGCCGGACATGTCGTATTTCATTTCGTCCATCTCGGGCGCCGGTTTGAGCGAAATGCCACCGGTATCAAAGGTGATGCCCTTGCCCACCAACACCACGGGTGCCTCTGAGGAAGCTGCGCCGTTGTAATGCATGACGATGAAGCGCAAGGGCTCTGCCGCGCCTTGCGCGACGGCCAAAAATGCGCCCATGCCCAATTTGGCGACCTCTTTGGGGCCGAGCACTTGGCACTTGAAAGAAGCACCCTTGGCAATGGATTTGGCGGCCTCGGCCAACATCGTAGGCGTGCAATGGTTGGCCGGACGATTGGCCCACTCTTTGGCCACCTCGATCCCCGAGACCAGCGCCTGGGCCTGCGCCACCGCAGTTCGCGACTCGGTATTGACCGAAGGGCTGCTGACAACAACTTGTTTCAGGGTGCGCGGCTTGGCTTGGCTCAAGGTGCTGGTGTAGCAATAGCTGGCGTCGGCCAAGCTCAACACAGCCGCTTGCAGCGAGGCCCCCGACAGTTCAGACACTGCGTGCAAACCGATGCGTTTGCTCTTGGTGGCCTTCAAGGCAGCCCAGGCCGCTTGCAGCGCACTGCGGACTTGGGCCGGCGTTCCATCGGCCACACTCGCCACCACCACGTGCCGGGCTTTGATGCCCGCGTGCGCATACAAAGCCAAGACAGCCCCGGCTTTGTGCTCAAAGTCACCCTGCCGAAGTGCGGCACGAACCAATGACGAGACCGGGTCTTGGGCACTGTCCCATTCGGTGTCTTGGCGGGGCCAGAAAATGACCAAAGCATCAAGATCATCACGAATCACACGGGTCAAAGCGCGTTTTTGGATTTCGAAGTTCATAATTCAGCTTTTCCTTCGCCGCAATGTTATTCCATTCCTCTTTACGCAAAGATTTGGCTCGAAATTTTGGGGCCACGCTGGTGGTCTTGGTCACCATCGTGATCACCATCATCTTGATCCGAACCCTGGGACAAGCCAGCCGGGGCAGCGTGAACCCCTCCGAGGTGGTCTTGGTGATGGGGTTTAGCGTGTTGAGTCAACTCACCACCATCATCACGCTCAGTCTCTTTATCACCGTCGTGGCGACGCTGTCGCGCATGTACAAAGACAGCGAAATGGTGATCTGGTTTTCAAGCGGCCAAGGCCTCGGCCAGTTCATTGGCCCGCTGTTCCGCTTTGCTTGGCCCTTGTTGGTGGTGGTGACTTTGCTGGCTTTGTTTGCTTGGCCCTGGAGCAACCAACAAATTCAAGAACTCAAGCAACGTTTTGAAAAGCGCAACGACATCGAGCGCGTGGCGCCTGGGCAGTTTCAAGAATCATCCGGAGGCCAGCGGGTCTTTTTTATTGACAAAGACACCCCGGACAACCGTTTTGGACGGCACGTCTTTATCTCCAGCCAAGACAAAGAGCTCGAAAGTGTGACCACCGCTCAGCAAGGGCGCATTGAGATCACGGGCAACGACCGATTCTTGATCCTCAACAAAGGCCAGCAGTGGCTGACCAACCGAGAAACGGGCGAGACCCGGTTGACCCAGTTTGAAACTTATGAACTGCTGATCGACGACGACGTGAATTTGCCCGACTCTGCACTGGCCAGTCGGCATACCGCCACGGTGGATTTGTTGAAAAACCCCAGCCCTGAAAATTGGGGTGAGCTCTCTTGGCGTTTGGGCTTGGGCTTTGCCGGCATCAATTTGCTGCTGATTGCGCTGGCGGTCTCTGCGGTCAACCCACGCGCGGGAAGAAGCTACCACTTGGGCTTGGCGCTGCTGGTTTTCGTGGCTTACTACAACATGGTCAATGTTGGCCAAAGTTGGATCAGCACCGGGCATTACAGCTTTGCCCCCTTTATGTTGGTGCTGCACGGCGGTGTCTTTGCCTTGGCGCTGCTTTGGTTGACGCTGCGGCATGTCAATTGGTCATGGCGGTCCTTGCTGCCCCGGCGTCACAAACCGGCGAAAGGATCGGCATGAAAACGGTTCGCAGCCTTTTGCACGGTGAAATCATCCGGGCCGTGACCTTTGTGTTGGTGGGCTTCTTGGCTTTGTTTTTGTTTTTTGACGTGGTCGATGAACTGAAAAATTTGAGCCGACTGGCCAGCCAAGGCTACCAACTGCAACATGCCTTGATTTATGTGGCCCTCAAGACCCCGGGCCATGTGTACGAGCTGTTGCCCATTTCAGTCTTGATTGGTGCCATTTTTGTCATGGCGCGTTTGGCCCAAAGCTCCGAATTCACCATTTTGCGAACCGGGGGTTTGGAGCCCCTCAAGGCACTGGGTACTCTGCTGCAACTGGGCTTGGTGTTTGTCATGGTGACGTTTTTGATTGGCGAATACGCCAGTCCCTGGGCCGATCGTCAGGGCTTGCAACTGAAGGCGCGGTTTCAAGGCAACATCACCGTGGGCCAAACAGGGGCATGGTTGAAAGAAAAGCAAGTGGAGCGGCACTTTGCGGTCAATGTCCGCAGCTTTGATGGCATTCAGCACATGCAAAATGTGCGCATTCACGAGTTCAACGACGCGGGTCAATTGTTGGCCATCACCAGCGCGCCACACGCCGAGATTGGCCCTGACTCCTGGCTCTTGAAAAAAGCCGAGCAACGGGCCATGACCATGAGCACGGCAGGCGATGCGAACACCCTGCAATTCAAAACCACCCAGCACGAGACACTCGCTTGGCCCACCGAAATCAGTGCCGACATGGTCGCCGCCGCCGTGCTGAGTCCGGACCTCATGAGAACTTGGGAGTTGTTCAAATACATGCGGCATTTGGCCAGCAACAACCAAAACGCCCAACGCTACGAAATTGAGTTTTGGCGCAAGGTGTTTTACCCCTTGAGCTGCTTGGTGATGTTGGTCATGGCCCTGCCCTTTGCTTACTTGCACTTCAGGTCAGGCCAAATCGCCGGCTACGTGTTTGGCGGCGTTTTGGCTGGGGTGAGCTTTTGGCTGTTGAACAATTTGTTCAGCTTCGCCGGGAACCTACAAAACTGGCAACCTTGGCTCACTTCGGCCGCGCCGGCTTTGATTTACAGCGCCATTTCCTTATTGGCATTTTGGTGGATGGTATTGCGACGATGACAACCGGCCTCAGCCCCCAATCGGGCGTTATTTTGTTTGCCCACGGCTCGCGCGATCCGCTTTGGCGCCTGCCCATCGATGCCGTGGCGCATCAGATGACACAGCGCTGGCCCGCCATGACGGTGGCGTGTGCCTTTCTAGAACTGACCCAGCCTGATCTGGCCACCACGGTGGAGCAGATGATGATGCAAGGCAAAACCCACCTGCGCATCGTCCCGATGTTTTTGGGGGTCGGTCGGCACGCCCGAGAAGATCTGCCCCAACTGGTCAAAGAACTGGCCGAGGCGTACCCCCAAGTTCATTTCGAGTTGGTGCCCTCTATTGGTGAGCATCCTGCCATGACCGCGCTGATGGCAGACATTGCAGCCAACGAGGCACCCAATACATAGACGATTGGAAGCATAATGATGCGATTCAATATGAGATTAATCGTATGAACCTGCATCAATTTCGTTTTGTCCAAGAAGCCGCCCGCCGCAACCTGAACCTCACCGAAACGGCGAAGGCGCTGCACACCTCACAACCCGGGGTGTCCAAAGCCATCATCGAACTCGAAGAAGAACTGGGCATCGATATTTTTGCCCGCCACGGCAAACGCCTGAAACGCATCACCGAGCCGGGCCAACATGTGCTGCAAAGCATTGAGGTGATTTTGCGAGAAGTGGCCAACCTACGAAAAATTGGCGACCAATACAGCGCGCAAGACAACGGCATGTTGTCCATCGCCACCACCCACACGCAAGCGCGCTATGTCTTGCCCCTGCCGGTGGCCAAGTTGCGCGAAAAATACCCCAAGGTCAACATCAGCCTGCACCAAGGCGCCCCCGACCAAGTGGCCCGCATGCTGCTGGACGACACCGCCGAGATCGGCATCGCCACAGAATCGCTGTCGGCCTACGAAGAATTGGTCACCCTGCCCTGTTACGAGTGGCAGCACGTGCTGGTCTTGCCACTCGACCACCCATTGACCCAAAAAGAACACTTGTCCTTAGAGGACATTGCCGAAGAGCCCCTCATCACCTACCACCCGTCCTTCACAGGCCGTGGCCGCATTGACCAAGCCTTTGCGGCAAAAAAACTCCACCCCCGCATCGCGCTGGAGGCCATCGACTCGGACGTCATCAAAACCTATGTGCGCTTGGGCTTGGGCATTGGCATCGTGGCCGAAATGGCCGTCAAAGACGACCCGGTGAAAGACCTCAGCGTCAGGCCTTTGGGCAAGCTGCTGGGCATGAACGTGGCCCGCGTGGCTTTCAAGCGCGGAGCGTATTTGCGCCACTTTGTGTACCATTTCGCCGAACTTTTGAGCGACCGCCTCACCGCCCCTTTGATTGCCAAGGCCATGAATGGCCATGTGAACGACTACGAGCTTTGACCCCATGAGCACCCTCACCCTCACCCCGCCTCTCGTCTCCAAAGCCCCCAACATGGGGACCACCATTTTCACGGTCATGTCGGCGCTGGCCACCGAGCACAAAGCCGTCAACCTGGGCCAAGGGTTTCCCGACTTTCCGTGTGACCCTCAATTGCTGGACTTGGTGAACGATGCGATGCGGGAAGGCCTCAACCAATACCCGCCCATGATCGGCGCGCCGCCCCTGCGCGAAGCCGTCTCGAAAAAAATAGCCGCACTCTATGACCGCCACTACGACCCCTTGAGCGAGATCACCGTCACCGCCGGTGCCACGCAAGCCATCTTGACCATCGTCTTGGCCATCGTGCACCCGGGTGACGAAGTCATTGTGTTGGAGCCCTGTTACGACAGTTATGTGCCCAACATCGAATTGGCCGGGGGCGTGGTGGTGCGCGTGCCCCTGACGCCGGGCAGCTTCAGACCCGACTTTGACAAAATCCGTGCGGCCATCAGCCCCAAAACCCGCGCCATCTTGATCAACTCGCCGCACAACCCCAGCGGCATGATTTGGTCCAAGCAAGACATGCTGACCCTGCAAGACATCTTGGCCCCCACCAATATCGTCTTGATCAGCGACGAAGTCTATGAACACATGGTTTACGCCCCCAACCAGCACTGGAGTGCCGCGCACTTCGACGGGTTGGCCGCGCGCGCGTTCATCGTCTCGAGCTTCGGCAAAACCTACCATGTCACCGGCTGGAAGATTGGCACTGTCGCGGCGCCTGCAGCCTACACGGCCGAGTTTCGCAAGGTGCACCAGTTCAATGTTTTCACCGTGAACACCCCCATGCAACACGCCTTGGCGCGGTTCATGGCCAGCCCTGCGCCCTACTTGGAGTTGCCTGCTTTTTACCAACGCAAGCGCGACCTCTTCAGACAAGGCCTGGCGCAAACCCAGTTCAAGCTGTTGCCCAGCGAGGGCACCTACTTTCAGTGCGTGGACATTTCCACTTTGAAAGTGCCCGAGAAAAACCTGAGCGAAGCCGACTTCTGCAAATGGCTGACCACCGATATTGGTGTGGCCGCCATACCCTTGTCGGCTTTTTATGGCAACGGCTTTGACCAAAAAGTCATCCGCTTCTGCTTCGCCAAAAAAGACGAGACGCTGTTGAGCGCCTTGGAGAAGTTGAAACGGCTTTGACCTTGAACACGGCCTCCTCACCGCAAGCTGAGCGTGTCATGACAGCATCCTCACCAGAAGTCGTGCCGTTGACCACGCAAGATGGCTTCACACTGCACACCACCCGCACCCCGGCGGTCGGCCCGCTCAGAGGACACCTGATCGTGGCGGGCGCCACTGGCGTGCCACAACGCTTTTATCAGCGCTTTGCCCAGTTTTGCGCGGCTCAAGGTGTCGAGGTGTGGACGCTGGACTACCGAGGGATTGGGCTTTCAAAGCCAAGGGATTTACGAGGGTTCGAGATGAACTACCTCGATTGGGCACGCCAAGATTTGGCGGCGCTGCAAGCCCATGTCGAGGGCCTGACCGATGGCCCGATTTGGATGGTGGGGCACTCCTACGGCGGGCATGCATTCGGTTTGTTGCCCCACCCCGGCCGCGTGGCGCGTTTCGCCACATTTGCCACCGGTGCCGGCTGGCACGGCTGGATGCCCCCTTCAGAGCGTCTGCGCGTTTGGATCATGTGGAACATCTTGGGTCCCTTGATCGTGAGGGCAAAAGGCTATTTGGCGTGGAGCCTGCTCGGCATGGGTGAAGACTTGCCACGCCAGGTTTTTTTGCAATGGCGCCATTGGTGCCAATGGCCGCGCTACTTTTTTGACGACCCCGAGCAAGCGCATTTGGCCCAACAGTTCGCGCAGGTGGCCATCCCCATCCGAGCGATCAACGCCATTGACGACAAATGGGCACCCCCCGCTTCGCGCGATGCCTTCATGGCGGCATACAGCCAAGCCTCGCTGGAAACCATCACCCTTGAGCCTGCGCGCTATGGCATGAATGCCATAGGCCACATGGGTTATTTTCGGCCGCAAGCCCAAGCGCTGTGGCAAGAGACACTGGACTGGGTAACCAGCGCGTTTTAGTGGTGATTTCTGAGCGGACAGAGTGATCTATGCATTCAGTCTCGTGCCTGGCGCGAGACTGTGTTGTTTAGTTCGCTGCGTTTGTTGGCGGGGCCTGTGCAGGTGAAATTTAGTTAGGTGGTACGGGTATCCAGACAAGAAGATAACGCTTAGAGATTACCGAGGGGCTCGGTCTGGCATTTTTTTGAGCAACGTGTGGGCTTGCTGCGAGTTTGGATGCGAAAGCTTGCGTAGGCATTAATAAGTATCAGGACGTTGGACAGTTCAGCGCGTAATCACTCAATCATGATTCGATAACATTGCCCGCACGATCACTTTGTGGAGCGGAGCGACAGGAAGCATATACAACTGTCCTAAAACGTTGTGGTTGAAAACCATGGTTATCACTTTCAACTTGGGAAAACTTCCATCATCTCTGTATACGGACAGGACGACGTCAAGGTGAGTATCAATGATTTCAAGTAACACCTCCTTGTCACATACGGAGCGAATCGTAAAGATACCGACGCGGTCACCAATGCGCAAATTTTCAGCTGCGGCCGGTGAAGGCACGTCCGACAGGTTTCCCACATTCTTTAAATGGAAAAAGCCGACCGCAAAGTTCCGAATCGACATAAGAAATTCGATCCATCTTGGTGTTCTGCCAACGATATCAAGATACCAATACAATGCAGATCGATTGTCATTAGCGATGCTGACCTCGAACCCATCGCAGAAATCCGCCTTGTATGCCAGCACTTGCAACCCGCTATCTAGAGGTACGCTTGTTGTGTTTACCATATCTGTTATATCGTCAAAAACTGTATTTAAATTCAACAAAAGCTGTCGAAGTATCTTTGAGTCGTCCGAAGAATGTGTTTTTATTTCCCCTAAACAGATCAACACCTGCCGACATCTTGATCTGATCGTTGACTGCGTAAATAAGCCTCGGCTTTAAGATAAAGTCTGAGGTACTGAGCGATATTACTGTTGCAATCTCGCATTCAAGAGTGTCATTTATCCATTTTTTACTGACGCGAAAACTTACACCTTGCTTGTGCGAATCAAGCTGATGTGTAGCAATGGCATTTTCAATCCCAATGCTACGTGACAACGGATCGGAAATGCCGCGTGGATCGACATATCCAAAAACACGGTAAAGAAAGTACTGGAGATTGACATTAAGGCCATTGTCAAACGTTCTGTCACCACCAAAAACCATGTAAAGGAAAGGTTTGGTTGTATGGAATCCATTTAATTTGGTACCAACCTCAGTCCGGGTGTACGCGACTTCTACACACAATCCATAAGAGCCGATCACAGTTGCAGCATCCGTGCCAAACACACTAACGCGCTTGTGACGCATCAGCACGCCGATGCTGTCGCTTGAGACACGACCCAATTCGAGTTCAGGATTGAGACTCACGCCGTTGAGATAGGAAAGTGACCAATCCAATCTGCTTCCAGAGTGATCCAGCTTTATCGCAAATTGATTGGTGCTTGGTACTGTTTCAGCGAATACGATCCCGGGCGGTCGACTGATCGGAACGACATTCTGACTGATGCGTGGCATCCAAACCCCGATCAATACTAGGTTATTACCTTGCAGTGGATAGTGAAACATAGCCGCCGTCGCGCCAAGTCCGTGTTGTCTGGCAAGATACCCGGTGTCTTAGCCAGAGCATCGCTGATGCGCTTGACCTTGTCGATGAAGGCCGGACTGTAGATATCGCCACTTTTCGGTGAAATTCCCACCACGACCACATACTTCGAGCCAAATATAGTGTCCACATCATTCGTGGTGGCGATATACGGATGCGATTGCGGTAATGTCGCATTCATATCAATGATCAACTTGACTTTTTGCGCTTGGAACAAAGCCAAGCCAGTGATCAGGACAACAATGACAACGACCGCCATCCGGTACCGAATGATCCATTCGGCATAGCGGGCAAATTTCGCTTTCATGGCAATTGGCGCATCCGCGCTCATAGAACTCGGGAGACCATGGCCTCCATCGCGTCGATCACGAGGCGTTCATGATCGCGTTTCGGGTTGAAATCGGCATCGGTCAAATAGGCAACCAAGCTGTTTGCGCTTTGCCCGATTTCTTCTTCGCTGGCCACAATCGAACGATAGAAACAGAATGGTGGCAGGTAGCGCCCACCGATGTAATTTACCGATTGCTGGAACGGGCGCAGCAACTCATCCACCGTATAGTTATTGTGATTACCGGCACGATAGCCTTCACGGTTGCTGCCGATTGCAGTGGCAACCACAAACTCTTTGCCTTCTAATTTGTCACCACCGATGCCGTAAGCAAACCCGGGTTGCAGCACCAGATCCAACCATTGTTTCAAAATCGCTGGCGAAGAATACCAGTACAGCGGGAATAGAAAAGCGATGCGGGCATGCGCCAACAGCAGTTCCTGTTCCAACAGGACGTCCACGTCCATGTTTGGATATTCGGCAGTCAAATCACGCACGGTGACATCCGGGCACTTCATCAAAGATTCAGCCCATACTTTGTTGACACGAGATTCGGACAGATTGGGATGAGCGACGATAGCAAGTATTTTCATAAAATGACGTTCTCAAAATATGCTGGATACAATTATGTTATGCAAGAAGGGTACGAATTTCGACGAAGTCACCATTCGGCACTTTGTCAAATTGGGTGGGTTCGAATAATCCGAGGATGTCAGCCGCGCGCTTGTCGGCGCTGATTAGATAGTGCGGGTCTTGGGCGCGTTCTCGCAATTTAATGATCTCCGGGAAATCGCCTTCGAGTGGCAGTGAGCCTATTGTTTTGCTCAAAAAAGTATCAACGTTACACAGACCCAACACCAAGAAGCGAATTGTCGGATTTTCGATCGCATACAATTTCGCCATCATGTTTAGTGCTGCCTTGGTGATTGCATAACCGCTATTGCCAGCTCGCGCACGTACGCCTGCGATCGATGAAGAAAAAACTGTATCTTGAATCGCAACTTTTTGAATCAAAAGGCAATCAAGCAGTACTTTGTGCGACCACACATTGACCCTAACCATATCTTCCAAGTCTGCTACCGATACTTTGTGTACCGGTGCGATGCGCTTGCCAAAATGTCCGACATTAAGAAAAAGTTTGGACAATTTGGTGATTTTTTCGCGTTCGATAAAGCCGGTCAATGCCTGCGCAGCAGCATTGCTGTTGGCAAAATCGAGTGCGCAAAAGCGGAAATTCGAATCTGCAATCAGCTCTGCAGGCTCACGGCGGCTGACGCCATAAACCCGATAACCTTGCGCCAACAATTGTTTGGCAAGGCTCAGGCCAATACCTGTGCTCACACCAGATATAAATGCATCTTTCATGGGGGGTATGCTTATCATCAGAATTTGCCGGCAGCATAGCCACCATCGACGGGAATCACGGCACCGGTGATATAGCTACTTTCGGCAGACAGCAACCACAACACGGTTTGCGCAACTTCCTGCCCAGTACCAAAACGATGCATCGCAGTTGACGCTAGCTTTTTCTCGGTACGAGTTGGATTTTCGTTGAGATTCTTGTCATCGTTCATGCCACCCAAAATCGGGCCTGGTGCTACTGCATTGATACGAATCTGCGGGCCCTTGAATGTGTTTGCGTAGTCAATCGCAGCACTTTGGGTCAGCCCAATAATTGCCGCCTTGCTCGCCACATACGCTGCTTGCCCGGCAATCGCCATTACACCTGCGGCCGAACTGGTGTTGACGATCACACCGCCATCGTTTTGCACCATGTTGGAGATTTCGTATTTCATACAAAGATAGGTACCGATCAGATTGATATCGATCACTTTGCGCCAGTTGTCAATCGACGACTCACCCAGCTTCGCATGTTCGGCGGTAATGCCTGCATTATTGAAGGCGAGGTCGATTTTTCCATGCTTGGCAACGATGCACGCTATCAGCTGCGATACACTGTTTGCATCTTGAACATTGCATTCAACGAAATCGAGCTGCAAACCACGTTTAGCCGCTTCTTCCAGTGCGCGTTGGCCCTTGTCCACGCCACGCCCGCAGACGGTCACGAGTGCGCCTTCCTGCGCTGCTGTCAGCGCAACTTCCAGACCAATACCTTGTGTACCACCGGTAACCAACAAAACCTTGTTTGCAAAACGCATATATTCGATCCTTGTAAAAGTGAAATGAAAGTGATGGCGTGTTCCAATTCGCATTGAAAATGGCATCTTTCCAGTTTCCCTACATGCTAATGAAAAGTATTGACTTAATCATTTACTCTGGTCGCTTATATTTTGGATTAACACAGCAATACACACGCTGATAGCGAGGATTGTGTTTGTCCTTGAAGCACTTGCCGTCCCACAGGCACCAATTGATTTCATCTTGTCGCCCATTTAAGCTTTTAATAATTAGATCATTGTCAGCAAACAAGGCACGCGCCATCCCGACAAAATCGGCTATACCATTCGCCAATATTTCCTCTGCCTGTTCGACTGATCGAACCAGTCCGGCAAAACCTACTGGCACCGTAGCATAGCTTTTAATGGTTTTAGTAGCTAAGTGCAGTAGCGCACTGACCTCAGGCGCATCACCAGTGAGAACGGAAAATGTATCTGCAACACAAATCGAAGCCTCAATTAAGTCGATACCTGCCTCTTCATACATTGGAATCAGCGTTTCAAAGTCTGTGGCAACCGTACCCTTGTCGCCGAGGTAGTCATCCACACCCAAACGCAAACTGAGCATGGTGCTAGTTGAAATTGTTGCGCGTATCGCCTGTATGACTTCCAGCAAAAAACGGCCACGCGCTACCGCATTGCCACCATACTGATCGGTACGAAGATTAGTGGCTGGCGATTGGAAGCTGCCTAGCAAATAACCGTTTGATGCTTGCAACTGAATCAACTTGGTACCAGACAACTCTGCCAACCTGGCAGATTCGACAAACTGCGCCTTGACGATTTCGATATCTTCCAGCGTCATCACCCGTACTCGGTAGCGCGAGTCCTTTTTCTTCAACGTCGCGCAGGGCACGCCACTCGGCGTCAGCAATTCCTTGCCGCGCGTATAGGTCGTCACGCCTTGCCCGCCGTAGTGCTGCAATTGCACGCCAACTAAGGTTTGCGCTTCTTGCGCAAGTCGCACAATCTTTTGCAAGGACAGAGACTGTGTTTCGTTGAATAACCGAAGTCCGTTCGGCTGAAGAATCGAGTATTGGGACACCGAAGCATTACTGAGTACTAGAAAGCCGCAACCGCCATTAATGATGCCGCGGTAAAACTCGAACAACTCATCCGAAAACGTGCCGTCCCGGTTCGCAAGATCCAATCCCATCGGCGCGAAAAACAAGCGGTTTTTCAGTTTATGTCCGCGCACATACATGGGCATCAAGACCCGCTCGAATGGATGGATTTTTACAGTTTTCATGTGCATAGTTTCGATCAGGCGACGGCGTAATCTGATTCAATCAGGTAGCAGTCCATCTTGATAAACTCCCTAAACTTTGCTCCAGAGCCCTTGGTCCAATCCGTAATTCGAATTGCCATTGCCCCCCTTTTTTCTCCAGCATGACTAGGAACGAGCACCCCATTTCCGGTAATAGCTCCTTGGTGCTGTGTAAATAGGTGAAATTTATAATCCCCATTGCATTCAATTGGGTTACTGGAATTCGGTGCTCGCATAAACAACATATCTGCAGATACGGAGGTAATTTCTCCTTCTACCAAATCGCCGCCAATATGACTCAACAAAACAATTACTTTATTTTCATTACAAATCGGAGAAAATGCATGACTCGTAGGCGGCTTGATGTCTCGAAGCTTATTAAAAAGCTTGGATCCTACGACAGTGCCTACCATTTCAATGATGCATGCAACATGACCTTCTTGGGTGAACGTAGCACGGAGATGATGCTTTTCCCGCGAAGCACCCTCGATGACACACGAAAGAGTCTCAACTGCAATCAATACAGCATAGTTCGATTGGAGATAGCTAACGAATTCGCAGTTGAAGTTAAGAATTGATAAGTTCACAGACTCCCGCGTATGTTTATTGAACTTATAGAAATGTGCATAAAAAGCTTGACGAGCAATTTCCATAAGCTGTATTCCTGGAACATGCTCGTGTCTCTTTCCATAAAAATAGTAGTGCTTGGTATCGTTATAAACTGTGCAGTGAAAGTTAGGTGAGCTACGGATGCCAGTCAACTTATCGAGCACTATGGACGCACGATATCTAGCGTACTCAGACAAAGTCTCCCCGGAAACTACTGCCATCATTTCATTTTGTATGCTCTCTGGAATAGCACACTCTCGCAACCGATACTCATCATCTGTCTTTAAATAATAGGCATTAAGCCAAGATACAGTCTTTTGACTTGACTCACCAAAGCCGTCCTGTTCTGATTGCATTTTCCAAGGAATATTTTTCAGAAGATAAATATTGTTGCTCGTTTCCCGCCCCGTATCAACGTCACGATAGCAGCCTTGAATGGCTAACAAGTCCTGACTGTCTAAATTCGACATTTGCAAGAGGTCGACATTAAAAAACACTGGTAACGCAGCCCGACAATTGCAGATAAAAACATCGTCGCTTCGGTGTTTGTGCACAATGGCTTCGGGGGGCTTCTTATACTGCATATCGTGGAATTTCACTTGATTTTTTACTGATGTACCAAACGAGAGTAGCTAGCTGCAGATCTCTTTGGGCGGAGGGGCTTCACAGAAAGCACGAGCATCGCAGCATCTGGCAAAGTCCTATTCAATCTGCTCCTCAATGCACTAGCTATAGCAGCCACATCTAAGCATTGGCTGTTTTCACTCTGAAACACAACTCTGCTTTCGCTTGGCCAATGCTGAGCTTTGCTGGGCATGTGCCCTTGTACGATCCAACGGCCTTCGCTTTCCTCGCAGGGTGCAATGTAGGTGCCGCCTCCATGGCATCAAGGAGTCTCGCCTAGTCATCTTTAGTTCCCTCTGCAGGAACTAGTGCCGCTAAAGAAGCAGGTCCAATGACTAATGATGTGATACTTTCAAAACCACATTTCATTGGAAGACCCGCTCGTTTTGCACAAAAGTCATTCAGTCTTAACAACCTCTCCATCCCCACAGGCGACACGGTAATTAAGGTCTGAGCGCCAAGCAATGAAGCCACCCGCATCACGTTACGAAGAAGCTCTGATGCATGTTTTGCAGATGCTTGATGTTCAATCGGCCCACTTGAATATGGCGTAGCTGCTGCAAAGCGGGACAGTTCCCAAATCTTTGGATCATTTGGAAGCTGTTTTCCACCCCAAAGTTCGGGAAACACTTTTTTCATCAAGTATGGCGCAGTCGTTGGTAACAAACGGGCCACCCCACTGACTTGTCCATCGTCATCGTGCGAGCAGACATACACCGCATCCGGGCCGTCAAATTCATCCAGCTCCATACCATTGACGGTGCTCAGTTCCCACCCCAGTTGGTTGATGAAAACTTCACGGCGGTAGAGCCCCATTTGCTCAAAGAGCTGGGGTGGCAGTTGTTGCCTGGTTCCGGTGCTGTATTGCCACATGAAATTCATCCATTCGTTCGTTCTTGAACTTGGTATGGATGCTATGAAATGGGTAGCGTTTTGGTAAGCTACTAAAAAAAGTAGGTTGACAGGCCAACCTTGGTCTTGTAAATTTTTTTCGGACTATGCCCTATGGGCATCTGCTGTTCCAGCTTTGGATGTCATTCCATGCGCATTGATCAAGTTTGACCGGTGCTCACAGCCTGCACCATGTCCTTTTGCCATGCTTGGGCATCCACCCATGAAGCCAGAACACGCAAGCTGTCCTCCCAAACCAAGGCCTGTCCGTATTCATTGAGTAATTGGATGTTGGTTCGAGGAAGTTCTTCACGTTGCCAATGGATACTGTGATCCGTTGTCAAAACATGCCAGTCCCAGCCTATGGTGATGGGAAACTCTGCACTGCAAAGCCATTCGGTGTAACCCATTACGGTCGTCACGGTGCCACAACGCTGATTAGGCGGTAAGTCTTCAGGGCCTACATCCACAGCCGAAAAAAAATGTTCCAGCCGCAGGTTAAGCAGCTCTTGCATGGTAGCCTGCACCAAGCCCATGTCGGTGATTTTCATGGCAGGCAGTATGCCCGTTTGAGTGCTGGTTTGTCGATCAGCGTAGCCAGCCCAGCAAAACAGCACGCGCCACGGCAGCGGTTTTGTTGGGGCTGTCTAGCTTTTTAATGCTGTTCTTCAGGTGGAAGTCGACCACGCTTTTACTCAAGACCAAAATGTCGGCAATGTCTTGCGCCGATTTTCCATCGGCTGTCCATTGCAAGACCTCACGTTCCCGAAGGGTCAAGTGCGTGCAGACATGTGCGTCTTTGGCCAATATTGCCTTTGACAGACTCACATGGGCGACTTGCACCAACCAGCGCATACCGGGTTCTTTGGCTTGTAGCTCGCCATCGGTCACAGGTTCGTGACTACGGCAAAGTGTGAGCAAACTGCCAGCACCAGTACCGTCTAGACTGGACTGTGCCCAGCCGACTCTGATGCCATGGTCTTGCGCATCTTGCCACAGGGTCGGGTTGGTGACAAATGCTTGATCATTCCAGATCAAAGGGTCTTGGCTTTGTCTGCCGTGAATCACCGTGGGGTCTGTGAACAAGAATCCTGAGCGGCTGTAATGTTCTTGCCAGGGGCCAGGGTAGTTATTGAGCAGTGTAATCTTGGGTTGAGTCACCGGGTAAGGTGCCTGAAATCCGTAGGCAATATGGTCAAAACCCAGTTTGGAGGCCACCCGTTCAATACTTCCAAAAATATGCTCTGGGCACGTGATTGGCGTCACCAGTAGGTTCAGCAAATCCTCATGCCACGCGTTCATGATTTACCCTCGGTAGGTTCAAAGAATCCCACCCATAAGCTTCCCGCACAGACTTTATGAAGGCATGTCAGATACAGTCGTTGGCAAGGAAATTTCGAGCCGACGAGATTGAATTCTTTGGATGACATAAATGTGATAAAAGTTAATTTTAATTCTATCATTTTCTTGACAGCCAGATGTCTAATAAACTTTAAAAATCATCTTTTACTCATGCTTCACGTCATTACAAAGAACTCAAAAAAACAAGACCATTGCTGCCACATATAAGGACAGCCAAGCATGGTCAAACCCATTCGCCGGTCGCTGGCCAGACGTTTGGGCCGCAACATGGGGGACCGCCGTCGGGCCGTTGGCCTGACACAAGAACAGCTCGCCGAATACCTCGACATCGACACCTTGACCGTGTCGCGCTACGAGACCGGCAACATCCTTCCCCCGTTGACCGTGGTGGACACTGTCGCTCGTTTGCTCAACACCACCATTGCCGATCTGCTGGCCGAAGAATCCCTCCCACCTTTGGAACATGCTGAACGCATAGGCATCTGGCTGTCGGGGCTGTCCGTGGTTGATCGTGATTGGATTGAAGGGGTTGTCAAACAATTGGTGCAACGGTGCTAACTACGCCCACGTGGGAGACCTCGAACCAAAACAGCAGCACCAGATCCCTTCAAAAAATCCACTGCATCTGCGCCACTGCCGGAGCCTCCACCTCTGTAGCACGTTCAATGTCTGTGCTTATCGGCTCATCCTCGGAATCGTCAAACTGCGCTATGAAAAGTGTCTACAGGTTTGGGGGAATGCCAAGTAGGTCGCAGTAAATTTATCAAAGGCGTAGCCCAATCGACAATCGTAGCTTGGAAGAAGCGGCGTTAGACTCAGTCACGCATCCCCGGAATACTCGGTGATTTTAGATTTACGTTTTCTCAATGAAAAGTAAATTGCTGTGCATGTAATCAGAAAACTACCAAGCAAAAAAATGAAATCATCAAGGTTGAAATCTCTAGGCATAGTACTGAAGGCAAATGCGGCAAGAGCAAAATTAAAAGCTGACATAAGGCCAATTATGAGTCCGATAAATCGCCAATTACTATCGCCCCCCTCAGCGTTAGACAATCGATAATTAAACCAATTGCCAATTTTGAGATAAATCTTAGTTTTAGAAAACAGATATATGGAGGTAAAAATTACCGAAATAATTAACAATAGCCAAAAAGTATTTAGAAATATCTCACGCCATTCTTTCTTGGATTTTTCAAACACATAGTTAACGAATGGTTCCAGCCAATTTTCTGTAGCATAGCCGCTAGCAAGTAGCGCCAAAGGAAGTATAAATGGCATAAATATCCAGAGAATAAATAAGACCACCGCAAGGGATAGACCACCTTTATAAATGCCCCAAGCGATTGCGCTTTCTAACTCTTGTGGCTCCATTGAAGCAATTTTTTTGTATGCCATTTGATTTCTACTTGGTCTTATGTTTCTTAAAAAGAGCGTATTCAGCTTTTAACTTTAATCATCATTAGGGTTTTGAATGTTTAATTTAAACACTTCAATACTTGGACATCCCATCGCATGAATCATCTTGTGACAATTCGCACATAGAACAGCGAAGTCAGTTTCAGGATTGGTCAATACAGGACCTTCGCCGCTCAGTGCATGCAAGGGCGTAAGGTGGTGTGCCTCAATGTAGTTACGACCAATGCTTCCATAAACTGACTCGAACGAAAAACCGCAGCCCTGGCATACATATCCATGTAAACGCTTTGCTTCTCTAGAAAGTTTGTTATTCCGCTGTCTTTCAATTCTGAAATGAAATCTTTCTCGTCTAGCGCCCTCTAGTTGGGCCTGAGGGCTAGATTCTTCGCTGTTCCCATCTGTCTCAGAAGCACCATCGGCAAGGTCTATCCCCCCCCTTTGTGTGGCCAACCTGTAAAGATTAACCATTTCAATTAGGTCTCCACCTAGTTCCTCATTAGATGGCAGATTCATAACGCTGTATTGTTTCCCCCAGGCGCTAGAGACGCTCCAGTCATCCCCTGCATGAGCGGAAGACTTTATTGGGAAAGGCCCTTCATTGAATCTTTGTCGAAATTCTGGAACTCTTTGTCTTAGTAACTTTGCACGCATTTCAAGAATTTCCAGAGTCCCTCGGCCAAATTCTTTACGAACTTCGTATGTGCCTTGTCCCATAACTAACGATACATCTTCGAAGGTTTCAGAGAAGAGGAAAACTGGGTAGTAACCTGTTTCAGCACTTGATGTAACTATTGGGTCGAAAATTGCGGCCCATGGGCTGTCTGACCATCTGCCTTGACCCGCACTACCTTTAAAATGAAATTCGGAGCGGTTAGGAAGAAGTTCGGCAATTGATAGCGGCCATTCCCTGCGAATGATGTTTGCTAGGGGATGTCCTCCAAAGCCTTCAAGTTTGGCCTGTTCATATGAGTTCCCAATTGTCGCCAGTATTTCTGAAAGTGCCATTAGCGTTCCCTTACTGGTCGGTAGTTGTACGACATTCATTCGCCTCGCGAATCAAAGAATAAATTGAGTTCTCACATCCTCATTGACGCTGTTATACAGGCATATGAATGCAAGCATTGCGGCAGGAAGTCCGAGCCACCGTGGATGGCACCGCCCAAAGACATTGCACAAGACGCTAGAGACTATTTCATTTCCGAACATGAGGGTTGTCAAGCCCATGCTTTCGGGGCAAACGATGGCAAAAAACTCCAGTTAAGTGCTTTACGGAATGAGAAACGGCCTCCAAGGGAGGCCGCTTTCAAAGTTGTGTGGTTACGGATGTGGTAATTTCACACAAAAAACTGTCAAACCCGCATAAAGCCTATTGACTTGGCGGAAACGGAGGGATTCGAACCCTCGATGAGGCTCTACACCCCATACTCCCTTAGCAGGGGAGCACCTTCGGCCACTCGGTCACGTTTCCAATGGTCAAGAGTATAACTTAAGCTTGGTCCAGATCGAAGGCTTTGTGCAGAGCGCGCACGGCCAATTCCATGTATTTTTCGTCGATCACGACCGAAGTCTTGATCTCGGAAGTGGAGATCATTTGGATGTTGATGCCCTCTTCGCTCAACGAGCGGAACATCTTGCTGGCCACGCCCACATGGCTGCGCATGCCGATGCCCACGATCGACACTTTGCAGATCTTGGCATCGCCAATCACATCGGCCGCGCCCAAGGCGGGCAGCACTTTGTCTTTGAGCAAGTCGATGGTTTTGGCGTAGTCATTGCGGTGCACCGTGAAGCTGAAGTCGGTCTTGCCGTCTTTGCTCAGGTTTTGAATGATCACGTCCACTTCGATGTTGGCATCGGCCACAGCGCCCAAGATTTGGTAGGCAATGCCGGGCTTGTCAGGGACGCCCAGGACAGAGATTTTGGCTTCGTCGCGGTTGAATGCGATGCCGGATACGACGGCTTGTTCCATTTGTTCGTCTTCCTCAAAAGTGATCAGGGTGCCAGAGGCGGCTTCTTCGTTGATGTCAATGTCCCAAGGCGTGAAGCTGGACAGCACGCGCATGGGCACTTTGTATTTGCCGGCAAATTCGACCGAGCGGATTTGCAGCACCTTGGAGCCCAAGGAGGCCATTTCCAGCATTTCCTCAAAGCTCACGGTGTGCAAGCGGCGCGCTTCAGGCACCACGCGGGGGTCTGTGGTGTACACGCCATCCACATCGGTGTAGATCAAGCACTCGTCGGCTTTCAGTGCCGCGGCCACCGCCACCGCCGAAGTGTCCGAGCCGCCACGGCCCAAGGTGGTGATGTTGCCCTGCTCGTCCACGCCCTGAAAGCCTGTGATGATGACCACTTTGCCTTGGTTCAGGTCGGCGCGAACGCGCACATCGTCGATAGATTCGATGCGCGCTTTGGTGAAGGCGCTGTTGGTTTTGATGGGCACTTGCCAACCCGCATAGCTGACCGAAGGCTGGCCTTCGGATTGCAAAGCGATGGCCAACAGGGCCGAAGATGCTTGTTCGCCGGTCGAGGCCAGCATGTCGAGTTCGCGGTGGTAGGCGTCGCCGGGTTTGGCCGGTGCCAATTCTTTGGCCAAGCCCAAGAGCCGGTTGGTTTCGCCACTCATGGCGCTCGGAACCACCACGATTTGGTGGCCCGCGCGCGCCCATTTGGCCACGCGCTTGGCGACATTGCGAATGCGCTCGGTCGAGCCCATCGAGGTGCCGCCGTATTTATGAACGATCAAAGCCATTTGAAGTTATGAATAAAGTTTGAAAGCGATTGAGCGCTGAGGCGCAACGCATTACAGACACTTGCCAAGAGATTTCTCTCAGAAAATCCTGTCAATTGTACCCATCGTGCTGACACTTTCTTGACCACCGCGCCGTGCGCAAGGGAGGCCTTCAAGCCAAGTAAGTCAAATAGGCGCCGTTGCGTTCAACATAACTCTGCCCCACCTTCAAATGCAGCCGATGGCCTCGGGTGGTGCAAGCCGCCACTTGGGCGAGCAACTCTTGAAGTTGCGCCGAACTGGGGGTGGTGGCATGGTGCTGGCGCAGCCAATGCCGCAGCACCAAAGCTTGGCGCGCCCGGCTCAGCTGCTGCAAAGCCTCAATGCGCGGGGGCACCCCGATGCGCGCCAACTCTTCAGCGGCCAATTCGTTCAGCACTTCTTGGGCCTGCGCGGCGTGCGCGGCGCTGCGCGCAAAGGTTTCCCTGAACGCCGGCAAGGCCTCGGCCAATGCCGGTAAAACTTGGGCCCGCAGCCTATTTCGGGTGAACCGCACATCGGTGTTGCTGGGGTCTTCAATCCACTGGGGCGATGAGTCAGGCGCTTGCCGGGACAGCCACTCACGCAGCGCCAAGCCCTGCACCGACAACAGAGGACGGTGCCATCTGAGGCCCCCGCGCTCCCACTGTGCAGGCATGCTGGCCAAACCCGGCAAACCCGCCCCGCGCGACAAGGCAATCAGCAAAGTCTCCACTTGATCGTCCGCGTGCTGGGCCAAAACCACGTCACGCACCTCGGGCCATTCGGCTTGAACGGCTTCTGACAAGGCGGCGTAACGGGCTTTTCTGGCTGCATCTTCGGGGCTTTCGCCCGCAGCGGGCTGGGCCTGTACACGCCGCACCGCCAAAGGCACTTGCCATTGACGGCACTTGTCGCGGCAGTGCGCCTCGAAGTCATCCGCGGCGGCTTGCAAGCCATGGTGAATGTGAACGGCCCTCACCTGCCCAGGCCAGCGTTGGGCACAGGCCAGCAACAATGCGCTCGAGTCGGCGCCACCACTGAAGGCCACCACAAAAGGAAGGCCCGGGCTGAATGCAGCCAGGGCCTGGTCAAGGGTTTGAGCCATGTGCGCTGCCAGCAGGCTCTGCTGCTGTTTATTTGCTGGCTTTGGTGTCGGTGAAACGACCGTAGCTGTTCAGGCGCTCATAGCGACGCTCTAACAGCTCTTTGGGTTTCAGGTCGGCCACTTGACGCCACGCATCTCCCAAAGCACGTTTCAAAAACGACACCATTTGCTCGGTGTCGCGGTGCGCGCCCCCGACGGGTTCGTTGACGATTTTGTCGACCAAGTTCAAGGCCTTCAAACGGTGCGCGGTGATGCCCAGGGCATCGGCCGCCACTTCGGCCTTGTCACTGGTTTTCCACAAAATAGAAGCACAGCCTTCGGGGCTGATGACCGAATACACCGAGTACTGCAACATCAACACCTGATCGGCCACCGAAATCGCCAAGGCGCCACCCGATCCGCCCTCGCCAATGATGGTGGTGATGATGGGCACTTCCAATTGGGCCATTTCGTAGATGTTGCGGCCAATCGCCTCAGACTGGCCACGCTCTTCGGCGTCAATGCCGGGATAGGCGCCGGGGGTGTCGACAAAGGTGAAGACCGGCAACTTGAACTTTTCTGCAGTCTTCATGAGGCGCAACGCTTTACGGTAGCCCTCGGGCTTGCTCATGCCAAAGTTGCGCATGGTGCGCTCTTTGGTGTCGCGCCCTTTTTGTTGGCCCACCACCATGCAAGCTTGGCCGTTGAATCGGGCCAAGCCGCCCACGATCGACAAATCGTCGGCAAAGTGACGGTCACCGTGCATTTCGGTGAAGTCGGTGAAGATGCCGTTGATGTAATCGAGGGTGTAAGGACGCTCTGGGTGACGCGCGATCTTGGTGATTTGCCAAGGTGTCAGGTCACTGTAGATATCTTTGGTCAGCTGCTGGCTTTTCTTGCTCAGCTGGTCGATTTCTAGGGTGATGTCCACCGCTGACTCGGTCTGCACATAGCGCAACTCTTCGATCTTGGCCTCGAGTTCGGCAACGGGTTGCTCAAAATCGAGAAAAGTTTTTTTAGCCAAGTTTTACTCCTCTGTTCATAACCGGGGGACGCCTCGCCACACCCTCAATACGCCACGGGCACGGGATCCAGTGAGCGCCAAATATACCAAGTTGCCACCGTCGAAAAGGGGCTCCAAGCCTGGGCCACTTCACGGGCATCGCTGCGGCTGACGGGTTCGCCCGAAAAATAATTGCGGCTGATGCCGTTGATCAGCCCCACGTCGTCCAAAGGCAACACATTGGGGCGCATCAGGTGAAAAATTAAAAACATCTCGGCCGTCCAACGTCCAATGCCCCGAATGGCCACCAACTCGTCAATGATGGCCTCGTCGTCCATGTCTTGCCAGGCCTTGACGTGCACCGTGCCCGAGCTGAAATGCATGGCCAAGTCGACCAAATATTCGACCTTGCGGGCCGACAAACCCGCCGCACGCATGTCGTCCACCTTGAGTTTGAGCACCGCTGCGGGCGTGAGGCGTTTGGTCAAAACCGAAAACCGGTCCCACACCGATTGCGCCGCTTTCACCGAAATTTGCTGGCCCACAATAGATCGGGCCAAGGTGACAAACGCATCCCCACGGGTTTCCAAAATGGCGTTGCCAAACTGAGGAATGAGTTTTTTCATGACCCGGTCTTTTTTGGCCAGGTGCGCGCACGCCTCGGCCCAATAGGCCGGGGTCACGGGAACGACAGACGCCGTCACTGCACGGCCTCCCAAGTGGTGCCGGTGGCCGAGTCTTTCAACACAATGCCTTGGGCCAACAAGTCGTTGCGGATGCGGTCGGCTTCGGCAAAGTTTTTGGCTTTTTTTGCATCGGCTCGGGCTTGAATCTGGGCCTGAATGGCGGCATCGTCCAGCCCCGCACCCGATTGCAAATACGCTGTCGGGTCGGTTTGCAACAAGCCCAACAGGCCGCCGAGGGTTTTCAGCAAGCCGGCTTTCTCGGCCGAGCCAGTGCGGTTGACTTCACTGGCCAATTCAAACAACACGGCCACGGCTTCGGGCGTGCCAAAGTCTTCGTCCATGGCCGCCTTGAAGCGGGCCGCCAGCGGGTCGGTCCAATCCAGGTTCACGGAGGCCGGTGGCACGGCTTGCAGGGCGGTGTAAAGGCGTTTCAAGGCGCCTTTGGCGTCGTTGAGGTGCACGTCGCTGTAGTTCAGCGCGCTTCGGTAATGGCTGCGCACGATGAAAAAGCGCACCGTCTCGGCGTCAAATTCTTTCAGCACATCGCGGATGGTGAAAAAGTTGCCCAAGCTCTTGGACATTTTTTCGTTGTCCACATTGATGAAGCCGTTGTGCATCCAAAAGCGTGCCAAAGGCTGGCCATTGGCCCCTTCGCTTTGCGCGATTTCGTTTTCGTGGTGTGGAAACTGCAAGTCAGCGCCACCGCCATGAATGTCAAAGGTCTGGCCCAACAACTCGCAGGCCATGGCCGAGCACTCGATGTGCCAGCCGGGGCGACCGGTGCCAAAGGGGCTGGCCCACTTGACATCTTCGGGTTCGGCGGGCTTGGCACTCTTCCACAGCACGAAGTCCAAGGGGTCGTTTTTTTCGGTTTCCACGGCAACGCGCTCGCCAGCGTTCAACTCGTCCAGTGATTTTCCAGACAGCTTGCCGTAGCCTTCAAATTTGCGCACGGCATAGTTGACATCGCCATTGCCCGATCGATACGCCAAGCCTTTTTCTTCCAGCGTGCCGATCATGCGCAACATTTGGGGCACGTAATCGGTGGCACGCGGCTCGTGTTGCGGGCGCTCAATGCCCAAGGCATCGGCGTCTTGGTGCAAGGCGTCGATCATGCGGTCGGTCAGGTGGCGAATGGTTTCGCCGTTTTCTAAGGCCCGCTTGATGATCTTGTCGTCAATGTCCGTGACGTTGCGCACATAAGTCACCTTGAAGCCACTGGCCTTGAGCCAGCGTTGCACCACGTCAAACGCAATCATCGAGCGCGCATGCCCCAAATGGCAGAGGTCATACACCGTCATGCCGCACACGTACATGCGCACATGTCCCGGTTCGGCGGGTGAAAAATCGGTCACAGCACGGCTCAGCGTGTTGAAAATGCGCAGACTCATGTCAAATCAAGAATGTTTCGAGACAAAAGATCAAAAGGACGGTGCCCGAATGGGCTCGGGGTCCGGCAAGAAAAAACCAGAAATTCACCGCCTTTGTACCTGCGTGACGGGTGGACAGCAGGTCTTTTTGGCAACTGTTTGGCCGCATGGCCTCCGTTACAATCGTTTTCAGTATATCCCCGTCAGGGGCCCGCTCCCAGTTTCTGGGCAGCCCAGATTCGATACTATCGGCGCGTATGCACTCACTCCACCACATCGTCCTGTCTTGCCTCTTGCTCACGCTGAGTCTAGGAGCCCAAGCCGACATTTATGGCGATGTGAACCAGTTGGTCCGATCCGAGCAGTGGGCCAAGGCTCGCACGCAAGCTGAAGCGCACCTGAAAACCCAGCCCACCGATCCGCAAATGCGTCTGCTGCTCAGCCGCATCCAAGACGGACAGGGCCAAACCAACGCGGCCATGGACACCCTGCAAAGTCTGACGCAGTCTTTCCCAGAGTTGCCTGAACCGCACAACAACTTGGCAGCCCTGTTTGCCCGCCAAGGCCGCTTGGCCGAAGCCCTCACGGCTTTGCAAGCCGCCGTGCGGGCAAGACCCGATTACGCCACCGCCCTTGAAAACATGGGCGACGTTTACATCATGCTGGGCATTCAGGCTTACCAAAACGCCACCACTGCCTCGCCCACGCAACCGCGCACAGGCCAAAAACGCTTGGCCGCTGAGCAGTTGTTGAAGTCGTTCGCGCCTTGAGCCCGCACTACTGCTGACGCCAGCGCCCTCCCCTCAGCTCTGTTCAACCCCACACTCTTTCACCACGCCATGGCCTTCATGCACCGTCTTCGTTTCCTGCGCACCTTGGGCCTGTTTTGGGCTTTGTCGGTGGCGCTCACGCTGCCGGCTTTGGCGCAAACCCCAGCCATCAGCAAAATCCGCATCAGCACGTCAGTGGGCGACATCGAGGCCGAACTCTATGCGGACAAAGCGCCCAAAACAGTGGCCAATTTTTTGCAGTACGTGAACGACAAACACTACGACGGCACCATTTTTCATCGGGTGATTGCGGGCTTTATGGTGCAAGCGGGTGGATATGACGCCCAATACAAAGAGAAAAAAACGCGCGCGCCGATTCAGCACGAAGGCCGTCAGTCTTTGGCGGCAGGCCTGAAAAACACCACCGGCACCTTGGCCATGGCGCGCACCAATGACCCGCATTCAGCCACCTCGCAGTTTTTCATCAATGTGGTGGACAACGCGTTTTTAGACCCCACGCCCATTCCAGATGGCGACCCGGTGGCTAAGTTTGAGTACCAAGGCCGCGTCTACGAAAAAGTAGCCCGCGCCCAACTGCTGAACGCGCCTCAGTTGTTCGGCTACACCGTTTTTGGCAAAGTCACATCCGGCATGGATGTGGTCCAAAAAATCAGGTCCACCCCCACTGGTGCGGGCGGCCCTTTCCCAACCGATGTCCCACGGACACCGATCCTTATCCAATCCATCACTTTGTTGAAATAAGCCCATGAGCCACCCAAAAGTTGAACTGCACATCACCGGTTATGGCGTGATCACCCTCGAACTCGATGCCGAAAAAGCACCCAAGTCGACCGAAAATTTCTTGGCCTATGTGAACAAAGGCCACTACAACAACACGATTTTTCACCGTGTGATCCCCGGCTTTATGGCCCAAGGCGGCGGCTTTGAGCCCGGCATGGCACAAAAGCCCACCGATGCCGCGATTGAAAACGAAGCCAACAACGGCCTCAAAAACGACAAATACACCGTGGCCATGGCCCGCACTTCGGCCCCCCACTCGGCCACAGCGCAGTTTTTCATCAACGTCGCCAACAACAACTTTTTGAACCACACCGCACCTTCCATGCAGGGCTGGGGCTATGCCGTGTTTGGCAAAGTGGTGAGTGGCACCGAGGTGGTCGACAAGATCGAAGGCGTGAAAACCGGCAACCGCGGTGGCCACGGCGATGTGCCCAAAGAGGACATCGTGATCGAAAAAGCGGTCGCCCTCTGACACGCTTCACGCCATGACGGCTGACCCACGCACCACAGCGCCCACGGTGGGATCGTTGTTGGCCCCAGCGTCATGGCAAACCGTCGACCTGATCTCGGACTTGCATTTGCAAGGCTCCGAGATCGCCACTTTTGAAGCATGGCGTCAATACATGGCCACCACCCCAGCGCAAGCGGTGCTGATTTTGGGGGACTTGTTTGAAGTTTGGGTGGGTGATGATGCGGCGGCGAAAGACCCGTTTTTGCAACAGTGTGCGGAGGTTCTGAATGCCACCGCGCAAAAAGCTTTTGTCGCCTTCTTGCCCGGCAACCGAGATTTTTTGGTGGGGCGGGATTATTTAGGCCCGCTGGGCGTTGAGACATTGACCGACCCGACCCTGCTGGAGTTGGGTGCCCAACGCCTGTTACTGACCCATGGCGATGCGCTGTGCCTCGCTGACAAACCGTATCAGGCGTTTCGACTGCAAGCGCGCAACCCCGAATGGCAGCACGCGTTTTTGTCCAAACCATTGGCCGAACGCGAAGAATTCGCGCGCAGCCTGCGCGCCCTCAGCGAGTCGCAAAAACACGAGGGCATGAGCTTTGCCGACGCAGACCCGGCCATGAGCCTGTTTTGGTTACACCACACGCAAGCCGATGAAATCATCCACGGCCACACGCACAAACCTGCGACTCACCCCCTCGGAGCAGGCAAAAGACAGGTCTTGAGCGATTGGTCACTCGATCACGCGCCCAACCGCGCGCAGGTGTACCGCCTGCACCGTGATGGCCCGGCACAGCGCTTGAATTTGATCTAAATCGGTGTGATTTAAACCCAGACATTCAACGCCCACGAAAAAGGCCGCTCTTGAGCGGCCTTTTTTTCTGCCGGTGTGCCCCGGATCAACGCAGCAAATTTTTCAAGACCGTTTGCAAGCGGCGTGCGGTGGTGGGGTCGTGCGGCCCCGACAGCACTTTCGACACATCTTGCGCCCATGTCTCGCTGGGGCCAGGCTGGTTGCGCTGGGTCAGCAACTGCAATTGCAAAGCACGGCGCTCGTTCAAATGGTCGGCAGGCGTTGGCACTTCAGCGGCCATCTCTAAGCGCAGCAAGGCCGTGGCGTTGGACGATTGCGCAGGCGTGCTGAGCGCTTGCGCCCAAGCCTGTCGAGTCGTGGCGTTGACCGAACGGCCCAACTCTTGAGCCGATGGCAACGTGTCCACTTGGCGGTCTTGCCATGCGGTCAGCAGACGGGTCAGCGTTTCACCATGGGCTTGCGCTGCCAATTTGCGCAAAGATATTTCGGCGCGCTCCATCGCTTCGCGCTGCGCACGGAAAGCGGCGTCGCCCAAACGGGGGCCCCGATCTTCACGCAGGCCTCGGTCACCACGCTGGCCACGGCCTTCAGGTCGCGGGCCTCGGTCGCTGCCTGGGCGGGCATTTCGGTCGCCGGGACGTGCCCCGGGCCGCGCGTCGCGCCCCAGGGGGGCTTCGGTTTTCTTTTGTCCGGGTCGGTCGTCACCTCGCACCGCCACCACGGGCTTGGCGAGTTTAGGGGCAGACACAGCAGCGGAAGGTGCGGCAGCGGACGCTGAACCTTCGACACCTTCCACGCCTTCAACGCCTTCCACGCCGCCTTCACTTTCTGTTTTTCCAGAGCCGTCTGCTTCCGCACCTGAGGCATCCGCGGGGCCGGCATCACCCGCATCCACCGCCGAGGAAGCCTCAGACTCAGCACCCTCAGCATCGGGCGATGCCGCTTTGGCGGCGGCAGGCTGTGCAGCGACCTGCGCCTGCGCGGCTTGGCCCCGCAGTGCGGCTTCAAGTGCCGTCATGGCGGCGCGAATTTTGGCCACATCGCCTGCGGCATTGGCGGCGTCCAAGTTTTTCGATGCCTCGAGCACAGCACGGTCGTGCGCCGACATGGGCGCTGCGGATGCGGGGCGCTCGTGGCCTTTGCGTTGGAAGGCTTCGTCCAAGGGCGCGCGGAACACTTCCCACAGTTTTTGTTCTGTTTTGCGGTCCAAGGGCACCGATTGGGCCTCGGCCTGCCAGCGTTGTTGAAGCGCTTTGACCGCATCCACACGCAAGGCAGGAGCAGCGCCCAGATCGCGCGCTTCTTGTATGAGGGCTTGGCGGCGATCAATGCTGGTTTTTTGCGCGGCTTCCAATCGGGCCGCTGCCGCTTTGAGCACGGCTTTCCACTGCGACTGCATTTCACCAAACGCTTTTTCGTTCAGGTGGCCCGCATTGCGCCAGCGGTCTGCAAACTGGTGCAAGGCCCGCAGATGGGCGCGCCAATCGTCGTTGTCGGCGTGGGCAGTCGTCCAGGCTTTGACCTCTTCAAGCAAAGCCATGCGTTGCGCCCGGTGGTCGGCCGAGTCTTTTTTCATCTGCTCCAACCAAGCCACCACGGCTTTGTAGGCTTCGTTGCAGGCGGCATCAAAACGTTTCCAAAGGGCGTGGTTGGGCAGTCCCCCTTGGTCGATTTGCTTCCAGCTTTCACGCAGTTGGCGAAGCTTGTCTTGCAGTTTTCTCCCGCCCAAAGTGGGCGTTTTCTCGGCATCGAGCAAGGCCTCGGCTTGGGTCACCAGGCTCAAGCGCACTTGGTCTGCTTGCCAGCGTTGCCAGCCCGCGGCATCGCCTGCCGCTGTGAGGGCCAAATGCACCCGCTCGTCCAACGCGGTGTCCAAGTTTTTGCCGTGGCTTTTCAGCGCGGCCTGCAAGCGGGCCAAGGCATCGGCGTCGGTGATGTTTTGGGCGATTTGTTTTTCCAAGGCTTCCAAGACTTCTGTCACCGCTTGGTTGGCTTGCTCGCGCAAAGCTTGTCGCTGCGCGGCGTCCATTTTGGGTTTGGCCGCTTTGGCTTCTTTAGCGGCTGAAGCTGCCGTGCCCGCAGTACCTGCCGTGCCAGCCCCTGCACCAGCCCCTGCACCAGCGCCAGCCGCGCCAAGCCCAGCGGCGCCAACGTTTCCTGTAGCCGCTTCAGGCAAGGCTTCGCCCCGCAAACGCCGAATCTCATCCGCCCACACCGGCACCGGTGGCATCGGCAAAGTGGCGTCGGTCTGCGCCTGCAATGCCGAAGACAATGCCGCAGAAAAACCTTGCCAGACCGCCAGCAACTGGCTTTGTGCGGCCTCAAGTTGGGTGGGAAATTTGGCTTCCACGTGCGGCCAAACCGTGTGGGTGGTGAGCTGTTGTGCTTGCGCTTGCCATTGGGTGACATCGCCCTGCAGGCCCGGCAAACCGGCCCGGGCTTCTGCGATGGGCTTGGTCGACAGCACCTCGATGCGTTGCGCCAACAAGACGGCGGCTTCGCGTTGCACCATCACCTGGTGCTGCAAATCTTCAACACCTTTGACCACCTCGGCCAAGCGGGCCTTCAGGCCGGCCAGTGGTTCACGCGACAAAGGCGCGCCGGCCTTGGCGGCATCTCGCTGCCAAGCCATCGCGTCGGCAATGTTCAAGCTGGGCGCTTGCAAAATGTGCTCGGCCTTTTGCGCCCAATCGGTGGCCAAGACTTCTTGACCGTGCACGCGTTTGATCTCTTCGCGTTTTTCTTTCAGCAACTTGGCCGCGCCTTTGTCACGGGTGGACATTTCGCGGTACACCTCGGCCAACACCTCTGCAGAGGGATCGGACAAGAGCCATTCGCGCAGACGGGTGCTGCGCTCCGCGGATGTGACGGCTTGAAATGCCCCCCCGGTGATCGCGTCAAGAGTGGCAAGGTCAAGGGGCTTGTTGGATGAAGTCACAGTAAAAACTTTTTAAAAACTCGGTTCATGCCCAATCAGGCATCGGTGTTGGCGCCAGCAAGGCAGGTTGAAAGACGCGGGCAGCCAACGAAAACCGCTATTTTCGCCGGGATTTGCCCCCGCCCGCCTTGCCATACGCAATCAAAGTCATTCTCTGCGGCCTAACCGGGCCCTACTCTTCTATATAGCCATCTGACACATAGAATCGCATTCATAGACTTGACCGGGTATTTCCTGTTTTTAAAATCAAGATCAAACTCACTTTGAGGTGGACAGCAATGCCACGCACAGCGTCTGCACCGCCGCAATGCCGATGGGCTTCACCCCTCCCTCCCACTCAACCGCCATCTGTTGGCTCTGCAAGGAAACGCCATGAAAGCGCAGTGGAACCAGGCTCCATGGGTTAAGGGTCTGCGAACGGCCATCTTCGATGTCCGGGAAGGTTTTTTAGAAATCACCCGCCATGGCATGGCGCTGCTGGGTTTGGCGGTTGTGTTGTTTTTTCTGGCATTTTTGGCGCACCCCCATCTGCAAAGCCAGGTCAGCGAGGTCTTGTTGGGCTGGCTGCAAATTCGGCAAGTCGACAGCTTGGACAACCCCGAGCCCAGCGACGCTGCGCAACGGACCACCACGCAAGACCTGAAAAACCTCACCCCCGAACAATTGAGCGTGACGCGTTGGCTGAGCCGCAAATACCGAGTGGGCCCCGAACCCTTGGCGGCGATGGTTTCTGAAGCTTGGACATTGGGCGAAAAAACCCAATTGCCGCCCACCTTGATCTTGGCGTTGATGGCGGTCGAGTCCCGCTTCAACCCCTTCACGGCGGGCAGCCAAGGGGCGGTGGGGCTGATGCAAATCGAAGTTCAGGCCCACGCCGACACCTTGGCCCAACACGGCGGTCCCTTTGCGGCCCTCGACCCTTTGACCAATCTGCGCATTGGGGTGAGGCATTTGCAGGCCTTGGTGCAGCAAACCGACACACTCGAAGAAGCTTTGGCGCTGTATGGTGCGGCTTCAGGGCAACCGAGCGACAGCCCTTATGTCGAACGCGTTTTGGCCGAGCAACAACAATTGCTCTCGCTCACCGCGCCTGCTTCGCCGCCTTCTGTGGTTTCCAATTCGTCCAAGCCCCCGGCACCGGCCCGCTGAGCCTTTCAATCCCTCTTCATTGCCAGAGACCTGCGCGCGCCGGGGAGCCTGAGCGCTGCGATACACTTGGGCTGTGCGCGACTGGCGATAGGAGTTTCCTCTTAGAAATCAAGACGGAATCACTCTGACGTGGAGCGCGGCGGCTCTTGGGCTGCCCCCAAACCACTGGGAAGCGCACAGCCCAGATCTGGACCTAAGGCCAGAAACGGGTTTTGAGCCGTTCGCCTGGGCAGCCCTTGCAGCAGACGTTTGACGCGTCTTGCCCCAAGGCTCCATCATTTGAAGGACTGCCATGTACCACCGCAACAAGCTGATTGAACAAACCGATCCCGAAATCTTCGCGGCCATCCAAGCCGAAAACGCGCGCCAAGAGCACCACATTGAGCTGATTGCCAGCGAAAACTACGCTTCTCCTGCCGTGATGGCGGCGCAAGGCAGCCAACTGACCAACAAATACGCCGAAGGCTATCCGGGCAAGCGCTACTACGGCGGTTGCGAACACGTGGATGTGGCCGAGCAATTGGCGATTGACCGCTTAAAGCAAATCTTTGGCGCAGAAGCCGCCAACGTGCAGCCGCACTGCGGCGCATCGGCCAACGAAGCGGTGTTTTTGGCGTTTTTGAAGCCCGGCGACACCATCATGGGCATGAGCTTGGCCGAAGGGGGCCACCTGACGCACGGCATGCCTCTGAACATTTCGGGCAAGTGGTTCAATGTGGTCTCGTATGGCTTGGATGCCAAAGAAGCCATTGACTACGACGCCATGGAAGCCAAGGCCCGCGAAACCAAACCCAAATTGATCATTGCTGGCGCTTCGGCTTACAGCTTGCACATCGACTGGGCCCGCTTTGCCAAAGTGGCAAAAGAAGTTGGCGCCATTTTCATGGTCGACATGGCCCACTACGCGGGTTTGATTGCAGCCGGCCAATACCCCAACCCCGTGCCTCACGCCGATGTGGTCACCTCGACCACGCACAAGAGCTTGCGCGGCCCCCGTGGCGGCATCATCTTGATGAAGGCCGAACACGAAAAAGCCATCAACAGCGCCATCTTCCCCGGCTTGCAAGGCGGCCCCTTGATGCACGTGATTGCCGCCAAGGCCGTGGCGTTCAAAGAAGCCCTGTCCCCTGAGTTCAAGGCCTACCAAGCGCAAGTGGTGAAAAACGCCCAAATCGTCGCCGAAGTGCTGACCCAACGCGGGCTGCGCATCGTCAGCGGTGGCACCCAAAGCCACGTGATGTTGGTCGATTTGCGCGCCAAGGGCATCACCGGCAAAGTGGCCGAAGCCGCTTTGGGCAGCGCCCACATGACCATCAACAAAAACGCCATCCCAAACGACCCTGAAAAGCCGTTCGTCACCAGCGGTGTGCGCATCGGTACACCGGCCATGACCACGCGTGGCTTCAAGGACGAAGAAGCCCGCGCCACGGCCCACCTGATCGCCGATGTGCTGGACAACCCCTTGGACGAAGCCAATTTGGCCGCTGTGCGCGCCAAGGTGCACGCCTTGACCAGCCGTTTCCCGGTTTACGGCTGATCGGATTGCGCCATGAAATGCCCCTTCTGCGGTCACCTCGAAACCCAAGTGGTCGAGACACGGCTGGCCGAAGACGGGGGCTTCATTCGGCGGCGCCGTCAGTGTGGCGCTTGTGAAAAACGCTTCACCACCTACGAAAAACCCGAAGTCAACTTTCCGGCCATCGTCAAAAAAGACGGTCGGCGCATCGAATTTCAGCGCGAAAAATTGCGCGCCAGCCTGAACTTGGCTTTGCGCAAGCGCCCGGTCAGCACCGAGCAGGTGGACGGCGCCATTGAGCGCATTGAAGAAAAGCTGCTCAACTTGGCCATCCGAGAAGTGGCCTCGCACCGCATCGGGGAACTCGTCATGCGCGAGCTGAAAAAACTCGACAAAGTGGCCTATGTGCGCTTTGCCAGTGTGTACCGCAACTTTGAAGACATCGACGACTTCAAAACCCTGGTGGACGAAGTCCAAAGCTAAACGCCTGCGCGGGCCTGAGCAAGCCCGTGAGGGCCTTTGCTGAATTAGGGACAGACCTGGGCTTCGTAAGCCTCTACTCGGGGTTTTCCCATGGCGTTGACCACCACTTGCCATCCCCCCGGAGAATCGACACGGCAAAAGCGCCACGTGCCCGCGATGAACGCGTCGGTCAATGTTTCGCTGCGGCCTTCTGCGCCATAAGAAAAATAGCCCTTGACCGTGGCCTTGGCGCCCACATGAACGCCACTGGTCAAGGGGGCGTGGGTTTCGATCACGGCCTCGCCCGCATCGAGTGCCGCATTGTCGTTGTCGTCGGCAAACACCCACCATCCGTTTTGCCAAGCGCCTTGGCTGTCACAACGCGGGGCATCGCTGGCGCGTGCGCAAAGGGTCACGCGCTGCTGGCGGCGCAAGGCTTCGGTACGGGCCAGCACCAAGCTGTTTCTGAAGGCACCCGCTTCGGCCTGCAAGCGGTAACGCGCTTGCAAATCGGTCATACCCGGCACGGCCAAAGCCAACAACACGCCCAGCACCAACAGCACCAACAAGGCCTCCAGCAGGGTGAAGCCACGCTGCGCTGGGCATTGCTGGCCCGCTTGGCAAACTGTACAAGATGAATACATAAGGCCACAATAACCGATCAATTCTGAAAGCACCACCATGTCCATTGCGCAAGCAGGCGAGCCCTCCGCTTTTTGCCGACACCAGCGGGGATGGACATTGACCGAGTTGATGGTGGTGCTGGCTTTGATGGGCGTGCTCGCTGGCTTGGCCGTGCCCACCTACCAGCAGCAGCAACGACAAGCGCGACGCGGCGATGGGCAAGCCGCCTTGGTGCAATTGCAAGTGGACCAAGCGCGCTGGCGTGCCAGCCACGACAGCCACGCCGACACGCTCAGCGCATTGGAATGGCCGTCCGACCGATCAGGCCAAGGCCATTACCAAATTTCACTCACCGAGGTCAGCGCAGACGGCTACAGCGCCATGGCCACGGCCTTGGCTGGCCAAGCACTTGACCACGACTGCTCACCTTTGCGCTTGACTTGGCAAGGGTCGGCATCGGCGGTGTGGGGAGCAGGCGTGCATCTGGCGACCGACCCCCATCGATGTTGGCGCAAATGAATCTCGGTCCATACGGCTCAGCATTCGGTCCGCGGCTTTGCCGGCCTGAACGTGGTGAAACCCTGACAGGCCTGTTGGTCGGCCTGTCGGTGGGTTTGGTGGTGTTGGCCGCTGGAAGCGCCCTTTTGGCCAGCCAATTGCGCGCGCATCGCGCCGCCCTGCAAGACAGTCATTGGCACACCGATGTGCGCTCGGCCATGGACTGGATGGCGCGCGAACTGCGCCAAGCCCAATACTCGGGCAAGGCGTGGCAAACCCGTTCTGCCCAGACCTGCACGGACCCGTTTTGCGCGACACCGCTTAACTTTCGCATCGTGGACGATCAAATTGATTTCAGTCACGACCGCAACCACAACGGCAGCAAAGAAGACGACGAGTGCATGGGATTTCGCATCACCCAATATGCCCTGCATGTGCGCCGCTCATGCAAAGACAGCGGCAGCTGGCAAGCCCTGACGGACCGCACCCATGTGCGGGTCACCCACCTTCAATGGGCCGTGCACTGCACAGATCGCAACGGCTGGTGGCACCGAACGGTGCACATGACCTTGACGGCCACTTGGCCGAATGAGCCCGATCGACCGATCACGCTGACGCAAACGGTTCAATTGCGCAACGCCTTGCCCAGCAACCCCGCGGCACCGCCATGCCAATGACCCTGCCCCATCCTCCCGCTCAGCACGGGGCCATCACTTTGCTGGTGGCCTTGGGGCTGGTGATCTTGGCCAGCATGACGGCATTTTTCAGCGCACGCAGTGTCTTGGTTGACCAACTGGCCAGCCACAACCATGCGCGCAGCAGCCAAGCCCGTTGGGCGGCTGAAGCCGCACTGGCCAGCGCACAAAGTGCCTTGCTGCAAAGCCCAAACCTGAGCGCTTTCATGGCGACACCTGCAGCGTGTCCGCTTGATTTGACGGGTCCGCAATGGCAGTGCAGCGCCATTGCCGTTGCAGCGCACCCATCGCTCCCTGGGGCCGAGTGGCGTGTGGTAGCCGTGCGCGACGTGGTACACGCGCCGCATGTGCTGACCTTGCATGCGCGTGTGCGCCTGCCCGGACAACACAGCCAAGCCCATATCAGAGAAAGTGTCTGGGTGCCCAGCTTGGCCCCTGCCCCCGAGCCCACAACGCCCGCCGCATTGGTCTTGAATGGGTGCATCACCGAAGCACCAAATGCCCAACTGCAGGTTTGTCCCCTGACCCACCCTGAGCCGGGCGCACACCCCCAAGCCCCCACTCCCGGAGCCCTCTGCACCGGGCCGGCGGAGGCACCCGCCGTGCTGGGTTTTTTTGTGCCCGAGATCCTTGTCGATGGCGTCATCACCCAAGAGGAGACCCGTGCCTGCTTGGACCTGCGCCCCAGCGCTCTGCCAGCGGGCGGGCGGGTTGTGGGGCCAGCGACACCTCAAGCGAGAAGTCCCTGCCGCCGCGCAGCTTGGCAGCATGTGCTGGGCGCCACAGACGATCAACAGTTGCAAGATTGGTCCAACGCGCAAGAGCGCCAAGGCTTGACGGCACACACCTCGCCCCCGCGCACGGTGTATTGGGTGGACAGCCCGGCCGCTTGGGCCGACAGCGTGGGGACGACCAATTCTCCGGTGCTGCTGGTTTTTTCAGCGCAAGCCTGCGCTTTCAAGTGCCCCCATCTGCTGGCACACACCCATGTGGTGGGCAGCGTGGTCTTCAATTCAGGCTGTCAAGACGAAAAAATGCGGGGCTGGCAAGCCGGCCAAATCACCGGCCAATTGGTGGTGGAATCTGGCATGCCCGACTGGACTTCGGGTCGGCTGCTGGCCAGCCCCGATGCCCGCAAAGCCTTCTCAGTGCATTGGCCGCCGGGCATGGACGCGTCAACCCTGCAGCGCGTCATGGGCAGTTGGTCTCAGGGCGCACCATGACCCTCAAAGCATCGGGCCAAACAGGCATGGCCTTGATCGAAGCGTTGGTCGCCTCGGCCATCTTGGGCGTGGGCCTGTTGGGCGCCACCCAATTGACCCTCAAAACCCTGCAGGGGGCCCGCGAAAATCGCCAGCACACGGTGGCCCAGCAATTGGCCAACGAAGCGATGGACTGTATGCAAAAGCCGCTGGCCCTTTGCGCCCCGCAAGAAGAAAGGGTCATCCACGGCGTGCGCTACACACGCCGGGCGCACAGCACCGCGCAAGGCGACGCTTTCAGCCGAGATTTGACGGTGAGCGTCACTTGGTCCAGCGGACATTCCCCCACAAGCACGAGCAGGAGCACGAGCACGGCCACAAGCAGCACAGCCCCCAACTCCAATCCAACGTCTGCCCCACAGCACCGAATTGAATGGCACAGCCGCGCCTCGTCCTTGCCCGACTGGGTTGGCGTATTCTCGCCATAATTGAACGATCGAGGCGCTTCGCCTGAACTTTGTTGTCCCTCCCAGTGCTTGATTCTTCCGTCTCTTCAGATCCCATGCAGCGCGCCCTTGAGTGGGCACAACAAGCCCTGTGGCTGACGTCTCCCAACCCGCGTGTGGGCTGCGTCATCACCCGCCCAGATGGCACGGTGTTGGGCGAGGGTCACACCCAGCGCGCCGGAGGCCCGCATGCCGAAATCATGGCCTTGCGCGATGCCCAGCAACGCGGACACCCTGTCCAAGGGGCAACGGCCTGGGTCACGCTGGAGCCATGTGCCCACCAAGGCCGCACCGGTCCCTGCTGCGATGCGCTGGCAGCTGCCGGCATTGGCCGAGTGGTCGCGGCCATGACCGATCCCAACCCCCAAGTAGCGGGGCAAGGCCTGCAGCGTTTGGCCGCCGCGGGCGTGCAAGTCAGCACCCTGGACCCCAGTAGCGAGATGGCCCGTCAGGCGCGCGAATTGAACATCGGCTTTTTCAGCCGCATGGAACGCGGCCTGCCGTGGACCCGCATGAAAGTGGCCACCTCTTTGGACGGGCAAAGCGCCTTGGCCAATGGCCAAAGCCAATGGATCACCTCGCCCGAGGCACGACAAGATGGCCACGCGTGGCGGGCCCGCGCTTGCGCCCTCCTCACGGGCATCGGGACAGTGCTCGAAGACGACCCACTGTTCACGGTGCGGGGCATGACCGTGCCTCGACAACCCCATTTGGTTGTGGTGGACAGCCGTTTGGACCTGCCGCTTTCCGCGCGACTGCTCAAGACCTTGGGCGAAGGGGATCAAGCCCGCCAAATTTGGCTTTACACCGCCACGACAGACCACGCGGATAAACGCCGCTCACTCGAACAGATGGGGGTGTCGGTGATCGACATGCCCGGCGCGGGCGGCAAGGTGGACTTGGCCGGTCTGCTGCGCGATCTGGCGCGGCGTGAGATCAACGAGCTGCATGTTGAAGCCGGCTTCAAACTCAATGGCTCTTTGATCCGCGAAGGGCTGGTGGACGAGTGGTTGGTTTATCTGGCGCCCCAATTGCTGGGGCCCGGACAAGGCCTAGCCCATTTACCGGTACTGAGCAACCTCAGTGAGGCCATACGGCTCGGTTTTCATGCGGTCGACCGCATGGGCCCCGATGTGCGGCTGCTGCTGCGCCGCGCCTGAACTCAGTACGTCAGGGTCTTCACGCCCTGCGACGTTCCCAGCAAGCAGACCTGGGCTTTTTGCAAAGCAAACACACCCACAGTGACCACGCCCGGCCACTGACTGACTTGCATCTCAAAAGCGACCGGGTCGGTAATCGAGAGCCCTTTGACATCCACAATGTGCTGGCCGTTGTCGGTCACCAAAGGTTGCCCCTCTTTGAGTCGCACCGAGGCCGTGCCGCCCATGGCTGCAAATTGGCGCATGACGCGGGCGGTGGCCATGGGGATGACTTCCACCGGCAAGGGAAACGCGCCCAATGCCCGTACCACCTTGCTCTCGTCG
Organism: Comamonadaceae bacterium; assembly: GCA_027488255.1. Classification (GTDB taxonomy): domain Bacteria; phylum Pseudomonadota; class Gammaproteobacteria; order Burkholderiales; family Burkholderiaceae_C; genus Limnohabitans_A. The sequence goes on along the minus strand of JAIYBZ010000035.1, from coordinate 150,434 downwards.
GCAATACAGACAAACTGTTGGCTTTGTGCGGCGACGATTTTTTCGCGCGTCAATGCGGCACCGCCGCCTTTGACCATATGCCCTTGGGGGTCGATCTCGTCTGCCCCGTCAATGTAGACCGACAGCGTGTCGACCGCATTGCAATCGAACACCGGAATTCCCAAGGCCTTGAGGCGCAAGGTGGAGGCTTCAGAACTGGACACCGCGCCCTTGATCTGGTCTTTCATGGAGGCCAAGGCGTCAATGAATTTGTTCACCGTAGAGCCGGTGCCCACGCCCACAATTTCACCGGGGACCACGTATTTCAGGGCCGCTTGGCCAACCAGCGCTTTGAGTTCGTCTTGTGTCATGGGGATAGATTCGATGGGGAGAAGAAAAAGGAGTTCAGGGTTTGAGACAATCGGCTGAAATCTCAACGCTTTTGCCGTCCGGAATTATCCAATGTCCCTGATCCCCTACGCCCTCGCCCGCTCCTTTTTGTTCAAAATGGACCCCGAAGAGGCCCACGAACTGACGATCGAGGGGCTGGCACGCACCCAAAACACCCCGCTGGACCGTTTTTACCGACAGCCATTTGTGGCGCAAGCCGTGACGCTGGCCGGCTTGCACTTTCCCAACCGCGTTGGCTTGGCTGCGGGATTGGATAAAAACGCCCGTTGCATCGATGGCTTGGGTGCCATGGGCTTTGGCTTTGTGGAAGTGGGCACCGTCACGCCCAAGGCGCAAGCCGGTAACCCCAAACCCCGCATGTTCCGCCTGCCGCAAGCCCAAGCGCTGATCAACCGATTGGGCTTCAACAACGATGGCTTAGATGCCTTCATTGCCAATGTCAAACGCGCCAAGTTTCGCCAACAAGGGCGCTTGCTGGGCCTGAACATCGGCAAGAACGCCACCACCCCCATTGAGAACGCCACCGACGATTACCTCCTGGCGTTGGCCGGCGTTTACCCCCATGCCGACTATGTGACCGTCAACATCTCGAGCCCCAATACGAAAAACCTGCGTGCCCTGCAAAGCGACGAAGCCTTGGATGGTTTGCTGGGGGCCTTGGTGGCAAGGCGCGAAGAACTGGCGGCAGAACACGGCCGGCGCGTGCCGATGTTTTTGAAAATCGCGCCCGATCTGGACGAAACCCAAGTGGGCGTGATCGCCGCCACCTTGCAAAAGCACGGCATGGACGGGGTGATCGCCACCAACACCACCTTGGCACGCGATGCCGTGAGCGGCCTGCCGCATGCCGAAGAAATGGGCGGCTTGTCTGGCGCGCCCGTTAGCGAAGGCAGCAACCGCGTGATCCGATTGCTGCGCGCGGCCTTGGGCCGTGAATTTCCCATCATTGGTGTGGGCGGCATTTTGAGCGGTCACGATGCGATTGCCAAAATCGAAGCCGGGGCCGATCTCGTGCAGATCTACACCGGCCTCATCTACAAAGGCCCAGCTTTGGTGACCGAAGTGGCCAGTGCGCTGCAGCAGATGAAGCGCTGAAACCGTCTCACTCTGCACGCGGCCACACCCAGTTTTGGGGTGTGCGCGGCTGAGCGGCGAACCCTGACGCGCTCAGTCCTTGAAATAAACCAGCTGGTGCGTACTGGCCAGCAATTGGCCTTCGGGGCTCCAGAGTTCGCCGGTTTGGTCAAAGAAACCGTTACGGTAATTCAGCGCTTTGGCGACCCCCAACACATGGCGCGCGCCCACCTGGGCCAGCAGGGCGTTGTCGGCATGAAAATAAGTGGTCAGTGAGACGGTCCCGATGGGGATACGGCGGCGACGGCGAATGTAAATGCGCGGGAAAAAACTGTCACTCATGGACGCCAGCGAAGCGAAATCCATGGGCCTTGGGGGCTCGTCACGCACCCACAGACACGAACGCGAGTGCTGTTGTTCTTTTTCATCAAATGCGCTTGGAAACGCGCCTTCAACGAAGCGCATGTCATAGCACTGCGGCCAGGCTGGCATGTTTTTCACAGGCATGCGTGGCAAGGTATCGGGCGAAGGCACCGAAGTGGGCATCTGGGCTTCCACGGATGACCAGGTTTCGCGCCGCAGCGCAAACACAGCGGTTGCCGTGGCCACCAGCCCTTCTGCTTGCTTCGCTTCGATGATCCAGTGCTGCGTCGATCGGTTGGTGCGTACGGGACGCGCCACCCATTGAATCTCGCCATCGGCCACGGGCGCCGCAAAGTTAACGGTCAAGGCCACCGGATCTCCCAGCCGCTCTGGGTGCAACAGCGCCGCCTGCAACAACTGTGCGGTGGTGGTGCCCCCGAAGGGCCCCACCATATTGGCGTAGGCCGGTTGGGTTTTGCCGGTGAAGGTGTGGGGCGCATCCGAGCGCAGATCAATGGCTTCGTCAAATGGGTGCATGGGCCAGATGATGGCGCAGGGCGCTGGCCCTGCTTGTCACCCACGGGGCACTCTCGACCCATTGACAAAAAATAGCGTTACTTAGTATTGTTTTGGTCAATTTAAAGACCCATAAAGAATAGACTCACGCAGCCATCATCCGTTGGCGAATGACTTTATGGGAGATCTTGATGAAAAAGTACTGCGCCGAATTTATGGGCACATTTTGGTTGGTTCTGGGCGGTTGCGGCAGCGCGGTGTTGGCGGCGGCGTTTCCCCAACTTGGCATTGGCTTTGCCGGCGTTTCTCTGGCCTTTGGCTTGACCGTGCTGACCATGGCCTTTGCCATCGGCCACATTTCAGGCTGCCACTTGAACCCGGCGGTCTCTATTGGTTTGTGGGCCGGCGGACGCTTCCCGGCCAAAGAGTTGGCCCCCTACATCGTCTCGCAAGTTTTGGGCGGCATCGCCGCCGGTGGGGTGCTCTACCTCATCGCCAGCGGCAAAGCAGGCTTTGATTTGGCAGGCGGTTTTGCCTCGAATGGGTATGGCGAGCACTCGCCAGGCGGCTACAGCCTGCTCTCGGCTTTGGTGACCGAAGTCGTCATGACCATGATGTTTTTGTTGGTCATCTTGGGCGCCACCGACAAACGCGCCCCGCAAGGCTTGGCCCCCATTGCCATTGGCCTGTGCTTGACCTTGATCCACTTGATCAGCATTCCCGTGACCAACACCTCAGTGAACCCTGCCCGCAGCACGGCAGTGGCTTTGTATGTCGGCGACTGGGCGGTGAACCAGCTGTGGGTGTTCTGGTTGGCCCCCATTGCGGGTGCCGTTTTGGGCGCTTGGGTGTATCGGCAGATTGGCTCTGAAAAGGCCTGATTCTGTTGCCCTAGGCAACAACACGCGCCACATCCAGCGGCATCCACTGCCCTTGATGTGATGCAAGGCCAAGGCCATCCCCCAGCTTCGGCAAGGGGATGGCCTTTTTCATGTTGCATCGCCATTTGGAAGATGCAAGATGAAAGATGCATGTGCTCATGCGTTCAGGTGTTTGGCTTACTGCAACTGCTGCGCCACATGGGCAGCGATGGCGAGTGAACTGGTCAAGCCCGGCGACTCGATGCCCAACAAATTCACCAAACCCGGCACGCCATGCTCAGCGGGGCCCTGAATCATGAAGTCGGCTGCTGCTTCATGCGGCCCATTGATTTTGGGCCGCATACCGGCATAGCCCGGCTGCAAAGCACCGTCAGGCAAAGCGGGCCAATAGCGGCGCACCTCGGCATAAAACGCATTGGCGCGGCGGGCATCTACATTTAGCTCAGTCGGATCGTCAACCCACTGCACATCGGGGCCAAACTTCGCCTGCCCGCCCAAGTCGAGCGTGAGGTGCACACCCAGCCCGGCCGCTTCGGGCACGGGGTAGATCAAGCGCGAAAACGGGGCTTTGCCCGCCAGCGTGAAGTAATGGCCCTTGGCGTAGTGGGCTTGCGGCAACAACGCCGTATTGAGCCCCTGCATGCTCCGCGCCACGGCCACAGCGTTCAAGCCCGCCGCGTTGACGAGTTTTTTGCAAGCCAAGTCGGTGCCGTCTTCGGTGTGCAACACGATGGGGTGCGTGGCGGTGCCTTGGCTCAGGTGAATGTGTTGCACCGGCGAGAGCAGCGCCAGCAAACCACCGGCATGCTCCATATCGCCTTGCAAGGCCAACATCAAGCCATGACTGTCCACCACCCCCGTACTGGGTGAGAGCAAAGCCGCTTCGCAGGCCAAGGCAGGCTCGAGGGCGCGGGCCTCTTCTGCGCTGAGTTTTTGCAAATCGTGTACGCCATTGGCCATGGCTTTGGCCACAATGCCGTCCAGTTGTGCGCGTTGCGCGGGCTCGGTCGCCACGATCAATTTGCCCAAGCGCCGGTGCCCCACGCCGCGCTCGGCGCAGTAGGCGTACAACAAGGCCTTGCCTTGCACGCACAGCCGGGCCTTGAGCGAGCCTTTGGGGTAATAAATCCCGGCGTGAATGACCTCGCTGTTGCGAGAACTGATGCCGGTGCCGATGGCGTTCTGAGATTCCAGCACCATCACCTCATGCCCCGCCAAGGCCAGCTCGCGTCCAACCGCCAGCCCGACCACGCCCGCCCCAATCACAACCGCATCCACTTGTTCCACGTCCACCTCGCAGTTTCACGTTGGGGCGATTGTGACGCAATCGATGGGCAAACCAGTCTTTTTTCAGCCCCAACCATCGGCGTGAGTTTCACGGACCACAGGCAGACTTGAAGGCCCATGCGCCATGAAAAAAGCCCGCTTGCGCGGGCTTGATACAGGCAGTGGGCATCGATTAACCGAAGTTTTTCTCAGCGAACGACCAGTTGACCAATTTGTCGAGGAAGGTTTCGACAAACTTGGGACGCATGTTGCGGTAGTCGATGTAGTAGGCGTGCTCCCACACGTCCACGGTCAACAAAGCGGTGTCGCCGGTGGTCAGAGGGGTGCCCGCAGCGCCCATGTTGACGATGTCCACAGAACCGTCGGCTTTCTTGACCAACCAAGTCCAGCCGGAACCAAAGTTACCGACAGCGCTTTTCACAAAGGCTTCTTTGAAAGCCGCGTAGCTGCCAAATTTGGCGTTGATGGCGGCCGCCAAAGCACCGGAGGGTTCGCCACCGCCGTTGGGCTTCATGCAGTTCCAGAAAAAGGTGTGGTTCCAGATTTGGGCAGAGTTGTTGTAGATGCCGCCGCTGGATTTTTTGATGATCTCTTCGAGCGACATGCTCTCAAATTCGGTGCCTTTTTGCAGGTTGTTCAAGTTCACGACGTAGGCGTTGTGGTGCTTGCCGTGGTGGAACTCCAGCGTTTCTTGGCTGTAATGGGGGGCCAATGCATCGATCGCATAAGGCAGTGCGGGCAGGGTGTGTTCCATGGGAAAGTCCTTTTGTTGTTGCAAATAAGGTTGAGCTTGCGCATTTTAGGGCCAGCCGAATCGCCCCTGATTCCCACAGGTCACTGAACGGGCCGGCCCGGCGTGGGCTTTTCAATGTGGACCTGCCGTTGGCCCACTGCAGATTCAGCCGCCCCGCACAGTGAGGGGCACCGCGCCGTCGGCCAGGGTGGCCTGCACCGCTTGCCCCGCATGAAATTGCGAGGCTTGCGTCAGGGCTTGGCCCTGTTCATCGCTCAACCACGCGTAGCCACGCTGCAACACCTTTTGGGGGTCGACCGATGACAAGCGCAGCGCGGCTTTTTCCAAACGCTGGGCACGCTGCTGCACGAGTTGCTCTCGGTTAAAGCTCAGTCGATCGCTCAAGCGTTCGATGTGGTGCGCCCCCTGTGTCACTTGCTTGTGCAGGCCTGTTTGCAAGCGATGGGCCCAACGGTCCAGCTGCTGAAGCTGTTGCCCCAGCAAGGCTTGCGGACGTGTCAGGCGCGCGGCCAAGGTGTCCAAGCGCTGGCCTTGTCGGTCTTGCTGGCGCTGCACCCCCTGGCGCAAGCGGTATTCGAGCATCGACAGTCCCTCAAAACGAGTAGCGCGGTCGGTGGCCGCCATTTCGGCCGCGGCCGTCGGAGTCGGGGCCCGCACATCGGCAACAAAGTCAGCGATGGTGAAATCGGTCTCGTGCCCCACGCCCGAGATCAGCGGCACCGGGCTTTGCGCGATCACTCGGGCCAAGTGTTCATCGTTGAAGGACCACAAGTCTTCCATCGATCCGCCGCCGCGCACCAACAAAATCACATCCACCGGCGGGCTCAGTGGGTTGTCTTCCGCGGTGAAGACATAGAGCTGGTGCAAGGCTTGCGCCAAAGTCGCCGCAGCCCCTGCCCCCTGGACCAAGGCCGGCACCATCAGCACCGGAATATGGGGCACACGCCGCTGCAGGGCCGTCACCACATCGTGCCAAGCGGCCGCTCCCAATGAGGTCACCACGCCAATCGCACGGGGGTGCTCTGGGAGCGCGCGCTTTTGAGTGGGATCAAACAGCCCTTCGGCTTCTAATTTGGCCTTGAGCCGCAAAAATTGCTCAAAAAGAGCGCCCTGCCCGGCCCGCTCCATGGACTCCACAATCAGCTGTAAATCCCCACGGGCCTCGTACACCCCCAAACGCCCGCGCACCTCGACCAATTCACCATCTTGGGGCGAAAAATCCATCAGGCTGGCCGCCCGGCGAAACATGGCGCAGCGGATCTGCCCCGTGTCGTCCTTGAGGGAAAAATAACAATGCCCGCTGGCCGCGCGCGAGAAGCCCGAAATCTCCCCGCGCACCTTGACAGGATTGAACTGCGCATCCAAGGTGTCAGCGACTGCGCGGCACAGCGCTGAGACTGTCCACGCACGGGGCTTTAAATCGTCATTCAGGGTCATGGTGTGTCGATTTCATGGGCTTTTGGAAGCCGTTTCAGGCCCCAAACCCCAGTGCTGGCGAGCCGAGTACTCCACAAGCCACGCCGCACGGGGCTTGGCGCTGCAGTTCGGAGAGAGAAAAAGGAGAAAACTTGCAAGTCATTGATTTTGTTGACAATTTTAAAAATGACCGGATGAATTTTGGCCCAGAGCTAGATACCTCAGTATGCGAAAAACGCGAGGCAACAAAGTTCTTCACAAAGTTATCCACAGAAACAAGACCGCTCAGCAGGGGGCCGGCTGACTCGATTGCGGCCCGGCTTGGGGTTCACCGATAATCAAGCCCGAAGTTGTCCGCCCCACTTGAAAGTCACTTTTGCTGTCCATCATACAAGCCGCAGGTTGGCCCATTTGGCCTTTGATTCTGTGCTCAATTGCGGCCCTGGCCTTGATCTTGGAACGCGCCGTTCAGTTGCAATCGACCAAGGTCATTCCGCACAACATCCTGCAGCAAAGCCTAGATGCCATGCAACGTGGCGTGCCCTTGCCCGACATGGTTCAAACACTTGAGCATGCCGGCGCCATTGGCCCGGTCTTGGCCAGTGGACTGCGTTGCCTGCACAACAAACCCAACGCCTCGGCGGACGAGGTGCAAGCCGAGATGCAAATGGCAGGCCGAGTGGCCGCCCAAAGACTCGAGCGCTACTTGCCCGCCCTGGCCACCATTGCCTCTGCCGCACCGCTGCTGGGTTTGTTGGGCACCGTGGTCGGCATGATCGACATTTTTGCGGCCCACACGGCCAGCCAAAAACAGCCGGCCTTGTTGGCGCACGGTATCTCAGTGGCGCTTTACAACACCGCTTTCGGTTTGATGGTGGCCATTCCCGCATTGATGTTCTGGCGTTACTTTCGCAGCGTGGTCGACCGTCAGGTGCTGGCCATGGAAGTCACCGCTGAGTCTTTTGCCCGCCAGTTGATGGGCCAGCGCAAATAAAGGCGGCATGTGAACTTCAAACCGCGTCAACCCTCGCCCGAACCCGAGATCAATCTGGTCCCGTTCATCGACGTTTTGTTGGTGGTGATGGTCTTTTTGATGCTCACCACCTCTTGGTCGCGCCTGACCGAATTGCCCATCCAATTGCCGCAAGCAGAGACCACCGCCAGCACCCCACGGCCCCTACAAATTGTGTTGACCATCACGGCACAAGGCCAATTCAGTGTCAACCAGTCGCCTGTGGGCGGCAGCTCGATGGCGTCCTTAGTGGCCGTCTTGAGCCCACTGGCGCAAAAAGAGAGCTTGCTGATCATCCGCGCAGATGCCGCCGCGCAACACCAATCCGTCATCCACGCGATGGAAGCGGCACGCCGCAGCGGTTTGTCGCGCATCACCTTTGAGGCCCAATCGGCCTTGCCAGCCGGATCGTGATGCAGATGCGCCTGTTCGATTGGCTTCGAGTCCATTTGCCCCGCGCCTGGCAAAAGCGCGGGCTCTTGGCGGTGTGCCTGTTGCCACTGGCGGGGGTCTATGCCACGCTGGTCGTGCTGCGCCGCTGGGCATATGCCGCAGGGCTTTTCAAAACCCGCCGAGTTCCGGCTTGGGTCATCGTGGTGGGCAATGTGGTGGCTGGTGGGGCGGGCAAAACCCCCGTCACCATGGCCATCGTGCAGCACCTCAAAAGCAAAGGCTTTCGGGTCGGGGTGATTTCGCGCGGTTATGGCCGCACAACCCAAGACACCCGCGCGGTATTGCACGACAGCTTGCCGACCGAGGTGGGCGATGAACCCTTGCTCATCCACCAAACAACCGGTGTGCCGGTGTGGGTCGCCCGGCAAAGAGCCGATGCGGCGTTGGCCTTGCTTGGCGCGCACCCGGAGGTGCAAATCTTGATTTGTGACGATGGTCTGCAGCACCTGGCTTTGGCACGCGACCTCGAAATTTGCGTGATGGACGAACGCGGCATTGGCAACGGATGGCCGTTGCCCGCAGGCCCTTTGCGCGAGCCTTGGCCGCGCCCTGTTGATGCGGTGCTGCACACCGCGCCAGGCTCACACCATGCACCACATGCAGGCCATGAAGCCCAAGACACGAATAACCAGTCCCTGGGCAGCACGGAACGCACAACTTCGGGCAACCCCACGGAGTACCACGCCACCCGCCAACTCGCAGACCATGCCGTGGACCGACACGGCCAACGCGTGGCCCTCAGCACCTTGGCCCCACGACCCCTGCATGCCGTTGCGGGGCTTGCGCGTCCGGAGGCATTCTTTGACATGCTTCGGCAGGCGGGCTGGCCTTTGGCCAGCACGCACGCCCTGCCCGACCACCACGATTTTGCGGATTGGACCGCCCGACCTGAGCTCACCTGGCTGTGCACCGAAAAAGACGCCGCCAAACTCTGGCCGCACGAACCCGGCGCTCTGGCGGTGCCCTTGTTGCTGGCGCCCGAGGCCCGTTTTTGGACGGATTTAGAGGCACGCATCCCGCAAGCGCTCAAGCCCTGAGGCGGCCCCCCAGCCCATGCCGATGCTGGTGCGGTGCCGGTATCATGGCGGGCATGGACAATAAATTGCTTGAATTGCTGGTGTGCCCCGTCACCAAAGGCCCCCTCGACTACGACCGCGAGCAGCAAGAACTGCTGTCGCGCAGCGCCCGGCTGGCCTATCCGATCCGCAAAGGCATTCCGATCTTGTTGGAAAACGAAGCGCGCCTCTTGAGCGACGAAGAAATTGAGCGCCTCGCTGCGCTGCGCCCCCCGCTCTGAGTGTTGCGCCCCGCGATCTGAGCCCTGCACATGCCCCAGTCCCTGACCCCAGACGGGTTCACCGTCATCATTCCGGCCCGACTGGCCTCCAGCCGGCTGCCCAACAAGCCTTTGGCCGACATTGCGGGCTTGCCCATGGTGGTGCGCGTGGCCCAACGCGCCCTGCAGTCGCAGGCACAGCGCGTGGTGGTGGCCGCAGACGATGCACTGATTGTGGCGACCTGTAAGCAGCATGGCGTCCAAGCCCTGCTGACTCGAAAAGACCATCTGAGTGGCAGCGACCGACTGGCCGAGGCCTGCCAGTTGCTCCAGCTCGCACCCGAAGCAGTGGTGGTCAATGTGCAAGGTGACGAGCCCCTGATCGCCCCCGACCTCATCAACGCAGTGGCCCGCGTGCTGACCGAGCGGCCCGATGCCAGCATGAGCACAGCCGCACACCCCATCGCCACGCTGGAAGAGTTCACCAATCCCAATGTGGTCAAAGTGGTGATGGATGCCCGGCAAATGGCCTTGTATTTCAGCCGTGCACCCATTCCTTGGTGGCGCGATGGCCAGTCGGCAAACGGCTTCAGGGCTTTACCCGAGCCGCCCCCCCTGCGCCACATTGGCATTTATGGCTATCGGGCGGGCTTTTTGACACAGTTCCCGCAGCTGCCGCCCGCGCCCATCGAAGTCCTCGAATCGTTGGAACAACTGAGGGCCCTTTGGCAAGGTCACCGCATTGCCGTGCACGTGAGCGCCGAAGCGCCTGGTACGGGCGTGGACACCCCCGAAGACCTGTCACGGGTCAGGCAATTGGTGCAAGGCAGAGCGCACGCCCGGCTTGGGGGTCCGTAAGGCAACTTTGAGACTGGCGTGATATTCTCAAAATAAACATGCCCCAGAGTTTTTTGTGAATTTGTGGCATCACCGATTACAAACAATAAGGACCTTCCCATGAAACTCATTTTGTTGGGCGCCCCTGGCGCTGGCAAGGGCACACAAGCCACTTTCATTTGCCAGAAATACAACATTCCCCAAATCTCCACGGGTGACATGTTGCGCGCGGCAGTCAAGGCGGGCACGCCGCTGGGTTTGCAAGCCAAAGCCGTCATGGAATCTGGGGGTCTGGTGAGCGATGACTTGATCATCAATTTGGTGAAAGAACGCATCGCCCAAGCCGATTGCGCGAATGGCTTTTTGTTCGACGGCTTCCCCCGCACCATTCCCCAAGCCGACGCCATGAAGGCCGCCGGCGTGAAATTGGACTACGTGTTGGAAATCGATGTGCCCTTCGACGCCATCATTGAACGCATGAGCGGTCGCCGCTCACACCCGGCCTCGGGCCGCACGTACCACGTCAAGTTCAACCCGCCCAAAGTGGCCGGCGTGGACGATGTGACGGGCGAACCGCTGGTGCAGCGCGCAGACGACCAAGAAGAAACCGTCAAAAAACGCCTGGATGTGTACAGCGCGCAAACCCGCCCACTGGTGGACTATTACGCCAACTGGGCCAAAAACGATGCCGCCGCCGCCCCCAAGTACCGCGCCATCAGCGGCACGGGCAGCGTAGAAGACATCACGGCCCGCGCATTTGCCGCTCTGGCTCAGTGATGGCCCGGCGCAATCAGCTCTAACAGCAAACTCACCCGGGCCTTGTAGGCGTTGAGCCCCAAGGCCGCGGCCTGAAAAGCGGCCACAGGTCCTACCAAGGCCCCTTCGGCGCAGCGTGTCGTCAAGCGCACCGCAACACCTTGGGCCTGTGCGGCCAACAAGGCCGACATCAGGCCCTGATGGACCGTGCCGTTGCCGGTGCCCGCCACGACCAAGCCTTTCAGCCCTGCCTGCACCCACGCGTCAATTTGTCGGGCCTCAACACCGGCGTGGCTGTGCAGCACCGCCACCCAGGGCCAATTGGCACTGGGCACACCCAAGGCGTGATGCGCATGGCCCTGCTCGGCAGAGCGCGTGGGGCTTTCGGCCCAACGCACTTGGCCTTGTTCGATCCAGCCTTGCGGCCCAAACTCACCTGAGCTGAAGGCCTCTAAACGGTAGGGATGCACCTTTTGCACACGCTGTGCCGTGTGGATTTGCCCGGCACACACCGCCAGCACGCCCACCGCTCGAGGGTCTCGTGCCACCGCCAAAGCGTCGCGCAAATTTTGTGGCCCGTCGGGCGCCAGGGCTGTGGCGGGCCGCATGGCGCAGGTCAATACCACCGGCTTGTCGGTGTGCAAGACCTGTTGCAAAAACCAAGCGGTTTCTTCCAAGGTGTCGGTGCCATGCGTGATGACCACAGCCCGCACATCGGACTGGCCGAGCCAATGTGCGGAGCGCAAGGCCAAGGCTTGCCACGTGGCGTGGTCCATGTCTTTGCTGTCCAGTTGAGCCACTTGCTCACTCACCAGCTCATCGCCTTGCAAGGTCTCTGACAAGCCTGGCACGCCACTCAACAAAAGCTGCACCCCGAGTTGCCCCGCGGTGTATCCGGTGAGGTCTTCCGCCCGGGCAGCCGTGCCGGCAATGGTGCCGCCTGTGCCCAAAACCACGATTTTTTGCAATTTTTTTGTGTCCACCGCTTGCACAACCTTGAAAACTGGTTAAAAATACAGTCACTGGATAGAAAAACAGTTCATCCAGTGCCTTCAAAGGACCTCGCCATGATTGACAGCCCCAAACTGACCGCTCGGCAGCAAGAAATTCTGGAACTCATCCAGACCACCATCGCCAACACCGGTGCGCCCCCCACGCGTGCAGAAATCGCCAGCGTTTTGGGCTTCAAGTCAGCCAATGCCGCAGAGGAACACCTCAAGGCCTTGGCCCGCAAAGGCGCCATCGAACTGGTCAGCGGTACGTCACGCGGCATCCGCTTAAAGGGCGGGACGCGCAGCACCCTGCGAGCACCCTCTGACCTGTTTAGCCTCACCTTGCCCGGTCTTGGCCAGCTGAGTTTGCCACTGGTCGGCCGCGTGGCGGCAGGCTCGCCTATTTTGGCGCAAGAGCACGTGGACAAAACCTACCAAGTCGAAAGCACCTTGTTCAGCGAACAACCCGATTACTTGTTGCGGGTTCGCGGCATGTCCATGCGCGACGCCGGCATCATGGACGGCGACTTGCTGGCCGTCAAAGCCACCAAAGACGTTCGCAACGGCCAAATCGTGGTGGCACGTTTGGGCGACGAGGTCACCGTCAAGCGTTTGCGCAAAACGGCCAGTGGCATCGAGTTGCTGCCCGAAAACCCCGATTACCAAACCATTGTGGTCAACCCCGAAGAGCCCTTCGACATCGAAGGCTTGGCGGTCGGTCTGATCCGGAACACCCTGTTGATGTAATTCACCGCTTGCTGCGCCAGGTGGCGGGCGCTGAAGGCCAATGGCCATCAGCCCTGGTACAGCAAGCCTTCACTGCAATCCTGCCTGTGTCCAACCTCCATGCTTTTGAAAGGTTTCACATGGGAATCGCTCTGCTTGCTTTTTCGGGTCTTTTTCAAGGCCTCGCCCAAATCACCCGTCCCGCCGCCAAGGTGGTCAAGACCACGCGCTCCAATGCCAATTTGAGACCGGTCTGGACCACCCGCCGCCCTGCTTGTATTCCTCAAGCCCTGAAAACCGCTCCTTTGCCGCACCGCAACCCGGCCACACCAGCCGTGCCCGCGCTGCGCGTCTTGCGGGTCAGCGAAGGTGACACGCGGGTCAAAGGGGCCGGCCGCATGGTCATTTCAGGTCGCATGGCCGATGTCTGCGCCGAACTTGACCGCCTGGCCGCCCTCGAGGCGGCACAGTCTCGCGTTTGAGCTGAATTGCACCCCCTGCGCCTCCAATGAGGCGCTTCGTCAAGGCACAATGGAGGGATGAACATTGTGATCCTTGACGACTACCAAGATGCAGTTCGCAAGCTCGACTGCGCAGTCAAACTCGAAAGCTATCCCGCCAAGGTCTACACCAACACCGTGAAGGGCATGGGGCAGTTGTCTGTGCGCCTGAAAGACGCAGATATTTTGGTGCTGATCCGTGAGCGCACCCATCTGACGCGCGCCATCATCGAAAAATTACCGCGCCTCAAGTTGATTGCGCAAACCGGGCGCATGGGCAGCCACATTGATCTCGCAGCCTGCACCGAACGGGGCGTCGCAGTGGCAGAGGGTGTGGGTTCCCCAGTGGCCCCGGCCGAGCTCACTTGGGCCTTGATCATGGCGGCAGCGCGTCGCTTGCCGCAATACATCGGCAACCTGAAACACGGCGCGTGGCAGCAGTCGGGCTTGAAAGCCAGCTCGATGCCCGCCAACTTCGGTTTGGGCACCGTGCTCAAAGGCCGCATTTTGGGCATATGGGGCTACGGAAAAATTGGCCAACTGGTGGCCGGCTACGGCAAAGCCTTTGGCATGGATGTCGTGATTTGGGGCAGCGACGAGTCGCGCACCAAAGCCACTCAAGACGGTTACCGTGCTGCCGCCAGTCGCAGTGCTTTTTTTGCCGAGGCCGATGTGTTGTCGCTGCACTTGCGCTTCAACGATGCCACCCGCGGCATCGTCACCGGCGAAGATCTGGGTTTGATGAAACCCACCGCTTTGTTCGTCAACACCTCACGCGCTGAACTGATCGAGCCCAACGCTTTGATTGGCGCACTGAACCGCGGTCGTCCTGGTTTGGCGGCGGTGGACGTGTTTGAGTCCGAGCCCATTTTGCAGGGCTCGGCCTTGTTGCGGCTGGAAAACTGCATCTGCACGCCCCACATTGGCTATGTCGAAAGAGACAACTACGAACTCTATTTCGGCGCCGCTTTTGACAACGTTGTCAATTTCATCAAGGGCACGCCCACCAACATCGTCAATCCCGGCGCCTTGCAAGTGCGCCGCTGATTTTTCCGCTGACGCTCATTCCCCTGTTTATTGACTTATCCAGCATGACACTCGCATTTTCTAAAGTCGCCATCATTGGTGCCGGCGCCATGGGCCGTGGCATTGCCCAAATCGCCGCGCAAGCCGGCAGCCACGTGTGGCTCTACGACACCCAAGCCGAAGCCGTCGCCAAAGCCCAAGAAGCGGTCTTTCAACAGTGGGACAAACTAAAAGAAAAAGGCCGACTCGCACCCGAAGCCGTGGCCGACCACAAAGCCCGACTGCACGCAGCGGCCAGCCTGACCGACTTGGCCGAATGCGAATTGGTGGTGGAAGCCATTGTGGAAAAACTGGACATCAAGAAAAGCCTGTTCAGCGAGCTCGAAAAAGTGCTGTCCCCGAGCGCCATTTTGGTCACCAACACCTCGTCGTTGTCGGTCACCGCCATTGCCGCCGCCTTGCAGCGCCCCGCCCAATTTGCGGGCTACCACTTCTTCAACCCCGTGCCCTTGATGAAAGTGGTCGAGGTCATTGCGGGCCTCAAAACCGACCCTGCCGTATGCCAGCGCCTGTCCGAGTTTGCGCGCCAAATGGGCCACACCCCGGTGCAGGCACAAGACACGCCTGGCTTCATCGTCAACCACGCCGGCCGGGGCTACAGCACCGAGGCCTTGCGCATCGTGAGCGAAGGCGTGGCCGACTTCGCCACGGTGGACCGCATTTTGCGTGACCAAGTGGGCTTCAAATTGGGCCCCTTCGAGTTGTTTGACTTGACCGCCTTGGATGTGTCGCACCATGTCATCGAGGCCATTTACCACCAGTATTACGAAGAGCCCCGCTACCGCCCCAATGTCATCACGGCGCAGCGACTGGCCGGCGGTGTGGTGGGCAAAAAAGTCGGCGAAGGTTTTTACAAATACACCGACGGCAAAGCCCACGTGCCCGACGAGCCGCCTGTGCCCACGGTCGAAAACATGCCGCCCGTCTGGGTCTCGCCGCGTGCCGCGCGCCGGATGCCGCTGTTGCAATTGCTGAAAGACTTGGGCGCAAAAATCGAAACCGGGGCTTCGCCATCTCCGGAAGCCTTGACCTTGGTGGCCCCTTTGGGTTTTGACGTCACCACAGTGGCCGTGGTGGAGCGCTTGGACCCGGCGCGCACCGTGGGCATCGACATGCTGTTCGACGATGCCTCGACCAAGCGCCGCGTCTTGGCGACCAACCCCGCCACCCGCAGCGACATGCGCGATGCCGCACACGCCTTGTTTGCGCGCGATGGCAAAGCGGTCTCGGTGATTCGCGACAGTGGCGGCTTTGTCACGCAGCGCGTGGTGGCCACCATCGTCAACATTGCGTCTGACATTTGCCAACAACGCATCTGCACACCACAAGACTTGGAAACCGCCGTCATGCTGGGCTTGGCCTACCCCATGGGACCGCTGGCCATGGGCAACCGATTGGGCCCCGACAGCGTGCTGGAAGTGCTGTTCAACTTGCAAACTGTTTATGGCGACATGCGTTACCGCCCCAGCCCATGGCTGCGCCGCCGCGGTGCCATTGGTTTGTCGCTGATGCACACCGAAGACTGATCCCTTGCCCGCGAAAGACCTGACATGACCGCCCAATTGCTCAGCAGCAGCGAAGGCCAGACTTTGGTTCTGACCCTCAGCAACCCCGAGTTTCGCAATGCCCTAGGGCCCGAGATGTATGCGGCCGGGGTTGAGGCCCTGAATGTGGCCGAGTCCAGCGCCGAGGTGCGCAGTGTGGTCATCACTGGAGAACACGGCATTTTCAGTGCGGGCGGCAATTTGCAGCGCTTGCAAAACAACCGCCAGTTGCCACCAGAACACCAAGCCCAAAGCATCGAAGGTTTGCACAATTGGATCGAAGCCATACGCACCTTTCCCAAGCCGGTGATTGCCGCCGTCGAAGGGCCCGCAGCGGGTGCTGGTTTTTCTTTGGCCTTGGCCTGCGACATGATTGTGGCGGCGCGCAACAGCGTCTTTGTCATGGCCTACAGTGGCATTGCCTTGTCGCCCGATGGCGGTGGCAGTTGGAGTTTGTCGCGCGCCGTACCGCGCCAATTGGCCACCGAAATGCTCATGTGTGGTGAACGCATGGGCGCCGAGCGCCTGCACGCCTTGGGCGTGGTCAATCGCCTCACCGAGCCCGCGCAAGCCTTGAACGAGGCCCTCAAACTGGCCGCATTTTTGAATGCGCGTGCACCCAACGCTTTGGCCAGCATCAAAGAATTGTTGGCCGATGCCGATGGCAGTGCTTTGACCACGCAACTCGCCCGCGAGCGCGATCACTTTGTGAAAAACTTACACCACGCCAACGCCGGCATTGGCATTGCGGCATTTTTGAACAAGCAAACGCCGCAATACGAATAAACGCCTGGTCCCGCAGGCGACAAAAAACCCATCACCAGTCACTGAAAAGACAGCCCATGGACGAACCCATTCTGACAATGGAAGAAAGAGAAGCGATCAACAGTGGTCGCTGGTTTTCTAGCCTTTCACCTTCACTTCGGCACGACATACTGCGATGCGCTTACGTCAAACGTCACAAAGACGGCGACATGCTGGCGGCACGGGGCGACCCACCCGAGCAATGGATTGCCTGCGCCAAGGGCGCGGTGCGCGTCAGCTCGACCTCGGTTTCGGGCAAACAGATCACGCTGACCTATGTCGAGCCGGGC
Organism: Comamonadaceae bacterium; assembly: GCA_027488255.1. GTDB lineage: Bacteria > Pseudomonadota > Gammaproteobacteria > Burkholderiales > Burkholderiaceae_C > Limnohabitans_A. Next base: position 133,477 of record JAIYBZ010000035.1, on the reverse strand, counting down.
ATCTGGTTTGGCGACGTCTCGATCTTCGACGGGGATCGGCGCACCCACGATTGCTATGCACACGGCGACACCACCACACTGAATGTGGCCAAAGCCGACTTCAAAAAAATCTTGTCCCAACACGTCGAGTTTTACGAGGCCATGTTGCGCTTGCAATCGCGGCGCATTCGCCAACTCTACGGTTTGGTCGAGGACCTCAACACCCTGCCCTTGCGGGCGCGGCTGGCCAAACAGCTCAACCACCTGTTGCGCAGTTATGGCGTGCCGAGTTTGTCGGACGCCAAAGCGGTGCGCATCAGTTTGCAATTGGCGCAAGAGGAACTGGCGCAATTGCTGGGGGCCTCGCGCCAACGCGTCAACCAAGAGCTCAAGCAAATGGAGCGCGAGCACATCATCCGGATCGAACCCGGTGGTTTGGTGGTGTTGGACCGGGACGGTTTGTTGCAAATCGTGAACGCCGACAACTGAAGCCCTCGGGCTTTCAAGCGCTGCGGCATGTCGCAGCAACAGGTGCCCTATGACTTCATTCGATCATTTTGTAGGCACCCGACCGGTCAGCGGCACCCATGCCTTTGACACGGCCGCTTTGGCGCAGTGGCTCACTGCCCAATTGCCCGGCTTTGCCGGCCCCTTGAGCGTCGAGATGTTCAAGGGCGGGCAGTCCAACCCGACCTACAAACTCATCACGCCCTCGCGCCAGTATGTGATGCGTGCCAAGCCCGGGCCGGTTGCCAAACTGCTGCCCTCAGCGCATGCGATTGAACGTGAATTTGCTGTGATGAACGGCCTGCATGGCACCGATGTGCCCGTGGCGCAAATGCACGTGCTGTGCGAAGACGAGTCGGTCATTGGCCGGGCCTTTTACGTGATGGAGTTTGTCCCAGGCCGCGTGCTGTGGGACCAGTCTTTGCCGGGCTCTAGCCCGGCAGAACGCGGCGCGATTTATGACGAGATGAACCGCGTCATGGCGGCCTTGCACACCGTCAATGTCGCGGCGCAAGGCTTGAGCCAATACGGCAAACCGGGCAACTACATCGAGCGACAAATTGGTCGCTGGAGCAAACAATACGCGGCCTCGGTCACCCAACCCATTGCCGAGATGGACCAACTGATCGCGTGGTTGCCCAAAAACATCCCGGCCAGCGCCCAAGACGACCGCTTGGTGAGCATCGTGCACGGCGACTACCGCCTCGATAACCTGATGTTTCACCCGAGCGAGGCGCGCGTCTTGGCGGTGCTCGATTGGGAGCTGTCGACCTTGGGCCATCCCTTGGCGGACTTCAGCTACCACTGCATGGCTTGGCACATCAGCCCCGGCACGTTCAGAGGCATTGGCGGACTCGATTTGCCTGCTTTGGGCATCCCGTCAGAGGCCGACTACATCCGCCGCTATTGCGAGCGCACGGGCTTCACCACGCCTGAAGCTTTGGCGCAAGACTGGAATTTTTATCTGGCCTACAACATGTTTCGCATTGCCGCGATTTTGCAAGGCATCGCCAAACGCGTGGAAGACGGTACCGCCTCCAGCGAACAAGCCAAAGCCTCTGGCGCTGGCGCCCGTCCCATGGCCGAACTGGCGTGGCGCTTTGCCTGCCAAGCCTGACCCGATTCAACCCGCACCGAAAACCACCCCAGGAGAAAGACCATGGATTTTGAATACAGCCCCAAGGTCAAGGACATGCAAACCCGCTTGTTGGCCTTCATGGACGAGCACATTTACCCCAATGAGGCCCGATTTTTTGAAGAAATTGCCGCCAACCGGGCCAAAGGCAATGCCTGGGTGCCGACCCAAATTGTCGAAGAACTCAAACCCAAAGCCCAAGCGGCCGGCTTGTGGAATTTGTTTTTGCCGCGCTCGAAGCGCGCGCCCCAAGGCTTGTCGAACCTCGAGTACGCGCCACTGTGCGAAATCATGGGACGTGTGCCTTTTGCCGCCGAAATCTTCAACTGCTCGGCCCCTGACACGGGCAATATGGAAACGCTGGAGCGCTATGCCAGCGAAAGCCTGAAAGACGAGTGGCTCGAGCCCTTGTTGCGCGGCGAAATCCGCTCGGCCTTCCTCATGACCGAGCCCGATGTGGCTTCGTCCGATGCCACCAACATCGAATGCGAGATTCGACGCGACGGCGACCACTACGTCATCAACGGCCGCAAGTGGTGGTCTTCAGGTGCAGGCGACCCCCGCTGCGCGGTGTACATCGTGATGGGCAAAACCAATCCCGATGCCGGACGCCACGAACAGCAATCGATGATTGTGGTGCCCGCCAACGCGCCCGGCATCACCGTGGTGCGCGCCTTGTCGGTGTTTGGCTACGACGACGCCCCGCATGGCCACATGGAAGTCACGCTGAAAAATGTGCGTGTACCGGTGGACAACATTTTGTTGGGCGAAGGCCGTGGCTTTGAAATCGCGCAAGGTCGCTTGGGCCCTGGCCGCATTCACCACTGCATGCGCACCATCGGCATCGCCGAGCGCGCCTTGGAATTGATGTGCCAGCGCCTGAACACCCGCGTGGCCTTTGGCCGCGAAGTGGCACGCCAAACCGTTTGGCAAGAACGCATCGCCGAGTCGCGTTGCATGATTGAGCAAGCGCGCTTGTTGACCCTCAAGGCGGCCTACATGATGGACACCGTGGGCAACAAAGTGGCCAAGGCCGAGATCGCCATGATCAAGATCGTGGCGCCCCAAATGGCCTGTCAAATCATCGACTGGGCGATCCAGGCGCATGGCGGCGGCGGGGTGTCGCAAGACTTTCCACTGGCCTATGCCTACGCGCACCAGCGCACCTTGCGCTTGGCCGATGGCCCGGACGAGGTGCACCGCAACTCGCTGGCCAAACTCGAGTTGGCCAAACACTTGGCCATGCCGGGCGAGATTCAAATGCCCGTCACCCGCGGCTGCTGAAGGGCCCCCAAAATCGGCCTCAACCGGGTTGGAGCGCCTGACTTTTTTGTCGGGCGCGTCCAGAAAGGCCTTTTTGAGGGTTAGAATATTGGCAGTCGGAGCGTAGCGCAGCCTGGTAGCGCATCTGCTTTGGGAGCAGAGGGTCGCGAGTTCGAATCCCGCCGCTCCGACCATTTTTTTGAATCACGCCAGCGGTCATTCAAGCCAGCGCTTTCATAGCGCACCCCACAAAAAAAGGCCCTGAAGGGCCTTTTTTGTTTCTCAGATCTGCCCGTAGCTCAGTTGGATAGAGCAACAGCCTTCTAAGCTGTGGGTCACAGGTTCGATTCCTGTCGGGCAGGCCAATTCGCCGGGTCTCAGGCGTTGGGCAAAAGCTCTTTGATTTTGGCCAACAAGTCCGCGCTGCGGAAAGGTTTGGGAATGCTGGCGTTGGCGCCGGGAATCTCAATGGACTTCAAACCGTAGCGGGCAATCACCGAGTTGCTGCTGCCCGAGACCACGATCACGGGCAAATTGGGATGGCTTTGACGCAGCTTGGCGACAAAATCCACACCATCCAACTTTGGCATCACCAAATCGGTGACCACCAAATCAATCGGGGTTTCTTGCAGCCATTGCAAAGCTTCGACGCCATCACCCGCCCCCACCACCGTGAAGTCATTCATTTCAAGAAACTCTTGAACACCTTCGCGCAAAAGGTCTTCATCTTCAACGATGAGAATTGTGGTCATTGTGGGAATCGGTGAGGATCAGACAGGCCGTGTGAGGACAGAAATTGACCGCCGAAAAGAGCCTTGTGACAGGCCAAGGGTGATCAAGAATGTGTCGATTTTACCAAGTCAATCATCATAAAAATCACAATTAGCAATTAACGTTGCCCCTCAATGCAACGGATGATGCACCCGGTGATGCACGGGGAGATTTACCCGCTGATGCACCCGATGGTTTCACCGTTAATGCGGCACGGCGCGGCGGGCAGCGATAGCCGCTTGGCCGCAGCCCTTTAAAACCAACACCACACCCCCACACACACGCCCGTCGCCCACTGGAACAGCACATCCAGTAACAGCCCGATCAACAACAAAGGCGCGCCCAGATAGGCCATCAACCAGAGCGCCGCAAAAACGGTGGGGCGCGACTCTGGCAATCGGTATGACATGATGGTTTGTGTGGACCTGAATTTGGGAAAATGCATTTTCACGAGCCAAGCTTTCTGAAATGAACACCATGAATGTGATCTGGAACGACATCGACCCCGCAGAGTGGGACCAGCAGCACGCCTTGCATGCCGGGGCCCTGCAACAAGACTGGGCTTACGGTTCCACCATGAAAATGCTGGGCGTTCCGGTGTTGAGGGCGAGCGTGCTGGACAACGGTGTGCGGGTCGCGCAGGCACAGTTTATCGTCAGACGCTGGGGAAATTGGGCGGCCATCGCACTTTGTTCGCGCGGTCCCGTGTGGTTGCAACCCCTCCTCCCCGAGCAAAAACAAGCGGTTTACCGTTTGATGAAAAAAACCTTGCCCCTGAAGGGCCTGCGTTGGATGTTGGTCACCCCGGAAGAAAGCCAAGCGCAAGCGGTGGGCTTGCCGTTTTGGCGGCGTGTCATGACCCCCTACAGCACGGTGGTGTTGGATTTGTCGCAAGACCTGGAGGCGCTGCGCTTGGGTTTCGAGGCGAAGTGGCGAAACCGTCTGGTTGCCGCTGAAAACTCAGCCCTCAAAGTGCAACGCACGGGCCTGAAATTTGGCCAGTACCGGTGGTTGCTTGACCACGAACAGTCGCAACGCGAAACACGCGGCTTGGCGGGATTGCCGATTCCATTTTTTGAACCCTATGCGCAATCGCGCAAAAGCCCCGCGAAAAATGTCTTTGGCGTGCGGGCCGACCTGAACCAAGACCGGGTGGCGGGCATGCTGTTTTTGATCCATGGGGCATCGGCCACTTACCAAGTGGGGTGGTCGAATGACGAGGGGCGACAACACAACGCCCACAACTTGTTGCTGTGGGACGCGATTCAAGCGCTCAAGGAACGGGGGGTTCGCCAGCTGGATTTGGGCGGCGTCAATACCCAACGCAGCGCCGGCATCGCCCGCTTCAAAATTGGCACAGGTGGCGAGGTGCGCACACTCAGCGGCACTTACCTTCTATAAGCCGGCGGTGAGGCCCATCGCCATTGGGCCATCACTGCATGGTGTAGCACGTGGTGCGGGCATACCACTGGCTCTCGGGTGAGACGCAGTGTTGGTAGTACTTGTCGTTCTTAAAGTCTGACAAGAAATACGAGCGGTAGACCGCCTTGTTTTTCAAGACCAAGCCGACATTGCGCGCCCATTTGCAACGCAAATTCATTTCACACTCTTTCAGGTCGTCCATGTCCATGTACAGGTGGACCTTGAAACGGCCGCCATTCAAGCCCACCGATTTGTCGACACTGATCAAACACACGGGGTTGGCGATTTGCATCAACTCGTGTTGCTTGGCCAGAAAATTGATTTCGGCCACGATGATTTTTTGGTACCAAGCGCCGAGCAAGCCTTTGCACTCAAAGAAATCTCTTTTCACGTGCTTGAAGGCCGGTTTCGTGACCGGATCCATATCGGGAGTGAGGGCCAAAATGGGTTCGTCGCCAAACTGATCCAAGCCCGGCAATTTCAGCGCCACTGGGGGAACGGCCGTCAGCCGCCAATCCAAGTCGGTATCGCCACAAGCCGTCAAGCCGCACAGCAAAGCCAAGCCCGAGAGGCCTTTGCAGGCCAAGGCAGGCCCACGGCCAAGGCGCGACAAACCATGAAACAGTCGGCCAGAGCCGATGGGCCCGAGGGCGGTGCGAAAAAGAGTCATCAAGTGGCCGAGGGGGCAAAAAAGGTCTTCAATTGCAACAACACCTGGTCACATGCGTCTTGCACCGCGGCTTGTGTGTTGCACGCCATGCCGGGGCTCAGCACCGCGCCCTTGGCTTGGCGCAAAACCGGACTCACCCGTGGCGGCTCGGCAAAGCCGTCCAAGGCGGCGCCTCCCAATTGACGCGCTTGCAAGGCCGCGGCCAGAGCCGCTTCGTCCAACACATCGGCCCCATTCAACAGGTTCACCAAGTGACCCTCGGGGCCCAAGGCCTGCAGCACCGCGGCATCCACCGCGCCGCAGGCTTTCAGGGCGGCGTGCTGCGTCAAGAGCAAAAAGTCGACGTGCTGAGCAAGCTCCAGGGTGTGGGCATAAAAAGTGGCGTTGTGCTCGGCAGCGCTGTCGGCGCTGGGCTCGGCATCGCAATAGGCCACCGACATCCCAAAGCCTTTTGCACGCTGGGCCAAGGCACGGCTCACCGAGCCCCAACCCACCAAGCCCATGCGGCGTCCGTGCAAACGGCCCGTGGCGGGAATGGGCCCATCGACCCAATCGCCGTTGCGCAAGACGCGCTCTGATTCAGACAGGTGGCGCACCGAGTTGATCAATAACCCCATCGCAAAATCGGCCATGTCTTGGCTGTGTATGTCGCGGGTTTTCAAAACCACAATGCCGCGCTGCAGGGCCTCTTTGGCATCGACCAAGCTGGCGTCGTCACCCAACACGCAAATCAGTTTCAAGTGGGGCAACAAGCCCATCAGTTCGCGGCCCAAGGCGAGGTGTTCGGCGCACACCAGCGCCTTGACGCGCGCCAGCACGGCAGGGTCGCGGATGTGCTCGCGGTGGTGCACCGTGAAGTGCTTTTGCAGACCTGAGGTGAATGCGGCTGGCAAATTGGAAGTCACCATGACTTCGATCGGATTCATAGTGTCTCCTTGTGTGCCAAGCGTGCGGTCATTCTCGGTTCATGACCGTGATGCTGATGCGGCGGTTGCGCGGGTCTTTCGGGTCATTCGGATTGTAGGGAGCCGTGTCGGCCACCCCTTCAATTTTGGCAAAACGGTCTTGCTTGATGCCCGTTCTTTCTAAGATCTTGCGCGTCTCTTCGGCCCGCTCGGCCGACAAAGACCAGTTGTTGCGGCCGTCGGTGTTGGCAAACGCCACGCTGTCGGTGTGCCCGCGAATGGCCACTTTGTTGTCGAGCGCTTGCACCGTCTTGGCCACCTCCATGATCAAGGCTTGCGCGCGCGGCGTCATGGTGGTGGTGCCCAAGCCAAACATGGCGAAGTCGGCTTTGTCGATGATCTCGATGCGCAAGCCGTCTTTGTCCCGCGCGAACTTCACCTGGTCTTTCAGGTTTTGCAGCTTGGGGTTTTTCTCCAGCTGTTCCTTGACTTCTTTTTCCAGTTTTTCGAAGTTGGCTTGGTCCACTTCTTCCTTCACCTTTTGCTTTTCCGCTTGGGACATGGAGGAAGGATCGGTGGGGTTGTTGCGCTCGGTCGAGTTGGGAGCTGGGTCGTTTTCGGTCGGGCCGCCTTGAGAGCGTGGCGTCACCCGCTCCAACAAAGCGGTTTGTTTGGCACTGAAGGGCAAGCCTTCGGGGTCGATCACCGAATTGCCGCCCAGCATGCCATCAGAGCCCGCCAGTTTGCCCATGGTCACGTTGCTGTGGGAAGTGGGCTTGAAATAATCGGCGATGCTTTTGCGCTGGGTTTCGTTGGTCGAGCCCAACAGCCACATGAGCAAGAAGAACGCCATCATGGCCGTCATCATGTCGGCCAGCGCAATTTTCCAAGCGCCGCCGTGCGCACCGCCGTGACCATCGTCGATGATCTTCTTGATGATGATCGGCGCAACCGGCGCCGGCGCCTCTGCCGGCGCTTCTTCCGCAGGCTTGGCGGCGTCTGGCGTGCTGTCGGCCATGCTTACTTGCCTCGCATCCCGTCAAAGACTTCGGCAAATGACGGCTGGTTGTGGTGGCTGATGCCCACCCGCGCCGACTCGATGATCAGGGGCATGGGGTGGCCGTGCATGGTGGCAATGATGATTTGGCGCACCACTTTGTAGATCTCGCCTTCATCGTCAATGATCTGCTTGAGGCGACCGGCCAAAGGTTCCACGAAACCGTAAGCAAAGAACACCCCCAAGAACGTGCCCACCAAGGCGCCACCAATCAGCGCACCCAGCACAGACGGGGGCTGGTCAATCGCGCCCATGGTTTTCACCACACCCAACACGCAAGCCACAATCCCCAGCGCGGGCAAGGCACCGGCCATGGCGGCCAAAGCTTCGGCGGGTTTCAGGGCGTTGTGGTGGTGGGTTTTGATGGCTTGGTCCATCACTTCTTCCACGGCGTAGGGGCTCAAGTTGCTGGAGGACACCACCATCAAGCGCACGGTGTCGGTGATCAGGTGCAGCAAATCGTGATCTTTGAGCAAAGCGGGATATTCACCAAAAATAGCGCTGGCCTCGGGGTTTTCAATGTGCGATTCGAGGGCCACGGCGCCCTCGCTTTTGAGCACCTTCATGATCTTGGCCACCACAAAAATGGTGTTCAAGTAGTCGTCTTTTTTGTAGCGGGGACCTTTGAAGCATTTGCCAATACCGGCAAAAGCACCTTTGAAAATCTCCATGCTGTTGCCCACCAGCATCGCACTGACCGCGGCGCCCACAATAATGAAAGTCTCAATCGGAGCCGCTTTGATGATGGGCGCCATGCTGCCGCCGGCCATGATGTAGCCGCCGAAAACACAGATAAAGAGCAACACCAAGCCAATGATCGTGAACATCTACTTCTCCATTCAACCGGGCAAATGGGCCGAACACCTGCGTGTGCGGCCCACTCAAAACATCTTGTGGTTGACGTCCACCCGATGAAAACAAGCTTTAGTGTACTGCGCCAAAACCATTAAAAATGGGAGATTGCACAGGATTGCGAGCTGGCATCAAACCGGGCATGCTTTTCCAAGCTTGTTGGATTTCCGACATCAAACCGTGAATTTCTTGCAAAGCAGCCAAATCGTTGTGAATATTCACGTGCAAAATTTTACGAATCACGTAATCGTAAAGTTCGTCTAAATTGCGCGACAACTCGCCGCCTTGCTCAAAATCTAAAGCACTTTTCAGGCCAATCACGATGCGGCTGGCGCGGTTCAGGCACTGAGACTTCTTTTCGATCGAGCGGTGCTCAATGTGACCACGGGCTTCTGACAGGCTGTCCACCAGGCCGTCAAACAGCATCTGAATCAATTCCACTTTGTCAGCCACCACGGCCTGTGAAGTCCGGCTGCCCTCGGCGTAGCTTTCCATGGCTTTGAAATTCAGTCTCATGATCAAAAACTCCTGATGTATCTGTGACACAGGAGGAATCGACTGGATTTTGGAAAACTTGAGCGCCCGGCCTCAAGTGGTTTGCAATTACCTGCGCAGCTGGCTGGGCGAGATTTGCAAGACGCCACGCAACTTCTTGACGGTGGCGGTGATGAGCTGGCTCACGCGGGACTCGGTGACCCCCAAAACTTCACCAATTTCCTTGAGGTTGAGCTCTTCCACGTAATACAAATTCATCAACAATTGCTCGCGCTCGGGCAAATCGCCGATGGCCTCGACCAAGGCTTGCATGAAGTCTTCGTGCTCCACGATGGCTTCTGGCTGAGTGGAAGAGTCTGCGGCCAGGCTCATGACCTCGTCGGTCACCACTTCCATGGAATAGGTTTCAAAGCGGTTGGCTTGGGTGCGCTCTTTGTGGAAGTCGTCGATGTCTTTGCCCATGTGCTCGGCCAACTCGGCCTGCGTGGGCGTGCGGCCCAACTCGGCCGCCAAAGAATGGGTGGCCTCGTTGTGCGATTTGTTGATGGCCACCGCCGAACGGGGCAAAAACGACATCCGGCGCACTTCGTCCAAGATGGCGCCGCGCACCCGGCTGTGGGCAAAATTTTCAAATTCGATGCCTTTGGACGGGTCGTAGGCCCGGGCCGCTTCCAGCAAACCGATCATGCCCACCTGGATCAGCTCGTCCACCTCCATAAAGGGGGGCAACCTGACTTTGAGGTGCAACGCCACCCGTTTGACCATGCCCAAATGGGCCATGACCAAGGCTTCGCTGTTGTTTTGCACCTCTTGGTACAGACGGGTGGACGGCGGCATGGTCTTCAGGTCCGAGATTGGACCAGCCTTTCCACAAAGAATTGCATGCCACCCGACGCGTTTTCGAGTGGCGGCAGCGTTCGCACGGCTTCGGCCAGACGGCGAAAATCGCGCGCGGCGGCCGAACTCGGGGCAAATTCAAGCACCGATTGGTATTTTTTGAGGGCCGTCAGCACCAATTCATCTTGCTCAACCGAGCCGATCATCTTGATGGAATGCCCCAAAAAACGGGCACACACTTGGTTGATGCGCTCATACAGTTGCTGGCCTTCTTGCACGCTGTGCACGCCGTTGGGCAAGAGGTAAATCTCGTCCAAAGCATAGTCTTGCATCATGACTTTGATGGTGCCGTATGCATCGGCAATCGAGGACGGGTCGTCCCGCACCACCACAAAACGGCGGGGCGTGGCCTGCAAAAACGTCAACACCGAGGGCGCAATGCCAGCAGCCATGTCGACGATCAGGTAGTCGATTTGCTCGTCCAAGGCGCTGAAGGCCTGCACGATGCGGGCCGCCTGCAAATCGTCCAAAGCGGCCATTTCTTGCAAACCCGAAGCGCCGGGCACCAGCTTGACGCCGGCACGGGTGGTCGTGACGATCTCTTGCAAGGTCTTTTCGCCACTTAAAAAGTGACTCAAGTTGTAGGGGCAACGGCAACCCAAAGCAATTTGGGCGTTGGCCAGTCCCAAGTCAGCGTCAAACAGCATGACTTTGTGGCCGGCCATTTGCAGAGCCACCGCCAAATTGACCGAGGCCGTGGTTTTACCCACGCCGCCCTTGCCGCTGGCAATGCCAATGACTTCGGTCACAGAGGGCTTAAGCATGCGCAGACCCTGGCATCCAACCCGTCATGCGGGGGACCGCATGCAAGGGCGCGGCGGGTTCAGCGGCCAAGGAGTTCAAGCCACTGAGGTTCATCACTTGGTCGACAAATTCTTGCGCGGTTATCGGCATCAGAGGCTCATTGATTCGGTCCGACCGACTGACCACCGAAAAGGCGGGGACGTGGGACTCATTGCACAAAAATTGTAACAGCGCCCATGGCGTGCCAGATTCGTCAATTTTGCTGAGCATCAGGCTGCTAAATCGCAAATCTGCCTGAGCCAAGACGCGGCGCAAACTGGTTTCGGACGCATCGGCGCAGACCACCGCATGCAGCTGCGCTTGGGGGCAGACCGAACGAATCTCTTGCAAATGCCGGTCCATCTCGACTCCGGCGGTGTCAATCAAGACCAACTGGCGATGGCTGACCTCGGCCAACAGCACCGACAAAGTGGCCGCATCGGTGGCGCGGAAAGTTTCAACCCCCGCTTGCGCCGCCAAAATTTGCACTTGGCTCCAAGCGCCTGCGCGCAAGTCGCGGTAACTGATCAAGGCCACCTGTTCACTGCCCAACTCTTGCGCCGCTTGTTGTGCCAAACGGGCAGCCATCAGGGTTTTGCCCGCGCCCGAAGCCCCGGCCAACACATGCACGCCGCGGCGAGGCATGTCCACCGCGTCGCGGCTGATGGCATGGGTGAGTTGTTTTTGCATTTGCTGACGCGCGGCACGCACATCGGTTTGGTCGCGCAGGCCATCGAGCAACAAGGTGCGCAACATGACCGGTGCACCCGAAGCATTCAAAGCCTGAATCAAGGGTTTCACGGCATCGTCCACGGGCAGCATGTCTTGCCAGGGCATGGCTTGCTGGCTCAGGCGGAATTCGCGGCGCATGTCGGCCAACTCTTCTCGCACCAGGGCCACCAATTCTTGGCTGCGCAGGCGGTCACGGTCGTCTTGTTCGGTCGTGCTGGGTTTGCTGGCGGCGCGTGCCAAGGCGGCAGCGGTGGTTTTTTCTGCACTGACCGAGGCCCCTGCCCCCGCCGGATGCAGCAAGGCGTCCAAATGCGATTGAAACTTGCCGGAGGGCGATGCCATGGCAGCCGCATCGACCTGAACTTCTTCCGGTGCGATGTCGATGGCCAGCACCAACTCGGTCTGTCCGCCCACGCGCTGGTTGGCAACGATCAGAACGTCATGGCCGTACAAGGCGATGGCTTTTTCAGTGGCAGTGCGGGTGTCGCGGGCCAGAATGCGTTTGAGTTCCATGGTGGGCTCGTTTCAAAAGCGTCTATATACAAAGGGTTGGATCAGCGTGTTTCGGCGTGAACGGTGTGGATCACTTTGACGTTTTGGTCATCCGGAATCTCGCTGTACGACAACAAGGTCAAATCATTCACGCGGTAACGAACCGCTTTGGACAACCAAGGTCGAATGGTTGGCGACACCACCAAGACGGCAGCATGGCCTTGTTCTTCCACCGCGCGGGCGCCGTTGCGCAAAGCGCCAAACAAGCGCTCGGCCAATCCGGGTTCCATCACCATGGGCTGGCCGGCGGGGCTTTGCTGCAACACGTTGTGCAACAGCTGCTCCAAACCGGGGTCCAAAGTCATCACCGACAAGGTGTTGTCTTGCTCGCCCACCAGGCCTTGCACGATCATGCGGCCCAGCTTGGGGCGCACCATCGAGGTCAACGCTTCGGGGTCTTGTGTGCGGCCGGCGGCTTCGGACAGGCTTTCGGCAATCGAGCGCATGTCGCGGATCGAGACCGACTCTTGCAACAGGTTTTGCAGCACGCGGGTCAGCACGCCCAAAGACAGTTTGCCGGGCACCAAGTCTTCCACCAACTTGGGCGATTTGGCAGCCAATTTGTCCATCAGTTGCTGCACTTCGTCGTGGCTCAGCAAATCGGCGGCGCTTTCGCGCAACACTTTGTTCAAGTGGGTGGCCACCGCAGTGCTGGCGTCCACCACCGTGTAGCCCAAGGCGCGGGCATGGTCGCGTTGTGAGGGTTCAATCCACACCGCTTCCAAGCCAAAAGCAGGCTCGCGGGTGGTCTGGCCTTCCAGCGTGCCATAGACCTGGCCAGGGTTGATGGCCAACTCGCGGCCCACCTTGACTTGGCCTTTGCCACGCACCACGCCTTTCAAGACGATGTGGTAGGTGTCGGGGTCGATGTTCAGGGCATCGCGAATGCGCACCGGCTGGATCAAAAATCCCAACTCGGCCGACAATTTTTTACGCACCCCTTTGACGCGGTTCATCAACTGACCGCCGGTCTCGGGGTTGACCAAGGGGATCAAGCCATAACCAATCTCCAGACCAATCAGGTCCACTTGGTCGACATCGTCCCAATCCAATTCTTTCACTTCGGCATCGGCGGCGCTGCTGGAGCCGGGTGCGCCGGCAGCCGACGCGCCATTGGCGCCCACACGCGCAGGCTCACCCTGGCGCTTCATGACTTGCCAGCCCAACGCGGCACAGGCCAAAGCCAATGTCAAAAACACCAAATGAGGCATGCCGGGCACCAAGCCCAACAAGGCCAAAATACCGCCGGCCATGAACAAGGCCGAGGGGTTGGACAACTGCGAAGTGGCCTGCTCGGTCATGTTCTCCGAGGTCGTCACACGGGTCACGATGATGGCGGTGGCCAAAGACAAGAAGAGCGCAGGAATCTGGGCCACCAGACCATCGCCGATGGTCAGCAAGGTGTAGATGCGGCCGGCTTCGGCCAACGGCAAATCGTGCTGGACCACGCCCACGATCAAACCGCCCACCAAGTTGATCACCAAAATCAACAAACCCGCAATGGCGTCGCCACTGACAAATTTAGAGGCACCGTCCATGGAGCCAAAGAAATCCGACTCTTGCGCCAACTCTTCACGGCGCTTTTTGGCGGTTTCTTGGTCGATCACACCAGCGTTCAAGTCGGCGTCGATGGACATTTGCTTGCCAGGCATCGCATCCAAGGTGAAACGGGCGTTCACTTCAGAGACCCGCCCTGCCCCCTTGGTCACCACCATGAAGTTGATGATCATCAAGATCGCGAAAATAATGAAACCGACAAAGTAGTTGCCGGCAATCACAAACTCACCGAAAGCGGCCACCACCTTGCCCGCCGCCTCATGGCCTTCGTGGCCATCCACCAAAATCACACGGGTCGAGGCCACGTTCAAGGCCAAGCGCAGCATGGTTGCAAACAGCAAGACCGAGGGGAAGGACGAAAACTCCAACGGCTTGCGGGTGCCGATGGCGATCATGATGATGACCAAGCTGATGGCGATGTTGAAGGTGAAAAACACATCCAACAAAATCGCCGGCATGGGCAAAACCAGCATCGCCACGATCAGCAAGACCACGGCGGGAATGCCAAGGCCTGACAGGTCGATGCGGGCGGCTTGCTGTCGAATCGTTGACAGATTCAGGGTGCTCATGGGCGAGTCCGTGGTTGAAGAGGGTAAATAACCGAAAAATGCCCCTTTAAAAGGGCCGACACAGGGTTCAAAGCAATCTCTGTGCCAAAAAGTTCTGACACCCCCCCAAGATCCCCCCAAGCGGCAAGAGTTGTCCGGTCACACTTCTTGCATGGTCCTTGGCAACTCTTTTTTCCTGATCTCACACCACACAGGCCACTCATGGACTTTTCTGCCCTCTCCAACAACCCGCTTTCTGCAGCGTCAGCACCCGCCACGGGGACCGAACCCTCGTCCAGCGGTGCGGGCCCGGGCGCTGGCAGTCACGCCTTCAGTGGCGTCTTGCAGAGTTTGCTTCCGCCCCAAGAGCGGCAAGATATTGCCGCCCCAGAGGCTTCAGGCAAAACCGAAATGGCCCTGTTTTCGGCCCAAACACCGGGTATGCAACTGGAGATCATCACCCCAGCAAGCCCCATGCCGGGTGACGACAGCCTGGCCGCGTTTGCCCGCAACCAAGGTCTGAACGAAACCGCCATTCAGGCCTTGTTTGGCCCGGCCGCCTGGTTTTCATCAGCGCCGGCGGGTCTGGCGCAAAGCCCACAAGCCAGCCCCTCGGCGGCGACCGATGCCGCCAGCACGGCCATGGTGTCACCGCCGCTGAACGACTTTTTTGCCCTCTGGTCATTGGGCGCGCCCCCGGGCTCTGCACTGGCTTCTGCGCAAGCTGCGCCGGGCGCGACGCCCACGGCAAGCGGCCCGTTGGGCAGCCAAAATGCCCCCCTCAATGCCGCACAAAACGCCGCCATGGCCCTGCTCAGCGCACAAAGCCTGAGCGCCGACAAAACCCTGAGCGCCCTCGAAGAAGGGTCATTTAGTATTCAAAATTTGGTGATCGGCCAGACGCAACCCACGCCGGATGAACTGGCCCGCATGGACGACACCACCGCCATGCAACTGCGTTTGGCGGTTCAGCCCCATTCGCTGACCACCCGCCTGATGAACATGAAGGGCACCGATGTGGCCCAAAACTGGAGCCAATTGATGACCACGGTGAACGGCCCGCAGGCCGGGAAGACCGAGGAAATGGTGCTCGAAATTGGCCCTGAACTCTTGCAGGCCCTGGAAAACCAAGAGCTGACCCTCGACACCGAGACGGCACTGCCCCACAGCCACCCCCTGCTGGCGGGCGAATCGGCCGGCAAATCGGCGGCCAGCCTGCCCACCTTGAGCCCCACCCCGGCTTTGCCCAGCGCCGACCCCCAGCAGCGGGCCGAGCACATCCAGCAGCTGGCGGACAAGATGGGACAAGCTTTGGCTGAGCGCTTGCAACAACAAATTGCCAAGGGCGAATGGTCGCTGCAACTGCGCATGAACCCGGCCCAATTGGGCCAAGTGGACGTGAGTTTGGACATGAGCGCGGCCGGTTTGGACGCGGTTTTCCAGACAGACAACCCCCTCACCCGGGAACTGATCGCGCTGGGCAGCAACAAACTGAAAGACAGCCTGACACAATCGGGCATGACAGTTGCTAGTGTCTGGGTGAACAGTGATGGCGGACGTCAAGCTGGCGGGAACCCGACACAGCAGCAAAAACAGCAGCCATCCAGCACAAAAGCCACTGCGGACACCGCAGGACCCGAAATTCGGAGCTCTCACTCCCGGATAATGCGTCCCGACGGTTGGGATGTATTGGCTTAAAAGGTCAGATTGACCCCGTTAAATTGAATTCACAGAGGTGACCCATGGCTGAAGAAGCACAAGAAGTTGAAAGCGCACCGAAGGCGAAAAGTCCTTTGGTGAAGATCATCGCCCTCGTTTTGGCCGTGATCTTGTTGCTCGTGGCTGCCGTTGTGGGCACGCTGTTTGCCACCGGTTTCTTCAACAAAAAAGAAGTCTTGGACGCTGACCAACAAATTGAGCAAGCTGCAGAAGCCGGCGGAAAACTCCCGCCCAAGGATTGCAAAGACGGCAAAGACAGCAAGGGCAAGCCTTGCAAAGAACTGCCTTCTAAGGTGAAAAAAGACTCGCCAGAAATGACCCGCTTCGAATACACGTACATGCAAATTGATCGTGAATTCCTGGTTAACCTGAGCAATTCGCGAAAAGTGATGAATGTGCAATTGGCCATCATGACGCACTATGATGAACGGGTCTTCGAAAACGTCAAAAAGCATGATTTCGCCATTCGCTCCGCCATCATGGATGTGATGCGCCAAACGGTGGAAGCCGACATCAGCAAACCTGACTTTCGCGTTGAATTGGCCAAGCGCATCCGCGATGCCATGAACACGCTCCTTGAAAAATACGAGGATTTCGGCGGCATTGAAGAGGTTTATTTCACCAATTTCTTGGTTCAGTAAGCCCCCTATCCTCAACTCTCACACACATGGCCACCTCACTGCTCACCGCTGACGAACTTTCGGCCTTGGCCGAAGGCGTCAAGGACGGCTCGATCGACGTCGACACGGGTTTCAACACCAACGCGCGCGTCCGCAAGCACGACCTCGCCAGCGAAGACAGCAGCTTGGGGGTCAACGTTTCGTCGATCGACATGATCAACGAGCGGTTCATCCGCTTGTTTCGTTTGGGCTTGTTGGAAGTTTTGCGCAGCAGCCCCCGCGTCAACCCGACGCGCGTGCAAATTTTGCGTTTTGGCGATTACTTAAAAGACCTCAAACCGCCACTCTCGGTCAACGTGGTGCGCGCCAATCCCTTGCGCGGCTTCTCGATTGTGGTGATCGACCCCGCGGTGGTCTTCAGCTCGCTGGACAGTTTTTTTGGTGGCTTTGGCCACGGCATTGGGCAATTGCCTGCCGGCCGTTTGTTCACACCCACCGAGTCCCGAATCATCAAAATGATTTTGGATGTGTTTTTCCGCTCTTTGCAAGAAGCCTGGGCCCCCGTGATGCAGCTCGAGTTTGAGTTGGTCAGCTCCGAGATCAACCCCCAGTTTGCCCAAATCGCGGACGAAAACGATTTGGTCATCTTGACCCGTTTCGAAGTGGAAGGCGCCGCCCAGTCGCAAGGTTTCTTGGACTTGGTGTACCCCTACTCTTCGCTCAAGCCCGTGCGCGAACTGTTGCGTGGCCGTGTGCAAAGTGGCGACGGCAACGAAGAATCTGAAAAGCAATGGCGCCAAGACCTGCAAGTGGCCGCCGAGTCGTCTGAAGTGGAACTCAAAGTGATGCTCGGCCAGTTGGACATCACGCTGGGCGACATTCAAAACATGCAAGAAGACGACGTGCTGTTTTTCAAAAAACCCGAGTTGGCCCGCATGTTGGTCAACGGTTTGCCTGCCTTTGATGTGCAGGTGGGCACTTTGGGGACCCAGGTGGCGGTTCAAATTGAACGCTCGGTGATCCCTGACAAAGAATGATGAAGGAAAAATGCGATGACTGAAGCCAACATGAACACGGATGGTTTTGCATCCAGCCAGATCGACCCCGAAGTGTTGCAAAACATCTCGGTCACCATGACCGTGGAAGTGGGTCGTGCCATGATCAAAATCCGCGACCTGATGCGCCTGACCCAAGGCAGCGTGGTCGAGCTGGACCACATTGCCGGCGAACCGCTGGACTTGCTGGTCAACGACACCGTGGTGGCGCAAGGCGAAATTGTGCTGGTGAATGAACGCTACGGCATTCGCCTGACGCGCGTCGCGCCGGCCTCTGAACGCATGCGAAACCTTTAAGGGCCAAGCCCATGGAGCCCCACATGATGGAACTTCTCAGACTCATTGCCAGCCTCGTGCTGGTTTTTGGTCTTTTGGGGGGCCTGCTTTGGGCCCTCAAGAAAATGCAGGCCCGTCTGCAAGGCCCCAGCGCCGACCGAAAAATGGCCGTTTTGGAATCGTTGTCACTGGCACCGAGGCAAAAAATTGCCTTGATTCAAATCGGCACCCAACAACTGGTGGTGGGCATCACCCCCACCGCCATCACCCCCTTGATGACGCTGACGGAAGAAGGCACGCTGGTGCCTCCCAACACCCTCGCCACGCTCGTCACGCCCGTCACTCCAGCCACCGGCTTCAAAGAGGAATTGGAACGTGTTTAACCGGATCAACCGCAAATGGCTGGGCTTGGGCCTGATGGCCTTGGCGCTCGCTTTGCCTCTGGAGATTTGGGCGCAAGGGGTGCCCCTGATCAATGTCACCGGCGGCTCGAAGGGCACGCAGTACAGCATGACGCTGCAACTGCTGGCCTTGATGACCACGCTGACTTTGCTGCCCTCGATTGTGCTGATGATGACCTCGTTTGTGCGCATCATCATCGTCTTGTCGATCTTGCGCCAAGCCCTGGGCACAGGCCAAACGCCGCCCAACTTGGTGTTGGTGGGCTTGGCCATTTTTCTCAGCTTTTTCATCATGGCGCCGGTGCTGCAAGACATCCACACCAACGCCCTGCTGCCCTATTTGCAAAACGACTTGGGCTTTGACAAAGCCTTGGCCGCCGCCGAGGCGCCCTTGCGCAAATTCATGATGATGCAAACCCGCGAAGAAGACATTGGCCTGTTCATGCAAATGAGCAAACAAGGCGTGCCCGCCACGCCCGATGCCGTGCCCTTCACCACGCTGGTGCCGGCCTTCATCACCTCTGAACTCAAAAGCGCATTCACCATCGGCTTTTTGATCTACATCCCCTTTGTCGTGATCGATCTGATTGTGGCCAGCGTCTTGATGTCGATGGGCATGATGATGTTGTCGCCCATGATGATTTCGATGCCCTTCAAGCTCATGCTGTTTGTGCTGGTGGACGGTTGGGGCCTGATCTTGGGCTCGTTGGCCAACAGCTTTGTCATGCCCTAAAAAAGGAACTCCCATGGACACCTCAATGGTTGTGGAACTGGGCCGGCAAGCCCTTTGGATGACGGTGCTGATCTCGGCCCCCCTGCTGGGCGTGGCCCTGTTGGTGGGCTTGGTGATTGGTATTTTGCAAGCCGCGACATCGGTCAACGAAGCCACCCTGAGTTTCATCCCCAAAGTGGCCGCCTTGGCCGTGACTTTGGCGATCGTGGGGGGCTGGCAAATCAACATGTTGGTCGAGTACACGCGAAGCGTTTTCATGCGCATTCCCGGGCTCTTTCAGTAAATCCAGTGCAGGCGCAGCAGCACCATGAACATTGAACTGGCCACCTTGATGGACCATTTCTACAAGCTGATGTGGCCCATGCTGCGTATCTCGGCGCTGTTGATGACGGCGCCTATTTTTTCGCTCAACGCGCTCAACGTGCGCATCCGCATTTTGTTTGGCCTGGCATTGACCGTGATGGTCTACCCCCTCTACGACTGGCCCGTGATCGACCCCTTGTCGGGAATGGGCCTGCTGGAGATGGCCAACCAAATCACGCTGGGCGTGCTGATGGGCCTGACCTTGCAAGTGGTGGTGGCCGCGGTGTTGGTGGCCGGCCAAACCATATCCAACTCGGTGGGTTTGTCGATGGCCACCTTGATCGATCCCAACACCGGTAACGTGCCCGTGCTGTCGCAATTTTTGATTATTTTGTCCACCCTCATCTTCATTGGCTTGGGCGGACACGCGCTGCTGATTGGCATGGTGATCGACAGTTTTTCCACCATGCCCATTGGCAAAAGCCTGCTCTCGGCCAGTGCCTGGACGGGCTTGGCGGCGTGGAGCTCGATGATGTTTTTGGGCGCTCTGTTGACCGCCCTGCCGGTGGTCGTGACCATGCTGTTCATCAACATGGGGCTGGGCATCACCACCCGCGCGGCACCGGCTTTGAACATTTTCAGTGTCGGCTTTCCCGCACTTTTATTGGCGGGCTTTGCGATCATGATCATGAGCTTGCCCAGCATGGGCGCGCGCATTCAGTGGCTGTGGCTTCAGGGCCTGCAGCAAGTCAACCAACTGCTGGGCATCGCCTGATCAGGAACCGTCACTATGGCTGAAGAAAGCGCTGCAGAAAAAAGCGAAGAGCCGACGGCCAGGCGCCTGAGCAAGGCGCGCGAAGACGGCCAAGTGGCGCGCTCTATCGAGACGCCCGCGGCTGCCGTGACTTTGGCCGCCGTGGCGCTCTTGATGATCTTGGGCGGCTGGTTGGTCTCGCGCATCGGCCAACTCTTCACCAGCGGGTTTGTTTTTGACCGCAAAACGCTGGACAACCCGCAGCTCTTGCCCAGCACTTTTTTCTACCAAGTGGGCGAAGGCTTTTTGCTGATCACCCCCGTTTTTGCGGCCACTTTGATTGCCGCCATTTTGGCCAGCGGCCTCACGGGAGGTTATTTGTTCTCGTGGGCCAGCGTGCGACCCAAAGCCAGCAAGATCAACCCCTTCAGTGGCCTGGTGCGTATTTTTGGCACCCACGCCTTGGTGGAATTACTCAAGTCGTTGGCCAAATTCACCTTGGTCGCCGTGGTCTTGTGGGTGCTGATCAATCGCCACTTGTCCGAGCTCATGCTGATGGGCCGCATGTCGCTGGAACCCGCCATGGCCATGGCCGGCAAGATGATCGGCGAGTCGGTGCTGTGGTTGGCGCTGTGCTTGGTCTTCATTGCCTTGATCGATGCGCCTTACCAGCGTTATGCGTTCATGAAGCGCATGAAAATGACCAAGCAAGAGATCAAAGACGAGATGAAAGACTCGGAGGGTCAGCCCGAAGTCAAGCAGCAAATTCGCCGCCGCCAGAGAGAAATGGCCAACTCGCGGATGATGCAAAAGGTCAAAGAAGCCGACGTGGTCATCACCAACCCCGAGCACTTTGCGGTGGCCTTGTCTTACGACCCCACCTCGGATGGCGCGCCCATTTTGTTGGCCAAAGGCAGTGACCAGCTGGCCGCCCGCATCCGCGAAGAAGCCAAAGCCCACGGCGTCGAGATTTTCCAGGCCGCGCCTTTGGCCCGTGCCCTCTACTTCACCACCAAACTCGACCACCCGGTGCCCGAGTCTTTGTACTTTGCGGTGGCGCAAGTCATTGCCTATGTGTTCAGCCTGGCGCAAGTGCGGCCCGGGGTCGAACCCATGGCACGGCCTTACCCCAAGGTCCCCTCCTCCATGCTCTTTAACGCGGATGGCAAGCTGCAAACTGGCCCCTGAACTTCATGACTTCCTACTCATCCTCTGACGCTTTTTCCAAGCCCGATTTCTTTTTCCGGGTGGCCGACCGCCTGCGCATGGAGTCTTGTGCGCACAGTCTGGTCAACGAAGGCAAGAGCCTGATGCTGTATTGCCCGTCCTCGGCGCTGTTGTCGCATTACGGTGGGCAACTGATTGCGCGTTTGCGCAGCTTGGCGCCGCGCACGTCGGTGGAGGTGTTTTTCCCCTCGAACAGCGAAGCCTTGGTGACCCGCTTCAACGAAGTGCTGGCCAATTTGTCGATCGACAAGGCCACCCAAAGCCCCGAAGGCGGCACGCCTGAAAAAATTTGGGTGGTGCACGATGCCAACGCGCTGACCGAAAACGAGCTGCAATTGCTGACCCGCTTGCTGCAGCATTTCCCCGGTGCCAAGGTGTGTGCGGTGTTGATGTTGTCGGGCAAAACCCACCCCATGAACAACATGGACACGCAAAACCGCCGCATCGTGCGTTGGGACATGGAGCTGCCTTCCTTGGAGCAAGCCGAGCAGACATTGCAGCAGGCTTCGTCTGAAGACGGCCGGCAAGCGGTGCAGCTGCTGATCGAAAAAATGCAATTGAACTCGCCACCCGCCTTGACCGACATCAAGGTGGACCTCGACCCGGATGTGCGTCACTGGGAAGAAGACGATGACGACACAAGCGGCTCGACACGCAAAAGCAATTTTGGCAAATGGGTGCTGGCGCTGGTGCTGATGTTGGGCCTGTCGGTGGGCGTCACGGCGTGGCTGCAACCGAAGGCCTTTGCCGACTTGGCCGACCAAGCCGTGGACTGGGTCTTCCCGCCACGCAAGGCACCGCCTGCGCGTGCTGAAAAACCCGAGCCCGCACCGGCGACACCCGCCCCCGCCACAACCCCTGCCGCCGAAACCGCACCTGCAGCCTCCCCCGCCGCCGATGCCCCTTCTGCGGCTGCGGCTGCGGCTGCATCTTCGCCAGCCACAACCGCGGCAACAACCGCGGGCACAACAGCGGCTACACCGGCGGCCACACCAGCAGCCACCCCGGCTACAAATGCGCCAACCAATGCTGCCACATCCCCTGCCGCCAATAGCGCGGCAGGAACGACTGCCGCCACAACCGCCCCAGCGGCAGTGGCCAAGCCCGAAGTGGCGGTGAAAGAGGCCGAGATCGTGACCGAGTTGCCCGACATCGCGGTGAAAGGCCAGAAGTGGTTATCCGAGTTGCCCAAAGACAGCTTTGTCGTGCTGCATGGCACCTTCACCACGGCCGGGGCGGCGCAAAAGCTAATCCGCGACCAAGCTTGGCTCAACCAGGCGCGGGTCATCCCGTTTTTCAAGTCGCCAAAAGACCCCGCTGAATTCATCGTGGTGACCGGCCCATTCCGCGCCGAAGAGCGTGCCAAGGCCTACATCACCCGCCTCGATTTGCCCACCAGCACCCGCACGGAATCGGTCATCAAACTGCTACCATCCACGCGCAACGGGGATGAAAAACCACAAAAAACAAACAAGGTGAGAAAACCATGAACGACTCTCAGGCCAAAACGCCCTCGGATTCGCTGGGTGCCAGCGAGACGAAAGTGCAAATCACCCAGCGCACGGTGCCGGGTGCCGCACCGGCCCAACCGGCTCCGCCCGCAGCCCCCGCCAGTGTGCTGCCCGCGCCCGCTCCCGAGGCTCCTCCCGCTGCACCCGCTGTCCCAGCGCCCGTCGCGGCAGCGCCTGTGGAAGCGCCGCCTGCCCCCGCCGAACCGATTTATTTTGTGCCAGAGGTACAGGAAATGCCCCGGCTGTCGATACCTGAACGTATGAACCAGTTGCAGGACTCTCAACAAAACGTTCGCAACCAGTTGGATGCCCTAGAAGCGGCCCTTAAGAAACCTTCGTCCTGAGTGAACCCATGGAATCAGCAAACACACCGGCAGCCCCAGAAGCGGTGACCGAGCCCAGCGAGGCTGCAGCGGTCGCTGCACCCGCTGCTGAAGCAACCGCCCCCACCGAAAACGCCGCTGCTGCGGCGCCGGCTGCGGCAGTGGCTTCGCCGGCTGCGGCCCCCGTTGCAGCGGCCCCGGTTGCTGCTGCTCCAGCCGCCGCTGCCCCCGCAGCGGCAGAGGCTGCGGCGCCGCAAGTGTTGATTTCAGTGGACCCCGAAGAATCCGCTCGGGCGGCGAAAGAATTGCGCGACATCAAAGTGGTGGTGTTGGATTCGGCCGAACTGGCCACCCGTTCGGCCAGCTTGGCCACCACCGCCGGTCTGGACATCAAGGCCGCCACCGACAAGATGTTGGTGGTGCAAGGTGCCCACCGCAAACACAATATGATTTTTCTCGGCGTGGCCGGCCTGATCGTCTTGCTGGCCGCCGGCGTGTTGGGCGCCACCGTGGCCACCCAGTACACCCGTCTGAAGCAAATTGATGCCATGCTGCTCGCCGTGGGCAAGCGCGTGACCGAATTGGATGCGACCATGGAAACCGTGGGCTCGGTCAACGAAGCCCTGAACAACATGGTCAAGCAGCAAGAAGAAGCGCAAAAAGCGCAAGGCAAGCTGGAAAGCCGCCTGGACGACGTGATCAAAAACACCCAAAGCATGCCCGAAGAGGCGGCCAAACAGTTTGAGACCAAAGGCCAAGCTTTGGTGAAACAGGTGCAGAGCATGGACGGCCGTTTGCAAGCCCAAGCCAACGCGCTGCGCAATCTGGACCAACAGCTCAAGTCGATACAAAACCAAATGAGCGACTCGGGTCAAAAGATCCGTCAAGAAGTTGAAAACTTGGGTCGCCAGCAGAAAGAGCGCCAACAGGCTGAGCAGGCCGCCACCAAAGCCGCCGCTGCCGCACAACAAGCCAAGGCTACTGCCGAGCGCAGCTTGCAATACCCTCGCCCTGCGCCCACAGCCAACCCGGCTGCCAACGCCAATTCGACAATCAAGCCCTAATTTCTGAGGTCTGAGGTCTGAGGTCTGAGGTCTGAGCCCTGAAGCCTGAACGGCAACACCGGCCGCCCACGGGGGCCGACTCAGGCGCTTTGGGTTTGTGTGCGCAGCTCGTATTTGTTGAGCTTTTCGATCAAGGTCGTGCGCTGCAAATTGAGCAATCGGGCGGTTTGAGACACATTGCCCTCAGTGCGCTCCAAGGCCTGCAAGATCAACTCTTTCTCGATTTCGGCCAAATGGTCTTTCAAAGACAAACCGTCCACAGGCAAGGCCGGCAGGCCCTGCGCCAGCATGATGATGTCTTCCACATTGCTGACGGCAGAGTTGCCCGCCGGGTTGGCGGCGTACTCGTGGGGAGACCACAGGTCTTCGGGGCTGCTGAGCTCGGGCTGCGGTTTCGTGGCGCCCACCGAGACCGGGCCACTGAGGCCCAACTCGGCCAGCATGTCGGCCAACAGGGTGGCCATGTTTTTAGGCATGAGGGATGCCGGCACGGTGGTCAAGTCCAACCGCTGACCGGCAAACAAAACGCTGAAGCGATCGACCAAATTCCCCAACTCGCGCACATTGCCGGGCCAAGGGTAAGCGGTCATCAGGCGCAAAAAGTCATCTGCAAATTGAATCGGCTTGTGGCCCGAGTGCGCATGGCGCTTGGCAAAGTGCCCCAGCAAGACTGGAATGTCATCGGCCCGCTCGCGCAAGGGCGGGGTGTGCACCGGCAGCACATTCAGCCGGTAGTACAAATCTTCGCGAAAACGGCCGGCGGCAATTTCGGACTCGAGGTCACGGTGCGTGGCCGCCACCACCCGCACATCCACCGGCACGGGCCGCAAGCCGCCCACCGGGTCGACCGAGCGCTCTTGCAAAACGCGCAGCAATTTGACTTGCATGTCCAGCGACATGTCGCCAATTTCGTCCAAAAACAAGGTGCCACCATGGGCCAGCTCAAAGCGCCCCACCCGGTCGGAGCTCGCGCCAGTGAAGGCGCCCTTGCGGTGCCCAAACAACTCGCTTTCCAGCAGGTCTTTGGGAATGGCCGCGCAGTTGACGGGCACAAAGTGGGCGTTTCGGCGGGGCGACAAATCGTGCAAGGAACGGGCGACCACCTCTTTGCCTGTGCCACTTTCCCCGGTGATCATGACCGTCGAGGGCGAGCCCGCCACTCGGGCAATGAGGTCGCGCACCGACTGGGCGGCGGGACTGGCACCGAGATAGGAAATGGACCCTGGGTTTTCGGACATGCAGATTTACAAACTGGTCAGACGCCGTTCAACTCACCCGACCAAAGCCAGACCGAGTGAATTGGTTTAAATGGAAATTTCAACAGTAATGATAGTACAGTCAAATTTAATAATTTAAGGGGGTCCGACTCAAGCCCCTCAAGTTGGTGCCGATACTGAGGGTGTAGCCCTTTAAGGGGCTGGACACATAAGGAGTTTTCAATGAACAACAAACAAGTGTGCGGCTGGCTTTTGGCCTCGCTGGTGCTGCCCGGTTGCGCCACCGTGGATTTGCAAAAACCCAACACCCCCAACACGGTGAGCGCCGCCTCGATGGTGACGCCCTTGGTCGAAAAAATTGAAAACCTGACCGCCACTGGCTACGCCGTGGTCAGCGTTCAAAACCACAAAATCCCCGCGCAACAGCGCCTGATGGCCATTCGCGCCTCTAAATTAGAGGCGTATCGCGCCTTGACCGAGCAGGTCTACGGCTTGCAACTGGACGCCAACTCGACTGTGGCCGACATGATGGTGACCCACGACACCTTCCGCTCCAAGGTGCAGGGCATCATTTATGGCGCCACACTGGTCAGCATCACGCCCGTCAGCGAAGACACCTACGAGACCACTTTGTCGCTCGACAAATCGGTGGTGAAAGAGCTGCGCCAGGCCTACATCACCCAGATGGCCAATCGCCCACGCTGATTTCCTTGATCTCCTTGATCGCCATGCTTCGGGCCTTTTCTTCCATGCCTTTGCCAACTGGCAACTTGCTCCGCTTGTGTGGGCTGGGCCGCCACTCGTGCGAGACCCGTGCTCGGGCTGTGGCTGGGGCTCGGGCTGGGGCTGGGGCTATGGCGGGTGCAGTGGCCTGGGTTTTCGGCTTGGCATTTTTGGGCAGTTCTGCCGTCTGGGCGCAAACCCCCAGCACCGCCGCGCAGCGCTTGGAGCAATTGCGTTTGAACTTGCTCGAGCGGGCCGCTCAAGCCGCAGTGCAAGTGGACACCACCGCATGGATTGACGCGCAAGGCCGCTTGCAAGAAAGCAGCCGTTTTCGCCAAAGCATGAAGTTTGGTGAAGTGCAGGCCAGCCGAGTGGCCGCACAAGCCACCGCAAATGACGCGTCCCGGACCACCCAAGACCTGACCCGCCAACAAGGTTTGATGGCCGATTTGGACAAAGCCTGCGTGCCCGGGGCTGCAGGCTTGCAGCACGTCATTCAGTTTGAGACCGAGTTGTCCCCCGAGCTGCCCGCTTCTTGGCAACACACCTTGCGCATGGCCCTGGAGAGCGATTGGCACCGCACCCCCGCCGCCAAATGGCATGTGTTGCCCGCCGTGGCCAGCGAGCGCTACGCCAGCCCTTACGAACAAGCCTTGTTGCAAGCGCCGCGCATCAGCGCCGCCTGGCGACTCAAGGTGCGCGCCAGCCAGCCGCGCGGCCCCGGCTCGGCTGTGCGCTTGGAATTTTCTTTACTGCAAAACGACGGCACGCAAAACCAATACAAAGACGAATCGTGGTTGCCCGTGCAAACCGTGGCCTCCGAATGGTCAGAGCCCGCCTGGAGCCCCGCCAGTGTGCAAGCCCTGCAAAGCCGCCTGAACATTTGGTCGCAGCGCCTCGGACAATGGTTGCAATGCCTGCCGGTTCGTCCGGCGGTGACGGCCTTGAATGGCAAAACCTTCACCTTGGCGGCCGGCCAGTTGGCCGGCATCAAGGTGGGTGACGAATGGGTGGTGTTGCAGCCCCAACGTCTGTCGACCCAAATGATGGAGCCCGACACACTGGCCCACTTGGTGCACGCCACGGTGCTGGAAGTGCTGCCGCACAGTGCCAAACTGCGCATCGATGCGGGGCCTCCGATGGAGCTGGCCAACGAACCCGGTCGCTGGCAAGCTTGGTCTTGGGCCGACGTGCAAGCCGCCACCCAAGCTGCTGAAAAATTAGCCGCACAGCCCTCCCCCGAGTCCTCTTGGCCTTGGGTCAACGCCGCCAGGAAGTCGACTTTATGACATTCAAACCTTCTTTCATTCAACAGGCCGTGGGCGGGGCGCTGATGTGCGCCACGGTGGGCAGCATCACCTTGGCGGTGCCGGCTTGGGCGGCAGGCCCAGCCACGGCCAATGCGACGGGAGCTGCGGCACCCGCCGCACATACGGCTGCCAGCGCATCTGCTGCGGGGGCCTCGGCCTACACCAGCAAAGCGGGCGACACGCTGAACAAAATTGTCCACAGCCACTACAAAGACAGCCCCTTGCAAACCAGCGTGCTGGTGAAGGCGGTGCGCCAACTCAACCCGACTGGCCTGCCCGCCAAAGCCGACCAACGCCTCAAGGTGGGCACTGCTTTGCAACTGCCCTCGCATGTGCAAGTGGTGCGCGACACGCTGCAAGCGGTGTTGCCTGAGGGCCATGCGATGACCCCCAACAGCCCCCCGCTCAGCCGCGAACACTGGGTGCGATTCCCGTGATCGAAGCGGCCGGTGCCCAGCAACTGGCCGGCCGTGCCAACCCGATTTACCTGGAAGGCAAGCTGCTGCCCCTGGCCGCCCCAACGGCGGCAGAGCTGAACCTGCGCAACGGACAAATCATTGAAGCCGCCGTGCGTTTGCGCGACGGGCACTCGTTTTTGCACCTGAAGGGGCAAAGCCTCGAGCTGCCGCCCCACACCGCATGGCGCGAAGCGCAAAACCTGTCGGTGCGTGCGCAGCAGTCTCCCGGCGGCGCTTGGGCCTTGCAAATCTTGCCACCCAGCGTGGCACCGCCGCCCATGACCAGCGTGGTCAGCCGGCTGGCGGCCTTGTTGTTTCGCCCTCCAGCGCAGGGCGAACTGTTGCAACTCTTCAAGCCCGGCACCCTCGACACCTTGGCCCAACAACTCAACCGGCCCGACTTGGCGCAACAGTGGCGGGCCATGCAACTGAGCTTGGGGCAAGTCACGCCGCAGGTGTTGGCCCGCGCGGTGGCCTCGACCTTGGGGGCCGAAGTGTGGCTGGCGCGCGGCTTGCCGCCGCCGGCCGATGACCCCAAACAATTGCTGCGGCGCTTGATACAGGCCATGAAGCAAGCCGATGCCGACGGCAGTTTGGACGAGCTGGACATCGACACGCCGATTTCGCGCTTGGTCTCGGGGCTGGATTCGCTCGAGTCGCAACGGCTACAAGCGGTGCAAGCGCAAGCTCAAAACGAGGTGCTGCTGCACCTGACCTTGCCCTTTGCCGATGCCGAACCCGCAGAGTTGGTGTTTCGCCGCCCGCCTCGCCAGCCCGGACAAGACATGCCCTGGACCGTGAATGTGCACGCCAGCAGCCAAGACTTGGGGCCGGTGTGGTTGCGCACCCAGCTGTTTCAAAAAGAACAGGTCGAGATGACCATGTGGGCGGTGCAACAAGAAGTGGTGGCGCAGGCCAAGGCCAAAGCGCCCGAGTTGGGCACCTTGTTGTCCGAGGCGGGCTTGCAGATGCGCTCGTTTCAGGTGTTTCAGGGCCAACGTCCGGCCCAGCCCAGCGACTGGGTGCCCTCGGGGCGCGGCATGGTGGTGGATGTGGTGGCATGAACCGTTACCGCAAACAAGCCGTCGCCTTGGCCTATGGCCAAAACCCGACCCCCATCGTCACCGCCAAGGGCGATGGCGAGTTGGCCGCGCGCATCTTGCAAGAGGCCCGCGAGAACGGGGTCTTGATTGCCGAAGACGCGCAGCTGGTGCAACTGCTCAGCAAACTGGAAGTGGACGAAGAGATCCCCACCGAGCTGTACACCGCCGTGGCCGTGGTCTTGTCGTGGGTTTATTGGCTCAAGGGCATGCGCCCGGGGGACGAAAAAACTGGCGCTGGGGGGCCAGTGTCTTGATTTCAGGCCTATTGATTGCAGGCCTTTTGCGTTCAGGCTTCTTGATAGCCCTTGCCGCGGTTAAAGCGCGAGACATGGCCCAAGCGGTCATACACCTCGACCGAACTGGCATTGCCCGCCGAGCTCAAGCTGTGCAAGGCGCTGCGAATGGCATCGAGCTTGCGCTCGATCAAGACGGCATTGCGGCGGTGCAAATCGCGGCAAGCGATCAAGGCTTCTTGCAGGGGCGCCCATTCGGGCAGGGACTGGATGTCTTCTGCCGAGGGGCAGGCCTCGGTGAGGCGGGACAAGAGTTGGGTTTTGGCGGGTTGAATTTGCTCGAATCGGTCAAGTTCTTGCGCTTTCAACGCTTCAAACTCCAAATCAAGCAGTTGAGTCAATTCACCGCATTGGCTCAACAGCGGGGCTAACCGGCCCGTGGGGTCAGAGAAATTTTGCAAAAGAGAGGAATCAGCACTCATTCGAACACAGCATGACGGGGCGACGGGCGCCCGCGTTATTCGATCATTCGCTCAACCGCCAAGAAGCTCTCGGCGATTTTGCGGGGGTTGATCTGGTACTGGCCATCTTGAATGGCTTGCTTGATGGACTCGACCTTGGCGCGGTCAAAATCAGGTTCGGCCATGGCCTTTTGGGCCACATTGGACAATTGCAGCTGGTCATGTCCCACGCCCACCTTGGCAGGTGCGGGTTTGCCAGCGGCCTCTTCGAGCAAAGAAGGGGTGGCTTTGGCGGCGGCTTTGTCCAAAGCGTCACGACGTGAGGCTTCGGTCTGAAGGCGGCGACCATAACTGGAGATGGAATCGGTCATGCTGGACTCTCTTTCTGGACATTGCCCGGAGGCAAATGATCTGTGTTCATCCTCAGTATCGGAATCATCTTCTGGAACTTGAGCACTTTTTTTAAAATCTTTTCAAAAAACCAGAATCGAGGTCTTTTGGATTCATTAAATGCCGCGTACCGCGCTGGCACCAGAAACAACGCCAGACAAGATTTTGCCAGATTCTGCGTTTTTTAGGCGAATTTGTTCACCTAAACGCCCATCTTGCAAAGCCTCGACTTTGACACTGATCTGAAAACCCTTGCCCTCGCCCAAAGTCAGCTGGGCCATTTGGCCTTGCTTGACCAAAATGGCCTTTCGGGCGTCGAAACCCTGCAAGACCGAACCGGCAGGAATATCCCGCACCATTTCCATTTGCGCCACTTCCTTGGTGCTGTCCAGCATGGCGGGCGTCCAGTGGGGCACCACCATCTCGACCACCTCGAACATCTCGGGCGACAAACGCGTGCCGCGTTGCAACTGTTGCTTGGCCACCAAGACCTTGCGCATGACCTGGCCAGATTTGGGCTCGGCGCGAGACTCTGCTCGGAGGTCGGCACTGGGCGCCTGGCCTGCATTCACCCAACGCAAATAGAGTTGCCAACCCGACAAAGAAGAATTGGAAGAAGAATTGGAAGCCGTGGCCGAGGGGGCAGACGGCGAAGCGCTTGGCACTTGGGCGCCGCAGCGCACCCGCACGGTTTCGCGGCTGGCAAAGGGCATGTCAAATTGCAGCGGCGTGGCGCACGCCCTGACCATGACCCGATCGTCCAGCGGGGCAAATTGAATGGTGTTTTCTGCCTGACCCTGGGTGCGCGACAGCCAGGCGCCGGCTTGCGCAAGCATCTGCTGGCGCAGGGCGGCATTCGGCGACATCGCGGTCGGCGACGTTGCGGTCGACGCCGTGGCCGACGTGGTGGTCGGCGCGGTGGGCGAAGCCTGACCGGCCGCTGCCAGCAACACCCCAGCACAGCCTGTGGCCAGACCGGAGAGTTGAACTCGGCACAAGTTTTGCAAGAAGGTGTTCATGGTGTGGAAGTTTTGACACTCAGAAGAATGATCAACCCTTCTGCAAGAAAGATGCCACACCGGACCTGCACCCCTCGTCCACCCTGAACCCCGTGAAGCCATGGATAAACTGAATCTGCCCCTCGACACCTTGCCCGCCACGGGCTTTGCCAACAGCAAGGACTTTTCTGCCGCCCCCAAGTTGGTAGGCACGTCGTTTGGGCAAGTCATGGCCAGCGCCAGTCAGCCCCCCGCCCCAGCCTCGGCCCCCACGGGCAGGGGCATGGCCATGGGCATGGGCACGGGCACGGGTACGGCCAAACCCAACACCCATGCCATCGCTGCTGGCGAAACACTGACCAGCATCGTCCGCCAACAAGCGGCCAACCAAGGCATTGCCCTTAGCCCCGACCAAAGCCACCGGTTGGCGCTGGACTTGGCCAACCGCAACGGCATCGCCGACCCCAACCGCATTCAGGTGGGCCAAAACCTGCAACTGCAGGGCTTGCACGCCGAGCTGCGAACCCTTGCCCCGGTGCGCGCTGAAAAACTGCCGCCCTCGGTGGTGGTGGTGGACAGCACCCGCGCCTGGATGAACCAACGCCAAGCCGTGGCCGCACCCGTCACCCCAGTAGCTAACGCAGCCAATGCCCCGGTCCGTACCGCCGCAGTGCCCCACCCGGTGTTGAAACAAACCTTGGACCGCGCGGTGGCCAAAGGCTTTATCCCCGGGCATGAGAAAAAAGCGGTGCACGACAAAATTTTGCAGCTCTCGGCCAAACACAAATTTGACCCCGATGACTTTGCCCGCCTGAGCCTGATGGAAAGCGATGGCCTGAACCCCAAAGCCACCAACGAACGTTGCCACGGCATCATCCAGTTTTGCGACGGCCCCGCGCGGGGCGCCGCCACCGTGGGTTATGCCGACAAGCCGAAAGCCATTTTGGGCTTGAGCGTGTTCCAGCAACTGAATTTGGTGGACACTTATTTCCAGGAAGCGGGGGTGCACAAACAAGCCCACAACACCCTCGACAACCTCTATCTGGCGGTGTTGCAGCCCACGGCGCGGCAAGAAAAACGGGCCGATGCCCCGCTGAACATCTTGGGCCCGCAGGCCAAAGTGCTGCACGAAGGCCACGACAACACCCAAGCCATCACACGGCAATCTATTTTTGAGGGCTTGGTCAAAAACGCCCGGCAAAAACTGAGCGCGGCTTTTCAGATGAGTGAAGCGCCCAAACCTGTGTCGGCTCCGGCTGCGGCTGCGGCTCCAGCTCAGGCACCCGCTCCGGCCCCCGTATCTGCATTGAACCCCGGCCCTGTTTCGAAGGCTCTGCCCAAGACGCAGCAGTTGTCTTCTCTGTCGTCCCTTTCCTCCCTGACTTCCCTCCCCTCACAGTCTCAGCCTCGGGCCAGTGTGGCAGCGCCCATGACCCAGTTGGCGCAAAACGACACCGACAGTTTCCCCCAGCCCTGATCTGAAAAACACGGGCGCCGGCGGCAAGCGGCAACACCTTGCCGCTCTGGCGGCAACAAGTGGCCTCCCCGGCGAACGGCCCTGCTTTTCGCCCGCTTGACCCGTCTCAAATTCTTCTGGGCTTCTCTTTCACCAGCTGGCACATCTCTTGCATTCGACACCACATCGCCCCGCTTGAGGGCTGCGTGTCAATAAATCGGCATCCCGCCGACCACGAAAGGAAGATGATGAGTTTGCTCGACTCCGCATTGGGTGTCCACGCCCAGGCCCTGGCCGTCAGAAGCCAGCGGGTGGAAGTGCTTGCGCGCAACATCGCCAACGCCGACACCCCCCAATACAAAGCGCAAGACCTGGATTTCAAACAGGTGCTCAAAAGCGCCCAGTCTGGCGACCTGCAAATGACCAACACCAAGCATTTGTCCGAGCTGCCCGCGGGCACCGACGACGGCTTGAAATACCGCATCCCCTTCAACGTGTCGTTTGACGGCAACACGGTCGAACTGAACGTGGAACAAGCCCAATACGGTAAGGCCGCAGCCGACTACCAAGCCACCCTGAATTTCTTAGAAAGCCGCATCAGTGGCCTTCGTAAAGCCCTGCGAGGAGAGTGAGCATGGGACTCGACAGCATTTTTGGCATCGCAGGCTCGGCCCTGAACGCCCAAACCACGCGCATGAACACCGTGGCCTCGAACTTGGCCAACGCCAACACCGTGGCCGCCACTGAACAAGAAGCCTTTCGCGCCAAGCGCAGCGTCTTCAAAGCGATGGTCGACCAACAACTCAGCGCACAAGACGCGCCCTACCAAGGCGGCGTGCAGATCCAGTCGATCAACGACGACCCGGCCCCCGTGCGCAAGATGTTTGAGCCCGGCAACCCCTTGGCCGACAAAGACGGCTTTGTCTACGCCTCTAACGTGAACGAAATGACCGAGATGGTGGAAATGATGGCCGCCTCGCGCTCTTACCAAAACAACGTCGAAGTGGTGAACACGGCGCGTCAACTCATGATGCGCACGCTGGACATCACCCGCAGCTGAACCGGACCTGAACCATGGCAACCGCAATCACCAACAATTTGGCCAGCATCAAGCGCTACGAAGACGTGGCGGAAGCAGCCAAGCCCGCCAACAAAACGGCCAACGAGAACATGGGTCAAACCGAGTTTCTCAAGCTGTTCACCACCCAGCTGCAAAACCAAAACCCTTTGGATCCGGTCAAAAACGAAGCCTTCGTGGCCCAACTGGCGCAGTTCTCGCAACTCGAGGCCACCACCAACATGTCGACCTCGCTGAACAACATGGTCAGCAGCATGTCGGGCGAGCGCATGTTGAGCGGCGCGGCCTTGATTGGCAAAAAAGTGGCGGTGCCAGATGCCCCCGCGATTTGGAAAAACGGCCAACCCGTCGAGTCCACCATGACCTTGAAAAACGGCGCCGATGCCGTGCGTTTTGACGTGTTGAATGCCAAAGGCGAAAGCGTGCGCAACAAAGTGCTGGGCCCCCAAACCGCTGGCAACGTCAGCTGGACCTGGGACGGCCTGGACGACGCGGGCAACGCCTTGCCCGAGGGCTCGTACAGCATCAAGGCCCAAGTGGCCAACCAAGGACAAATCACCCCCGGCTCGGTCATGACCTTGTCGACGGTGCGCAGCATCACGCAAAACGCCACCGATGGCAGCCTGACGCTCGAAGTGGACGGTGGCAAATCCATCGCCCTGTCTGCCGTGCAACGCGTCGGCATCTGATCATTTTTAACCCCACCCCATACCCCCTCCCCGCTAAACAGGAAGTCCAACATGTCGTTCTATACCTCCCTCACCGGCTTGAACGCCGCCACCTCCCAATTGGGCGTGACCAGCAACAACATCGCCAACGTGGGCACCACCGGTTTCAAGCGCTCACGCGCTGACTTCGGTGACATTTTTGCGACCTCGCCACTGCAAAAAGCCTCCAGTACGGTGGGCCAAGGTGTGTCGCTGAAACAGGTGAGCCAAGAGTTCAGCCAGGGCAACGTGAGCTTCTCGGCCAACGCGCTCGATCTGGCCATCACGGGTGACGGTTTCTTCCCGCTGCGCTCAGCCGACGGCTTGCAAGACATCTACACCCGCAACGGCTCGTTCACGCTGAACGAACAGTTCAACGTGGTCAACTCAGCAGGCCAACGACTGATGGCGGCGACAGTCGACTCGACCGGCAGTGCGAACGTGAACGAGCGCGTGGTCTTGACCATTCCACAAAAGACTTCGGGGGAAGCCAAACAAACATCTTTGGTTGAGTTAGGTCTGAACTTCCCGGCCGATGCGCAGGTCATCACCGCCGAATTCAATCGAGCAGACACCAGCACTTACAACAAAAGCACGGCCATGACCGTGTACGACAACGGTGGTAACGGTTATCTGGCCACCATTTATTACGTCAAAACCGCCAACGCCAACCAAAGCAGCCCCACCAACAAGTGGCAAACCTATGTGTTTGTGGGGGACGAAAAAGTGAACGCCTCTTTGGTGCAAGCCAGCGACGTGGGCGGCGACCCGCTGTATGTGAACCAATACGGCCAGATCAAGCCCTTCAGCGAAGTCAAAGACGAGCTGACCACGGCCAAAACACAGCTGATCTCTTTGGACGAATTGACCGATGTGCGCCAGTCGGTGCCCGCTAGCGTGTCCAGCACCGAAACGATGGATGCCGAGTTTGATTTGACCAACGGCGTGGACTTCAGAACCTTCCCCACCAACCGCGACTTGTTGTCCAAGGTGTTCTCGCTGGACGTTGACAACTCGGGCTCTCCCGTCACGGTGGACTTGAGCTACTTGGCTACCCGCACGACCAAGATGACCGGCAACCAAATTGCCGCTGAAATGACCAACTACCTGAACCGCGCTTTTGGTGACGAGTCTTACTTTGACATCAGCACCCCGTCCAGCCGCGAGTTCACCTTGCGCACCAGCCGCGTCAGCAGCACCACCAACGGTTTGACCACCCCTACCCCGGTATCGCTGAGCCTGAATGCCGCTGATTTCGGCCTGACCGGCGCCACCGTGGACTGGACCAAGATCACCACCGAAAAACTCGAAGCAGCGATGCAAAAACGCATCAACAACACCGTTGCTTTACGCCCTGTGGTGTCCACCTCCACGGCGACGGTGGCACCTGGCACCAACGGCACCACTTACAGCCCAGCAGCAGACGCCAATGGCCACTTTCCTGCCGGCCAAATCACCGCCACCACCTTGTCGGGTACCACCCAAACCACAACGGTTTACGGATCTACCACGCCGCTTGAAGTGAAGTACGACTACAACGCCCGCACCTTCAATTTCACCGACGGCACCGCGACCGTGAGCATTGCCCAAGGGGCCAGTGGCCGAAATGAAGTGTTGGGACTCGACACCAACCCCGTGGTCATGAATGAAGACGGCTCAAACAACCTGCAGGTGTTGCCCAACGGCGGCATGATCCGCCCCCTGGCCGAGCAGCGCTATGGCATTCAGGTGACCTACGACGCGGGCACCAAGACTTTTGCTGTCAAGTCGGGCACCACGGGTGACGACTCGGGCATCAAACTCGATTTGGTGAAAGGCACCACGGGCGCCTCGACCGGTTTGTCTTTGGGCGACAAGCTGTTTGGCTTCAAGAACTCAGAGGTCTTGACCTCCAATGTGGCTTTGCGCGGTATCGCCTCCAAACCCGCTATTGCCTATGGTGTGACCCCCACCACCAACGTGACCAACAACTTTGCGGTGGACAGCACCAACAATCGTTTTGTGGTCACTGTTGACGGCGTTAAGGGCACTGTGGTCATTCCAACCGACAGCGCCTATTCGGTCGAAAGCTTCGCCAACGCCTTGGAAAAAGGCATCAACTCTTTGGCCAACAACACCAACGGCGTGCCGCAAACGGTCAACGGCGTGAAGGTGAGCTACGACTACGCCATGAGCCGCTTTGTGTTCACCTCGGGCACCACCTCGACCGACTCGTACATCAAGATTTCGGGCAGCTCGAACTGGGGCTTGGAGCAAGTGGAAGCCGGCCGTGGCGAAACCGCCACCTGGATCAAACCCACACAGCACAAAGAACTGGTGGGCGGTCAATTGGTGCCGAAATACATTGACGGCAACGGCGTTGAAACCACCAACGGCGACGGCTTTACCGTGCTGCCCGCCTGGTCACCGATTTACTTGGACAAAGGCGAGCTGACCTTTGACACCGGCGGTAAGCTGGTTTCTCCTCAAGGCGGTACCCAGTTGGAGACGGTGTATCTGGCCGGTGGTAAGGGTGCTTTGACGATCAACATCGACTACTCGGCCTCGACCCAACAAACCTCGCCCTTCGCGGTGCTGTCACAGTCGCAAGACGGTGCCCCTGAAGGTGACTTGGTGGGCGTGACGATTGGTAACGACGGTCTGGTCAGTGCCAGTTACTCCAACGGTTCACAAAAATCGCTGGCCAAAATTTTGCTGACCAACTTCTCCAGCCCCACCGGTCTGCGTCAAATTGGTGACTCGAGCTTCTTGGCTTCTGCGGCTTCAGGCAACCCGATTCTGGGCACTGCCGGTACCGCGGGCTTCGGCACGATTCGCGCCGGTGCCACCGAGCGCTCCAACGTGGACTTGACGCAAGAGCTGGTGGAACTGATCACCGCCCAACGTAACTTCCAGGCCAACGCCAAGGCGATCGAAACCTCGACCACCATGACGCAAGCCATCATCAACATCCGCGGCTAATCGCCTAGCCTCTGACTGAGTCAAGACCATGGACCGCTTAGCCTTCAACGCTGTCGCTGCCATCAATGAGCAGCGCATCTCGCGCCAGATGACAGTGAACGATCTGGCCAACGTTTCAACGGTCGGTTTCAAGCGCAGCTACGAGGCAGCCACCCGCGCCATCAAGGTCGAGGGCGATGGTTTGCACTCGCGCTACCAACCGCAATCGGTGTCGACCGACAACATCGACTTGTCACCGGGTGCCATCATGGCCACCGGCCGCAAGCTGGATGTCGCCATGAACGGCCAAGCCGTCATGGGGGTCACCACCAGTGCGGGCGAGCTGGCATTCACCCGCCGGGGCGACTTGCAATTGAGCGCAGGGGGCGTGTTGCAAACCGCTACCGGCGTGGCCGTGCGCGGCGAAAGTGGCGGCCCGATCACGGTGCCTCCCGGTTTTGAGGTGTCCATCAATGGCGACGGCTCGGTGTATGCCCAAGACCCGGCTCAGGCCGGCAATGCCCCAGCGGCATTGATTGACCGCATCTTGTTGCGCGAAGCCAGCCAGGTGAAGCTTGAGCGCCGAGTGGACGGTTTCTTCAAGGTGCAAGGTCAGCCCGATGGCACAGATATTGCTGCTACCGGAGAGATCGCTTCTTTGACACCCCGTGCTTTGGAAGGCAGCAACGTCAATGCCATCACCGTGATGGTCAAGATGATGGAGCAAAGCCGCAGCTTCGAACACCAGGTTCGGATCATCAAAGAAAGCAAATCAGGGGATGAGTCGGGCGCCACCATGCTCAAGCTCTCGTGACCTGACTTTTGAAATTGCAAGGAGATCCTCATGGATGCATCAATGTGGGTAGCTAAAACCGGTCTGGACGCCCAACAGACCCGGATGAACGTCATCTCGAACAACTTGGCCAACGTCAATACGAGTGGCTTCAAGCGCGACCGCGCGGTGTTTGAGGACATGCTCTACCAAAACATCCGTCAGGCCGGCGGCCAAACCGACGCCAACTCGCAGTCCCCTACCGGCATGATGCTCGGTACCGGTGTGCGTGTGGTGGCGACAGAAAAATTGCATGGCCAAGGCAGCATGGTCAACACCCAAAACCCGCTCGACATGGCGGTGGCAGGCGAAGGCTTTTTCCAGATTGCCCAAGCCGATGGCACCTTGGCCTACACCCGCGACGGTAACTTCAAGATCTCGGCCACAGGCCAAATCGTCACCGCTTCGGGTGCCGCTTTGCAACCCGCCATCACGGTGCCTGCGGGTACCGCCTCGATCACCATTGGCCGCGACGGCACCGTCAGCGCCCAATCGGCAGCCGGTGCGCAGGCGGCCATTGGCCAAATTCAGATTGCGCGTTTTGTGAACCCGAGTGGCTTGCAAGCCATGGGCCAAAACCTGTTGAAAGAAACCGCCGCCAGTGGCGCGCCGCAAGTGGTGGCCCCTGGCACCGCGGGCGCCGGCACGCTGCAACAAGGCTCGCTGGAAGCTTCTAACGTGAACGTGGTGGAAGAAATGGTCAGCATGATCGAGACCCAGCGCGCCTACGAAGTCAACTCCAAAGCCATCTCGGCCGTGGACGGCATGCTGCGCTTCATCAACAACAACATGTGAGTGCACACCATGCAACGCTTTGCTTTCGCCGCCATGGCCGCCCTCTCCTTCTGGCTTTCGGGCTGCTCGGTGGTGCCACCGCAACCCCTCAAGCACACCAGCGGCTTCGAGCCGGTGTTTCCGGCGCCTGTGGCCTCCACCAAGCCGTCTACCGGCGGCATTTATGTGGCGCGTCAAAGCGACAGCTGGTTTGGCCGTGGCCGCAATTTTCAAGTGGGCGATGTGATCACGGTGTTGCTCAACGAGTCCACCCAAGCCGCACGCACCCAAAGCTCGGATGTCAGCCGCACCTCTGAAAACGACGTGGCCCCTGCTGGCATGACCAACAAAATGAACGCCTTGGGCGGTTTGCTGAACGGCACCAACCTGCTGGGCGGCAGCATCAGCAACAAAGGCACCGGCGTGGCCGACCAAAAAGCCAGCCTGAGTGGCTCGGTGGCTGTCACGGTGGTCGAAATCTTGGCCAATGGCAACTTGGTCTTGCGAGGCGAGAAACAACTGGCATTGAGCGAAGGCTCTGAAGTGATTCAGGTGGCCGGCATCATCCGCCCCGAAGACATTGCCCCCAACAACACGGTGCAGTCGCGCCGCTTGGCCCACGCCCAAATTGCCTACCGTGGCACGGGCGACTTGGCGGCGGCCACCCGCCCAGGCTGGGGAACCAACGCATTTATGAAGCTCTGGCCTTTCTGAGGCTTGAACAGCCGACACCCGCCAACAGCGACTGAATCTCACGAGACCCATTTATGAAACGCCTTCTTTTTGCGCTGCTGGGACTTTGCCTGACGGTCACGCCTGCACTGGCTGACCGCATCAAAGACCTGACCACGGTGGCCGCCATGCGCAGCAACCAACTGATTGGTTACGGCCTGGTGGTGGGCTTGCAAGGCACTGGCGACGGCGCCGATGTGTCGTTCACCGCGCAAAGCATGAAGACCATGCTGAGCCGTTTGGGCGTGTCTTTGGAAGGCCCTTTGTCTGACTTTGAAACCGCCACCAGCGCGGGCAAGATCGACATCAAAAACGTCGCGGCCGTGATGATCACCGCCGAATTGCCCGGCTTTGCCAAGCCCGGTCAAAAGATCGACATCAACGTGGCGGCCATCGGCAAAGCCACCAGCCTGCGCGGCGGCAATTTGCTGTTGACCAGCTTGCGCGGCGTGGATGGCGAGATTTATGCCTTGGCCCAAGGCTCACTCACGGCCACGGGCATCGATGCCAACGCCGCTGGCTCTAAAGTGGCCATCGGCGTGCCCACCTCGACCCGCATTCCGGGTGGCGCACAGGTTGAAAAAACCGTCGACACCCCTTTTGACAAAGCCGAACGCGTGGTACTGAACGTGCGCGATGGCGACTTCACCACCACCAACGCGATCGTCAGCGCCATCAACACACGCTTTGGTGCCGATGTGGCGCGCGCACTGGACGGCGTGTCCATCACGCTGCAAGCGCCGCAAGACCTGAGCCAGCGCGTGGCCTTCATGAGCATGGTCGAAAACATGGATGTGCAGCCGGGCGAGCCCCCTGCCCGTGTGGTGGTCAACGCCAAAACCGGCACTGTGGTCATCAGCCGCAATGTGCGCATCACGGCCGCTGCGGTGACGCACGGCACCATCTCGGTCTCGATTGCAGCCACCAACGAAGTGTCGCAACCCGGCGCCCTGTCGCAAGGCCAAACCACGCCGGTGCAAAACGTCGACATCAGTGTCAGCGAGCCCAACAAACCCATGTTCCTGTTCCAGCCTGGCGTCGATTTGCGCCAGATCGTGGACGCCGTGAACCAAGTGGGGGCCAGCCCCTCCTCGTTGATCGCCATCCTCGAAGCCCTGAAAAGCTCGGGCAGCTTGCGCGCCGAATTGATCGTCATCTAACCCGAGCACACCATGGCCACCCCCGTCAGCGCCACCGTCACGCAGTCAGCACTGGACTTTCAAGGTCTGGGGCAATTGCGCGGCCAAGCGGCGCAAGACGGCAACAAAGCCATCCGCGAAACAGCGCAGCAATTTGAGTCGATGTTCATCGAAATGATGATGAAGTCGATGCGCGAAAGCGTCGAAAAAAGTGACCTGAACGAATCTTCTGCCGAAGACACTTTCCAAGGCATGTTTGACAAAGAAGTGGCCCACCAAATGGCCAAGCGTGGCACTGTGGGCATTGCCGACATGCTGGTGCGCGACCACGAACAACGCAACGCCCTGCGCAGCACGGCCGAAGCCTTGCAGCAGATGAACAGCACCCCTCAAACGCCAGGCATTCCGCTGAACAAACCCGACAAAAGCTGGCCTCTGCCACAAAACAGCGCGCCTGCGGGCTTGCCGTTGCCCGCAGCACCGTCCATCAAGCCGCTGCAAAGCTTCATGCCTTTGTCGGGCCCTGCACAGCCCGTTGAACGGCCGGCACGCAAAGCACTCGACACCTATGGCCAAACCGGGGGTGACTCATGAGTGATCTGTTAGGCATCAGCAGCTCGGCGGTCAGCACCTACCAACGCTCGTTGGCCGTCATCAGCAACAACATTGCCAACGCGGCCACCGAAGGGTATTCGCGGCAAGACATCAGCACCCAAGCCAGCCCCACCCGGGCGATGGGCAACAACTATCTGGGCACCGGTGTCTTTTTTGAAGGCATCAAACGCCAGTACGACAGCTTTGTCGAATCCAACCTGCGCAACAGCAACAGCGATCTGCAAAGCCAAAAACCGGTGGTGGACTACACCAATCGGGTGATCGATGTGATGGGCGGCCAAACCTCAGGGCTGACCAGTGCGCTGGACCAATTTTTCTCGTCGGCACGTTCTTTGGCGGCCGATCCCGCCTCGACCGTGCTGCGTGGCAGCTTTTTGCGTGACGCCGAAGGCATTGCCTCGCGCTTCAGCCAGTTGTCGGCCCAATTGGATTTGGTCGACGCCGAAACCAAAGAATCGGTCGAGTCGAATGTCAACCAAATCAACGCCTTGTCGCAGCAATTGGCACGGGTGAATACCCAGCTGAGCCGCGTACAAAGCGCCGCCAAACAGCCCCCTGAGCTGATGGACCAGCGCGACAGCATCTTGCTCAAGATGGCCGACTTTGCCAAGGTCAACACCCGCTTTGACGACAACGGCGTGGTCACGGTGGGCCTCGGCGCCACCGCTGACCAAGAAGTGATCGTGAGTGGCCGTGACGCGCACTTGTTGGGTGTGAGCTTTGATGCGGCCGACCCCGAAAAATTCCGCCTGGTGTTGGACCCTTATGGCAACAACACCCCCGTCATGGGACTCAACAGCGGCGAGTTGGCCGGTCTGATGGCGTTTCGCGAGCAAGTGTTGGGCAGCACCCGCTCTTCTTTGGACGCTTTGGCCACCACCTTGGCCCAAGAAATCAACACCCTGCACCAATCGGGCGTGGACGCTTATGGCCAAACCGGCAAAGCCTTGTTTGACTTTGACCCGGCCATGGCCCACGCCAGTGCGGGTCTGCGCATCACCACCAAAGACCCCTTGAACATCGCAGCCGCTGCGGCCTTCCGGGTGATTGAAAACGCCAGCAACACCGGCACCGCCGATGCCATGGTGCGCTACCAAGCCCCTGCTTATGCTGGGGCCGCGGCTCTGGACAAAGTGTTGGTCAACAACAGCAACGCGGTGGCCGGTGCCAAACTCAATGTAGCGGCCAATCCAGGTGCCCTGCCGGTGTCTTACATCCCGGCTGGCATGCGCGACACCACGGTCTATTTGGACACCCTGAACGAAGGGCAAAACCTGCAGATCCTGACGCGCGATGGCCGCCATTTGGTGGGCCAAACACTGAGCACCGAACTGCAAGACCGCATCATGACCGAAGCCAGTGGCATGGAACTCAATGCCACTTACAGCAACAACTTGCTGAACATCGAAGACGACACCGGTTACCGCAAAATGCCCGTGTTTTACGGGGCTCGTGCGCAGGCGGTGGCCATTCAGCAATTTGACAGCCAAGGCAATGCCATCACCCCAAAGTACGAAACGCCCGTGCTGAGCAGTGGCCGTATTTCGAGCAACTGGGCTGGCTTGCCCGCCGAAAACCGCCTGAACCTCAATGGTGTCCAGCTGGGCGCCCTCACCCCTTCTAACGGCACGAGCGTACAAGCCAAAGACGTGTCTGCGTGGCTGAATGCTGCGAACGCCCCCGGAGTGAGAGCCGTTGCAGAAAATCGAATTGAAATTCCAGTCCAGAATCTCAAGCTGACCGAAACCTTGTCGCTGAACAACATCGCCATTCCTTTTGCCTCGGGTGGTTATCAAGACATCAACGACCTGGTGACATCCATCAACCAGCGGTCAGCTTCATCCCAAGTGGTTGCCAGTCTCAGCTCGCAAGGAAATTTAGTCCTTACAAATGCGGCCGGTTTTGAAGGCGAAGACATCAAAATCAGCGGGGTTGAATTGCCAGGAATGGTTGCTCGCCCAACCTACATTGAATTTTCTGGCTATGGCTTGCCCACTGAAAACATCACGATTGCTCGGGTGGCGACCGCGGTAACGACCAATGGTCAGTTTTCAACTGTCGGAAATTTGTTGTATCGCGGCAATGGCATTCAAGCCAAATTGGTCGGGGAGATCGATGCCGTAAAAAATGGTCAAGCTGGTCAACCATTGCGGATCAACTTGGTTTCAGCGTTTCAAAACGGCGATTTTGAGTCGTCTTCTGCTGGTGCTGTTCAAATGGACGGCTGGCAAGTTGTCAACCAGCGCGTACGGCTGGGCGGAGCTGACAGCGTGGCAGGTTTCCCAACCCCAACCGATACACAACCTGCTCCAAACGGCTCAGGTGAAACAGCATCGGTGTCGGTTGGAACCACATATGCCACACAAGTTATTGACACGGGTTTGCCAGACAATGGACTGGCACTCAAGCTCAACACCAACAACACATCAATCGATCCTTTTGGGGTTTTGCACGGTCCTTATGTGGTGAGTGAGAGTGCCGTCAGCATTCAAGCTGGTGGTAGCGTTTCATTTGATTGGAAAGCACAAGGCGGCAGTGATAACTATGACGTTTATGCCTATCTGCTGAATGTAGATACAGGTCAAACCATAGAATTATTGAACCAGACGGGTGCGACCACGGCTTGGGCCACAGAAACCAAGACCATCAATACAGCGGGTTCTTACAAATTTGTATTTGTTTCTGGAACTTACGATGCATCTGGCGGCAGAGCTGCAGGTGCACAGCTGTACATCGACAACGTCTCGGTCCAATCAACGGTACCTTCGTTTGCACCCACACAGTCTGACTTGGGGGCGATCCAGTCCTTGGTCAACTACAGTAACTCTGGCTCAATCAGCCAGTTGCAAAGGAACTCCAATGCCTTGGGTCTCAATTCTGGAGTCATCAAAGGGCAAGTGCGCCTAGAGCGCACCGATGGCACTGTCAAAACCATTGGTCTGAGCATTGGTGCCGAAGGCTCTGCCGCTG
Source organism: Comamonadaceae bacterium (assembly GCA_027488255.1). Lineage (GTDB taxonomy): Bacteria > Pseudomonadota > Gammaproteobacteria > Burkholderiales > Burkholderiaceae_C > Limnohabitans_A. Next base: position 89,230 of record JAIYBZ010000035.1, on the reverse strand, counting down.
ATTTGCAGCGCTTGGGTTTCCGCGCAGCAGCCTACATCGATGGCCCTGCAGCCGATGATTTGCTGGTGTTTGTGAGTGGCGCCGGTGCGGCGCAAATTGCCGCCAGTTACACCACCGAAAACCACGACGCCAAAGAAAAACTGCGCAACAACCCGATGACGCTGAAGTTTGTCACCGCGACACGCTTCACCCTCACCGACCAAAAAACCGGCACCTTGTTGGCCGAGCGCGAATTCAACAGCGCCCAGCCCGATGCCAGCATCCACATTCAGGGCTTGAACCTGACGTTTTCAAAGCCGCCTCAAATGGGTGACAGCTTTGTGCTGGACGGCAACCGCGACGGCACGGGCAACAACGAAAACATGCTGGAGATCGTGGCCCTGGAATCCAAGCCGGTCATGGGCAATGGCAAGACATTGGGCAGCGCCTACATCGACCATGTGAACGACATGGGCAACATCTCGCGCCAAGCCTCGATTGTTCAGTCGGCCTTGACCGTGGTGCACGACCAAGCCGTGGCCAGCCGCGATGCGGTGTCGGGCGTCAGCTTGGACGAAGAAGCGACCAACTTGATCCGTTTTCAGCAGGCCTACCAAGCCTCGGCCAAGGTCATGCAAGTGGCCAGCCAATTGTTTGACTCGGTCCTCCAAATCCGCTGAAGTGAGCACAGACCATGAAAGTATCGACCACCTATTTGTTTGACCGCGCTGTGGACCAAATGGCACAGGGACAAACCCGCTTGGCCAAAAGCCAAGCCCAGTTGGCCAGCAGCAAACAAGTGATTTCGCCCAGCGATGCGCCGGACCAAGCCGCCACCATCGAGCGCTTTAAATCGATGATTGGCCGCCAGGACAGCTATGAAACCGCCCTGAACATGGTGAGCAACCGCCTGCAGGCCGAAGAGTCGGCTTTGAGCGGCGTCAGCGACCTGATGCTGCGCATGAAAGAGCTGACCATTCAAGCCGCCAACGACACCATGGGTGCCGAAGACAAGCGGGTGCTGGCCATTGAAATGCAAGGCCTGCGCGACCAAGCCCTGAGCTTGGCCAACACCCGAGACACCAGTGGCAACTTCATTTTTGCGGGCAGCCGCGTGCAAGCCCCGCCCTTTGTGACCGATGCCGATGGTCGGCCGGTGTACCAAGGCGACCAAACACAAATGCGTGTGCCGGTGGGCGACCAACGCACCGTGCTGCTCAACCGTTCGGGCACCGAAACCTTCACCAGTGTGGTCCGCACCAATGAAAAAGGCGAGTCCACCGCAGTCGGGTTTTTCCAGGTCATTGACGATGTGATCGCCGGCATGCAAAACAACAACGGCCCCACCTTGCGGCAAGGCATTGGCGAGCTGGACCAACTGCAAAACAACATGAGCTTGGCCTTGGCCGAGGTGGGTACCGACCAAAACGTGTTGGAGTCACAAAAAGAAGTTTTGGAAGACACCCGCTTGAGCCTGAAAACCGTGTTGTCCGACATCGAAGATTTGGACTATGCCAAGGCCATCACCGAGATGAACAAACAAATGCTGTCCTTGGAAGCCGCACAAAGCAGCTTTGCCAAGATTTCTCAATTGAACTTGTTCAACTACATCAATTGAGCTCAAGAATTCGCGCTGAATGACGATTCTTTAACTTGAACTTTTTTTGACAGGTATCTTCAATGGCCACGACTTCCACGAACTTCATCTCTGCATTGGGTGGCGGTTCCGGCATTGACGTCAAAGCCTTGGCGCAATCGTTAGTCGATGCTGAAAAGGTGCCGCAAAAAGACAGCATTGACAAGAAAATCGCGAAAAGCGAAGCGCGTATTTCAGGCTTAGGCGCCATCAACTTCATTGTCAAAGAATTAAAGTCTAAATTTTCCAGTTTGGATGACTTGGGTGACTTCAGCAGCTTGAATGTCAACAACACGCAAAGCACGGCTTTCAATGTGACTTCTGGGCCTACCGCCAGCCCGGGTGTACATGAAATCGAAGTCTTGGCCTTGGCGAAAAGTCAACGCAATTTATCTGCCGGTTTTTCGGCAAGAAACACACCCATCAACAGTGGAAATGCATTCGATTTTTCACTTTCAGTGGGCGGAGGTGCTGCGCAGACCATTGCCATTTCAGCGGCAAATGCAACTCCTGAAGGTGTAGTTTCTGCTATCAACCAGAGCAACAAAGGCATAAAAGCCCAACTAATCAACACAGGGTCTGGAAGCACACCCTTCAAAATTTTGATCACTGGTGGCACCGGGACCGCGAACAGTTTTACTTTGAACAGCACGCCTGCAATTCCAGAGCTTGATTTTTCGAGTCCCACCCAAGCGGCAACCAATGCCATAGTCAAAATCGATGGCGTTCAGATGCAGCGGAGCACCAACACCATCGAAGATGCTTTGACTGGCATTAAATTGAATTTGAACACCACCACCACCACACCCGCTGTCGTGGGTTTGGAGAGGGACAGCAGTGCGCTGAAGACCAAGATCAAAGATTTGGTTGTTGCTTACAACGATATTCAGACTGTATTGGACAGCGCAACAAACAAGGATTCGAAGGTCGAGGGCTACGGAGCAAGCTTGACTGGTGAATCTGCGGTGACAACTTTGCGAGGCCAAATACGTCAAATCTTTACGGCCGATTCCAGCACTCCTGGTTCAAGTGTTCGATCATTGCGCGATCTGGGCATCAGCATCACTCGCGATGGCACGATGGAATTGACCGAAGCCACTCTCGACAACGTTTTGGCTTCAAATTACGAAGAGGTTGTCACGATGCTGAGCGATAACCGGAGCACTCCAACAACGTTGACCAGCGTTGCTTCTGGTCTCGCCGGCGATGCTGTCAAAAAATTGCATGATCTGACCCGCGTGGGCAGTACGCTGATGAACCTCAGCAGCAATACCGAAAGCAAAATTGCGGCTTATAAAAAAGACCTGACCAAACTGGAAGACCGCATGACGCTCTTGTTGGCCCGTTACACCCAGCAATTTGGCGCAATGGAAAGCATTGTTGGTCGCAGCAATAGCACTAAAGAAGGTTTGAAGAGTACTTTCGAAGGCATGATGAACGCCTACAAATAAAAATGAGTTCTAAATAACTCGTTACAGGGTATTGGCAACCCTGATTCAAATAATTTCTAAAGTTATTCCTGAATCCGTCGATACACATTGACGGAATAGCCGCACTTGCTTGCTGGCTTACTTTCATTTGTTCGATAAAGGAATAACCATGTCAATTGATTCTGTACGTCAGCCTTCTGGTCTGAATTACGCAGCCAAGGTCGACATTCCCCAAGCTAAAACTGTGGGCGGCCAAGATCGCGCTCCGGTCCCAGAAATAGCATCAGCTCCTATCACCATTGACATTGAAGAGAACAAGCGCAACGTCAAAGCCGCTATTGCAGAGGCCAATTCTCGTTTGCAGCAAGCTGGACAAGCTCTTCAGTTTTCCTACGACGAAGCCGCTGACTACACCGTGGTCACCGTGCAAAACTCCACCACAGGTGAAGTGGTTCGCCAAATACCCAATGAAGCCGTATTACGTGTCGCTCACAACATTGAGCGCGTAAAGGGTTTTCTTTTGGATAAAGCTGCTTAAATCTGAATAAATCCGCTCAAGTTTTACGCCAGGCTTCCGATTCATTTAGCAACAGACACCTCTGTTTGTCCGCAGATTCTCACTTGAGGCCCTCTGCGCTTTCTTCCTAAAGGAGTATGAACATGTCTTCAGTGATTAACACCAACGTCCAGTCGATGTATGCCAGCAGTGCGCTGGAAACCAACGAGCGCTCCATGACCCGCGCTATGAACCAACTGTCCAGTGGCAAGCGCACTTGGTCTTCTGCAGTTGATGCGGCAGGTTTGGCTATGGCCGAGAAACTCACCACCCAAATGCGGGGTGCTGGTATGGCTGTGCAAAACATGAACGACGGTATCTCGTTCTTACAAACTGCTGAAGGTGCATTGACCGAAATCGGCAACATGGCACAGCGCATGCACGAGTTGGTGGTTCAAAAAGCCAACGGCACACTGGCTGCTGATCAGAAAACCAATATCGAAACAGAGCTGACCGCGCTTTCGGGTGCCATTACTGACATCAAAACCAATGCAAAGTGGAATGGTTTGACTGTTGTCGATCACGCAGACTTGGCCATCACCACTGCTGCTGACGGCACAACCGCTACGCTCAAAGCAACAACCATCGGCACTGTGCCCGATAAAACTGCAACAGCCGCTGGACTCGTGACCTTCATCGGGGCAGTCTCAACACAACGTGCAGAAATTGGCGCCAACATCAACCGCCTGGGCTATATGGCCGACAGCTTGAGCAACCAGTCGACCAATTTGGCCGCATCAAAGAGCCGAATTCAAGATACTGACTATGCGAAGTCCAGTGCCGAGCTGGCGCGCACCCAAATCATTCAACAAGCAGCTACCGCCATGATGGCCCAAGCCAATCAGGCGCCACAAGCTGTGTTGTCACTGCTCAAATAATTCAGGGGAAAAAACATGTCATCAGTGATTAATACCAACGTCCAGTCGATGTATGCCAGCAGTGCGCTGGAAACCAACGAGCGCTCCATGACCCGCGCTATGAACCAACTGTCCAGTGGCAAGCGCACTTGGTCTTCTGCAGTCGATGCAGCTGGCTTGGCCATGGCCGAAAAGCTAACCACCCAAATGCGCGGTGCTGGTATGGCCGTCCAAAACATCAATGATGGGATCTCTTTTCTACAGTCAGCTGATGGAGCATTGTCAGAGATTGGCAACATGGCCCAGCGCATGCATGAGCTCTTGGTTCAAAAAGCTAACGGCACTCTGGATACTGCTCAAAAAGGCAATATAACGACTGAACTGACAGCCCTCTCTGCTGCAATCACAGACATCAAAACGAATGCCAAGTGGAATGGTTTAACGGTAGTTGATCATGCAAGCTTGTCAATCACAACTGCAGCAGATGGGACGACAACGGCATTGACTGCTACGGCCATTGGAACTGTTCCAGACAGCACTAAAGCTGTCGCAGACCTGGTCACTTTCATTGGCGCAGTGTCTACTCAACGTGCTGAAATTGGGGCCAATATGAACCGTCTCGCTTACATGGCAGACAGTCTGAGCAACCAATCGACCAATTTGGCCGCTTCAAAAAGCCGGATTCAAGATACTGACTACGCAAAGTCCAGTGCCGAGCTGGCGCGTACTCAAATCATCCAGCAAGCCGCAACGGCTATGTTGTCGCAAGCTAACCAGTCGCCACAAAGTGTGTTGTCTTTGCTACGGTGAACCGTCGCACTCCCTCAAAAAACCGCCTCAACAGGCGGTTTTTTTTCGTCACTTCCATAGATCTTTCAAATTGGTCTGATTTTTGCTTGATGGAAACAACAACATGGAGCCATCAATGCCAGTTCTTCACCCTACTAAAAACATCCGAGCTTTGATTCCGATTCAGCTGGCAGATTTTGCCTGTGCAGGTGCTGATTGCCCAGATAACTGCTGCACGGGTTGGAATGTCACCATTGATCGAAAAACTTTCAATGCCTACAAAAAATCTGCCAACCCCAACTTGAAGGGGCAATTTTCCAAAGACATCCACCGCAATCGAAAAGCCCCCACCGAGGCAATGTATGGCTCTATGGCAATGGATGAAACGACACGGCAATGCAGTTTTATGAAGGAAAAGCTGTGCAGCGTGCAATCCGAATTGGGCGAAGACTTCCTCTCCAACACCTGCTCTAGCTACCCTCGATTGACTTACCGCTTCGATGGATTGATGCAGCAAGGATTTGAATTGTCCTGCCCCGAATCGGCCAGAAAAGTCTTGCTCAATCCCGGCCCCTTGGACTTTGACGAAGTTGATATTCAAGTTCGATCCAGTGTGATCCAAGAAGCTAAAGCACCTGCAAAAGTCCCTCAAAGCCTCAGAAACGACATTAGGTTTGCCACTTTGCGCTTGGTCCGTGACACAAATTTGCCGTTATGGCAACGTCTTGCCGCCATGGGCGTGCTGTGTTCGGAGTTAGACCCCTTACTTCAAAACGCCCGTTACACCGAGGTGAAACAGCACTTAGATGGCTTCATGCATTTGCTTGAAAACAAATTGATTGCGGATAACTTTAAAGACATTCAGGCGCGTCCAGAGGCGCAATTGCAGATCTTTCGATCTGTATGGCAATTGCGACAAAACCAATTTCAAACTGAGCACCAGTCCAAGGTTTTCAAAAAAATCATCACTGGCATGGCCACGAGTGGGATCGACTCCGAAATGAAAGAAGTTGAACTGCTTAAAAACTATGTGCGTGGCTTGGGCTGCAGCCAAATTGCGTTAAAAAAACACCCCCACTTTTTAGAAAACTTTTTGGTGGCTCAAATGTTCAATGAACTCTTTCCGTTCAGAACACCCACACTTTATGAAAGTTTTTTGCGCCTTATCACCCGATTTGGCGTGATCCGGTTCATGTTGGCGTTCCAATGCGCTGCCCCCGGCTCATTGCCTGAACCTTCTGAGTTGGTCGACACGGTTCAAGTTTTCTGCCGGAAATTTGAGCATGACCATCTGTTCACAGCACAAGTGACCAATGCCTTGCTCAGCGCTGGCATGAACCAGCTGGAACGGGTCATCTACTTTTTGCGCGACGACCTGGTCGAACCCGCCTCTCAAACCCTCTTGGCGGCTTGAGCGTCAGCGGCAAAAAATCTGGCATCGATATTGCTTAACTCACCCGAAACCGACTTTTGAGGTCAAAAGCGGCAAGACAAATTTCTTCAAAAAGGAACCAAGGTATGCAAATTTCAGTCACGCACCTGATGGAAAAGGCCCTCCCGGACTATGTTGGCCGCTTGCCGCAAGACCCTGTCAAATATTCGCCATCCGATTTGCGCATGGGCATCCAAAAATTGGTGATGTCCAATGAAATGACGCTGGCACAGGCTTTGGCCGATGCTGGTTTGGCCATGCATCCCCACAGCGAAGACCTGTTGGCCATGTCGGGTTTGATTGCTCTCACTCAAGAAAACTGGGCTGAAGCCGCCCAGCATTTGGAGCAACTGCTCAGCGTGCAAGGCACCAAGGCCCCTGTGATGACTTACAAGATGTTGGTCCGTGCACAGCGCTGCAACCTGGACTTGGCCCGTGCCCAGCGCATCTTGGCCCAAGGCTTGGCCCAGTGGCCGCAAGACCCCTCTTTGTTGGAAGAGCAAGACGACTTCCTGGACGGTCCTGCGGTAATGCCCTCCCCTGAACTGACCAACTAACCACTCAAAACGATTAACAGGCAAAACATTGCCGCACAACGGCAAATGTTCACCGATCAAGCCCGTTGCATCCTGGAAAGGAAGAGACCATGTCCGTCATCAACACCAACGTGAATGCGTTGTATACCCAAAACGCACTGCGCAACTCAGAGCGCAGCCAAAGCGTTGCGATGCAGCAGCTGTCCACAGGCAAGCGCATCAACTCGGCCCGCGACGATGCGGCGGGTTTGGCGATTTCGCAAAGAATGACCCAGCAGATTCGCAGCTTGGAGATGGCGGTCAAAAACGCAGGCGATGCGGTCTCTTTGATTCAAACAGCCGAAGGGGCCACCGCCTCCATCAACGACATGCTGCAACGCATGCGTGAGTTGTCGGTGCAGGCCATCAACGACACCAACTCGGTCGACCAGCGCGGTTACCTGGACCTGGAATTCCAGCAACTCAAGCAACAGATCGAGTCGATTTCTGACCAGACTCAGTGGAACGGTTTTGCCATCTTGAACGGCACGGCCGGTGAGCCCGTGGGCACACGTCCTGTGTACAAGGCGACGTCGGCCGGTTCTCTGAACGAAACCCTGACTTTCACCGCCGGCACACCCACCACGTCGGTCGGCGCCAACTCGGTGGCCGCCAGTGGCACGTTTGTCAAGTCGGGCGCCCTGAGCGTGACGATGGGAGCGGGCCCAGCCATCTCCGCCGCCACTTTCACCATGGATGACGGCCGTGTTGTGACACTGGATGTGGCCGACAGCAACGTGATCAGCTTGGCCAGCAACGTCGTGACCCTGAAGGCAGGCTCTGGCTTGGTCAGTGGCAACACCACCTTTACCCAAACCGTCACCGTCGGCGGTGCAGTCGCGGCGTATGCCAGTGGCGATGTCATTGGCGTGCGCGTGACCCGTGCCATGCCTGACATCACGGCCATGCAGGCCAATGACTTGGTGATCAATGGCAAAACCATTCCCATCGCCTTGTCCAGCTACGACACCGTGTCGCCCAGCGCCAATGCCGATGCCAGCGCCATCTCTCGCGCCAAGGCCATCAACCAGATGACCGCCGAGACAGGCGTTGCCGCCACGGTCAACACCAACATCATGTCGGGGGCCGCCATGAGCAATGGCGCCGCCATGACCGGCACCATCAGCATCAACGGTTACACCACACCCGAGATCACCACCACCCTGAACAACTTGCGCGAAAGCCGGGTCACGGTGGTCGATGCCATCAACGCCATCAGTGCCCAAACCGGCGTGATGGCCATCAACACAGGTTCTGACAATTTGGGCATCCAATTGGTGGCCAAAGACGGTCGCAACATCGAGGTGGCCTTCAACACCTCGGGCACCGATGCCAATTTCTCATCCCGCACCGGTTTGCGCCAAGGCTTGCAAATTGGCACTTATTCCTTGGAAAGCAGTGTAGAAGGCAGCATGGTCGTGACCAGCACCAACGACTGGAACCGTGCAGGCTTGCGCCCTGACGACTACACCAGCAACACCTCGGTGTTCACTTCCATGACACGCCCCGTGGTGGCCACAGCAGGTGCCATCCAAACTTTGGGCGATGGCGACTTGAAGATCAATGGCCAAGCCATTCGTGGCGCCACCGATGCCGACGACACCCGTTCGTCAACCGTCAGCAGCAGCAGCTCTCGCTCGGGCAGCGCCATTGCGATTGCCAACGCCATCAATGCCAGCTCTGCCGACACCGGCGTGACCGCGGTGGCCAGCCCCGCCAGCATGGTGGCCACTTCGGCCCCCACCACCACCAGCAGTGCGTCTGCCACATTGTTTTTGAACGGCACCGCCGTGGCGGTGACCTTGACGGCCGGCGAGTCGGCCACCTCGCGACTCAACAAAATCATTGCCGCTGTGAACGTGCAGCAAGGCCAGCACGGCGTTGAGGCCAGTGCCACCAGCGACGGCAAACTGATGCTCGAAACATCCGATGGCCGCAACCTGTCGGTCTGGACCTCCACCACCTTGGCCGAAATGGGCTTGGCCGGCACGGTAGCCACCGCCAGCCAAACCAGCGCCACCTACGCCGGTGCCTCAACGGTTTACGGCTCGGTGTCCCTGAAGTCAGACAAACCTTTCACCTTGAGCCCTGGCGACAACGGCTTCAATACCGAAGGCGATTTCAGCACCTTGGGCTTCCAAGAAGGCACCTATGGCGGCGAAGTGGCCGATGCGGTGAGCAAACTCACCCCACCACGCACCGGACGTTTGTCCTTCCACGTGGGCGCAGGCGCTGCCCAAACCATTCACATTGACCTGGCCGATTACGGCAGCAAAGGCCCCATCACCAGCGAGATCACTGGCGATGTGGCCTTGTCGGGCACCGCCCAGCGCACCAACCGCATCGACACCGCCGATGCGGCCCGCAATATGTTGAGCAAGCTCGATGTGGTGCTGGACCGCGTCAACGGCGACCGTGCACGCATGGGTGCGGTGATGAACCGCTTGGACTACGTGATGGACAACTTGACCAACGTGGCCACCAACACGCAAGCCTCGCGCAGCCAGATTGAAGACGCCGATTACGCCAAAGCCAGTACCGACTTGGCCCGCACGCAAATCATGCAGCAAGCGGCCACCGCCGTACTGGCACAAGCCAACACCACCCAGCAAAACGTGCTGAAGTTGCTGCAAGGCTAAGTGGTGGGTCTTTGAGCCATGAATTCGTCGGGCTCTCTCGCGGCGCAACGCGGCCCCAATTGCTGGCAATGTCAGTTCTTTGCCGTGAGCTGGGACCCCCGTCTGCCCTATGCCTGTCAGCGCATGAGCTTCAAAAGTGCCGTATTGCCGGCGCTCGAAGTGCTGCGCGCCGACGGTCAGTTTTGCCAAAGCTTTCAAGCCAAAAACACCCCCAAAAACGCCCCCTCTTCGGCGGGGTCTGCGCGGCCCCAGCCGCCAAAAACCTGGGCCTGACCCTGTCGAGTTCTCGTCAAACTGTCAAATTTCGCAATTAAATTAGTATTTATTGCATATTTATAGATTGGCACAACTATTGCATCGAGGTGTCTGTTACTTATTTTTAACAGGTCACACATGCAAGCCCACATCAATGCCCACGAAGGACTCTGGCTCGACACACACGAGCCACTGACATCGTCCCAGCATCACGCTCTGGCTCAAGCCGGATTGGGCGTGCGTGTGATCAGCAGCTGGCATGAGCTGCCCCCCACCCGTCCTGGCCAATGGCTGGCCGCCCGCATTGCCAACGATGCCGATTTGCAAGCGCTGAGCGTGTGGCTGCAAGGCGATGGCAAAGCCACCCGCGTGATCTGCCGCATCGACCGCCACTTGATGAAGCTGGTGGTCGCCGCCATGCGCTGTGGTGCTTGGTCGGTCATGTCCTCAGACGACATGTCGCCAGTGTCTTGGCGCGAAGCGTTGCACGCTGGCGACATGACAGAAGCCGCGCCGACAGAAACCCTGCGCGAAACCCCTACGGCACCAGCCCCCCTATCTGAAGTCAATACGGCCACTGCCACAACCATGGCCCCTACCCCTTCCCCCTCTATGGCAGCCACCCCCGCGCCCCGCAGCGCGGTGTATGTCGACCCCACCAGCCGCCACCTCTTGGCTTTGGCACAACGCGTGGGCCAAGCCGGTGTCACAGTGTTGATTGAAGGCCCTACCGGTGCGGGTAAAGAAGTGTTGGCCCGCGTGTTGCACGAATCTTCGGCCCGCGCCCGCGGTCCATTTGTCAGTCTGAACTGCGCGGCCCTGCCCGAACAACTGATTGACGACATGCTGTTTGGCCACGAAAAAGGCGCCTTTACAGGCGCCCAAAAAGAGCACCGTGGTTTGTTTGAGCAAGCCCACGGCGGCACCTTGTTCTTGGACGAAATTGGCGAAATGCCCATCCACTTGCAAGCCAAGTTGCTGCGCGTGTTGCAAGAACGCCAGCTGACCCGTTTGGGCAGCGAGCGCAAGGTGGAGTTGGATGTGCGCATCGTGGCCGCCACCAACAAAGACCTGCGCGTGGCCATGCAACAACGTGAGTTCCGCGAAGATTTGTATTTCCGCATCAGCACCTTCAAGCTGCACATCCCCGCGCTGCGCGAGCGCACGGGCGACATCTTGCCCTTGGTGGCCTGCATGTTGTCCCAGCACAGCCCCACCCCACCGGCCTACAGCGTGAGCTTGCAAGCCCAGCAAATGCTGTTGCAGCACAGCTGGCCCGGCAACGTGCGCGAGCTCGAAAACGTGGTGCACCGCGCCATCGTGTTGTGCCCAGACCGCCAAATTCGCCCAGAGCACCTGATGTTTGACCGCATGGAAGACGCAGTGGCAGTTTGGGCCAACGCCCCCGCCATTCAAACGTCCACGGTCCAAGCACCAATCCATGCGCCTGTCCACGCTCCGGCCGTCCAAGCCCCCACAGCCCCGCGCCATGCCGAGCGGACAGACGATGCGGCGATGGTCATGAACTGGGCCAGCACCAGCCCATCGGCCAGCAGCGTGCCGATTGAAGTGCAAGCTGCGGGTCTGTTTGAAGCCGTGAAAAGCAACGAACACCAGCTGATCATGGCGGCCATCGAGGCCACCGACAGCCGCATGGAAGCGGCCCGCAAGCTGGGCATCAGCCCGCGCACCTTGCGCTACAAGCTGGCCAAACTCAAGACAGCGCCCCAAGCCCTGACCGGTACCTGAGGAGAACCCCATGATCGATCGCATCAACTCCCAAGGCAACATCGCCTCGATGTTGCAAACCCTGCGCAGCCACCAAGCCCAAGCCGCTGGCGGCATGATGGACATTGCCGACATTGGCAGTGCCGGCAGCACGCAAAAAACCAGCTTTGGCAGCAGCATCAAGTCGGCCATCGACCAGGTGAATGACCTGCAAGCCAAAAGCCGCGCCTTGAGCGAAGCCTACGAACGCGGTGACAACGTGCCCCTGACCGATGTGGTGTTGGGCATGCAAAAGTCATCGATTGCCTTTGAAGCCACCTTGCAGGTGCGCAACAAAGTGCTCAAAGCGTACGAAGACATTCTGAACATGCCCGTCTGATCCGGCTATCCAGAAACTGAAAGAACACTCCCATGGCCACCACCACCGCGACCTTCCAGCCCGGCTTGACTGCCCCTCAGGGTAAAGCGCCCGGCAACGGCAATCTGCCTGCCACCGCCGCCAACGGCAACGCGCCCAACACCGCCAGCACCTTGGCCCTGACCGACGGTGGCGCCTTGCCGCCCGCAGGCCCGCTGGCCCCGATGCAGCAATGGATGCAGCAGCCCCAAGTGCGCAAAGCCCTGCCCTTTATGTTGATGGCCGTGGCCTTGTTGTTGTTTGCCTTGACCTACACCTGGATCAACGCCCCCACCTACCGCCCCTTGACCGGCAACATGAGCGAAGCCGACCAGCAAACCGCCTTGGAAGCGCTGAAGCAAGCCGAGTTCAAGCCTGTGCTGGACCCCGCCACCGGCCAAATCACCGTGCCCAGCCAGCGTTACCACGAGGCGCGCATTTTCTTGGCCTCTAAAGGCTTGCCCAAGTCTGGCCCTGCGGGCTTGGACGGCATCAAAGACCAATCGGCCATGACCACCAGCCAGTTCATGGAACAGGTGCGCTACATCCAAGCGATGGAGCAAGAGATGGCGCGCACGATTTTGCAGATCGATTCGATCCAAAACGCCCGCGTGCACTTGGCCATGCCCAAGCAATCGACCTTTGTGCGCGACCGCACGCCACCCAAAGCCTCGGTGGTCATCACCCCTTTCCCTGGCCGCAGCGTCACACCCAACCAAGTGCAAGCCTTGATCCACTTGGTGTCGTCCAGCGTGCCCCAAATGACGCCTGACCACGTGACCGTGGTCGACAACCAAGGCAAGCTGTTCACCGACACCGCCGCCGAAGCCACCTTGGGCATGACCGGTGCGCAAGCCCAACACAAACAAAAACTCGAAGAGCTGTACCGCCAACGTGTGGTGCAAATCCTCTCGCCCATCGTGGGCGACTCGAATGTGCGCTCGCAAGTGAACATGACACTGGATTTCACCCAGACCGAAATCACCAGCGAAGACTTTGACCGTGGCGAAAAAGGCCCCAAGACCCGCTCTGAGTCTTTGAGCCAAGACAACAACACCCTGAAAGACGCCCAAGGCGTTCCCGGCGCGTTGTCCAACACCGCGCCCCAGCCGCCCACCACCACCACCGACACCACCAGCAACCAGACCAACGAAGCCGGCACCAAAACCGCGACCAACTCGCGCAGCACCCGCAACTACGAACTGGACCGCATGGTGCGTCACGTGAAAGAGGCCACCGGCAAAGTTGAGCGCCTGAGCGTGGCCGTGGTGCTGAACGAGCGTCCGCCCATCCCCGGCACGAAAAACGAAAAAGGCGAAATGTCTGAGGCCAAGCCCAACCCCTACACCCCTGAAGAGATCGAGCGTCTGCAAAGCTTGGTGCGCGGTGTGGTGGGCTTTAACCAAGAGCGTGGTGACGTCGTCACCGTGGTGCCGGCCAAGTTTGAACCCGAGCCCGTGTATGACCTGAGCACGCCTTGGTACAAAGACGAAACCATCATGAGCAACATCAAAACAGGTCTGCTGGGCCTGGTGTTTGTGGCCTTCTTGATGATGGTCATCCGCCCTGCCGTGATGTATGTCTTGACCGCCGACGAGCGCCAAGCCGCCGCTGCTGCTGCCGCCTTGTTGGCTGGCCCGAACAAAGACATGTTGCCGGATGGTGAATTGACCGAAGAAGAGATGGCCAACATCCAGCTGGGTGAAGGCGAAACCTTGGAAGACATCAAGGCCAAACTCAAGCCGAAGAAGTCAAATATTCCGCTTGAAATGTTGGACACTGCCAACACTTACGACGACAAAGTGGCTCTGGTCCGCATGATCGTGGCAGACGACTCGGGCCGCGTGGCCAGCGTCTTGAAAAACATGATCAAAGCCACCTGAACTGGAGAACAACATGGCTGACACCGCCCTCACCGAAGCCGCAGCTGCGGCTGCCCTGCAAGCCGAAATGGCCAACCTCAGCGGCGTGCAACGCGCTGCCGTGCTGATGTTGTTGCTGGGTGAACAGCAAGCGGCCGAGATCATCAAATACATGGACCCCAAAGAGGTCCAGGCCTTGGGCGCCGCCATGGTCTCGGTGGCCGACTTGTCGCAAGAGGCCGTCAACACGGTGCTCGACCAGTTTGTGGCCACCATCAAGAAACAAACCAGCTTGGGCTTGGGCACCACCGACTATGTCGAAAAAGTGTTCAAACGCGCCTTGGGCGACGACAAAGCCGCCTCGGTTTTGGGCCGCATCATGCCGGGCCAAAGCAGCAAGGGTCTGGACATCTTGCGCTGGATGGACGCGCGCTCCATTGCCGACATGATTCGCGGCGAACACGCGCAGGTGATCGCCATTATTTTGTCGGTGCTCGAGCACGAAGTGGCCGCCGACGTGCTCAACTTTTTGCCCGCCGCCGGTCGCCCCGAAATCATCCAAAGGGTGGCCAGCCTCGAAACCGTGCAGCCCTCGGCCATGGAAGAGCTGGAGGCGATCATGAAGAAACAGTTCGCCAACAACTCGAGCGCCAAGTCGTCGAGCTTTGGCGGTATCAAAGCGGCCGCCAAGATCATGAACTTCACCAAGACCGAGTTGGAGTCGTCCATCATGACCGGCTTGAGCGAGATCGACGAAGACCTGATGCTGAAGATTCAGGACAATATGTTCACCTTCGAAAACCTGATGTCGGTGGACAACCGTGGCATTCAGGTGCTGATGCGCAATGTCGAACCCGACCTGTTGATGATTGCCCTGAAGGGCGCCAACGATGGCGTGCAAGCCAAGTTTTTCGACAACATGTCAGAGCGTGCCCGTGGCATGTTCCGCGACGACATGGAAGCCAAAGGCCCGCTGCGCATTGCCGATGTGGAAGACGCGCAGAAGAAGATCATGCGGATTGCCCGAAAACTCTCCGATGCAGGCGATCTGGTGCTGGGTGGTGGAGAAGATTTTGTCTGATCCCCGCCGCCGCGTTCACGCGCCCAACACCACCGACTTCAAGTCGCTGGCCTTCTTGAAGTCCAGCGACAAAGACAAGGGCTTTGCGCACCAAGGCATCAAGCCGTCGGTGGCCTCGGGCTTTTTGTTGGCCCGGATCGAGGCCATGCCCAACAACACGTTTTCTGCGCCGCGCCGCCCCTTGTCACACCCTGGCCACAGGGGTGCACATTCGGGTTCACACGCTGGCGCAGCGTCGGGTGCAAACACTTCCCCTCATGGCCACGCCACACCGGGCGCGCTGGGCCTGGCCACGCCAGCCGATGAACAGGCCTTAGAAGCGGCACGTGCCGAGGCTTACGCCGAAGGCTTGGCCCAAGGCCGTGCCAAAGGCTTGCAAGAAGCGGCCGCACAACAACAGCAGCAACAACAAGCCAGCCAACAGGCTCAAGAGCAACAGGTCAAGCAACTGCTGGGCGCGATTCACAGCGCCATGGACACCTTTCGCCAAGACCCGACCGCGGTGTTTGAGCCACTCAAAAAATTGGCCCTGCGCCTGGCCGAAGAGCTGGTCTTGGGCGAGTTGTCGGTCAGCCCGCAAGCCATCGACCGCTTGGTGCAACGCTGCGTGGACACCTTGGACACCTCGGCCACAACGCCCTTGGTGATTCAACTCAGCCCGAGCGATTTGGCGCTGCTGCGCGATCACCCCGAGACCGAGTCCGACCGGCCCGAGCGCTGGACATGGGAGGCCGATGCCGCCCTGCTGCCCGGCAGCGTGCGCATCAAGGCCAACGACACCGTGGTCAGCGATTTTGTAGAAACCCGCCTAACGGCTTTAGCGCAATCGCTGCTCAAGCCCGAAACCTCTTGGACCTCGCAATCGGCCTTCAACCCCTCGCGCTTTGCCGAGCGGCCAAGCACCCGTTTGGTAGAAGACGTCGAGCCGCGCAGCCCGATCCGCGAAGACTTTGGCGCTGAAGCCACCTCCCCTGATTTCAACGCCCTGTCGCCAGCCGATGACGTGTTGGCGGCGCCCACCGAGGCACCACCACTGGACTCGGTCTGGGAAAACCTGCCCGATTTGGCGCTGGAGAGCGAGCCCGAGATCGCCCTGCCCAAGGACCCCGAACATGCTTGATTTTGGCGCCACCGTGGACGGGCTCTTGCCCCAACTCAAAACCCGCGCTCCAGAGAAATGCGGCACCTTGGTGCGGCTGGTGGGTTTGCGGCTGGAGGCGCGCGGCATCATGGCCCCCGTGGGCTCGAGTTGCATCATCTCGGGCACCGAAGGCCAAGAGGTCGAGGCCGAGGTGGTGGGTTTTCACGACCAAACTTTGTACCTGATGCCCCTCACCGAGCCCACCGGCATTGGCCCCGGCTCGACCGTGCGACTGGCGCAAGATTTGGGCACCGCCGGCTTGGGCCCCGAGCTCTTGGGCCGCGTGATCGACGGCCGTGGCGAGCCTTTGGACGGCCGCCCTCGCCCGCACTACGAAACCCGTCTCAGCCTGCAAGGCTTGCCCCTCAACCCGATGGAGCGCGGCCCGATCGACACCATCTTGGATGTCGGGGTCAAGGCCATCAACGGCGTCTTGACGCTGGGCCGCGGTCAGCGCATTGGATTGGTGGCTGGCTCTGGCGTGGGCAAGAGCGTGCTGCTGGGCATGATGACCAAATTCACCAAAGCCGATGTGGTGGTGATTGGCCTGATTGGTGAACGGGGCCGCGAAGTGCAGGCCTTTATTCAAGAAACTCTGGGCCCCGAGGGCGTGGCCAAATCGGTGGTGGTGGCCGCGCCGGCCAACGTCTCACCCGTCTTGCGCCTGAAAGCGGCGCACATGACCCACGTGATCGCCGAGTATTTTCGCGACCAAGGCAAAAACGTCTTGATGCTGGTCGACAGCCTGACCCGCGTGGCCCATGCCCAGCGCGAAATTGGCTTGGCGATTGGCGAGCCGCCCACCTCCAAGGGCTACCCGCCCTCAGTGTTTGCCTTGCTGCCCAACCTGATTGAGCGCGCCGGAGTTGGCCGCCATGGCCATGGCTCGATCACCGCCATCTACACCGTGCTGGCCGAAGGCGACGACGCGAACGACCCGATTGTGGACATCGCCCGTGCCTCGCTCGACGGCCAAGTGATGCTCTCGCGCAAACTGGCCGATGCCGCGCACTACCCCGCGATTGACCTGAATGGCTCGATCTCTCGGGTGATGCAAAGCCTGTTGCCCAGCGAAGACTTGAACACCGCCAACCGCTTTCGGCGGCTGTGGACGCTGTACCAACAAAACATGGATTTGATTCAGGTGGGTGCCTACGAAAGCGGCACCAACCCGACCTTGGACGAAGCGATCCGGTTGCGTGGGGCGATGGAGACTTTTCTGCGGCAAGACTTGCACCTGAACGAAGAAGAAGCCGTCACCCGACAAACCCTGCGTGAACTGATGGCCAGCTGACATGACCGACGACCTGAAACCCCGTCAGTGCTGGATTTTTTTGGCCCAAAAAGCGCAAGAGGCCAGCAACCAAATTCAGACCGAATTGGCGCAGCTGCAAGCCCGCATGCAAAGCCTGCTGCAAAACCAAGAACGCCTGAAAACGCTGTACGAAGAATACCGCCAGCAAGCCAATGCCCAAGGGCAAGAGCAAAGCGGCATGGGCGCAGCGATGAACCAGCGCCAGTTTATGAACCAGTTGTTGGGGCTGATGCAGCGGGTCGAGCAAGACATTCAGACTGTGCAACTGCAACAGAGCCAAACCCGTCAGCGCCTGCTTGAAGCCGAGCGCGAGCGGATGAAGATGACCTCACTGGCCGAACAAGACGCGCGCAATGTGCAACTCAATTTGAACAAACGCGAGCAGCGCCAGATTGACGCTTTGGGCCTGAGCCGTTTTAACCAGCGGGACGTGCACTGATGCGCTCAACACACCCTGGCCCAAATGCGATCCACCGGCGTGCCCGGGGGAATGGCTTGCCAATCGCGCAAGATGCCCTCGCTGTCGACCACACGCCCGCCCAGCCGCGCACCCGAGTGCATGGACAAATGCACGATGCGCACTTGGCGGCTTTGGCAGTTGATTTCCATTTGCGAGCGGGTCGACAAGAAGGTGTCGCCGCTTTCCGATTTTTGCGCGATCTTGTAGTCCATCATCGACCAGATTTTGCGCAAGGGGCCTTCACGGATCACGTTGGCCAAATCCACCGACACCGCGCCTTGGTCGTACAAACCCACCGAGGCCCACTGGGGCGTGGCGGCCATGCCGGTCAGAGGCGCGCCAAGCCCCAAAACCAACCCTCCAAAAATGCTGGCAATTTTCAATTTGACAGTATTCATGTTTCAAAATTCAAAAACTAATAGCGGGATCATACGACCATGAAAAGAATCATCCTAGAAGTCCTCTTGGTGTTGGGCCTGGCGGGTGCAGGCTATTTTGGCTGGACGCAACGCGCAGGCTATGAGGCCTTACAGCCTCAGGTGACTGAGTTGACCGAAAAAGTGGACGAGTCCACCAAGGCGCTTGAGACCGCCGAGGAAGAACTGGCCAAAGTCCAAGAAGCCCTGAAAGCCGCGCAACCGGCCACCGCCGAATTGAGCGCGGTGAAAGCTGGCTTTGAAAACGGCGATGTGCTGAAAGACTTGGAAGGCCTCTACGCCAAACAGAAAAACCTGAGCGCCGAGCGTCAGCTGGGCTTGGCTTTGGTGCGCATGTTGACCAAGGGCAGCGAAGACCCCGCGACCGTCGAGGCGCTGCAAAAAACACTCGACCAAGTGGATTGGAAAAACAAACAAAAAGTCATTTGTGCGGCGCAAAACGCCTTGGCTGCAGCCGGCAAAGAAGTGAAAGTTTTGGCCGAGTGCTTTGTGCCGCCCGCCAAGCCGGCAGACGATAAAAAAGCCAAAGACGAAAAAGCCGAAGAGCCTGGCAAAGATGAGAAAGCCGGCGACAAACACGCCCATGCCCCGCACTGGGACTATGAAGGCGCTATGGGCCCCGACAACTGGGGCAAAGAGTTCCCCACCTGCGCCAAAGGCCAGTCACAGGCCCCTTTGAACATCAAGGGGCCTTTTGCCAAAGCGCTGTACAAATTGGCGCCCGACTACAAGCCGGGCCCGCTGACGATTGTCAACAACGGCCACACCATTCAAGTGACTGTGCCGCCCGGCAGCAAACTGCGGGTGGACAGCAAGCCCTATGATTTGGTGCAGTTTCACTTTCACCGCCCGAGCGAAGAGCAGCTGGATGGCAAGCCCATGGACATGGTGATCCACTTCGTGCACAAAAACGACGCGGGTGAGTTGGTGGTGTTGGGTGTGCTGATCAAGGCCGGCAATGAAAACCCCGGCATCAAAACCCTGTGGACGCATGCACCCGCCAAAGAAGGCCCACCGGTCAGCCCCAGTGGCGTGGTTTTCAACCCCGCCAATTTGCTGCCACGCGAGCTGGACTATTTCAGCTACGAGGGCTCCTTGACCACGCCGCCCTGCACCGAAAAAGTCCGCTTCTTTATCTTGAAGTCCACCGTGAACATGTCGCCCGCACAGATCTCGGACTTCCCCTTCAAGATGAACGCCCGCCCCGTGCAACCGCTGAACAAGCGCGTCATCGAGTCCAACTGAACCCTCCGCGAGGGGTGAAGGCTGGAAGGGGCCGCGCTCAGGACTTGGCCACGGCGTCCGTGGCCTCTTCGGTTTCAGCCCCGTCTACTTGCCACATGGCCCAACCGCCACCACCGGCGCGTTTGGCCTTGTACATGGCTTCATCGGCATGCTGAATCAGCGCCTCGGGGGTGCTGGCATCTTGCGGGTAAATCGTGACGCCAATGCTGAAGCCAATCCAGGCCGAATGGCCACCGGCCAAGATCGGGCTGGTGGTGACGTGCAGCAAACGGCTGAGCACGGGCTCGACTTCCCAAATGTTTTCCAGGCCGTGCACGATCAAGATGA
This sequence comes from Comamonadaceae bacterium, assembly GCA_027488255.1. Lineage (GTDB taxonomy): Bacteria > Pseudomonadota > Gammaproteobacteria > Burkholderiales > Burkholderiaceae_C > Limnohabitans_A. Next base: position 69,089 of record JAIYBZ010000035.1, on the reverse strand, counting down.
ATTCGTCACCGCCAATGCGCGCCAAAAAGTCGCCGTTGCGCGCCACGGAGCGAATGCGCCCCGCCACCGACTGCAACACCTTGTCGCCCACCACGTGACCATGCTCGTCGTTGATGGGTTTGAAGCGGTCGAGGTCGATGAAACACACCGCCAAACTGCCCAGCCCCGCGGTCTGAATCTGGGCCATGCTTTGCTGCAATTGCACCATCAGGGCATCGCGGTTGGGCAAGCCGGTCAAGGGGTCGTTGTTGGCTTTGTCGGTGAGCTTGGAGTTTTCTGTTTTCAGGCGGAACTCGTTGCTGTCAATCACCACATACGCTTTGCGCAAGATGACGGCAAACACCAGCAACAGCACCATGGCCAAACCAACCGCCACCAACAGGGTGCGCTGGCCCAAGTTTTTCAAAATGTCGGTGGCATCGTCGGTCACCTCGATGTAGAGCCAGCCCAAAGGTTGACCGGCTTGCAAGGTGCTCCACGACTGCGACACGGGGCCCAAGTCTCGGCGCACAAAGGCCACTTTTTCGGCCGGTGGCGAGAGGTATTTTTCGATGAAGACCGGGGCCACTTGGCCGGTTTGTCCATCGCGGCGCACCATCGACAGCACTTGCCCGCGCTGGTTGGTCACGGCCACGGCGCGCATGGACGGATTGGCCATGGCCTGCGACAAACGCGACTCGAGCGCGCCGTAATCGCGCACCACCAAACTTTCAATCAGGGCCACCGACAGGCCCTCTGACAAACGCATCTGGGCCACTTGTGCGCGCTCGGCCAGTGTGGCTTCGGAGTAACGCACCAGCCACCATGAGCCACCGCCAATCAACAGGCCCACCAAGCACACCAAAAACAGCGACATCCGCACAAAGGCGGTGGAGGAATCTCGTTTAGGGGCGTTCATCAAAAGGGTCCGTCACATCATTTGGGGGCTTGCACAAACGCTTCGAGCCCCAGCTTTTCAAGCGGCAAGTAATCTTTGACGTGGTCCACCGCCAAAGGGTTGGGCAATTGTGCTTTGTTCAGCATGGCCTGCCCTTCGGGTTTGCTGGCCAGCGACAAAAAGGCTTCGCGCACGGCATTTTGCTGCGCCACAGGCACACGGGGATGGGCCGAAAACGGGTGCGCCCGAAAGCCCGGGGTTTCGTACAGCACCTGCAACTCGCTTTGCAAATTGGGCAACTCGCGCGTGAGGGTGTTGTTCACCCCGCCTCCAGCGGCCACGTCGCCCTGCTGCACACCGCGGTAGACATTGGTGTGGGTTTTGACAAACACGGCTTGGGTGTCAATTTTCTTTTGCGCCAACAAGGCGCGGGTCAGCAAAGTGGCCGCAAACGCGTTGGGCGCGGGGTAGGCAATGCTCTTGCCTTTCAGGTCTTCCAGGCGCTTGATCGGGCCACCTTGGCGCACCACCAAAATACCCGTCAGCAGCTGGGCATCGGCCAACAACGGACGGTAGTTTTGTTTGCGGTGGGCCATCACCTGGTGGTAAGGGTTCATGAAGGCAAAGTCGGGTTTGCCCTCCAGCAACTCGGCCTCAAACTCGGGGATGGATCGGCTCACCATCAACTGAAAGCACCAGCGCCCTTTTTTGCCGATTTCTTCCATCAAGGGCGACCACACGCTGTAAATCTCGGCCGGGGTGAACTGGGGCACCACCGCCACCTTGTACACCGTGGTCGCTTGCGCATGGCCCAAACAGTCGGGGGCCTGAGCCTGAGCCGGAGCCTGAGCTTGTGCACCCATGCTCCAAACAGCAGCGCACCCTATCGCCACCAGCGGCATGAACCGTTGTGTCCAAGTCTTCATTCGCGTGCTTTCTAGGTTTCAGAGCGGGCCCAGGTTCGGCCCCACTTTGGGCCCCAAATTCGGAGCCACTTTAGGCCCCCCTTGAGGCCCCACAAGTGGGCCGCACCGGCTGGCAAATTCTAATCCGACATTCTTAATATTAGTTGTATTTACAAGATGATCTATCAAATATGCAAATTTCGCTATCTTTAAAAATTTTTTAAATGAACTGATAAAATCAAGTCCAAAGTATTGCCTCTCACCCACCGCCTCCCCCACACGCTCACAGACCACCGCACAGTGACCACTGACCTTCCACTCAGCGTCAAGTTTTGGGGTACCCGTGCCTCTTACCCGTTTTTCTTGCCCACGCACCAGCGTTTGGGCGGCGACACGAGTTGCGTGCAACTGAGTTGCGGCCCCAGCCAAGTGTTCATCGATGCCGGTACCGGCCTGATGCACGCCGAGCCCAGCACCGGGCACGACGTGGTGGTGTTGTCGCATTTTCACCTCGACCATGTCTTGGGCTTGCCCTATTTTTTGGGCAAAAAGAAACAAGGCGCCCTGACCCTTGCCAGCGCCACCTGCAGCGACGAAGCCGAGCTGCGCTTCAAGATCAATTCGGTCTATGGCGGGGCGGGTTTTCCGGTGTCTTTGTCGCTGATTTCGCCGCACATGAACTGGGTGGCCATCGAGCCCAGCGGCCTCAAGATCGATGGCTGGCACATCCAAACCAGCCCCTTGAACCACCCCGGTGGTGGCTCGGGCTACCGCATCTCGCACGAAAACGCCCAAGCCTCGGTGGTCTACCTGAGTGACCACGAGCACGGCACCGAAAAAGACGAGGCCTTGGCCCGTTTTGCCCACGGTGCCGGTTTGGTCATCTGGGACTCGAGTTACGACGACCGCAACTTTGCCCCCTTCAAGGGTTGGGGCCACTCCACTTGGCAAGAAGGGCTGCGCTTTTATGAGCACAGCCAAGCCCGCGCCTTGGCCCTCACCCACCACGACCCCAGCCGCGACGATGCGGCGGCCGCCGAAATTGAGCTTCAATTGACCACCCCCGTCACATTTCTTGCCCACGACCGACTGGTTTTGCCTCAAGTACTGAACGACCTGAACCCATGAGCGATTTGTACTTTGGCATCAACATGCAAAAGTTGTTGCGTCTCGGCGCGCTTGATCCGGCCCAACTGCCCGAAACCAGCGCCCAGCAAGCCGACAAACTGAGCAGCGAAGAACACCTGTTTTGCCGCCTGTGGTCCTCGGACATGATGCGCAGCCACATCTTCAACAAAGGCACTTTGTTGATGGCCGAGGGCCAGCCCATCCAAGAAGCCATGGTGATTTTTCAGGGCCAAGCGATTGCCACCTGCGGCCACACCCAATTCCATTTGGGGCCCGGCGCGGTGATTGGTTTGGCCGAGGGCCTGTCGGGACAAACCAGCAAGTGGAGCGTCACCTCTGATTCGGTGGTGCACACGCGCAGCATTCCCATTGCCCAAGCCCTCACCGAGATTCAGCAAACCCACCCCGCCTTGCGCAGCTTGTGTCAGGTGACGCTGGCCCGCATTTTGGGTCAGGGCATGCACACCGAACGCGTTTCATGAACAGTCCCCAATTTCCTTCTCGGCACTATGCGGCCGGCGATGTGTTGTTCAACCGGGGCGACTCGGCGGACACGTTTTACGTCATCCAATCGGGCGAGGTGGATTTGTTTGTGCCCCCCGCCAACACGTTTTTGGTGCGCCTGTCGCCTGGCGAGTCGTTTGGTGAGCAGGCCATTTTGAGTGGCGGCGTGCGCAGCGCCAAAGCCGTGGCGGTGAGCGATTTGGTCTGCACCGAAATCACCGCCCTCGCCTTGCAAGAGACCGTGATGAAGCAGACCACCTTGATTCGGCCGGTGTTGGAAGCTTTGTTGATGCAGCTCTCGCTGCAAAATGCGGTGCGTTCGGTCTTGCCCGAACTCTTCGAATCACGCTGACGCGTCTTCGGCGGGCGACTGCACTTGCGGCATGGGCCGCCGAAAGCGAAACGACTGGCGCTCGTGTTGTGGCTCTAGCCACACGCCATCGATGTAGCGCGCAGAGTCGGCAGGAATGCGGGGCATCTTGCTCCAGTCTTGCGGCGACAGATTTTTCAAGCCCAACACCTCTTCCACCCGCAGCATGATGGGCTGCCCGTCGTCCTCGGGCGTGTAGACCACGCCCATCTGCGGCGCTGGGGCTTCAAAGCCCAGCAGCTCGGCCATGTCGATGGCCGACAACACATCGTCACGCCATTCCACATGGCCTTGCGCGCCATCAATTTGGCCTTCCAAGCCCAGCACCTCATGCACCGCCAAAGCGTCGAGCATGAGGTACACCGGACCGGAGCGCACTTGAAGGTAGATGGCCATGGTGAGTGATGGGACTCAGTCAGATCAGGCGGCTTCGGTGGCCATGCCGGGGGCTGGGGCGTTTTCGGCCAAGCGGTAAATGGCGGCGCCGTCCAAGATCAGCACCACGCGGCCATCGCCCAAGATCGAAGCGCCACCGACGCCCGGCAATGCCGACAAACGCGGGTGAATGTCTTTGGTGAACAACTCTTGGCGACCGACAAACTCGGAGACCGACACACCCAGCGTGCGCTGCCCGTCGGACAAGACCACGATGTAACGGTGCGAGTCGTGGTGGACCGCCGGAAAGCCCAGCAAGTCTTCCAGTCGCACCACCGGCAAGAAAGTCCCGCGCAGCAAAATGGCCGCCCGCCCTTTGACGGTTTGGTATTGCGACTCGTCCACCTCGACCAACTCGGCCACATAACGGCCAGGAATGGCCAGCGTCTGGTTGGCGGTGTTGACCAGCAACACCTCTTGCACCGCCGCAGACAGCGGCATTTGCATGGTGAAGATGGTGCCGCGACCGACTTCAGAATCGAGGTGAATGCTGCCGCCCAAACGCATGACGTTGGTGCGCACCACATCCATACCGACACCCCGACCCGAGGTTTCGGTGACCACTTCGGCGGTGCTGAAACCGGCTCTGAAAATGAACTTCAGGATGTCTTCTTTGGACAGCTGGTGGCTCTCGTCTTCTTTGATAAGACCGCGCTCCACGGCCTTGGCACGCACGCGCTCGGCGTCAATGCCCTTGCCATCGTCGGTGACACGAATCATGATGCGGCTGCCCTGCTGCTCAGCCTGAATGCGGATCACCGCCTCTTCGGGCTTGCCAGCGGCGCGGCGCTCTTCGGGTTTTTCAACCCCGTGGTCGGCACTGTTGCGCACCATGTGCAACAAGGGGTCGGCCAGCGACTCGACCATGGCCTTGTCGATCTTGACCTCTTGGCCCAGCAACTCCAAACGGATTTGCTTGCCTTGCGCTTGCGCCAAATCGCGCACCATGCGCGGGAAACGCTTGAACACCAACTCGACCGGCACCACGCGCAGACCCATCACGCTGTCTTGCAGGCGCGACAAGGCGCCTTGAATCAAGGCATCGGTCTCTTGCAAACGGCGGGCTTGGTCTTCCACCAACTCGACCAGCTTCAACAGGTCGGCGGTGCTGCTGCCCTCGCCACTGGTCACGGCATCGCTGTCGCGGCGCAGCTGGGTGGCCAAATCACGCACCCGGTGGTCAGAAATGATGTGCGCCAATTGGCCGCGCACCAGCACCATTTCACCGATCTGGTTCATGAACTGGTCGAGCATTTCGCCCGGCACCCGAATCACGTTCGAGCTGGGCGCTGCGGGGGCAGCCGCAGCAGCTGGCTTGGGCGCAGCGGCACGCGGTGCGGCGGCGGGGGCCGACGCTTCGGCCGCTGGAGCAGCGGCTGTGCTGGAGGCAGCTGCCGATGCAGAAGCAGGAGCCGCAGCAGGTGCGGCAGCAGGCGCTGCGGCGGGGGCTTTGGCCGCCGAGGCTTGGGCCTTGGCCGACACCGCAGCCGCAGCCACCACCGCCGTGGACTCGGGAGTGGCCGTCACGGGCGCAATGGGTTGCGGTTTGTAGTCTTTGCCCAGCTGGCCCATCAGGCGAATCAGGCCGTGGCCAGCGTCAATGGCTTCCAACTCAGACTGGATGGTGCCGCGCTCGGCCTTCGAGATGTAGAGCATCTCGTACCAGCTGGCGGTGTCGACAAACACCGTGCGGTTGGTGATGACACGGCCATCGCCATGCACCCAACTCAGAAAATCGGTGGCCACTTTCTCGGACGATTCCAAGTGGGCCATGATCACAAAGGCGTTGGCGCCGTCTTGGATCAGCTCCATCAGCTCGCGCATATTGTCGGGCGACAACAACTCGGCCAATTCGTGTGGAATGTTCATCGAGGCCACAAAGGCCTTGATCGCATCCACTGGCGCCGCGCCCGCGCTGTCGTGCGACCACAGGTAGTCGCGCATGCGCTGAATCAGTTGTTCTTGTGTGCTCTTCAAGGCACTGTCTTGCTTGATCGGGTCTTTTTTCGTGCTGGCGGTCAGGTTCTGAATGAACTGCACGCCGTCACGGGTGACCGCAATCACCTCGTCGTAAATGCCCATCTGGCTGCGCGAGGCACGGGCATAAGCGTCCATCAATAACAGCGGCACTTCGCTGTGCATATTGGGGTACAGCGAAGACAAGTAGCCCTGCACACGCGAGAACTCTTGTGAAATTTGGTCGGCTAAAACCTCGTCAATGCTGCCCTCACCCGATTGCAGCAGGTCCAAGTTGGCGTTGATCTGAATCAGCAGGTGATTCAGGTTTTCTTTCAGCGTGCGGGCCAGCACTTGGGCCAAAGATTCGCCGCCCAAGTCCGAGCCAGAAGTCTCGCTCAGGGTGCGCAAATCGCTCAAAAACGCCACGATCACATCCACCACGTGCTCGCCATCTTTGGCCGAGACTTCTTCGGTGGTGGGCAAGGCGGCCAAGATGTCTTCGATGCGGGTGTTCAAGCCTGCGTAGCCTTGCTTGGCCGAGGCTTTGAGCATCCAGCCCAAGGGGCCACGGATGTCGTTGGCCACGCTCAAAATTTGGGCGGGTTCTTGCTTCGAGGCGATCGAGGTCGCCAATTGCTCCAGCACCGGCAGGCCGTGCTTGACCAAACGCAAGAACACCGATTCTTTGTCGCTGGTTTCAGACGGCTTGGCCGCAGGCGCTTTGGGGGCGGCCTCTGCAGCAGCGGGTACGTCCCCCGATGCGGCGGCACTGGGTGCGGCGGCAGTGGATGCAGAGGCAGCAGAGGCACTTGGGGCCGGCGCTGCAGCTTCGGCCGCCGGCTCTTCACCGCCACTCGTCACTTTGCGGTAAGCCCGCTCCAACTCTTTCAACAGCTCTTCGGGCTTGTCACCGTCTGAGCGCTGGGACACGGCCAAATCGCGCAACACCTTGATGGCATCCAAGCCGCGCAGCAACACGTCCACCGTGGTTTTGTCGAGTGAGGTTTGCCCCTCACGCACCAAGCCCAACAAATCTTCCGCGCGGTGCGCAATGGCCTCCAGCGCCGTCAACTCCATCACCCGGCTCAAACCCTTGAGCGAGTGGAAGGCCCGGAACAGGCCCGAAATTTCTTCAGCGTTCAGCTCTTCGGCATCGGCCTTGACCAGCAAGGACTCGATGCTCTCGATGTGCTCTTCGGTCTCGACCGCATACTGAACCCATATCGTTTCCAGAAAATCATCAGACATCGGTCACCTCTCGAAGCGCTGAATTAAAGGTCATCTCACAGGCCCAAGACTTTGCGCGATGCGGTCACGATTTCGTGGCCTTTTTTGGCGTTCAAGTCCAGGCTCATGGCACCAGAGGGTTTGGCAATCACTTCGGCCGCGCCGAACTTGCGGGCGTCCAAAGCTTGGGGCGAGCCCGCTTGGGCCACCGACGAAACGATGATCACCGGCACTTTGCTCATCAAGCGCAGGCGCTTCAGGCACTCAATGCCGTCCATGTGAGGCATCTCAATGTCCAGCAACACCAAGTCGGGGTTCATTTCCTTGATGTTTTGCAGGGCTTCTAAACCATTGGTGGCTTCGCCGCACACGGCCAAGTCGGGGTCCGAGGTCACGATGCCCCGCAACAGGGCTCGCATGACAAACGAATCGTCAACAATCAGGATATTTTTTTTCGTCATGGTGAGGTCTCTATTCAGGAAAGAGTGGGAGTTTTGAGATTCAGGGGTTCGCGCTGACCGGCCATGCGGGCCAATTTAGCGCCAATGTCTTGCGGCGACAGCACCGCCGAAGCGATGCCCGCGTCGATGGCCGAGGCCGGCATGCCGTCCACGATGCAGGTGCTGGGTTCTTGGGCAAACACATGCGCCGCTTTGCGCGACACCAGGTCTTTGCCGCCTTTGGCGCCATCGCTGCCCATGCCGGTCATGATGACCGCGGCCACCGGGCAAGAGACACCAGCGGCTGAGCGGAACAACACATCGGCGTTGGGGTGAATGGCGGCTTCGGGATCGGTTTTTTCGTAGACCATGAGCTTGCCCGGGAAGGGCTCGCGGATGACCACATCGGTACCGCCTTTGGCAATCACGACCATGCCGGGCAAGAGTTCCATGCCGTCTTTGCTCTCGACCACTTCCAGCCCAGTCTCGGCGCGCAAGTGCGACGCAAAACCACTGGTGAACATCGGCGGCATGTGCTGCGCCACGACCATCGGGCACGAGAGTCGGCCCATGGCTTTCAACATGATCGGCAAGGTGGCCGGGCCACCGGTGGAAATGCCCAACACCACCAAACCGGGCGGCGCAGACGCGTCCACGCGGCGCAGGTGCACCGGCAATTGCGTGTCCACCTTGGGCGCGAAGTTGACGGTGCGGGTCTGCATCAGGCTCAAGCGCGAACGCTTTTTGGCCCAGTACTTGAGTTTGTCGACCAACTCGCCACCGATTTTCACGATGTCGAGCTGCACAAAAGAAGACTTTTTGGCGATGAAGTCCACCGCGCCCAGCTCGAGCGCCTTGATGGTGGTGACCGAGTTGCGCTCGGTCAAGCTGCTCAGCATGATGATCGGGCACGGGCAACGGGCCATGATTTGGCGCGTCGCTTCGAGGCCATCCATGACGGGCATTTCCACGTCCATGGTGATCACATCGGGCTTCAGCTGCTCGGCCATCTGGACGCACATCTGCCCCGTCTTGGCTTCACCGACGACTTCAATCTCAGGATCACTCTCCACCATCTTTTTGATGGCGATGCGCATGAACGCAGAGTCATCCGAAATCAGCAAACGGATCATACGGGGACCCCATTGCGGATGTACCAAGGCCCGCCTTTGCCCAAACGGGACTCGAAATACTCGGGGGCCAACATTTGCACCGAGGCGCCCATGACCAATACGCCGCCTTGCGACATAGAGCGGGCCAACATGATTTGCACCGCACGCTTCACCGCGTCTTCAAAATAAATCAAGACGTTGCGGCAGAACACCAAGTCCATGCGTTGCACGGGCGGACGGCTGTTCATGAGGTTAAAGCGCTCAAAGCGGGTGCATTGGCGCACCCACTCGCGAATCTTGAAGTAGTTGACCCCCGCCATGGCGTTGGCCGGCGGAATGGTGACCTCTTCGAACATGCCCTTCCAGGTGTCGGGCAAGTTGCGGAAAGAGCCCATGCCCAAATCGCCGTACACCGCTTCACGCGCGGTACGCAACGCTTGGTTCGAGATGTCGGTGCCCAACACATACAAAGACCAACCGCGGTCGGGCGCGAGTTTGTTGCCATCGTATTGGCGGGCTTTACCGGCTTTGTGCAAACCGCGCATGCAGGTGTAGGCCAAGTCATAGACCTCTTCGCCGGTGGAGCTGGCGGCCGACCACACTTGCAGCTGTTGGTGGCTTTCGCGCGAGGCGATCAGTCCAGGCAAAATTTCATCGGCCAGCATGCCCATCAGGTCGGGGTCGCGGCAAAAGTAAGTTTCGTGCACCGTCAAGTTTTCCACCAACGATTGCCACTCCGAGTGTTCGGAAGAGCAACTGTTCATGCTGGAAATCCAGTCGCGCAAGATGGCGATGGGCATGTCTTTCAAAATGCGCACCAACTTGCGCTCGACCAGCGAGCCGGGCTTGATGCCAAAGCGCGTTTCCACGCCGGTCATGAGCTCGTTGATCAGGGCCAACACGGCGGGCGAATCAGCGCCCTCGGCCGCCGATGACGCGCCCGCAGGCGCAGCCGCAGGGGTGCGTGCCGCAGGGGCGGCAGATGGACGTGGCGACGTTTGCGACGCTTGAGTGTTTTGCGCACTCTTGACCGCCGCCTTCATTTGCGTGATCAAATCTTTGACGTTGTCTTTGGACAATGGAGCTCCTGGTTATGCGCGTGCGCTGCTGGCGAGTGGCTCAAGGGAAAGCAAGGAAATCAACTCGCCATCCAATCGACCCACTTCGGTGAGGTAATCACTTTGTTGGGTGCGAACGGGGGTGATGTCTTTTTCAGGAATTTCAATCACGCGGTCAATCTTGTCGACGATCAGGGCCCACGGGGCACCGTCCACACGAACCACCACATACGATGAGGTTTCGAGCGGCGTGATCGAGAGAATCGAGCGCAAATCCAAAATGGGCGCAATCTCGCCCTTGATCTGAATCACACCGGTCAAACTCTCGTCGCCCTCGGGCAGGTCGATGCCGGCGGTGTACTCTTCCACGCGGTCAATCATCGACAAATCGAGCGCACAACGCTCATGCCCCAAACGGAAGCCCAACAAGCGCCGCACGGTTCTGAGGCCTTTGTCTTGGGTGTCTGCCATTTGTGCACTTTCCGTAATCAAATACCGGCGGTAGAGCGCCAAGCCCTCTTCGGGCACCAAGCCGTCCAAGGCAATCAGGCCGGTCATGCGGCCCTCGCGCTCTTGGGTGCCGGGCAAATAGCCCTCGAGTTGGCTGTCGCCCCCGGAGACCGGTTGTAAATCTTCTTTCGAGTAACGCTCGATGCCCACAATGTCGGTCACCGACAGGCCCACTCGGGTGCCCTCCACGCCCACCACCAAGACAAACTTGGGTGAGGCCACGCTGGGGCGGCCCAACAAGCGCGCCAAAGACAAGACCATCAAAGCCTGTCCGCGCAGCTGCATCAAGCCCATCACCTCGGGGCCTGCGCCGGGCAAGGCTGTGAGGGGCATGGTTTCGACAATTTCTTGCACGTTTTGCATGTGCAAAGCGTAGGTCTCGCCACCGTCCAGCACCGAGACTGTGGGCATGTCAGACAGCACGGCTTCGTCGATTTGGGCTTGCGTCAAATCGGCCACCGAGCCAATCAGTCCGCCGCCCCCTTCGGGCACGCCCTCGGGTTGCATGTCTTGCAAGCCCAAGGCTTTTTCGTTCACCAACAAGATCATTTGCTCTTGCAGCGTGAACTCGCCAATGATCATGGCCTGACGGTCATCGCCTTGGTGGAAATGAATGTCGCTGTCGTCCAAGGTGACCTTGTTGAAGACGCGGTCCACCTGCATGCCGACCGATTCGGCACCGGTCATGATGACCAGCAAATTGCCTTCGGGGTCGGTGCTGCGTGCGGGCAAACCCAGACGCAAAGCCAAGTCGACTTTGAGCAATACGGAACCCGCCACATTGATCAGACCCTCGACATCGCGGGGGGCATAGGGCAAGGGCGTGATGGGCAAAGCGTCTAGCACCTTGCTCACCGCAGCCGCCCTCAGGGCAAAACGCCCTTGGCCGATTTCAAAAAGTACGAGCTCCATCGTTCCTGTCCGGTTCGTGTTCAGATCTTGAACTTGTTGATTTCAACTCGCGTCGAATCGGCCACGCGGGACAATTCAATCATGCTGGCCGCCAGCTCTTCAGAAGCAGCCGAGTTGCTGTGGGCGATTTGGTCCAGGCTTTGAACGTTGCTGTTGATCTCTTGCATCATGCTGGTCTGCTCTTCGACCGCAGCCGAAATGCGTTGCAACATGCCGTCGGTTTGGGTCGAGCTCTTGACGATGCGCTCCATGTCCATGCTGACCTCTTGCACCGCCACCACAGCCTGCTTGGCTTGGGCCACCGCCAACTGAATCAGCTGGGTGATTTCTTTGGTGCTGTCCGCGCTGCTGGCGGCCAACTTGCCCACCTCGTCCGCCACCACGGCAAAGCCTTTGCCGTGCTCGCCGGCACGCGCCGCCTCGATGGCGGCATTCAGCGACAAGAGGTTGGTCTTGTTGGCAATCTTCTCGATCACGTCGGTGATCTTGTTGATCTTTTCCGAGCTGCTGGCGATGCCGTTCACCACATCCACCATCAAAGCCATCTTGCTTTGGCCATCGCGCACGATGGCGGCCGACTCTTGCGCCTGACGGCTGGCCGAGTCGGTGCTGCTGGAAATATCGCTGACCGCACTGACGGTCTGGCGAATCGCGGTGACCATTTGGCCAATGTATTGGGTCTGGCTTTGCGCGCCGTCGGCCAACTGGCCAATGGCGGTCGAGGTGTCACTGGCGGCGCCGGCCACTTGCTGCGCGTTCTCGCCGATGCTGCCCATCGAAGTGGCCAAGGAATCGAGCGAGCGGTTGATGTCGCCCTTGAGTTTTTCAAGGCTGCCACGGCCATCGGCGTGCACCCGGCGGCTCAAGTCGCCGCGCGCCACGGCGTCCATCACCTTGACCACGTCGCTCAGCAACAAGTCGAGCGATTCGGTGGCTTGCTGGGCATTGACCAAAATCTCGCGGTACTGGCCTTTCTCGCCATTGGCCGAGAAACGCAGGGTGAAATCGCCATTCGCCAAGGCCACCATCAGCTGGCTCAAGTTGCCCACGGTGGTGGCCACTTTTTCTTGCGCATCGGCAATCTTGATCAGCACTTGCGGGTACAAACCGCGCAGGCCAGCGGTCTGCGGTTGGCGGCCAAAGTGGCCTTCGCCCATGCGGCTGATCACCGTCAGCGACTCGCGGAAAACGGCTTCCACCTGGTCCAACACTTCGTTGGTGCGGTAAGCGCAATTGACCAAACGGCCCGACTCGGGGATGCCGTTGATGCGGGGCTCTAAAATGCCTTTGCTGGCGCCTTCCAAGACTTCGTCCATGCGCTTGAGCAACTTGTTTTCAGTGCTCAAACCCCGCAGGGCCATGACCAACACCAACACCGTGAAAATCAGGGTGAGCACGGACCACGTGGCCCCTTGGGTCTGCACCACTTCAAAAATCACGCCGGACAGCGCGATCAAAGCCAACAACCACAACCCTGCGGCGGGGCCGATCTCAAGCCGACTGAAGCTGAAGAATGAATTCTTCATAGCTGATCCCCTTTTCGGTCAAAATTTCATTCATATAGCGGGTCGAAGCTGCAATGGCTTCTTTGCTGCCGGCATCGGCCTCGATCTTGATCAGGCGTTTGTACAAATCGGTGATGTACCGAATGGCATTGGGGTTGGGCTTGCGGCGCACCGAGTAATAACCCACCACTTTGCCGGCCTCGTCATACGAAGGCGTCACGTTGGCCAGCACCCAGTAGTAGCTGCCATCGGCGCAGATGTTTTTCACGTAGGCGAAGATTTCGCGATCGGCTTCGACTTCGCTCCAGAGCAATTTGAAAATAGCCCGAGGCATATCGGGGTGACGGATCACGTTGTGCTGTTTGCCGATCAGAAAGGATTCTTCAAAACCCGAAAACTCCATAAAAATTCGATTGGCATAGGTGATCCGGCCTTTGAGGTCGGTCTTGGAAACGATGAAATCATCGTCCCGCATCACGATTTCATTCTCTTTGGGAACGATGTGTTGACGTGCCATAGCAAGCCTCCTGATTAATGAACAACGGCTCCGCGCAAGCGCGCAGAGTCATCGACCTGAACCACACACGCAGAGGGGCTGCACGTCATAGGCGCCCTCCGACAAAAAAGGTTTCCACCTGGCCCAAGCTCTTGACCTCGATGTGGCCGCGAGACTCTAGGCTGTACTTGCCCGACAGCAAAGCCGCGGTGTCGGCGGAAACATGCACCTTGCCGGGCATGCCGGTCGACTCCATGCGGCTGGCCACGTTGACCGTGTCGCCCCACAGGTCGTAGGTGAACTTTCGAATACCAATCACGCCCGCCACGATGGGCCCGCTGTGCACGCCAATGCGCATTTGCAAGGCCCCGCCCGTGCGCTCGTGCAACTCTTCGAGGGCCGTGCACATGTCCAAGGCGGCCGCCACCACGCGCTCGGCGTGGTCTTGGCTGGGCTCGGGCACACCGCCGGCCAACATGTAGCAGTCACCGATGGTCTTGATCTTTTCCAGCCCGTGTTTTTCGGTGATCAGGTCAAAGCGCGAGAACAAATCGCCCAACACCGCCACCAACTCGCTCGCCGTCATGGTGCGGCTCATCTTGGTGAAGCCCACCATGTCGGCAAACAACACGCTGACGCTGGGATACGCATCCGCAATCTGGTCCTCGCCCGCCTTCAAGCGCTGGGCAATCTTGCGCGGCAAGATGTTCAGCAGCAGCTGTTCTGTCTTGGCCTGCTCTTGGCTCAGGGCCTCGTGTTGGCGCTTGATCTGGCGCATGCGCAAGACCTCTTGGTCGCGCAATTGCTTTTTGTCGATCGAGGTGTTCACCCGGGCCTTCAACAACACCGGGTTGAAAGGTTTGGGCAGGTAATCTTCGGCGCCCAACTCAATGCAACGCACGGCGTCGTCAATGCCGGTACCGCCAGAGATCACGATGACAGGGGGCCAGGGGTGGTGCGGCGAATCGCGCAGCACTTGCAACACTTCCATGCCGTTCATTTCGGGCATTTCCATGTCGAGCAGCATCAAATCAAAGTGCTCACGCACCAGCATTTCGATGGCTTCGCGGCCGTGGTTGGCCTCAACGATGTACTGCAGCCCGATCGACTCCAGCGAGCGGCGCAGCCCCATGCGAATCAAGCGGCTGTCGTCGACCAGCAAGACCTTGGCTTTTTCAAAGCCCGGGCGGTCGACCGCCGGGGCGTCAAGTTCTGAACCCGATGCCTTGGTCAGCGTTGAGAGTGCTTCTGCTTTCATGCGCGAATCAGGGTGTCAATGCTCAACACCATCAAGCCGCCGGCAACAGTTCTTTGACTTTTTCAATCAATTGCTTGGCCGTGAAAGGCTTGGTCAAGCTGGCATTGGCACCCGACATGAGGGCCGAATCCAGGCCAAAACGGGCGCTGACCACCCGGCTGCCGCCTGAAATCGTCAAAATTGGGATATCTGGGAATGATTCGCGCAGACGGCTGACCAAGTCCACCCCGTCCATATTGGGCATCACCACGTCGGAGATGACCATGTCGACATTGTTGACTGCGAATTGTGACAAGGCTTCTTCACCATCACGCGCTTCGATGACGGTGTAATCCGACATTTCCAAAATCTCACGGACGCCTTCACGCAGCAAATCTTCGTCGTCCACCAACAAAATCGTCGTCATGCTTAATTTCTCCTGAACCTTTCGGTTATATCAAAAAAATTAAGAAATAATCCAAAATCAATGTAATTATTAAGCCTTGCAATGCTTTTGCTGTCAGCAGTGAGTACCCCAGTTGACCAGATCGCCTTTTTGGGCACTTTTTGAATGCACACCCGCACCATGTCGATGTCTCCCCTCCCCTCCATGAAGGTCCTGATTCGGACCATGGCCTTGAGCTTGTTGGTGGCCTGCTTCGGCATGGGTCTGCTGTACACCCAGCAACAGCTGACCTTTGGGGGGAAAAACGAAGAAACCCAACAACACCGCCTGGCCAGTTTGCAAACCCTGCATGCCATGGAGGCGATGCTGCGGGACATTCAGCTGGAACTGGCGGGGGCCAAACCCGAGACCGCGCATGTGGCCAAGTGGCGTCAGCAGTGGGACTATGTGAACCAGCAAGTGACCGCCCTGAATGCCGAAAACGGCGTGCGCCAGCACCCGACCGCGGCCACCCCCGCATTTCTCAAGGCCATGACCGATTGGCAACTGGCCGCCACCCCCAGCCTGGCCTTGTTGCAAAAGCAGTCGGCGCTGGACATGGGCCAGATCCAAAGCCTGCAGCAAACCCACAAAGAATGGGGTGAGCTGCTCTCAGACCAAACCCATCTGCTGTTTGACAGCCTGGTAGAGGCCCAAGAGCCACCCAAAATCAAGGGCGGCGCTTGGATTTTGGCGGTCAGTTTGGCCGCCTTGGCCTTTGCCTTTTGGAACTTGGCCATGATCGTGCGGCTGCTGCGCCGGCAAGTCGGGGCCGAGCCCCGCAAATTGGTCGAAGTCACCCGAGACATCGTGGCCGGCAATCTAGAGCCTCACTTGAGCCTGAAGCCCCGGGGCGTGGGCAGTGTGGCGGACAACATTGGGGTGATCTTAGAAAACCTGCGCGCCAACCAAACCCTGAACAAACAGCGCTTGTGGCTGGACAAGGGCTTGGCCCTGATCAATGACACCGTGCGCAACGAGTACAGCATTGGCGATTTGGCCGAGCACATTTCAAAAAACCTCAGCAACTACCTCGACCTCGAGTCTTGCGCCCTCTACCTGTACAGCTTTGGCGTGGAAGACGACTCGATGATCCAGCGCAAAGCGCTGCGCCTCTCGGGCTTCAGTGCGCGTGACAAATCCACCCCGCCCGCCCGACTGCCGGGGGGCCTGAAAGAGCTGCAAATGGCGGCCAACAGCCACCGACTGCTGAAAAACAGCGACTTGCCGGCCGACCTGCTCAGCGCCTTGAGGGTCAAAGAGCACGACCATGCGGCGCATTTCTTGTTGATCCCGCTGCAATTTGAAAACGAAATTCGCGGCACCGTGGTCATGAAGTCCAAGTACCAACTGCCCGCCCAAATTGGCGAGCTGATGGTGCCGGGCTCGGCCGCCATTGGCGTGGCCGTCGAGTCGGCGCTGAACCGCGAAACCCTGATGGCCTCGCTGATGGATGCCCAGCGCCTGACCAACCAGCTGCAGTCCAACCATGAAAAACTGCAAAGCAGCCAAGCCGCGCTGCAGCAGCAAATCCACTACGTCAACGACATCTTGTCGTCCATGCAAAGTGGTCTGGTGATCGTGGACCAGCAGGGCAAGATTCAAGACGTCAACCAAACCTTGCTGAAGATGACCGGCATGAGCCGCGAAAGCCTGTTGCAACAACACTCCAGCGTGCTGTTTGAAGAAGACAACGAGACGCTGGACTCGATCTTGCAGGGCTTTGGCCAGATGTTGTCGCGCCTGGATGTGCAAGACCACCAGGCCTACCTGAACGTGCTCGAGAACAGTTTGTTGGGCTGCTTGTTGGTCGACACCCACGGCCACGTGATCGTGGCCAACAACCGCGCGACTCAAATTTTGGGCTTTTCGATGGCCGAGATGGACAGCATGCCGCTCAGCCAATTGGTGCCCACGCGCTTTCGCTCGCGCCATGCCGAATGGGTCAAAGCCTCGCAGGCCGATGCCAATTTGCACACCCCGGGCGCGGGCCGCACAATTCCCGTGCTGACCAAAGACGGGCAAGAAATCACCGTCGAGATCAGCCTGATCAACCACCAATACCAAGGCCAAACCGTCACCCTGGCCTTGCTGCGTCAAGAGCACGATTTGCCGTGGGCGGTGATCAACTCGGCCACGCTGCAACAGCTGACCCAAATGGACGAAGATGCCATGGTCACGATCTTGAAGCACAGCGACGGTGAGCAAACCCCGGTGCGCATCACCTCGTCGTTCATCTTGAACGCCTCGGGCTTGCCCGAGCAAACCGTGATCAACGTGCACGATGTGTCGACCTTGGTGCTCAAGAGCCAAGAGATCAAAGCCCAGCACCAGTTGCTGGAAATGACGATGGACGCCATGCAAGACGGCGTGCTGCGTCTGAACCGCGATGGCCAGTTGGTCAGCGCCAACCCGATGGCGCTGGAGCTGATGGGCTTGGACAAAGCCAAAGCACTCAGCTCGCACATTGAAGAGCTGTTCCCGGGCTCACAAAACGGCCACGACATCCACCACTGGCTGCCCTTGCAGTCTGAAAGCATGATCCGGCGCCTGACGCAAGACGCCTATTTGCACACCGACAAAGTGCAAAAACTGCCGGTGCCTCTGCTCAACCTGAGCCGCGATGGACGGGTCTTGTGGGCCACGCCCACGGCCTGCGAACTGCTGGGCATGGGCCATGCGCCGCAGCAAAGCGAAGAACCCATCTTGCTCGACCCTTCCACCACCGAGCAATTGCAGGGCTTGCAAAACGCCGCTCGCATCTCGTCGAGCAACTGGACGCAATTGACCGACATCACATGGCGTGCCGGCAATGCCCCGTCGATGCGCCTGCCAACCTTGATCATCCCCAACGCCGACTCGTCCGACGAGCAGATGTTGGTCTGGTTGATTCCCGAATTTGACCGCCTGTGCGCCCACACCATCAGCGGCGCGCACAACGTGGAATGGCAAGTGCTGCACCCCGAGGGCATCTTGATTCCGGCCCTCTTCACCGCCTCGCCCTTGATGGACCCCTACAACCGCTTGACCGGTGCAGTGGTCACCTTGAAAGACATGCGCGAGCTGAAAGAAAAAGAAGCCGAGCACCTGCGCATGGTGCAAAAAATGGAGCAGTCGCAAAAGCTCGACGCCTTGGGCCAACTGGCCGCCGGCGTGGCGCACGACTTCAACAACTTGTTGGGGGTGATCCAGAACCACGCCGAACTGGTCGAGATGAAAGTGGGCCCCGAGTCCAAGGCCACCAAAAACCTGAGCGCCATTTTGCAAGCCACCACGCGGGCCCGCGACATCGTGATCAAGCTGAACGCCTTGGGCCGCGAAAACCGCGACGACCAGATCAACGAAGTGGTCAACACCTTTGAGTTGATGCCGCTGCTGCACGAAACCCAAACCTTGCTGCAAGCCAGCTTGAAGGGCATCGAGATCGCCGTGGAGACCCCCGAAAACACCCAAGCCGTGACGGCTTGGCTCAAGGGCGACAGCGGCTCATTGCAGCAGGTGATGGTCAACTTGTGCGTGAACGCCAGCCACGCGATTGGCGAAAACCGCGGCGGTCGCATCGTGATGCAAGCCAGCACGCCCGACCCCGACCATGTCTTGATCGAGGTGATCGACAACGGCAGCGGTATCCCGCCCGAAATCTTGAGCCGTATTTTTGAGCCCTTCTTCACCACCAAAGAAGTGGGCAAAGGCACCGGCTTGGGCCTGGCCATGGTGCGCAGCATCGTGACCCGCATGGGCGGCAGCATCGAATGCCACTCGGAGGTCGGCGTGGGCACCAACTTTGGCCTGCTCTTGCCCGCCAAGCCGACACCCGATTGAGGGCCACACAGTCCTATTCAGGCCCACAAAAAACCCCCTGATGACCGCGCACTCAGGGGGTTTTCTAATTCAAACCTGCGAAGCGCAGGCCATCAAGCCGTTTGAAAGCGATCGACTTCGCGGCGGGTGGATTCGGCAATGCGTGAGAGCTCCATCACCGAAGAGGTGATTTCTTCCGTCGCTGAGGCATTGCCACGGGCAATCATGTCCACGCTGGTCAAGTTGGCATTGATCTCTTCGACCGCGCTGCTCTGCTGCTCTAGGGCAGCAGCAATACGGCGCAACATTTCATCGGTTTCCATCGAGCCGATTTCGATCAGATTCATGTCGGCGCTTACGGCATCCACCGCAGCCACCGCACGGGCTGTTTCCAGCACCGCTTGCTGCACGAGCTGGGCAATTTCTTTGGAGCTTTCAGCGCTGTTGATGGCCAGCTTGCCCACCTCATCGGCCACCACGGCGAAGCCCTTGCCATGTTCTCCTGCGCGGGCGGCTTCAATGGCGGCGTTGAGTGACAACAGATTGGTTTTGTTGGCAATCTTTTCGATCACTTCGGTGATCTTGTTGATCTTTTCTGAGTTGACGGCGATGTTGTTCACCACTTCCACCATTTTCTCAATCTTCAACAAACCATCGCGCAGCACGGTCACCGAGTGACGCGATTTTTCGCTGGCCAATTCGGTGTTACGGGACACATCCAACACCGATGCCGCAGTCTGTTTGACGGCCACCGCCACTTGGCTGATCGCGTGGGTTTGGTTTTGCACCCCGTCGGCAA
The DNA here is from genome assembly GCA_027488255.1 of Comamonadaceae bacterium. Lineage (GTDB taxonomy): Bacteria > Pseudomonadota > Gammaproteobacteria > Burkholderiales > Burkholderiaceae_C > Limnohabitans_A. The sequence goes on along the minus strand of JAIYBZ010000035.1, from coordinate 49,369 downwards.
TTTGCTCCACCGCGTGGCTAGAGTCCGAAGCCGCCGCGGCCACTTGACGGGCATTCACGTGGATGACCTGCATGGCATTGCTCAACGAAGCCAAAGAACTGTTCAAGTTGTCTTTGAGTGCCAGCAAATCGCCGCGGCCTTGAGCCGTGACCCGGACCGTCAAGTTGCCTTGTGCCACCGCCACCATGGTTTGCCCCACATTACCCAGCATGGTGTCCAGCGCCACCATAGTCTGTTGCGCCTGCTCCACGGTACGGGCATAGGCCCCTTGGGCATCGACTTTCAAGCGCATCGAGAAATGACCTTCACTCAAGGCATTCATCATCTGGTTCAAGCCGTTCATGGTGCTCTCGATGCGGTCAATGGCATCGTTGACCGAGGCTTTCATCAATGCCAAATCACCCGTCAAATCGGCACGAACTTTTTGGCTGAAATCTCCTGCGGCGACCGCTGTCACGGCTTGGTTGACTTCGTTCACACCCTTGTTGATGGCGCTCAACAAGCCATTGACCGATTGCGCAGTTTGACCGACCTCATCGCCCGATTCTTGTTTCAAGCGCAGCGACAGATCCCCGGTAGTGACGATTTCAGCCAGCCGAATTTGCATGTTTTGCAAGGGCCTGGCGATGCGACGACCCGCGACCCACGCGATGATCATGCCCAGCACCACGGCCACCACCAAGACCAACCATTGACTGGTTTTCATGAAGTCCAACATGGCGCGTTGGTCACGGTTGGCTTTTTGCTCGGTCATGCGGCTCATCGCGCTGCCGCCCTGCAACTCCACCACCAACTCTTCATAGGCCTTGTCGGCATCTTGCAGCATCATGGCGCCCAAGTTGGGATCAGAAGTCGCGGCATCGTACGCATCACGCACCTTGGATTCGTAGGCTTCCAAGTGCTTCAACAGCTCTTGCACCTTCGGCCGTTGGTCGGCCGCAAAAGTACGCTGCATTTCATCCATCAAGGTCAACTGCTCGCCCATCACCTGCTCGGCTTTGGTCTCGTTTTTGATGGAGATCAATGCCAAGCTCCGGTACACCGCGGCGTGCAGCGCGTTCACACTGGCTTCGGCCTCTTGGCTCATCTTTCCGTCATTGGAAGCAGCGCTGAGCACCTCAATCGTCTGCTCCAGTTCCGATGTATTTCGGCTGCTGAAAAGACCAAAAAGAACCAACAGCAGTGCAATGACCGCAGGCGCGATCATGATCTTGGCAGCAATGCCCAAAGATTGAAAAGGTGAAGTCATGGGGGACGATGGCAATGAAAAAAGACCTGCGGTTGCAGGTCTTGTTAGAGAGGAAATTTGTTATTTATAGATTCCGCCACAAACTGCGGTATTGCCAAATTTTTCGCAGTACATCTGCTTGGGCTGCACTGTTTTGGTGAGCGGATCGGTGAATTTGTAATCTTGCCAAAACTTGCCTTTGGACTGCGCCAAAGCCACGCGCTCTTTCACAAATTCCTTGCCATCGGGGTCTTTCAGGCCCATCAGGTCTTTGCCCACTTGCTTGGGGTTTTGGCCGTGCGCCAAGCACTTGCCGGTCATGTCATAGACCACCAAATACAAATCTTTGTTGGTGAAGGTTTTGTTGGGGGCAGTCATTTCGATGTAGGCCGCGTCTTCACCTTTGGCCTTGATGGCGGCAATGCCCTTGGCCACCATGCTGATGGCATCTTCTTTGGTGGCACGTTCTTGGGCCACGGTCACACCCGTAAAACCAGCGCTCAGTACGATTGCAGCAGCGAAAGTCGTGAAGGAAAAACGAAAGGTCATTGTTAGCACTTTTTATAAGAGTTGGACAAAAATCAAACTGCAAATTTTTCAATTTGCTGGCGGGTCGAGTCGGCCAGTTTGGACAACTCGATGACGGTGAAGGTGATCTCTTCCGAAGCCGCCGAGTTGCTTTGCGCAATGCGGTTAAGGCTGGTGACGTTGGAGTTGATCTCTTCCACCGCACTGCTTTGCTGCTCAAGGGCCGCAGAGATGCGTTGCAACATTTGGTCGGCCTCGATCGAACTGCGCTCGATCAGAGCCATGTCTTGGCTGACTTCTTTCACCGCAGACACGGCTTTGGCTGTTTCAGCCACGGCTTGCTGCACCAAGCGGGCAATTTCTTGCGAGCTCTCGGCGCTGTTCGCGGCCAGTTTGCCCACTTCTTCGGCCACCACCGAGAAGCCTTTGCCGTGCTCGCCGGCGCGGGCCGCTTCGATGGCCGCGTTGAGCGACAACAGGTTGGTTTTGTTGGCGATCTTCTCGATCACTTCGGTGATCTTGTTGATCTTTTCCGAGTTGGCCGCGATCGAGCTGACCACTTCGACCATTTGGTCCATCTTGGCCATGCCCTTGCGCATGAGGTTCATCGAGTCTTGCGACTTCTGGCTGGCCACCGCGGTGTTGCGCGACACATCGGCCACCGACTCGGCGCTCTGACGCACCGCGGTCGACACCTGAGAAATCGCATGGGTTTGGTTTTGTGCGCCGTCCGAAATCTGACCAATCGCATTGCTGGTCTCGTTGGCCGCCGTGGCCACTTGACGGGTGTTGCTGTGAATCACTTGCATGGCATCGGCCAAGGCGTGCAAAGAGGCGTTGATGTTGGCCTTCAGTTGGTCCAAATCACCACGGCCTTCAACCGTGACGCGGTTGGTCAAATCGCCCTGCGCCACTGCGCCCATCACCGAGCCCACGTTGCCAATCATGGCTTCCATGCTGCGCAAGGCCGACATGGCTTGTTCGATGCTCTTCTTGAACTCGCCGCGCATTTGGGTGGTGGCTGTGCGGAAGCTGAAGTCGCCGTTGTACATGGCGTGGGTCAATCCATTGATGCTGGACATGGTCGACTGCACGCTGTCCATCGAATCGTTGACCGCTGTTTTCATGATGAGCAAATCACCGCTCAGCTCCATATTGACGCGGCGCGACAAATCGCCCTGCGACAAACTGGTCACCACTTGGTTGACTTGCGCGATGGCCTCTTGCTGAGCCACCAAGAGTTGGTTAAAGGCTTTGGCGGTTTGACCGACTTCGTCGTTCTGGGTCACCGTGACGCGGCGCGAATAATCGTAGTTGCGGGCCACATCGGTCACCACCGACTGCACTTCTTTCAAGGGGCCAACCACCGAGCGAACAATCCACAGCGCCGCCAACAAGCCCAATGCAATGCCGCCGACCAACAAAATGATGCTGACGGTGCGGGCGAAGTTGTATTCACCTTTGCTCGACACATACTCTTCTTTGGCCACCGTGAGTTGCACTTCGATCAGCTCAGAAAACTTGCCGCTGATGGGGTCGATCGCGGGGTACAAGGGGCCGCGGGTGTAGGCCGCAATGGCTTCGGCGTCTTCTTTTTTCATGATGGCCAACAGCTCGTCAATTTGCTTGTTGGTGCTCTCCATCATGGGCTCAATCTCAGCCACCAGTTTGGTCTCGGCCTCGACCAGCACCGTGCCTTTGTAGGCGGTCCATTTTTCCTCGATCACTTTTTGGGCTTCGGTCACATTTTTGCGACCCTCTTCCCAGGTGAAGTTGCCGTTGCGCACTTTGTGCGAGGCGTCCACGATGTTCACCGCATACATGTCGGCGATCACCTTCAGGTCGCGCAAAGGCACCACCCGGTCGTCATAGACCGTTTGCAGACCTGCCACTGTCGATGCCATGCCGCGCAAACCCATGACACCCACCACGATGGAGATCAGGGATAAAAACAGGACCAGACCAATCAGTCGCGTATTCACACTGGTGTTGTTGAGCACTTCTTTATTCCTTCAAACAGGCGCCATTCGCCGGGGGTTGTCTACCGTTTTTCAATGCACCGAAAAGGGTTGTTTCTGCGCCAAGACCAAGGCCGATTGCGAATCGACCGCCTGCGAGTAATAAAAACCCTGAATGATCAAGTCACCCAATGTGCATGCTAATTCGTACTCTTTAGGGGTTTCTACCCCCTCGAGCACTACTTTTAGCCCCAAACTTTGTCCAAGATTAACAATACCACGAAGTAGATCGAGATTTCTGTCGGAATCTACAATTCCTACAATAAATGAGCGATCTACCTTGATTTCATTCAGCGGAATGTTTTTCAAGCGCGACAGCGACGAGGAGCCGACCCCAAAGTCGTCCATGCTCAGCTGAAAACCCTCGCGGCGCAGCTCTTCGACGATTTCGTTGCCTGTTTCGCCCAAATCAGCCAAAACCGTTTCTGTGATTTCCAAGCCAATGCCCTGCGCCGACAGGCCGGCTTGGCGGAGCTTTTGAACCATACCGTCGCGGAAGGCTTTGGAGAGCAATTCGCCGTTGGAGACGTTGAACGAGATGGGCAAATGGCAGCCCATCGATTGCCATTGGCGCTGGGTGTCCACGATTTGCTGGAAGATTTGCAACCCCACCTCGATCATCAGGCTGGAGCTTTCCAGCATGGGCAAAAACTCATTCAGGGGAATCAAGCCTTGCTCGGGGTGCAACCAGCGCATCAGGGCTTCAAAGCCCACAATTTGCCCGGTTTCGGCGTTCACCTTGGGCTGAAAAAACGGATGAAACTGCTGCCGCTCCATGCCCAAAATGACATTGTGTTCCGTGCCCTTGAGCTGGACCGAGGGCCAATCCAAAAGCGGGCTGGCCATCTCAAAGCCATTGCCGCCGCGCTTCTTGACGCGGCGCATGGCGCGGTCGGCGGCGGACAACAAGGCATCGAACTCGGCTTTGTGGTCGACAAAAGGCGCCTGGGCCATGCCCACACTCATGGAAAAAACAAAGCGGTGCGACTGGGTTTCCAGCGGCTGCGAGACCCCGTGCAACACCGCCCCCAACCAAGCGGGCAAGCCCACAACCGGGCTGGGCAAATGCAGCATCAGGGCAAATTCGTCGCCATTCAGACGCGCAGCCGCCAACACCTGCTGGGGCCACGCCGAGACAGCATTGACGCCTTGCAACAAGCGCTCGCCAATTTGCACCAGGGCCAAATCACCGGCTTCAAAGCCCAGCAAATCATTGACCCGCTTGAAGTGATCGACATTCAGCAAGACCAAGGCCACATGCGGGTTGGCCGCATCTGGCGATGCGCGCAGGCGCAAAAATTGGTCGTGCAAGCCCTGCCGTGTGACCCATTGCAACCACTGACGCTGCAGGGCTGCGGCAGCGACCTCCACTGCGGAAGCTGTGGTGGAAGTCGCTAAAGGGGATGCGCCCACGGGGTCGGCCGCAGGCTTTTCCGCAAACATGGACGCAGGCCCGGCCCCAGAAATGGTCCCAGACACGGCCGCAGAAAAGTCCGTCTGAGTGGCTTGGGGAGTGACCCGAGAAATCCAAAGCGCATACAGGCGCGCCGCCCCCGCCCGAGGAGCCAGGGCATGCCAGCGCACCGAAGCGGGCAAGCGCTGGGCCACTGCGGTGTGCACTTTCACCCGCACCGGGGGCAGTTCTTGGCCGCGCTCGCGCGCCGTGTCGGCAGTGGCCCAGCGGGCAGGCAACTCGTCTGAAAAATAGGGCACCAAATGGCCGATGCGCACCCCTTGCATATCGGCTGGCTGAAACTTGAACAGGGCCAATGCCGCTGGGTTGGCCTCTTGCACCAAGCCTTGTGCATCCACCACCAGCAAGGCGGCATCGCAGCTGTCAAAAACCGAACGCCAATCCGTCGCTTCGAGGGCTGCAGCCGCGCTCATGCATCACACCCGCGGGGGGGATTTTTGCAACTGGGTCAAGATGCCGTCGGTCACCGTCATATTGGTTTTCAAAGCCTTCATGCGGGCCTGAAATTCGGACTCGGCAATCTCTTCCAATGTCATGGGTTTGGCGGCGACCACCGGCGGCGGTTCGGGCACGGGCTCGGGCACCGCAGGTGCCGCCACCGGTGCTGCGTCCTCTGGCTCGGGCTCAAGCACGGGGGCTGGGGGCTCGTCTTTGCCCTCTAACTCGGCCAAGGCGCGCTGCACATCCAAGGGGTTGTCGGCGCGAGCCGGGCCACCACTCAGGGTTTGCGCTTGCAGCTTGATGCGCTGCGCCGCATCGGCGAGCTCGTTGATTTTTTGGCGGTTGTCTTTCTCAGGCGCGGCCACTTGCGCGGACAACTCTTCATCGGCCTTGACGCCTTCTTTTTTGGCGCGGGCATCGCGATCGGGCAAGCCCTCTTCTTCGCCCGACAAGACCTCGTCCGACTCCAGGGCTTGTTTCTTGGCCTTCAAATCGCGGTCTTCACGGCTGTTTTCTTCGCCCGACAGCATGCGGTCTTTTTCGTGCTCGGCACGAGCGCCACGCCCATCGCGGTCGGCCAACACGCCTTCGCGTGCGGCTTTGAGTTCTTCGTCTGATGACGCGCCGCCTTCAGCGCCCAAAAACCGATCGGCCTTGGCGCCCTCTTTGGCCAAGCCGCCGGTGTCTTCGCCTTGGGCTTCGCGCATCACCGATCCGGCTTGTCCCGGGGCTTTCTCGGGCTCTGCAAAGGCGGCGGCCTGGGCCGCTTTGCCTGCCGAAGCGCCCTCGCCCACAAAGGCATTGCGGCCTTCTTTGGCGTCTTCCGCCAGATCGGCTTGAACTTGATCGGCACGGGCGCTGGGGTCGGCCTCCACCGATTGCTTGAGTTGGGCGTGCCCCCGTTCGGTGGTGGCGTCTTGGCCCAGCACCTGGTCTTCCAACTCGGTCTCGTTCGAGCTAACGATGTTGCGCTTGGTTTGCGCGTTTTTGTTGTCAAGCCCGACCTGCACCGAATGGCGCGCGCCGCTCGAGATGATTTGAGGCTGCTTGTTGTCCATCACATGGTCTTCTGTAACTCAAGGACGCGGTCGGCGGTGTAACGCACGATGCCGCGAATGCCGGGGTTGGCATGATCCAAGCCGCGCAGCACCTTGTCAATGGGCAAGTTCATCAAAGTGACGTGGTCCAGGGCGGTCAATGTCCAGCCCAATGGGGAGTCGGTCACGCCTTCGGCCAAGCCCAACACGCTGCCGGGGCCCAGGCTGTATTTGTAGCGCTCGCTCTCGGCGTCCACATGGCCTTCGACCACGATGAAAGCCGAGGCAAAGTTGTCTTCGTGGATGTGGCCCAGCTGCTCGCCGGTGGGTTGCACCGTGGTTCTGAGTTTGTCCGAGGCTTGCAGTTTCAAGAACATCAGGCCTTCGCTGCTCAAGCCCTTGGTGTCGCCGGTGTTGTAAATCTCGAGCAAAAGGTTTTGCAACTGCGTGGTGGACATGCGGCTCTGGCTGAGCACTTCGTAAGAAATGATCTGGTCTTCGCTTTTTTCGATCTTGGCCAACTTGTTGGCCATGTTGAGCTGCAACAACATGCTCTCGACAATCGGAGTCAAAATGCCGGGGTCAGACTTCAAAATGGCGCGCAAGGGGGCGGTGCTGATCTCCAGACACACCACCCGGTCAAAGGCGCGGGCCGAAGCGCCACGCACCCCGCCCTCCAAAATGGCTTGTTCGCCAAATGAGGCACCTGCGCCCAAGGTGGCGATGGTTTTGCCATCAGACGGGTCAAAAATTTCAACCTTGCCTTCCAAAATGATCGCCAAATGGTCGGCCTTGTCGCCTTTGTTGAACAGCACTTGGCCGGGCTCGTAGACGTTTTTCTCGCCAGCCCCTTCTGCACTGACTTTTTGGCGCGGCCGTGGGGCGGCACCCTCTTCGGTGCTGGCCGGTGCGGCCTCAGGCGCGTTGGGCCGAGGCACCGCACGGAAGGCGGGTTTGGCGGCCGCTTGGCGCGGCGCGGTTTTGACGGGCACGCCCTGCTGCATGGCCTCTAAGTCTTGCAAGCTGGCTTTGCCGTAAGCGACATCCATGGCCATGCTCAACTCACGCTCGAGCTGCCTGGCCACCTCAGACAGCACAAACCCGACCGGCGAGCGATTGGCGCTGTGCATGAAGCGTTCGGCGGCATCCACACGGGGGGTGTTGCCAGAGGGTAATGGAGATGGAGTGGCTGTCATATCAACAAAGGATCGACCCCAGTGCACAAATCATGAGCCCCCGGGGGTCTAAAAACCACTGGAGTCAGGCACGAAGTCGAACACTCAAGTACTGTCTTTCCACACCATTATGGCATTACAAGCACTAAAAATGTAATTTGCCTTTTTTGTTGAGTTGTCTTGGCGAGCGGGGCTTCAAGGCCCACCCGCCGCCGGTGCTCACAGGGCTTCGAGTGCCAAAACGAATCGGTCGTAGTCGGTGTTGTTTTCGGCCAATTGCGCCGCCAAATACTCTGCGGAGAGGCGCATGCCCTCTCGGGCATCGGGCACATCTTCCAGCTCCCGCATTTTTTTATAGAGTGCCGTCACCGCCGGCAAGGCCTTGGCATTGGGCCGGCGGCGCACCGAAAAATACCCCACCAGCTCGCCCGCCACGTTGTAAGAAGGGGTCACATTGGCGATCACCCAGTAGTGGCTGCCGTCTTTGGCCATGTTTTTGACATAGGCAAACACCTCTTGGTGCTGGCTGATGCGGTCCCACAACAGCTTGAAGACGGCGCGGGGCATGTCGGGGTGCCTGACCAGGCTGTGGGCTTGTCCCAAAAACTCGGCTTCGGTGTAGCCCGCATAGTCGGCAAAGGCCCGGTTACCGTAGGTGATGCGGCCCTTTAAGTCGGTTTTGGAGACGATGAAATCTTGTTCTTTCAGCACCCGCTCGAGGCCCGAGGGGGAAATTTGGCTTTTCTTCATGGCGCGTTTTGGTCAGTTTGGCCAAATTTTTCAATAAATCGAAAATGGACCTGTTGACCTACATCAAGCAAATCCGATTGCCACTCTTTTCATCAGAAATGCACCAAAAAGAGGATAAGCAGGCACTAATTGATAAATTTATCGATATTCTTAATTAGCCAAATTTTGTCCTTAGAATGACTGAAAACCCTTTCTGAAAGTTCGTTTCATGTTGAAGAATCTCAAGGTCTCTACCCGACTGTATTTGTTGGTGTTGTGCATCAGTTTGGTCTCTCTGGTGATTGGCCTGATGGGGCTGCGCGGCATGCACCAAGCGATCGGCAGCTTTCAGTTTGTCAACACCGACCACCTGGTTCACCTGCGTGACCTGAAGATCATTGCGGACCAATACACCCTCAAAATTTCGGATTCCACACACAAAGTGCGGGCCGGCAAGATGTCTTGGGAAGACGCACAAAAATCGCTGACCACAGCGCGTCAAACCATCAAAGAAAAATGGGCCGCCCACCCCACCGATGATTTTGTGGGGGAAGAAAAGAAACTGGTCACCGGCATTGAAACCGCTTTTGCCAAGCTGGAAGTGGCCTTCACCGAGCTGGAAGGCCTGCTGGCCAAGCAAGACGTCAAGGCGCTGGAAGAATTTTCAGAAAAAACGCTCTACCCCGAAATCGATGGGGTGGTGAGCCAGTTGTCGCTGTTCATTGAGGCGCAATTGATCGAGGCCAGCAGCGAGTTTGACGCGGCCGAGGCCACTTACGAAACCAACCGCAATGTGAGCATTGCCTTGGTGCTGGCGGGCTTGATTGGCGGCTTTGTATTGGCCTACTCGATCATTCAGTCCATCACCCGCCCCTTGGCTGAAATGCAAAAGATCGCCAGCAACATCCAGTCGAAGGGCGATTTGTCCTTGCGCATCACGGTGGAGCAAACCGATGAGGTGGGTCAGACCGCATCGGCTCTGAACCGCATGATCGAAGCCCAGCAATCTGCCGTGAACGAGGTCAACCAAGTGGTGACCGCCTTGGCCGCCGGCAATTTCAGCTCGCGCGTGCACGCCAACCTGAATGGCGATTTGGCGAACATGAAAAATGCGGTCAACAACTCGGTGGACGCGATCCAAAGCACCACACGCAACTTGACCGAACTGATGGCTGCCATGCAGGCAGGCCGTTTCTCCGTGAGCATCGACAGCCATGCCCAAGGCGAATACCAAGCCGCCATGAGCCAAGCCACCCAAGCCATGCAGTCGCTCAAAAACATGCTGGGCGATGTGGGCCAAGTGATGACCCAAGTGGCCCAGGGCAACCTGACCCACCGCGTGGAGGCGCATGGCGAAGGCGAGTTGGCGCAACTGAAAGACAACATCAACAGCTCGCTGTCTTCCTTGTCGCGCGCCATGCTGGCCATCCACAACAACACCCGCCAAGTGGCCACCGCGGCCAACGAGACCAGCCAAGCGATTGGCCAAATCTCGGACGGCGCGCAAAACCAAACCCACGCCATCACCCAATTGGCCGCGGCCGTGCGTCAGACCACCGACGCGGTGGGCGATGTCTCGCGCAACACCAATGTGGCAAGCCAAAAGTCGCAAGAGTCGATGAGCATCATGCGCGACGGCATGAAACAAATGGAGCAAATGGTGGAAGTGGTCAGCTCGATCGCCGCCAACTCGGAGCAAATCAACAAGATCACCGAAGTGATCGAGAACATCGCCAACAAGACCAACCTGCTCTCACTGAACGCAGCCATCGAAGCGGCCCGCGCTGGCGAGCACGGCAAAGGCTTCTCGGTGGTGGCCGAAGAGGTGGGCAAGCTGGCCGCCAACAGCGCTGAAAGCTCGCAAGAAATTGCCCGCTTGGTGCAACAAGCGGTGGCCGAAACCCAGCGCGCCGTTGAAACCGTCAAGCACGTCAACAACGGCATGCACCAGATCGAACAAGGCTCGCGCGAAACCGACAGCATGTTGCAACGCATCTCGGCAGCGCTGGAACAACAAAGCGCGGCCGTGGAGCAGATCAACTCCAACTTGACCAGCTTGGACGCGATTGCCCGCAGCAATGCCTCGGCTTCAGAAGAGATCACCGCCACGGTGATGGAGTTGTCCAAGATCGCCGACTCGACCCGCCAAGAAGTCAGCAAGTTCGAAGTCAACTGAGCCAACTAAGATTCATCACATGACCACATCACACACCTTTAAATACGCGAGCTTGTTCGCTTTGACTCTCAGCTTGTGGGGGACCCACGCCCATGCCGGTCGACCCTTGGCCGTTGACGATGCCAACGTGAACGAAAAAGGCGCAGGCCATGTCGAAGTCTGGGTTGCTCGCGATGGCGAGAAAAACAACATTGGCAATGTGGCCCCCGCATTCGCACCCATTGAAGGTGTAGAAGTGGGCGTCAGTTACGCCAAGGCCAGCAAGAACGGCACCGCCGAAAAGGCCATTCAGGCCAAATGGCGCATCACCCCCAGCCAAGAGAATGGCTGTAACTTTGCCAGCACCTTGGGCACCGTCCATGTTGCAGGCGTGGGTGCCAGCCCATTTTTGGTCGGCATCATGACGTGCAACTCTCCACTTGGCTCTGTGCATACCAACATCACGCGCCACAACCCGAAAGACGAGGCCTCGTACAACAGCTGGGGCGTGGCATTTGAGCGCACCATCGGCAGCTTTACCCCTCACATTGAAGTGTTCGCTGACGAGGGCGGCAAACCCACTTTCCAAATTGGCGCCAAAAAAGAAATTGCCGACGGCATTCAACTGGATGCCACTTTGGGCAGCGACCGTCAAAATCGCGCCACTGTTTTCTCGATCGGTTTCAAATTTGCCTTTTGAGTTCTGCCGCCACCTGAGGCGGTGATCGGCCGCCGGCTGCGCCTCAAAAACCCACCCGTGAGGTGGGTTTTTTTTCGATGGTGCCAGACACACCCCATGATTTCCCCTAGGAAAACTGGCGCACGGGTGTCTCATAATTGAACGAGGGTTTGCTTTGCGCCCCTTGTTTGACACTACAACTCGACGGAGACTTCACATGACATCCAGACGCCTTCTCATCACCCAAGGCGCCGCCCTGCTGGGCGCCAGCACCTCGGGTTTGCTGCTGCCCCAAAGCGCCTTGGCCCAAAGCGGCAAGATCCGCGTCGGCTTCATGCTGCCCTACACCGGCACCTTTGCCCAACTGGGGGTGGCCATTGAAAACGGGGTGCGCATGGCCATCAACGAACAAGGCGGCAAACTGGGCGGCCGCGAGATCGAGTGGTTCAAGGTGGATGACGAATCTGAACCGGCCAAAGCCATTGAAAACGCCAACAAACTGGTGCAGCGCGACAAAGTCGATGTGCTGATTGGCACCGTGCACTCGGGCGTGCAAATGGGCATTCACCGGGTGGCCCGCGAGAGCGGTGTGATCAACCTGATTCCCAACGCCGGTGTGCACATCGCCACCCGCGCCCAGTGCGCGCCCAACGTGTTCCGCACCAGCTTTTCCAACAGCCAGCCGACCATGGCGCTGGGCGAGGCGATGGTCAAGCGCGGCCACAAAAAGGCGGTCTGGATCACCTGGAAATACGCGGCCGGTGACGAGGCCTTCGAGGGCTTCAAGGAAAGCTACACCAAGGCCGGCGGCACTATTGTGAAAGAGCTGGGCCTGCCCTTCCCGAACGTCGAATTCCAAGCCCTGCTGACCGAAATTGCGGCCCTCAAACCCGACGCCGTGGCCTGCTTCTTTGCCGGCGGCGGTGCCGCCAAGTTCTTGAAAGACTACGCCGCTGCAGGCCTGAAGGGCAAGATTCCTTTGTACGGCTCGGGCTTCTTGACCGAGGGCGTGCTGGAAGCGGCCGGCCCCGCCGCCGATGGCGTGCTGACCACGCTGCACTACGGCGATGGCATCGAGACCAAGCGCAACAAAGAGTTCCGCCTGAACTACGCCAAGACCTTCAAGATGCAACCCGATGTGTACGCGGTGCAAGGCTACGACACCGGCTTGCTGTTGGTGCAAGGCGCCAATGCCGTGAAGGGCGATGTGGGCCAAAAGGCCGCCATGATCAAGGCCATGGAAGTGGCCGTGATCAACAGCCCGCGCGGCAAGTGGACCATGAGCAAATCACACAACCCGGTGCAAGACATTTACTTGCGCGAAGTGTCGGAAAAAGAAAACAAGGTCATTGGCATCGCCGCCAAAGCCTTGGCCGACTCGGGTGCGGGTTGCCGCATGTGAGCACGGCAAGCGCCAAGGGCCACTGAGCGTTTAGGGCCCTCGCCGCTTTAACCGCGTTAACCGCCTCACCCCCACGCCCGACTCGCGTGCAGGCCGTCTCAAACGGCGTGTTCGTGGTCGGGCGTTTCGCCGTCTCCAAACAGTTTTTGAATGGTTTGCCGCAGCCACTGGTGCCCCGGGTCGCGGTGCAAACGGCCATGCCAAAACTGGTGAATTGGGCTTTTGTTGAGGGCCATGGGCAGGTCGCGTTTGACCAAGCCAAACGGCGACAGCACGCGGTCGGCAAAGCGCTCGGGCACTGTGGCGATCAAGTTGGAATGGCTCAATACATCGCCCAGCGCCACGTAGTGCGGCACTGTCAAACGAAAGCGCCGTTGCAGTTTTTGCTGCTCCAAGACCACGTCCACCCGGCCATGCCCAGTGCCCGCCGCCACGATGCGCACATGCTCGGCCGCGGTGAAAGTGGCCAAGCTCAGCGCACCGGGGGCGGCCAGCGCGTGGCCTTTGTGCATGAGGCAAATGTAGGGTTGCTGGAACAACGCTTGTTGAAAAAACCCGGCTTGCAATTGCGGCAACAAGCCCAAGGCCAAATCGATGCGCCCAGCCGCCATGTCGTCTTTCAGGGCGGGGTGCGTCACGCTGACCACCTGCAGGGTCACGCCGGGGGCCTCTCGGGTCAGCGCATCCACCAACACGGGTAAAAAGTACATCTCCCCTACATCGGTCATGGCCAAGGTGAAGCTGCGCTGGCTGCTGGCAGGCTCAAAGGCGGCCCGCACATTCAAGGCCTGCTGCAGGCCATCGAGCGCGATGGCCACCGGCTCGGCCAGTTGCAAGGCGTAGGGCGTGGGGGTCATGCCGCCTTGGGTGCGCAAAAAAAGCTCATCGCCCAAACTCTGGCGCAAGCGCCCCAAAGCGCTGCTGACCGCAGGCTGGCTCATGCCCAGCACCTCGGCCACGGCCGAGACACGTTTGAGCAAGAGCAACTGGTGAAACACCACCAGCAAATTCAGGTCGAGTTTGGTGACATCCATGCGATGGCCTCTGTTGAGATTGGCGACTTGTTATTTGTTTTTTGAATATGACTTATACAAAAAATCAGGTTTACTAAATTATTGAATCTCCGCATGATGCACGTCAAGTTTTCTCGAGGAGCGCAGATGCAAGAACAGCCCATTCGCTGGGAGACGGCGGGCACCAGCCGAATTCCCTTTGCGGTTTACACGCAAGAAGACACCCACAAAAAAGAGCTGGAGCGCTTTTTTTACAAACAACACTGGAACTACGTCGGTCTGGAGGCCGAGATTCCCCAGCCCGGGGACTTCAAGCGCACGGTGGTCGGCGAACGCTCGGTGATCATGACGCGCAGCCAAGACGGACAAATCCATGTGGTGGAAAACGTCTGTGCGCACCGCGGCATGGCGTTTTGTCGCGAGCGCCATGGCAACAAAAAAGAACTGGTCTGCCCCTACCACCAATGGAGCTACGCACTGGATGGGCGCCTTCAAGGCGTGCCGTTTCGGCGCGGCGTGCGGCAAGACGGCAAAGTCAATGGCGGCATGCCCGCCGACTTTGACCCGCAAGACCATGGCCTGAAACAACTCCGAGTGGCCCAACGTGGCGGCGTGGTGTTTGCCTCGTTTGACCCGGATGTCGAGTCGCTTGAAGACTTCATGGGGCCCACCATCTTGCGTTACTTCGACCGCCTGTTCAACGGCCGAAAACTGACGCTCTTGGGCTACAACCGGCAGCGCATTCCGGGCAACTGGAAGCTCATGCAAGAGAACATCAAAGACCCCTACCACCCCGGTTTGTTGCACACCTGGTTCGTCACCTTTGGCCTTTGGCGCGCCGACAACAAAAGCGAGTTGCGCATGGACGCGCACCACCGCCACGCCGCCATGGTCTCCACCCGCGGCAGCGGGGGTCAAGCCGCTGGCGACAAAGCCCAGGTGACCCAAGTCAGCAGCTTCAAAGAAAGCATGCAACTGCACGACCCGAGTTTTTTAGACATCGTGCCCGAGCCTTGGTGGCAACTGGGCGATCAAATGCCGACGGCGGTGATGATGACGCTGTTTCCCAGCGTGATTTTTCAGCAGCAGGTGAACAGCGTCTCCACACGACATATCCAGCCCGACGGGCATGGCGCGTTTGATTTTGTCTGGACCCACTTTGGCTTTGAAGACGACACCCCCGAGATGACCGAGCGCCGCTTGCGCCAAGCCAATTTGTTTGGTCCCGCTGGCTTTGTGAGTGCCGACGATGGCGAGGTGATCGAGTTTTCGCAGCAAGCCTTCGAAACCAAACCCGAGCACCGCACGCTGGCCGAATTGGGCGGCCGCGAGGTGGGCGAAACCGACCACATGGTGACCGAAACCTTGATTCGGGGCATGTACGCCTATTGGCGAAAAGTGATGGAGAACTGAGCATGAGCCGACCCCGCCTTGACCCGGACACCTGGTTTGAGATCCAGCAACTCTATGCCGACTACGCGCATGCCGTGGACAGCGGCCAGTGGGATTTGTGGCCCGAATTTTTCACCGAGCAATGCGTCTACAAACTGCAGCCCCGGGAAAACTTTGAGCGCGGCTTTCCTTTGGCCACACTGCTGCTGACCAGCAAAGGCATGCTGAAAGACCGCGTGTATGGCATCAGCGAAACCATCTACCACGACCCGTATTACCAGCGGCATGTGGTGGGCGCCCCCCTGCTGCGCCAAGTGGAAGACGGCCGCATCCACAGCGAAGCCCATTACGCGGTGTTCCGCACCAAGCTTGACCAAGAAAGCACGGTCTTCAATGTGGGGCGCTACATCGACACCGTGGTGCCCACGCCCGATGGCTACAAATTTGCCGAGCGCATTTGTGTCTTCGACAGCGAGATGATTCCCAACTCCATCATTTACCCGATCTGAAAAAGAGCCCCCATGAACGCCCCCTTGAGCAACTGGATGGACGTGGCCGCCGAGGCCGATTTGTTTGACGGCGCCGGCATTGCCGTGAGCCCAGAGGGCCACGACATCGCCCTCTTCAAACTCGAAGATGGTGTGTACGCGATTGACAACGTGTGCAGCCACGGCAACGCCAAATTGTGCGACGGCTTTGTCGAAGGCCACCAAGTGGAGTGCCCTTTCCACCAGGCGCTTTTTGACCTGCGCGATGGCAGCGTGCAGTGCGGCCCTGCCACGGAGCCGGTGAAATCTTGGCCCGTCAAGATTGAAAATGGCCGCGTTTATTTAGCCCTCTAGAATGCTGACTCCTTCCCACTTCAAGTGTGACCCGCGATGGACTTTGTGAATTTTTTGATTCAGCTGCTCAACAGCGTGCAATACGGTCTGTTGTTGTTCATGCTGGCGGCGGGTCTGACCCTGATCTTCGGCATCATGGGGGTGGTCAATTTGGCGCACGGCAGCTTTTACATGCTGGGCGCTTATTTGGCTTGGTCCTTGGCCGCCAAGACCGGCAGCTTGACGCTGGCCATTTTGTTGGGCACGGCCTTGTCGGTGGCCTTTGGGCTGCTGCTCGAGCGCCTGTTGTTTCGCCACTTCTACCACCGCGATCACCTCGACCAAGTGCTGCTGACCTTCGGTTTGATTTATGTCTTTGAAGAACTGCGCTCCATCATTTGGGGCGACGATGTGCACGGCCTGCCCGTCCCCGAGATGTTGGCGGCGTCCATTCCGCTGACCGAGAATTTGTCTTACCCGGTGTACCGCCTGTTCATGTCGGGCGTGTGCTTGGTGTTGGCATTGGGCTTGTACCTGCTGATCTCTAAAACCCGCTTGGGCATGAAGATTCGCGCAGGGGCTTTCAACCGCGAAATGACCGAGTCGCTGGGCATCAACATCCGCTTGATCCATGCCGTGGTCTTTGCGCTGGGCATTGGCTTGGCCTCGATTGCCGGCATGATTGCCGCGCCGGTCTCCAGCGTCTACCCCAACATGGGCTCGCAGGTGCTGATCATGTGCTTTGTGGTGGTGGTGATTGGCGGCATTGGATCGGTGCGTGGCGCGCTGATTGCGGCGCTGTTGGTCGGTCTGGTCGACACCTTTGGCAAGGTGCTGCTGCCCCAAGCTTCGGGCATGTTGGTGTATGTGCTGATGGCGGCGGTGCTGCTGTACAAGCCCGAAGGCCTGTTCAAGCAATAAATCAGAAAACACGAGACCCCTTTCACGCTTATGAGCACGCCTCAAATCCACCTCGAAACACTGCCGCGCAGCATCCAGCTCCTCTTGGCCTTGGGCTTTGTGGCGCTGGCCGCCTTCCCCTTTGTGGGCTCTGAGTTTTACACCGCCATGGTGGTCCGCATGATGATCTTGGCCATCTTCGCCATGAGCCTCGACTTGTTGCAAGGCGTCAGCGGCTTGGTCTCTTTGGGCCACGCCGCTTACTTTGGTCTGGCCGGTTATGTGCTGGCTTTCATCACGCCACAAAACGAAGCCATCAGCCTGTACACCAGCTTGCCCGTGGCGGTGGGCGGCGCCGCGCTGGCGGCCTTGGTGATTGGCTTTTTGGTGGTGCGCACGCACGGCATCTACTTCATCATGGTCACCATGGCCTTCGCGCAGATGGTGTTTTTTATCTTCTTTGACAACAAAGCCTTGGGGGGCTCAGACGGTTTGTTTTTGAACTTCAGACCCGATGCCGGCCTGATTGATTTAGAAAACAAAAAAGTGTTTTATTACTTCACGCTGGCCTGCCTGATCGCGGTTTACGCTTTCTTGCGCCGCCTGTTGTGGAGCCCCTTTGGCCGCGCCTTGTCGGGCATTCGGGTGAATGAGCACCGCATGCGGGCATTGGGCTTCAACACCTTCAGCCACAAACTGGCGGCATTCACTTTGGCCGGCGCCTTGGCCGGCTTGGCCGGTTATTTGTGGGCGGCGCAAACCGGCTTCGTCAACCCCGAGTTGATGGGCTTCCACATGAGCGCCCACGCCATCATGATGGTCATCTTGGGCGGCATGGGTAACTTTGCGGGGGCGATTGTCGGGGCCTTCAGCTTTGAGTTGTTGCTGCACTTGTTCAAAGATTTGCCCGATGTGGGCAGTTTCAAAACCGGCAAGCACTGGCAAATGTGGATGGGCTTGTTCATCGTGGCGCTGGTGATTTTTGCGCCCAAAGGCATTCTGGGCATGCTCAGCCGCGCACTGGGTGGACAAAAAGAACGCAAGGAGTCCGGCCATGACTGAGCGCCAAACTCTGCTGTCGGCCCGTGGGCTGACCAAACGCTTCGGCGGGCTGGCCGCGGTGAACGACGTTTCGCTGGACTTGTGGCTGGGCCAGATTCATGCGGTGATTGGCCCCAACGGCGCGGGCAAATCCACCCTGACCAATTTGTTGTCGGGCGACTTGCCCCCCACCAGCGGCAGCATCACCCTGAATGGCCACAACACCACCGGCTGGAGCCCCGAAAAAATCTCGGGCCACCGACTCGGCCGCAGCTACCAAAAGACCAACATCTTCAGCACCTTCAGCGTCTGGGACAACGTGCGCTTGGCCGCGCAATCGCGGGTGCAGCCCTCGCCTTTCAACCCCTTGGGATGGTGGAAAACAGCCGCCCAGATGCAAGCGGTGAACCAGCGCGCCGAACGCGCCATCGAACTGGCAGGCCTGCAAAACCGCCGCCATGTGGTGGCCGGTGCATCCAGCCACGGCGAACAGCGTCAGCTAGAAATTGCCATGACCCTGGCCACCGAACCCTTGGTGCTGTTGCTCGACGAGCCTTTGGCCGGCATGGGCCAGGCCGAGGCCGAGAGCATGGTGCAGCTCTTGCTGCGCCTGAAAAAAGACCACGCCATGATGCTGGTCGAGCACGACATGGACGCCATCTTCACGCTCGCCGACCACCTGACGGTGATGGTGAACGGGCAAGTGATTGCCAGCGACGCTCCCGCCACCGTGCGCGCCGATGCCGGGGTACAAGCCGCCTATTTGGGTGAGGAACATTGACATGTCGGACTTGCTGATCCAGGCCCAAGACCTGAACACTTTTTATGGGGCCAGCCACATCCTGCGGGGCGTTGATTTTTCTGTCGGACATGGTGAAACCATTGGCCTGATGGGGCGCAACGGCATGGGCAAAAGCACCCTGCTCAAGTCCCTCATGGGCATCGTGCCGCCGCGCTCTGGCACGGTGGACATCAAGGGCCAGCGCATGAATGGTCGCCCCACTTTTGAGGTGGCACAAATGGGCGTGGCCTATGTGCCCGAAGGCCGGGGTATTTTTGGCAACTTGAGCGTGGTCGAGAACCTGCAAATGGCGGCCCGCGCGGGCACCCGGGGGCAACGCGACTGGACATACGAGCGGGTGCTGGAAACCTTTCCCCGCCTGAAAGAACGGCTAGGCCACGGTGGCCAACAACTCTCGGGTGGCGAACAACAAATGCTGACCATCGGCCGCGCGCTGATGACCAACCCCGACTTGTTGATCTTGGACGAGGCCACCGAAGGTTTGGCGCCCCTCATTGCGCGAGAGATTTGGCGCATTTGCAGCCTCATCAAAGAAAGCGGCATCAGCGCCATCATCGTCGACAAAAACTGGAAGCACGTGACGCAAATCACCGACCGCAATGTGATTTTGGTGAAAGGCCAAGTGGTGTTTGAGGGCAGCTCTGCGACCTTGCTGAACGACCCCAGCGTGCTCGAACAGCACCTGGGCGTCTGAGCCCCCTCACAACAAAGGGCGCAACTCGCGGGCGGCGTCCAGCAACAAGGGCAGCCATTTGCGCTGCACCGCAGCCTCAGACAATTGTTCGGCCGTGCCCACCACATTCAGTGCCGCCAGCGTGCGGCCTTGCATGTTGCGCAGCGGCACCGCCAGCGCATGGATGCCCAACTCATGGGCCTCGCGGGCTACACAGTGGTCATCGCGGCGAACCTGCTCGATCAAGCTTTTGAATTTAACCACCGTCACTTCGGTTTGTGGTGTGATGCGCGCCAACTCACGGCCCTTCAACCAATGGTTGAAATCGGCTTTGGGCAAACTGGCCAGCAACACCCGCCCGGTGGAGGTGGCATGCGCGGGGAGGCGCGCGCCCAAGTGCAAGCCATAGGCCAACAAACGCACAGGCTCGGCCAGGCCCGCACTGCGCGCCACAATCACGCCCTCGTCGCCATCGAGCACCACCGCACTGAAAGCGGCTTGGGTTTGTTGCGTTAAACGGTTCAGGGTGGGTTGCAGGGTGCGCGGCAGGCGCGAAGTGGCCATATAACTGCCGGCAAAACGCAACACCCGCGCCGACAACCAATAGTGGCTGCCATCGGTCTCCAGATAACCCAACTCGGCCAAGGTGAGCAAATGCCGACGGGCCGCCGCCCGCGTGATGCCGGTGCGCTGCGCGGCCAGCGTGGCGTTCAGCCTTTGCCGCTCGGTGTCAAAAGCCTCCAGCACTGCCAAGCCCTTGGCCAGGCCTTCGATGTAATCGGCTTTGGCGATGTTCATGCGCACCCTCTCTTGTTCAACGGATTGGTGTTGCAGGTCGTTCAAAATTAACCTGCATCAATTTGCGCGATCATCGCACAAAATACCTAACCAGCGCACAAACTCCCTGAGCACTGCGCGCGTGGTGTATCCCTGCCTTCTAAGCTTGCACGCATTGAACACCCAGGTCAGAGGAGACCCCATGAGCACCACGCGCACCCAAGTCGCCATCGTTGGCGCCGGCCCTTCGGGCCTGTTGCTGGGCCAATTGCTGCACAAAGCCGGCATCGACGCCGTGATTGTTGAGCGGCAAAGTGGCGACTATGTGTTGTCCCGCATTCGGGCCGGCGTGCTGGAGCAAGTGACCATGGACTTGCTGGACGAAGCAGGCGTGGGCCAACGCATGCACCAAGAAGGTCTGGTGCACAGCGGCTTTGATTTGCTTTTCAAATCGGCACGCCACCGCATCGATATGAACCAACTGACCGGCGGCAAAAATGTCATGGTGTATGGCCAAACCGAAGTCACGCGCGACCTGATGGCGGCAAGGCAAGCGGCCGGTTTGCCTACCGTGTACGAGGCAGAAAACGTGCAAGTGCATGAGTTTGACAGCGCCAAACCGCGTGTCACTTACGAGAAAAATGGCCAACTGCACACCCTCGAATGCGACTTCATTGCCGGCTGCGATGGCTTCCATGGCGTGTGCCGGGCCAGCGTCCCCAAGAGCGCGATCAAAGAGTTTGAAAAGGTCTACCCCTTCGGCTGGTTGGGCGTGTTGTCAGACACGCCGCCGGTGCACCACGAACTCATTTACGCCAACAGCACGCGCGGCTTTGCCCTGTGCTCGCAGCGCAGCGCCACGCGCAGCCGCTACTACTTGCAAGTGCCCCTCACCGACAAAGTGGAGCAATGGTCAGACGACGCTTTTTGGGCCGAACTGCGCCGTCGCCTCGACCCCGAGGCCTGCGACCACTTGGTGACAGGCCCCAGCATCGAAAAAAGCATTGCGCCCCTGCGCAGCTTTGTCACCGAACCGATGCGCTTTGGCCGCCTGTTTTTGGCGGGCGACGCCGCGCACATCGTGCCCCCCACCGGCGCCAAAGGCTTGAACCTGGCGGCCACCGATGTGAAGTACCTGTCTCAAGCCTTCATCGCCTATTACCAAGACAAAACCGAAGCGGGCATCGACACCTATTCAGAGCGCTGCTTGCGCCGCATCTGGCGCGCCGAGCGCTTCAGCTGGTGGTTCACCAGCCTGATGCACCACTTTCCAGAAAACGGCGAGATGGGCCAGCGCTTTCAAGACGCCGAGCTGGACTACCTGATCCACAGCGCGGCCGGCTCGCGCACCATGGCCGAAAACTATGTGGGCTTGCCGCTGGACTTTGGCGACTGAAGCCGCATGAAAGTGCCCAAGGCCTGACTAAAATGCAGGCCAACATGAGCACCCACAAGCCCCTGCGCGGCACCCGCGTCACCAGCCTCGCCCTCAACTTGCCCGGCCCTGCCGCGCTGATGCGCTTGGCGCAGATGGGCGCGCATTGCACCAAGATCAACCCGCCCGCAGGCGACCCGATGCAGCACTACACGCCCACGGGTTATGCGCTGCTGCACCACGGCGTGCGCGAAAAAGCGCTGGACCTGAAGTCGGCCAAAGGCCAAGCGGAATTGCACCGCTTGCTGGCCAAAACCGATGTCTTGTTGACCTCGTTTCGCCCATCGGCCCTTCGCAAATTGGGTCTGGGTTGGAAAGCCTTGCACGCCCAATACCCGGCGCTCAGCCTGATCGAAGTGGTGGGTGCGCCCGGTGCTTTGGCCGAGATCCCGGGCCATGACCTGACTTACCAAGCCGAAGTGGACTTGGTGAATGGCATGGACCTGCCCCCGAGTTTGTTTGCCGACATGGGCGGCGCACTGATGGCCAGTGAAGCCACCTTGAAAGCCCTGCTGGCCTTGAAAATCACCGGCAAAGGCTCGCGCCACGAAGTGGCTTTGTCGGAGGCCGCCGCATGGCTGGCCTTGCCCCGCCAATGGCGCATGACCACGCCCAATGGCGCAGTTGGCGGCGCGCATGCCGGCTATCGGATGTACGCCTGCAAAAACGGCCGTGTGGCGGTCGCGGCGCTCGAGCCCCACTTTGCAGCGAGGCTGTGTGCCGCAGCGCAAGTGGCGGTGCGTGACCCGCTCAAAGACCTGTTCAAAGCGTCCACCCGCCAAGCCATTGCGGCATTTTTGGCGCAGCAAACGCGCAGCCAACTCGACAAGCTGGCCACCGAACAAGACATCCCACTGATGACCTTACCGCCTCTGTCTGGCGCGCGCTGAGCGCCTGCTTTTTGGCGCGCTGCCCGCCTGAAGGGCGCTGAAAAAACGCGACAATGGGGGCTCAGACCCTTCTCACCATGAATACCAAGACTTTCTCTCTTCTTCCCCTTCTCTTCGCCCTGACGGTCAGCACTTTGGGCCCCCACTCCACCAGCTGGGCAACGAGCCCCGCATCGGCTAAAAACGCCGCGCAAAAGAAGGCCGTCGCGCAGAAAAAAGCCGCGCCTGGTAAAAAAGCCAGCGCCGCTGCCGCCGCCGCTTTGCCCGCGCTGGCGGCCGATGAATCGGTGGTGCCCAACGCCCCCGCTCTGGCCGCCAAGGCTTGGCTGATCATGGACTTTGACTCGGGTGAAGTGCTGGCCTCGGCCAATGCCAACGAAGCCCTGCCCCCGGCGTCGCTCACCAAAATGATGACCAGCTATTTGGTCGAGCAAGCGCTGCGCGCCGGCAAACTCAAGCCCACCGATTTGGTCACCGTCAGCGAAAACGCATGGTGCCGGGGCACCAGTGCCGAGTCGTGCATGTACTTGCCGCTGAACAGCCAAGCCACGGTGATCGACATCTTGCGCGGCATCATCATCCAATCGGGCAACGATGCCTCGAAAGCCATTGCCGAGCACATGGCTGGATCGGAAGCCGGATTCGCCAAACTGATGAACGCCGAAGCGCAGCGCTTGGGCATGACCAACACCCACTTTGTGAACCCCACGGGCTTGCCCGATCCGGCGCACAAATCGTCTGCCCGCGACATGGCCATCTTGGCACGCGCCATCATCCGCGAAAGCTCGGAGTACTACCCGATCTACGCCGAACGCGATTTCAAGTACAACGGCATCAAACAAGGCAACCGCAACGCCCTGCTCTACACCGACCCCACAGTGGATGGCCTGAAAACCGGGCACACCGCTGAAGCGGGTTTTTGCCTCGTGACTTCGTCCAAGCGCAACGACATGCGCCTGATCACCGTGATCTTGAACACCCACAGCATGCAAGCGCGGGCCGACCTGACCCGCACCTTGTTGGGCTGGGGCTTCAGCACCTTCGAGAAAAGCACGCCCATTGAATTGGGCCGAGTGGTCACCGCCGCCGCCGTGAGCGGCGGTAAAGAAAGCACCGTGCCTGCGGTGTTGGGAGCGCCTTGGTTGGTCACCGTGCCACGCGGACAACAAGTGCAAACCCGCTTTGAAGCCCAAGCCGATCTGCAAGCGCCCGTGGCCAAGGGCGCGGTGGTGGGCAAAGTGATCGCCACCTCAAACGGCAAAACCGTCGGCGAGGCCCCTTTGGTGGCGCAAGTGGAGGTGGCACGCGCCAATATATTGGTGCGCGCTTGGAACCAACTCAAGCGCTTGTTTGGCCAATAACGCGACCCATTTGGGCGATGGTTGGGGCGATGGTTGGGCTGTGGTCGGGCGATGGGCCTCAGTGGTTGAGCTGAGCCCACGCCTTGTCTAAGCGCTTGATGCTCACGGGCTGCGGGGTACGCAGCTCTTGTGCATAAAAGCTCACGCGCAGTTCTTCCAGCAACCACCGAAACTCCAACATGCGGGCGTCTTGGGCGCCCTTTCTTTCGGCCACCAAACGCCAGTAGCGTTGCTCTTGCGGTTTCAGCTCGGCCAGGCGTTGCGCATCGCGGGCCGGATCGGCGCGGTATTTTTCTAGGCGCAATGTGATGGCTTTGAGGTAACGCGCGAAGTGCTGCAACTGCAGCCATGGCGTGGCGGCCATGAAGTTTTTGGGCATCAGGCGTTGCAGTTGCTGCGTGCAATCTGCCGTGGCGTCGGGGGCGTTTTTGGTGTCTTTGATCTTGCGGGTGGCCGCGCCAAACTCCAGCAAGATGTTGCCCGACAGCCGCGCCACTTCGTTGGCAATCAGGGTGAGGCGGCCACGGCCTTCTTCGATGCGGCGTTTGAAGGTGTGTTCGTCGTTGGGCAACGGGTCAAGCAAGAAGGCGCGGTCCAGCGCCACATCAATGATCTGGGTTTTTAGCTCGTCCGCCGTACCCAGCGGCATGTAGGCGACGGCCATTTTTTGCAGATCGGGGATATTTTTCTCAAGGTACTTGAGTGCGTCTTTGATCTGCAGCGCAAACAGGCGGCGCAAGCCCGCACGGTTTTTCGCCGCCGCCACATCGGGCTCGTCAAACACCTCGATGGTCACGGCGTCTTGCACGTCCACCAGCGCGGGGAAGCCAATCAGGGTCTGGCCGCCCTTGCTGATCTCCATGAGCTCGGGCAACTCACCAAAAGTCCAAGCGGTGTAGCGCTGAGGGGCCAAGGGCTTGGGGGCGGCCTTGGCAGGGGAATCAATTGGGGTCAGAGCCCGATTTCCTTCGGACAATCGGGCTCTGACCCCATTTGATGCGAACCCATTTGATGGAGATCCGACCCCATTTGATTTTTGATCTGCAGCTGAGGCTACCCCAGGTGCAGCGACTTTGAGCTGCGCAAGCGCCTGAAACGCGCCACGCGCTTTGGCGCCCCACTCCCCTTTCAACGCGCCCAGGTTGCGGCCCATGCCGAGTTGGCGGCCGTGTTCGTCGACCACCCGCAGGTTCATGAACAAATGGGGGCTGAGCATGTCGAGTTTGAAGTCGCCCCGCTTCACATCCAAGCTGGTTTCATCGCGCACTTTTTTCAGCAACACCTCGGTCAGCGAGCCCGTCCCAAACACCTCGGGCACCGACAACTCGGCAGCCAGGCGTGTGGCCGACTCGGGCAGTGGCACAAAGCGGCTGCGCGGGCGTTGCGGCAGGCTTTTCAGCAAGGCCTGAATTTTGTCTTTCAGCAAACCCGGCACCAACCATTCGCAGCGGTCTTCACTGACTTGGTTTAAAACAAACAAGGGCACCGTGACGGTGACGCCATCGCGGGCATCGCCCGGCTCGTGCAAATAGGCCGTATGACAATCGGTGCCGCCCAATCGGATGTGCTTGGGAAATGCCTGCGTGGTGATGCCCGCCGCCTCGTGGCGCATCAGCTCTTCGCGGGTCAGCAGCAACAAGCGCGGCTGTTTCACGCTTTCAGCGCGGTACCAACTTTCCAGCAAGCGGCCACTGCACACCTCGGGTGGAATTTGCTGGTCATAAAACGCGTAGATCAGCTCATCGTCCACCAACACGTCTTGGCGGCGCGACTTGTGTTCCAGCTCTTCCACCTTGGCGATCATTTTTTGGTTGGCGGCCAAAAACGGCAAGGCGGTGTCCCATTGCCCGCCCACCAAAGCCTCGCGAATAAATATTTCTCGTGCGCCCTGCAAATCCACCCGGCTGTAGGCCGTGCGCCGCCCGCTGTAGACCACCAAGCCGTACAGCGTGGCCCGCTCCAGCGCCACCACTTCGGCCGATTTTTTCTCCCAATGCGGATCCAACAGCTGTTTGCGCAGCAAGTGGCTGCCCACCTGTTCCAACCATGTCGGTTCGATGGCGGCGATGCCTCGGCCAAACAAACGCGTGGTCTCCACCAACTCGGACGCCACAATCCAGCGGCCGGGTTTTTTAGACAAGTGCGCGCCGGGGTGCTTGTGAAACTTGATGCCCCGCGCACCCAGATAAGCTTCTTCGTCTTCGAGCTTGTAGCCCACGTTGCCGAGCAAACCCGCCAACATCGACAGATGCAGTTGCTCATAACTGGCCGGCCGGGCATTGATGCGCCAGCGGTGCTCGGTGACCACGGTGAGCAGCTGCGAATGCGTGTCGCGCCACTCGCGCACACGCCGAATGTTGATGAAGTTTTGGCGCAGCAACTGCTCGTATTGGCGGTTGCTCAGCTTGTGTTCGGCATCGTGCCCGCCACGTGCGTCGTGAATCCATTTCCACAGTTTCAGATAGCCGCTGAACTCGCTTTTTTCATCGTCAAACTTGGCGTGCTGTTGGTCGGCCTGGGTCTGCGCGTCCATCGGCCGATCGCGCACGTCCTGCACGCTCATGGCACTGGCGATCACCAACACTTCTTCCAAGGCCTCGCGCTGACGGGCTTCCAAAATCATGCGGCCGACGCGCGGGTCGAGCGGCAAACGGGCCAGCTCTTGGCCAATCGGCGTGAGCTCGTTGTCTTCTTGCACCGCCCCCAACTCGGCCAGCAACTGGTAACCATCGGTGATGGCGCGCTTGGAAGGCGCTTCGATGAAAGGGAAGTCTTCGACCACCCCCAAATGCAGCGACTTCATGCGCAAGATCACCCCGGCCAGCGAGGATCGCAAGATTTCGGGATCGGTGAAACGCGGACGCGCGGCAAAGTCTTTTTCGTCGTACAGGCGAATGCAAATGCCATTGGCCACCCGGCCGCACCGGCCCGCACGCTGGTTGGCGGCGGCTTGGCTGATGGGCTCGACCATTAGCTGCTCGACCTTGCTGCGCAAGCTGTAGCGCTTGACGCGGGCCGTGCCGGCATCGATGACAAAGCGAATGCCCGGCACCGTGAGCGAGGTTTCGGCCACGTTGGTGGCCAAGACAATGCGCCGGCCATTAGAGGCCTCAAAAATGCGGTCTTGCTCGGCCTGCGACAAACGGGCAAAAAGCGGCAAGACCTCGGCATTGCGCGTCAGGGGCTGGTGCGACAGGTGTTTGCGCAGGTGGTCGGCGGCCTCTCGAATTTCGCGCTCGCCGGGCAAGAAAATCAAAATATCCCCGGACGCCCCGCCCTGCCATAGCTCGTCCACCGCATCGGCCATGGCCTCGTTCAGGCCATAGTCGCGCGACTCTTCAAAGGGCCGGTAGCGTTGCTCCACCGGAAAAGTGCGGCCCGACACCATGATGACCGGGGCCGGCCCTTGGCGCGATGCGAAGTGTTTGGCAAAGCGGTCGGCGTCGATGGTGGCCGAGGTCACGACAATTTTCAGGTCGGGGCGGCGCGGCAAGATTTGCCGCAAATAGCCCAACAAAAAATCGATGTTCAGGCTGCGCTCGTGCGCCTCGTCGATGATGATCGTGTCGTAGGCCTGCAGCAGCGGATCGGTTTGGGTTTCGGCCAGCAAAATGCCATCGGTCATCAACTTCACCGAAGCGTTTTTCGACAACCGGTCTTGAAAGCGCACCTTGAAGCCCACCACCTCGCCCAACGGGGTTTTGAGTTCTTCGGCAATGCGCTTGGCCACCGAGCTGGCCGCGATGCGCCGGGGCTGGGTGTGGCCAATCAGGCGGCCCCGCTCGCCGGGCTGGGCGTTCAGCCGCCCGCGCCCCAACATGAGGGCGATTTTGGGCAACTGGGTGGTCTTGCCCGAGCCCGTTTCACCGCACACGATGATGACCTGGTGCTGGTCCATGGCGGCCAGAATTTCGTCGCGGCGCGCAGAGACCGGCAGGCTTTCGGGAAACTCGATTTGAAGGGGGGTGTCGGACAAGGCGGAAACTTCTGTGAAAATCAAGGCAAGAACAGCGGGGGATTATCCCAGTCCCGCGCACCCCGCCACCCATCGCTGCTTATTCACTGCCCATGCCCACCGTCTTTAATTTCACCTTCGTGCCCTGGTTTCGCTCGGTGGCGCCCTACATCCACATGCACCGGGGCAAGACCTTTGTGGTGGGCATTGCGGGCGAGGCCATTGCGGCCGGCAAGCTGCACAACTTGGCGCAAGACTTGGCGCTGATCCAAAGCATGGGCGTGAAGATTGTCTTGGTGCACGGCTTTCGCCCCCAGGTGAACGAACAGTTGGCGGCCAAGGGCCACAGCCCGCAGTACTCGCACGGCATCCGCATCACCGACAGCGTGGCCCTTGATTGCGCCCAAGAGGCCGCCGGGCAATTGCGCTACGAGATCGAGGCCGCCTTCAGCCAGGGCTTGCCCAACACGCCCATGGCGGGCTCGACGGTGCGGGTGATTTCGGGCAATTTCATCACCGCGCGTCCAGTCGGCATTGTGGACGGCGTGGATTTTCAGCACTCGGGCTTGGTACGCAAGGTGGATGTGGACGGCATCACGCGCACGCTGGACATGGGCGCGATGGTCTTGCTTTCGCCGTTTGGTTTTTCGCCCACCGGCGAAGCCTTCAACTTGACCATGGAAGAAGTGGCCACCAGCGTGGCCTCGGAGTTGCAGGCTGACAAACTGATTTTTGTGACCGAGATTCCGGGCATCCGCATGCAACCGGGCGAGCCCGCCAGCGACGACAACCCGATCGACACCGAGCTGCCGCTGGCCGCTGCCAAGCAATTGCTGGCCTCGCTGCCGCGGCCGACCGAGCCCACCGACATTGGCTTTTACCTGCAGCACTGCGTGAAGGCTTGCGAAGAAGGCGTGGAGCGCTCACACATCTTGCCTTTTGCGGTGGATGGCTCGCTGCTCTTGGAGGTGTATGTGCACGACGGCATCGGCACCATGGTGGTGGACGAAAAACTCGAAGAGCTGCGCGAAGCCACCGCCGATGACGTGGGCGGCATCTTGCAGCTGATTGAGCCTTTTGAACAAGACGGCACCTTGGTCAAGCGCGACCGTACCGAGATCGAGCGCGACATCGACCACTACACCATCATCGACCACGACGGGGTGATTTTTGCCTGCGCGGCGCTCTACCCTTACCCCGAAGCCAAGACGGCCGAAATGGCGGCGCTGACCGTGTCGCCGCAATCACAAGGCCAAGGCGATGGCGAAAAAGTGCTGAAACGCGTGGAGCAACGGGCCCGCGCCATGGGCCTGAAAAGCATTTTTGTGTTGACCACGCGCACCATGCATTGGTTCATCAAGCGCGGCTTTGTGCAGCAAGACCCCGACTGGTTACCCGAGGCCCGCAAGCGCAAATACAACTGGGACCGCAAGAGTCAGGTGCTGGTGAAAAAGCTCTGAGCCCGCTCGCAGAGGCCGAGGAGCAACAGCCAAAGGGCGGCTGAGCAGCTGTGCGGCAGTCTGC
This sequence comes from Comamonadaceae bacterium, assembly GCA_027488255.1. Lineage (GTDB taxonomy): Bacteria > Pseudomonadota > Gammaproteobacteria > Burkholderiales > Burkholderiaceae_C > Limnohabitans_A. Next base: position 19,919 of record JAIYBZ010000035.1, on the reverse strand, counting down.
TCAGACCTCTGCAGCGGTGTCGCTGTCGGGCTTGGCCTGGCCCTGGGCGGTCCACACTTTGAACGCTGCCATCAGCCCCACACCCGTGAACAAGACAAACGCCAAAAACGACCAGTTGGCAATGGAGCCGCCCAAAAAGGTCCAGTCAATCTTGGTGCAGTCGCCACTGCCTTTGAAGATCATGGGGATGGCGCGGTTGATGGGGAAGTTTTCGACCATGCCGTAAAAATCGCGCCCGCAAGTCACGATCTCTGGCGGGTACCACTGCAGCCAGCTTTGGCGCGCAGCCGTGAAGGCGCCAAATCCCGCGCTCAGCGCCAGCAGCAAAGACGCCACGCCCAAGCCGATGCCTTGCAAACGCCAGCCCAGCACGCCCATCAGCACCACGCCGATCAGCGCATAGCGCTGCACGATGCACATCGGGCAGGGGTTGAGCCCGACCACGTGCTGTAAATACAAACCAAAAACCAGCATGCCCATGCCGGCCAAAGCGACCAAGGCCACTGAACGTTGCGGCGTGAAGGTGTGGAGGTTCATGGGCAGAGGGTGAAACGCAAAAGCTGCATTGTGCGCCGCCGTGGATTCCAGAGTTGAATCAACCGCAGAAAACCCCTCGGCATTGGGCAATAGGCAATACGCTTCTGGTATTCAGCTTGTGGCTTTGGGCTTTCGGCTTTCGGCTATTGCTTGGGGCTTTTGACGTTGCTGAATCAAGCCTCGGCAAACGCGCGCTCAATGACGAACGCACCCGGCGTGCTGGTGTTGCCCTCGACCAAGCCGCGCTCTTCGCAAATGCGCTTCAGGTCTTTGAGCATGCCGGGGCTGCCGCAAATCATGACGCGGTCGGTTTCGGGGTTGAGGGGCGGCATGCCCAAGTCGGCAAACAATTTGCCGTTTTCAATCAAGTCGGTCAGACGGCCTTGGTTTTTGTAGGGCTCGCGCGTCACGGTGGGGTAATACAAGAGTTGCTGGCTCACCATCTCGCCCAAAAACTCATGGGCCGGCAGTTCTTGGGTGATGTAGTCGTGGTAGGCCAACTCGTTGACCTGACGCACGCCGTGCACCAAGATGACTTTTTCAAAACGCTCGTAGGTATCGGGGTCGCGGATCACGCTCATGAAAGGCGCCAAACCGGTGCCGGTGGACATGAGGTACAGGTTTTTGCCGGGCAAGAGGTAGTCGCACAGCAAGGTGCCGGTGGGTTTGCGGCCCACCACAATGGTGTCGCCCACTTGGATGTGTTGCAGTTTGGAGGTCAGCGGGCCGTCGGGCACTTTGATGCTCAAAAACTCGAGGTGCTCTTCGTAATTGGCGCTGGCAATGGAGTATGCGCGCAGCAAGGGTTTACCGTTGTCGCCACGCAAACCGATCATGGTGAAGTGCCCGTTGGAAAAGCGCAATGCTTGGTCACGGGTGGTGGTGAAACTGAACAGACGATCGGTCCAGTGGTGAACGCTCAAAACGCGCTCTTCGAGAAATGCACTCATTTGATGGGCTTGTGTTTGGGCGGGGACAAGAGCCCCATCGCCACGAAGGGGATGCTGAAAGCTTGCTACAGTTACGGCCTGAAAGACCACATGACCAATGGCGGGTCACTCAACAGCGTTATTGTCATGTGAACCACTCAAAACTGGAAATACTGAAATTTTATATCCGTATAACCAGCGCTTCTTAAGATACATCAAGGCTCAAAGACACCATGGCACGCACCGTTCAATGCATCAAACTCGGCACCGAAGCAGAAGGCCTGGACTTTCCCCCCTACCCCGGTGAACTGGGTAAACGCATCTGGGAAAGCGTCAGCAAGCAGGCTTGGGCCGATTGGCTCAAGCACCAAACCATGCTGGTGAACGAAAACCGCCTGAATTTGGCCGATCTGCGCGCCCGCCAATATCTGGCACGCCAAATGGAAAACCACTTTTTTGGCGCCGGTGCAGATGCCGCCCAAGGCTATGTGCCGCCAGCCGCATCCTGAAGTTTGATTTCTCCCTCGATGCACGCCAAGCGTTTGGGGGGGCCTGAAAACCTGAAGAGCCCCTTGGCCTCAGGCAGCCCAAGTGGGCGTATAGCCTTGGTCATTGGCGCCGGTTTGTCGGGCTCGGCGGTGGCGCACAGTTTGGCTCGCCGGGGTTGGTCGGTCACCGTGCTGGACTCTGGCCACGCCCCCGGTGCGGGCGCTTCGGGCTTGCCAGTCGGCTTGGCCGCCCCCCATGTCTCTCCCGACGACAACGTGCTGTCGCGCATCACCCGCGCTGGCGTGCAAGCCACCTTGCAACGCGCGAAAGAGCTGCTGAACGAGGGATCCGACTGGGCCCTGACTGGGGTGCTGGAGCACAACTTGGCCGGCAAACGGCGCTTGCCCGCCGCCCAAACCAACGACCACGCACAACCAGTTCACCCGGCACACCCGGCACAACATGCACATCCCTCAGAACCAGCCCACCCCGGGCACTTAGATCACGCCGCGCCCTGGCCGCCCATCGACAGCCGTCCTGCCACGGCCGAACAAGTGGCCGCAGCCGGTTTGCCCCCAGGCACCCCTGCCCTGTGGCATGCCCATGCCGGCTGGATCCGGCCCACAACCTTGGTGGCGGCGCAACTCAACACACCCGGAGTGAAGGTGGTGTGGGGGCAAACGGCCCAATTCATCGCGCTGGAAGACGTGAATGAAAGGCCGGAAGATGGCCTTGAAGAATGCCCTCTAGAAGGCTCGCAACTCGGCCCCAACTATCCGGCCATCTGGCGCGTGCGCGATGCCGCCGGGCGCTTGCTGGGTGAGGCTCCCTTGTTGGTGGTGGCCAGCGCCTACGACAGCCTGAACTTGCTGCGGCCGCTGCCAGGGTTTGCGGTGCCCTTGAACCCCTTGCGCGGGCAAATCAGTTATGGCCATCTGAACGATTTGAGCCTTGACCAGCGCCAGCAACTGCCGCCTTTTCCGGTCAACGGGCACGGCAGTTTCATCAGCCACGTGCCCACACCTGACGGTGAGCCGGGCTGGTTCATCGGCTCGACCTTTGAGCGCCAATGCGAGCAAGCCCCGGTGCGCGAGGAAGACCATGCGGCCAACCACCTGCGTTTGGCCACCTTGCTGCCTCACTTGGGCGCGTCCCTGCAAAGCCAATTTGCCCCGCCGCATGTGCGGGGCTGGGCGGGCGTGCGCTGCACCCTGCCCAACCGGCTGCCAGCGGTGGGCCCTGTCCATCCCACGCAACTGCCGGGCTTGTGGCTGTGCGCGGGCATGGGTGCACGCGGCATCAGCTTGTCGGTGTTGTGCGGCGAGTTGCTGGCGGCTCGTCTTGAAAACGAGGCCTTGCCGCTGGACGCTGCCTTGGCCAAACATCTGGCCACCGAGCGGTATGCGACAACATAAAGTCACAAATTCAATAAATTCATCTACGATGGTGTGGTCGACCGCTCTGTCGGCGCCTGTTGTCAGTTAGTCATGGAGAGCACTTGATGGCCCGTCAATCGTTTACGCGCTACCTGCCTTGGTTGGTCACGGCCCCCGCGGCCTTGGTGGCTTGGCCCTTTTCGGTTTGGGCCAGCGCCACTTTTGCTGTGTTGTTTGCGCTGGGCTGGCGCGACTACACCCAAACCAAGCAGGCCGTGCGCCGCAACTACCCACTGACGGGGCGTTTGCGTTATGGCCTTGAATACATCCGGCCCGAGTTGCGCCAGTACTTTTTGGAGGACGACGAAGAGAAATTGCCCTTCTCGCGCAACCAACGCGCCATGGTTTACGCCCGCTCGAAAGTAGAAAACGACAAACGCGGATTTGGCAGCATCAAAGACATGTACCAGTCCAACACCGAGTGGTTAGCGCACTCGATGCAACCGGTGCAACCTGACCCCGCGACCTTCCGCATCGTGGTGGGCGCTGAGCAGTGCAGCCAACCCTGCGATTTGTCTTTGTTCAACATTTCCGGCATGAGCTTTGGCGCCCTCTCGCCCAACGCCATCAAAGCCCTCAACCGCGGCGCGGCGCTGGGCCGATTTGCCCACGACACCGGCGAAGGCAGCATCTCGGTGCACCACCGCGAGCACGGGGGCGACCTGATCTGGCAAATTGCTTCGGGTTACTTTGGCTGCCGCACGCCCGACGGCCACTTCGATCCCGAACACTTTGCGCTGCAAGCCAAATCGCCCCAGGTCAAGATGATCGAGGTCAAGCTGTCCCAAGGCGCCAAACCCGGCCATGGCGGGGTCTTGCCCAAGGCCAAAGTGAGTGCCGAAATTGCCGAAGCCCGTGGCGTTTTGATGGGCCAAGACTGCGTCTCCCCAGCCCGCCACTCGGCGTTTTCAAGCCCGGTGGAATTGCTGGGGTTTGTGGCCCAGTTGCGCCGCTTGTCCGGTGGCAAACCGGTGGGCATCAAGTTGTGCGTGGGCCATCCCGCCGAGTGGTTCTCGCTGGTCAAAGCCATGTTGCAAACCGGTCAAACCCCCGACTTTGTGGTGGTCGATGGGGCCGAAGGCGGCACGGGGGCAGCGCCCATTGAGTTTGCCGACCATGTGGGCATGCCTTTGCGCGACGGCCTGCGCCTGGTGCACAACAGTTTGGTCGGTGCCGGTTTGCGCCACCGCATCAAAATTGGGGCTTCGGGCAAAGTGATCTCGGCCTTTGACATCGCGCGGTGCTTGGCGCTGGGCGCCGACTGGTGCAACTCGGGTCGCGGCTTTATGTTTGCGTTGGGCTGCATTCAGTCACGCACTTGCCACACCGACCATTGCCCCACGGGCGTGGCCACGCAAGACCCGGTGCGCCAGCGCGCCATAGTGGTCACCGACAAAGCCGAGCGGGTGTTTTACTTTCATGCCAACACCCTGCACGCTTTGGCCGACTTGATCGGAGCAGCCGGGCTGAGCAGCCCCAACGCCATCACGCCAGAACACCTGATGGTGCGCAACGGGCAAGGCCAAGCGCGGCCGCTGTCCAGTGTGATCGACACCTTGAGCCCCGGGCAATTGCTGCCCGAGATGGCCAGTGACTCGCCCTTGCCCAGCCCCTTTGCCGAGTTTTGGGCCAACAGCCAGCCTGACCAATGGGGCGTCAATCTGGCTTGAAGGTGGCGTGAACTGGGTTTTTAGTTAGCCTGACCCGGCTCACTTCATGGCGTCAGCGGGGCGGCGCGCCTTCACATACGCATCGGTCGGCTGGTAGTTTTTGCCATCGGCATAGCGCCACTGCACCATGGTGCCTTTGCCGCCGCGCAAATCGAGTTTGCCCACATAGGCGCCCATGGTGGACTGTTGGTCAAGGGCACGGAACTCAGCAGGCCCAAACGGGGTGCTGAACTTCAAGCCGCGCAGCGCCACCACCAACTTTTCGTTGTCGGTGGAGTTGGCTTTTTTGATGGCCGCAAAAATCGCTTGCATGGTGGCATAGCCCACCACCGAGCCGACCTTGGGGTTTTCGTTGAACTTTTTGTAATAGTTGGCGGCAAAGCTGGCGTGCTCTTTGTTGTCCAGCTGGTCCCAGGGGTAGCCGGTGACGATCCAGCCCTTGGGCGTTTCATCTTTCAGCACTTCCAAATACTCGGGCTCACCCGACAACAGCGACACCACCGGGGTTTTGGGGAACACATGGCGCTGGTTGCCTTCGCGCACCAGCTTGGCCAAGTCGGCGCCAAAGGTCACGTTAAAAATCGCATCGGGTTTGCTGGCCATGGTCGCGGTCAGCGTGCTTCCCGCGTCAATCTTGCCCTGCGCGGGCCACTGCTCACTGACAAACTCGACATCGGGGCGCTTGGCTTTGAGCAACTCTTTGAAGCTGGCCACCGCGCTTTGGCCGTACTCGTAGTTGGGCGCGATGGTGGCCCAGCGCTTGGCCGGCAATTTGGCGGCCTCTTCGACCAACATGGCCGACTGCATGTAGGTGCTGGGGCGCAGGCGGAAGGTGTAACGGTTGCCTTTGTCCCACACGATGGCATCGGTCAAAGGCTCACTGGCGACAAACAGGCGCTTGCTTTTCTGCGCATGGTCGGCCAAGGCCAAGCCGATGTTGGACAAAAAGCCCCCCGCCAGCACATCGACTTTTTCCTTCGAGGTCAACTCGATGGCGTGGCGCAAAGCCTCTTCGGGCTTGCCCGCATCGTCCCGCGCGATCACCTCGACCTTGCGACCGAGCAAACCGCCCTGCGCATTGATCTCTTCCACCGCCAACTGCCAGCCTTGCTTGTAGGGCTGGGTGAACTGGGGAATGGCCGAATAACTGTTGATCTCACCGATCTTGATGGGGGTCTGGGCCCAAGCTGGAGCCAAGGTCATGGCCCCCAGCAGGCCTGCGGAAATGAGGCGAATCATGTTAATTTTCCAAGGGTTAAGAGCGAGAGCCGTGACTGTAACAGCCCCACAAATCACTGTCTCATGTGGGACATTGGGCCATACGCCTCCCGCCGATATAAGCGAAAAGAATATATCAACAACTAATTAATCGTTTGTATTGGCATAAAGAGCCATTACAGTCCCCCGCATGCCGGCACCCCCGGTTTTGATCTGAAGCAGACCTTTCATGTACCAATACACCGAATTTGACAAAGCTTTCTTGCGCGCCCGCGCCGCTGAGCACCGCGACCAACTCGAGCGCTGGCAAGCCGGTCAACTGACCGACGACCAGTTTCGGCCCCTGCGTCTGCAAAACGGCTGGTATGTCCAGCGTTACGCCCCCATGTTGCGCGTGGCCGTGCCTTATGGCGAGATCAATGCCGCGCAGCTCAAAGTGTTGGCCAAAATTGCCCGCGAATACGACACCCCCGACGCCACGCTGCTGGCCGAAGCCCAAGCCACGCAAGACAAACTGCCGGGCTTGGCGCCCAAGCTGACAACCAATTACGGTCACTTCACGACCCGCCAAAACGTGCAGTTCAACTGGATCCCGCTGGCCCAATCGGCCGATGTAATGGACCTGCTGGCCACCGTCAACATGCACGGCATTCAGACCAGCGGCAACTGCATTCGCAACACCACTACCGACGAGTTGGCCGGCATTGCGGTGGACGAAGTGGTCGACCCCCGACCCTATGCCGAGTTGATTCGCCAGTGGAGCACTTTGCACCCCGAGTTCGCGCACTTGCCGCGCAAATTCAAAATCGCCATCACCGGCGCCACCGAAGACCGCGCGGCCATCGGCTGGCATGACGTGGGCCTGCAGGTGATCAAAAACGCCGCAGGCGAGGTGGGCTTCAAGGTGTTGGTGGGCGGTGGCATGGGCCGCACGCCCGTCAACGGCGTGGTGATTCGCGAGTTTTTGCCGTGGCAGCACATCATGAATTACCTCGAGGCCGTGGTGCGTGTGTACAACCGCTGGGGCCGCCGCGACAACAAATACAAAGCCCGCATCAAGATTTTGGTCAAGGCCGAGGGCCAGAAATACTTTGACGAAGTGGAGACCGAGTTCCGCGAAATCGTCGAGCGCGATGGCGGCCTGCACACCCTGCCGCAAGCCGAGCTCGACCGCGTCAAAGCTGGCTTTGTCGACCCCGACCTTGCCTTGCCGCCTTCGACCGACCTGTGGCTCAGCCAAGCGGAAGCCGCGCTCAGCATCGAAACAGCCAAAACACCGGCCTTTGCGCGCTGGTTGGCGCGCAATGTGCGCCCGCATCGCAACCCGCAGTTGCGCGCGGTGTCGCTCTCATTCAAGCGGCCAGGCTATGCGCCGGGCGATGCCACGGCCGATCAGCTTGATGCCGCAGCGGCCTTGGTGGAGAAATACTCCGCCGGCGAAGCGCGGGTCTCGCACACGCAAAACCTGTTGTTGCCTTGGGTGCGCATCGACCAACTGCACGCCCTCTGGCTCGAGGCCAAAGCCTTAGGCGTGGCCGACCCCAACATCGGCTTGCTGACCGACATGATCGCCTGCCCCGGCGGCGACTATTGCGCGCTGGCCAATGCGCGCTCTATCCCCACCGCCAGCGCCATCACCGAGCGTTACCAAGACCTGGATGAACTGGAAGACTTGGGCCACATCGACTTTCACATCAGCGGATGCATCAACTCTTGCGGTCACCACCACTCGGGCCACATCGGCATCTTGGGCGTGGACAAAGACGGCAAGGAGTGGTACCAGGTGACGCTGGGCGGCTCGGACGGCAAAGCCCTGTCCGGCGCGGCCACACCCGGCAAAGTGGTCGGCCCGTCGTTCTCGTCGTTTGAAGTGCCCGATGTGATCGAGGCCATTTTGGACACCTACAAACAACTGCGTGTGAGCACCGGCCAAGGCAAACAAGAAGCCTTCATTGAAACCTTGCAACGCGTCGGCCACGACCCCTTCAAGGCCGCTGCCAACGCCGCCCGCCACCCCGCCACAGACGCCGAAACCGTTTGAGCGCCCGGCCCAGCACCGCGAGAAAAAAATGAACATCATCTCCTCACAAGAACACCAAGCCAGCCCCTCCGATGGCGTGCTGAACCTGGCCAACGATGTGGACCCGCGCACCCTCGACCTGCAAGGCATCACCCGCATCGACCTGCAATTTCCGGCCTTCACCGATGGCCGCGCTTACAGCCAAGCCTTTTTGTTGCGCCGCCGTTTGCGTTTTGCAGGCGAGCTGCGCGCCACCGGCGATGTGCTGATCGACCAACTGGTGCAGATGCAGCGCACTGGCTTTGATGTGGCCGTTTTGAAAGACGGCGTGGACGCCAGCGCCGCGCAGCGCCAGCTGGACCGCTATGCCGGTTTTTACCAAGGCTCGGCCGTGGTCACGGCGCCGCACTTTGCCAAGGTGGCCTGATGTCCTCCAGTTTGATCGCGCAGCACCACACCCGAGCCCAAGCCCAGGCCAAAGCCACCGAGTTGCACGCCAAAGCCAGCCCAGACTTTGCCGTCAAGCTGCTCGAAACACAGACCTTGCTGCAACGCGCTGCGACCGAGTTTTTGCCCGTCACCCAGGCTTCGAGTTTGGGGGCCGAAGATGTGGTGATCACCCACCTGATCAACGGCATGCAGCTCAATTTGCCGGTGTTTGTGCTCGAAACCGGGGCTTTGCACACCGAGACTTTGGCCTTGCTTGAGCGCACGCAAGCGCAATCGCAAGCGCCCATTCAGGTGTTTCATCCCGTTCAAAGCTCGGTCATGGCGTTCGTGCGCGAGCGTGGCCAAGACGCGATGTACCAAAGCATCGAGATGCGCAAAGCCTGCTGCCAAGTGCGCAAACTCGAGCCCCTGAACCGCGCCCTGCAAGGCCAGCGCGGCTGGATCACCGGTTTGCGCCAAGAACAATCCAACGCCCGTGCCCATGTGCCCCTCATCGACGAGAGCGATGTGGCCAGCAAAAACCTCTACAAGTTCAACCCCCTCGCGCGCTGGACTTGGGGCGATGTGTGGCACTACATCGCTGAAAACGGAGTGGACTACAACCCGCTGCACGACCAGTTTTTCCCCAGCATCGGCTGCGCGCCCTGCACCCGCGCCATCAGCTTGGGCGAGGAGTTTCGCGCCGGCCGCTGGTGGTGGGAAAACGAAGCAGCCAAGGAGTGCGGCTTGCACGTCAAGAAATGATTTTTGTGGCTTGATGTGTGGGGCTTGATGTGTGGGGCTAGGTGTGTGCCGGGCACGTGGGCACAGTGGGCTCCTCAGAAGTCGCTGTGCGCCACACATCGTCACCCCCTGCACCCCCGCACCCGCCACACACCACTTCAGCCGGCTTTGGCCATTTTTGAAGACGACTTGCCCGAATTTGAAGAGTAAAAAAACATGAACGCCATGACACAAACCGAGTTGCACACCCTGAGCAACAGCCACCTGGATGCGCTGGAAGAAGAAACCATCTTCATCCTGCGTGAAGTCGCCGCCGCTTTCGAACGCCCTGCCCTTTTGTTTTCCGGGGGCAAAGATTCTTTGGTCATGCTCAAGTGCGCCGAAAAAGCTTTTGGCGGAAAAACCAGCCCCTCCGGGAGCGGCCGTATCCCTTACCCGCTTTTGATGATCGACACCGGCCACAACTTCAAAGAAGTGACCGATTTCCGCGATTCGCGTGCCCAAGAGTTGGGCGCTGAACTGATCGTGCGCAGCGTGGAAGATTCCATGAAAAAAGGCACTGTGCGCCTGGCGCATCCGGGTGAAAGCCGCAACGTGCACCAGTCGGTCACGCTGTTGGAGGCGATTGAAGAGTTTCGCTTTGACGCGCTGATTGGTGGGGCCCGCCGCGACGAAGAAAAAGCCCGCGCCAAAGAGCGCATCTTCAGTCACCGCGACAGCTTTGGCCAGTGGCAACCCAAGGCGCAGCGCCCTGAGTTGTGGACGCTGTTCAACACCCGTTTGCAACCGGGTGAGCACTTTCGCGTGTTTCCCATCAGCAACTGGACCGAGCTGGACGTGTGGCAATACATCGCCCGCGAAAAAATCGCCCTGCCCTCGATCTACTACACCCACAAGCGCGAGGTGGTGGACCGCCGGGGCCTGTTGGTGCCGGTGACCGAGTTGACACCGCCCAAAGAGGGTGAAAAAGTGGAGGTGCGCGATGTGCGTTTTCGCACCGTGGGCGACATCACTTGCACCTGCCCGGTCGAGAGCGATGCGGCCACGCCCGAGCAAATCGTGATCGAGACTTTGGCGGCCGATGTGAGCGAGCGCGGTGCGACCCGCATGGACGACAAGACCTCTGAGGCGTCCATGGAAAAGCGCAAAAAAGACGGCTATTTCTGATCAGGGAACACACCACATGCACAACGCACAACTTTTCTCCGCCAAGGCTTCAGACAGCAACACGCAAACCGCCTTGCGCTTCATCACCTGCGGCTCGGTGGACGATGGCAAAAGCACCCTGATTGGCCGCCTCTTGGTCGACACCAAAGCCGTGCTGCAAGACCACCTGGCTGGCGTGCAGCGCTCGGGCGAGACCGACTTGGCCTTGCTCACCGACGGCTTGAGCGCCGAGCGCGAACAGGGCATCACCATCGACGTGGCCTACCGCTACTTCAACACCGAAGCGCGCAAATTTATCATTGGCGATGCGCCTGGCCACGAGCAGTACACCCGCAACATGGTGACCGCCGCCTCGAGTGCCGACGCCGCCGTGGTGCTGGTTGACGCGATCAAACTCGACTGGGCCACCCCCGATTTGCAACTGTTGCCACAAACCCGCCGCCACTCGCTGCTGGTCAATTTGTTGCGCGTGCCCTCGATCGTGTTCGCCATCAACAAGCTCGATGCGGTGGCCGACGCGGCAGTGGCCTTCAAAAACATCGCAGGTGCGCTGGAAAAGTTTGCCCAAGAAGCGGGCATCCGGGTGGCCGCGATGGTGCCGGTGTCTGCCCTGAAGGGCTGGAATGTGGTGACCACCGAAAACAATGACCAAGCCGACTGGTGCGGTTACACCGGGCCCAGCCTGCTGAGCATTTTGGAAGACCTGCCGGTCACGCCCGCCGAGACCGATGTGGCCTTCAGCTTTCCGGTGCAATGGGTTGAAAAGTTTCATGACTCCAGCGTCACCACCCAAGGTCGCCGGGTGTTTTGGGGCCGCGTGGCCACGGGCAGCGTGGAGCCGGGCCAGACGGTCCAAGTGTTTCCGAGCGGCCAAACGGCGGTGGTCTCGCAAGTGCTGTCGGCCACCCGCCAACCCCAAAACAAAGCCGCCGGCCACAGCGCCGGGCTGGTGCTCGACCGCGAGGTGGACGTTTCTCGCGGTGACTGGTTGTTGGCCGATAAATCAGAATCTTTGGGCGCGCCCGAAGGCCAGCGCCAGCTGAGCACCACCATCGCCTGGATGGACGACGAGCCCTTGATTGCGGGCCGCCTGTATTGGGCCTTGCACGGCCACCGTTGGGTGAAAGTGAAGGTGCAGCGCGTAGTGCACCGCCTGGATGTGAACACCTTGGCCGAGGTGGAGGCCACCGAGCTGCCGCCCAACGCCATCGGCCACGTCACGCTGGCCCTGCAAGAGCCGCTGGTCACCCTGCCTTTTGCCCGCTCACGTACCCTCGGCGCGCTGGTGCTGGTGGACACCGCCAGCCACAAGACCTCGGGCGCGGTGTTGGTGAACTGAACTCCATTAAAATCCCGGTTTTGCGTTGCACGGGCGGCGCAGACCCCCTCTTTCCGAGTCCATCATGACCCACGTTGTTTCCGAATCTTGTATCCAGTGCAAATACACCGACTGTGTGGACGTTTGCCCTGTGGATTGCTTTCGCGAAGGCCCCAACTTCTTGACCATCGACCCCGATGAGTGCATCGATTGCGCGGTGTGCATCCCCGAGTGCCCGGTGAACGCGATTTATGCCGAAGAAGACCTGCCCGCCGACCAGCAACACATGATCAAGCTGAATGCCGAGTTGGCCCAACTGCCCGGCTGGAAAAGCATCACCAAACGCAAAGCCCCCATGGCCGATGCCGACCAGTGGAAAGACAAAACAGGTAAGCTGGGCGAGTTGATCCGCTGATCGTCTCAGCAGCAGCTTTTGTCCAGCCGCTTACCCCTCTTCACATTGGCCGGTCTTCCCGGCCATTTTTCTGAACACCCCACATGACCTCACCCATCGACACCGAAGCGCTGGTCATTGGCTCAGGCCCCGTCGGCTTGTTTCAGGTGTTTCAGCTGGGCCTGCAAGGCATCCGCTGCCATGTGGTCGATGCCCTGCCCCATGTGGGCGGCCAGTGCGCCGAGCTCTATGCGGACAAACCCATTTATGACATTCCCGGCATCCCGTATTGCACCGGGCGCGAACTGATCGAGCGCCTGCAACTGCAAATTGCCCCGTTTCAGCCCGTATTCCACCTGGGGCAGCAAGTGAGCCACCTTGCGCGCCAGCCCGACCAACGCTTTCGGCTCAGCACCGCAACGGGCTTGTCTTTTGTAGCCTCGACCGTGTTCATTGCGGCGGGCGTGGGCGCTTTTGTACCGCGCCGTTTGGGCGTTGAGGGTTTGGAGGCTTTTGAGGGCTCACAGGTTTTCTTTGAAACCGCAGCGCCCCTTGACCCCTTAGAGCTCGCGCAACCCGATCACGCCTCGCCTTGGACCGGTCGGCATTTGGTGGTGGCCGGCGACAGCGACTCGGCCTTGCAAATCTGCCTCGAAGCTTGCACAGGCCCACATGCGGCGGCCAGTGTGACGCTGTTGCACCGGCGCGACCAATTCAGTGCGGCCCCAGAGCGGGTGGCCCAGATGCGACAGGCCTGCAGCGCGGGGCGCATGCGCTTTGTGGCCGGCCAGCCCACCGGCTTGCGGGCTGAGTCTGGCCGATTACAAGCGCTGGAACTGCTCAACCCCCAAGGCGAAACCGAGTGGCTGAGCTTGGAGGTGCTGCAAACCTGTCTGGGCCTGTCGCCCAAACTGGGTCCCGTGGCGCAATGGGGCTTGGCCATGGCCCGCAAACAGCTGGTGGTGAATACCGAAACCTTTGCCACCTCTGAACCCGGCATTTTTGCGGTGGGCGACATCAACACCTACCCCGGCAAAAAGAAACTCATCCTGTGTGGTTTTCACGAGGCCACACTGGCCGCCTTTGGCGCCGTGGCTTTGTTGCGCCCCGAAGAAAAAACCCTGCTGCAATACACGACAACGTCCACGCTGCTGCACCAACGACTGGGCATCGCCTAGAATCTCGTTCGCGCCACGGCTTGTGGCGCATTCGCTAGGGGTGTTGAAGACCGTGAGGTCCTAGACTGAGAAAGTCCCTTTGAACCTGATTGAGGTAATCCTCGCGCAGGGAAGCTCGTTCAAAAGAACGTGGCACCTCGAGCCTCTGGCCTCGTGTGTCCCCCGTTCCCGGCCAGCCGACCTGCCATTGCTACAAGGAAAACAGCATGGCAAACCACCCGCACCAACTCACCGCCCAAGACTTGTGGCACGACATTCACGCCGTCCGCACCCAGTCGCCTTTGGTGCACAGCATCACCAACTTTGTGGTCATGAACCTGAACGCCAACGTCTTGTTGGCGGCTGGTGCCTCGCCCGTCATGGCGCATGCGCACGAAGAAGTCAAAGCCATGGTGGGCATTGCCCAATCTTTGGTGCTGAACATCGGTACGCTCGAGCCCTATTGGGTTGACAGCATGAAAGTGGCCTTGGCCGCAGCCCAACAACGGGGCATCCCCACCGTGCTAGACCCGGTGGGCGCAGGCGCCACGCCCTACCGCAACCAAACTTTGAACGAGTTGCTCGCAGTGGCCCACCCCAGCGTGATCCGCGGCAACGGCTCGGAGATCATGAGCACCGCCAACGCCGCTATTCAAACCCGCGGTGTGGACAGCAGCGCCAGTGCCAACGACGCCTTGGGCGCGGCCCAAGCCTTGACCGCGCGCACCCAAGGCACGGTGTGTGTCAGCGGGGAAACCGACCACATTTTGGATGCCCACAAGCGTTGGGCGCGATTGTCCAACGGCCACGTCTGGATGACCAAAATCACCGGCGTGGGCTGCTCGTCCACTGCACTGATCGGCGCATTCTGTGCGGTGCAGCCCGATGCTTGGCGCGCCACCACCTCGGCCATGGCCTTGATGAGTGTGGCTGGCGAAGTGGCGGCTGAAAAAGCCCAAGCCGCGCGCCAAGGCGTGGGCAGCATGGCGGCCTTGTTGCTGGACGAATTGCAGTTGCTGGACGAAGCCACCTTCACCTCGCGGGTGAAACTGCAAACCGCCTTGATCTGAGGCCCGTTGCGGCGGCACTGACACCCCACGCACTGGACGACAACCATGACGGTCTTTCAAAGCGATTGCCTGCGCGTTTATTTGGTGACCGACAGCACCCTGTCTAAAGGGCGGCCCTTGACCGAGGTGGTCAAGGCCGCCGTTGAGGGCGGGGTGAGTTGCGTGCAACTGCGCGAAAAAACCATGGGCACGCGCGACTTTTTAGACCTGGCACTCGCCATCAAGCAAGTGCTGTTGCCCACCCGCGTGCCCTTGGTCATCAACGACCGCATCGATGTGGCGCTGGCCTGTGGCGCCGAAGGGGTGCACTTGGGCCAAAGCGATATGCCCGTGACGCATGCACGGCGCCTCTTGCCGGCCCATATGTTCATCGGTTGGTCGGTCGAAAACATGGACCATGTTCAACAAGCTGCACAACTGCCGGTGGACTATTTGGGCGTGAGCCCGGTGTTTGCTACGCCCACCAAAACCGACACCCAAGCCCCTTGGGGCTTGGACGGTCTGCGCCGTATCAAGCAAATGACCTCGCTGCCGCTGGTGGCCATTGGGGGCATCAACGCGGGCAATGCCCTGCCCGTTTTGCAAGCCGGCGCTGAGGGCTTGGCCGTGGTCAGTGCCATTTGCTCGGCCGACAACCCACAGCAAGCCGCAGCGCAACTAAAGGCCATCAGCTTGGCCCACTTTGAGGCGCAAGATCAGCATCCATCGCAAGTTCAACAACCAACACCAGGCCATCTTGCAGCTCACAACGTAGAAAGCCACCAGTGACCATGAGCACGGCTCCTTTCACCCACGAATTTCCGCGCGTCTTGTCCATTGCGGGCTCAGACAGCGGCGGCGGCGCAGGCATCCAAGCCGACCTCAAAACCTTTGCCGCACTGGGCTGCTTTGGCATGACCGCCATCACCGCCCTCACGGCCCAAAACACACAAGGCGTGCGCGCCATTCATGGCGTGCCCCCAGCCATGTTGCTCGACCAAATTGACGCCGTGGTGGAAGACATCGGCGTACACGCCACCAAAATCGGCATGCTGCACTCGGTGGAGGTGGTGCAAGCCGTCACGGAGGCCATCGCGCGGCATCAACTGAAGCGCATCGTGCTTGACCCGGTGATGGTGGCCACGAGCGGCGCGGTGCTCATCAGCCCCGATGCCGTGGCCGAGTTGGTGCGCCAACTCTTTGCCCAAGCCGACTTGATCACGCCCAATCTGGACGAAGCCGCCCTGCTGGTGGGCCGCCCACTGCAAAACGAAAACGACATCGAAACCGCCGCGAAAGAGCTGCTGGACAAAGGCGCCCAAGCCGTGTTGCTGAAAGGCGGCCACATGGCGGGCGAGACGGTCAGCGACTTGTTCCTCAGCCGCAGCGGTGAGTCTTTCTGGATGCGCGCGCCCCGCATCGCCAGCCCCAACACGCATGGCACCGGCTGCACACTGTCGTCGGCCATCGCAGCGCACTTGGCCTTGGGCCATGCCTTGCCCGAGGCCGTTCGGGCAGGTCACGCTTACGTCAGAGCCGCCCTGACCGCATCAGCCCATGTGCGCACCGGCCATGGCAGTGGCCCCTTGAACCACGGCGCCGCGCCGCGCCCCATGCAACTCATTTCTCTTTGATCGCATCGCCATGTCTGAGCAAAACACCCAACCCTCCATTGATCCCAACCCCCTCTCGCCCGTCAATCCCAACGATCGGGTTTTCACAGGCCTTTCGCACGCTTCGCTCTGGTTCAGCTTGGGCGTGGGCCTGCTGGTCATGCAGGTGGGCTCTTATTTGGTGCCTGCCATGGGCACGCGCGACGCATTGCTGGCCATCGTAATGGGCTCCCTCATCGGCGCGGGCTTGCTGGCATGGGTCGCCAAAATCGGTTGCGAAACGGGGCTGACCAGCGCGGGCCTGATTCACCATGTTTACGGCCAATCGTTTGCCAAACTGCCCGTCATGCTGAACATCGTGCAATTGGTGGGCTGGACCACCTTTGAGCTGGTGGTCATGCGCGAGGGCACCCAAGCCATCACGCAAAAAGCCTTTGGTGTGGAGCTCTCTACCGTTTGGACCACCTTGTTGTGGGGCGGCATTTTGATTTTGCTCATGACCGGCTCGATGCTCACCCTGGTGCGCCGGTTTGTCAGCCGCTTTGGTCTGCCCTTGGTGATCTTGTCACTGCTGTGGCTGAGCTGGCATTTTGTGGGCGTGGCCCAACAACAGGGCTTGGACGCGCTGCTGGCACGCCCGGGCACTGGGGCCATGAGCATGCTGTCGGCAGTCGATTTGGTCATGGCCATGCCCATCTCGTGGCTGCCCTTGGTGGCCGATTTCGCACGCCACGGCACATCGGGCCGCAGCACCTTGCGCGGCACGTGGCTCGGATATGCGCTGGCCAACACCTGGTGCTACACCCTCGGCGTGCTGGTGGCCAGTGTGTCTGAGCCCGGCACCGACTTGGTGGCGGCCTTGCTGTTGGCACAAGGCGGCTTGCTGGCCCTGGGCCTCATCTTGCTGGATGAACTGGACAACGCTTATGGCGACGTGTACTCGGGCGCAGTGTCGTCGCGCAGCTTGTACTCGGCCTGGTCGTTGCGCCGCTGGGGCATGCTGATCGCGGCCTTTTGCACCTCCTTGGCCATGGTCTTGCCCATGCACAGCCTCGAGCCCTTCTTGTTGATGCTGAGCTCGATCTTTGTGCCGCTTTACGGCGTCATCTTGGGCCGCTTGTGCAGCGGTGCCGTCATCACCACTGACCCCACCAACCCGGTTCATTCCGGCAAACGCGTGGATGTGTTGGCCGCCGGCATTTGGATCTCGGGCATCGCGGTGTTTCACACCTCGGCGCAACTGACACCCCAATGGGGCGCGGCCATTCCCAGCCTGATCTTCACCTTTGTGCTGGCCATGGCCACACGCCCATCGATGCCAAAAGTGGCTGCCAATTAAGCGCAAGAAAGATGCAGGCAAGTTTTTGAAAAAATCTTGCCTCTCCTCTCAAAACAGGCCAAAAATCGACCTATAATTCAAAGCTATTCCTCAATAGCTCAGTCGGTAGAGCGCCGGACTGTTAATCCGTAGGTCCCTGGTTCGAGCCCAGGTTGAGGAGCCAAAAAAGACAAGCCCCTGCATGTGAGTGCAGGGGCTTTTTCTTTGGATGCGAGTTAACTTACTGGATCTCAGTCAATCAAGCGTCTCATGTCTACTCATTGACCACGGCTTCGCATTTGCGTAGCCAAATGCACCCAATCCACCACCTCGCCAGTGGGCTGGTAGCCGCTGACCAAGTCTTGAAGAATCGTGCGAATCACAGGCACATCGTTCACGCTCATGGCAATACTCAAGGCATTGAGCTTTTGCTCCAGTTGCGGCCAGCTCAGGAACTGCTCGTTCGCCTTCATGATGCGTGCATGCTGAGTCGGCTGGGGGTTGTCGCCAATCAGCAGCTCTTCATAAAGCTTTTCCCCTGGGCGCAAGCCAGTCACGGTAAGTTCAATGTCGCCATCGGGGTGCAGCTCGTCGCGCACGGTCATGCCCGAGAGTTCTACCATGCGGCGAGCCAGATCGATGATTTTGACGGGCTGGCCCATGTCCAGCACAAACACATCGCCGCCCTGCCCCATGGCCCCAGCCTGGACCACCAACTGCGCCGCCTCCGGGATGGTCATGAAGTAGCGGGTAATGTCGGCATGCGTCAGAGTGATAGGGCCACCGCTCTTGATCTGCTCACGGAAAAGTGGCACCACCGAGCCGCTGGAGCCCAGCACGTTGCCAAAGCGGACCATGCTGAAGGTGGTTTTGGCCGTCGGTGCTCTGCCCCCCTGGGCAGCCACGGCAGCGTTCACCTCGGCCAGGGCTTGCAGCACCATCTCGGCCAGGCGCTTGGTGGCGCCCATGATGTTGGTGGGGCGCACGGCTTTGTCGGTGCTCACCAGCACAAAGTTGCGCACACTGTGGCGCATGGCGGCTTCGGCGCATACCCGGGTGCCCCACACGTTGTTGCGCACGCCCTCGGCCGGGTTGTGCTCCACCAAAGGCACATGCTTGTAGGCGGCGGCGTGGTACACCGTGTGCGGCTTCCAGGTGTCCATGATCTCGTGCATGCGCACTTCATCGCATACCGAGGCCAGCAAGGGGACGATCTCGATCTCTGATTGACTAGACTCAGCGACTTCCAGCGTGGAATTCACAACCTGACTCTCGCCCTCCCCTGGCTCAGTCACACTGGGGCGCTCGCCTGCCAACAGTGCCTGTAACTCCTGGTGTATCTGGTAGAGCGCAAATTCACTCATCTCCACCAGCAGCAGCTGCTTGGGGTTGGTCTTGAGAATCTGGCGGCACAGCTCGCTTCCAATGCTGCCGCCTGCACCCGTCACCAGCACGGTTTTGTGGTGAGTATTGAGGTTGAGCAGCAGGCCATTGGGCTTGACGGGCTCTCGGCCCAACAGGTCGTCAATGTCCAGCTCGCGCACATCGCTCAGGCTCACCTTGCCCGTGGCAATGTCGCTCAAACCCGGCAAAGTGCGCACCGCGACCTTGTGAGGTTTCAGGGTGTTGAGAATGTCGTTGCGCCGCTGGCGCGACACGCTGGGCAGTGCCAGCAACACGTCGGTGATCGGCGACACGCTCAAGATTTCGGCCAAGTCCCTCGGGTTGTGGATGGGCAAGCCATTGAGAACATGGCCATGCAAGCGATCGTCATCGTCCAGAAAACCCACCACGCGGATTTCTGGGCTATTGGCCATGGCTGAGGCCAGTTGCCTGCCTGCACTGCCTGCACCATAAATGAGAGCCTGCGGCAAAGCCGCCTTGCGCAGTTGCTGGTGGTAAAGGCCGCCCAGCCAGACCCGAGCAGCGGCACGCGAAGCGCCTACCAACAACAGCAGCAACATGGGCTGAATCAAGCCCACTGTTCGGGGAACGCCCTCCACACCCCAGAACGTAAAAATGGCTGCAAATGCTATGCCGTACAGCACCATGGCTCTTGCCACCGCCACCATGGCTGGCAACCCGCTGTAGCGAAAGATCGCCCTGTACAAGCCCGAGGTGATGAAAACTGGCAGCGCCAGCACCACCGAAGCCACCACAGCGGAGAAGGCCGCCCCTGCCAAAGACACCCACTCGCCCAAGCGCAGGTAAAACGCCAGCCAGACCGTCAACACGCACAAGGCAGCGTCCAGAGCCAGCACCATTCCCCGCTTCACTGTGCGCGGCAAGGCCAATGCCGGGGCGGCCAAACGGCTCAGCGTTCGCATCATGATTTCACCCATGATGTGAAATCCACCTGAGTCCTGAGTCCTGAGTCCTGAGTCCTGAGTCCTGAGTCCTGAGTCCTGAGTCCTGAGTCCTGAGTCCTGAG
>JAIYBZ010000022.1 GCA_027488255.1 Comamonadaceae bacterium | reverse complement strand
GCTGCCCAACTCGCCTTTGAACATCAAAGCATCGGGCGTTTGCAGCGTCAGGGTGTACTCAAACAGGGCGTTGATGGACTCAACACCTTCGAGCTTTAAGGGCACCAAGGCCACCACACCGGCCACTTGCGGCAGGGCCGGGCTTTGTACCGTGAGGGCGCGGGGGGAAGTGAAAGAGGAGGCCGTGGTGGAAGGTTTGAGCATGTGGACTCCTTCTATGAGATAGCTGAATTAAAGTGCAAAACTAATTAATTTAATGTGTATTTTGGTTTTATTTATGATTATTTTTAACATGTCGCCAAATGAGGTGACAGTTCGAAGCAGGGGAGTGCCCCTGTAGAGATAAGACCAGGCTTGAAAATTAGGGTTAACCATAGGATCAAACCCCCGCTCACATAGGTGTAAGCCACATCGCCGTCGGTGAAATGTTCCCGCAGAATCGGCACAACTCAAATCAGAGGAGATATTGCGTGAACATCAAGAGTCAAAAAGACTTTTTCTCGGGTCTGTTCTACACGGTTGCCGGATCGGCCTTTGCGATCGGGGCCACCAATTACACGGTCGGCACGGGCGCCCGCATGGGGCCGGGGTACTTCCCCTTGCTGCTGGGCATTTTGCTGGCCGTGATCGGCGCCTTTGTCATGTTCAAGGCCCTCACGGTCGAGACCAAGGACGGCGACAAAATTGGATCGTGGGCATGGAAGCCTCTGATCTTCATCATCACCGGCAACTTGCTGTTTGGCATTTTGCTGGCGGGTTTGCCCAGCTTGGGCATCCCCGCGATGGGCTTGATCGTGGCCATTTTTGGCACCACTTTGGTGGTCAGTTTGGCCGGTGATACCTTCAAACTGAAAGAAGTTTTGGTGCTGGCGACGATTTTGTCGATCGGCAGTTACGGCGCATTTGTGATGCTGCTCAAGCTGCAGTTCCCCGTCTGGCCCACCTTCATCACCGGTTGAGGAGAAATAATTCATGGAACTGTTTGACAACCTCGCGCTCGGTTTTGGGGTGGCGTTCACCTTTCAAAACCTGATTTACGCGTTCATCGGCTGTTTGTTGGGCACCCTGATCGGGGTCTTGCCCGGTGTGGGCCCTGTGGCCACCATCGCCATGTTGCTGCCAGCGACCTATGCCTTGCCTCCAGTGGCGGCATTGATCATGTTGGCCGGTATTTATTACGGCGCCCAATACGGGGGCTCAACCACCGCCATTTTGGTGAACTTGCCGGGTGAAGCCTCGTCGGTGGTGACCATGATCGACGGCTACCAAATGGCCCGCAAAGGCCGTGCGGGCCCAGCGCTCGCAGCCGCGGGCTTGGGTTCGTTCTTTGCCGGTTGCGTGGGCACCTTGATCTTGGCCGCCTTTGCTGCTCCCTTGACCGAAGTGGCCTTCAAATTCGGTCCCGCCGAATACTTCTCGCTGATGGTCTTGGGCTTGATTGGCGCGGTGGTGTTGGCCTCGGGCTCATTGATCAAGGCGGTCGGCATGATCGTGTTGGGTTTGCTGATGGGCCTCATCGGTACCGACGTGAACTCGGGCGTGGCCCGCTTCAGCTTTGACATCCCTGAGTTGACCGACGGCGTGGGCTTCATCGTGATCGCCATGGGTGTGTTTGGCTACGGCGAAATCATTTCCAACTTGTCCAAGCCCGAAGAAGACCGCGAAGTCTTCACGGCCAAAGTGACCGGTTTGATGCCCAGTGCCGAAGACTTCAAAAACATGGTCCCTGCGGTGTTGCGCGGCACCACCTTGGGCTCGGCCTTGGGCATCTTGCCTGGCGGCGGCGCCTTGCTGGCGGCTTTTGCGGCCTACACCATCGAAAAGAAAACCAAGCTTCGTCCCGGCGAAGTGCCGTTTGGCCAAGGCAACATCCGTGGTGTGGCCTCGCCCGAGTCGGCCAACAACTCGGCCTCGCAAACGTCCTTCATTCCCTTGCTGACCTTGGGCATTCCACCCAACGCGGTGATGGCTTTGATGGTGGGCGCGATGACCATCCACAACATCCAGCCCGGCCCTCAGGTCATGACCAGCAACCCCGAGTTGTTCTGGGGCCTGATCGCTTCGATGTGGATTGGCAACGCCATGCTGATCATCTTGAACCTGCCCTTGATCGGCATCTGGATCAAGTTGCTCTCGGTGCCTTACCGCTGGTTGTTCCCGGCCATCGTGTTGTTCTGCGCCATTGGGGTGTATTCGACCAACAACAACACCTGGGACATTTGGATGGTGGCCATGTTTGGCGTGATCGGTTATGTCTTCATCAAACTCGGCATGGAACCTGCGCCTTTGCTGCTGGGCTTCATTTTGGGTCCCATGATGGAAGAAAACTTGCGCCGCGCCATGCTCTTGTCGCGTGGTGACTGGAGCGTGTTTGTGACCCGTCCTCTGTCGGCCAGCCTGTTGGCGGTGGCGCTGTTGTTGTTGATCGTGGTGGCCTTGCCCTCGATCAAGTCCAAGCGCGAAGAAGCCTTCGTCGAAGACTGATTCACACGCGGTTTCAGTGAGCAACGGCCTCTTCGGAGGCCGTTGTCGTTTCTGCAGGCCTGATGGGGTGGTCTTCGGGGAAAAGGTAATCGGATAAATGGTGATCGGGTAAAGCTGCTCGGGTAAAGCTGATCGGGCAGAAGGCGCGCAGGAAGAAGGTGTTCAGGGCCATGTCGCCAGGGTGCTGCAATGGCGCGAGGGGTCTGAGAAAATCACCCCACATGAAATTCGATCACCACTACCCCTACACCAGCACCCGTTTGCCGCTGTTTGCGCGCAACATCGTGTCCACTTCGCACCCCTTGGCCGCCCAAGCCGGTCTGCGCATGATGCTCAAGGGTGGCAACGCGGTGGATGCCGCCATTGCCGCAGCGGCGGTCATCACCCTGACCGAGCCCGTGAGTTGCGGATTGGGCTCAGATGCCTTTGCCATTGTCTGGGACGGTGAAAAGCTGCAAGGCTTGAATGCCTCTGGCCCCGCCCCCGCCACTTGGACCCTCGATTACTTTCACCGCAAGTACGGCGCCGACGCGCCCAACCCGCCCAAACGCGGGATCGACTCGGTCACGGTACCGGGTGCGGTGGCCGGTTGGGTGGCCTTGAGCGACCGATTTGGCAAATTGCCTTTTGCCGACTTGCTCGAACCCGCCATCGACATCGCCGAGCGCGGCTATTTGGTGCCCGTGGTGGTGCAACAAAAGTGGGCAGCGGCCACGCCCGAGTTGCGCTCGCAACCGGGTTTTGCCGAAAGCTTTTTGCCCTGGGGCCGTGCCCCCGAAGTGGGCGAATTGTTCCGCTTCAAAAATGCGGCCCGCGGCCTCAGAGCGATTGCCAACAGCAAAGGGCAAGCTCTTTATGGTGGCGAAATCGCCGAAGCCATTGAGCGCTTTGCCAAAGAGCACGGCGGCAGCATCACCGCTAAAGACTTGGCGGCCTACCAACCCGAGTGGGTCAAGCCTATCGCGCAGGATTACCGCGGCTACTCGCTGCATGAAATTCCGCCCAACGGGCAGGGCATCGCGGCCTTGATCGCGTTGGGCATTTTGTCGAACTTCGATTTGGCGAGTCACAAAGTGGATGGTGTGGATTCGCAGCATTTACAAATCGAGGCCATGAAACTCGCCTTTGCCGATGTGTACCGCTATGTGGCCGAGCCGCGTGACATGCAGGTCACGCCCGAGCAAATGCTGGACCCGGCCTACTTGGCCAGCCGAGCCAAGCTGATTGACCTGAAGAAGGCACAAGACTTCAAGGCTGGTAATCCGGTCAAGGGCGGCACCATTTACCTCACCGCCGCCGATGAAAACGGCATGATGATCAGCTTTATTCAGAGCAATTTCATGGGCTTTGGCTCGGGCGTGGTGGAGCCGACATATGGCATCAGTTTGCAAAACCGCGGCCATGGATTCAGCACCGATCTTCGTGGCTTGAACTCGGCCAATTTGGTGGCGCCGGGCAAGCGGCCGTTCCAGACCATCATTCCGGCTTTCCTCACCCAAAACGGCCAACCGGTCATGAGCTATGGCGTGATGGGGGCCAATATGCAACCGCAAGGCCACATGCAAACGCTGGTGCGCATGCTCGACTATCAGCAAAACCCGCAAGCCGCTTGCGATGCACCTCGCTGGCGTTACAACACGGGCCTGAACATCAACGTCGAGGCCGCGATGAACCCCGAGACGGTGCAAGGCTTGGCCGCACGCGGACACCAGATGGACATCATCAACGACTCGTACCAAGACTTTGGCGCGGGCCAGTTCATTTGGCGCATGGGCGATCCTGGCGTGGAAGGCTATATGGCCGCCAGTGACCCTCGACGCGATGGACAAGCGGTGGGCTTTTGATGGGTGGGCCTCGTTTCTCGACCTTGACCATGGGTCTGATCATGGCCATGGCAGGGTCTATCGCCTTCAGTGGCAAAGCCATCATCGTCAAGCTGGCTTATCGCCACGATGTCGATGCGGTGACCTTGCTGATGTACCGCATGCTGTTTGCACTGCCCTTTTTTTTGCTCATGGCTTGGTGGGCTGGGCGTGGCAAACCCCGCATTGCAGGCCGCGATTGGCTGGGCATTTTGGGCTTGGGCTTCAGCGGCTATTACCTCGCCTCCTTCCTTGATTTTTGGGGGCTGGAGTACATCAGCGCTTCTTTAGAACGGCTGATCTTGTACCTCAACCCCACATTGGTGTTGGTGCTGGGCTGGTTGTTGTATGGCCGCAAAATCAGCCATCGGCAAGGGGTGGGCATGTTCATTAGTTATGCCGGTGTGATGCTGGTGTTTGGGCACGAGGCCGCATTGGACGGCACCAACGCGGTGTGGGGTGCGTTGCTGGTGCTCGGCAGTGCCATCAGTTATGCGCTGTACCTGAGTTACAGCGGGGAAATGGTGCAACGCTTGGGCTCATTGCGTTTGGCCGGTTGGGCGACCTCGGTGGCGTGTTTGTTTTGCATTGGCCAGTTTTTGTTGCTGCGGCCCTTGGCCGCCGCCCAAGTGGCCGAGCCTGTGATTTGGCTGTCGCTGCTCAACGCCACCGCGTGCACCGCCGTGCCCGTGCTCTTGGTCATGATGGCCATTGAGCGCATTGGCTCTGGTTTGACGGCACAGACCGGCATGATCGGCCCGATGTCGACCCTGCTGATGGGCGTGCTCATTTTGGGCGAACCATTCAACCTGTGGATTGTGGCGGGCACCGTGCTGGTGCTGTCGGGCGTTTTTTGGGTGACACGCAGTCCCAAAATTTAAAACTTAAAGGAGATCCAAGATGGACTTAGGCATTGCAGGCAAATGGGCTTTGGTGGGCGGCGCGAGCAAAGGCTTGGGCTGGGGATGTGCGCGTGCGCTGGCGCTGGAAGGCGTGAACGTGGTCATGGTGGCGCGCGGGGCCGAAGTGCTGCACAAAACCGTTGACGACTTGCGCGCCGAGACCGGTGGCCGGGTGCAGTTGATCGCTGTGGCGCAAGACATCACCACGGTCGCTGGGCGTGAAGCCATCTGGAATGTGGCCGGTGGCCCCGGAAAAAACTACGACATCGTGGTCACCAACGCCGGTGGTCCACCGCCGGGCGATTTTCGCGAGTGGGACCGCGACGCGTGGATCAAAGCCATTGACGGCAATATGCTGACCCCGATCGAGCTGATCAAGGCCACGGTTGACGGCATGGCGGCGCGGGGCTTTGGCCGCATCGTCAACATCACTTCCAGCGCAGTGAAATCACCGATCGATGTGTTGGGCTTGTCAAATGGCGCACGCAGTGGTTTGACGGGTTTTGTAGCGGGCACCTCGCGCAGCAAAATTGCCGGTCAAGGCGTGACCATCAACAACCTCTTGCCCGGCAAATTTGACACCGACCGCATCCGTGCCACATTGCCCGCCATGGCGCAAAAGCAAGGCAAAACCGTGGAAGAAATGCGCGCCATTCAGCAGGCGCAAATTCCGGCTGGGCGTTACGGCACCGCGCAAGAGTTCGGCGCCATCTGCGCCTTTTTGTGCAGCCAGCATGCGGCGTACATGACGGGGCAAAACGTGTTGGCCGATGGTGGGGCTTATCCGGGGTCTTTTTGAGCGCGAGTTTTTGTCAATATTGGCAATCTAGTGATATAAATTGTAATTAAATTACTTAATTGGTATTAATAATATTTGGGTAATGGCTATGATGTGCGACCACTGCACACATCGCCATGCCTCTTCCTGCTGCATTTCAACTTGAATCGCTGAGCTACCAAACTGACGCCTTGGAAAGTGTCGTTCACGTTTTTGAAGGCACCCCCAAACCCGCTGAGGCCGATCTCGCGGGCAACCGTTGTCCACTCACATGGGCGCAATTCAGCGCCAACCTGCAGGCCATTGCCCAGCGCAACCGGATCAGCGACGAACGCCTGAATCTCGCTGCACCAGCACAAGGTCAAGCGCTCGATGTGTGTGTGGAGATGGAGACCGGCACCGGCAAAACACTGGTTTACCTGCGCACCATTTACCGACTGCAAGCCACTTATGGGTGGAACAAATTCATCATCATCGTCCCCACGGTGGCCATCCGTGCAGGCGTCATGGGCAGCTTGGCCGACTTTGGCGCGCAACTTGCCCAGCAAAACGGACTGAACCACCCCATCCCATCGTTTGAATACGACAGCAGCCGCCTGCAACAGCTCAAATCATTCATTGACAGCCCCACGCCCGCCATCATGGTGATGAACAGCCAGGCCTTTGTAGGGCAAGGCAAGATCATCAGCAACGAAGAAAACGAGGCCCCGCTTGACGGCTTGACCTGGCTACAAGCCTTGGCGCGATGCCGCCCTGTGGTGGTGATGGACGAGCCGCAAATGGGCATGGACACCGATGCCGCCCTCAAGGCTTTCGACGACATGAAGCCCTTGGCCAAATTGCGCTTTTCGGCCACTCATGCCAAAGACCAAGCGCGTAACTGCGTTTATCGCCTCACGCCTGCACATGCATATGAGCAAAGCTTGGTCAAAAAAATTGAAGTGCTCACCATCGACGCGCAAGGCGGGGCGGGTACGGTGCAGTTGGAGTTGGCCGAAACCCAAACCAGTGCGGGCCAACAGCCCAAAGCCAAACTCAAACTCTGGCATCGCACGGCAAACGGCGAAATCAAGCAGAGAATCAGCAGTTGGTTGATTCGCGGTACCGACTTGGCCGAAATCACCGCCAACCGCAGCTATGTGGGGTGGCGCATTGATCACATCGAAAAATCGCTAGAAACTGGCCAATGGCAAGTGCGCTTTGACAACGGCCAAACCTTGGTGCAAGGTCAAGCGCTGGGTCAAGACCAAGAAGGCATTTTCAGGCTTCAACTGCGCTGGCTCATCCACCGCCACTTTGAAAAGAAAGCCCGTCTCGCCCCCCTGGGCATCAAATGTTTGTCGCTCGTCTTCATCGACAAAGTGGCCAACTATCTGACCCATGTGCCGGGTGAGACGCCACCCATCAAACGCCTGTTTGAAGAGGAATACAGAACCAAGCTTCAATCCCTCACCGGGCAAGCCCCGGACGCGCTGCAGGTGCAAGCCGTGCAGGGCAGCTACTTTGCCCAAACCGTGCAGGGCGCCTACACCGACAGCGAAACCACCATGTCGAAAAACAGCGCCATCTACAAGCGCATCCTCACCGACAAGGCAGGCTTGCTCCAACTGAGCGACCCGGTGGAATTCATCTTCAGCCACAGCGCACTGGGAGTCGGCTGGGACAACCCCAACGTCTTCAACATCGCCACCCTCAACGCCACACGCAAAGAAGACAAGAAACGCCAAGAACTTGGGCGCGGCTTGCGCATCTGCGTCAACCAAAAGGGCCAGCGCGTTTATGACACACCCGGCATCGAATTGGGGAAAGAAATCAACCTGCTCACAGTGGTTCCCAACATGAGCTATGAAGCCTTTGCGCAGAGCTACCAAGAAGAAATCAAAGAAGCTTATGACGGCGAAGCGCAAGCAGGCGCCACATTGCGTGAAAACCGCGCTGGCCAAGCGCAAAAGAAAACCCTGAACCGCCGACAAGACCTTTTTGACTCTCAAGCCTTCCAACAGTTCTGGAAAACGATGGCCCGCACCACGCACTACAGCGTGAGCTTTGACGAAGATCGCATCGTGCAAGACGTGGTGCCCCAACTGCAAAAAATCAGTGTGCCTATCTACAGCGCCGACATAAAGGCCATGCGTATTGGCATCCTAGAAGACACTCAAGCCGAAACTCCTCAAGTGACTACCGACTATGTGGGCAGCACCCAAGTGGCACTCAA
The DNA here is from genome assembly GCA_027488255.1 of Comamonadaceae bacterium. Classification (GTDB taxonomy): domain Bacteria; phylum Pseudomonadota; class Gammaproteobacteria; order Burkholderiales; family Burkholderiaceae_C; genus Limnohabitans_A. Next base: position 31,909 of record JAIYBZ010000022.1, on the reverse strand, counting down.
GCCCCGCTTTGCCCCGCAAGACTGGGTGCAAGCCATCGGGCAAGACAGCCGCCTCTCGCAAAAAGCGGTGCTTCGCCTTTTGCAACAAGCCCTGGCCGACGAGCATTGCGCCAAACAATTTGTGCGTAGCCCAGTCCTATTTGCCCAGCAAGCCAGCGCCCTTATTCGCCGTGCCGAACGCGACCACATGCTGCGTGGCTTGCGCTACACCCCTACTGGCGAGTCAATGCCACTGAGCACTTTGCAGGTGGTGGTCGAAACCGTCAAAGACATTGCCCAAACCCCAAGTCACGGCCTTTACGACGCGCAAGCCATTGACAGCGGTTTAGAAAAGAAATTTGCCGAAGCAGCAGACCTCGACCCACAACTTTTGTGCCTGCTTAAGTTACCCGACAGCTACGTGATTTCCACGCCGGTGGGGAACTACACGCCGGACTTTGGCCTGGTCTTCAAAGAGCAAGGCCACCGTGTCATGGAGCTGGGGACCAACTTGGCAAATCAAGAAGGTGAGTTCTTTGTCGTGGAAGTCAAAGGCACACGCGAGCTGAACGACCCCCAAGCCCTCACTCCTGATGAAGTGTTGCGCATTGAGTGTGCCGCCCGCCACTTTGAAGCGCTGGGATTTGCCGCCCACCTCACAGGGCGCGTCATCCATGTGCAACCCAAACGCCTCTTTGCCGCACCTCGTGACACCTATGACCACTTCAAAAAATCCGATGTCAATGCAGGGGAGTGGGTGTGACTGAAAAACCCAAGGGGACCCGGTCCGCGCCTGCGTTGACACCAAGCCTCAACACCGAGCTGTACCAAGCCATTCGGCAACTGCTGCTGTCTGCGCGCTCCCAAGTAAGGCAAATTGTCAACACCACCATGGTGCAAACCTACTGGTTTATCGGCCAAAAAATTGTCGAAGACGAACAAGGCGGACACAAACGTGCCGCCTATGGCAAGCACGTGCTGCCGGAGCTGGCGCGGCGATTGAGGGAAGAGTTTGGTGCAGGCTTTGACGTGACCAATCTGCGCAATATGAGGCAGTTTTTTGTGTGCTTTCCAAATCGCGACGCACTGCGTCGCGATTTGAGTTGGACCCATTACCGAGCCCTCATCCGCATCGAAACCCTCCAAGCCCGCGACTGGTACACACAAGAAGCCGCCGAACAAGGCTGGAGTGTGCGGGCTTTGGACCGGCAAATCGCCACACTCTATTTCGAACGCCTGCTCAGCACCCAAGACCAATCCAAAGCCTTGATCAAAACCGAAGCGGCACAACAAATTGCCAAAGAAGCACCGCCTGACCCACGAGACTTCATTCGTGACCCCTATGTGCTGGAGTTCTTGGGCGCGCCTGCTTTGCCTGCTCTTTATGAAAAAGACCTAGAGCAGGGCCTGCTGGATCAACTCCAAAAATTTTTGCTGGAGCTGGGCAAAGGCTTTGCCTTTGTGTCGCGGCAAAAGCATCTGCGCGTAGAAGGCGAAGACTGCTTCATCGACCTGGTGTTCTACAACTACCTACTCAAGTGCTTTGTTTTGGTAGACCTTAAAGTGGGCAAACTCGCCCACCAAGACGTGGGCCAAATGGATATGTACGTGCGCGTGTTTGACGAGCTCAATCGCCATGAAAGCCACAACCCCACATTGGGTCTCATCCTGTGCTCAGAGCGCAATACCGCCGTGGCCAAGTACTCGCTTCTGGCCGACAAGCCCCAACTCTTTGCCAGCAAATACCAAGCCCTCATGCCCACCGAAGCCGAGCTGCAAGCCGAGCTTGAGCGTGACCGTGCCTTGATTGAAATGAATCAAACATGACCACTGCAACATCCCCCCTGCAATCCATCCAATCCCCTGACCTGCTGCAAGAGCGGCTGGCACGGCTAAAGGCCGAGTTTCCGGATCTGTTCACTAATGAGGGCCAGCTCAACCCCACTGAGTTGCTGCGCCTGACGGGACAACAAGGGCGCGAGCACTTTGACTTTCAGTGGTGGGGTAAAGCCGCAGCCAAGCGCAAAGCCTTTACCCCCACCACCGCCGCGCTGCGATACGACGAAGCCCGCAGCGTCAACCCGGGCATTGCGGGGGGCAATGCCATTATTGAAGGCGAAAACCTTGAAGTGCTCAAGCTGCTGCTGTGCGCCTACCGTGGGCAAGTTAAATGCATCTACATCGACCCGCCCTACAACACCGGCAACGACTTTGTTTACAAAGACAGCTTTGCGGAAGACAAGAGCGCCTATTGGGAACAAACCGGCGTGACCGAGGGTGGCGTGAAGATGAGCACCAACACCAGGGCCGACGGGCGCTTTCACAGCAACTGGCTCAACATGATTTATCCGCGCCTGCTGGTGGCTCGGCAGTTGCTGCGAGAAGACGGCGTGATCTTCGTGTCCATCGACGACAACGAAGTGACGCACTTGCGCAAGGTGATGGATGAGGTTTTTGGGGAGGCCAACTTTGTTGCTCAAATTCTTTGGAAGAAAAGAAGCACTCCTCCTAATGACAAAGTGATTGGTGCCAACCACGACTACATAACTTGTTACGCCAAGTCCTCAGAAAATGTCGTGCTTAATTTGCGTGCGCGAGGTGAGAGGCAATTGGCTCGTTTTCAAAATCCCGACAACCACCCCAAAGGCGAATGGGCTCCTGGTGACTTGATGGCCAACGTTAAAGGTGGGCGGTTTGTTGAGTCTTTATTCTTCCCAATTAAGAATCCGGCTACAGGTGAGGAGCATTACCCTGGTACACCTGAATCCAAGAGTAATTGGCGATTCAATAAAGAACGAATTTCTCACTTACTTGCAGCAGACGAAATTTACTTTGGTGAGGACTCGCTGGGACGACCAAAGCTCAAAAGATTTTTGTCTGAAATTAAAGAAGGCATGACTTTTCCGACGATCTGGGATTGCGTACCTCTCAATACTCGCGGAACAACAGAAATGGAGGAGCTCTTTTCCAATGGTCGCATCTTTGACAACCCCAAACCAGTTGGCTTGCTTACTGAGATTTTTAGACTGGGAGCATCTAACGATTCGTTGATCGTGGACTTCTTTGGGGGGTCTGGCTCTTCTTTCCAAGCGGCTCTTGAAATTAATGTGGAGGATGGCGGCACACGCAAAGTCATCAGTGTTCAAATTCCCGAAGCTACAGATGAAAAAAGCGAAGCTCACAAAGCTGGCTTTAAAAAAATCAGCGACATCACCATTGAGCGTGTCAAACGCGTCATCCAAGGCTATGGCGACAACCCGCATCCCATCGACGCAGGGTTCAAGGTCTTTACACTAGAAAAGAGCGCCTTCCCCCGTGCCGATTTCGCGCCTGACCCTGACGCCAACGAGGCCGCCCAACTGGCTGCGCTCAAAGCCTTCATCGCTACCAAAGAGGCCAGCCTTTTCAGTACGCACGACGCGCAAGCCGTGCGTGACGAAATGCTGCTCAAGTGCGGATTTCAACTCGACGTGCAGCTCATGCCCATTGCAGAGGTCACGGCCAACCAACTCTACCGCGCCCGCGACCAACAAGCCCCACCCCGCGAAGCCATTGTGTGCTTCGACAGCTACCTCGGCACCCCCACGCTCGAATGGCTCGCCCAACAAAAAGGTCAACGCGTCATTGTTCTAGAAGCCGCTCTGGACACAACGGGCAAATGGAATTTGCATCACCAATTGGGTGATGGTTTAGTGGTGTTTTGAAATTAAAGAGAACTTGCCTGAAATGACTCATCCACCCTCCCGCTCCTCTCATCTCATTGCCGCCATGCACCTCGCCGCGCTAAAGGCGCTGGCCTCTGCACCTAACGGACAGTTGCAAAAACGGGCACTCTTGCAGGCCATCGAATCCACCGTGCCGCTCGACGATTGGGCTTGCTCGGTTTACGACAACGGCAACACACGTTGGCGTTCGATTTTTGGGTTTGCTTCAGTGGGGTTGGTCAAAGGCGGCTATGTCACCAAGTCTTCTCTTGGCATGTGGTTTATCACCGACGAGGGCCGCGCCGTAGTCCATGCGCCTTACGATGGCTCCGCGTTTTTGGCCGAAGTTAACCGCCGCTACCAAGTTTGGAAAAGCAGCCAACTCACCGCACAGATCAGTGCCACTGCACAAGAAACTGAAGAAGAGGATGGCGACGATTTATTGGCTGATTTTCCCGAGGAACGCCTGGCCAATATCTTGCGCCAGGCCAACGAGGCTTTATCTGCCGAGTTGCTGGAAAAGATCAAAGTCGAGTCGCCTGCCTTTTTTGAGCGGCTGGTGGTACAGCTTTTGGTGGCCATGGGTTATGGCGGCAACCGCGCCAATGCCGGGCAGGTCACGCAGCTCAGCGCCGACAACGGCATTGACGGGATCATCAACGAAGACCCCCTGGGCTTGGACACCATCTACCTTCAAGCCAAGCGTTGGCAAGACCCTGTGGGCGAAGGTCCGGTGCGTGACTTCATTGGCGCCTTGGTCATTAAGGGTGTGAAGAAAGGTGTCTTCCTCACCACCAGCTATTTCACCCCGGCTGCTCGCACTGCGGTGCTGGGCAACAAGTCAGACCAAAAAATTGTCCTCATTGATGGTGTGCGCTTGGCCGGGCTGATGATAGAGCACAACTTGGGCGTGTCGGTGGCACAAAACTTTGCGCTCAAGCGCTTGGATTCGGATTTCTTTGGCGAGGAGTGAGAGGATCTTCAAAATGATCTCTCAGCACCTTGGATAAGCGCTAGTTGGCACCCAAGGGCGAGATTCAACGCCTTGAAGACACCCAAATCCCACCAATGATCAGCGCAAACGCCAGGGCGTGATACAGGTGCGGCAACTCACCTAAAAACGCCGCTGAAAAAATGGCGGCAAACAGCGGGGTGAGGTTGGCAAAGAAGCCTGCCACGGCTGGCCCCGCTTGTTGCACGCCCATGCCCCAGCAGCGGTAGGCCAGCACGGCAGGGCCTACCGCCACAAAGGCCAGCGCGCCGATCAGTGGCCAGCCCCAGGTGATGTGGGCCTCGGTCAGGCCCCACTCCATGCTGGCAAACAAGCCCGACCAAGCCAGGCCAAACACCACTTGCGCGAGCAAGAAAGCCGCCCAGTCTTGGCGAATGGCTTCGGGCTCGTCGCGGCGGCTGAGCAGCCAGCTGTACCAAGACCAACAGGCCGTGGCCAGCAAAATAAACAAGTCGCCCGCCACCAATCGCACCGCCATGAGTTGCGCCCAATCCCCCCGCGACAGCACCACCAAAACGCCCAAGATAGACAACACGGCGCCGTACATTTGTGCGCGGCGCACCGGCGCCTGAAAAAACAAAGCCCCAATTGCCAGCATCCACACCGGGCCACTGGCGGCTACCAAAGTCACATTGAGCGGGGTGGATGTTTGGAGCGCCAGGTATTGCAAAGCGTTGTAGCAACCCACGCCCAACAAGCTCAACAGGGCAAAGCGCCGCCAGTGCTGCCACAGGCCACTGCTTCGCCGCAACACCCACGAGGCCAGCGGCAGCAAGATGAACAAGGCCACGGCCCAGCGCAAAAAATTGAGGGTGATGGGCGGCACCAAGTTGTTGACCATGCGGCCGACCACCGCGTTGCCGGCCCACAAAAGCGGTGGCACCGTCAAAAGCAGGGCGGACAGGGGGGTGATTTTTTGCGACATGCGGGAAATGTAAGGGCACTGGGGTTTTCCCGCTGTCGCCGAGCTGTCCCTGGACCGCGCTCGGACAAATGATTTCGTGGCAAAGTCACGCATCGTTTGTCTTCCCCCATTCAGGAGATTGCCATGAGCCTTGCTGTCCAAATTGACCAAAACGGTGGTCCCGAAGTCATGAAATTGGTCGATGTGACCGTGGGCGAGCCCGGCCCCGGCGAGATCCGCATTCGACACAAAGCCATTGGTTTGAACTTCATTGATGTGTACCAACGTGCCGGTTTGTACCCGTTGCCCATGCCCCTCAAGCTGGGCATGGAAGCCGCTGGCGTGGTGGAGGCGGTGGGTGAGGGCGTGACGCACCTGAAGGTGGGCGACCGTGCGGCCTACGCCAGCCAGCCGCCCGGCAGCTATTGCGAAGTGCGCGTGATGCCCGCCAAGTGCGTGTGCAAATTGCCCGATGCGATTTCATTTGAGACTGGCGCGGCCATGATGCTCAAAGGGCTCACGGTGCAGTATTTGCTCAAGCGCACCTTGCCGCAAGGCGGCTTGAAAGCAGGAGACTTTGTGCTGTTCCATGCCGCCGCCGGGGGCGTGGGCCTGATCGCTTGCCAGTGGGCCAAGGCCTTGGGCCTGCGTTTGATTGGCACCGCTGGCAGCGATGCCAAGTGCGCTTTGGCGCTGGCCAACGGGGCTGAGTTTTGCATCAACTACTCGACCGATGACTTTCTGTCTAAGGTCAAAGAAATCACCGGCGGCAAGGGCGTGAAGGTGGTCTATGACTCGGTGGGCAAAGACACTTGGGACAAATCCTTGGATTGCTTGTCACCGTTCGGCTTGATGGCCAGCTTTGGCAACGCATCCGGTGCCGTGGCCCCGTTTGCACCGGGCATCCTCGGGCCCAAGGGTTCGATTTATGTGACGCGACAGACCTTGTTCAGCCACATCACCACGCGCGAAAGCACGCAAGAAATGGCCGATGATTTGTTTGAAGTGGTGACCAGTGGCAAGGTCAAAATCCACATTGACCAAACTTTCCCGTTGGCTCAGATTCAGCAGGCGCATCAGGCGCTGGAGGCCCGCAAAACCACGGGCTGCACGGTCATCACCCTTTGAGGGCAGCGCTCGTAAAAAAGCCCGCTTCGGCGGGCTTTTTTACGGCTGGCAGAATCGGCGTCAATGGCCGCGCCTGACGCGCAAAATTTCGTCCAAGATCAACAGGGCGGCCCCGACACTGATGGCGCTGTCGGCCACATTGAACGCTGGAAAGTGCCAACTGCCCCAGTAGAAATCCAAAAAGTCGACCACATAGCCGTGCATCAGGCGGTCCACCACATTGCCGACGGCGCCGCCCAAGATCAGGGCAATGGCTAAGCTGAAGAGTTGTTGACCCGCATGCGAATACAGCATCCACAGCATGAAGACCGTCGCCACGCCGCCAATGCCCGTGAAGAACCAGCGCTGCCAGCCGCCGGCATCGGCTAAAAATGAGAATGCCGCGCCGTGGTTGTGCACCCGCACCAAATTAAAGAAAGAAGTGATGGGGGTGCTGTCGCCCAACTCGAAGGCCCCCAGCACCAGTACTTTGGTGAACTGGTCCAGCAGAAAAATCAACAGGGCAATGCCCAGCCAGAGCGTCAGGCCTTGGCGCTGGCTGCTGGGACCTTTACCGAATTTTTTTGAGCTGGCCATGGGCTGATCGCGTGAGGGTTGTGCGTGAAAAAAATCAGGCCACTTGGCGGGTTTCGCCGGTGCCGTGCAAGTTGCTCACGCAACGGCCGCACAGGGTGGGGTGTGCGGCATCTTGGCCCACATCTTCGGCATAGTGCCAGCAACGCTCACATTTGGTGGCTTGGCTGGGCGTGACGTGCACCGCCAGCGTCTCGCTTTTTTGCAAGGTCACTTTGGAGGTGATGAAGACAAACTTGATGTCGACCCCCAAGCTGCTCAACACCGCATGGTCTGCGGCGGGCACTTGCAGTGTGATTTCGGCTTGCAAAGAGGCCCCCACTTGGCCGGCCGCACGCAGGGTTTCGATGTCTTTGTTGACCACATCGCGGATCTCACGGATGCGGCCCCACTTGGCCAACAGCGCGGTGTCGGCCTGGCCAAAATCGCCGAAAGTTTCCATGAAGATGGATTCTGAGCTGCCAAACGTGCCCCATGCTTCTTCGGCGGTGAACGACAAGAAAGGCGCCATCCAGCGCAGCATGCCGTGGGTGATGCGGTACAGCGCAGTTTGTGCACTGCGCCGTGCCAAAGACTTGGGGGCGGTGGTGTACAGGCGGTCTTTCAAGACGTCCAAATAAAAGGCGCCCAAGTCTTCCGAGCAATAAATTTGCAACTTGGAGACCACGGGGTGAAATTCGTAGGCGTCAAAGTGGCGGCGAATATCGGCTTGCAACTCGGCCGCACGGGCCAGCGCAAAGCGGTCGATTTCCAGCAGTTGGTCATCGGCCACACTGTCGGTGGCGGGATCGAAGTCACTCACGTTTGCCAACAAAAACCGCAGTGTGTTGCGAATGCGGCGATAGGCATCGACCACACGGGCCAAAATTTTGTCGTCGATGTTCAGGTCACCCGAGTAGTCGGTGCTGGCCACCCACAGGCGCACAATTTCGGCGCCCATTTTGGCGTTGATGGTTTGCGGCTCCACCGTGTTGCCCAGCGACTTGCTCATCTTGCGGCCTTGGCCGTCGGTGGCAAAACCGTGGGTCAGCAGACCGCGGTAGGGCGCGCGGTCGTACAAGGCGCAGCCCAACAGCAAAGAGCTGTGGAACCAGCCGCGGTGTTGGTCGTGTCCTTCCAAATACAAGTCGGCCTCTGGGCCTTGGCCGTGGAAGGGCGCCACGCCATAGGCGTCTTTGTGGCTGCCGCGCAGCACGTGCTGGAAGGTGCTGCCCGAGTCAAACCAGACTTCCAAAATGTCGGTGCTCTTGGTGTAGTGCGGTGCGTCGGTGGCGCCCAGCATGTGCTCGGCGGTCACGCGGCTCCACGCTTCAATGCCGCCTTTTTCCACAATCTCGGCCGCTTGGTCCAAGATTTCCATGGTGCGGGGGTGCAACTCGCCACTGTCTTTGTGCAAAAAGAACGGCACCGGCACGCCCCAAGAGCGTTGGCGCGAGATGCACCAGTCGGGACGGTTGGCGATCATGTCGCGCAAGCGGGTTTTGCCGTTTTCGGGGTAGAACTGGGTTTGTTCGATGGCATCCAAAGCCAATTGGCGCAGTGTTTTGGGCGCTTTGTCTTTTGTGAAAACGCCTTCGCCGTCGTCCATGCGCACAAACCATTGCGCTGCTGCGCGGTAAATGACGGGCGTTTTGTGGCGCCAGCAATGCGGGTAGCTGTGGGTGATCTCCACGGTGGACATCAAGCGGTCGCTTTGCGCCAAGACTTCGATCACGCGGGCGCAGGCTTTCCAAATGTGTTGGCCGCCAAAGAAAGGCAACTCAGCGGCATACACGCCGTTGCCCTGCACCGGGTTCAAGATGTCGTCGTACTTCAGACCATGGGCCACGCACGAGTTGAAGTCGTCCACACCATAAGCCGGTGCCGAGTGCACGATGCCGGTGCCGTCGGTGGCCGTCACATACTCAGCCAGGTACAGGGGCGAGGTGCGGCGGTAGCTGTAAGCGCCACCTGTGTCGGCGCCCACGGTGTCATACAGCGGGTGACGGAACACCAAGCCGCGCAATTTTTCACCCACGGCGGTGGCGATCACTTGGCCTTGCAGTTGGTAGCGCTCCAGGCATTTCTCGACCAAGCTGGCAGCCAACAGCAACACGCCACGCGGTGTGTCAACCAAGGCATATTCCAGCTCGGGGTGCGCGTTCAGGGCTTGGTTGGCGGGCAGGGTCCAGGCGGTGGTGGTCCAGATCACGGCAAAGACTTTTTTGCTGCCGTCGCCAGGCAACTGGGTCAGGCCAAAGGCGGCCGCCAGAGCGCTTGCGTTGTCGGCTTCAAAGGCCACGTCTAGGGTGTCGCTCTTTTTGTCGGCGTATTCGATCTCGAACTCGGCCAATGAAGAGCCGCAGTCAAAGCACCAATACACGGGCTTCAGCCCCCGGTAAACAAAGCCGCGCTCGATGACGCGTTTGAAAGCGCGAATCTCGCCGGCTTCGTTGGCAAAGTCCATCGTGCGGTACGGACGCTCCCAATCGCCCAGTACCCCCAAGCGCTTGAAGTCTTCGCGTTGTTGGTCGATTTGTTCGGTGGCAAAAGCGCGGCTTTTGGCCTGCATGTCATCGCGGCTCAAGTTGCGGCCATGCAGTTTTTCGATGGCGTTTTCAATGGGCAAGCCATGGCAGTCCCAGCCGGGGATGTACTGCGCGTCAAAACCAGCCAGTTGCTTGGATTTGACGATCATGTCTTTCAGCACTTTGTTCAGCGCGTGGCCAATGTGCAATTTGCCGTTGGCATAGGGCGGGCCATCGTGCAACACAAACAGCGGTGCACCTTGGCGGGCAGCGCGCAGCTTTTTGTACAAACCGCCTTCATTCCAGCCGTTCACCCAAGCGGGTTCGCGCTTGGGCAGGTCGCCGCGCATCGGGAACGGGGTGTCGGGCAGATTCAGGGTGGCCCGGTAGTCGGCGCGTTCAGCGTTGGGGTTGGGGGTGTTCGTGTCAGACATGAGAGGAATCCGAGGGGGCGGCCAATGAACCGCTATGAGCAAAAAGATGGGCCCTCAAATTGAGCCCGGAGGAGGGTGCAAGCTCTTGGGGTGCACCGGGACGGGTTAGCGTCAAATTCGGTCGCGGGTGGTTTGGCGGCTGGTTTCGCCGTGGCGCGAGGCAAACCACACCTGTGCGTCAGCGCAGTCTTTGGCGATGCCTGTTGTCAGGGCCGCCAGACCGTCGTATTTCAGCTCGTCGTGTAATTTGTGCAGCAGATCCACGCCGATGATTTTACTGTAGCCCCCTTCGGCCCCAAGATGCGCCGGCCAGTCAAAGACATGGGTCTCCAGCAGCACCCGCCCGCCATTGACATCGTTCGGGTCAAGGGAGGGGCGAATGCCCAAATTCGCGACGCCCTTGAGGGGGCGGTCGGTGAGGCCGTTCACCTGCACCACAAAGATCCCGCTGGCCGCGGGTTTCCAATGTGCAAACCGCAAATTGAGGGTTCTGAAGCCGTCACCTGCGCCCGCTTGGCTGGCGGCCAGCTCGCGTCCTAGTTTGCGCCCATGCACCACGTGACCGCTGATGCTGTAAGGCCGGCCTAACAAGGCTTGCACATCTTGCATCCGGCCTTGGCCCAACGCTTCACGCACCGCCGAGCTCGAGACCCGCAGGCCATGCACTTCATAACTGTTCATGCGGGCGACATCGAAACCCAGTCGTTCACCGGCCGCATCCAGCATGGCGTAGTCACCTGCGCGCTGTGCGCCAAAACGAAAATCGTCCCCCACTTGCACATAGCGCACGCCCAAGCCTTCGATCAGCACGTGTTGAATGAAGTCTTCGGGAGACTGGCTGGCCAGTCGGGCATTGAAAGGCAGCACCACCACTTGGTCAACGCCGCAGCGCTGCAACTCTTGCAGCTTGTCGCGCAAAGTGGCGATGCGCGCTGGGGCGAGCTCGGGTTTGTTCAGGGCTTTGGCAAAGTAATCACGCGGATGCGGCTCAAAGGTCAGCACGCAACTGGGCACACCCCGGTAAGCCGCTTCGCTGCGCAGCAAGGCCAGCATGGCCTGGTGACCTCGGTGCACACCGTCAAAGTTGCCGATGGTCAAGGCGCAGGCGGGCGCCAGGTCGGGGTGATGGAAGCCGCGAAAAACCTTCATGTCGCTTGGGGGTTGCCCGTCGTGCAGACGCAGAGCCTGCATTCACGGGGTTGTCAAAGTTAGAGGGTATATTGTGACTGAGCTCGGTCCTGTTATCCGGGTGTTGCGATGGTCTTGGCAGGCCAGTTTGCTTCATGGCTTGGCAGGATGGCAACGGAACTTTTCGTGTCAGTGGTCTTTGTACTGGTGGATGGAGGTGTCTGTGAAGGTTTTGAAACTCTCGGCTCAAGGTTTGCCGCAATCGTGGATCTCCTTAGAGCAGGCGGTCACGCACTATGCAGCCGATGAAGTGCGTTGGGAAGCGGGGCAGCAAGTGGCAGTCTTTCATGGCGGCCACAACGCGCTCACCGGGCAGCAATCCATCATCACCGTCAACAGCATCATTGGCACGCAAGGGGTGCCACGCATCAATCCTTTTGACCTGCGTTCAGGGCTGACCAACCCCAAGCTTTTTGCCCGCGACCGCAATGTGTGTGCGTATTGCGGCGGGCATTTCCATGAATCTGAATTGACGCGGGAGCACATTGTGCCGGTGTCCCAAAACGGCCCGGACCATTGGATGAACGTGGTCACAGCCTGCCGTTCCTGCAACCACCGAAAAAGCAGTCGCACGCCAGAGCAAGCCCGCATGCCCCTGCTTTATGCCCCGTATGTGCCCAGTCTTTGGGAAGACTTTATTTTGCGCAACCGCCGCATCTTGTCTGACCAAATGGCCTTTCTGATGGCCCATGTGCCGAAAAACTCACGCCTCATGATGTGAGCTTGGCTGGCGCTGTGCACGGCCAGCGCATGAAGATTTATCGCCACAAAGCCATAGATTGAATACAAAAGTGTCGATAATTGACCGCTTGTATTCGGGAAAACTTCATGAACACACCTCTTTTTGGGCCGGTCTTGCGTGCGCCAACAGGTTTTCAGCCGCAGGGACTGACGCGCCGGCATTGGGTCCAGTCACTTTACTTGGGGGCGGGCTGGTTGCATGCCAACTCGCTGCGGGCTGCACAGGCCCAATCGCCGTATCTGGTTCAACTGGCGTCCGCTTGGTCCCCAAAGCGCTCACCGAAAGGCTTTTGGGTCAGCGAAAAATTAGACGGCGTGCGTGCGGTTTGGGATGGCCGAATCTTGCGCTTTCGAAGTGGTCGCGTGCTCAATGCGCCTGCATGGTTTTTGGCGGCCTTGCCCACCATGCCCTTGGACGGTGAGCTATGGATCGCGCCCGGCCAGTTTGACCGGGTGTCGGGTTTGGTCCGCACAGAAGTCCTCCATGACGAAGCTTGGCGCCAGGTGAAGTATTGGGTCTTTGATGCGCCCGGCCATGCGGGCCCCTTTGCGGAAAGAGTGCAAGCGCTGCAAGCCCAATTGGCTGCTTCGGCGGTCCCGTGGTTGTTGCCAGTGGCCCAAGAAGTCGTGCCGGATGAGGCCAGTTTGCAGGCGCATTTGCAAGCCGTCGTGGGACGCGGTGGCGAGGGCTTGGTGCTCCACCGGGCCGATGCCCTGTGGCGCCCGGGCCGCACCGATGCGGTTTACAAACTCAAACCCGAACCCGATGAAGAAGGTCGGGTGGTGGGGCATCTGCCCGGCAAGGGCCGCTTGCAAGGGCAGACCGGCGCTTTGTGGGTGGAAATGCCCACGGGTCAGCGGTTTGCCTTGGGGGTCGGTTTGAATGACGCCGATCGCCGCAACCCGCCCCCAGTGGGCTCATGGGTCACTTACCGTTACCGCGATCGCACGCCCTCAGGCTTGCCGCGTTTTGCCAGTTATTTGCGCCAGCGTGAGCCTGAATAAAAAAGGGGCTCCGTGCGGAGCCCCATGGCCAGTGCGTAATGCGTTGGGTCAGGCAAAAACACCCGCAGTTTCTTGCATGCGATCGGACACTTCGCCCAGTTGGTGCAAAGTGTCGCCAAAGGTCATGTCCAGCTGCGTTAACTTCTTGAAGTAGTGGCTCACGATGTACTCATCGGTCACGGCAATACCGCCGTGCAGCTGCACGGCCTGCTGGCCCACAAAGCGCATGGAAACCCCCAGTTGGTACTTGGCGCGTGCCATCGCCCGGCGTCGCTCATCGGCCGGCGCGTGCAACTTCAAACTGGCGTAATAGCTCATAGAGCGGCCCAGCTCCAGCTGCATTTTCATATCGGCGACACGGTGACGAAGCGCCTGAAAGCTGGCGATGGCCACCCCAAATTGTTTGCGCGTGTTCATGTAGTCGACGGTGATGGCCAAGGTTTTGTCCATCACGCCCACCGCCTCGGCGCAGACACAAGCAATGCCAATGTCTTGTGCTTCTTCGAGCGCGGTCAAACCCTGCAAGGTGATCAATTGCGCGGGGGTGTTGCTCAGCACCACTTCGGCCGCACGCGAGCCGTCTTGTGTGATGTAGCCCTGAGTGCGCACACCGCTGGCCTGGCGCTCCACCAAGAACAACGCCAGTTGGGCGCCACCCTGTCCATTCACCATGGCGGGCACCACAAAAGCATCGGCTTGATCGCCTACCGCCACCACGCTCTTGGTACCCGTGAGCGTCCATTTCCCGCCCACTTCATGGGCCTGCGTGGCGCATCGATTCAGTTGGTAGCGCGCGCCGCGTTCTTGTTGGGCCAAGACCACGATGGCTTCACCGGCAGCGATGCGTGGCAGCCATGCGGCCTGAAGCTCAGTGGGGGCATGCGTTTGCAGCGTGGCACTGGTCATCAGCGTTTGCGTCAGGGGCTCTAAAACAATGCCACGGCCCAGCTCTTCGAGGGTCACCATGGCTTCGGTCGGGCCCATGCCCATGCCGCCGTTTTCTTCGCTCACGTACAAGCCGGTCAGGCCCAGCTCAGACATTTCGCGGTAAGCGTCACGGTCAAAGCCTCCGGCAGCCACGATGGCGCGGCGACGGTCAAAGTCGTAACCCTTGTCTACCCATTTGCGCACCGCGTCACGCAGTTGTTCTTGGTCGTCAGAAAAATCGAAATCCATTTTGAAATCCTTTCGGCTCAACCGAGAACGGTTTGCGCGACGATGTTGCGTTGCACTTCATTGCTGCCGCCATAAATGGTGGTCTTGCGCATGTTGAAGTAGTTGGCCGCCAAGGGCGCGTTGGCCACCATGCCGCCGGGGAAGTTGCCTTGCCAGCCTGCGTCCATGGCTTCAAAAATGAAGGGCAGGGCGAAGGGTCCGGCGGCTTGCATCATGAGTTCGGTGTAGCGCTGTTGAATTTCGCTGCCACGGATCTTCAAGAGGCCGGCAATGTCCAGCGAGTTTTTGCCCGACTTCTCAGCCGACAACACGCGCAGCACCAGCATTTCGAGCGCCACGATGTCCACCTCGAGTTTGGCGATCTCGTCTCGGAAGCGCAGGTCGTCGTAAACGCCTTCTGCTTTGGCGATGCGTTTCAGGCGTTCCAGCTCGCGCTTGGCGCGGTTCACATCGGCGATGTTGGTGCGCTCGTGGGCCAACAGGTGCTTGGCATAGTTCCAGCCCTTGTTTTCTTCGCCGATCAGGTTTTCGACCGGCACTTCCACGTTGTCAAACCACACTTCATTGACTTCGCATTCGCCGTCCAACAGTTTGATCGGCCGCACGGTGATGCCCGGCGATTTCATGTCGATCAGCAAGAACGAAATGCCGGTTTGAGGTTTGCCTTCGTTGCTGGTGCGGACCAAACAAAAGATCCATTCGCCGTATTGGCCCAAGGTGGTCCAGGTCTTTTGACCATTCACAATGTATTTGTCCCCTTGGCGCTCGGCGCGGGTTTTGAGCGAAGCCAAATCAGAGCCCGAACCCGGCTCGCTGTAGCCTTGGCTCCACCACACTTCACCACTGGCGATGCCCGGCAAAAAGCGTTTTTGTTGTTCGGCATTGCCAAAGGCCATGATGACCGGGGCCACCATCACGGGGCCAAACGGCACCACACGTGGCGCGCCAGCCAGCGCACATTCTTCTTCAAACAAGTGTTTTTGCACGGCGCCCCAACCCGGCCCGCCAAACTCTTTGGGCCAACCCCAACCCAACCATCCTTTTTTGCCCAAGATCTTGGCCCAGCGCTGCAAGTCTTCACGTGTCAGACGCATGGCGTTGTGCACTTTGTGTGCGATGTCGGCGGGTAAGTTCGCTTTGACCCAAGTGCGAATTTCGTCGCGAAATGCGAGCTCTTCGGGGGTGAATGCCAAATCCATAGGGAGCCTTTTCCAGTGGGGTGAGTGCGGCCCTTGCAAGCCGTGACTTCAAAATCTAACGGTCGTGCTTTTTATCACGCCACATCGCAGCCATCCTGTCTTGGGTGCGACAAAATCGCTCTCCGATCGGCGACACGCAATGGCCAGGGTGCAGGCGATGGCCGTGAAAGGGCTGGGATAATCTGCCGCAATCCATGAAAAACATTGTCATATTGATTTCCGGTTCCGGCTCCAACATGGCCGCCATCGTCCGTGCGGCAGAGCAAGAGCACTGGGCCACCCGATTGAACGCCCGCGTGGCCGCGGTCTTGAGCAACCGGGCCGATGCCAAAGGCCTGCTGTTTGCACAAGAGCAGGGCATTGCGACGGGGGTTTTGGACCACAAAGCGTTTGCTTCGCGTGATGCATTTGATGCCGCAATGCGCCAAGAAATTGACCGCTTTTCGCCCGATTTGGTGGTGTTGGCCGGGTTCATGCGCATATTGACGCCCGGCTTTGTGGCGCACTACGCAGGGAAGTTGCTCAACATCCACCCGTCTTTGTTGCCCGCATTTCCGGGTTTACACACGCACCAGCGGGCCATTGATGCGGGCTGCCGATTTGCGGGGGCCACGGTGCATCAGGTCACCGCCGAGTTGGACCATGGCGAAATTTTGGCCCAAGCGGTGGTGCCGGTTTTGCCCGACGACACCGCCGAAACCCTGGCGGCCCGAGTGCTCACGCAAGAGCATTTGATTTATCCACGCGCGGTGGCGCAGTGGTTGGCCTAATCGCCGACGCGCGTGAACCGCGCTTGCACTTGGCCATTGAACTCGGCCACCTCTAAAAACATCGCCGCAGGCCTGACCCACAGCCCTTCGTCACCGTAGAGTGCTTGGTAAAGCGTCATGGGTTGCAGGTCTTCGCTGTGCCGCACGGTGCCCAGCACCCGGTACATGCCCCCTTTGTAATGGCGGTAGAGGCCTTTGGGCGTTTCAATCAAGGGCGGCAGGGTCTCAGACATGCGTGCTTTCTGGGTGACAGTGAAAATGGACGGGTAGGGGATGGGACAATAGCGCCCATGCATCCAAAAGCCCTGTTAGACGCCTGCGCCGATTTGGTCAGGCTGGTCCTCCAATTTGAACATCCCGCCGACGCGGTCGTCTCGCGTTATTTTCGTGAACACCGCGCTCTGGGGCCCCGCGAGCGGGCGACCCTGGCCGAAACCGCCTTTTGCGTCTTGCGCAAGAAATTGTTGTTTGAACAATTGGCCCGATCGGGTTCGGGCAGCAAAGAGCGCAAGCTGGCCATTTTGGGGTTTCATGGCCCGCGAGATTTCTTGAGCGCCGCACTCAACGAAACGGAAAAAAAGTGGCTGGCCACGTGTGACAGCATTCCTGCGGATGCCTTGATGGCGCCGCACCGACACAACTTGCCCGAGTGGATGGCGCAGGCGCTGCAAGCCCAATTGGGCGATGATTTTTGGGTCTTGGCTGAGCACTTGCAGCAACCCGGCACGCTGGATTTGCGCGTCAATTTGTTGCAAGCCAAGCGCAGCGAAATTCAAAAAGAACTTCAGCTTGCGGGGATTGCCTCTGAAGTCACGCCGTATTCGCCATGGGGTTTGCGTTTGCAAGGCAAACCGGCTTTGCAAAAAACCGATGCCTTTACCCGGGGTGCCATCGAAGTACAAGACGAAGGCTCGCAATTGTTGGCCTTGCTGGTGGACGCGCACCGGGGCGAAATGGTGGTGGACTTTTGTGCCGGCGCCGGTGGCAAAACTTTGGCGTTGGGCGCGGCGATGCGCAGCACGGGCCGCTTGTACGCTTTTGATGTGTCGGGACACCGGCTTGATGCCCTCAAGCCGCGCATGGCCCGAAGCGGTTTGTCCAATGTGCATCCCGCCGCCATAGCCCACGAGCGCGATGACCGCGTCAAACGATTGGCCGGCAAAATTGACCGTGTTTTGGTGGATGCGCCTTGCTCGGGCTTGGGCACCTTGCGGCGCAACCCCGATTTGAAGTGGCGTCAAAAACCGCAAGCGGTCCAAGAACTGACGGAAAAGCAATTGGCCATCTTGCAAAGCGCCTCGCGCATGGTCAAGTCGGGCGGGCGTTTGGTCTATGCCACGTGCAGTGTGTTGCCCGAAGAAAACGAGCAAATTGCACTCGCCTTCAGCGCGGCCAACCCCGACTTTGTACCGCTCAATGTGGCGCAAGAATTGGCGCGTCTGAAAGTGCCTGATGCGGCCAGTTTGTGTGCACCGGCCACAACGGGTGAGCCCAGCCTTGAAACCAACCCCGATGAGGTGCCTGAGGGTTCATTTCTGCGCTTGTGGCCACATCGCCATGCGACGGATGGTTTTTTTGCCGCCGCGTGGACTAGAAAGTAAATTTTAGATTTAATTTAACCGAAGATTCGGCCGATAGGACTGTCCTTTTGGAGCCAAGAAACTTAAAATCGAACGATTGCCTGAACCCAGGCGCCTGTAGAAAGTATTGCGTATGTTGTTGCCTGAATCGGCCTTTCTTGATTCATTGATTCAGTGGATGGGCCACGGCTTGTTTGATTTGGCCTGGTGGCAAATGGTGTTGATCACCTTGGGCTTGACCCACATCACGATTGCCAGTGTCACGATTTTCTTGCACCGTCACCAAGCCCACCGCGCGCTGGACCTGCACGCCATTCCCTCGCATTTCTTCCGTTTTTGGCTGTGGTTGACCACGGGCCAAGTGACCAAAGAGTGGGCGGCCATTCACCGCAAGCACCACGCCAAATGCGAGCAAGCCGAAGACCCCCACAGCCCCCATGTGCATGGCATCAAAACGGTGCTTTTCACAGGTGCAGAGTTGTACCGCAAGGAATCTAAAAACCAAGAGACGCTGAAGCGTTATGGCCACGGCACGCCGGACGACTGGATTGAGCGCAACCTCTACACCCGTTTTTCTTGGCAAGGTGTGGCGCTGATGCTCATCATCGATGTGGCCCTGTTCGGCTTTATTGGTTTGACTGTTTGGGCTGTGCAAATGGCCTGGATTCCGGTCACTGCAGCCGGCATCATCAACGGGGCGGCTCATTATTGGGGCTACCGCAACTTTGAGGCACACGACGCCAGCACCAATATTTCACCTTGGGGCATTTTGATTGGCGGTGAAGAGTTGCACAACAACCACCACACCTACCCCACATCGGCCAAATTGTCAGTGAAACCTTACGAGTTCGATATCGGCTGGCTGTACATCCGTGCACTCGAAACCCTGGGCCTTGCGACCGTCAAAAAGACGCCTCCTCGCTTGGCTTATGGAGACATTCGCCCCGTGGCCGATGAAAAGACCCTTGAGGCCTTGATTGCCAATCGCTACGAAGTCATGGCCAATTACGCTCGTAACTTGCATTCGGTCTTGCAACAAGAAGCGAAAAAACTGAAGGTCGATGCCAGTGTGATGCAGGCCGCTCAGCGTTGGTTGCACCGTGACACCGCCAAGGTGCCTGCGGCTGTGCATGCCCAATTGCATCAGGCACGAGCCGCAAGCCCGGTGCTCGACAAAATGGTGCAAATGCGTGAAGAACTCAGCCAAATTTGGCTGAACACCTCGCACTCGCGTGAGCAACTGGCCGCTGATTTGCAGGCTTGGTGCCGCCGCGCCGAAGAAAGCGGCATTGCCGCTTTGCGTGACTTCTCTGTGAAGTTGCGTGCAGTGCGCCAATCGGCCTGATTTTCCCCTAGCCATGCACCCCCAAACAGGACCTTCGGGTCCTGTTTGTTTTGGGCAATAAAAAACCCGCCGTGAAGCGGGTTTTTTATTGAGAAACTCGGGCTGAATTACTTCAGTTTGATTTCTTTGTATTCCACGTGCTTGCGAGCTTTGGGGTCGAATTTCATGATCGACATTTTCTCGGGCATGGTTTTCTTGTTTTTGCTGGTCGTGTAGAAGTGACCGGTGCCGGCTGTGGATTCCAGCTTGATTTTTTCGCGTCCGCCTTTGGTTGCCATGGTGTATGACTCCTAATGTTCTGGGTTTAGGCGTGACCGCGTGCACGCAGGTCTGCGAGCACGGCATCAATGCCGTTTTTGTCGATCAGGCGCAGAGCGGCGCTGGAGACGCGCAGACGCACCCAACGGTTTTCTGTCTCAACCCAGAAACGACGGTATTGCAGGTTCGGCAGGAACCGGCGCTTGGTTTTGTTGTTGGCGTGGGAAACGTTGTTTCCCGTCATTGGGCCTTTGCCCGTTACGTCGCAAACGCGTGCCATGTGGACACTCCGATACTTATAAAACAGCCGGTGCCGATGGGTCTCATGCAGACTTGCATGGGGCCTGGCGCTCCAGCCTCACCTCGCCAAGATGGGTGGCGGTATCCCAGATCGCTGCGCCTGCCTTACCCAACAGCAAGCAGGGGCAGAAACAGCAAAGCCTTGGATTATAACCAGAAAATCAACTGTTGTGCTGCTCTAGGAAGCGTTGTGCGTCCAATGCGGCCATGCAACCGGTGCCGGCGCTGGTGATGGCTTGGCGGTAAACGTGGTCTTGCACATCGCCGGCCGCAAAAACGCCGGGCACCGAAGTCTGGGTGGCAAAACCTTTCAGGCCGCTTTGGGTCACGATGTAACCGTTTTCGAGTGCCAGTTGGCCCTGAAAGATCTCGGTGTTGGGGGCATGGCCAATGGCAATGAAGCAGCCTTTGAGTTCGATGTCTTGCAGGCTGCCATCTGTCGTGCTTTTCAGGCGGATGCCCGTCACGCCGGTGTCGTCACCCAACACTTCTTCAAGGGTTTGGAAGGTTTTGAGCACGATTTTCCCGGCGGCGACCTTTTCCATCAGCTTGTCGACCAAGATGGGCTCGGCCTTGAATTTGTCGCGACGGTGGACCAAATACACCTTGCTGGCAATGTTGGACAGGTACAGGGCTTCTTCGACGGCCGTGTTGCCCCCTCCGACCACGCAGCACAACTGGTCGCGGTAGAAAAAGCCGTCGCAGGTGGCGCAACCACTCACGCCGCGGCCCATGAAGGCGGTTTCAGAGGGCAAACCCAAGTATTTGGCCGAGGCACCGGTGGCAATGATCAAGGCGTCGCAGGTGTAGGTGCCGCTGTCGCCAATGAGGGTGAAGGGACGCTGCTCGAGCTTCACGGTGTGGATGTGGTCAAACACGATTTCGGTGTTGAAGCGCTCCGCATGCTCTTGAAAGCGTTGCATCAAATCTGGGCCTTGCACACCATGCACGTCGGCCGGCCAGTTGTCCACTTCGGTGGTGGTCATGAGCTGACCGCCTTGCGCCATGCCGGTGATCAAAAGGGGTTTTAAATTGGCACGGGCTGCGTAAACTGCGGCGGTGTAACCGGCGGGGCCGGAGCCCAAAATCAAAACTTGTGCGTGCTTGGAAGTGGCAGACATGGTGAGCAATCGTGAGGGGAAATCTGTTGGAAAACGATGCCCATTCAGGTCATCGGATGGCTCAATTGTAAGAACCCTCCAAAGTCAACATGGCCAGAAGGTTTCCAGATGCACATTGCCCCCCGAACAGGGAGCTTGATCGGGTAAGCTTCAGCCTTCATTTATGACTTATTCCCTGCACACCCTGATCAACCCGACGGCGCGAGCCAAAGAGGTGGAAGAGCCCCAGAATTTTTGGTCACGATTTGCACAAGAAATCGGACTGATGCTGGGGGGCTTGCTCCTTTTGCTGTGTTTCTTGGCGTTGTGGAGCTACCAGCCCACCGACCCGGCTTGGTCCACTTCAGGCAGTGGCGCCGGGGTGCGCAATTGGGTGGGCCGTGTCGGCGCTTGGATGGCGGATTTGGCGTATTTTGGTTTGGGTTATTCGGTTTGGTGGTTCATGGTGGCCGCTGGCCGAGCCTGGTTGGTGAGCTTGGCGCGCTGGATGCGGAGCTTGTCAGGGGAAGAGCCGTCGCCCCAGCCCCAAGAGTCGCAGCGGGGGGCTTGGGTCTTTTGGCTGGGCATGGCGGTTTTGCTGGTGGCCAGTGCAAGCATTGAATGGGCCCGTTTGTACCGTCTAGAGGCACATCTGCCCGGGCACAGTGGTGGCGTGGTGGGCCATTTGGCTGGCTCTTTCAGTGTGCGTGGCTTGGGCTTTACCGGCGCAGCTTTGGTGGGCATTGCGGGTCTGGTTGTGGGCTTGTCGATGGTGTTCCGGTTCTCATGGGGCCAATTGGCCGAGAGCATTGGCGCCCGCATTGACGGCTTGATCCGCATGCGCCATGAAAAACGTGAAATTGAAGAAGACTTGGCGCTGGGTCAGCAAGCTTTGCGTGAACGGGCTTTGGCCACACCTTTGCAACCCATCGAGCCCCAGTGGGACATGGACCACTTGGTGCCTGCGCCCGAGGGGCAGCTGGATCTTGAGCCTGTGCCCCTGCCTCTGCAGACCCCTACGGCCATGGTGATTGAGCCTTCTGTGCTCGATGTGCCCCGCAGTGACAGGGTGGTCAAAGAGCGCCAAAAGCCCCTGTTCACCGAACTCCCCGACAGCAAATTGCCCCAAGTGGATTTGCTGGACAGCTTGTCCATTCGACAAGAGACGGTATCGCCAGAGACCTTGGAGATGACCAGTCGCCTGATCGAGAAAAAACTCAAAGATTTCGGCGTCGAAGTGCGGGTGGTGGCGGCGGCACCTGGCCCCGTGATCACACGCTACGAGATCGAACCCGCCACGGGGGTCAAAGGATCTCAAGTGGTCAATCTGGCCAAAGATTTGGCGCGCTCCTTGAGCTTGGTGTCGATCCGCGTGATCGAGACCATTCCCGGCAAAAACTACATGGCGCTCGAGCTGCCCAATGCCAAGCGCCAGTCCATCAAGCTGAGTGAGATTTTGGGCTCGCAGGTGTATCACGAAGCCAAATCAATGCTCACCATGGGTTTGGGCAAAGACATCATTGGCAATCCGGTGGTGGCCGATTTGGCCAAGATGCCGCACGTGTTGGTGGCGGGCACCACGGGCTCAGGCAAGTCGGTGGGGATCAACGCCATGATTTTGTCGTTGCTTTACAAAGCCGAGGCGCGCGATGTGCGTCTCTTGATGATCGACCCCAAGATGCTGGAAATGTCGGTCTACGAAGGCATTCCCCACTTGTTGGCGCCGGTGGTAACCGACATGCGCCAAGCCGCACACGGCTTGAACTGGTGCGTGGCCGAAATGGAAAAGCGCTATAAATTGATGAGCAAAATGGGGGTGCGCAATCTGGCTGGCTACAACGTAAAAATTGACGAAGCCGCAGCCCGAGAAGAGTTCATCTACAACCCCTTCAGCTTAACGCCGGACGATCCAGAGCCACTCAAGCGTTTGCCGCACATTGTGGTGGTGATCGATGAACTGGCTGACCTGATGATGGTGGTGGGCAAGAAAATCGAAGAGTTGATTGCCCGCTTGGCGCAAAAGGCGCGCGCCGCCGGCATTCACTTGATTTTGGCCACCCAACGCCCCAGCGTGGATGTCATCACGGGCCTGATCAAGGCCAACATTCCTACCCGCATCGCATTTCAGGTTTCCAGCAAGATCGACAGCCGCACCATCCTCGACCAAATGGGCGCTGAAGCTTTGTTGGGCATGGGAGACATGCTGTACATGCCCTCGGGCACGGGTTTTCCGATTCGGGTGCACGGCGCTTTTGTCAGCGACGAAGAGGTACACCGGGTGGTGAGCTATCTCAAGAGCCAAGGCGAGCCCGATTACATCGAAGGCGTCTTGGAAGGCGGCACCACGGACGATGACGGCGGCATGCTGGGCGATGGTGACAACGCTGAAAAAGACCCCATGTACGACCAAGCCGTTGAAGTGGTCTTGAAAAACCGAAAGGCCAGCATCTCCTTGGTGCAGCGCCATTTGAAGATCGGTTACAACCGGGCTGCCCGATTGGTCGAAGACATGGAAAAAGCCGGCTTGGTCAGCAGCATGAGCGGCAGCGGCCAGCGCGAAATTTTGGTCCCCCCAAGGGCAGAGTAATTCATGACGAATTTGAACCATTCCCGCTGGCTTTGGAGAGCGGCGGTCTTGGCGCTAGGAAGTTGCCTCTGCGTCTCGGCAATGGCCGATGGCTTGGACATCTTGACGCAATTCATGAAGCAAGCGCGCAGTGGCCGAGCACAGTTCAGTCAGGCTGTGACGTCGCCTTCTAAGGCGGGGCAAGCCCCTCGCGTGAAAACATCGAGTGGCAGTTTTGAGTTTTTGCGCCCCGGCAAATTTCGTTTTGATTATCGAAAACCTTTTGTACAAACGTTGGTGGCCGACGGCCAAACGCTGTGGTTGTATGACGTGGACCTGAACCAAGTCACCGCGCGCAAACAGGCGCAGGTGTTGGGCTCAACGCCTGCGGCTTTGCTGGCAGCGGCTTCAGACCTGGAGGCGCTCAAGGTGGAATTCACCTTCAAGGCCGAATCAGAGCGCGATGGCTTGCACTGGGTCAGCGCCACTCCCAAGGCCGCAGACGCACAAGTTCGATCGGTCTGGGTGGGTTTGCGTGTCACAGAAAAAGGCCCCGAATTGGCGGTGCTGGATGTGCAAGACAACTTGGGTCAGCGCTCGGTGTTGACCTTCAGTGCGTTTGAGCTCAATCCCACCTTAACGCCCCAGACATTTGCTTTTCGTCCACCGCCTGGGGTGGATGTGATTCGCCAATAAACGCGCTGGTGCTTTCTCAATTGCCTTCTCAGTTGCCCCCTCAATTGCCTCCGCATGCCCCACTGGCCGAGCGCTTGCGCCCACGCACTTTGGGCGAAGTGATTGGGCAGCAGCATTTGCTGGGCGAGGGCATGGCGCTGCGTTTGGCCTTTGAGTCAGGCCAGCCCCACAGCTGCATTTTGTGGGGCCCACCGGGGGTGGGCAAAACCACCATCGCGCGCTTGATGGCCGATGCATTTGATGCCCAGTTCTTGAGCATCAGCGCGGTTTTGGGCGGCGTCAAAGACATTCGTGAAGCCGTCGAAAAAGCAGAGTTGGCGCGCACAGGTTTGCACCCTCAGCGCACCATCATGTTTGTGGACGAGGTCCACCGCTTCAACAAAAGCCAACAAGATGCTTTTTTGCCGCATGTCGAAAGTGGCCTGTTCACCTTCATCGGTGCGACCACAGAAAACCCCTCATTTGAGGTGAACTCGGCTTTGTTGTCACGGGCGGCGGTGTATGTTTTGCAACCCTTGACCGAAGTCGATTTGCAAAATATTGTGCGGCGTGCCCAAGCGATTCAGGCTGTTCCGCCCATCGAAGACGATGCGTTGTCGCGTTTGTTGGCCTATGCCGATGGCGATGCTCGGCGCTTGTTGAATACGCTGGAAACCTTGTCCATGGCGGCTTCGCAGCAGTCGGTGGGCCCAGTGACCGACGACTGGTTGTTGCGCGTGCTGGGCGAGCGCATGCGCCGCTATGACAAAGGCGGCGATCAGTTTTATGACACCATCAGTGCGCTGCACAAATCGGTGCGGGGCTCTGACCCGGATGCCGCGCTGTATTGGTTTGTTCGCATGTTGGATGGGGGAGCCGACCCGCGTTATTTGGCCAGGCGTTTGATTCGCATGGCCAGCGAGGACATTGGTCTGGCCGACCCCCGCGCCCTCCGCATGGCGTTGGACGCAGCCGATGTTTACGAACGTTTGGGCAGCCCCGAAGGCGAGTTGACCTTGGCCCAGTGTGTGATTTATTTGGCCGTGGCGCCGAAGTCGAATGCGGCTTACAAAGCCTTTAACGCGGCCAAAGCGTTCGTCAAAAAAGACGGGACTCGACCGGTGCCTATGCATTTGCGAAATGCGCCCACCGCACTCATGAAAGATCTTGATTTTGGCAAGGGCTATCGCTATGCCCATGACGAAGAAGATGGCTTTGCAGCGGGCGAGCGTTACTTGCCTGAAGGCATGGCCGACCCTGGTTTTTATAAGCCCGTTTTGAGGGGTTTGGAGATCAAAATTTCTGAGAAATTGGCAGAACTGCGGCGAAGAAATTCAGCCACAGGGTAATTCCTGAGCAACAAGCCAACTGACGCGAGACTTTCTTTCACTACAATCCCGCAACCCCGCCGGATGAAGCGAAAACCTGGCGGGGTTTTTGCTAGTGATCAGGGTTCACCCAAAAAGTGAATCTTGGTGAAATAACAACAACCGACGCGAAGACTTGCTAAGCGCAAGTCAAAACACGGAGAACTTTATGGACGTCTTCCTCCAGCAGGTCATCAACGGCCTGGTCATGGGCAGCATGTACGCTTTGGTGGCCCTTGGCTACACCATGGTGTACGGCATCATCAACCTCATTAATTTTGCGCACGGCGAAGTCCTGATGGTCGGGGCTCTGACGAGCTGGTCCGCCATCGGCATGATGCGCGACTCGATGCCGGGCGCACCAGGTTGGGTCATCTTGATCTTGGCCACCCTGATCGCGTGCGTGGTCGCAGCGGTGCTGAATTTTTCAATTGAAAAAATCGCTTACCGACCTTTGCGCAACAGCCCGAAACTGGCCCCCCTGATCACCGCCATCGGCATGAGCATCTTGCTGCAAACCCTGGCCATGATCATCTGGAAGCCCAACTACAAGGCTTACCCCACTTTGCTGTCTAGCACGCCCATCAACATGGGCAACGTGGTCATCACGCCCACACAGGTCATGATTTTGGGTGTCACCGCAGTCTCTCTGGCTGTGTTGATGTGGCTGGTCAATTACACCCGCTTGGGTCGCGCCATGCGGGCCACCGCTGAAAACCCCCGAGTGGCCGGCTTGATGGGCGTTAAGCCCGACATGGTGATTTCTGCCACGTTTGTGATTGGCGCCATTTTGGCGGCCATTGCCGGGGTGATGTATGCCTCTAACTATGGCACCGCACAGCACGCGATGGGCTTTTTGCCCGGCTTGAAAGCCTTCACCGCAGCCGTTTTCGGTGGCATTGGTAATTTGTCTGGCGCCGTGATTGGCGGCATTTTGTTGGGCCTGATCGAATCCATTGCCTCGGGTTATATCGGCCAGTTGACCGGCGGTGTTTTGGGCAGCCACTACACCGATATTTTTGCGTTCATTGTGTTGATCATTGTGTTGACCCTGCGCCCCTCGGGCCTGATGGGTGAACGTGTGGCCGATCGCGCTTGATGAGGTGAACCGTTATGAAAATCAACAAAACACTTCAATACGTTCTGATCGGTGTGGCCCTGCTGGTGCTGCCGCTGATTTTGCAAAGCTTTGGCAATGCTTGGGTGCGCATTGCAGACATGGCCTTGCTCTACATTTTGTTGGCCATTGGCCTGAACATTGTGGTGGGCTATGCCGGTTTGCTTGACCTGGGCTATGTGGCTTTCTTCGCGGTGGGGGCCTATATGTATGGCTTGCTGTCGTCGCCACACCTGACCACCACTTTCGAGTGGATTGCACTGAACTTTCCGAACGGCCTGCATTTGCCCCTCTGGCTGATCGTGCCGCTTGGGGCCGCGCTGGCGGGCATCTTTGGCATGTTGCTGGGGGCGCCTACGCTCAAGTTGCGCGGCGACTACTTGGCCATCGTGACCTTGGGCTTTGGCGAAATCATCCGTGTGTTCATGAACAACTTGGACCATCCCGTCAACATCACCAACGGCCCCAAAGGCCTTGACCAGATCGATCCCATTTCGATTTTTGGCATCAGTTTGGGCAAAAAAATCGTGATTGGTGATTTTGAAATCGCATCGGTTTCGCTCTACTACTACCTGTTCTTGAGCTTGGTATTGATCACCATTTTGATCTCTCACCGACTCGAGATTTCTCGCATTGGCCGCGCATGGATGGCCATTCGTGAAGACGAAATTGCGGCCAAGGCCATGGGTCTGAATACCCGCAACTTGAAGTTGCTGGCTTTCGGCATGGGCGCCACATTTGGAGGTGTTTCGGGCGCGATGTTTGCCGGTTTCCAGGGCTTTATTTCGCCAGAGTCGTTCAGCCTCATGGAGTCAGTGATGATCATCGCCATGGTGGTGTTGGGCGGCATTGGTTATTTGCCGGGTGTTGTGCTGGGCGCCATCTTGTTGTCGGCATTGCCCGAGGTGCTGCGCTATGTGGCCGGCCCTCTGCAAGAGATGACGGGCGGTCGTTTAGACGCGTCCATCATGCGTCAATTGTTGGTGGCTTTGGCCATGATCGTGATCATGTTGTTACGCCCCCGAGGGCTGTGGCCTTCTCCTGAGCATGGCAAATCGCTCAAGGCGAAATGAAGGAGCCTTCCATGAATACAACAACCAACAAAGACACCGTCCTGAATGTTTCGGGCATTTCAAAACGCTTCGGGGGCCTGCAAGCCCTGTCGGATGTGGGCATCCGCATCCAGCGTGGTCAGGTTTATGGCTTGATTGGCCCGAACGGCGCCGGCAAGACCACTTTTTTCAACGTGATCACCGGGCTCTACACCCCGGACAGCGGCACCTTTGAGTTGGCAGGCCAGCCCTACCAACCCACGGCTGTGCACGAAGTGGCCAAGGCGGGCATTGCCCGCACGTTCCAAAACATCCGTTTGTTTGCCGAAATGACGGCCCTCGAGAACGTGATGGTGGGGCGCCACGTGCGGACCCATTCCGGTTTGATCGGTGCCATTTTCCGCACGCCCAGTTTCAAAGCGGAAGAGGCGGCCATCGCCAAACGGGCGCAAGAGTTGCTCGACTACGTGGGCATTGGAAAATACGCCGACTACAAAGCGCGCACCTTGTCTTACGGCGATCAGCGTCGTCTTGAAATTGCCCGTGCTTTGGCCACCGACCCGCAATTGATCGCGCTGGACGAACCTGCTGCCGGCATGAACGCCACTGAAAAAGTGCAACTGCGTGAGTTGATTGACCAGATCCGCAAAGACAACCGCACCATCTTGCTGATCGAGCACGATGTGAAGTTGGTGATGGGCCTGTGTGACCGGGTCACCGTGCTCGACTACGGCAAGCAAATTGCCGAGGGCACACCTGCGGATGTGCAGAAAAACGAAAAAGTGATTGAAGCCTATCTGGGCACAGGAGGGCACTGAGATGGCCGATATTCTTTTAAAAGTCAAAGACCTGCAGGTGGGCTACGGCGGCATTCAGGCCGTCAAAGGCGTCAGCTTGGAAGTGCAAGAAGGCGAATTGGTGACCTTGATCGGCTCTAACGGCGCGGGCAAAACCACCACCATGAAAGCCATCACCGGCACCTTGCCTTTGCAGGCGGGGGACATCGAGTACTTGGGCAAAAGCATCAAGGGCCAAGGCCCTTGGGATTTGGTCAAACAAGGCTTGGCGATGGTGCCCGAAGGCCGTGGCGTGTTCACACGCATGACCATCATTGAAAACCTCCAAATGGGGGCCTACATCCGCACAGACCACTCTGCCATTGCCGATGACATGGAAAAGATGTTCACCATCTTTCCGCGCTTGCGTGAACGCAAAGACCAGTTGGCCGGCACCATGTCCGGTGGCGAACAACAAATGCTGGCCATGGGCCGGGCCTTGATGAGCCGCCCCAAGGTGTTGTTGCTGGACGAGCCCTCCATGGGTTTGTCGCCCATCATGGTCGACAAAATCTTTGAAGTGGTGCGCGACGTTTACGCGCAGGGCGTGACGGTGCTGTTGGTGGAACAAAACGCCAGTCGCGCCTTGGCCATTGCCGACCGTGGTTATGTGATGGACTCGGGGCTGATCACCATGTCGGGCGTGGGCAAAGACATGTTGGCCGACCCCAAAGTGCGTGCAGCTTATTTGGGTGAGTAATCGCCTCGCCCTGTAAACAGGGTGCCTGCCAACAAAAACAGCCCGGCTTGCCGGGCTGTTTTGTTTGTGCGTGATCGCTTTAGGCCTTGGCTTTGTCGGCCTCGGATGTGAACGAGTCGGCGTAAAACTCTTCTTCAGGCAAACCGCCCAAGGCGACATAGTCGCGCTTGGCCGAGTCCACCACGATGGGTGCCCCGCAGGCATAGACCTGGTGGCCCGAGAGATCTGGGAAATCTTGCAACACCGCTTGGTGCACAAAGCCGGTTCGGCCGGTCCACTGGTCCTCAGGTTCTGCGTTGGAGATCACGGGCACATAGCGCAGATGGGGCATCTCGGCCAAGCGGGCTTGCACCCAATCGGCCATGTACAAATCGGCCGGACGACGGCCACCCCAATACAAGGTGGCCGGGCGGGTGATGCCGCGGTGTTGCATGTGCTCGATCAAGGCCTTGATGGGCGCAAAACCCGTGCCCGAGGCCAACAACACCATGGGTTTGTCGTTGTCTTCGCGCAAGTAAAAACTGCCATAGGGGCCTTCGGCACGCAAGATGTCTTTTTCTTTCATGGTGGTGAACACCGGGTCGGTGAACTTGCCACCGGGCATGTGGCGAATGTGCAGCTCAACCGTGGGCGGTGCCACCTCTAAGGTGTGTGGCGCATTGGCCATGCTGTAGCTTCTGCGTGAGCCATCGCGCAACAAAAACTCGATGTATTGGCCGGCGTGAAATTTCATCACATCGTTGGCGGGCAACTGCAGTTTCAAGACCATCACATCGTGTGACTTTTTCTCAAGACTGACCACGCGCACCGGCATTTTTTTGACCGGTAGACCCCCTTCGGCGGTGACCTGGCGTGACTCAAGCACCACATCACTTAGGGCCGTGGCGCAGCAGGTCAAAACCAAACCTTGGGCTTCTTCTTCATCGCTCAGGGCTTTGGCTTGGTGCGGGCCATGCACCACGGTGCCAGAAACTTTTTTGCATTTGCAAGAGCCGCAGGCGCCGTCTTTGCAGCCGTAGGGCAGGCCAACGCCTTGACGAATGCCAGCTGCCAATAAGGTTTCTTGGGCATCGGCGGTGAAGCTGCGGCCACTGGGCTGCACAGAAATTTGAAAGCTCATCTTTTCGGTATCCTAGAGGGGTTGATTTCGACCCGGAACCTCTGATTTTGCCTTCAAACCAAACCCCCTTGGGCACGCTGCCTGCTCGTTTTCGCCGACAACGCGTCTTGATCGTGGGTTGTGGCGATGTCGGCTTGAGAACCGCTGGGCAATTGGGCGCACCCCAAAGCCAGCGCGTGCGATTGATGGCCTTGACCTCTTCGCCAGAGCGTGTGCGTTTGTTGAGGGCTTGTGGCATCACCCCATTGCTGGGCAACTTGGACGATGCCCACAGTTTGAAGCGTTTGTCGGGCTTGGCCCACCGCGTCATTCATTTGGCGCCGCCGCCAACCGATCGGCGTGGCGAATCTGAGCGCGACCCGCGCAGTCAAAATCTGGTGCGGGCCTTGCGATTGCGCACGCCTCCAGGCGTCTTGGTGTACGGCTCGACCACGGGCGTGTATGGCGATTGCGCAGGTCAGCGCGTGAATGAGACCCGAGCCGTTCGCCCCCACACGCCGCGCGCACAACGCCGTGTCGATGCCGAGAAATGGATGCGTTTTCTCGGGCGCAGCGGCGTTCGGGTGAGTGTGTTGCGCATCCCTGGCATTTATGCCACCGACCGGGAAGGGGGCACGCCCCGTGAGCGCTTGCTGAAGGGCACGCCGGTCTTGATGGCCAAAGAAGACGTGTACACCAACCACATCCATGCCAACGATTTGGCGCGGGCATGTGCGGCAGCCATGTGGCGCGGTAAGCCACAGCGGCTGGTCAATGTCTGCGATGACACCGACCTGAAAATGGGGGACTATTTTGATTTGGCCGCCGATTTGTATGGCCTGCCTAAACCTCCGCGCTTGTCCCGAACCGATGCCAATGCCGCATTGCCCTTGATGCTCCTGAGTTTCATGAACGAGTCCAGGCGCCTGGACAACACCCGTATGAAAAAAGAGCTCAAGTTGCAACTGCGCTACCCCCATGTGCGCGATGGGTTGAGTCCCCAAGGGGCTTTGTTTGACCATGGGCGCTGACGCCAACATGCTCGCGCAACGCATTGACAAATGGTTGTGGGCGGCGCGATTTTTCAAGACCCGGAGCATCGCCAGTAATGAGATTGGTAAAAACAGGGTGCAAATCAACGGCCAAGATGCCAAAGCCTCACGCGAGGTGAAGCCCGGCGATACGGTGCGACTAAAGCAAGGCGCGATCGAAAAAACCGTGGTGGTTTTGGGCTTGAGCGCCCAGAGAGGGCCAGCGACAGCAGCCCAATTGCTTTACCAAGAAACCCTTGAAAGCACTCAGGCACGCCAAAAAGCAGCCGAACTCAACCGCCTGGCCCGCGAGCCTTCACTCAGCATTGAGCAAGGCAGACCGACTAAAAAAGACCGGCGGCAAATTGAGCGTGCTTGGAATGACCGCTGGAGCGCGGGCATCGACTGAGCTAAAAACCCAAGAAAAAAGCCGCAAGCTGTGAAAACTTGCGGCTTTGGTCTGGTGCCCGGGGCCGGACTCGAACCGGCACGCCTTGCGGCGGGGGATTTTGAGTCCCCTGAGTCTACCAATTTCACCACCCGGGCGGTATTTGTGAAGACGC
>JAIYBZ010000026.1 GCA_027488255.1 Comamonadaceae bacterium | reverse complement strand
TCGTTCAACGTGCTGGTCAAGGAAATCCGTTCGCTGGGCCTTGACATCGAGCTCGAGCGTTCTTAATTCACAGGCAAAGGATTCAAACCATGAAATCACTACTCGACCTGTTCAAGCAGTTCACGCCCGATGACCATTTCGATGCCATCCGCATCGGCTTGGCATCGCCTGAGAAGATCCGTTCTTGGTCTTTTGGCGAAGTTAAAAAGCCAGAAACCATCAACTACCGCACCTTCAAGCCCGAGCGCGATGGTCTGTTTTGCGCCAAGATTTTTGGCCCGATCAAAGACTACGAATGCTTGTGCGGCAAGTACAAGCGCCTCAAGCACCGTGGCGTGATCTGCGAGAAGTGCGGCGTTGAAGTCACACAGACCAAAGTGCGTCGCGAGCGCATGGGCCACATTGATTTGGCCGCACCTTGCGCCCACATCTGGTTCTTGAAATCGCTGCCGTCGCGTTTGGGCTTGGTGCTCGACATGACGCTGCGCGACATCGAGCGCGTGTTGTACTTTGAAGCATATGTCGTGACCGATCCTGGCATGACCCCGCTGAAAAAATTCGGCATCATGTCCGAAGACGACTACGACGCCAAAGTCAAAGAGTACGGCGACGAATTCACCGCCAAGATGGGCGCTGAAGGCATTCGCGAATTGCTTGAAGGCATCGACATCGAAAGCGAAATCGAGCGTCTGCGCGGCGACTTGACTGGCTCTGAGCTGAAGGTCAAGAAAAACTCCAAGCGCCTCAAAGTGCTGGAAGCCTTCAAAAAGTCGGGCATCAAACCCGGTTGGATGGTGCTCGAAGTGCTGCCCGTCTTGCCACCCGATTTGCGTCCCTTGGTGCCGCTGGACGGCGGTCGCTTTGCGACATCCGACCTGAACGATTTGTACCGCCGCGTGATCAACCGCAACAGCCGTCTGCGCCGTTTGCTGGAATTGAAAGCGCCCGAAATCATTGCGCGCAACGAAAAGCGCATGTTGCAAGAAGCCGTGGACAGCTTGCTGGACAACGGCCGTCGCGGCAAGGCCATGACGGGCGCCAACAAGCGCGCCTTGAAGTCTTTGGCCGACATGATCAAAGGCAAGAGCGGTCGTTTCCGTCAAAACTTGCTGGGCAAGCGCGTCGACTATTCCGGTCGTTCCGTGATCACCGTGGGCCCCACTCTCAAACTGCACCAGTGCGGTTTGCCCAAGTTGATGGCCATCGAGTTGTTCAAGCCCTTCATCTTTGCCCGCCTCGAAGCCATGGGCATTGCGACCACCATCAAGGCGGCCAAGAAAGAAGTCGAAGCCGGTACACCGGTGGTCTGGGACATCTTGGAAGAGGTCATCAAAGAGCACCCCGTGATGCTGAACCGTGCGCCTACCCTGCACCGTTTGGGCATTCAGGCGTTCGAGCCCTTGCTGATTGAAGGCAAAGCCATCCAGTTGCACCCCCTCGTTTGCGCGGCCTTCAACGCCGACTTCGACGGTGACCAAATGGCGGTTCACGTGCCTTTGTCGGTGGAAGCACAAATGGAAGCCCGCACCTTGATGCTGGCCTCCAACAACATTTTGTTCCCCGCATCGGGCGAGCCTTCCATCGTGCCGTCGCAAGACGTGGTGCTGGGCTTGTATTACGCCACCCGCGACCGCATCAACGCCAAGGGCGAAGGCCTGATCTTCTCCGACATCGGCGAAGTGCAACGCGCTTTGGATGCGGGTGCTGTCGAGTTGACCGCCAAAGTCACTGTGCGCATGACCGAGTGGACCAAAGACAAAGCCACGGGCGAATTCGTTTCCTCCGTGTCGATGGTCGAGACCACCGTGGGCCGTGCTTTGTTGTCCGAGATCTTGCCCAAGGGCCTGCCCTTCAGCAACTTGAACAAAGCGCTGAAGAAAAAAGAAATCTCCAAGCTCATCAACACGTCTTTCCGCAAGTGCGGCTTGAAAGAGACCGTGGTGTTTGCCGACAAGTTATTGCAAAACGGTTTCCGTTTGGCCACCCGTGCCGGTATCTCCATTGGCATTGACGACATGTTGGTGCCGCCAGAGAAGCCCGCCATCATTGAAGCTGCCGAGAAAGAAGTCAAAGACATCGAACAGCAATATGTGTCGGGTCTGGTGACGGCTGGCGAGCGCTACAACAAGGTGGTGGACATCTGGGGCAAAGCCGGTGACGTGGTCTCCAAGGTCATGATGGACCAACTCCGCAAAGAGAAAACCATCGACCGCCACGGCAAAGAAGTCGACCAAGAATCGTTCAACTCGATTTACATGATGGCCGACTCGGGTGCCCGCGGTTCTGCGGCCCAGATTCGCCAGTTGGCCGGTATGCGTGGCCTGATGGCCAAGCCAGACGGCTCGATCATCGAGACCCCCATCACGGCCAACTTCCGTGAAGGTCTGAACGTGTTGCAGTACTTCATCTCGACACACGGTGCGCGTAAAGGCTTGGCCGACACCGCTTTGAAGACCGCCAACTCGGGTTACCTGACCCGTCGTTTGGTTGACGTGACCCAAGACTTGGTGGTGACCGAGTTGGATTGCGGCACGGCCGATGGTTCACTGATGCGCGCCATCGTTGAAGGCGGTGAAGTGATCGAATCGCTGCGCGACCGCATCTTGGGCCGCACCGTGGCTGAAGACGTGTTGCACCCCGAGAACCGTTCGGTCTTGGCTGCTGCCGGCGTGATGCTCGAAGAAGACCTGATCGACGAGTTGGAAGCCGCTGGCGTCGACGAAGTCAAAGTGCGCACCGCCCTGACTTGCGCCACACGCTTTGGCTTGTGCGCCAAGTGCTATGGCCGCGATTTGGGCCGTGGTGGCTTGGTCAACAACGGCGAAGCGGTGGGTGTCATTGCTGCCCAGTCGATCGGTGAGCCCGGTACCCAGTTGACCATGCGGACCTTCCACATCGGTGGTGCGGCTTCGCGTGCGGCTGTCGCCTCTAGCGTCGAAGCCAAGTCCAACGGCACCATCGGCTTCAACGCCACGATGCGCTATGTGACCAACACCAAGGGTGAACTGGTGGTGATTTCCCGCTCTGGCGAAATCGTGATCAGCGAACACGGCCGTGAGCGCGAGCGTCACAAAGTGCCTTACGGTGCCATCTTGTCTATCAAGGCCGACCAAAACATCAAGGCCGGTACCGTGTTGGCCAGCTGGGACCCACTGACCCGTCCGATCATCACCGAGTTTGCGGGTCAGGTGAAATTCGAGAACATCGAAGAAGGCATGACCGTTGCCAAGCAAGTTGACGAAGTGACCGGTTTGTCCACCTTGGTGGTCATCGACCCCAAGCGACGTGGTGCTGCCAAGGTCATCCGTCCTCAGGTCAAGCTGATCGACGCTGCCGGCAAAGAAGTCAAGATTCCAGGCACCGACCATTCGGTGACCATTGGCTTCCAGATTGGCGCCTTGATTCAGGTGCGCGACGGCATGGACGTGGGCCCCGGCGAAGTGCTGGCCCGTATCCCTGTTGAAGGTCAAAAGACCCGCGACATTACCGGCGGTTTGCCCCGTGTGGCCGAACTCTTCGAAGCCCGTACGCCCAAAGACAAGGGCATGTTGGCCGAGATCACCGGCACGGTGTCCTTTGGTAAAGAAACCAAAGGCAAGGTCCGCTTGCAGATCACCGATCCAGAAGGCAAGGTTTGGGATGAACTGATCCCCAAAGAGAAGAACATCCTGGTGCATGAAGGCCAAGTGGTCAACAAGGGCGAGAGTATTGTGGACGGCCCCGCCGACCCACAAGACATCTTGCGCCTGTTGGGTATCGAAGAGCTGGCACGCTACATCGTCGACGAAGTGCAAGATGTTTACCGCTTGCAAGGCGTGAAGATCAACGACAAGCACATCGAAGTGATTGTTCGTCAGATGCTGCGCCGTGTCGTGGTCGAAAACGTGGGCGATTCCACCTACATCGCTGGCGAGCAAGTGGAGCGTTCTGAAATGCTCAACACCAACGATGAACTGCGACGCGAAGGCAAGATTCCTGCGACATTCAGCAACTTGTTGCTGGGTATCACCAAGGCTTCTTTGTCTACCGATTCGTTCATCTCGGCCGCTTCTTTCCAAGAAACGACCCGTGTGTTGACCGAAGCCGCCATCATGGGCAAGCGCGACGATCTGCGTGGTCTGAAAGAAAACGTGATCGTGGGTCGTTTGATTCCTGCAGGCACTGGCTTGGCTTATCACAAAGCCCGCGCCATCAAGGACGCGATGGACGACGCCGAGCGCCGCGCCATCGCCGATGCTGAAGCTGCAGATCTGGCGGGCCAGTCGAGCGAAGACGCCGTCACGGATGCTGGCGAAGCGGCCTGAGTGATGCGTTCACCCTTGAACAGGTGAACCCCGTGAACAGCCCCTGCACCGTTTGGCGGTCAGGGGCTGTTTTATTGGTGGCAATTCAACGGAGATGAATCCATGGCTGCTTTGATGTTGGGCTTGTTGCTGGCGGTAGCACTTTTCTGGGCGGTTGGTGCGCACAACCGACTCATGCGCCTGCGTGCCGAGGTCGTTCGTCAGTGGAGCAGTGTGGATGCGGTCTGGTTGCGTTTGTTGGTGCGGCTGCAAGGCGGCATCGCTGCCCGTCAAAGCATGACGAGCGAGCCAGGGGCAGACGATCTGCAGACCTTGCAAACCGCCTGCGATGAGTTGCAAGAAGCTCTTTCGCAAGTCAGGCTTCAGCCCTTGGACGTCGAGAGCCAAAAAGTGCTGGTGCTGCACCATCAAAAGTTGGTCGCCGAAATCCGCAGGCAATTGCAAGCCGAAAATGCAGCCGTCCGCCCCGACCTTGACATTGCTTTGAACCGCATGCGACAAACCTTGCCCGCAGCCTTGATTCCATACCATGTGGCCGTTGTCGCCTACAACGAGGCACTGGCCATGCGCCCGGCCTCCTGGTTGGCCCGCCAATTGAAACTGAAACCGGCCTTGCGAATGGACTTGTCCATCGGCGCAGCTTGAACGGTGTTTGACCCTCCGCATGACCAACACACCCTCTGGCGCTTCCGCATTGACGACACAATCTCCGCCTTTGTGGCGCTTGCTACAGGCCACGGCCGCCGCCGTTTTGGCCACGCGTCAGGGCCGGTCGTTGACAGCCCATCTGGAGAGCGTGCCGGTCGACTTGCGAGCAGGTGTGCAGGCGCTCAGTTTTCAGGTGTTGCGCCAACTGGGCCGCGCCACCGCACTGCGTGAGCGGCTGGCCGCCAAAGCACCGCCGCCTGCGGTGGATGCTTTGCTGTGCACGGCATTGGCCTTGTGCTGGCGCGATGCCGAGGCGCCGTACCCCATTCACACCTTGGTCAACCAAGCGGTTGAGGCGGCACGCAAGCAACGTCAAACGCAAGCCCAAAGTGGCTTCATCAATGCCTGCCTACGCCGCTTTATGCGTGAGCGCGACGACTGCGTTCAAGCGACCGACAGCGATCTGCAAGCCCAGTGGAACCACCCCCGCTGGTGGGTTGAACGTTTGCAAAAAGACCACCCGCAGGATTGGCAAAACTTGCTGGATTTAGCGCAAAAACCTGCCCCCATGACGCTGCGGGTCAACCCCCGGTTCAGCACCGTGGGGCAATACCAGCAACAGCTGTCTGCGCTGGGCATCGAGGCCCAAGCCGTCGGGTCGCAGGGCTTGCAATTGAGCAAAGCCGTCCCCGTGCACCATTTGCCCGGCTTTGCGGCTGGCCATGTCTCTGTGCAAGATGCCGCCGCACAATTGGCAGCCCCTTTGCTCATGCAGGGGCGTGACGCACAACGCCCTTGGCGCATGCTGGACGCTTGCGCAGCGCCCGGCGGCAAAACAGGGCATTTGCTGGAGCTGTATCCCCAAGCCGAGGTCTGGGCACTGGATGTGGATGCATCCCGATGCGAAAGAATTCACCAAAATTTATCCCGGCTGGGGCTGACCGCCCAAGTGCGCGCCGCCGATGCCGGCCAGCCTGCTCTGTGGTGGGACGGCCAATGTTTTGATGCCATCTTGCTTGATGCGCCGTGCACCGCCTCGGGCATTGTTCGGCGACACCCCGATGTGCGGTGGCTGCGCCGCCCGACCGACAGCGCGCAGCTGGCCAAAACCCAGGCGTCCTTGCTAAAAGCCCTCTGGCCTTTGCTGGTGCCAGGGGGGCGACTGCTGTATTGCACCTGCTCTGTTTTCAAAGCCGAAGGGGACGAAACCGTGCAAGCGTTTCTTCAGCGCAACACCGATGCCCTGTTGCACCCTTCTCCGGGCCATTTGATACCCGGACAGATACCAAATGGCCTGCCAGTCGTGGACAATCCCTTGGGTGAACATGATGGGTTTTATTACGCACTGCTGGAAAAACGCCAAGCTTGAGATTTGGCGTCTGACATACCAGGTTTTTGCAGCCTGGCTGTTGCTCGCGTCGACGGTTTTTGCGCAAAACTCACTCGCCGAATTGACCGAGTTGCGGGCAGAACGCCGCGATGGGGCGATTTTTCTTACCGCGCAACTCAAACTTGAATTGGGCGCCGCCGTCGAAGATGCCCTGATCAAAGGCTTGGCGGTGCATTTTGTGGCTGAGGCCGAGTTCATGCGAGACCGCTGGTACTGGTATGACCGCAAAGTTGGGGCCGCCACCCGTTACTACCGACTGGCCTTTCAGCCATTGACACGGCGTTGGCGCCTGAATGTCTCCAACGAACCCATTTCCGGCACAGGCCTGGCCGGCAGCATTTCGCAAAACTTTGACACATTGCAAGAAGCCCTGAATGTGGTGCGTCGCCAATCGGGCTGGAAAGTGGCCGACATGAGCGACGCGGAGGTCGAGTCGCGGCAGTACATCATTTACCGCTTCAAGCTCGACACCACCCAATTGCCGCGTCCCTTCCAGATTGCTGCTGGCAACCAAGTGGAATGGACATTGGGGGTCTCAGGCCAACTGCGCTTGACACCCGAGATGGTGCGTTGAGATGGAATTCTCATTCACACGCTCATTCAAGCAATCGATCAACGCCTCGCGCACCAACCAATGGTTGTTGGGTTTGGGCGCCTTGTCGATGGTGGTGATTGGCTTGGGCCTGATTGTGTTGATGACGCAGGCCACCGGCAACCGCGAAGCCTACAACCAGAGCTACGAATGGCTGGCCCTCATCAACGTGGTGGTGGCTAGTGGCTTGC
This sequence comes from Comamonadaceae bacterium, assembly GCA_027488255.1. Lineage (GTDB taxonomy): Bacteria > Pseudomonadota > Gammaproteobacteria > Burkholderiales > Burkholderiaceae_C > Limnohabitans_A. The sequence continues at coordinate 129,511 of JAIYBZ010000026.1, read as the reverse complement.
TCATCACCATTTTGTGGGGCTCGGCGAAGCTCTTACTTCGGCTGCGTCGCGGCCAGTTTGGCTCGCGCTTGTTGGTCAAATTGGCAGGCATCTTTGCTTTGGTGGGCGTGATTCCGGGCCTGCTGATTTATGTGGTGTCTTATCAATTTGTCTCGCGCTCGATTGAAAGCTGGTTTGACATTAAGGTGGAAACCGCCTTGGTGGCGGGCCTGAATCTGGGGCGCGCCACCTTGGACACCCTGAGCAACGATCTGGCCAAACAATCCAAAGTGGCGGCGAATCAATTGAGCGATGTGTCAGATATTGGCGCGGGCATCGCACTTGAAAAAATGCGGGAGCAGCTGGGCGTCAGCGACGCGATTTTGTGGACCACCTCGGGCCGCATGGTCGCCAGTGCGGGGCAATCGCGTTTTCAAATTCAACCCGAAAGACCGCCCACCCAACAAATCCGAGACGCCCGTCAAAAAGGCAGTGTCGAGTGGGTCGAGGGGTTTGAAGAAGCGATTCCTGGAGGCGACAAGGGCCGCATCAAAGTCTTGGTGTTGTTGCCCCAAACCGGGCTGGCGTTTGATGCCGAGCGCCGCTTGTTGCAAGTGACGCAAGAGCTGCCGCCCACCTTGGTCAACAACGCCTTAGAAGTGCAGTCGGCCTACCGCGAATACCAAGAGCGTGCCTTGGCGCGTGAAGGCCTGCAGCGCATGTACATCGGCACCTTGACGCTGAGTTTGTTTTTGGCCGTGTTGGGGGCGATTTTGTTGGCCGTGGTGTTGGGCAACCAATTGGCCCGCCCCTTGCTGTTGTTGGCTCACGGCATGCGCCAAGTGGCCTCTGGCGACTTGACGCCTAAGCTGGCACTGCAGGGCAATGATGAGTTAGGTGGGTTGACACGCTCTTTTGCGGACATGACGCAGCAACTCTCCGATGCGCGATCGCATGTCCAGCGCAGCTTGCACCAACTAGACACGGCGCGGGGCAATTTGCAAACCATTCTGGACAACCTGACGGCGGGTGTCATGGTGATTGACGCACAGGGCGTGATTCAATCGGCCAACCCGGGGGCCACGCGCATCTTGCGCGTGCCCGTGGCCGCACACCAAGGCCTGCCACTCGACCACTTGCCTGGCCTAGAAAAATTTGCCAAAGGCGTGGCCGATCAATTCGCCATGCTTCGCCTAGACAACGTGGCCCATGAGTTGGACCATTGGCAAAAATCATTCGAAATTCACGCCACAGGCCAAGGCTTGAGCGAAACAGCCGTGAACTTGCTGGCGCGCGGGGCGGTGCTGCCTGATGGCATGCGCTTGTTGGTGTTTGACGATATTTCAGAAATCGTGTCTGCCGAACGCGCGCAAGCTTGGGGTGAAGTGGCGCGGCGCTTGGCCCATGAAATCAAAAACCCCCTCACACCGATTCAGTTGTCGGCCGAGCGACTGCAACGCAAACTGACAGGCAAGCTGGACGAGTCTGACGACGCCGTGATGGTCAAATCGGTCAAGACCATCGTGGACCAAGTGGACGCCATGAAGCGGCTGGTCAACGAGTTCAGAGATTACGCACGATTGCCATCGGCCGAACTCAAGCCGGTGCACATCAACGATCTCATCACCGACTTGATGGGGCTGTACACCACCGAGTCCAGCGATCAGATCCGTCGTGCACCGGTGGTCACCCAACTCGACCCCGCATGCCCGACCATCTTGGGCGATGCCCTGCAACTGCGACAGGTGGTGCACAACCTGCTGCAAAACGCACAAGACGCCTGCGAACTCAAAGGCGAAGTGCCGAAAGACGCGCGGGTCATGGTGCGCACCGAATGGCAAGCCGCCCGCAACCGCGTGCGTGTGGTGGTGACCGACTCCGGCCCGGGCTTTGAGCCCACCATCCTCAAGCGCGCCTTTGAGCCCTATGTCACCACCAAAGCCAAAGGCACTGGTTTGGGCTTGGCGGTGGTGAAAAAAATCGCGGATGAGCACGGCGCCAAAATTGAGCTGAGCAATGTCATCGAGGACGGCGAAATCAAGGGCGCGCAAGTCTCGCTATCATTCGCACTTGAGACAACAATGGGCAAGCAAAATCCGCCCGCTTATTGAACAGAGACACGCAGGTCCTATGGCAAATATTTTGGTGGTTGACGATGAGTTGGGTATTCGCGACCTGCTCTCTGAAATTCTGTTTGATGAAGGGCACCAAGTTGACCTTGCTGAAAACGCCGCCAAGGCCCGCGAGGCGCGCTTGCGCATGCGGCCTGACTTGGTGCTGTTGGACATTTGGATGCCCGACACCGATGGCGTGAGTTTGTTGAAAGAATGGTCCGCAGCCGGCTTGTTGAACATGCCCGTGATCATGATGAGCGGCCACGCCACCATCGACACCGCTGTAGAGGCCGTCAAAATTGGGGCACAAGCGTTTTTAGAAAAACCCATCACCTTGCAAAAATTGCTCAAGGCAGTGGAGCAAGGGTTGGCAAAAGAACAAGTCAAGCAAGCCGTCGCGGCGGCGGCCTATGCGCCGGCCAGTCCGGTCAACGAACAAACCGCCAACCTCAACGCGCCCGACAACGCCGCTGTTTTAGAAGTTCAACAAAGCTTTGACCTCGACCGCCCCTTGCGCGAAGCCCGTGACGCCTTTGAAAAAGCCTATTTTGAATTTCACTTGACCCAAGAAGCCGGCTCGATGACCAAGGTGGCTGAAAAAACGGGTCTCGAGCGAACCCACTTGTATCGCAAGCTCAAACAACTGGGCGTGGATTTGTCGCGCAGCAAGCGCAACAGCTGATCGACGTGGTTTTGAGTGCCGAAAGGGCCAAAAGTCCTGATACAATCTCACGCTTACCGGCCCGGTAGCTCAGTTGGTAGAGCAGCGGATTGAAAATCCGCGTGTCGGCAGTTCGATTCTGCCCCAGGCCACCATTTGAAACCGCCGTATTACTTTGTAGTACGGCGGTTTTTCTTTTGGCGCGGCCACTTCAACTGAAAGCGCTGGATCGGTTACTCAATAACTGTCCAACAACCAAATAGCGTTGTGTGGGCCGTTGAATGCTTCCCAAATTTGACCTCCAGATTAGCCGCTGATAGATTTCATAAAGATTTCAATTTTGTTTGTGCAACAGCCCACAAGCGAGCGCAGTATTTTTGGAACAACGAAATGAACCACCCGACAAAAAAATTCCTATCAGCGATCGCATGGATCTGCCCATTGTTGATGACGGCCACGGCGCAGTCGGGTTCACTGCCTCAAACAGATCCTGGGGGCAAGGCGGTCATTTACAACGAGGGTTTTCAGGATTTGCCGGAAAACGTGCAGCCGAACGACGCGACGATTTCGCTGTATGAAGAGCGCAAAGCCGCTCTGATGCAGCGGCGCGCATCACAAAGCAGGCTTTATACGATCCAACCCAAAGGCAATGCCGCCGAGTTTGCAGTGCAGCCCAACCCGCCCAGCCAAACGCTGGAGGCCGAGTTGTCAAAAGGGTACATCCTCAGTTATCTGTATTTCGAGAACGGTTCTATTCGCTATAACGGCAAAGCCAAAGACGGTCGCTTCTCCAAGAACATCGATGATGAGACGGTCTTCACATCACATTCAACGGGGAAAAGCATCACCTCTTACATCGTGGGTCATGCCATTTGCGAGGGGTATATCAGCTCGATGGATGAAGCCATCGACTGGCCCATGATGAACAAGACGCTGTACCAAGGTCAACCGCTGCGCCAGCTTTTGAACATGAGCGCCGGAGATAAGCACACTGTGGATGACAGAAGTTCTCGTGTGATGGGCTCTGCAAGCCACCACCGTGACATGGGCCTCGACACGATTGCTGTCTTGCTAGAAGGCACCAAGAAAAAGGGCGATGAAGTTTTTTACAACAACTTCCTAACCGATGTCATTGCCAACTATGTTGTTTTTAAAGCTGGCAATGGCTACGACGAACTCATGCGTCGGATATTCCAAGACAAGGTCAAGATCAAGCACGCTGTTTCATACGAAAAGCATGCCGCGACACTGACCAACGGACAGCGTTCCCCCTATTACGGAGAGTTGCAGACGCAAGCCTCCTATTCCTATCGCATGACTCGGATGGATTATTTGCGGGTGGCTGAAGCCATGATGAAGGACTACCAAAGCAACACATGTGTGGGGCAGTATTTGAAAGAGTCGCAAAAGCAAGCCAAGCTCTGGCCGCGTTATCGCCCTCAAGTCGAGAACGCAAAATTTTGGATGCACAGTTACTCAAGGAAGTACGGAGCCCAGTTTTATTTTGATTTCTACGGGATGAGCCATCGAAATATTGTGGCGACCGAAGGCTTGCACGGGCAAAACATGGTGATGGACATGGACAACTCTCGCATCGTGGTCATCCACAGCGCGGCCACAGCGTGGGACCAGCGAGTGTTCTTGCTGAATGTCATCAAGGACGGCCAGCTTCCCAAGTAGTTTCTTCATCAGGGGCGGGCCGTGGTGAGGGCAGTCACACGGCTGTCATCTTCACATGCGATCCTCCTCACCTAAGATCCCGCCAGATCGTGCGGCCTGTGTCTATGTCCCCACACGCATCGATGGCACGGCGCGCATCTGCGACACAGCCGTCATTTGAGTTTGATACAAAGGCACTTTGTTGCATCAACATTTCTCAAACAGACAACCCTTCGCCTGCGACCATGACTGAATTTGACCCCACACCTTCCGCATCGTCTTCACCCGCCACAGCGCCTTCGCGCCGCCAATTTTTGCAAGCCGTTGCCGCTGGCAGTTGGGTGTTGACTTTGGGCGCGCAGGCCAGCACTTATCCCCAGCAGGCGGTACGCATCGTGGTGCCATTTGCGGCGGGGGCGGGCACCGACGCCATGGGGCGCTTGTTGGCGCAAAAGCTGGCCGAGGTGTTGGGCAGCTCGGTGGTGGTCGAAAACCGCACCGGGGCATCGGGTGCGATTGGCACGCAGTTTGTGGCCCAAAGCGCGGCCGATGGCCACACCCTGTTGTTGGTGGCGGCGCCCTTCACCACCGTTCCTGCGGTGTTGCCCAGCGCGGGGTACGACCCGGTCGGCAGTTTCGCGCCCATCAGCATGGTGGCGCAAGGCCCTTTGCTGTGGGCTTGCAACAAAGATCTGCCCGTCAACAATTTGGCCGAGTTGATCACTTACGCCAAGACCCGTCCTGGCCAACTGAACTATGGTTCTGCGGGGGCGGGCGGCATCAACCATTTGGTGCTCGAGCAACTCAAAGCGCGCAAAGGCATTTCGATCGTGCACATTCCTTACCGCGGCATCGCTCCGGCCACGATGGACATGATCGGCGGCCAGATCCATGTGGTGACGGGCACCATCCCCGCATTGGCCCCCTTTGTGCGCGAAGGTCGGGTGAAAGCGTTGGCGGTCACCACGCCTCAACGCAACGCCGCGCTGCCCCAAGTGCCCGGCCTGGCCGAGCAAGGCTTGGCCGATTTGGCGGCTTTCAACTATTTCGGCCTGATGGCCCCCAAAGGCACCCCCGCCGATGTGGTGGAGCGCTTAAGCCAAGCTTTGGTGCGCATCACCGCCTTGCCCGATGTGCAGGCGCGCTTTAAAACCGATGCACTCGACACTGCACCCGCTGGCGCTGCCCACATGGACAAGTTCATTCGGCAAGATTTAGAGGGCTGGAAAAAAGTGGTGCAACAGCAGGGCATCAAGGTCGACCAAATTTAAATCGCCTCAGTTGTCGCTGAGGCCATGCAGGCCCAGACCTTGGCAAAGGGCTTGCACGGCATCATGGGTGAACTGTCCCGCTTGCATGCGATCTAAAACCTCGGCCGGTTGCCAGCGGTAAAAACCTTGAACCTCGCCATCTTGGTTCAGGGGTTTGAAGGTGCTGGGCACATCCAAGTTGTAGACACACAAAATTTCATCGTGCCAACCTTGTGGTTCGATTCGCTGGGTGCGCACGCCACCGGCCCAGCTCATGGCGTGCTGGGGGCTCCAGGTGAATCCCGCTTCCTCTTTCAGTTCACGATGCGCGGTGCACAAAGCATCTTCACCGGCCGGCAAACCGCCGGCACTTAAATTGTCAAACAAGCCAGGGTCAGTGGGTTTGTCATGGGCCCGATGACCGCACCACAAACTGCCATCGGCGCAAAAGCCGTTGATATGAACCGCGTGACTCATCAGCCCTAAATGGCGAAATCCTGCGCGCTCCACACACAGCCAAGGCGGTATTTGCGGATTTGGGGGCAAGGTCGGTGATTCCCAGAGGCAAAAAAACTCATCGCGCCAGCCTTGCAAGCGCCCCCTTGCGGCTTGGTCTTGTAAAAAGGCTTGTAAGTCGTGGCTGCGCTGCAGACCGTTTTGATGTGCCGTTGACCAAACCAATTTGGCGTTGGCCAAATTGCAACCCGGCAAGAAAACCACCATTTGCTCGGCTCGGGTCTGTGGCACCCAGCCTAAAAATCGGGTGTCTCCATACCAAGCCACCCAGTCATTGGGCGGCTTTTGTTGGTGCTGTTGTGCACGGTTGAACAACCAGTCGCGATGGTGTGCGTCCAGTTGATGCCAGAAAGCCTGCGCGTGCAAAGAGGTGGGGGTCATGTCAACTCAAGGGGTTTCACCTTGGGCAATGCGATTTTCAATGCGGGCAATGGCCAAGGGCAAGTCGGCCACGCTGTCAATGACTTCGTGTGCGCCTGCCGTTTTCAGCAAGTCCACTGCGGGTAACAAAGCTTGTATTTTTTCAGATTCACCAGCCGCCAACCATTGTTCGAGTGACCAACCCAGAGCATTGCCGCTGGCGGCCACACCCACGGTCCAGCAGCCTGCCGCCAAGCCTTCGGCCAGTCCTGGGGCGGTGTCATCGACCTTGACCACTTGGCGCGCGTGCCCTTCCAAATGCATGGCCTTCAGGCAGGCCTCGACGCCCATTGGGTCGGGTCGGCTGCGCAAGACATCGTCGCAACACACCACCAGTGCCGGGTGAAAACCAAGCGCGCGCGCTTTCTCGATCAAGGGCAGCATGATTTTTCGGGTGTAGCCGGTGGTGGTGGCAAAACGCAGGCCTTGTGTTTTAAGTTGGTTGTGGACAGCTAAAAACCCAGGCACAAAGTCACTGCGTTGCAGCGCCGCTGCTGCGCTCATGGGCTCAAATTCAAGCAGCAGGGTCTGGGCATCTTGGTGAGTGAATGCGCGCCCATGCAGTTGTTCCCAAGCGCTGGCCACGCTGGGCATTTGTCCCAAGGCCAAAATGTGGTCGATCTTGGGCAAGCCCATGGGCACTCGCGCCTCTGCGATGGTGATGTCGATGTCGTGCCTTGAGAACAATTCAACAAAAGCCCCCATCGGCGCCAGGCTGCCAAAGTCCACAATGGTGCCGGCCCAGTCAAAAATAACCCCTTTGATTTTCATCATGTCGCGCTCCACTTTTGAACCACTTCTTCCGCCAAGCCAAACGAGGTGCTCATGCCCGTTCCGCTGGTGACACTGACCAATTGCACACCCGGTAATACATCTTTGACCATGGCGTCTTGGGGGCCGCTCGGATAAATGCCAGTCCACCGCTCGACGATTTGGTAGTGTCCCAAACACAGCATGCGTTGCATCTCGTGCAGGATCAAATCTTCGACTTCTCGGCTGGCAAAAGGCCGCATAGCCTGACCGTAATGGTGCGAGTCACCCACCACCAAGCTGCCATCCTCGCTCTGGACCACGATCAGGTGAACGCCATGCACCAACTCTTTCTGGCACTCCACGCGCAATTGGTCATGCAGCAGCTGAGAGCCTTGCAATTCGCTGTAACCCCGGTAGCGGACCAAGCTCAAATCACTCATCACCCCTGCGCCAAGCCGGTAGCCTCTAGGAGGCTGCACCCGCAACATTTGCAGCTGGCACAAGCGTGTTTGACTGTCGGCAAAAGCCTCTGCAAACAACTGCCTAAGGTCTGGCCCCGGACACACCACAATGCGCTCAGCCTTGAGCCACTCGCCTTCTACCAAGACCGCGCCGCTGATGACTTCTTGAACAGCTTTGCCCATCAGAAATTCCACCCCTTGTTGGGCCAAGTAATGGCGTAATTTTTCAATGGCCTCACGCGCCTCTATTCGCAGTTCATATGGGCTATATAAAGCGCCGCACACATTGGCGTGGTCCAAATGGGGCGCCAATGCACGCAATTCGGTTCGCTCAAGCCAGCGCAGATCAGCCCCTTCAGGGTGGTTCAGCAGTTCTTGCAGCACCACTTTGGCCTGGGCACGTTGGGCCAGTACATACAGGCCTTCGTGTTCAATGGCGATGCCCGCTTCAGGGGCCAATTGGGCCCACACATCACGGCTGCGACGTGCGCGTCGCCAAGTGTCGCCACGGCCTTGGCCCGTCACGGTGACAAAGCCAAAATTGCGGATGGATGCGCCCACGCAAAAAGGGTCTCGATCGATCACTCGAACACGTTGGCCTTGTTGCCAAGCCGCCCAGGCGCAAGCCAAACCCACAATGCCACTGCCGACAACGATCACATCTGAGCTCATGGGGCATTCCCTATAAAGTTGCGGCCGCGCAGCGAGGCGAGGGCCTGTTGAATTTTTTCTTGACCGGCTGTGCTTTCTCGCACGTCTCTGGGTGTGATGTCCAAGGCCAGTAGCCAGTCGCTCATTTGGGCACTGGCTGAATCGCCAGTGCGGTCAAAAATTTGGGCTAAATCGTTTCGTATTTGGGCGCTGCGGCGTGCGGCCATGTCCATCACCATGGGTAACCACACCGCACAGGCTTGTCCATGAGGCAGGTTTTCATGCAGGGTCAAGTCGTACGACAAAGCATGGGCCAAAGCAGTTTGGGTGTGCGACATCGCCAGTCCCGCCTGAAGCGAAGCTTGGCTCAAGGCGGCACGGCTATCGGTGTCTTCTAAGTGATGCATCAGCAGCGGCAAGTGGTGCAACACACTGCGCGCAGCCTGAACAGCCAAGGGGCGTGTCTGGTCGTTGGCTTTGACATTCCAGAGTGACTCCAGTGCGTGTGCCAACGTGTCCAGCCCGGTGTCGCGGGTGACAGGCCACGGGCAAGTGACTGTCAGCGAGGGATCGACCCAGGCCTGATCGGCATGGCCGTCGGGCGGTGCCCAAGTGCGCTTAACAGAGGGCGATGTTTCCAGGTCCCAAAGCGTTGCACTGGCGGTCACTTCGCTGCCCGTGCCTGCCGTAGTAGGAGCACACCATAACGGGTGTCGTTGGCCCATTTTTTCAAGCACAGGCCCCAGGTTGGCACGCCATACATCGGGAGCTGTGGTCAAGTCTCGCAAGCGGAACCGTGCGACCTTCGACAAATCCAAAGTGGTGCCGCCGCCGATGGCCAGCAAAGCAGCGTCTGGATGTTTTTGCCAAAGCGGCCAAAGTTGCTGGCACAGCGACAGTGCGGCTGTGATGCTGCTTTGCGTTGCGCGCTGCCAAATCCAGTACAAGCAGTTGTCGCCCCACTGCGATTGCAATTCGAATTGCATAGCCAGGGGCACTGCGGCCGGATCGGCGAGAACAAAAAAAGGCTGCCCGATGTGCCGTGTTCGCAGCAGACCCCAAGCAAACTCAACCTGAACTGGATTCAGCCCATTCAGATGAAGCGTTGGCGCAGCCATGAGGACAACAAATCAATGAGTGAAACCGTGACGATCAGCATCAGCAACACGGCGCAGGTTTGGGCGTATTCAAAACTGCGGATCACTTCAAACAAAATCACCCCAATGCCGCCGGCACCCACCATCCCCACTACTGAGGCTGAGCGCACGTTGGACTCAAAGCGGTACAAAGAATAAGACAACCAAAGTGGCATCACTTGGGGAATCACGCCATATGCAATTTCTGCCAACTTGTGCGCCCCAGTGGCCCGGATGCCCTCTACAGGACGGGGGTCAATGGCTTCCACAGCTTCAGAAAAAAGCTTGGACAAAGTGCCAGTGGTGTGTACAAACAAAGCCAAAACACCGGCAAAAGGTCCCAAACCCACAGCCACAATAAACAACATGGCAAACACCATTTCGTTGGTGGCACGACATGCGTCCATCAAGCGACGCACGGGTTGGTGCAGCCAAGCGGGTGCGATGTTGGCCGAAGACAACAAGCCCATGGGCACAGCCGCAATGATCGCCAGCACAGTGCCCCACAAGGCGATGTGCAAGGTGACCACCATCTCACGCAAATAGAGAGCCCAATCGCGGAAATTGGGTGGGAAAAAATCTGCTGCAAAGGTGCGCATATTGGCGGCGTCACGCACCAAGGCAAGGGGTCGAATTTCAGCCCCTTGCCATGCCCATGCCAAGATACCAGCCACGCCCAGCCAGATCAGGTAAGTCCAAACGCTGCTCTTTTGCAGAGCGGCCATCTGGTGCAGTTTCTCCAGTTCAGGGCTGATCGCGGCTTGGCTCATCAGGGACTTTCTTACTTCTTCAGTGCAGCCAATTTCTGGTCGATTTCAGCCAACTCTTTGGCCTTGTCAGCGGCAGCCATCTTTTCGTCACTTTCCACTTTGCGGCGGTCTTTGAACAACTCCAATTGACGGATAGGGATCAGTTGGTCGTTGTTGGACTCGCGGAAACCGCCGTAGTTGTAGATGTTCTTCAAAATGGCTTTTTCGTTGGCATCCGTCTTAGCGTAGTTCAAAACAAAATTTTTGATTTTGGTTTTGACTGCAGGATCCAAGTCCTTGCGCCAAACAAAGGGATCGCTTGGGATCAACGGGCTTTTCCAGACCACGCGCAGCTGGCTGAACAGTTCGGGCTTAGCGGTCTCAAGCTTGCCCATGTCTTCGGTGTTGTTGGTGGCCACGTCCAGTTGCTTGGCCAAAGTGGCCTGAATGTTGGCGCCATGGCTGGCGTTGCGAACCGTTTTGAAAGTGGTGCGGGGATCCAAGTTGCGCTGAGCAAAAATGTAATAAGAGGGCACCAAGAAGCCCGATGTCGAATTGGGATCACCAATGCCGAAGTTGATGTTTTTGCCGTTGGCAATCACGTCATCCAACGTCTTGTAGGCGCTGTCTTTGTGGGTGATCAAGAGGGCGTGGTAGCCAAAGCTGCCATCGGCATACATCAGCTGAGCGAAGACTTCGCCGTTCGCGCGGTCCACGGCTTCCATCGCCGCCTTGTTGCCATACCAAGCCACTTGGATCTTATTGAAGCGCATGGCTTCGATCACGCCGGCGTAGTCGGGTGCATAAAACGATTGAATTTTCAAGCCTGTTTTCTTCTCCATATCGCGGAAGAAGGGCTCCCAACGCTCGCGTTGAGCCGAGGCCGAATCGGTGGCGATGATGCCGAAGCTGATGTCTTGCGCCCATGCGCCCAAAGCGCTCAGGGAGATCAAACCAGTGGCAATGAGTTGGTGGAGTTTCATGTTGTTTCCTGGGTTACGGTTGAGTCAGTGCCCCATCAATTGGAGCGAGGGTTGAGAAAAAGGGGCAATCGCTTCAGTGGGTTGGTCCATGAAGAGTTCATCCGAATGGGTGCCGTACAAGTCGCGCAAAGTCTGGTTGTCCAAGCCCAGTGGGGCGCCGTCGTAGACCAAACGTCCTTCGCGCAGCGCAACGATGCGGTCGCAATATTTGCGGGCCAAGTTCACGTTGTGCAAACTGATCACCAAGGTCATGCCTTTTTCGCGCTGTAACTGGCGCAACAAATCCATGACGCGGCGAGTGGATTCGGGGTCGAGTGAAGCCACGGGCTCATCGGCCAACAAAATGCGAGCCCCCTGAACCAGCGCGCGGGCAATGGCGGCGCGTTGCTGTTGTCCGCCAGACAAGGTGGAGGCTCTTTGAAAAGCCTGCTCAGCCAAGCCCACCGAGTGCAATGCTTCTAATGCTTTCAAGCGTTCTTGTGGGGTGAATTGGCCCAAAAGACTGCGGTAAAGAGGCATTTCTGGCAACAAGCCGGTCATGACATTGGTCAGAACGTCCATGCGGCCGACCAAGTTGAATTGTTGAAAAATGATGCCGATGTGGGTGCGCAGTTGTCGAATCTCGGCACTCAATTTGCCCGCTTTTTGCAGCGGTTGCCCCCACAGTTGGACCTCGCTGTGGTTACCGTCTAAGCGTTCTAGCCCGCATAAACTGCGCAGCAAAGTGGATTTGCCCGAGCCCGAAGCACCCAGCAAACCCACGCATTCCCCTGGCTGAATCGTCAACCCGATTTCGCTCAGTGCGGGTCGATTCTTCTGAAAGGATTTGCAGGCGTTGATCACGCGAATGGCAGGCTCATTTTTTTCCATGGGCGCATCGTGGAGCGCTATGGTGACGAGTCGATGAAAAAAATATTTCGAATTGATGTCATCACAAATTGTTCATGGAACTGAAATGTTCAGTGGATACATTGCGCGCATGCACGTCACACCCAAATCACTCTTGGCTGTCTATCAAACGCAGGGCCATCGCATGTATGACGGTGAGCCCGTCACGCAACTCGAGCATGCTTGGCAATGTGGTTTTTTGGCGGAAAAGTCCGGCGCCCATTCGGCCTTGCAACTGGCCAGTTGGCTGCATGACGTGGGCCACTTGTGGGTCAATGCAGAGGGCAGTCCGACCTTGCGCGGTGAAAACGATGCGCACGAAGCGGTGGCCGCACGTTTGCTGATGCCTCTGTTCGGCCCTGCCGTGTCTGAGCCAGTGCGTTTGCATGTGGCGGCCAAGCGGTACTTGGTCTCCACTCGACCGACTTATGGCAAGAAATTGTCATCCGACTCGGTGCGCAGCCTGGCTTTGCAAGGCGGTCCGATGAGCGAGGAAGAATGCGCCCAGTTTGAGCTGGAGCCGTACTTCTCAGACGCAGTGAAGTTGCGGGTGTGGGATGACTTGGCCAAGAACGCCTCTTGGTTCGAGATCAGCCGTGACGAAGCGTTTGAGCAACTGAGCAGCCTGATGGACGCCGTGGCATCGCAGAACGCCTCTCTTATCGAGCAACGGACTTGATTCTGTTTATGCGGGGGTAAGTTCTGCGGGTTACTACCCGATTGACGGCACATTCATTTGCCCAAATACTTGAGGCTTGAAATATATAGGCCTCAATGAATGGCCTCGTGTCCCCTACAAGAGAGAGAGCGACCATGAAAATCGTGTGCATTGGCGGTGGACCTTCTGGCTTGTACTTTGCGTTGCTGATGAAAAAACTCGGCCCGCACCACGACATCACCGTGGTCGAGCGCAACAAGCCTTACGACACCTTTGGTTGGGGGGTGGTGTTTTCTGACCAAACGCTGGAGAACATGCGGCAGTGGGACATCGAGACGGCCAACGAGGTGCAACAAGCGTTCAACCATTGGGACGACATTGAGCTGCATTTCAAAGACCGCGTGATTCGCTCTGGGGGCCATGGTTTTGTCGGTATTGGCCGCAAAAAATTGCTCAATATTTTGCAGGCGCGTTGTGAGCAATTGGGCGTGCAATTGTTGTTTGAGCAAGACGCAGAGTCGGACTTGGACTTCCCGGATGCCGATCTGATCATCGCCAGCGATGGCATCAATTCGCGTGTGCGCAGTCGCCTGCCCGAGGTCTTTCAGCCCGACATCGTGACACGGCCCAATCGCTATATTTGGTTGGGTACCAACCGCCAGTACGACGCGTTCACCTTTCTATTTGAAAAGACCGAGCACGGTTGGTTTCAAGCCCACGTCTACAAATTCGACACCCAAACTTCGACCTTCATCGTCGAGTGCCCCGAGCACGTTTGGCTGGCGCATGGTTTGGACAAAGCCGGCCCCGATGCCTCGATCGAGTTTTGCGAAAAACTGTTTGCGAAAAATTTGCAAGGCGAAAAGCTGATGACCAATGCCCGCCATTTGCGCGGTTCAGCTTGGCTCAATTTTCAGCGCGTCAAGTGCGCCCAATGGTCGCACTTCAATGGCAACAGCCATGTGGTGTTGATGGGCGATGCGGTGCATACCGCGCACTTTGCCATCGGCTCAGGCACCAAGCTGGCGCTTGAAGACGCGATCGAGTTGGTGCGCCAGTTCAAGGCCTTGGGCGACACCCGTGATCACATTCCAGAGGTGTTGCGGCACTACCAAGCGGTGCGCGAGATCGATGTCATTCGCCTGCAAAACGCCGCATGGAACGCCATGGAATGGTTTGAGGTGTGTGGAGATCGCTATTGCGACCAACTGGAGCCCGATCAGTTCATGTACTCCATGCTGACCCGCAGCCAGCGCATCAGCCACGAAAATTTGCGCCTGCGAGATCCCGCATGGCTGGAAGGCTATGAGGCCTGGTTTGCCGCGCGCACTGCCTTGCCAAAGGGCGAAAAGTTTTTGCGGCCGCCCATGTTCACGCCCTACACCCAGCGCTCGGTGACGCTCAAAAACCGTGTGGTGGTCTCGCCCATGGCGCAATACAAGGCCACCGATGGCCGTGTCGGCGACTACCACTTGGTGCACTTGGGCGCGCGGGCCATGGGCGGCGCGGGGCTGGTGATGGTGGAGATGACTTCACCCAGTGCCGATGGCCGCATCACGCACGGTTGCCCGGGCCTGTGGAGCGACCAACACACCGCCGACTTCAAGCGCATCACCGATTGGGTGCACCAGCAAAGCGACGCCAAAATCGGTTTGCAAATTGGCCATGCGGGCCCCAAAGGCTCGACTTGCCGCCCTTGGCAAGGTGCCGGCATGGACCAGCCGCTGCCCCAGGATGACCCGGAGGGCAACTGGCCTTTGCTGGCCGCATCGCCTCTGCCCTATCTGTCCCATGGTGCTGTGCCGCGCGCCATGGACCGGGCCGACATGGATCGCATCACGGCCGAGTTTGTGGCCTGCACTGTGCGCGCCGCTCAAGCCGGTTTTGATTGGCTCGAGTTGCACTGTGCACACGGCTATTTGTTGTCGAGCTTTATCAGCCCATTGACCAATCTGCGTACCGACGATTACGGCGGCTCGCTGGCCAACCGTTTGCGTTATCCGCTGGAAGTGTTTGCAGCGGTGCGCCAAGCCTGGCCCGCGCATTTGCCTCTGTCGGTGCGCATTTCAGCCCACGATTGGGTGGAGGGCGGCATCACCCCCACCGATGCGGTGGAGATCGCGCGCGCTTTCAAAGCCGCAGGGGCCGACATGATCGACTGCTCATCGGGCCAAGTCAGTGCGTTGCAAAAACCCACTTACGGGCGCATGTACCAAACCCCGTTTGCCGATCGCATTCGCCAAGAAGCCGGCATCGCGACGATGGCGGTGGGGGCCATCAGTGAGGCCGACCACGTCAACAGCATCTTGGCTGCAGGGCGCGCCGACTTGTGTGCCGTGGCCCGTCCGCACTTGGCCAATCCGGCATGGACCTTGACCGAAGCCGCGCGCATTGGCTTCAAAGATCTGGCGTGGCCTGCACCTTATGTCTCGGGCAAGCCGCAACTGGAGGCGGGGTTTGCCCGAGAGCGTGCCCAGCAGTCTTTGCAAGCGCCCAGCAAAGGAGATTGACATGACGCAACGCCATGCCCTCATCACGGGCGCGGGCTCGGGCATTGGGGCTGCCATCGCGCTGGCGCTGGCGCAAACGCCAGGGGGCTGCAGGCTCACGCTGTGTGGCCGCTCGCAAGACAAGCTGCAAGCCCAAGCCGAAAACTTGCGCGTCCACGTGCCCGATGTGGCGGTCTTGATTGCCCCGATGGATGTGGCCGATGCCCATTCGGTCGAGGCGGCCGTGCAGCAAGCGCAAGCGCGTTTTGGCCCTGTGCACATTTTGGTGAACAACGCGGGCCAAGCGCACAGCCAGCCGTTTGGCAAAACCGATGCCACGCTGTGGCAGCAGATGCTGAACGTCAACCTCACCGGCACCTACCACTGCATCCAGGCCGTGCTGCCGGGCATGCTCGACGCGGCCAGTGCTGAGGGCGGCGGCACACCGGGGCGCATCATCAACATCGCCAGCACTGCGGGGCTGAAAGGCTATGCCTATGTCAGCGCTTATGTCGCGGCCAAACACGGTGTGGTGGGGCTGACCAAGGCGCTGGCGATCGAGTTGGCGCGCAAAGGCGTGACGGTGAACGCCATTTGCCCCGGCTATACCGAGACCGAAATCGTGCGCGATGCGATTCACAACATCATGCAAAAAACAGGCAAGAGCGAAGCCGAGGCGCGCAAGGCCTTGGCCGCAGGCAACCCGCAACAGCGCTTGGTGCAACCCTCTGAAGTGGCGCAAAGCGTGCTGTGGTTGTGTGCAGAGGGCAGTGGGGCCATCAATGGCCAAGCCATTGCGATTGATGGTGGGGAGTTGGTGGCATGAACGCGCCGATTGATATGGAAGTGCGCGCCCACGCCGACCACCACGCCTCTTTGCGTTTGTGGCTGCGCTTGTTGTCGGCCTGCACCCGAATTGAGGACACCATTCGACAGCGTTTGCGCGAGCAGTTTGGCATCACCTTGCCGCGCTTTGACCTGATGGCCCAGCTGGAGCGTGAGGCCGATGGGCTGTCGATGAGCGAGTTGTCGCGCCGCATGATGGTGACGGGAGGCAACGTCACCAGCATCGTGGACCAATTGGAAAAAGAGCAACTGGTGGTGCGCCAAATGCAAGCCACCGACAGGCGCTCTTACACCGTCCGCCTGACCCCTGCTGGGCGCAGCGCTTTTGCGGCGATGGCCCAAGCGCACGAAGGCTGGGTGGTGGAGTTGCTGGCCCCACTGTCCGCACGCCAACAGCAGCAATTGCACAGCTTGCTGGGCACCTTGAAATCTGGAACCCCCACTCTGTCTGAGGAGAAGTCATGAGCCCCAAATATTTGCCTGGCAAGCCGCACCAATTGCCACGACACAAGCAGCCGATGGCGCAATACCAGCCCGAACATTTTTTGTTGTCGGTGCAAGCCGGTGTCGCCACCGTCAGCCTGAACCGACCCGAACGCAAAAACCCCTTGTCGTTTGATTCGTATGCCGAGTTGCGCGACTTTTTCAGGGCGCTGGTCTACGCCCCCGACATCCATGCCGTGGTCATCACGGGAGAGGGTGGCAACTTTTGCTCGGGCGGCGATGTGCACGAAATCATTGGTCCGTTGACGCAACTCGACATGCCCGGCTTGCTCAGCTTTACGCGCATGACGGGCGATTTGGTGAAAGCCATGCGAGCCTGTCCGCAGCCCATCATTGCGGCCATCGATGGCGTGTGCGCGGGTGCCGGAGCCATCTTGGCCATGGCCTCGGACCTGCGCTATGGCACCGAGCGCAGCAAGACCTACTTTTTGTTCAATAAGGTTGGCTTGGCGGGTTGCGACATGGGCGCGTGCGCTTTGTTGCCGCGCATCATTGGACAGGGTCGCGCCGGGGAATTGTTGTTCACCGGGCGTGGCTTGGGAGCCTTGGAGGCCGAGCGTTGGGGTTTTTACAACCGTGTGTGTGGGGTCGACACCTTGTTGACCGATGCACAGGCCATGGCCGCCCAACTGGTGGCCGGCCCCACCTTTGCCAACGGCATCACCAAAAAAATGCTGCAGCAAGAGTGGAATATGGGCGTAGACGAAGCCATCGAGGCCGAAGCGCAGGCCCAAGCCATCTGCATGGCCACCAACGATTTCCACCGGGCTTATCACGCCTTTGTGGCCAAGCAAACGCCGGTGTTTGAAGGAGATTGAAATGGCCCATCCCGCTGAACTCGATTGGCCTTTCTTTAACGACAGCCACCGCGACTTCAAATCGCGCTTGGATGCTTGGTGTGCCATCCACTTGGCCGGAGCGCACCACGACGAAAGCCGCGACGCGGTCGACGCCGAATGCATCCGCCTGGTGCGCCTGCTGGGCGACGGGGGTTGGCTCAAGCATGCCGTGTCTGGCACGGCCTATGGGGCCGCATCGGATGCGATCGACACGCGTCAGCTGTGCCTGTTGCGCGAGACATTGGCCTTTCACAATGGCTTGGCCGATTTTGCTTTTGCGATGCAAGGCTTGGGCACTGGGGCCATCAGCTTGTTGGGCACCGCTGAACAAAAGCAGCGCTATCTGCCGCGTGTGGCATCGGGCCAAGCTTTGTCGGCTTTTGCACTCAGCGAGCCCGAGGCCGGCTCGGATGTCGCGGCCATGCAATGCAGTGCCACCGCCACGGCAGACGGCTATGTGCTGAATGGCCGCAAGACATGGATCAGCAATGGTGGCATTGCCGATTTTTATGTGGTGTTCGCACGCACGGGTGAAGCGCCGGGTGCGCGGGGCATCAGCGCCTTCATTGTGGATGCCGACACGCCGGGTTTGAGCATTGAAGAGCGCATCGATGTGGTGGCGCCGCACCCGCTGGCCACGCTCAAGTTTGACCAATGCAAGGTGGCCGCCAGTCAGCGCATTGGTGAGGCAGGCCAAGGCTTCAAGGTGGCCATGGCCACGCTGGATGTGTTCCGCACCTCGGTCGCCGCAGCAGCATTGGGCTTTGGCCGGCGCGCCTTGCACGAGTCCATCGCGTGGGCGCGCTCACGCAAAATGTTTGGTCAAAGCTTGGGCGACTTTCAAATCACCCAGACCAAGATCGCGCAAATGGCCACGATGTTGGATGCCGCCACGCTCTTGACCTACCGCGCCGCTTGGCTGCGCGACCAAGGCGCACGCATCACCCGCGAAGCCGCCATGGCCAAGATGGCCGCGACAGAAAACGCACAGCAGATCATCGACATGGCGGTGCAAATGCACGGCGGCATGGGGGTGAAAAAGGGCGTGATGGTGGAGTCGCTGTACCGCGAGATCCGGGCGCTGCGCATCTACGAGGGCGCGACCGAAGTGCAGCAACTGATCATTGGCAAAGACTTGTTGAAAGGTTGATATGAGCGACTGGAATACCCTGCTGCCCAGCAGCCACACCGACAGTTTTGCGCGCGACCGCCTGCCGCCCAAAGACCAATGGCCCGTGTTCTTCGCCGACCGACCCGAGTTGGATTACCCGGCGATGCTCAATTGCGCCGTGGAGTTGGTCGACCGGCATGTGCAGGCCGGCCGGGGCGATCGCATTGCGCTGCATGGCGTGAGCGATTTCGCCACCCACTCGGGTGACTTCAGCTGGACCTATGCCCAGCTGAAAGATCAAACCGACCGCATCGCCCAAGTGCTGACGCAAGACATGGGCTTGGTGCCCGGCAACCGCATCTTGCTGCGTGGCGGCAACAGCCCCATGATGGCCGCGTGCGTGCTGGGCGCCATCAAGGCCGGCTTGGTCGCCGTGCCCACCATGCCGCTGTTGCGTGCAGGCGAGTTGGCGCAGATCCTCGACAAGGCGCAGGTCAGCGCTGCGCTGTGTGACCACTTATTAAGCGACGAGCTTCAGCATTGCATGACTCCTGGCCATGCGAGCCATGTGCCCGGCCTTAAGCAAATGGTGGTCTTTCGCAGTGAAGCAGCCGATGGCCTAGAGCAAAGAATGCAACGCATGCCCCAGCACAGTGGGACGTACACGCCGCATGCCACCAGTCGTGACGATGTGTGCCTGATCGCATTCACCAGCGGCACCACCGGCAAGCCCAAGGGCACCATGCACTTCCACCGCGATGTGCTGGCCATGTGCGATTTGTTCCCGCGCCATATCTTGCAGATGGGCGAAGACGATGTGGTCTGCGGCACACCGCCCATTGCCTTCACGTTTGGCTTCGGCGGGTTGTTGGCGTTTCCCTTGCGATATGGCGCCAGTGTGGTGCTGCTTGAAAAGCACACCCCCGAAACGCTGCTCAAAACCATTGCCAAATACGGCGCCACGCAGTGCTACACCGCACCCACCATGTACCGGCAAATGGCGCTGTTGGCCGCGCAACATGACCTGAGCACCTTGCGCCACCCGGTCTCGGCAGGAGAGGCCTTGCCCGACGCGACGCGCCAATTGTGGAAGCAAGCCACCGGCATCGAAATGACCGACGGCATTGGCGGCACCGAAGTCATCCACATCTACATTTCCAGCGCGGGCCAAAAAGTGCGCCCCGGCAGCATCGGGCAAGTGGTTCCCGGCTATGCGGCGCAAATTGTCGACGACGACATGCAGCCCGTGCCACCCGGCACAGTCGGTAGGCTTGCGGTGAGAGGCCCCACGGGCTGTAAATATTTAGACGACCCGCGCCAACACGACTATGTGAAAGACGGCTGGAACTTGCCCGGCGACACCTTTGTCATGGATGCGGACGGCTACTTCAGCTACCAAGCGCGCAACGACGACATGATCATCTCGGCCGGCTACAACATCGCCGGCCCTGAAGTGGAAGGCGCTTTGTTGCAACACCCCGCCGTGTTCGAGTGTGGCGTGGTGGGCATGCCTGACTCAGACCGCGGCCAAATCGTGCAGGCCTTTGTGGTGCTCAAGCCGGGGCACACCGGCGATGCAGCGATGGAAAAAACCTTGCAAGAACACGTCAAGCAAGCTATCGCCCCGTTCAAGTACCCGCGCAAAGTGGTCTTTTTGGAAACCTTGCCACGCACCGAAACCGGCAAGCTTCAGCGCTTTAAGCTGCGTCAAATTTCTTAAGGAGCCACCATGTTCAATGTCTTACAACCCGAAGGCTGGGCCCCCGCCAAAGGCTACGCCAACGGCATCGAAGCGCGTGGCCGCATGGTGTTTGTGGCAGGCATGATTGGCTGGAATGGCCAAGCCCAA
Source organism: Comamonadaceae bacterium (assembly GCA_027488255.1). Lineage (GTDB taxonomy): Bacteria > Pseudomonadota > Gammaproteobacteria > Burkholderiales > Burkholderiaceae_C > Limnohabitans_A. The sequence goes on along the minus strand of JAIYBZ010000026.1, from coordinate 108,995 downwards.
TTTGAAACCGATGACTTTGTTGCCCAGTGCCGCCAAGCTCTGCAAAACATCATCGATACCCTGGCGTGTGCCGGCGCTGGCCCGCAACACATGGCGCGCATGACTTGGTACGTCAAAGACAAAAAGGAATACCTCGCACGCGGCAGAGAGCTGGGCAAGGTCTACCAGGAAGTCATCGGCAAAAACTACCCCGCCATGACGCTGGTGCAAGTGGCGGATTTGGTGGAAGACCGTGCGTTGGTAGAGATTGAGGTGACGGCGGTGGTGCCGGAGTGAACGGAAAAGGACAGTGTGAGAAGTTGTATAAAGCCTGAATTGATCGACAGATTTGGGCTGATCTGAGCCACTCGATGTAAGCGTTTGTTGTGGGTGTCGCGCTGACGATGCGTAATTCAACCGGTCAAACTAAAGCAGAAAAAATTTCGGATGTTCCTTAGCGCCATCAAGCACGGCCATGCCCCTCAATCAAGCTCTCCAACATCTGCTTAAGTAGATCCGCCGAGTCCGACCCCAAGTCAGACACCACCTGCGCTTCGTGCACCTTGGCTTGCTTCAGCAGGGGTTGCACTTTGCGCCGACCTGCGGCCGTGAGGCTCACCAGGCTTTGCCGTTTGTCGTGCGATGCATCAATGCGCTTGACCCACCCTGTGTCTTGCATGCGGCCCACCAGTTTGGTCACGGTGGGTTGTTTGGCCAGCACGATGCTGGCGAGTTCGTTGATGCTCAAACTGTCCTTGCCTGACAAACTGGCCATCACGCGCCATTCCATCAGGCTGAGGCCGCTGGCCTCGACCACGGCGTGAAATTCGCTTGAAATCAAATGGCTGGCGCGGGCCAACAAGTAGGCCAGGTAGTCGTCGACAAAGCCTGGCTCGTGGGTCATGGCTGTGTCTTGTTCAGAGGTGCCGTCGAACTGAATTGCCCGCCTTGGTAGACCAGTGGCGCGGTGGCGTCGCTGAAACCGCAGCGCTCCACCTCGCCCACAAAAATCACATGGTCGCCTTCTTCGTGCCGGCTGCGGTTGTGGCATTCAAACCAAGCCAAGGCCCCGTCCAAAATAGGCAAACCCGATTCGCCCAACGAATAAGCGGTGTCGGCAAAGCGGTCGCCCTTGCCAAAGGCAAAGCGGTTGCACACCTCCAGTTGATCGGCGGCCAGCACATTCACCACATAGTGCGTGCCCGCATGGAACAACGGTGCGCTGCTGGCGCCCAGCCCCAGGCTCCAAAGCACCAGCGGGGGCGAGAGCGACACCGAGTTGAATGAACTGGCGGTGATGCCCACAAAGCTGCTGCTGGCCGAGTCGCCCTTGGCTGCGCCCGGCGCAAACGTGGTGATGACGGTCACGCCCGTGGCAAAGCGCGACAAAGCCTGCTTGAAATGTGGCGTCTCAAAGTCTGGGCTCTGTGCTTTGATGTGGGGTGGGGGCGCTGGGTGCATGGGGGAATCATAGTTGAATTGCATGAATTTTCATATAAACTGGCCATTCATGCCTGCAGGTGAGCCATTCAGCCCTGCAAGCCAAGGAGACAAGCATGCTGGTAGAAAAGATCGAGCACAAATGGCTCGCGGCGTTCAGCCGCACCTTCACGCTGTGCAAGGTGCAGCCCGGTGAGGTGGTGGCCATTTTGGCCGAAACCCAATCGCGCCGGGTCAACGTCGAGTTGGCCCGCTTGGCCTTGGAAAGCTTGGGCGCCAAAGTGTTTGAGCTGACCCTCACCACGCCCACGCTGAATGCCCCCGCGCCGGTGCGCTCCACGGGCGCCAGTGATGCCATTGCGCAGTTGGGTCCGGTGGTGGCCGCGCTGGCGCGAGTCGACATGGTGGTCGATTGCACCGTTGAGGGTTTGTTGCACGCCCCCGAGTTGCCCACCATCATGAAAGGCGTGGACGGGCACATGCCGCGCTTGTTGATGGTGTCCAATGAGCACCCCGAAATTTTGGAACGCACCGTGCCCGATCCCGCGCTGGAAGGCGTGGTGCGCTCGGCCATGAAAAAGCTCCGCGCCGCACAACACATGCATGTGACATCTGCGGCTGGCACCGACCTGCGCGTGAACCTGAAACAGGGCGACCAACAAGCTGTGGTCGGCGGTGTCTGGGGTTTCTGCCCCAAGCCCGGCATGGTCTCGCACTGGCCAGCAGGGCTGGCGCTGGCGTTTCCCCCGGCAGGCAGCGTCAACGGCACCTTGGTCATGGCCCCGGGTGATGTGAACCTGACCTTCAAAACTTATCTGCGCGACACGATTCGCCTGACCATCGAAAACGACAGCGTGGTTGCCATCGACGGGCAGGGCGTGGATGTGGACATGATGCGCGGCTACTACAAAGCTTGGGAAGAGGCCGAGGGCCACCGCGCCGCCTATGCGGTTTCGCATGTGGGCTTTGGCCTGAACCCGGCGGCGCGTTGGGACGCGATGGCGTTTTACGACAAGCGCGATTGCAACGGCACCGAATTGCGCGCCTTTGCCGGCAACTTTTTGTACTCCACCGGGGCCAACGAAGTAGCGGGCCGCCACACCCTGGGGCATTTCGATTTGCCGATGCGCGGCTGCACCATTCGCTTGGATGACACCGTGGTGGTGGACGCCGGTCAGGTCGTGAACGCGGCGTTGACATGAGCAAAGCGTTGAGATGACCCCGCCTGCATTCACCGACTTGGGTTTGCCCACTCAGCCCGCCGTGGTGTTCTTGCACGGCGTGGGCGGTGGCCGGCACGGATGGGTCCCGCAGCAAGCGCATGTAGCCTCATTGGGCTGGCGCAGCCTGGCCTGGGACATGCCCGGCTATGGCGACAGCGCCATGGTCAGCCCTTATGACTTCGACCACTTGGCACAAGCCTTGTGGCAGATGCTGGACGCGGCGCACATCGATCACGCTGTCTTGGTGGGACACAGCATGGGCGCGATGGTCGCCTTGCAAGGTTGGACGCAAAAGCCAGAGCGCATCAAGGGCCTGCTGCTGGCCGCCACTAGCCCGGCTTTTGGCAACTCCGACGGTGATTTTCAAAAGCAGTTTTTGGCGCAGCGCTTGGCGCCGTTGGAAGCAGGCAAAACCATGGGCGACATCGCTGACAAGCTGATCCCCACCATGGCCGCACCTGGTGCAGATCAGGCCAACGCGATCCCCGCCCAATTGAAGTCGGCGCACCAAAGCATGTCGGCTGTGCCGCCCCACACCTACCGCGCCGCCTTGCAGGCGCTGGTGCAGTTCGAGCAACGCGCCGCCTTGTCCACCCTCAACGTGCCGGCGTTGTGCTTGGCCGCAGCGCACGACCGCACGGCGCCGCCTGCCGTGATGGAACGCATGGCGCAAAAAATTCCCGATGCGCGCTACGCCTGTTTGGCCGACGCGGGCCATTTGCTGCATTACGAGCAGCCCGAGGCGTTCAACGCCGAACTCGAAAAATTCTTGAAAGACGTAAAACCATGAGCGACGTGCAAGACAAGACCATGCCGAACAACCTTTCCAACCCCCTGCCCACCGTCATGCCGATTTGTGGCGACGATTACCCCCTGACCGAAAAACAGCAACAGCTGATGGCGTTGGCCCGACAACTGGGCCGCGAGAAGTTCGCACCCCGCGCGGCGCAGCTCGACCGCGAGGCGCAGTTTCCGTTTGCCAACTACGACGATTTGCGCGCGTCGGGCTTGCTGGCGCTGTGTGTGCCCGAAGCGCACGGCGGTCTGGGTGCGGACTACGCCACTTACGCAATGGTCTCGGCCGAGATCGGGCGCTACTGTGGTGCCACGGCGCTCACGTTCAACATGCATGTCTGCACCATGCTCTGGAGCGGCTTGCTGTCCGAAGACCTGGAAATGACGCCCGAGCAGCGGGCCACCCACCGCACGCACCAGGCCACGCACTTTGCCCGCGTGGTGAAAGACGGGGCCATTTATGCGCAGCCGTTTTCAGAAGGCGGCGCAGCCGCAGCGGGGGCGCAACCCTTTGGCACCTTGGCGGTCAAGGTGCCGGGCGGCTGGAAGGTCAATGGCAAAAAGATTTTTGCCTCGCTGTCCGATGCCGCTGATTTTTTTGGCGTGTTGTGCACCGAGAAAAAAGAAAACGCCGATCTTTCTCGGCGCGATACGCTGTATTTGGCCGTGCCCCGCACCGCCCCCGGCCTCACGGTAGAAGGCGACTGGGACCCCTTGGGCATGCGCGCCACGGTGTCACGCAATTTGGTCTTCAAAGACGTGTTTGTGCCGGACGATGCCGCCCTCATGCCGCAGGGTCTGTACTTTCAAGCGGCCAGCCGCTGGCCCCACATGTTCATGACGCTCTCGCCGACTTACATGGGCATCGCGCAAGCGGCGTACGACTTCACCGTGGCCTATTTGCGTGGCGAGATGCCGGGCACCGGCGCTGTCAAGCGCCGCCAGTTCGCCACCAAACAGATTGCTGTGGCCGAAATGTTCATCAAGCTCGAGCAAACCCGCAACCTGTTTTTGCGGGCGATTGAAGACGCCAAGGTCGACCCCAGCAAATCCACTCGCCTGCGGGCCTATGCCGCGCAGTACACCATCATGGAAAACGCGCAAGACATTGCGCGCTTGGCCATCCGCACTTGCGGCGGGCAGTCGATGCTGAAAAGCCTGCCCTTGGAGCGCCTGTACCGCGATGCCCGTTGTGGCTCGCTCATGTTGCCGTGGACTGCCGAGTTGTGCATGGACCGCATCGGCCGCGAAGCGCTGTACGAACCCGGTGAAAAAGACGAATGACGCCAGGCCTTGAAACCAGCCCGTTAGCGGCTCGCTTGGCGCAAATTGCGCAAGCCAGTGGCGCGCACCCCGCCATCACTTTTCGTGGCGATGAGCACCAAGCCGGTGGTACCCTGGCGTATGACTTTGCCAAGCTGTGGCGGCGGGTTGAGCGCGTCACCGCCCGCTTGCAGGCCGACTGGGGCATTCAGCCCGGACAGCGGGTGGCTTATTTGGGTTTGAACCACGAGTTGCAATTGGTCACCTTGGTGGCTTGCGCCCGTTTGGGGGCGATTTTTTTGCCGCTCAACTTTCGCTTGGCCGTGCCCGAGTTGCAGCAAGTCATCGACGATGCAGCGCCCGTGCTCTTGGTGCATGACACCCCGCACAGCGCGATGGCGCAAGCCTTGCAGCGAACCGGTTTGCGACACACCCACCACGACCCCTTGATTGCCACGTCATCGCCGCGCGGCCTGCCCTTGCCCGAGGTGCAGGCCGAATGGCCCGTGCTGTTGGTCTACACCTCAGGCACCACCGGCTTGCCCAAGGGGGCCGTGCACACGCAAGCGGCCTTGATGGCCAATGCGCGGGCCAGTGCTTGGGCGCACGAATTTCGCTCGCCCAACAGCCACCCGCAACAGCCCGACAAAGTGCTGTCCACCCTGCCGCTGTTTCATGTGGGGGGGCTGTGCATTCAAACCTTGCCCGCTTTGCTGAACGGGGTGGAGGTGGTGCTGCACCCGCGCTTTGAGCCCACAGCGTGGCTAGACGAGTTGGCGATCAGTCAGCCCACTTTGTCTTTGCTGGTGCCCGCCACGATGCGTGCGTTGTTTGAGCACCCACGTTGGGCCAGCACATCATTGGCGTGTTTGCGCGGCATCATGACCGGCTCTTCTACTGTGCCCGTGGCTTATCTGGAGACCTTGCATGCGCGTGGCGTACCGGTGGGGCAGGTGTATGGCACCACCGAAACCGGGCCGGTCTCGGTGGTGTTGCGTTTGTCAGAGGCCTTTGCCCATGTGGGCGCTTCTGGCTGGCCTCAACCCGAAGCCGCAGTGAAGTTTGTCGACGCCGCAGGGCATGAAGTGCCCCACGGCACCACGGGCGAACTCTGCCTGCGTGCGCCCAATGTGATGCAAGGTTATTGGTGCCGTCCCGCAGAGGCCGTGGGAGCAGAGCCCTTACAGCCTCACGGCGTTGCGCATGACGCCGCCCATACGGGTCTGGGTTTGCAAGACGGCTGGTTCCATTCGGGCGATTTGGGACAACGTGCCGAGAATGGTTGCATCACCATCGTGGGCCGCAGCAAAGACATGGTGATCTCGGGCGGCGAAAACATTTACCCGGCAGAAATCGAAAACCAGTTGATCACCTTACCCGGCGTGGCCGAGTGCGCGGTGCTGGGCTTGCCCGATGCCCGTTGGGGCGAGGTGCCCGTGGCCGTGTTGGTCAAAACCACCGATGCAGCGGGCCAGAGTTTGAGCGCCGAGGTGGTGTTGGCGCACTTGCAATCGCGCATCGCGCGGTTCAAGTTGCCACGGCGTGTGGAGTTCCGCGACGCGCTGCCCAAAAGTGCTCTCGGCAAAGTCCAAAAGCCCGCATTGCTGGCCCTGTTGACCGGGACAAACCCTTAAATCTCGCCCCCCACTTCGCCTGCGCGACAGCCTTGGCGCGCGGCAGTGGCATCATGGATTGACCATTCGCAAGGAGATCCTCATGCCCGATCGTTCTGTTGTTTCAGCCCTTCCAACTTTTGCAGATGTTTCGCGCCGACCGCTGTTGCGTGTAGTGGCCGCGATCGTCTTGTCGGGCACTTCGTTGGCGTGGGCGCAATCGGCGTGGCCCAACAAGCCGGTCAAAATTGTGGTGCCCTTTGCGCCTGGCGGCACCACCGATATTTTGGCGCGCGCCATCGCGCCCGATTTGGCCAAAGCCTTTGGCCAACAATTTGTCATTGAAAACAAAGGCGGCGCCGGTGGCAACCTGGGCACCGAGCAAGTGGCCAAGTCGCCCGGTGACGGCTACACCCTGCTCATGGGCACGGTGGGCACCCACGGCATTAACCGCGCTTTGTATGCCAAGTTGCCCTACGATCCCTTCAAAGACTTTGCCCCCATCACCTTGGTGGCCGGCGTGCCCAACGTCATGGTGATCAATGCCGACAAAGCGGCGGCCAACAAGATCAACACCGTCAACGATTTCATCCAATACGCGCGCGCCAACCCCGGCAAGCTCAACATGGCTTCCAGTGGCAATGGCACTTCCATCCACTTGGCGGGCGAGTTGTTCAAGTCCCAAACCCGCACCTTCATGACGCACATTCCTTATCGCGGCTCGGGCCCTGCGCTGATGGATTTGGCCGGTGGCAGTATGGATGTCATGTTTGACAACTTGCCCTCGGCCATGCAGCTCATCAAGGCTGGCAAGATCAAAGCGTTGGCGGTGACCAGCAGCCAGCGCTCTGCCGCCATACCTGAATTGCCCACCGTTGAAGAAGCGGCCGGCCTGAAAGGCTTTGAGGCCAGCAGTTGGTTTGGTCTGTTGGCCCCCGCGGGCACGCCGGTCGATGTGGTCAACCGCATCCAACAAGAGGTGGCCAAGTCACTCGCTTCTCCGGCCATGAAAGAGCGCTTGGCCACATTGGGTGCCATTCCCAGCGGCAACACGCCCGCTCAATTTGCCGCCTTGATTGAAGCCGAACACAAAAAGTGGGCCGAGGTCGTGAAGGCCTCGGGTGCCAAGGTCGACTGATGGCTTGGTTTGACGGCTTCGAGCGGCTGACCCCCGAGGTCGCCGGTTTGCCCGTGTGTTATCGGCGCAGCGCCGATTGGAACGAGCAAACCCATCTGCCGGTGTTGGTGTTGTTGCATGGTTTTCCGCAAACCCATGTCATGTGGCACCGCGTGGCCCAACAGCTGCGCGGCCGCTATCGTTTGGTCATGCCCGACTTGCGTGGCTATGGTGACTCGTCGCACGAAGTGGGCGACACCCAGCACGCGCACTACAGCAAACGTGCCATGGCGCAAGAGATCATCGGATTGCTCGATGCGCTGGGCGTTGACGATTTCTTTTTGTGCGGCCATGACCGGGGTGGCCGAGTCGCGCACCGACTGGCGTTAGACCATGCCAGCCGTGTGCGCAAACTTTGCGTGATTGACATCGCCCCCACGCTCGACATGTACGGTGCGCATTGGGGCAAGGCGCCAGCCGTCGCGGGCCCAGTGGCCGACCCGTACTTTGCTTTTGCGCAGGCCTATTACCACTGGTTTCACCTGACCCAGCCCGCGCCACTGCCCGAGACCATGATTGGCGGCAACCCCAAAGCCTATCTGCATGCCAAGTTGGGCGGTTGGGGCAGCCAGGGCCTGGGCTACATCGAGCCCGAGGCCTTGGCCGAATACGAGCGCGCTTTTTGCAACCCGACGTTGAACCGCCAAGGCTGGTCGGCTGCCATTCACAGCGCGGCCGAAGACTACCGGGCCAGCGCCGGCGTTGATTTGCAACATGACTACGAGAGCCGCCAACGCGGCGACAAAATCGCCTGCGACACGCTGGTCTTGTGGGGTGATCGCGGCGTGGTTAACCGCATGTTTGCGCCGGTTGATTTATGGCAAGCGCAATGCGCGGGCCAAGTGCAAGGGCAGTTGATGGCGGCGGGCCATTTCATTCCCGAAGAGTTGTCCCAAGCCACCAGCGACGCACTGGCCGCGTGGATGGTGTGAGGCTGAAGGGGCGCTTCTAGAGCGTGGTGCAGCTTGCGGTGTATTCAAGCGCCGCAGCACTTTTTGTATTTTTTGCCGCTGCCGCAAGAGCAGGGGTCGTTGCGGCCGGGCGTTGCGTCTTTGATGACTTGCGCCACACGCGGCCCAATGTTGCGCCAAATTTCGCGCAAGTCATACACCGCCCACAGCGCTTCACCATAAGCGTTCAGCCGGTTCTCGCTCACGCTGGGCGGGCCGTCCTCTGACAAGGCCGACAGGGTCGGCACGTCCGCGTCGTCTTCGGTCAAGGCCACGATGGCTTCCAACGACAAATCGTGCCACTTGGCGGCGTCTTTGTCTTTGGGCGCGGCCCATTCGTCGGGCCAGTTTTCAACAGCAAACATAAAGCCCAAGGCCCACACTTGGGCAAATGCAGGGATCTCGCTGTCGTCAATTTCTTCCCGCTCTTCGGGCGGCAACGAAGCGATGGCGCCGCGCACATCCATCACTTCTGGGGCATAAGCTTTGTCGTCGTCAAGGGCTTCGACCGGGGTGTCCAGCGCAAGACGAACCTCGTCAAACCGCCGCTGCCACAGTGCCAAAAATTGCGCGCGTTGCGCAGCATCGGCAAAGCTGCCGCCTTCGGGTTCATCCCCGTCGATGCCCAGCAACATGGGCAGCCATTCGTCCACGGGAATGGCGCGCCGACTGCAGACCAGCGCCGCCATAAAGCCCTCACAAAATTCCCACTGCGGCGTTTCTTCAAAGCGCTCGCGCAAGTCGTCCAAAATGTTGTCGAGGGTGTCAAAGTCTTCGGCTTCCAAGCCTGCAGTGGTGTTCATGGGGGTTCTCTTCAGAGCAAAAGGTTTCTCAGGGGGCGAAGGGGTTTTCAGGCGATGGGTGTGGGGTTGAGTGCCACCCCGCAGCGCTCCAGTCGCTTGCGCATGCACAAGACATGGTGGTCTTTGCTGTGCAACGCTGCGCTGTGGCACACGGCCAAATCAATGAATTTTTGGTCGTCCGGGTCTTTGCAGACACACGGGGCTTTGGGGGCATCGGGCTGCAGTTGCGCCCAACGGTCAAATTGGCCCAACACCGCGCTGGCCGGCAGCGCGCGGTGCGTGAGGCGTTTCACAATTTGGGGGTAAGCCAGCACGCGCGCCAGCTCTTCGCGCATGGCGGCAGTGGCCAGCCAATGCGTGTGGCCGCGCTCGACGCTCTCGCGCAGGGCTTCGGCCTGGGGTTCGTCAAACACCCACAGGTCCAGCACGATGTTGGTGTCCAACACGCGGCGTGCGGGCGTGCTGTCGGCCGAAGCGGGGTTCATGGGGTGGCGTTGGCAGGGCCTGAAGGCCCAGAAAGAGCGTCGTTCGGCGAGTCTGTGGATGGGCGCTTGAGACTGCCTTTGATCATGTCAAAACGGAACAGGCGGCATTCGATGGGGCCGTTCCACAGGGGCACGCGGCGCGATTCCTTCAAGCGCATTTTGCTGGGCAGCTTCAAGTCGGGCGTGAGCATCCAGGCGCTCCAACCGCTGTAGTTTTTCTTCCAGTGGCTGGCCAGTTGCGCAAAGAAATCACCGCCGTCGTCGGTCTGTGCGGTCTCGCGGTGGTGTGTGGGGTTGGCAGCACCCCGCTGGGCGCGGGCATCGGCCAATGCGCCCGGCTGAAAGCTGTCGCGGCCACGGCCCGCCACACCGGCGGCGGCAATCCGCTCGCCGTAAGGCGGGTTGAGCAGCATCAGGCCAGGGGTTTCGCTGGGTGGCATGCGCTGCAAGGCATCGCCCCCGCGGAACTCGATCACACCCGAGACGCCAGCGCGCTCGGCGTTGCGCTCGGCAAAGTCAACCATGCGAAATGCCACATCGCTGCCAAAAACGGGGGCGGTGGGTGCGTGCTCTAAATCGCGCGCTTCTTCAATCAGGCCTTGCCACACATGGTTTTGGAAGGGCAACAGTTTTTCAAAGCCAAAGCGGCGCTGCAAACCAGGCGCAATGCCGCAAGCGATTTGTGCCGCCTCAATCGAAATGGTGCCACTGCCGCAGCAGGGGTCGTACAGCGGCACGGTGGCATCCCAGCCGCTGGCCGCCAACATGGCCGCGGCCAAGGTTTCCTTTAAGGGGGCGTCGCCTTTGTCTGTGCGCCAACCCCGTTTGAACAAAGGCTCTCCCGAGGTGTCGATGTACAGCGTGAGCGTCTCGGGTGTGAGGTGCGCATAAATGCGCACATCGGGACGGGCGGTGTCTACGCTGGGGCGCTCGCCGCGCTTGGCGCGAAAGCGGTCGGCCACGGCGTCTTTGATTTTCAGCGCCGCAAAGTTCAGGCTGTTCAGCGGGCTGTGCTGCGCCGTGATGTCGATTTTGAAAGTCTGTTTGGGCGTGAACCAAATTTCCCAAGCCACCTCGCTGGCGGCGTGGTACAGGTCGTTTTCGCTGCGGTAGTCGGTGACCGACAGTTGCACCAAGACGCGTTGGGTGAGGCGGCTGTGCAGGTTGATGCGCAACGCATCGCGCCAAGATGCACGGGCCATGACGCCCCCGCGCCCGGTCAGCAAGTCGTGCCCTGTGAGGCCGGTGATGGCGTGCACCTCGTCGGCCAAAAAGCCCTCGACGCCAGCGGCGCAAGGCATGAACAGGTTCAATGAATTCACTGAGTCAATCTCACAGGGTTTTGCGCAAATTCGCAGGGGCGATCTTCAGGGCTTCGCGGTATTTGGCCACGGTGCGGCGCGCGCAATCGATGCCTTGCTCTTTCAGCATTTCAGAAATCTGGTTGTCCGACAGCGGTTTGGCAGGTTTTTCGGCGGCCACAAATTGTTTGATCAAGGCGCGCACCGCGGTGCTCGATGCGGCGCTGCCGCTGTCGGTGCCAAGCCCCGAGCCAAAGAAATATTTCAGCTCAAAGGTGCCTTGCGGCGTGGCCATGTATTTGGCGGTGGTGACGCGGCTGATGGTCGACTCGTGCATGCCCAACTCGTCGGCAATCTCGCGCAAGACCAAGGGGCGCATGGCCAATTCACCGTGCGTCAGAAAATTCTTTTGCCGTTCCACGATGGCGGTGGACACGCGCAAGATGGTGTCAAAGCGCTGCTGAATATTCTTGATGAACCACCGCGCTTCTTGCAGGCGCTGTTGCAAGCCCGCGTGGTGGTCGCCTTTGCCGCCGCGCAGCGCGTTGGCATAAATGTCGTGCACCCGCAGTTTGGGCATGACATCGGGATTGAGCTGCACACGAAACTTGGGCGTGGCCGATTTGCTGGTGTTGGTCACCAACACATCGGGGATGATGACGTTTTGCTCGGCTTGCACAAACGGCCGGCCGGGTTTGGGCTCAAGCCGCGCAATGAAGGGGATGGCCGCTTTGACCACCGACTCGTCCAGCCCACAGGCCACAGCCAAGCGTTTGAAATCGCGTTTGGCCAGCATCTCGAGCGGCTGAGCGCAGATGGCCAATGCCGCTTGTGCGATGTCGTCTTCAGGGTCTTCTTTCAGCATGGCCTTGATTTGAATGCGCATGCATTCCGCCAAGTCACGCGCGCCCACGCCCACGGGCTCGAGCGATTGCAACAAGCTCAGCGCCACGGTGAAACGGTGCACCAGTTCGTCGAGTTGTTCTTCGTCGTCCGTGCCCGCCAAACTGGCGGCCAACTCGGGCAGGCTGTCGGTGAGGTAGCCGTCGTCGTTCAGCGATTCGATCAAAAAGCGCAGCGCTGCTCGGTCAATCTCCGACAAGCGCAGTGACAAGGCTTGGCGGTGCAAAAAGTCGGTGAGCGAGCCGCTGCTGCGGGCCAGGTCGATGGCGTCGGCCGTCTCTTCGCCGTTCTTTTGGCGTGGCCCCGCATCGCCGCCCCATTCGCTGTCGTCTGGGCGCATGTCCACGCTGCCATCGCCTTCCCAGCTTTCGGCCACATCGGTCACGGCTTCGTCGCGGGTTTCGTTGGCGTTGTCGTCGCTGCTGCTGGTGGTGCTGGCGCTTTCGCTCACGCGGTCGCCCAAGCTGACATAGGTGTCGCTTTGCTCCAGCCCAAACGCTTCCATGGGGGCTTCGTCTTCGCTGCGTTCCAAGAACGGGTTTTCGTCCAGCATCTGGTCGACTTCTTGCGACAACTCCAGGGTGGACAGTTGCAGCAGACGAATCGATTGTTGCAACTGGGGCGTGAGCGCCAGGTGCTGGGACATGCGAAGCGACAGACCGGGTTTCATGGCTGTGTTCTCGTGTCGTGGAGGCGACGCTGGTTCATCACATGCGGAAGTGTTCGCCCAAATACACCCGGCGCACATCGGCATTGCTGACGATCTCATCGGGCGTGCCGGCCGCCAGCACGCGCCCTTCGCTGATGATGTAGGCGTGGTCGCAAATGCCCAGCGTTTCGCGCACGTTGTGGTCGGTGATCAGCACCCCAATGCCGCGTTGTTTCAGGAAGGCGATGATGCGCTGAATCTCAATCACCGCGATCGGGTCGATGCCCGCAAAAGGCTCGTCCAACAAAATAAAGCGCGGGTCGGTGGCCAGCGCACGCGCAATTTCAACCCGGCGGCGCTCGCCTCCCGACAAGGCCACGGCAGGGGAGTTGCGCAGGTGGTCGACACGCAAATCGGCCAACAGTTCATCGAGGCGTTTTTCAATCGCAGCCGATGACAGGGCGTGGCCTTGCTCGTCGGTTTGCAACTCCAAGATGGCGCGCACATTGTCGGCCACGCTCAGTTTGCGAAAAATAGAGGCTTCTTGCGGCAGGTAAGACAAGCCCATGCGTGAACGCTTGTGAATGGGCATGCGCGTGACATCTTCACCGTCAATCAATATCTGACCGCCATCGCCCCTGACCAAGCCCACGATCATGTAGAACGAGGTGGTTTTGCCTGCGCCATTGGGGCCCAGCAGGCCGACCACTTCGCCCTTGCCCACTTGCACCGACACGTCATGCACCACTTGCCGGCTGCCATAGGCTTTTTGCAGATGGTGCGCCTCGAGTCGGCTGGGCACGGGGAGTTCACTCATGGTTTTTTGCTTTCGCCCGTGCTGGGACTGGTCCGCAGTGCAGGAGGCGCGATGTTGGACCCCGTGGCGGGCGCAGTAGCGGACGCAGTAGCGGGCGCAGTGGCGGGCGCAGTGGCGGCCGTGCTGGCGCTGGTTTTGCGAGGGGTGAGCACGGCGCGCACGCGCTGGTCGCGCAGGTCACCGCCTTTGGCGCCTTTGGGCATGCCGTCCACCGTCATCACTTCGGTGGTGTTGTTGAAAACAATTTTCTGGCCATTCAGTTGGTCGGCCAACACCGTGCCACGCAAGATGCGCACTTCGGCGCGCTGGATCAAGGTGACCACATCGGCTTTGCTGTCATAGATGGCCATCTCACCTTCGCCCTCGGTGAATTCATCAAGGCCTTCGCGTTTTTGGCGGAAGAACACCCGTTCGTTGGGGGCCGCCCAGATGTGGGCAATTTGTTGCCCTTCTTTGTCTTGCTGCACTTCCATGCGCGCGCCGCGCAAGACCATGGTGCCTTTCACCGCCACCACTTGGCCTGTGAAATGGGTGAGCAATTTGTTTTCGTCATGCCGCATGGCGTCCGCTTCGATGTGCATGGGCTTGTCGCGGTCTGCTTTTTCGGCCCACGCGGGCATGCCAAGCAAGCCGATCCCCGAGAAGATGAAGCCAATGGCGCGGAGGTATTTCATTGAGGGCATGAATCTTGCTGAAGACGGGCTGATTGTAGGGGCTTGCCAGCTGAAATCCAGTAGGCGTGGGCCATTCGCGCATAAAAAAAGCCCGCCTGTTGACAGGGCGGGCTGGCGGTCAAGAACGGCCTCAATGGCGATCAGCGACCTTGTCTGGCTTGGGCAATCAAAAATTCGGCCACCTTCAGGGCGCGGTCCATATTGCCGGCCAAGCTGCCGTCGGTGTAGAAGCGACCAGCAACGCCCAAAGATGGCACGCCTTCCACCTTGAAATCGTTTTGCAACTGCACAGCCCGCTTGAGTTTGCTGGCCACGCCAAACGATTTGTAGGTTTCTTCAAACTTGGCTTTGTCCACGCCTTGTTTTTGCGCCCACGCCAAGATGCTGGCATCGGTGTTCAGCGGCTGTTTTTCGACATGCACGGCGTTGAACACTTTGACATGCAGAGAGTCCAGCAAGTTCATGGCTTCCAAGGTGAAAAACAAGCGCTGCTGGGGCGCAAAGTCATCGCGGAACGAGACCGGAATGCGGCGAACCACCACGTCTTTGGGGGCATTTTTCACCCATTGTGCAAACGCAGGCTCGAAGGCAAAGCAGTGTGGGCAGCTGTACCAAAAGAACTCGATGACTTCAATTTTTCCAGTGCCTGCTTCGGTGGCAACCGGGCGGTCCAAAGTGAAAAAGTCTTTGCCTGACCTGAACAAAGCGGCCTGCGCCCAACTGGCTGAGCTGCTGAGCCAAGCGGTGGTGGCGATCAGGGCGGAAGAGAAATAACGGCGTTTCATGCAAGGGCTCCAAAGGGGAGGGGTCAACGTTGTACACGCACCAAGGTGTTTTCGATGCCACTGCTTTCCAGGCGCAAGCGCACTTTTTCGGCGGCGGCTTTGTCACTGAACGGGCCCAAGCGTACACGGAACACGCTGCGTCCGGCTTGGTCGCGCTCAGAGACCTTGGCCTCTAAGCCCATTGCGGCCAGTTTGGTTTTTTGAGCATCGGCGTCGGCGTTGGTACGGAACGCCCCCACCTGAATCACGTAATCAAAAGGGTCGGCCCCCGTGGCGGGTTCTGCCGGCGTGGACAAGGCGGATTTTGATTTCGCCAAGTCCATCAGCGGGTCGGCAGTGACGGCGGGGCGCGACTCGGTTTTGACGTCGGTGGCGGGTTTAGCCGGGGCTGCTGCAGGAGCGGCCGGAGCGCCAGCCGAGTTGGCGGCGGGGGCATTGGGCGTGGCGGTTTTTTCAGCCCCAGCGCCGGCGGAAGGGGTGGCCGCAGGGTTGCCGGCATTGCCCGGCACTTGGGCCGGGGGCTTGGCTTGCAGCACGCTGTTGGGGTTCCAGTCTTTGTTTTTCTCGTTTTCTTTGGCGTCTTGGTCGTTGCTGCGCGTCTGGTTTTTATTGGAGAAAGGCGTGGGCACTTTGGTCACATAAACCGCGACCGCCAAGGCCACGCCCAGTCCGAGCACCAAGCCCAAGATAAAGCCAAGAAGTGTTCCGCCGCGTTGTGAGTGGAGTGGCATATGAAGGGTCCCTGTTACATTTTTTGAGGTGCCGAAACGCCCAAGACCTTGAGGCCGTTGCGCAGCACCTGCGCGGTGGCGGCGACCAAGGCCAGTCGAGCGGTTTTGACGGCTTCATCGTCCACCAAGATGCGCTCGGCATCGTAGTAGCTGTGGTACTGCGAGGCCAGGTCGCGCAAATAAAACGTCACATCGTGCGGCGCAAAATCGTTGGCGGCCGAGGTCAGCATCTCGGGGTACTTGGCCAAGGCCAACATCAGCGCTTGGGCCTGCGGGCTTTGCAGGGCCGACAGGTTGGCTTGTGCCAATGCTTGGATGTCGCCTCCCCAAGCGCTCAGCACCGAGCAAATGCGGGCGTGTGCGTACTGCACGTAGTACACCGGGTTGTCGTTGTTTTGCGCCAGCGCCAAGTCGATGTCGAAGATGTATTCGGTATCGGGTTTGCGCGACAGCAAGAAGAAACGCACCGCGTCTTTGCTGGTCCACTCGATCAGGTCGCGCAGCGTGACGTAGCTGCCTGCGCGTTTGGAAATTTTGACCTCTTCGCCACCGCGCATCACGCGCACCATGGTGTGCAGCACGTAGTCGGGGTAGCCCTCAGGAATTCCCACACCCGCAGCTTGCAAGCCGGCCCGCACGCGGGCAATGGTGCCGTGGTGGTCGGTGCCTTGGATGTTGACCACGCGCGAAAAACCGCGCTCCCATTTGGTGATGTGGTAGGCCACATCGGGCACAAAATAGGTGTAACTGCCGTCGCCTTTGCGCATCACGCGGTCTTTGTCATCGCCGTAGTCGGTCGACTTCAGCCACAGCGCGCCGTCTTGTTCGTAGGTTTTGCCGGCTTCGCGCAGCTTTTGCACCGCCGCGTCGACTTTGCCGCTGGTGTACAGGCTGGACTCGAGGTAGTAGTTGTCAAACTTGACTTCAAAGGCCTGCAAGTCCAAGTCTTGTTCGCGGCGCAAATAGGCCACTGCAAATTGCCGCATGCCGTCCAAATCGTTCACATCGCCGCTGGCGGTGAACTCGCGGTCGTCCGACTTGACGGTTTTGCCCGCCAAAAAGTCGTTCGCAATGTCTTGGATGTAATCGCCGTTGTAGGCGGTTTCAGGCCACTCGGCATCGCCCGGTTTGACCCCTTTGGCGCGCCACTGGGTGGAGTGGGCCAGGGTGCTGATTTGCACCCCTGCGTCGTTGTAATAAAACTCGCGGTAGACCTGTTCCCCTTGCGTGGCCAACAAGTTGCAAATGGCGTCGCCCAAAGCGGCTTGGCGGCCATGGCCCACGTGCAGAGGCCCAGTAGGGTTTGCCGAGACAAACTCCACCAACACTTGGCGGTCTTTTGCCGCTTGCTGGCCAAACTGCGCGCCGGCTTGCAAGACCTCGTGCACCACGGCTTGTTTGGCGGCATCTTTCAGCCGGATGTTGATAAAGCCGGGGCCCGCCAGCTCGATCGCGTCCACCCATTGCTGGAAGGCGGGGGTGGCCAGCAGCGATTCGCGCAACGCTTCGCCCAATTGGCGGGGGTTTTGCTTGAGGGCTTTGGCCAGTTGCATGGCTGCGGTGCAGGCCAAGTCGCCGTGGGCGGCCACTTTGGGCGATTCAAAGGCCGCACGCGCACCCGCGCCGGGTTGGAGTTTGTCGAGCTCAGTGGCCAAGGCCGCGAGCAAATGTTGTTTGGCAGAAAGCATAGGGTGCGATTTTACGGGGCTGGACGAAACCAGCGCGGTCATTACAGTCGGATACAAGAGGGCTTGTTTGCCGTGGGCAATGGTGCGTTAATGAATGGCTGCATGTCCGTGCAGCCATGTTCAATCTAAGGGAGTATTAAAAATGCGTCATCACTTAAAAATGCGTCATCACTTTTCCGTGTCTGTGTCGAGTTTGGCTTTCGGTTTCGCTTTGGGGTTGGCTTCGGTCCATGGCGTGGCTTTCGCCGCAGGCCCCACTAGCCCAGCCACGGCGGCAGCCACTGCTGCGGCACCTGCAGCCGCCCCTGCTGCGGCGACCGCTGCCGCTGCCGCCACCGCGGCCAGCGACAAAACCCCACAACAAAACAAAATGGCCATGTGCAACAAATCGGCCGAAGGCAAAAAAGGCGATGAGCGCAAAGCCTTCATGAAGGATTGCCTGAGTGCCAACAAAAAAGAAGCTCAGCAAAGCAAGATGAAAACCTGCAACGCCGAAGCCACGGGCAAAAAGGGCGACGAGCGCAAGGCCTTCATGTCGGAATGCCTGAAAAAGTGAGGGGTTGACCCAAAAGGGCCGCCCCTTTTCGGTTTTTCCTGCAAAAAAAGCCCGGTCAGTCCGGGCTTTTTTGCGGGACCATTCGCCGTCAGCTCGGGGCGGTTTGCCAGTAACCGGGTTGGGCGTAGTGCAGTTTGAGGTGGTCGATCCACAGCCGCACGCGCAAAGGCAAATGTTTGCGCTGGGGAAACACCACAAAAATGCCATTGGGGGGTGCCGCAAAGTCTTCCAACACTGCCACCAACCGGCCCGATTGGATTTCGCTTTCCACCTCCCAGGTGCTGCGCCAGGCAATGCCATAGCCGGCCAGACACCAGTCGTGCAGCACTTGGCCATCCGAGCAGTCGAGGGGGCCGCCGGGCCGCAAGTGCACCACGTCGTGCCCGTTGTCGGTGGGGTTGCGAAAAGCCCAGCCGCGGGTTTGCGAAGCGTCGCTGGACAAGGTCAGGCAGTCGTGTTGCAGCAAATCAGACGGCTGCATTGGCGTGCCGCGGCGCGCCAAATAGGCGGGGGTGGCCACGCACAGGCGGCGGTTGTCGGCCATGCGCACGCTGACCAAAGAAGAGTCGGGCAAGTCGCCCACGCGCACCGCGCAGTCAAAGCCTTCGGCGGCCAGGTCCACCACCCGGTCGCTCAGGTTGAGCGAGATCGACACATCGGGGTGCAGTTCGCGAAAGCGCGGCACCAAAGGCGCCACATGCCGGCGGCCAAAGCCGGCCGGTGCGGTGATGCGCAAATGCCCGCTGGCCTTCACTCCGCCCGCCGAGACACTGGCTTCTGCATTGGCCACGTCTGAAAGCAAGCGCTGACAATCTTCTAAAAATGCACTGCCTTCGTGGGTCAAGGTGATGCGGCGGGTGGTGCGCACCAGCAGTTTCACGCCCAAGGCTTCTTCCAGCGCGTCCAGCCGGCGGCCAATGATGGCGGGGGCCACGCCCTCGGCACGCGCGGCCGCCGTCAAGCTGCCCTTGGTGGCCACAGAGACAAAGGTTTCGAAGGCTTTGAGTTTGTCCATGGCGCCTGATTATGAGGTTTCTGGGTTGGAATCCCCCCTGATCGGCGATGAATTACTTCAATTTATTTGGCGATTCCAGCCCCGGGGCAGGCCGGCCTCGGGGCTCATGCCATACAGCGGCTCGCCCGGCAAGCCGGCTTTGAGCGCCTCTCGGGCCGCGACCAAGCGGGCCCAATCGACCCCGGTGGACACGCCCATGGCTTCAAACATAAAGACCAAGTCTTCGGTGACCACATTGCCCGAGGCGCCCGGGGCATAGGGGCAGCCGCCCAAGCCCGCCAAAGAGCTGTCGAAAGTGCGCACCCCCGCCTCGTAGGCCGCCAGGCAATTGGCCAGGCCGAGGCCGCGCGTGTTGTGCATGTGGGCCGCTCCGGTGAGGGGGCCAATTTCTTGGAACATCCGTTTGAAAAGCCGGCTCACTTGCGCCGGGTTGGCCATGCCGGTGGTGTCCGACAGGCCAATTTCGTCCACCCCAATGGCCGCCAATTGCTGGGCCAAACGCAGCACATCGTCTTCGGGCACCGGCCCTTGCAGGGTGCAACCAAAGGCGGTGGACATGCCCACTTCGACCGGCACGCCCGGTGCCACGATGTCTCGCAGCCGCAGCACCGCCGCCACTTCTTGCACCATGTCTTCGGGTGTTTTGCGCACATTGGCCAGCGAGTGGGCGGGGCTGGCTGACACGGGCAAGGTGAGTTTTTGTGCGCCGGCTTCCAGCGCGTGTTGCGCCCCTTGCAGGTTGGGCACCAAAGCCATGACCCGAACCTGGGCGTGCTGGCGCGCATGCTGCACCACTTGGGCGGCGTCGGCCATTTGGGGCAAGAGGCGGGCAGGCACAAACGAAGCGACCTCGATTTCACGCAGGCCGGCGGCCGCCAATGCATCGATCCAGCGCTGTTTGTCGGCGGTGGGCATGGTGGCTTTGACCGATTGCAGGCCATCGCGTGGGCCCACTTCGCTGATCAAAACATCAAAGGCATCAGGGTGCGTCATGGCCAGATTAAACAACAGTTGATTTGTGCAAAAAAGTCATGGGTTAATGGCGATTCAATCTGTTTATCTGCATCCAAACTTAGAATAAAGTCTATTCAGACCGAATGCGGCGGGCCCGTTTGTGGCCGCACTATTCTGTGAACCAGATTTCAGTTTTTCAACTTTCCATGAGGCCTTCATGACTGCACGCACCGCCATCCACAACTTGCAAGTGGCCAACCCCTTGCTGAACTTCATCAACGACACCTTGTTGCCCGCCACTGGCGTGAAGCGCGACAAGTTCTGGCAAGGCTTCAACGACATCGTGAACGATCTGGCGCCTAAAAATGTCGCCTTGTTGGCCGAGCGCGACCGCATTCAAACGGCCATGGACCAGTGGCATGCCGCCCACCCCGGCCCTGTGGCCGAAGGGCAGGCCATGAAGGCGTACCGCAAATACCTGAGCCAAATTGGCTATTTGGTGCCAGAGCCCAAAAAAGTCAAAGCCACCACCGCCCATGTCGATGCCGAGTTGGCCAAGCTGGCCGGCCCTCAATTGGTGGTGCCGATCTTGAACGCACGCTACGCCTTGAATGCGGCCAACGCCCGTTGGGGCAGTTTGTACGACGCGCTGTACGGCACCGACGCCATCAGTGAAGCCGATGGCTGCGAAAAAGGCACGGGCTACAACCCCAAGCGCGGCGCCAAAGTGATCGACTATTGCCGCCATGTGCTCGACCGCTGCGCGCCCCTCAAGTCGGGCTCGCATGTGGGCAGCCGAGGCTACGCCGTGAAGGGCGGCAAATTGATCGTGACTTTGTCCAATGGCAAAACCAGCACGCTGGCCGATGCCAAGCAACTGGTCGGCTACACCGGCGATGCCAAGACGCCCGCTTCGTTGCTGTTCGTGCACAACGGCTTGCACCTTGATTTGCAAATCAACAAGAACACCGCCATCGGCAAGACCGATCCGGCTGGGGTGTCGGATTTGATCGCTGAAAGCGCCTTGTCCACCATCTTGGATTTGGAAGATTCGGTGGCCGCCGTGGACGCGGACGACAAAGTATTGGCTTACGCCAACTGGTTGGGCATTTTGCAAGGCACCTTGAGCGAACAAGTGCAGAAGGGCGGCACGACCTTTACCCGCACCATGAACCCTGACCGCGAGTACACCAAGCCCTCGGGCAAAGGCAGCGTGAAATTGCACGGTCGCTCTTTGATGTTTGTGCGCAATGTGGGGCACTTGATGACCAACCCGGCCATCTTGTACAAAGCCACCGATGGCAGCCTGAAAGAAATCCCTGAAGGCATCATGGACGCCATGATCACCGTGACCTGCGCCTTGGTGGATCTGCAAAAGAAAGCCTCGCACCCGCTGCGCAACAGCCGCACAGGCAGCGTCTACATCGTCAAGCCCAAGATGCACGGCCCCGCCGAAGTGGCTTTTGCCGACGAGTTGTTTGGTCGGGTTGAAAAAGTGATTGGCTTGAAGCCCTCCACCGTCAAGCTGGGCATCATGGACGAAGAGCGCCGCACCAGTGCCAACTTGAAAGCCTGTATTGCTGCTGCCAAGAGCCGTGTCGCCTTCATCAACACCGGCTTCTTGGACCGCACTGGCGACGAGATGCACACCTGCATGTTGGCGGGCCCTGTCATGCGCAAAGGCGACATCAAAAACAGCGTGTGGTTGGCGGCTTACGAAAAGAACAACGTCAATGTCGGCTTGGCCTGCGGTTTGCGCGGCCGTGCCCAAATTGGCAAAGGCATGTGGGCCATGCCCGACTTGATGGCCGACATGCTCAAGGCCAAAATCGGTCACCCCATGGCGGGCGCCAACACCGCTTGGGTGCCCAGCCCCACCGCGGCGACCTTGCACGCCATGCACTACCACCAAGTGGATGTGCCTGCTTTGCAAAAACAAATGGAAAAAGCGGTCGCCAAACAAGATGCCAAAGTCTTGCGCGACGAGACTTTGAACAAGCTGTTGCAGTTCCCCGTGGTGGCCAAAGACGCGGCCAATTGGTCTGCCGAAGACAAACAAAAAGAACTCGACAACAACGCCCAAGGCATCTTGGGCTATGTGGTGCGTTGGGTCGACCAAGGCGTGGGCTGCTCCAAAGTGCCCGACATCAATGGCGTGGGCCTGATGGAAGACCGCGCCACCTTGCGCATCAGCAGCCAGCACATGGCCAATTGGTTGCACCACGGCGTGGTGACCGAAAAGCAGGTCCAGCAAACCCTGGAACGCATGGCCGCGGTGGTGGATGCCCAAAACGCGGGCGATGCCGCTTACCAGCCGATGGCCGGCAATTTCAACAAGTCAGCGGCCTACAAAGCGGCTTGCGATCTGGTCTTCAAGGGCAAGGCGCAACCCAGTGGCTACACCGAGCCTCTGCTGCACGCTTGGCGTTTGAATGTCAAAGCGGCTTGATCGCGCGCAGGCCTGAATCGGCCAGCTTATGGCAACTGCTGTCGACATAGACCCGTGTCGTTGCCCCGTCTGTGGCCAGCCCAACCGCTGTGCCATGGCGGTGCAAGACACCTCCCCGGCGGTGGAAAATGCGCCGCCGTGCTGGTGCACCCGTGTGCACTTCAGCGCCGGTCTGTTGCAGCAAGTGCCTGAAGCGGCCAAGAACAAAGCCTGCATTTGCCAGCGCTGCGCTCTGAACTTCGACGGCAAAGTGAAGGGCTAAAGCATGTGCCAACTGTTGGGGATGAACTGCAACGCGCCCACCGATGTGACATTCAGCTTCAGTGGGTTTGCGCAGCGGGGCGGCATCACCGACCACCACAGCGACGGTTGGGGCATCGCTTTTTTTGAGGGCAAAGCGGTGCGGCATTTTGTCGACCACCAAAGTGCCAGCACCTCCCCGGTGGCCGAGTTGATTCGCCACTACCCCATCAAAAGCCGCAACGTCATCGCGCACATCCGCAAAGCCACACAAGGTGAAGTGAACCTTGAAAATTGCCACCCGTTTGTGCGCGAGTTGTGGGGGCGCTATTGGGTCTTTGCGCACAACGGCAATTTGGTGGATTTCGCTCCCAGGTTGCACGGCAACTTCAGGCCGGTGGGGCAAACCGACAGTGAGCGTGCGTTTTGCTGGCTCATGCAAGAGTTGGCCAAATCCCATGCCAGCGTGCCCAGTGTGGCCGAGTTGTCCTTGACCTTGCGCGAGTTGGTGCCACAAATCTCGCGCTTTGGCACCTTCAATTTTTTACTCTCCAACGGCCAAGCCCTGTGGGCCCATGCCAGCACCCATTTGCATTACGTGCTGCGGCGTCACCCCTTTATGCAGGCGACCTTGAGTGACGATGATTTGAGTGTCAATTTTGCCGACCACACCCGTGAAACCGATCGGGTGGCGGTGGTGGTGACAGCCCCTTTGACCACCGATGAGTCTTGGGTGGCGTTTGAGCCCGGACGCGTGTACACCTTTGAAGAAGGTGACTTGAGCGCTTGATCGCTTCAGGCGAGTGCGGCCTCAATGGCGTCCATGAACAAGGCGGCCACATCGCAGCCCATTTGGTCGGTGATTTCTTGAAAGCACGTTGGGCTGGTGACGTTGATCTCGGTCAGGCAGTCGCCAATGATGTCCAGGCCCACCAACATCAAACCCCGGGCCATCAGGATGGGGCCCAAGGCTTCGGCAATTTCGCGGTCGCGCGCCGAGATCGGCTGCGCCACGCCCTTGCCGCCCGCGGCCAAGTTGCCGCGCACTTCACCGCCTTGCGGAATGCGCGCCAAACAAAACGGCACCGGCCGGCCGCCGATCAACAACACCCGCTTGTCGCCTTGTGCGATGCCCGGTAAAAACTTTTGCACCATCACGGTTTGCTGGCCGTCGCGGTTGAGTGTTTCCACGATGGCGCCCAAGTTCAAGCCATCCGCGCCCACTTTGAAAATGCCCATGCCGCCCATGCCGTCCAAAGGCTTGAGGATGATGTCGCCGTGCTGCGCATGGAAGGCGCGAATGTCGGCTTCGCTGCGTGTCACCAAGGTGGGCGCGATGAACTGGGGGAATTCCAAGATCGCCAATTTTTCCGGGTGGTTGCGCAAGGCTTCCGGGCTGTTGAAGACCCGTGCGCCTTCGCGCTCGGCTTGGCTCAGCAAATGGGTCGCGTAAAAGTACTCGCTGTCAAAAGGCGGGTCTTTGCGCATCACCACGGCATCAAAGTCTTTCAGTGCAGCGCGGTGTTCGGCGGTAGTGGTGAACCAGCGCTCGGGATGTCCGGTCAAGGTGATTTCGCGCACCTGGGCAGACACGGCTTCGCCCTGTTGCCAACGCACGTCGGTCATCTCGCAGGCCAGCACTTGGTGTCCGCGTTTTTGCGCTTCTCGCATCATGGAGAACGTGGTGTCCTTGTAAATTTTGAAGGACTCCAGCGGATCGGCAACAAACAGTATTTTCATGTCAGGCATTGTAGGTGGGCCCTTTAGGGCTTGTCTTGAGCGCCGCAGTCAGGGCGCCTGCAGCGGCCACCCCCGGCACCATCTGCAGTTGGACGGGCGCGCAGCGCACCGACAACCTGGAGGCCATGCCCAAATATTCCCCGTCTGCGGCGACGGGAACGCCGGGTGGGCAGTCCAACTGCAACTGCCGATAGGGCTGGGTGTGCACGCCGGCTTGTCCCAAATGCCGCCCCGCCATCAGGCGCGGCAACATCAAGGCGGCCCCTGCGGCCGAAAAGGGCCCGGCCCACAACAGGTCCAATTGGCCGTCGTTCATTTGCGCCTGCGGCACTGCCGGTAAGCCCGAGCCATAGCTGGGGGTGTTCAGACTCGACAAAAACAAAGCCGGGCCCTCTGCCACGACTTGGCCATCGGCCTTGACCAAGAGCGGCCAGTGTCGCAGTTGCACCAACTCTTTCACAGTGGCCCATAAATAGCGCGACAAGCCGCGCAGCCTGCGCGGGCCTTGGAGGGCGCGCAGGGCCACTGCCGAATCAAAGCCCACCGTCAGGCTCGATAAAAAAGGCAGCTCATGCTGCACCCCTTGCAGGTCGGTCCATTGCACATGGCCCACATCCACCGCTTGGGCCTGGCCGTGCAAAGCCAATGGCAAGGTGCTGTGCCAAGGTTGTCCGTGCAGCCCCAGTGCCCGGGCGATGTCGTTGCCACTGCCCATGGGGACCAATCCCAAAGTCAACTCGCGGGCCAATATGGTAGGCAAGCAACGGTTGATGGTGCCATCGCCGCCGATGGCCACGACCCGGCTGCCATGGGCTTGTGCATCGAGCAAAGCCAAACTTTCGTGCACGGTGTGGGGGGCGGCCAAAGTGCATTCCGGCGCATGCACATGCAGCCAGTTTTCCAGCACGGGCAGCTGCTGGGCCGCGCGCCCATCTCGGGCGTGGGGGTTGAGCAAAACCAGCGCCATGGCTTATTGAAAGGCCACTTCCGCAAAGCTGCGCAACTTGCGGCTGTGCAATTGCGCTGGGCCTGCGGCGCGCAACAACTCCAGGGCACGAATGCCGATTTGCAAATGCTGGTTCACGCGCTCCCGGTAAAAGTGGTTGGCCATGCCGGGCAATTTGATCTCGCCATGCAAGGGTTTGTCGCTCACGCACAGCAAGGTGCCGTAGGGCACGCGAAACCGAAAACCATTGGCGGCAATCGTGGCGCTTTCCATGTCCAGTGCCACCGCACGGCTTTGGCTGAAGCGCCGCTGCGGGGTGTTGTCAGGCAGCAGTTCCCAATTGCGGTTGTCGGTGCTGGCCACCGTGCCGGTGCGCATCAGGCGTTTGAGCTCGGCGCCGTGGCAGCCGGTCACATCAGACACCGCGCGCTCCAAAGCCACCTGAACCTCAGCCAGCGCCGGAATCGGCACCCACAGCGGCAGCTCTTCGTCCAGCACGTGGTCTTCGCGCACATAGGCGTGGGCCAACACATAGTCGCCCAACTGTTGCGTGGTACGCAGCCCCGCACAGTGGCCGAGCATGAGCCAGCTGTGGGGCCGCAACACCGCGATGTGGTCGGTGATGGTTTTGGCGTTGGCAGGGCCCACCCCGATGTTGACCATGGTGATGCCGCTGTGGCCTTCGCGCACCAAGTGGTAGCCCGGCATTTGCGGCAAACGCGGCGGTGCGGCGCCCAAGGCGTCTTCGGGCTCTGAGGCCAGACCCACACGGCGGGTGACCACATTGCCAGGCTCGACAAAGGCCACATAGGGGCTGTCGGGCTTGGCCATTTCGGCGCGGCCAAGCGCAATGAATTCGTCGATGTAAAACTGGTAGTTGGTGAACAACACAAAGTTCTGAAAATGCACCGGGTTGGTCCCGCTGTAGTGCCGCAAGCGGTGCAAGGAATAATCAATGCGGGGGGCATTGAACAAGGCCAATGGCGCAGGCTGGCCCGGTGCGGGTTCGTAGGTGCCGTTGGCAATGCCATCGTCCATGGCCGTCAGGTCAGGCAGGTCAAAAACCTCGCGCATCAGGGCGCGGCGATCGGCGCTCATCTCGCCCTCGATGTGGTCGTTCTCTGCAAAAGAAAAGTGCACCGGGATGGGCAGCTGGCTGGTGCCCACTTCCAGCGCCACACCGTGGTTGGCCAGCAACAGCGAAAACTGCTGGCGCAGATACACCGCAAACAGGTCAGGCCGAGTGAGGGTGGTTTCGTAGCGGCCGGCGGTGGCCACAAAGCCGTAACTCAGCCACTCGGCCTCTTGGCTCTGGGGAGGCACCCAGCCGGTGGTGGTTTGCAAGCGCACAAAGGGGTAGCAGGCCCGCACTTTGTCGACCATCGGCTCGCCGGCCACATAGCGGCGCATGGCCTCGCGCAGGTGGTTCAGGCTTTGGTCGTAAATGGCCTGTACCCGCTGCAAGGCGGCATCGGCATTGTCAAACACTTCAGGGGCAATGAAAGGGGTAGGTCTTTGCATGGCCACATTGTGCACATCCTGTGTGACTTTTTGGCGCTCACATGTTGCGCCGGTACTGGCCTCCCACCTCAAACAGGGCGTTCGTGATTTGCCCCAGCGAGCACACCCGTACCGCGTCCATCAGCACTTCAAAAACGTTGCTGTTGTCAATGACGGCCTGTTGCAGACGCTTGAGCATGGCGGGGGACTGCGCCGCATGGCGCGTGTGGAAGTCTTGCAGGCGTTGCAATTGCGATTGCTTCTCTTCCTCGGTCGAGCGCGCCAATTCGAGGCTTTCCAACACTTCATCGCCTTTCGGGTTGCGGAAGGTGTTGACGCCAATGATGGGCAACTCACCGGTGTGCTTGAGCATCTCGTAGTGCATCGACTCGTCTTGGATCTTGCCGCGCTGGTAGCCGGTTTCCATGGCCCCCAACACGCCGCCGCGCTCGGCAATTTTTTCAAACTCGGCCAGCACCGCTTCTTCTACCAACTCGGTCAACTCGTCGATGATGAACGACCCTTGGTTGGGGTTTTCATTTTTCGCCAGACCCCATTCGCGGTTGATGATCATCTGGATCGCCATGGCGCGCCGCACCGAGTCTTCGGTGGGGGTGGTGATGGCTTCGTCAAAGGCGTTGGTGTGCAGGCTGTTGCAGTTGTCGTAAATCGCAATCAGCGCTTGCAGCGTGGTGCGGATGTCGTTGAACTGAATCTCTTGCGCGTGCAGCGAGCGGCCTGAGGTTTGGATGTGGTATTTGAGTTTTTGGCTGCGTTCATTGGCGCCATATTTCTCTTTCATGGCCACCGCCCAGATGCGACGCGCCACGCGGCCCAGCACGGTGTATTCGGGGTCCATGCCGTTGCTGAAGAAGAAGCTCAGGTTGGGCGCGAAATCGTCGATGTGCATGCCACGCGCCAAGTAGGCTTCGACAAAGGTGAAGCCGTTGCTCAGCGTGAAGGCCAATTGGCTGATCGGGTTGGCCCCCGCCTCGGCAATGTGGTAGCCCGAGATCGACACGCTGTAGAAATTGCGCACGTCGTGGTGCACGAAATACTGCGCGATGTCGCCCATCACTTTGAGTGAAAACTCGGTGCTGAAGATGCAGGTGTTTTGCCCTTGGTCTTCTTTCAAAATGTCGGCCTGCACGGTGCCGCGCACATTGGCCAGCACCCATTCTTTGATCTTTGCGATTTCGGTGTCGGTGGGTTCGCGGCCGTTTTCTGTTTTGAACTTGTCGATGTTTTGGTCGATGGCCGTGTTCATGAACATGGCCAAGATGGAGGGCGCAGGGCCGTTGATGGTCATCGACACGCTGGTGGTGGGGTTGCACAAATCAAAGCCCGAATACAACACCTTCATGTCGTCCAGCGTGGCCACGTTGACCCCCGAGTTGCCGATCTTGCCGTAGATGTCGGGGCGCAAATCGGGGTCGTTGCCATACAGCGTGACCGAGTCAAAGGCGGTGGACAAGCGCTTGGCCGGCAAGCCCTCGCTGACCAACTTGAAGCGGCGGTTGGTGCGAAACGGATCGCCCTCGCCGGCGAACATGCGGGTCGGGTCTTCGCCCTCGCGCTTGAAGGCAAAAGTGCCCGAGGTGTAGGGGTAGCTGCCGGGCACGTTGTCCAGCATCAACCATTTCAAGATCTCGCCATCGTCCTCGTATTGGGGCAAGGCCACTTTGCGGATCCGGGTGCCGCTGAGCGAGACGGTGGTCAATGCGGTGCGGATTTCTTTGTCGCGGATCTTCACCACGTATTCGTCGCCGGCATAGGCTTTTTGCATGTCGGGCCATTGGGCCAGCAATTTGCGGGCGGTCGGGTCTTGCGTTTGCTCACGCGACACGGCCAAGTCAATCGCCGCTTCGGCGGCTTTGGCGCGCCCCGATTTGCCCACTTCCAGCATGCGCGCAGCGGCACGCAGTTGTTGGATTTCACGGGCCAAACGCGATTGGTCGATGGCGCGCTTTTTGTAGCCCCGCACGGTGTCGCTGATCTCGGCCAAATAGCGTGTGCGCGAAGAGGGTACCACGGGATTTTGGTGGCTGCTGTGGCGCACCGAGACCACCGGCAAGCGTCCCTCGGTCGTTGCCATGCCCAACTCTGACAAGCGTTGCTTGAGGGCTTGGTAAAGCGCCGTCACGCCATCGTCATTGAAGCGCGCGGCCATGGTGCCAAACACCGGCATTTGTTCGGGCGGCACCGTCCAGCACTCTTTGTTGCGCTGCACTTGTTTGGCCACGTCGCGCAGGGCGTCACTGGCGCCTTTGCGGTCAAATTTGTTGATGGCCACAAACTCGGCGAAGTCCAGCATGTCGATTTTTTCAAGCTGGCTGGCGGCGCCAAACTCGGGCGTCATCACGTACATCGGCACATCCACATGCGGCACGATGGCCGCATCGCCTTGGCCAATGCCCGAGGTCTCCACCACCACCAAATCAAAGCCAGCCACTTTGCAAGCGGCCACCACGTCGGGCAAGGCGGCCGAAATTTCAGAGCCAAAGTCGCGCGTGGCCAGCGAACGCATGAACACGCGCGGGCCTTTTGACCATGGGCCAATGGCGTTCATGCGGATGCGGTCGCCCAGCAAAGCGCCGCCACTCTTGCGGCGAGAGGGGTCGATCGAGATCACGGCCACCCGCAGGGCGTCGTCTTGGTCCAGTCGCAAACGGCGAATCAATTCGTCGGTGAGCGAAGATTTGCCTGCACCGCCCGTTCCGGTGATGCCCAAAACGGGCACTTTCTTTTGCGCGGCTTGGGCCCGCAGCGATGCCAGCAGCGTGGCATCGACGGCCGACTTTGGCGTTTGGCCAGTGGCGGCGTTGGGGCTGTTTTCCAATGCGGTGATGAGTTGGGCCAGAGCCCGCCAGTTCATCTCGCTGTGGCCCTGAATGGCTTCGAGGGTTTTGGGTGCATGGGGCGTGAGGTCTTGGTCGCAGCGCATGACCATCTCGCCGATCATGCCGGCGAGGCCCATTTTTTGACCATCTTCGGGGCTGAAAATGCGCACGCCATGCTCAGCCAGCATGCGGATCTCGGACGGCACAATCACCCCACCGCCGCCGCCAAACACTCGGATGTGCTCACCGCCACGGGCTTTCAGCAACTCCACCATGTAAGTGAAATACTCGTTGTGCCCGCCTTGGTAAGAGCTGATGGCGATGCCCTGCGCGTCTTCTTGCAGCGCCGCGGTCACCACTTCGTCGACCGAGCGGTTGTGTCCCAAATGGATGACTTCGGCGCCCATGCTTTGCAAAATGCGCCGCATGATGTTGATGGCGGCATCGTGCCCGTCAAACAAACTGGCGGCCGTGACGAAGCGGACTTTGTGGCTGGGGCGGTACTCGGCCAGGGCTTTGAATTCAGCGGACAGATCGGTCATGTTTGTCTCTTGGTTCGTGTGTTTGACGTTAACGTAAACGTCAATCAAGAGCCGCATCTTAATCGCTCGCGGCTTTCCTGTCACTGACGCGCAAGAACCCGCCACGGGAGACTGAAAAAGTTATCATTCACGCCTGTTTTTTCCCAATTTCATCGCGCCTTCATTTCGCATTAATTTTCAGGAAATCCCCATGACTGCTTCTTCATCCTCCTCCACTGACGTTGTGCAAGCGGCTGAGGGCTATGCCGGTGACATCAGCCCCGCTTTGGCCTGGGCCTGGGTGCAGTCGGGCCAAGCCGAGCTGGTGGACGTGCGCAGCGATGCCGAGCGCACTTGGGTGGGCTTTGTGCCCGGCGCCCATGCCTTGGCGTGGAAGCAGTGGCCGGGCATGGCCCCCAACCCGGGCTTCGATGCCGGCGTCCAAGCCCTGGGGGCCAGCGGTAAAAAGCTGGTGTTGTTGTGCCGCAGTGGCGTGCGCTCGATTGCCGCCGCCCAGCGTGCCACCGAGTTGGGGCTGCAGGCCTACAACATCTTGGAGGGCTTCGAGGGCGACCCCGATGCCCACGGCCACCGGGGACTGACCGGAGGCTGGCGCTACCGGGGTTTGCCTTGGCAGCAAAACTGAGCCCCGCCAAGGCGGCCTTTTTTCGGGCACTGTGCCCTGTGTGACGCGGCTCCAAGCAGCCCTGCACTAGAGTGCCCCTATGAAATCACCTGTTCAACAGCTGTTGGAGCGCATCGAGGGCAAGCGTGAGGACGTCACGGCACTGACCCAAGAGCTGGTGCGCATCCCGACGGTGAACCCGCCGGGCGACGCTTATGAGGCCTGTGCACAGCGAATCGGTGAGCGCTTGGCCAAAAAAGGTTTTGCCGTTGAGTATGTGCGGGCTTGGGGTGCCCCGGGCGACAGCGACCACCACCCGCGCACCAATGTGGTGGCGCGCTGGCAGGGCACAGGGACGGGCGAATGCGTGCATTTCAACAGCCACATCGATGTGGTCGAAGCCGGCCCGGCTTGGACCTTTGACCCCTTTGGCGGCCAAGTGGCCAATGGGCGTGTCTATGGCCGTGGCACCTGCGACATGAAGGGGGGCTTGGCCGCCAGCATCATCGCTTGTGAAGCCTTGATCGAGTCGGGCCTGCCGATTCCCGGTGCCTTAGAAATCAGTGGCACCGTGGACGAAGAGTCGGGTGGTTTTGCCGGGGTGGGTTATTTGGCCGAACGCGGTTACTTCAGCAAGCCGCGTGTGCACCATGTGATCATTCCGGAGCCGCTGGGGGTGGACCGCATTTGCCTCGGTCACCGGGGCGTGTGGTGGGGCGAGGTGGAGACGCGCGGGCGCATTTCCCACGGCTCGATGCCTTTTTTGGGCGACAGCGCGATCAACCACATGAGCGCCTTTATTCACCTTTTGGAAACGCAATTGCAACCGCGACTGCAAGGCCGATTGACCGCAGAGCCGGTGGAGCCGCCGGGCGCACGGGCCAGCACCCTCAACATCAACAGCATTCATGGCGGGCAAGTCGAGCAAATCTATGCCACCGATGCACGCGGTTGGCCCACGGCGCAAACCCCCGCGCCTGTGGTGGCGCACAGTTGTCGAACCGTGCTCGATCGGCGCTTTATTGCCGAAGAAAATTTGGAAGCTGTTAAACAAGAAATCATCGACATGTTGGACGAGCTCAAACGCAGCCGTCCCGGCTTTGACTATGCGGTGCGCGACATCATGAGTTTTGTGCCCACCGCAACGCCTAAAGACGCCCCGGTGGTAGACGCCACGGCAAGAGCCATTGCACGGGTGTTGGGCCGAGAGCCTCGCTACATTGCCAGTCCCGGTACCTATGACCAAAAGCACATTGTGCGAACGGGCCAGTTGCGTGATTGCATCGCCTATGGGCCAGGCATTTTGGATTTGGCGCACCAGCCCGACGAATATGTGGGCATTCAGGAGTTGGTCGACTCGGCCAAGATCATGGCCTTGGCGGCGCTGGACCTGACGGGTTGGACGCGGGCGCAGGCATAAAGAATCTTTGAACGACTGCGGGTTTTTCTTCCCACGACGGCCCTCAGTGCGGGATGTTTGAGGGGGAAAGTCATTATCATGCGGGCATGACTTTTTTAGCTCTTGACGTCGGCAACACCCGACTCAAGTGGGCGCTTTACGAGCGTCCACACCCGGACGCCGCGCTGTTGGCCCATGGCGCCGAGTTTTTGGAAAACATCGACTGCCTGGCGGAAGGTCCTTGGGCTCGCTTGTCCGAGCCGGCCTACATGCTCGGCTGTGTGGTGGCGGGCGATGCCATCAAGCGCCGGGTGCAAGAGCAAATGGAAATTTGGGAAATTCACCCCCACTGGGTGGTGCCCAGTGCGGCCGAGGCCGGCTTGATCAATGGCTATGACCACCCCAGCCGATTGGGTGCCGACCGTTGGGTCGCCATGGTGGGCGCCCGTCGGCGCATGTTGGCGCAAGGGGGCGCGCCTCGACCTTTGGTGGTGGTCATGGTGGGCACCGCCGTGACGGTGGAAGCGATCGATGCCGAGGGACGGTTTTTGGGGGGGCTGATTCTTCCCGGTCACGGCATCATGCTGCGCGCACTCGAATCGGGCACGGCGGGCTTGCACGTGCCCACGGGGGAGGTCACGGCATTTCCCACCAACACCAGCGATGCGCTGACCAGTGGCGGCACCTATGCCATCGCAGGGGCTTGTGAGCGCATGGTGCAACACCTGCGTCAGCACACCGGGGAAGAACCGATGTGTGTGATGACCGGTGGCGCGGGCTGGAAAATGGCCCCCAGCATGTCGGTGCAATTTGAATTGGTCGACAACCTCATTTTTGATGGTCTGCTGGCGCTGGCCGCGCAACGTCAGGCCTGAAATGCGCCGCGTGAAGGGCGCTGCTTGAGGGCAGCAAGGTCAGCCGCTGGCTCAGGGCTGAGCCGACCCATAGGCCGCTGACAAACTTTGCAAATGGGTTTGCAAATCGGCGCTGGCCATATAGGGCGTCAACAGCGCCAAAACGTGTTGCGCGCCACGCGTCAAGGCCAAGCTGGCGCTGGCGGGCTCCATGGCCTGGCGAGGGTTGCGCACATATTCATAGCTCAGCCAATACGTCACCATGACCGACATGCTGGCCGACAGGGTTTCGATGCTGTCGGGATCGATGCGCATCAGACCGGCCGCGGCCAAAGACTCGAGCATCTGTCGGAAAGCATGGGTTTGCCGCTCGAGCAAGGCATGAAAATGCGTTTCCAAGTGCCGGTTGCCCGACAAGAGGTTGTTCAAATCGCGGTACAAAAACCGGTGATTCCAAACCTGTTCAAACAGCGAGTGCAGAAAAAACCAAGCGTCTTCGATGTCTTTCACATCGGACGCGGCATCCAGCAGGCCCAACATGGCGCTTTCGTATTGGTCAAAAAGTTGGTTGACCAAAGCGTCTTTAGACGGGAAGTGGTAGTAAAGGTTGCCCGGACTGATGTTGAGTTCTGACGAAATCAACGTGGTCGATACATTGGGTTCGCCAAACCGGTTGAACAGTTGCAGCGTCACCTCGGCAATGCGTTCGGCGGTGCGGCGGGGGGCTTTTTTGGCCATATCGGAGCGTGGCAAGCGGAAGGTGTTGCGTGGTCGTCAATCAGCCTGATTTCTTGACTGTCTTGGCGCCCCCAGAGCTTGCGGCTTTGGGCTTATTGCGGGCCGATGCGGGCGCTGGTTTTTTAGATGCTGGGGCGGTGGCCACACCCGACAAGGCCGCCAACTGCGCTTCGAGTTGCGCGACGCGGTCGTTCAACACCTGAATGTCGAGCAGTGTGGGCATGCCCAAGCGGTGCAGCGCTTTGGCCACGCGGTCTTCAAACAGATGCTCCAGTTTGTCCACCCGCACCGACGTTTGTTGGCCAAAATCGCTGGCCATGTGGGTCAGGCGTTCGGTCGCCTCGTGCAGGCGTTGCTGGGCTTCGGCTTGGCTTTTGCGTTGGAAAGCCAGGCCGTCATTGACCAAGGCCTCGATGGCTTTGCTGCCCTGTTCTTGGGCTTTGGCCATGGCCCCCAGACCGGCCAGCCAAACATGCTGAACGGCCGGTGTCGGGCTGTCAGCGGGGGCAGATGCTGCCGCTTTGCGGCGGGGCGTGCTGGTGGATTTGGCCATGGTGAGCTTCCTTGATCGGTGGACACTTGAACGCTGCACTTTACCCGTGATTGGGTGCATTGCTTCTAAAATCGCAGCATTGTGGCGCAACAACCCGTGGCGCCCGCCTGATCGCACAATTCATGACTCTTCTTGTCACCGGAGGCGCCGGGTTTATTGGTGCCAATTTCGTCCTCGATTGGCTGGCCGCCAGCGAAGAGCCCATCATCAACCTGGACAAACTCACCTACGCCGGCAACCCCGAAACTCTGGCCAGCTTGCAAGGGAATGCACGCCACCAATTGGTGCAAGGCGACATCGGCGACAGTGTCTTGGTGAGCCGCTTGCTGGCCGAGCACCGGCCGGGCGCGGTCATCAACTTTGCCGCCGAGAGCCATGTGGACCGCTCGATTCACGGACCCGGCGCGTTCATCGACACCAACATCGTGGGCACCTTCCATTTGCTGGAGTCGGTGCGCGGCTATTGGAGCGCATTGCCCGAAGCCGAGCAAGCCGCCTTCCGCTTTTTGCATGTCTCGACCGACGAGGTCTATGGCTCGTTGGCCAAGGGCGATCCGGCCTTTGCCGAGACCCACCGCTATGAGCCCAACAGCCCCTACAGTGCCAGCAAAGCGGCGTCTGACCATTTGGTGCGGGCGTGGCACCACACCTATGGTTTGCCGGTGCTGACCACCAACTGCAGCAACAACTACGGGCCCTACCATTTCCCTGAAAAACTCATCCCGCTCATGATCGTCAACGCCTTGGCGGGCAAGCCCCTGCCGGTGTATGGCGATGGCATGCAGATCCGCGATTGGTTGTATGTGAAAGACCATTGCAGTGCCATTCGCCGCGTGCTCGAGGCGGGGCGTTTGGGTGAAACCTACAACGTGGGCGGTTGGAATGAAAAGCCCAACATCGAGATCGTGCAAACCATTTGCCGTTTGCTCGATGGCTTGCGCCCCAAGGCCGATGGCAGCAGTTATGCCAGCCAGATCACCTATGTGACCGACCGGCCGGGGCACGACCGCCGCTACGCCATCGATGCCCGCAAGCTCGAAGCCGAATTGGGCTGGAAGCCGGCCGAAACGTTTGAGTCGGGCATTCGCAAAACAGTCGAGTGGTATTTGGCCAACCCCGAGTGGGTGCAACATGTGCAAAGTGGCGCCTACCGCGAGTGGGTGCAACAACACTACAGCGCGGCATGAAAATTCTCTTGTTCGGAAAAAACGGCCAAGTGGGCTGGGAACTGCAGCGCAGTTTGGCGCCCTTGGGGGACGTGCTGGCGCTGGACCGGCACAGCACCGAATTTTGTGGCGACTTGGCGCAGCCCGATCGATTGGCGCAAAGCGTGCGGGCTTACCAACCCGATGTCATCGTCAATGCCGCGGCGCACACCGCCGTAGACAAGGCCGAGAGCGAGCCCGAACTCGCCCGCACCCTGAATGCATGGGCACCGGCCGCATTGGCCCAAGTGGCTGCTGAAGTGGGCGCCTGTTTGGTGCATTACTCGACCGACTATGTGTTCAATGGCGAGGGCGATCGGCCTTGGCAAGAAGACGACGCCACGGGGCCGCTCAGCGTCTATGGCCAGACCAAGCGGGCAGGCGAGCAGGCGATTGTCGCCAGTGGCTGCCGGCATTTGATTTTTCGCACCAGTTGGGTCTATGCGGCGCGTGGCGGCAACTTTGCCAAAACCATGTTGCGATTGGCCGCAGAGCGAGAGCGCCTGACGGTGATCGACGACCAATGGGGGGCGCCGACCGGCGCCGACTTGATCGCCGATGTCACCGCCATCGCACTGCGCCGTTTGCAGCAGGAGATCGATTTGTCGGGGCTCTACCATCTGGTGGCAGGGGGCGAGACCAGCTGGCATGGCTACGCCCGCCATGTTATTGCGCAAGCCCGTCACATCCAGCCCGAAATGACGCTGGCGGTTCGCGACATCGCGGCGGTGCCCACCTCGGCGTTTCCCACGCCGGCCAAGCGCCCACTCAATTCACGCCTGAACACCCGCAAGTTGCAGCAAGCCTTTGGCGTGGTCTTGCCCCCTTGGCAACAAGGCGTGGACCGCATGCTGGCCGAGATCCTTTGAGGGCCGCAGGCTTGCGGCACAATCTCTTTTGACGTTGACCCCTTTCAGACTTTTCCCATGACCGCCACCCCCGCAAAACCAGACACCCCCGCTGTTGCGCCCCATGACCAGGCCTTGATCTTGGCGCAGGCCATGCCCTACATCCGCAAGTACCACGGCAAAACCTTGGTCATCAAATACGGCGGTAACGCCATGACCGACCCCGCTTTGCAGCAAGCCTTTGCCGAAGATGTGGTGTTGCTCAAATTGGTCGGCATGAACCCGGTGGTGGTGCACGGCGGTGGCCCACAAATTGAAACCGCCTTGAAGCGACTCGGCAAAAAAGGCGAGTTCATTCAGGGCATGCGCGTGACCGATGCCGAGACCATGGACGTGGTCGAGTGGGTGTTGGGCGGCGAAGTGCAGCAAGACATCGTGGGCATGATCAACCGCGCAGGCGGCAAGGCGGTGGGCTTGACCGGCCGTGACGGAGGCCTGATTCGGGCCAAAAAATTGCGCTTGGTGGACAGCCAAGACCCCTCAAAAGAGCACGATGTTGGGCAAGTGGGCGATATCGAAAGCATCGACCCCTCCATCTTGCAATGCCTGCAAGACGACGCCTTCATCCCCGTGGTGAGTCCGATTGGTTTTGGCGTCAACAACGAAAGCTACAACATCAACGCCGATGTGGTGGCCGCCAAACTGGCCACCGTGTTGCAGGCTGAAAAGCTGTTGATGCTGACCAACATCCGCGGGGTACTGGACAAAGAAGGCCAGTTGTTGACCGAGCTCACACCCGCGCGCATTGACGATTTGTGCGCCGATGGCACCATCAGCGGTGGCATGATTCCCAAAATTGCGGGCGCGCTGGATGCCGCCAAGAGCGGGGTCAATGCGGTGCACATCATCGATGGCCGCGTGCCCCACGCCATGCTGCTGGAAGTGTTGTCCGAGCAGGCCTTTGGCACCATGATCCGCAGCCGTTGAGCGGTCCAGTGGTGAATGGTTTAAACGGCCAGACGACTGAGCAGGTCTGCACAATCAGGTGAATCGATCAAGCTGGGAAGACAAAACGATGGCAGACACAGAACACCTCACCGCGCCTTCATCCGACGACGAGGCGACACCGGTTCGCAAACGCCCGCGTCCGGGCGAGCGCCGTTTGCAAATCTTGCAAACCTTGGCTGCCTTGTTGGAGCAGCCCGGTGCAGAGCGGGTCACCACGGCCAGTTTGGCCGCCAAGATTGGCGTGAGTGAAGCGGCCCTGTACCGGCACTTTGCCAGCAAGGCCCAGATGTTTGAGGGCTTGATTGATTTTGTCGACCAATCGGTGATGGGCTTGATTCGGCAAGTCACCGACCGTGAGCCCGCCGGGCCGGTGCAAGCCAGCCGCATCGTGGCCCTGTTGCTGCAATTTGCCGAGAAAAATCCCGGCATGAGCCGCGTCATGATTGGCGATGCCTTGGTGCTCGAGCACGAGCGCTTGCAAGAACGCATCAATTTGTTGTTTGACAAAATCGAGGCGCAATTGCGTCAGTCGCTCAAAGGCGCTGAACCCGCGGTGTCAGCCAGCGATGCCCAGTTGATCGCCTCGGTCTTGGTGGCCTTTATGCAAGGCCGCTTGCAGCGGTTTGCTCGCTCGGGCTTCAAGCGCTTGCCCTCCGAGCACCTGCAAGCGGCGCTGGCTCGGGTGCTTTAAAGCCCCGCATTCGGCTCGCCGAAAGCCCTCACCAGTCCTCACCAGTTCCACAGCGTGCCGTCGTGTTGCAGGCGGTTCACAGGCAGATAAGCCCTTTGGTAAGGGTACTTGGCAGCCAGTTTTTCGTCGATGTCCACGCCGTGGCCAGGCGTCTCCCCGCAATACATCATGCCGCGTTCAAAACGCCAGTCGTGCGGAAAAACCGAGAGCATTTCTTCGCTGTGCGGCATGTATTCCTGCACGCCAAAGTTGGGCACCCAAGTGTCAAAGTGCAAGGCGGCCCCCATGCACACCGGTGACAAATCGGTGGCGCCGTGGCAGCCGGTGCGCACTTGGTAAAGGCTGGCCAAATCGGCGATGCGCCTCAAGTGGGTGATGCCGCCCGCATGGACCACGGTGGTGCGGATGTAATCGATCAGTTGTTTCTCGATCAGCGTTTTGCAGTCCCAGATGCTGTTAAAAATTTCCCCCACCGCGATCGGTGTGGTGGTGTGGTGGCGTATCCACTGAAAAGCGTCTTGGTTTTCGGCCGGGGTCGGGTCTTCCATCCAAAACAGTTTCATGGGCTCCAGCGCTCGGCCCAATTGCCCGGCTTCAATTGGCGTCAGGCGGTGGTGCACGTCATGCAACAAATGGATGTCGGGGCCCACCGCTTCGCGCACCACTTCGAACAAAGCGGGGGTGTGACGTAAATATTTTTCGCTGCTCCAGTCGTGCTCGCTGGGCAAGTTGCCATCGGCGGGCTCGTAAAGGCGTTGGGAGCCGCTCACGCCATACACCTTGTTCAAGCCCGGCACCCCGCTTTGCGCGCGGATGGCCATGTAGCCCTCTTCTTTGTGGCGCAAAACTTGGTCCACGGTTTCGGCGGTGTCGCGCCCATTCGCGTGGCCATAGACCATCACGCCCGTGCGGCTGCGACCGCCCAGCAACTGGTACAGCGGCAGATTGGCCATCTTCGCTTTGATGTCCCAGAGCGCCGTGTCCACAGCCGCAATGGCGCTCATGGTGACCGGGCCGCGCCGCCAATAAGCCCCCTTGTATAGGTATTGCCAGATGTCCTCGATCTGCTGCGGATCGCGCCCGATCAGGCAGGGCACCACGTGGTCTTCGAGATAACTGACCACAGCCAACTCGCGGCCATTCAAGGTGGCATCGCCGATGCCTGTGACGCCTTGGTCGGTTTCAATTTTCAGCGTCACAAAGTTGCGGCCGGGGCAACACACAATGACACGGGCGGCGGTGATCTTCATGGCTCAGGCGTCCTGTGCAAGCAGTTGTTGAATCGCCGCGTCGGCCCCCAGATGCAGCACTTGTTGGTGCCAGTGCGTCACACGCGCAATCCATGCCGCATGACCGGGCAGGCTCTTGCCCCACAGATCTTCACGGGCCAGCAACGCGCGCACGCAGGCCTCGGGCTCGCTGCGCTGGGCTGCGCCCAAGGCCTTCAGAAGTTCGGCTTGGGGGTCGTTCAGGGCATAGGCTTGGCCTTGCTCGTCTTCGCCCAGGGTGTAACGCACAAACAAGGCGGCGGCCAAAGCGTGGCGCTCAAAAGAAGCGCCATGGGCCATTTGCCCCAGCACCGAGGGTGGCCAGCGTTGCGGAATTTTTTGCGAGCTGTCGGTGGCGATTTGGTGCACGCTGTGCTTCAGATAGGGGTTGCCAAAGCGGGCAATCAGGGCATCACGGTATGAGGCCCAGTCGGTGCGGCTGAGGTGCGGTGAGACCTCGCGGCTCATGAGTTGGTGCACAAATGTGCGAATGTGCGCAACCCCAATGCAGCTGGCGATGTAGGGCCGGCCCGTGATCGCTCCCATGAGCGCCATCGCCGTGTGACTGCCATTGAGCATGCGCAGCTTGGCTTCTTCGTAGCTGTGCACATCGTCTGTCACGCGCACCCCGGCGCTTTTCAGCAAGGCGGCATCAGAGGGGTCTGCAAAACGATCTTCAATCACCCATTCCCAAAAACCTTCAGTGCTCAAGGCGCATTGATCTTGCACGCCCAGAGCCTCTTGCGCCGCGGCCATGACTTCGGGCGTGGCGGCAGGAACTATGCGATCGACCATGCTGCACGGAAATGCGCAATGCGTGTCCAGCCAGCGCAACAACTCCGTGTCGCCTGCGGTGGCCGCTGCTTGGACCCAGGCTTTCAGTTTTTGGCCATTGCCTTGCAGGTTGTCACACGAAGCCACCGTGAGGCCGGGCAGACCGTTGCGGTGGCGCAGGCGCAAACCGTCTAACAGCAGTTGACCCAGCGCAGCGGTATAGCCTTTTTCGGTCACCGTCAGGGTGACCCAGCGGGTGGTTGGTGCGGCAATGGCTTGCAGCACCGCCTCGCGTTCGGTGGTGGCCACATGGGTGCGCCACAGTGCGCCGGGCACTTGCCATCTCACGCCTTGCCCATCGGCCACGCGCACGGCATACAGGCCGTCTTGCGCGCGCAGTTGCGCGACCAAATCGGGCCGTGTCATGCCCACGCCGAGAATGCCCCAGCGTGTGTCGCCCCCGGCCAACAGGTGGTCAAAAACCAAGGCTTGGTGGGCGCGGTGAAAAGCACCCAAACCCAAATGCACCACGCCCGGGGCGTGACTGGCGCGGTCATAACGGGGGCGCTGAACGGCCTCGGGCAGGGTGTGAAGGGCAGCAGCAGACAGGGGCATGGTGGTGTGCATAGGCAAGGGGCGGGGCGGCTCAACGCTGTTGGAGTTTTTCCTCAGAGGCCTCAATTTCGGCCCAAGTGGCCTCGTCGATCCAGATGCCGTGTTGCTCACGCTCGATGCGGGCCGCACGCTCAGGCTCGCCGGCCATGCGCACACCATCGCTGCCGGGCGCGTGGGGGCTTTGGCGCAACCAATCGGCAAAGGCCAAGGCCTCTTGTTCAAACTCGGCTTGCGTGCCCAAGGCAGTGGGGTCGATCAGCATCGTCAACATGCCATTCAACACAGCACGTTGCTGGTCGGCTTCGCGGTGCCAAGTGCCGCTGCCCGTCAGGGCGCCGCCCAAGAGCTCGCAGGCCATGGCCATGCCAAAACCTTTGTGCTCGCCGAAGGTCATCAGGGCGCCAAACGCGCCGTTGCTTTGTGGCACCACCACCACGCCAGGATCGGTGGTGGGGTGGCCATGTTCGTCGATCAAATAGCCGTGCGGGACGGACTCGCCTTTGTTGTGGGCCACGCGCATCTTGCCTTGGGCCACGCGGCTGGTGGCAAAGTCCAGCACAAAGGGCGCGCGCGGGCCCATTGGAACGCCGATGCAGCACGGGTTGGTGCCAAAACGCCCATCGCCACCGCCGAAAGGGGCCACCACCGGGCGCGAGAGCACGTTGACAAAGTGCATCGACACCAGTCCTTCTGCGACCGCCATTTCGGCAAAGTGGCCAATCCGGCCCAAATGGTGCGAGCGGCTCAGGGCCACCGTGCAAACACCCCATTTTTTGGCGCGTTCAATGCCCATCTGCATGGCTTGCACGCCCGTGATTTGGCCGTAGCCGCGCTGACCATCCAGGTTGAGCAAGGGGCCGGTGTCGCGTATCACTTTGACCCCAGTGTTGGGCGACAGGCCGCCTTCAAGC
Source organism: Comamonadaceae bacterium (assembly GCA_027488255.1). Lineage (GTDB taxonomy): Bacteria > Pseudomonadota > Gammaproteobacteria > Burkholderiales > Burkholderiaceae_C > Limnohabitans_A. The sequence goes on along the minus strand of JAIYBZ010000026.1, from coordinate 67,469 downwards.
ACGGCATCGACATAGCGCGGCACCATGCCCACGCCATGCGAGTCGTGCCCACTCAGGTTGGCCATGACGAGGTTGTCGGCCACTTGTGCGGCTTCCGCCGTGGTGCTGCCTGCTTGTTCAATGATGCGGGTCACTTTGGCGCGCAGCGCCGGCGCAGAAATGGTGTGGCTCATGCTGGTCTTTCATTGTGAAGGGCAGAGCCCAAGTCGTGCCCTCGAGAAATCACATCACCGCGCCGACTTGCCACGGCACAAACTCGTTTTGGCCGTAGCCGTGCTGCTCGCTCTTGCTCGGCTCGCCTGAGGCGGTGGCCAAAATCATCTCGAAAATGCGTTGCCCCATCTCGGCGATGCTGACGCCGCCATCGACGATCTCGCCGCAGTTCAGGTCCATGTCTTCTTCTTGTTTTTTCCACAAGGCGGTGTTGGTCGAAAACTTCAGGCTGGGTGAAGGCGCACAGCCATAAGCGCTGCCCCGCCCGGTGGTGAAACAAATCAGGTTGGCGCCGCCGGCCACTTGGCCGGTTGCACTGACCGGGTCGTAGCCGGGGGTGTCCATGTAGACAAAGCCTTTGGCAGTGACAGGTTCGGCGTATTCGTACACCGCTTGCAGGTTGCTGGTGCCGCCTTTGGCCACCGCGCCGAGCGATTTTTCGAGGATGGTGGTGAGGCCGCCCGCCTTGTTGCCGGGGGAAGGGTTGTTGTTCATTTCGCCGCCATTGATGGCGGTGTAGTTTTCCCACCAGCGGATGCGCCCGATCAGTTTGTGGGCGATTTCAGGCTTCACCGCGCGACGGGTCAGCAAATGTTCAGCGCCATAGATTTCAGGTGTCTCGCTGAGAATGGCGGTGCCGCCGTGCTGCACCAGCAGGTCGACCGCTGCGCCTAGCGCTGGGTTGGCGCTGATGCCCGAATACCCATCAGAGCCGCCACACTGCAGGCCCACGGTGATGTGTTCGGCGCTGCAAGGTTCGCGCTTGACGGCGTTGGCGCGAGGCAGCATTTCTTCGATCAGTTGAATGCCTTTTTCGACAGTCAAGCGCGTTCCGCCGGTGTCTTGGATGTTGAAGACTTTCAGCGTATCGCCTTCGCGCAGGCTGCTGTGTGCCAGCCAGGTGTTGAGCTGGTTCGCCTCACATCCCAAGCCCACCACCAACACTCCCCAAAAATTGGCATGCGTGGCGTAACCGGCCAAGGTGCGCTCTAGCAACTGAATGCCCAGCCCTTCGGTGTCCATGCCGCAGCCGGTGCCATGCGTCAGCGCCACCACGCCATCCACGTTGGGGAAATTCGCCAAAGCGGCTGGATTGTTGCGCTTCGAAAAATGGTCGGCAATCGCGCGTGCGGCAGTGGCCGAGCAATTGACGCTCGAGAGAATTCCGATGTAGTTGCGCGTGGCCACACGGCCATCACTGCGTGGGTAGCCCATGAAGGTGGCGTGTCGGCGCACGGGCTCGGGCTTGACGTCTTGACCAATGGCGTAATCGCGCTCGAAGTTGCCTTTTTCAGCGCCCATGTTCAGGTTGTGCGTGTGCACATGTTCGCCCGGCGCAATGTTTTGCGAAGCAAAGCCAATGATCTGGTTGTAGCGGCGAACGGGCTCACCGACGCCGATGGCTCGGGTGGCGACTTTGTGTCCGGGTGGCACCAGGCCGCGCACGGCCACACCGTCCACCGTGCTGCCACTCATGAGTTGGGCGCGGGCGATGACCACGTCATCGGCGGGATGCAAGCGAATGTATGAAGGGTTCATGTTGTCAATTGTTTGAGGGGGCGCTGAAGAACTCGCCCGCTGGTTCAATAAAACTGCTTGGGCAGCCACAGCACCAAGTTGGGAAAGTAGGTGATCACGGCCAAACTGCCCAGCAAGGGGAAGAGCCAAGGCAAGATGGCCATGGTGGTGCGTTCGACACTGAGCTTGGCCACGCGGGCCAAGACAAACAAGACCATGCCCATGGGCGGGTGCAAGAGCCCAATCATCAAATTGAGCACCATGATCAGGCCAAAGTGAACCAAGTCGATGCCCAGTTGCTGGCAAATTGGCACCAAGATCGGCACCAAGATCGTGATGGCAGCAGTGGGCTCAAGGAAGCAACCCACAAAGAGCATCAGCGCATTGGCCAAGAGCAAAAACACCCAGGGTTCTTTGGTGAAGCCCAAGACCCATTCGCTGATGGCGCTGGTGACGCCTGTTGCGGTGAGCATCCAGCCAAAAATGCTGGCGGCGGCCACGATGAACAGCACGGTGGCTGTGGTTTCCACGGTGTCCAAGCAGATCTTCACGAACATCTTGAAGTTCAGAGTTCGGTACCAGAAAAACCCCAAGACGATGGCCCAGACACATGCCGCAATGGCGCCTTCTGTGGGGGTGAAGACCCCGGTGGTCATGCCGCCAATCAAGATGACCGGGGTCATGATGGGCAGCACCGCCTGAAATTTAAAAACTTTGTCGGCCAAAAATAAAACCACCAAGGCCACAAACACCGTCACTTGAGCGGGTGTGCCCATGCCGGTGACCAGCCACCAGACGATCAAGGGCCAGCCGATGACGACGGCGGTTTCCACCAAGGCCTTGATGACTTTGGACCACTGGAATTTCACGTCAGAACCCCAGCCATTTTTGTGTGCAAAGTAAGCCACGGTCAACATCATGAGCAAGGCCATCAAGATGCCCGGCAAGATGCCTGCCAAAAACAAAGCGCCCACAGAAACGTTGGCCATCATGCCGTAGATCACAAAAGGCAAACTCGGCGGAATGATGGGCCCCAAGGTGGCCGAGGCGGCGGTCACGCCCACCGCAAATTCGGTGCTGTAGCCGTGGTCTTTCATGGCCTTGATTTCAATCGTGCCCAAACCCGCGGCATCGGCAATGGCGGTGCCGCTCATGCCCGCAAACACCACCGAGCCGACCACGTTGACATGTCCCAGGCCGCCTTTTAGCCAGCCCACCAAGGCCAGCGCGTAGTTGTAAATGCGGTTGGTGATGCCCGCGTTGTTCATCAGGTTGCCAGCCAAGATGAAGAAAGGCACGGCCAGCAGCGGAAAGCTGTCAATGCCGGAGACCATGCGGTGGATGACCACAAACGGCGGCGAGCTTTGCGCAAACAAGAGGTAAATCAGCGAGGCCCCGGCCATGGCAATCGCCACCGGAATGCCGCCACTCATCAAAAAAAGAAACAGTATTTTCAGCATGACAATCTTTCTGGTGAGGGCTGCGGTCAGCGGTCGGTCATCTCGGATTCAGGGCGTTGCAACACGGTATAGCCACGCTGCCAATGGATGCGTGCCACCCATATGGCGCGCAGACACATGGCCGCAAATCCGGCCATCACCACGCCGTACACCAAGTTCATGGGCAAGTCGATGATGGTCATCTTGTAGTTGCCCAGCTTGTCCATCATTTGCCCGGTGAGGAACGTCGCAGTTGCAAAAAAAGCCACCCGCATCACATCGACCACCGTGCCCATGGCGCGGCACATCCAGTCGGGCATGAAACGGTAAAAGAAATCAACCTGGATGTGGTTGTTTTTGGCGACGCCAATGGTGGCCCCAGTAAAGACCGTGGCGATCAATAAATATCGGGCAATTTCTTCGGTCCACGAGGCCGAATTGTTCAACACGTAGCGGGTAAAAAATTGGTAAAAAACCGTCAGTCCCAAGGCCCAAAAAAATACCAAAGCCACCCAGGCTTCGACCGGCGTTTGCGACAAATCCACTTCGTCATCGGTCGCGTGGAATTGCCCATCGTCGCCCATGACTTTGGGCATGGCATCCAGATCGGGGGTGTTGCTCATGGTGGGTCCTTGATTCAATCGTGCAGGGAACATGCGGCGGGCATGCCAGAAACAGGCCCGCCGCATCAGGACTGTGCCGGGGCACAGTCAGTCACGCTCACTTGGCGGCTTGGATTTTGTCGAAATCAGACTGTGTGAAGCCCATCGAAGTCAGCGGTTTGTTTTTCAGCACCGCATCTTGGAAAGACTTGCGGTCGACTTGCACGATTTGCAGACCTTTCTTTTTGAACTCGTCGACCAACTCGGCTTCACGTGCTTTGATTTTGGCCGTCGCACGCACCGCGGCTTCTTGCGTCACATCGGTGAAGAGTTTCTTCTCGGCGTCGTTCAGTTTGTTCCACACGTGAGGGGCAATTTGGGTGGTCAGACCATCCACGATGTGCCCGGTCAACATGATGGCTTTTTGCACCTCAAAGAACTTCTTGGCTTCGATCGTGGTCAGTGGGTTTTCTTGGGCTTCCACCGTGCCGTTTTGCAAAGCCAAATACACCTCGGCAAAGGCAATCGGTGTGGGGTTGGCGCCGCAAGACTCAGGCGTGGCGCGGTAAGCCGGCACATCGGGCACGCGGATCTTGATGCCCTTCATGCCTGCGCAATTGGTGAACGGCTTTTGGGCCGTGGTGTGGCGTGCGCCGTAGTAGGTGTAGGCCGTGACCTGAATGCCGGTTTTTTCACGGAATTCTTTGACCATTTCTTGGAACACCGGGCTCTTGGAATAAGCGATCAAGTGGTCGCCATCGCGGAAGATGAAGGGGTAGTACGCAATGCCAAAACGGGGGTAGGTGCGAGCCGCAAATGAGGGGCCGCTGATGATCATGTCAACCGTGCCCAAGGTCAGGCCTTGGTTGATGTCGGTTTCTTTGCCCAGTGTGGAGGCCGGGAAGACCTGAATGTCAAACTTGCCGTTGCTGCGTTTTTTGATTTCTTCAGCCGCCCAAACCGACTCAGTGTGATAGGCCTCAGAGGTTTCATACACGTGCGCCCACTTGAGCTTTTGTTGCGCGTGGACGCCCGTGCTCATGAGCGCGGTGCCAAGCGCCACCGCGCCGAGTGCGGCCAGAGTTTTCAAAGTGAATCGTTTGCTCATCGTTGTCTCCTTCAAGGTTTTAGAAAAATTACTGACGCGAAAACTGCATACCCCTATCGGGCGGGAGCGCGGCGCCAGCTCGCGCTGTATCTTTTGTGGGCTTGTTTCAGGTGCTTTTGCATGGCTTTGCGAGCGCCAGAGCTGTCGCGCGCTTCAATCGCCTCCAGCACGGCTTGGTGTTCAGCAATGGCGGCTTGCCAAGAAGTGGGGTTTTCAAAATAGTCACCTAAGCGCTCAAACAAGGGGCCGTTGCGGGCTTGCCAAAAGCGTTGCACCGTGTCCAGCAACACGCCATTGCCACAGGCTTGGGCAATGCCTTCGTGAAAGGCTTGGTCGCCCCAGCGCGGGACTTCGTCCTGGGCCACTTCCCGTTTCATTTTTTGTAAGCCGTTGCGGATGGCTTGCAGGTCTTTTTTTTGCGCGTTGTTTGCGGCCAGTGCCGCCACTTCGGCTTCGACCAAGATGCGGGCACTCATCACTTCGAGGGGGCCCCATTCGGCGGTGACATCGTTGCCATTGACACCCGATGGGTGTTGGTTGGGGGCGCTGCTCTGCACGTAAATACCTGAGCCGGTGCGCACTTCAATCATGCCCTCGACCTCGAGCGCAATCAGGGCCTCGCGCACCGAGGGGCGGCTCACACCCAGTTGGGTGGCCAGGTCGCGCTCTGCGGGCAGGCGCGATCCCACAGCGAATTCGCCAGACGTCATCAGTTGCCGAAGTTGCTCGGCAATCTGACGATAAAGGCGCTGCGGTTCAACGGTTTGAAGGGGCATCTGGCAGATCAGGGATAACGCGAATTGGACAAGTGGTCAGACCAGTTGCACAATCATCACATGGTCAGTTTTAAGCGGTCAAGCCCTTTTGACTTCGCATAAACCCTCACTCCAAAACCCGCATCTGCATGTCCAACGTCCGCATTGACCGAGTGAGCCTTCGGCAAGTGAACTTGCCGCCCAAGGTCTTGCGAACCGACGCCATTCAGTCGTTTGTGACCCAAGAAACTTTGCTGCTCACCTTGCACTGCAGCGACGGCATTGAGGCCACCGGCTATGCCTACACGATTGGCACTGGCGGCAGTTCGGTCATGGCTTTGCTCAAAGACCATTTGGCGCCGCGATTGATCGGACGCGACCCGGTGATGGTCGAGGCCATTTGGAAAGACCTGTTCTTTCACACCCATGCCACGGCGGTGGGGGCCATGACCAGCTTGGCGTTGGCTTGTGTGGACACCGCCTTGTGGGATTGGCGAGCGCAAAGCCAGGCATTGCCCCTTTGGCGCTTGCTCGGCGGGGCTCAGGCGCGTGTGCCGCTGTACACCACAGAAGGGGGCTGGTTGCATTTGTCGCCCGAAGCCTTGGTGGCGCAAACCCTAGAGGCGCAAGCCCAAGGCTTTAAGGGAGCCAAGATCAAGATTGGCCGACCCCATGTCAGCGAAGACGTGGCCCGCCTGAGTGCGGTCAGAGATGCCGTTGGCCCGGGGTTTGAATTGATGACCGATGCCAATCAGGGTTTTAACCGAGCCGAGGTGGTGCGCCGTGCGCGGGCATTTGAGGGGCTGGGCTTGGCCTGGATCGAAGAGCCGTTACCCGCTGAAGATGTGTCGGGACACCGGCAGTTGCGGGAGCACACGACCATTCCCGTGGCGGTGGGGGAGTCGATGTACCACCCGATGCAATTTCGCGAATACCTAGAGCAAGGCGCTTGTTCGATCGTGCAGCCCGATGTGGCACGCATCGGTGGCATCACGCCGTGGATCAAGACCGCGCATTTGGCCGAAACGTTTGACGTGGCCGTGTGCCCGCACTTCCTGATGGAGCTGCATGTGAGTCTTTGTGCGGCCGTGCCCAACGCGACTTGGGTGGAATACATTCCGCAGCTCGATGACATCACCACCTCGCGTCTGAACGTGGTGGACGGCTTTGCCACTCCGCCAGAAAGCCCCGGGCTGGGGATCGCCTGGGACTGGCAAGCGATTGCGCAAAGACAAATCACCCATCTGGAGATCAAGGCCTCATGAGACTCAAAGGAAAAACCGCACTGGTCACCGCTGCAGGTCAGGGCATTGGCCAAGCCGCCGCCTTGGCCATGGCTGCCGAAGGTGCGACTGTTTATGCGACCGATGTCAATGCAGAATTGCTCAAGTCGTATCAAGGTGTGGCCAACGTCCACACCGCGGTCTTGAATGTGTTGGACAAGCAAGCCATAACCGCCCAAGTCGCCAGCTTGGAGCGCATCGATATTTTGTTCAATTGCGCAGGTTTCGTGCACAACGGCAGCATCTTGGCCGCGCAAGACGACGATTGGAATTTCGCCTTCAATCTGAATGTGCGTTCGCAGTATTGGATGATTCAAGCCGCTCTTCCCAAAATGGTCGCGCAGTTTGAGAAAGACGGGCGGGGTGCCAGCATCATCAACATGGCCAGTGTGTGTTCCAGCATCAAGGGGCTGCCCAACCGCTTCATCTATGGCACCAGCAAGGCAGCGGTGATTGGGCTCACCAAAAGCGTCGCCGCAGACTTTGTGCGCCAAGGCATTCGTTGCAATGCGATCTGCCCGGGCACGGTGGACACGCCTTCGCTGCAAGACCGCATCAACAGCTATGCCGACCCGGTGCAGGCGCGCAAGGACTTCATCAACCGCCAACCCATGGGGCGTTTGGCGCAGGCCTCTGAGATTGCCCCCATCGTCACCTTTTTGGCTTCTGACGAATCGATCTTTGCGACCGGTAACGCTTACATGGTCGATGGTGGCATGACCATTTGAGCCCGCAGAAAGTACCCATGAATTTGCTGGACATGAAAGGCCGCCACGCGGTCATCACCGGTGGCGCCACCGGTCTCGGATTTGCCATTGCACAACGCATGCTGGCGTCGGGTGCGCGGCTCACGATTTGGGACCGCGATGCAGAGGGCATGGACGCCGCTGCCGCGAAGTTAAGAGCCTTGCAGCCCGGCGCCGAAGTCCAGGCGGTGACGGTTGATGTGACCGACCACGCCTCTGTGCAGCGGGCCACCGCGCAGACCACCGCCATGGCGGGGGTGGATGTGCTGGTCAACAGCGCCGGCATCACGGGGCCCAACACCAAGGTGTGGGACTATCCGGTGGAAGCTTGGAAGCAAGTGTTTGAGGTCAATGTGCACGGCTTGTTTTATTGCTGCCGAGAATTGAGTGCGCACATGAAAGCCCGCCAATACGGCCGCATTGTCAACATCGCTTCGGTGGCCGGCAAAGACGGCAACCCCAACGCCAGTGCCTACAGCGCCAGCAAGGCAGCGGTGATTGGCCTGACCAAATCGTTGGGCAAGGAACTCGCTGACACCGGTGTGCGCGTGAACTGTGTCACCCCGGCGGCTGTAAAAACCGCGATCTTTGATCAAATGACCCCCGAGCACATTCAATTCATGTTGTCCAAAATTCCCATGGCCCGCTTTGGCGAACCCGAAGAAGTGGCGGCCATGGTCACTTGGCTCAGCACCGAAGAATGTTCCTTTTCCACTGGGGCGGTCTTTGACTTGTCCGGTGGTCGTTCCACGTATTGAATTTTTTACTCAGAGAGGTTTTATGAAACTCGTTCGATATGGCCAAGTCGGCAAAGAAAAACCAGGTTTGATCGATGCCCAAGGCCGCTTGCGCGATCTGAGTGGGGTGGTCAAAGACATCTCGCCAGACCTGTTGAACGACGCGGCATTGGCCAAATTGGCCAAAGTCAAAACCGACAAATTGCCCTTGGTGCGCGGCAAAAAACGCTTTGGTACCCCCATCTCTTACACCAGCAAGTTCATTGCAATTGGCTTGAACTACGCCGACCACGCGGCCGAATCGGGCATGCCCATTCCGGCCGAGCCCATTGTGTTCACCAAAGCGATTTCTTGCATTCAAGGGGCGAACGACGATGTCATGTTGCCCAAAGGCTCTAAAAAGACCGACTGGGAAGTCGAGTTGGGCATCGTCATTGGCACGCGCACCCGCTATGTCTCGCAAAAAGAGGCTTTGAACCATGTGGCCGGTTATTGCGTCATCAACGACGTGAGCGAGCGTGAGTATCAGTTGGAGCGTGGCGCCACTTGGGACAAGGGCAAGGGCTGCGACACCTTTGGCCCAGTAGGCCCGTGGCTGGTCACGCGTGACGAAGTGCCCAACCCGCAAGCCTTGGGCATGTGGCTGGATCTGAACGGGGTGCGCATGCAAACCGGCAACACCAAGACCATGATTTTTGGCGTGGCGAAATTGGTCAGCTACGTCAGCCAATTCATGACGCTCGAGCCGGGCGACATCATCACCACCGGCACCCCGCCGGGTGTGGGCATGGGCATCAAAAAAGACGGCAAACCTGCGCCGGTTTATTTGAAAAAGGGCGACACCCTGCGCTTGGGCATTGACGGCTTGGGCGAGCAAAGCCAAAAAGTGGTGGCCTTCAAGGCCTGAGGCCAGACCACGGCCCCTTCGCGATGAAGGGGCCCTCCCGATTTACCCTGATTCCTGCAGGGATGTTGGCACGCTCCGGTTTTTTTGATGCAAAATAGAACGGTCGTTCTTTTTTGCATGCCCATGTCTGATTCTTCATCTGTTGCCAAAGTCGAAACCCTGCCGGTGCCCGAAGCGGGTCGCCGTGTCCTGATCAAGGGCCAGCAGACCAAGGCCGTGATCATCGATGCGGCACTGGGACTGGCGTCGCAAATCGGCTTGGAAGGCTTGTCCATCGGCGCTTTGGCCGAGGTCACGGGCATGAGCAAGTCGGGGGTGTTTGCCCATTTTGGGTCGCGTGAAGAATTGCAAATTTCGGTCATTCGTGAATACCATGAGCGCTTTGAAGCCGAGGTGTTTTATGCGGCCATGAAGCACCCGCGAGGGGTGCCGCGTTTGCAGGCGATGTTTGACAACTGGATGGTGCAAACCTCCACTGAAATTGATTCAGGGTGCATTTACATCAGCGGCGCAGTGGAGTTTGATGACCGCACCGGGCCGGTGCGAGATGCCTTGGCCTCGTCAGTGGCCGGTTGGCAAAGCGCTTTGCGGCGAGCCGTTGAATTGGCGCAAGAAGAGGGGCACTTGAGCCGCGAGTCCGATGCCCACCAAATTGCTTTTGAAATTCATGGACTGATTTTGGCCTTGCATTACGAAGCCCGGTTTTTGAGAAATCCCGGTGCAACCGAGCGTGCGCGCCAAGGCTTTTCGCACATCTTGTCGCGGTATGCGTGTGGTCCCCACCCGACATTGGTGGCCCAGCCTGTTGCTGGCAAAACCCGGTCAGCGAAAACCAGCACGCTCAAATCCGTCAACGCCAAACGCTGATCAGCATCGACACAGATTTTTCCCTTTCGCAGATCTTCAATTACTTCACAAGGAAACGCCATGCCTGTCTACAACCCACCTCTTCGTGACATGCAGTTTGTTCTGCACGAGTTGCTCGAAGTTTCAGAGGCCTTGAAGGCTTTGCCCAAGCATGCAGACATCGACCCGGACACCATCAATGCGGTGTTGGAAGAGGGGGGGAAATTTGCATCCGAGGTGATTTTCCCGATCAATATTTCTGGCGATGCCCAAGGCTGTCAACTCAACCGTGATACGCACGAGGTGAAGGCGCCTGACGGTTTCAAAGCGGCGTATGCGCAATATGTGGCGGGGGGGTGGCCCTCGCTCAGTTGCGACCCGGACTATGGCGGACAAGGCTTGCCATTTGTGGTGAACCAGTGCTTTTATGAAATGCTCAATTCTTCCAACCAGGCGTGGACCATGTATCCGGGCTTGTCGCACGGCGCCTACGAAGCCTTGCACGCCCACGGAACACCCGAGCAAAAAGCGCTGTTCTTGCCCAAGCTGACCAGTGGCGAATGGACCGGCACCATGTGCTTGACCGAGCCGCATTGCGGCACCGACTTGGGCTTGTTGCGCAGCAAAGCAGAGCCACAGGCCGATGGCACTTACCGCATCACGGGGCAAAAAATCTTCATAAGCGCAGGCGAGCACGATTTGGCCGCCAACATCGTGCATTTGGTGTTGGCCCGACTGCCCGATGCCCCTCCCGGCAGCAAAGGCATCAGCTTGTTCTTGGTGCCCAAATTTAAAGTGGCTGCCGATGGCAGCATTGGCGAGCGCAACGGCATTTATTGCGGCGGCCTGGAGCACAAAATGGGCATCCACGGCAACTCCACTTGCCAGATGGTGTTGGACGAGGCCGTGGGCACGATGGTGGGGCAGCCCAACAAAGGGTTGGCGGCCATGTTTGTCATGATGAATGCCGCGCGTTTGGGGGTCGGCAACCAGTCCCTCGGCCTGACCGAAGTGGCTTACCAAAATGCCTTGGCTTATGCCAAAGACCGCGTCCAAATGCGATCGCTCACTGGGGTCAAGGCGCCCGGCAAACCCGCCGATCCGATCATCGTGCACCCCGATGTGCGACGCATGCTGTTGACCGCCAAGGCCTATGCCGAAGGCGGCCGTGCCTTGGCATGTTTTTGTGCCTTGTTGCTCGACAAAGAAGTCAACCACCCCGATGAGGCCGAGCGAGCCGAAGCGGCTGAAATGGTGGCCTTGCTCACGCCCATTGTCAAAGCCTTCATCACCGACAACGCTTGGCAATCGACCACCGAGTGCCAGCAGGTCTTTGGCGGCCATGGTTACATCAAAGAATGGGGCATGGAGCAGTTTGTCCGCGATGCCCGCATCAACATGATTTATGAGGGCACCAACACCATCCAGTCACTCGATTTGTTGGGGCGCAAGGTGTTGGGCAACCAAGGGGCTTCACTCAAAAAGTTTGGCAAGTTGGTCGAGCAATTGGTGAAGGCCGAAATGGGCAACGAAGCCATGGGCGAATTCATCAAGCCTTTGGCCGACTTGGGCCAAAAGCTGACGCAGTTGACCGGCGAAGTGGGCATGAAGGCCATGAGCAATGCCGATGAAGTGGGCGCTGCTGCTGTGGACTACCTGCGGGTGGTCGGCCATTTGGTGTTGGGTTATTTTTGGGCACGCTCGGCACAAATCGCTTTGCAAAAATTGGCCGAGGCCGAAGAAGAGGCGCAACGCCCAGATCCCTTCTACCAAGCCAAGTTGCAAACGGCTCGCTTTTACTTCACCCGCTTGATGCCCGAGACTTCCAGCCTCATGCGCCGCATCCGTTCGGGCAGCGATGCCTTGATGGACACCGACGCCGCCTTGGCATGAGCACGCACACATTCAATCGAAAGCACACCATGAACCGCATCACTTTGGGCTTGGCCCTCAGCTTATTGACCGCAGTCGCTCAGGCCCAGATGAGTCCACTCGGTCTGTGGCGCAGCATTGACGATGAAACCAAGCAAGCCAAGGCTGAGATTCGGATTAGCCAAAACGCATCGGGCGCGCTCTCGGGCGTGGTGGAAAGGTCATTGCTGGCCACGCCCAGTGCAGAGCCCAATTGCAATCTGTGCACCGATGACCGCAAAGACAAACCCAAGATTGGCATGGAAATCATTCGGGGCGGACAACAGGCCGATGGCAAATTGGTTTGGGAAGGTGGGAAAATTCTCGATCCCGAAAATGGTAAGAATTACAGCTTGCGCCTCACCCCCATTGAGGGCGGTAAAAAGCTCGAAGTTCGCGGGTACATCGGTGCCCCCATGCTGGGCCGGACCCAAACCTGGATCCGGGTTCAGTGAAAGCCTGATGGCACCTCCACCTCACCATAAGGAACAACATGTCTGACATCCTGACCCACCTCGACGCTGGGGTGATGACCATCACCTTCAACCGACTGGATAAAAAGAACTCCATCACGGCAGCCATGTATGCCGCCATGGCCGACGCAGTGGCGCAAGCGGCGACCGATGAAAAAGTTCGGGTCGTCTTGTTTCAGGGGCACGAGAGCATCTTCAGTGCGGGCAATGACATTGGCGATTTTTTGAACCAACCTCCCAGCACGCAAGACTCTCCGGTCTTCCGGTTTTTGCGTGGCATCGCCACCTTTGAAAAGCCGCTGATGGCCGCTGTGGCCGGCCCGGCTGTTGGCATTGGCACCACCTTGTTGTTTCACTGTGATTTGGTGTACGCCGGCGACAACGCCGCCTTCTCTATGCCGTTTGTCAATTTGGGCTTGTGCCCCGAAGCTGCCTCCAGCTTGTTGGTGCCGCGCATGTTTGGCTACCACCGTGCTGCAGAGGCCTTGCTCTTGGGCGAGCCCTTTTTTGCCGAAGCTGCGCAAGAGGTGGGCTTGGTCAACCGGGTGCTGCCCCCCACCGAGGTCAATGGCTATGCGCAAGCGCAAGCACGCAAATTGGCCGCCAAGCCCTTGTCGTCTTTGGTCGAGACCAAGCGCTTGATGAAAGGGCACGAGCAAGCCATGGTCATGCAAAAAATGGCCGAAGAAGGCACCAGTTTTGGTCGCATGCTCAAAGAGCCGGCCGCCAAAGAAGCCTTTGGTGCATTCATGGAAAAGCGCAAGCCTGATTTTTCAAAACTCTGATGGTCAAGCCCGCACCTCTCTCGAACGACATGCCCCAGGGCCTTGCCGCCACTCCGATTTTTGAACCCGACTATCTGGAGGGTTTCCGCCAGATCTACGAAGAAAAAATCGTCTTCAACAAGATGTTGGGGCTGAAACTGCTGAAGGTATCGCCAGACGGAGTGGAGGCGCGCATCGACATGCGGCCAGAGCTTGTGGGGCACTTTGCCTACAACCGCATTCATGGGGGTGTCATCAGCGCTGTGCTTGATGCTGTGGGCAGTGCGGCGGTGATGGCAACGCTGGCGGCTCGGCATTTGGACGAGACACCGGCCAAGCGGCTCGAGCGCTTTGCCAAGTTGGGCACCATCGACTTGCGGGTGGATTATTTGCGCCCGGGCATTGGGGCCTTTTTCACCATCACGGCCAACACCTTGCGCGTGGGCTCGCGGGTCGGCTCTTCGCGCATGGAGTTTTGTGGCCCCGATGGCACCCTGATGTCGACAGGGGCGGCCGCTTACATCGTGTCTTGATGCCGGCCTTCACTCGGCCGGCACAAGGCGCGGCTGACCTTGTTCGTCGACGGCCACATAGGTCAGATGGGCTTCGGTGACTTTGATGTATTGGCCTTGCAGCTGAAAGCGCTCTGCAAATACTTCCACCTTGACCGTGACCGAGGTGCGCCCGACCCGCACGATGCGCGAAAAAAACGACAGGATGTCGCCCACACGGACAGGTTGTTTGAAAATAAATTCATTCACCGCCACAGTCACCAGCCGCCCACGCACCCGTCTGGCGGGCAACACCGCACCGGCCAAGTCCACTTGCGCCATGACCCAGCCGCCAAAAATATCGCCACTGGCATTGCAGTCGGCGGGCATAGGAATGACCTTGAGCACCAGTTCTTGGTCGGTAGGCAAGGCGACAGAGATGGGGTGAGTTTCAGACATGGGCACAATCAGCGACTTGATTTAAAAACGGATTGTCCACTATGCGCCAACATGGCGAAAGCACAGCGGCAGCGGGAGCTGCCCCAAACTCAGCTGCCTCTGTCACCGCCGCGCCAACGGCTGGCGGCGACTGGAACACCCTGTCCCGTTTGTTGCCTTATTTGTGGCAATACAAATGGCGTGTGGTCATTGCCCTCTCGTTGATGGTGGCGGCTAAGTTGGCCAACGTCAGTGTGCCCTTGTTGCTGAAAGAGTTGGTCGATGCCATGAGCCTCAAGCCGGGCGACCCTCAAGCGGTGCTGGTGGTGCCCGTGGCCTTGCTGGTGGGTTACGGTGCTTTGCGTTTGATGACATCGGCCTTCACCGAATTGCGTGAATTGGTCTTTGCCAAAGCCACCCACGGGGCTGCGCGCAGCATCGCTTTGCAAACCTTTGAGCATTTGCACGCCCTGAGCCTGCGCTTTCATTTGGCCCGCCAAACCGGCGGCATGACGCGCGACATCGAGCGTGGCGTGCGGGGCATCGAGTCGCTGATTTCGTATTCGCTGTACAGCATCATTCCCACGCTGGTTGAAGTGGGTTTGGTGCTGACCATTTTGGCGGTCAAGTTCGATGCTTGGTTTGCCGGCATCACCTTGCTGGCGCTGGCGCTGTACATCTTCTTCACCGTACAGGTCACCGAGTGGCGCACCCAGTTTCGCAAACAAGCCAACGAGTTTGATTCGGCCGCGCACACCCGTGCCATCGACTCTTTACTCAACTACGAAACGGTGAAGTACTTTGGCAATGAAAACTTTGAGGCGGGGCGTTACGACGAAAGTCTGGAGCAACTGCGCAAAGCCAGACTCAAGGCACAAACCACGCTGTCCCTGCTGAACACGGGGCAACAGCTCATCATTGCTGCGGCCTTGGTGGCCATGTTGTGGCGAGCCACCGAAGGGGTGGTGGCGGGGCGCATGACTTTGGGTGATTTGGTCATGATCAATGCCTTCATGATTCAGTTGTACATCCCGCTCAACTTCTTGGGCGTGCTGTACCGCGAAATCAAGCAAAGCCTGACGGATCTCGACAAGATGTTTGTGCTGATGGACCGCGAGCGCGAAGTGGCCGATGCACCCGGCGCGCCCGATTTGGCCTTGCAAGGCGCACCCGAGGTGGTGTTTGACCGGGTGAGTTTCGCCTATGAAAAAGACCGACCCATCCTGAAAGACATCAGCTTCATCATTCCGGCAGGTAAAACCGTCGCCGTTGTGGGTCCCTCAGGGTCGGGCAAATCCACGCTGGCGCGTTTGATGTTTCGTTTTTACGATGTCCAGCAGGGTGTCATCCGCATCGCCGGCCAAGACATTCGTCAAGTCTCGCAAGCCAGTGTGCGCAAGGCCTTGGGCATCGTGCCGCAAGACACTGTGCTCTTCAACGATTCGGTGGCTTACAACATTGCTTACGGCCGCCCCGGGGCCAGCCAGTCCGAGATCGAAGGCGCGGCCAAAGCGGCACGCATCCACGAATTCATTGCCTCGACGCCCAAGGGGTATCAAACTTCGGTGGGCGAACGCGGATTGAAGCTCTCGGGGGGGGAGAAACAGCGGGTGGCCATTGCGCGCACCTTGCTCAAAGACCCACCGATTTTGGTGTTTGACGAAGCCACATCCGCGCTGGATTCGGCCAACGAGCGGGCGATTCAGTCGGAGTTGTCCAGCGTGGCGCACAACAAAACCACCTTGGTCATTGCACACCGCTTGTCCACGGTGGTCGACGCCCATGAAATTTTGGTGATGGAGGCGGGGCACATCATCGAGCGAGGCAGCCATGCGGCTCTGTTGGCCCAGCAGGGGCGTTACGCGAGCATGTGGGCCATGCAGCAATCTGCCGATTAAAACCGCCTCATTTTTGGCGCCTGGCGGGCGCGCCCAAGCGGGCGCTGCAGCGCCATAATCCCGACATGGAAACCAAATGGCTTGAAGACTTTGTCAGCTTGGCAGAAACGCGCAGTTTTAGCCGGTCTGCTCAATTGCGGCACGTGACCCAACCCGCGTTTTCGCGGCGCATTCAGTCCCTTGAAGCTTGGGCCGGCGCCGATCTGGTGGACCGCAGTTCTTACCCCACCAAACTCACCCCCGCAGGGCAAACGCTGTATGCCCAAGCGCTGGAGTTGCTGCAGTCTTTTCAGAACACCCGGGCCATGCTGCGTGGCCACAACTCGGCTGGGCAAGACTTTATTGAGTTTGCGGTGCCGCACACCTTGGCCTTCACCTTTTTCCCGGCCTGGGTCGCCCGTGTGCGCGAGGGATTTGGCCCGATCAAGAGCCGTTTGATGGCCTTCAATGTGCACGATGCGGTGATGCGACTGGTGGAAGGGGGTTGCGATGTGCTGATCGCCTACCACCATCATTCGCAACCCTTGCAACTGGATGCCGATCGCTATGAGATGGTGGTCTTGGGTGAAGAAGTTTTAGCACCCTATGCCAAGGCCGGACCGGATGGGCAGGCGCTGTTCAGTTTTCCCGGGGCGACCGCGTGGCCGGTGCCTTATTTGGGCTATGCACAAGGCGCTTATTTGGGGGGCATCACCGACTGGATATTGAAACAATCCAGCACCCCCATTCACTTAGAGCGCGTGTACGAGACCGACATGGCCGAAGGCCTGAAAGTGATGGCGATGGAAGGCCATGGCATTGCCTTTTTGCCGCAAAGTGCCGTGAGAAAAGAAATGCAGTCGGGGGCCTTGGTGGAAGTCGATTTGCCGGGTGAGGCCCGACTGACCTTGACCATGGAAGTTCGCGCCTACCGGGAAAAACCGAGCAGTCGCCAAGTGCCCAAGCGCAGTGCACAAGATTTGTGGGCTTATCTGAGTCAGAGCTTGTCGCCGATGCAAAATTGAGTCGTTATGGGGTCATGCATGATTCGCATATTCCCTCGGGAACACCCTGATAAAGGGCTGACAATTAACTGACTATAGTCGGTACTTGTTGAAAAACAGGCACATTTTGTGCGAGCACCAGAGAGCACAGGCGAATCCCGTGCCATCTTGGTGCACAGCTGCGGTGAAGGTGCTGCAGTTGAAACCTTCGCGATGAGCGATTTTTACAGGAGAACTCTATGAAAAAACAATTGCTGGCTGTTGCCATTGCGGCCCTTTCATGCGTGGCGGCCCAAGCTGACACTTTGGCCAAAGTCAAATCCTCTGGTGCCATCACCATGGGTGTGCGTGACTCGTCTGGCGCCCTGTCTTACACCTTGGGCGATGGCAAGTACGCCGGTTTCCACGTTGAAATTTGCCAGCGCATTGTTGCCAATGTCGAAAAAGCCGTGGGCAAAAAAGTCGAAGTGAAATTCCAATCGGTCACTTCACAAAACCGCATTCCATTGGTGCAAAACGGGACCGTGGACATTGAGTGCGGCTCCACCACCAACAACGCTGCACGTCAAAAAGACGTGGCCTTTGTGGTCACCACCTACGTGGAAGAAGTGCGCATTGCGACCAAGGTGGCATCGGGCATCACCTCTATCGCTCAATTGGTCAACAAGAATGTGGCCACCACCACCGGCACTACTTCGGTGCAATTGCTGCGCAGACATGAGCGCGCCAATGGTGTGAACTTCAACGAAGTGTTTGGCAAAGACCACGCCGACAGCTTCTTGTTGTTGGACTCTGGCCGCGCCGATGCCTTCGTGATGGACGGCTCTATCTTGGCCGGCAACATTGCCAACGCCAAGAACCCCGCCGAGTTCCGCATTGTGGGCGAAGTCTTGGCTGTGGAACCCATCGCCATCATGATTCGCAAGGACGACCCCGCTTTCAAGAAAGTGGCTGACGACACCGTGAGTGACTTGGTCAAGAGCGGCGAAATGGCCAAACTGTGGGACAAGTGGTTCTTGCAACCCATTCCACCCAAGAACGTGAAGGTCGGTTTGGCTTTGAGCGAGAGCACCAAAGCCGCTTGGGCCAGCCTGAACGACAAGCCTGCTGAAGACTACGCCAAGAAGTAATGGCTTGAGTCGCTGAGCAAACCCCGCCGGGGATACTTGGGCGGGGTTTCTTTATGGGCGAGAGATTCGCCAGTTCGTGGGAGTAAATAAAAATGACATGGGATTGGCAGGTCTTTTTGACCGATGACGGCAGTGGCCGAACTTACCTGGAATGGATGTTCGAAGCCTGGCGCTGGACGCTGGCGGTGGCGGGCAGCTCATGGGTGGTGGCCATGGTATTTGGTGCAGTGGTGGGCACTTTGCGGACGCTGCCTGGGCGTCCTGTGGTATCGGCTTTGGCCAATGCCTGGGTGGAGTTGTTCCGCAACATCCCCTTGTTGGTCCAGATTTTTCTTTGGTACTTTGTGGTCCCCAAAGTTTTCCCGGCATTCCAAAATGTGCCGGGCTTTTTGCTGGTGGTTTTTGCGTTGGGGTTTTTCACCTCGGCGCGTATCGCAGAGCAAGTTCGCGCCGGCATTCAGGCTTTGCCTAAGGGCCAGCGTTATGCGGCGATGGCCATGGGGTTCACCACGGCGCAGTCTTACCGCTATGTGATTTTGCCGATGGCGTTTCGCATCATCCTGCCGCCCTTGACCAGCGAGTCCATGAACTTGCTGAAAAACTCTTCGGTGGCTTTTGCGGTGTCGATTGCCGAACTCACCATGTTTGCCATGCAGGCACAAGAAGAAACGTCGCGCGGTATTGAGATTTACTTGGCAGTGACGGCGCTGTATGCGGTGTCGGCGTTTGCGGTCAATCGGGTGTTTGCGGTCATCGAAAAGAAGATGCGCGTACCTGGCTTCATCGTTTCAGCCGGAACGGGGGGGCATTGACATGTTGGGACTTGATTTTTCTTTCTTCGACCTTGAAGTCCTGCGCAAATTTGTGCTGGGTGGACTTTGGTTCAGTGTGCAATTGACCATTGTGGCCACCATCGGCGGTGTGATTTTTGGCACCTTGCTGGCCCTGATGCGTTTGTCTGGCATCGCCCTCTTGGCTGCACCGGCCACGGCGTATGTCAATGGCATGCGCTCGGTGCCACTGGTCATGGTCATCTTGTGGTTTTACTTGCTGATGCCGTTTGTGATTGGCCGACCGATTGGTGCCGAATGGTCGGCCATCATCACGTTCATCGCATTTGAGGCGGCTTATTTCAGCGAGATCATGCGGGCGGGCATCCAGTCCATCCCGCGAGGACAGGTGTTTGCGGGCCAGGCTTTGGGCATGACTTACGGACAAAACATGCGTCTGGTGATCTTGCCTCAGGCGTTTCGCAACATGCTGCCGGTTTTGCTCACGCAAACCATCATCTTGTTTCAAGACACGTCTTTGGTGTACGCCATCGGCGCCTACGACTTGCTGAAAGGCTTCACCAATGCCGGCAAGATTTATGGCCGCACTGAAGAGGCTTACATTTTTGCGGCTGTCGTTTATTTTGTGATTTGTTTTGCACTCTCCTGGAGCGTCAAGCGCCTGCAGGCCAAGATTGCCATCGTGCGTTGATGCACGCACTGAAATTGGGAAAAGAAAATGATTGAGATCAAAAATGTGTCGAAGTGGTATGGCCCTGTGCAGGTGCTCAATGACTGCTCAGTGAGCATCAACAAAGGCGATGTGGTGGTGGTCTGTGGCCCTTCGGGCTCGGGCAAATCCACCCTCATCAAAACGGTGAACGGCCTGGAGCCGGTCCAACAAGGCAGCATCCATGTCGATGGCGTGTCGCTGATGGGCGAAGGCACCGATTTGCCCAAACTGCGCTCACGCGTGGGCATGGTGTTCCAGAGCTTTGAGTTGTTTCCTCACCTCTCGGTGACCGAAAACTTGACCATTGCGCAGATCAGAGTGTTGGGCCGATCAGAGGCGGAAGCCAAAGAGCGTGGCTTGAAGATGCTCGACCGTGTGGGCCTGTTGGCACACAAAGACAAATTCCCCGGTCAGCTTTCAGGTGGACAGCAGCAACGCGTCGCCATTGCCCGCGCCTTGTCGATGGACCCCATCGTCATGTTGTTTGACGAACCCACTTCCGCCTTGGACCCCGAAATGGTGGGTGAAGTGTTGGACGTGATGGTGCAATTGGCCAACGAGGGCATGACCATGATGGTGGTGACCCACGAAATGGGTTTTGCCCGCAAAGTCGCCAACCGGGTGATTTTTATCGATGTGGGTGGGCGCATTTTGGAAGACTGCTCGAAAGACGAGTTCTTCAACCACCCTGAAAATCGCCAGCCGCGCACCAAAGACTTTCTCAACAAGATCTTGCAAAGCTAAGCCTGCCGGGCGCTCATTCGGGCGCCGCTGGGTTCGGCCTCTCAGTCAGGGCGGGGCACAGGTTTGAGACAATACGGGCCATGACCCAAGAACTCACCCTCACCCGCCCAGATGACTGGCACCTGCACGTGCGCGATGGCGCCGCCCTGAACGTGGTGGTGCCCCACACCGCCGCCCAATTTGGTCGCGCGATCATCATGCCCAACCTCAAGCCCCCGGTCACCACCGCGGAGCAGGCACTGGCCTACAAGCAGCGCATTTTGGCGGCCGTGCCCCAAGGCATGGCGTTTGAGCCCCTGATGACCTTGTACCTCACCGACAACCTTGCGCCTGCGGAAATTTCCCGGGCCAAAGCGGCGGGGGTGGTGGCGTGCAAGTTGTACCCGGCGGGGGCCACAACCAACAGCGATGCGGGCGTCACCGATTTGCGCAAAATTTATCCCGTGCTGGAAGCCATGCAGCGCGAAGGCCTGTTGTTGCTGGTGCACGGCGAAGTGACATCATCCGACATCGATTTGTTTGACCGTGAGGCGGTGTTCATCGAGCAGCAACTGCAGCCTTTGCGACGGGATTTTCCGGGTCTCAAAATCGTCATGGAGCACATCACCACGCAAGAAGCCGCGCAGTATGTGGCGCAAAGCGATGGACTCCTTGCCGCCACCATCACCGTGCACCATCTGCTATACAACCGCAATGCAATTTTTACCGGTGGCATTCGCCCGCATTACTACTGCTTGCCTGTGCTCAAGCGCGAGACCCATCGACTGGCGCTGGTGAAAGCGGCCACCAGTGGGGACCCGCGGTTCTTTTTGGGCACCGACAGCGCACCCCATCCCGCGCACCTCAAAGAACATGCCACCGGCTGTGCGGGGTGCTACACCGCCCATGCGGCCATCGAGATGTATGCCGAAGCATTCGAGCACGCGGGCGCATTGGACAAGTTGGAAGGATTCGCCAGCTTTTTTGGGGCTGATTTTTATGGTTTGCCCCGCAACACCGGCCG
This sequence comes from Comamonadaceae bacterium, assembly GCA_027488255.1. Lineage (GTDB taxonomy): Bacteria > Pseudomonadota > Gammaproteobacteria > Burkholderiales > Burkholderiaceae_C > Limnohabitans_A. The sequence continues at coordinate 45,977 of JAIYBZ010000026.1, read as the reverse complement.
CATCACACTGCGCCGCGAAAGTTGGACGCCCGCAGAGAGCTTTGCTTTTGGCGAGGCCGAGCTCAAACCTCTGCGCTCCGGAGAAAGCCTGCCGTGGCGACTGGTGGCCGGCTAAACCCCAGCGCCAATACCCCCACCCCGCAGGCTGAGGCCGATGGGCGTTGTGCGTCCTCGCCGCTGTATGGGGTGAGCGACATCGATTGGTCAGCCCCTTGGCTCGCCGATTGGCGCGCGGTGGGCGAGCCGATGGCACAGCGCATTGTCTCTGGCCAGCCGCAGCCGGAGGTCTTGAGTGCCGCTGGATTGGCGCCGGTGCGGTTTGTGCCGCAAAGCGAGTTGCCCGATGGGCAGGCTTATGAGGACTTTATTTTTGCGACAGGTCAAGTGCCGACCCGTGAAGGTTTGCATGATTTTTTCAATGCCTTGTGCTGGATGCACTTCCCATTGGCCAAAAAACGCCTGAACCAGTTGCAGGCACAAGAAATTGCCCGGGCTGGGGTCGGGCAGGTGCGCGGGCCCGTACGGGATGCTGCCACCGTGTTTGATGAAAACGCCTTGCTGATCCAGCCCTCGGATGCCTTGTGGGCCGCCCTCACCGAGCACCGCTGGCAGGACGCATTGATCTCTTTGCGGCGCGAATGGGCCCATACCCGCTTGTGGGCCTTTGGCCATGCCGCCCTGGAAAAAGCGGTGCGACCTTACAAATCCATCACCGTTCACCTTTGGCGGGTGCCCCAGGCAGTCAGGGCTGCAGAAATCGATGCTTGGTTGGCAGAAGACCTCCGTGCCGAAAAGCTGGCTCAAAAACCATTCAGCCCCTTGCCTCTGCTTGGGGTGCCCGGTTGGTGGCCGGCCAACGAGAAAGTTGATTTTTACGACGATCGCAGCGTCTTTCGGCCGCGTCGGGGCGCATCCTCGCCGGAAAAACCATACGCCAATCAGGAAATCGGCTCACTCGCTTGATTTTGCTCTCCAAGCCCCTATATTCCCCATAACGGACCCGCGTCTTTCGGGTGAATTTGAAATTAACCATGAAACGAATTTTTCTGTTTGTCTTGACCAACTTGGCCGTCGTCTTGGTGCTGGGTGTTGTGGCTAATTTGTTGGGCGTGAACCGCTTCTTGACGGCGAATGGCCTCAACTTGGGCGCGTTGCTCGGCTTTGCTTTGATCATGGGTTTTGGCGGCGCCTTCATTTCTTTGCTCATGAGCAAATGGATCGCCAAAATGTCTTCGGGCGTTCGCGTCATCACCCAACCCGCCAACGCCGATGAAGCCTGGATCGTGGAAACGGTGCGCAAGTTTGCCGACCAGTCGGGCATTGGCATGCCGGAAGTGGGTATTTTTGAGGGCGACCCCAATGCCTTTGCCACCGGCGCCTTCAGAGACTCGGCTTTGGTGGCCGTGTCCACCGGGTTGTTGCAGAACATGACGCACGAAGAAGTGGAGGCGGTGATCGCCCACGAAGTGGCCCACATCGCCAACGGCGACATGGTCACCATGACCTTGATCCAAGGCGTTATGAACACGTTTGTGGTGTTTATTTCGCGCGTGGTCGGTTATGCCGTGGACAGCTTCTTGCGCAAGAACGACGAATCCAACTCCGGCCCGGGCATTGGTTATTTTGTGACCACCATCGTCATGGACATCTTGTTGGGCTTTGTGGCCGCCATCATCGTGGCTTGGTTCAGCCGTCAGCGTGAGTTCCGCGCCGACGCGAGTGCCGCCAAACTCATGGGCCGCAAGCAGCCCATGATCAACGCCTTGGCCCGTTTGGGTGGTGTGCACACCGCCGAGTTGCCCAAGAGCATGGCCGCCATGGGCATTGCAGGGGGCATTGGCCAGCTGTTCAGCACCCATCCCCCCATCGAAGACCGCATTGCCGCACTGCAAAACAACGCGGTCTGATTCTTCCGTGCTGCAAGCCTGCACGCTTCTCGGCGTGACGGGCTGCAGCGCCTTCTCCAGCACCCCAGCCAGCACCTAAACCAGCGCCTTTTCCGAGGCCGATTGACGGGGTATATTTCCCAGATCAAAAGGGAGAGCTGTGTGATCGACATCGAGCCTTTGCGCTTTGCTTGGAATTCGAGCGGCCCATACACACTGAAGTTGGGTCGTTTGAATCTGGCGGCGGGGCAAACCGTGTTTTTGCACGGCCCCAGCGGATGTGGCAAAAGCACTTTGCTGGGCTTGATGGCGGGTGTGCATTTGCCCCAACAGGGCCGCGTTTCTTTGCTGGGTCAAAACTGGGCGGCCTTGAAGCCCGGGCAACGCGATGCCTTTCGTGCGGACCATGTGGGGCTGATTTTTCAGCAGTTCAATTTATTGCCCTATTTGAGCGTGCTGGACAACGTGACCTTGCCTTGCCGCTTTTCTGCACTGCGGCACGGGCGGTGCCAACCCTCAGGCGGCCCAGAGGCCGCTGCCCAAAATTGGTTGCAGCGCATGGGCTTGCCAGAAGCCTTGTGGGCGCGTCGTGCCGATGCCCTGTCGGTGGGGCAACAACAGCGGGTGGCGGCAGCCCGCGCATTGATGGGGCAACCCGAATTGATCTTGGCTGACGAGCCGACCTCCGCACTGGATGCGGTTTTGCGTGATGGCTTCATGGACCTGCTGTTGCAAGCCGCACAAGATGCCGGCAGCACCTTGGTGTGCGTGAGCCACGATGCACAGCAAGCCTCGCGATTTGCCGTGCAATGGTCGTTGCCCGATTTGCAAAAGGCGGGAGCGGACGCATGACGACGCTGCTCAGCATGGCGCGTCGCAGCGCTTGGAACCGTCGCAGCACATTGCTTTGGGTGGTGGTGTCGCTGGCGCTCGCCACGGCTTTGCTGTGGACTTTGGAGCGATTGCGCCACGATATTCGGCACAGCTTTGCACAGTCGGTCAGTGGCGTGGACTTGATTGTGGGCGCGCGCAGCAGCCCGGTTCAGTTGATGCTGTTTTCGGTGTTTCACATAGGCAGCGTGCCGCAAAGCATGTCCATGGACAGTGTGCGTGCCTTGGCCCAACACCGTTCGGTGTCGTGGGTGGTGCCCTTGAGTTTGGGGGACTCTCATCGCCAGTTTCCTGTTTTGGGAACCACACCGGCTTATTTCCAACACTTTGCTTATGGTGACCGGCAGCCTTTGGTGCTGCAGCAAGGGGCTGTTTTTGCCGGCAACTTAGACGGCTTGTACGAGGCCGTGATTGGTGCCGAGGTGGCCCATCAATTGGGCTATGGTTTGGGGCAAAGCATCACTTTGGGTCATGGCATGCACGATCACGATCACGACCATGATCACGATCATGGCCAAGCGGCAGCGGACGAACACGCGGACAAGCCGTTCAAGGTGGTGGGCATTTTGGCCCCAACCGGCACCCCGGTTGACCGCACGGTGCATGTGAGTTTGCAGGCGCTAGAGGCTTTGCACTTGGATTGGGTGGCGGGAACGCCCATGCCCGGAGGTCAAATTCCAGCCGATCAGGCTCGCAAATTCAATCTCGAACCCGAAGAAGTCACAGCCGCTTTGGTGGGCTTGAAAAGCCGTGCCGCTGTTTTCAATGTGCAGCGATTCGTCAATGGCTACGAGGACGAAGCCTTGATGGGCGTGATGCCCGGCGTCGCACTGGCGGAGTTGTGGTCGGTGTTGGCTGTGGGAGAAAGCGCCTTGCTGGTGGTCTCTGGGCTGGTGGGCTTGGTCAGCGTGCTGTCCCTCATGGCGGTGGTGCAGGCGGGATTGAATGAGCGCCGCCGTGAACTCGCGGTGTTGCGTGCCGTGGGGGCTGGGCCGCGCCACATTTTGGCTTTGCTGACTTTAGAGGGCCTATGGGTCACCGGCGCAGGCCTGCTGTTGGGCGTGATGTTGGCCCAATTGGGCATGTTGCTGGCTGGGCCTTGGTTGCAAGAGGCGGTGGGAATTCGACTGCAACGGGCTGCCCCGTTGGCGACGCAGTGGGCGGGGCTGCTGGCGGTGTTGGCGGCGGGTTTATTGGCCAGTTTGGCGCCTGCTTGGCGAGCATACCGTTGGTCATTGGCCGATGGCTTGTCACCCCGTGTTTAATGGATGAAAGGCTTTGCCATGACCTTGAATTTGCCTGGCCCGCTGCTGTTGGCGCTTGTGTGGGGCATCGCATCGATGGCCGGCCCTGCAGGGGCCCAAGGGGTGCGCAATGTATTGCCGCAAGCCCAACCCAGTTTGTCGTCTGAGGCGGCGGCGCCCAATTCCAACTTGCCGGGCCCGGTGCGCACCATTGCCTGGGAACAGTTGATGCCCCCAGGCTGGGATCCCTACAAAGACCTCAAGGCCCTGAATTTAGACAGCCTGAAAGACAACGATCCCAAAGCCGAAGAAGTGCTTAAAAAAATCCGCCAGATGTGGGACAACGCCCCCATCAATCCCCAAGTGTTGGGGCAAAACGTGCGCATGCCCGGATTTATGGTGCCCCTCGAAGAATTGCCAGAGGGCAGCAAAGAGTTTTTGTTGGTTCCTTACTTTGGCGCTTGCGTGCATTCGCCGCCACCGCCAGCCAACCAAATTGTCCACGTGGTGCTGGACAAACCCACCAAGCGTATTCGCCTTATGGACACTTTGTGGGTGACGGGGGTGTTGAGTGCCACCCAAACCGATTCGCACATGGGCATGGCCGGTTACCGGCTGGATGCCAAGGCGGTTGCGCCTTATCGCGAGAAAAAATAACCCATCAATCCGGGTTGGAGATGCCCGAAGCGACATGCCCCGAGGGCACATGGCGCGCCGCTGATTCGATGTGTCCCGTTTGATCGTCAAAGAAAAAGTCGGGCTCAAACTCGCGCAAAAACTCGCCTTTGGGCAACCCGCCTAAAAACATCGCTTCGTCAACCTCGATGTTCCAGTCCATCAGTGTGCGAATGGCGCGCTCATGCGCCGGCGCGCTGCGTGCGGTGACCAAGGCGGTGCGCACGCGCATGGCGGGGGTGCCTTCTTGCTGCAAGCGGTGCAGGGCGGCCAGCAAAGGCTTGAAGGGGCCAGCCAGCAAAGGTTGTGCGGCTTTGTCGCGTTCGTGCGCTTGAAAGGCCGTCAAGCCCTCGGCCTGAAAGACCCGTTCGGCTTCGTCAGAGAACAACACCGCATCGCCGTCAAACGCGATGCGCACTTCAGTGGGATAGGCCTCAGAGGCCAAAGCCGAGTGGGGGTACACCTGCGCGGCGGGCACGCCAGCGCCCAATGCCGCACGCACATCAGACAGGTGGGTGGACAAAAACAAATTGGCATTCAATGGCTTGAGGTAGCGCCATGGTGGCTGCCCGCGGGTGAAACTGCCACGCTGAATGGGTAAACCATAGTGCTGCGCTGAGCGAAACACCCGCATGCCCGAAACTGGGTCATTGCGCGACAAAATGACCACTTCAACCCGCTGCGCGTGGGCGTCGTTGAAGGCCAGTAATTTGCGCACCAAAGAAAACGCCACACCGGGTTTGGCCGGCTCTTCTAAGCGACCCAACTGCAATTGCATGTACGCCCGGTCATCGCCTTGCTCAAAAACCAAGTTCTCTTCTTCGAAGTCGAACAGCGCCCGCGAGGAAATCGCGACAACCAGTTGGCCTTCAAGAGATGCGGGCATGGGTTAAGCCTTGGGTTAGCTGCGAAGAAACAAACGATACACCGGGTTGTGGGTTTCTTCCGCAAACGGATAACCCAGCGTCTGCAAAAACTTGTCAAAAGCTTTGTTGTCTTTTTCGGGCACCTGCAGACCCACCAAAATGCGGCCGTAGTCGGCGCCTTGGTTGCGGTAATGGAACAAGCTGATGTTCCAGCCCGGCCGCATCAGGCTCAAAAACTTGAGCAAAGCGCCGGGACGCTCTGGAAACTCAAAGCGCAACAAACGCTCGTCTTGCGACAAGGCTGAATGGCCGCCCACCATGTGGCGAATGTGCTCTTTGGCCAACTCGTCGTGGGTCAGGTCGAGTGCCTCGAACTTGTGCTTGTTGAAATTGGCCGTGATCTTGCTGCTCTCGCCTTTGCCATGCGTGCTCAAGCCCAAAAACACATGGGCTTTGTCGGAGTCGCTCATGCGGTAATTGAACTCGGTGACGTTGCGCGGACCTCCGGGCAAACTGCCAATCAGCTCTAAAAAGCGCTTAAAGCTGCCCCGCTCTTCAGGAATAGTGACCGCAAACAAGGCTTCTTTTTCTTCGCCCACATCGGCCCGCTCGGCCACAAAGCGCAAGCGGTCAAAGTTCATGTTGGCGCCGCACAAAATGGCGGCATACGTCTGCCCCTTGGTTTTGTGTGTGGCCACGTACTGCTTGATGGCGGCCACGGCCAAAGCCCCCGCGGGCTCCACAATCGAACGTGTATCTACAAAAACATCTTTGATGGCGGCACACACCGCATCGGTGTCGACCGTCATGAACTCGTCCACCAAGTGGCGTGAGACCCTGAATGTTTCTTCGCCCACCAACTTCACCGCGGTGCCATCCGAGAACAAGCCCACGTCGGGCAACGTGACTCGCTTCTTGGCCTTGACCGAGGCGATCATGGCCTGCGAATCGTTCATTTGCACCCCAATCACCTTGACGCCGGGGCGCACCGCCTTGATGTAGTTGGCCACGCCACTGATCAGGCCACCGCCGCCAATGGCCACAAACACCGCATCGAGCGGGCCTTGGTGCTGACGCAAGATTTCCATGGCAATGGTGCCTTGGCCGGCAATGACATCCGGGTCGTCGAAAGGGTGCACAAAGGTCAGCCCTTGTTTTTTCTCCAGCAATACCGCGTGGTTATAGGCATCGGAGTAACTGTCGCCGACCAGCACCACTTCGCCGCCCAGCGCCTTGACCGCGGCCACCTTCACCTGAGGTGTGGTGGTGGGCATGACGATCACAGCGCGGGTGCCCAATTTGCTGGCGCTCAAGGCCACGCCTTGTGCGTGGTTGCCCGCCGAAGCGCAGATCACGCCCTTTTTGAGTTGCTCGGGCGTCAGGTGTGCCATCTTGTTGTAAGCCCCGCGCAGTTTGAAGCTGTGCACGGGTTGCTGGTCTTCGCGCTTCAACAAAACATGGTTGCCAAGTCGGTGCGACAGGTTTTTGGCCGTCTCCAGTCCCGACTCTGAGGCCACGTCATAGACTTTGGCCTGCAAAATTTTGATCAGGTAATCGGCGGGTTTCAGGTGTTGGGTCTTCATGTCCGGTGCGACAGCGCAAGGCCGTGTCGCCTGTTGAGTGTGGCCCTGATGATAACGGCCAAAAAAAATGCCCCAAGCCTTGCGGCTCGGGGCAAATCCACCTTTTCAGAGGGTGGAGGAGACAACAGGTGCATGCAAAAAAGCACGCTTGTTCGCAATTGTAATGGTGTTTTGTTGCGCCGCAGCAAGTGGAGCCTCGGCATTTGAAAAAAACCAAGGTGCAGCGGTTATTTTTTTGCAGACCCCAGTGGAAGAATCAGCCTGCGAGCCCCGTCGGCATTGGGTAACATCGCACCTCGAACGCGGCTCTTTTCTCGAGCGCAAAGAACAAGGAAGTAAAAAATGGAATGCACAGTCACATGGACCGGCGGCACGGGCACGCGTTCAGGCATGGGTTTTTTGGCCGAAACGGGTTCAGGCCATGTGGTGGCCATGGACGGCGCGCCCGATGTAGCCAAACCTGAAAACGGTGGGCAAAATCTGGCACCGCGCCCCATGGAAATGTTACTGGCGGGCACCGGTGGATGCACCGCTTATGACGTGGTGCTGATTCTCAAGCGCGGCCGGCATGATGTGCGCGGTTGCAGTGTCAAGATCTCCAGCGAGCGCGCCGAGGTCGACCCCAAAGTGTTCACCCGCATCAAAATGCACTTCACCGTGACCGCCAAGGGCGTGCCTGCCAGCGCTGTTGAGCGAGCCATTGCGATGAGTCACGACAAATACTGCTCGGCCAGCATCATGCTGGGCAAAACAGCCGAGATCACCACCAGTTTTGAGTTGGTCGACGCCGGTTAAAAAATGACGGTCATACCCGGTGTGCCACCGTGGTCATGACTTTCGCGGCGAGTTGCATCAGGGACTTGACGGGGCCAGGCAATTCGACAGCACCCGACTTCAGCGCCATTTGGGCATGGGCGATTTCATCGGCTTTCATCTGGGCCACGATGGCGCGTGAAGCGCTGTCTGCGGCGGGCAGGCGGTCCATGTGGCTTTGCAGGTGCGCTTCGACTTGACGTTCGGTTTCCACGACAAAGCCCAAACTCACTTTGTCGCCGCCCAATTTGCCGGCCACAAAGCCAATGGCAAACGCGCCGGCATACCAAATGGGGTTCAACAAAGAAGGACGGCCGTTCAATTCGTTCAGACGCTGCTGGGTCCAGGCCAAGTGGTCCGTTTCTTCACGGCTGGCTTCGGCCAGTTGAGCCCGCAATGCCGGGTTTTGGCAAGCCAAGGCCTGTCCGGTGTAAAGCGCTTGGGCGCAAACCTCGCCCACATGGTTCACGCGCATCAAGGCGGAGGCCTCACGGCGCTCGGCTTCGCTCATAGCTAGACTGACATCAGGCGCGCTGGGGGCCCTTGGCATGGCGCGGGAAGCGCGCGGCTCAGCCCACAAAGTACGCAGTGCACTGTCGGCGGCCAAAATGAGGGAATCGAGTGACATGTCCAAAAGGGAATAAATTGCCCAGAAATGTAATGGATTTCCACTCTTTTGGGGTTTGGAAACAGGGTGAGCCCGAAGCCCAGAGGGGAAAGTGACTTTGATTCAAAACATGCAGAAATGATTAAAAGCCATTGATTTCATTTGTAAAAAGACAGTTTTCGGAGATGAACATTGACCTGGATTGGGTGGTTTGTTGCACCGATGCAACGAAAAGCCCCTTTATTGTTTGAAACGCTTGGAAAACGGGCACGGCTCTGGTGCAATACACGCAACCTTCCGAATTTGGAGGTTGGCTTAGTGTTCAAGCAGGTGGTTTCCACCGCAAAAGCCCCAAGCTCTTTTTTAACTTTGGAGAAACTCTCAATGAAAAAAACTCTGATTGCTCTGGCTGTTTTGGCAGCTTCTAGCGCTTCTTTCGCTCAATCTTCCGTGACCATCTCTGGCGGTTACGGCTTGGCACTGGGCCAAACCAAAATCGGTCCTGACAACAGCGGTATGCAAATCGCTCGTCAAACAGGTAACCTGCAATTCGCTGGTTCTGAAGACTTGGGCGGTGGCTTGAAAGCTAACTTTGCTTTGCAAACAGCCATTGGTGGTATCGCTACAACTAACACTGACTACACAGCCACTGGTGTTACCAACCGTACTGTCTTGGGTGACCGTGCAGCCAACGTCAGCTTGTCTGGTGGTTTCGGTACTGTCTTCTTGGGCCGTGGCAACACCGCTATTCGCAGCTTGTGGGGTGCCATGGGTGACGTGACTGGCTTGCCAGTGGTGTCCGGTATTTCTGACGGTGCAATTGGCGCTGGCGACAGCAAAGCCCGCGTGATCTACGGTGACACCTTCAGCAACTACGTTGCTTACTCTATGCCTGCAGTGAATGGCTTCAGCGCTTCTATCGCTTTGGCTCCAACACAGACCCCAGTGTCTGCAGCTGGCGTGCCTAATGCCGCGATTGGTAACGATGCAGCTACAAAAGACACCATGTCTTACACTCTGCAGTACGCAAACGGCCCTCTGGGTGCTGCCGTGAACTACACCGATGCTGCTCAAACATCTGGTTCTACCATCACCACATTGGTTGCAAGCTATGACTTGGGCGTTGCCAAATTTGGTTACACCTACCAAGACATCAAGTTGAACGACGGCACACAAAAACCAGGTGCTGCTAACGTGTTGACTGCCATCGTGCCTGTGGGTGCTGGCAGCTTCTCCGGCGGCTATGGCGTGCGTAGCAACGAATCCTCTACTGCTGGTGATGGCGTGACTCAAACTTTCGTTGGCTACAAGCACAACCTGAGCAAGCGTACTGCCGTTTCTTTTGTGTACAACAAGATCAACCGCCAATCTACAGCAGCTGATCGTACAGAAACCCACATGGTTGTTAACCACACTTTCTAATCTGACGCTGGCGTAAGCCAGTTGAAGTTTAAAAAGACAAAACCCACCGGGGCAACTCGGTGGGTTTTTTGTTGTTTGATGCCCGTCAAATTCTGTTTTTTGCTCGGTGTAAACGATGATTTTTGTGGCTTAAAAAATGGGTATCCTTCACAGCTTGTTTAACTCAACCGTGTGTCATTTATGAACCTCGTTTTGAAATCCACGCTGACCGCTGCGGTCGCTTTGCTTTCCACCGCCACCCTGGCGCAACAAGTGGTCAAAATCGGCCATGTGGGCCCCATCAGTGGTGCCATTGCCCACTTGGGCAAAGACAACGAAAACGGCGCGCGTTTGGCGATTGAAGAGCTGAACGCCAAGGGCGTGAAAATCGGCAATCAAACGGTCAAGTTCGAGCTGATCACCGAAGACGACGGCGCTGACCCCAAGCAGGGCACGGCCGCCGCACAAAAGCTGGTGGACTCTAAAGTCAACGGCGTGGTGGGTCACCTGAACTCGGGCACCTCGATTCCTGCTTCCAAGATTTACAGCGAAGCCGGTATCCCCCAAATTTCTCCTTCGGCGACCAACCCCAAATTCACGCGCAACGGCTACAAAACCACTTTCCGTGTGGTGGCTGACGACGTGCACTTGGGCGGCACCTTGGGCCGTTATGCGGTGAACACCCTGAAAGGCCAGTCGATCGCGGTGATCGATGACCGCACCGCTTATGGCCAGGGCGTGGCCGAAGAGTTCAAGAAGGCCGTGACTGCTGCTGGCGGCAAGATTGCTGGCCACGAATTCACCACCGACAAAGCCTCTGACTTCATGGCCATTTTGACCACCTTGCGTGCCAAAAAGCCCGATGTGGTGTTCTTCGGCGGCATGGACGCGGTGGCGGGCCCGATGTTGCGCCAAATGAAGTCCTTGGGCATCAACGCCAAGTTCATGGGCGGCGACGGCATTTGCTCTTCTGAGCTGGCCAAGCTGGCAGGCGACTCGATGGCCGATGGCCAAGTGGTGTGCGCTGAAGCCGGTGGTGTCGAAGGCACCCAAAAGAAGGGCTTGGAAGACTTCAATGCCAAGTTCAAAAAGCGCTTCAATGCCGACGTGCAGGTGTATGCCCCTTATGTGTATGACGCGGTCAACGTGATGGTCGACGCCATGGTGCGTGCCGGCTCGGCCGACCCTGCCAAGTACTTGGGCACTTTGGCCAAAACCACCAACTACAAAGGCGTGACCGGCACCATCGGTTTCGATGAAAAAGGCGACATCAAAAACGGCGCCTTGACCTTGTACACCTACAAGGGTGGCAAGCGCGACGCGATTGCTGTGGTGCGCTGATCGGCCATTAGGGCAGATGGCGATCCGGGCTGCGGCGCAGGCCGCGGCTCAATTGCCAAGACATTAAAAACCCACCGGGGCAACTCGGTGGGTTTTTTCTTGGCTGACATTCACTGGCTTCGGATGGTTCGGAGGGGGGGAAGGGTGCGGTCAGTTCAGTCAGTTCAGTCAGTTCAGTCAGTTCAGTCAGTTCAGTCAGCTCTGTGATCCCGTGCAGGAAAAGGCGAAATTGAGGGTAAACCCCCTTTTTTTTGCCTCCTCATTTGAAGATACTGCGATTTCCAAAAACGATTTTGGAAAGTTTTTAACCGGTTACTGAACGGGCCATTTTGCCCAACAGAGCACAAGGAGAATGGGATGAAACACATGAAACGTGCCGCCGCGCAGGTGCTGGGTGGCATCGGACTGTCGTTGTTGGCCGCCGCCTCGGTCAACGCGCAATCGGTCTTGTTTTGGTCAACACAGGCCACCCCGGTCAACGAGCAAAAAGACATCCGCGAAATTGTCTTGAAAAACAGCCCCGTGCCCGTTGAATTTGTGACCAACAACGATGGTCCGTACTTCACCCGACTCAATGCCGAGTTGCAAGCCGGAAAGGGCTCGATTGGCTTGTTGGGCGCCTTGCATGGCGGTTTGTCCAGCAACACCAAAGACCTGCAAGACCTGAGCAAACTGAACGCCACTGGCAAAGTCAGCCCCGCTTTTGTCAAATTGGGTAAATTGGGCACCAACGAGCAAAAGTACATCCCCTGGATGCAAGCCACTTTTGTCATGGCCGCCAACAAGAAAGCCTTGCCTTACTTGCCTGCTGGCGCAGACATCAACAAGCTCACCTACGACCAATTGGTGGCTTGGTCTAAAAACATGGCTGAAAAAACAGGTGGCCCCAAATTTGGCTTTCCTGCCGGCCCACAAGGTTTGAAGCACCGCTTCTTCCAGGGCTACTTGTACCCCTCGTACACAGATTCCATGGTCACGGAATACCGCTCTGCAGGCGCTGAAGCCGGCTGGAACATGTTCAAAGAACTCTGGAAATACACCCATGCTTCGTCGACCGGTTTCAACCAGATGCAAGAGCCGTTGAAAAACGAGCAAGTCTGGGTGGCGTTTGACCACATTGCACGATTGGCCGATGCCTTCAACGCCAAGCCCAATGATTTTGTGGCCTTCCCCGCACCAAGCGGCCCTACAGGCCGTGGCTTCATGCCGGTTTTGGCCGGCTTGGCCATTCCAAAAACCGCACCCGACAAAGCCGGTGCTGAAAAATTGTTGGCTCACCTGATGACGCCCGAGGTGCAATTGGCCACACTGCGTGCCACCAATTTCTTCCCCACTGTGGATGTGAAGATTCCAGCCGACATGCCGCCATCGGTGCGCATCACCTCTGAAGCCATCAGCAAGCAAGCGGGTTCAGCCGATGCCAACCCCGGTTTGCTGCCAGTGGGCTTAGGCGCCTTGGGCGGCAAGTTCAACCAAGTCTATGTTGACACCTTTGAGCGCATCGTGTTGGCGGGTCAACCCGTGCGCGCGGTGTTGGAAGAGCAAGCCGGCGTCTTGCGCAAGCTGATGGTGGAAGCCAACGCCCCTTGCTGGGAGCCTGACAAGCCTTCAGCAGGCGCTTGCCCTGTGAAGTGATTTCTGGCTTGAAATGCAATTGATCCGATGATTCAGCGCCAGTGTGCTCAGCGCACACTGGGCTGATCTCATCCCTCATTGCTGTGCGACTTTGTCTCTGAAATAAGCCGGGCGAGAATGCTCAGCACCCCCATCGGCAGCTTGCTGCAGCCGATCTGATTTTTGCCAACCCCTTCAAGCGATGAAACAACGCCTGCTTCCTTATTGGCTGATTGCGCCTGCCTTGTTGTTCACGGTAGCGCTGTTTGTCGTGCCGTTTTATGGCGTGGCGAGCCTGGCTTTTGGTGGCGCTCAGGGTCAGTTTTCGCTGAAGGCTTTCCAGGTCATGACCGAGCACTGGAAGTTTGCGCCCGCCCTGAAAAACACGTTGTGGCTGGCGGCCTTGGTGATTCCCTTGCAGCTGTTGATGGCCTTGGCGATGGCCCAAATGCTGAGCCAAATCCGCAAAGGCCGTGACCTGTTGTTGTATGTGTGGACGGTGCCCTTGGGCATTTCTGATTTGGCCGCAGGCATCATTTGGCTGGCCATTTTTGAGCAAACGGGTTTTCTGAATTCGTTCTTGGTGACAGCGGGCGGCATGACCGAGCCCTACAACTTTTTGGCATTTCAAAACACCGGCAGCATGCTGGTGGCGGTGGTCTTGGCCGAGGTCTGGCGCGCCACCGCCATCGTCTTGGTGATTTTGGTTTCAGGCATGGGGCTGATCCCCAAAGAATACGGCGAGGCGGCCGATGTTTTTGGCGCCAGCGCTTGGCAAAAGTTCAGACACGTGACCTTGCCTTTGCTCAAGCCCAGTTTGCAAACCGCCTTGATCTTGCGCACGATTTTGGCTTTTGAAGTGTTTGCCGTGGTGGCCGCTTTGTCGGGCACCAAATTCCCGGTGCTGATGAGCGAAACCTACAACTGGCAATTCAATTTACAAGACGGCCCAGTGGCGGCCGCCATGGCCATGGTGATCTTGGGCATATCGATCATCTCCACCCTCATTTATCTGCGTGTCTTGCGCACCCCCGCAGGAGCCACCGCATGAGCCGCCAAGTGATCACTTTGGCGCAACGACAGCGCCGCAACCGTTTGGTGCTGCTGACCGGAGCCACCTTCGCCTGCTTGTGGGTGGCTTTGCCGATTTATTTTTTGTTGGTCAATGCTTTGTCCACCCCCGAGGCGGTCAACTCGTTCCCAAAAAAATGGTTGCCCGGCGTTGACATGGGCAGCATCCAGTACCTGTTGGACTACGACGGGGTGTTGAAGTCGCTGTTGAATTCCTTGGCCGTAGCGCTGTTGACCATGGTGGGCGCCATTTCATTGGGAGCCCCCGCCGGCTATGCCTTGGCGCGTTACGAGTTCAAGGGAAAAAATGGTTTCCGCATGCTCATCATGCTGACGCGCGCGTTCCCCTTGCCCTTGTTGGCCTTGCCTTTGACGGTGTATTTCATCCGTTTGGGCATTGACGATTCCTTGGTGGGGCTGGCGCTGGTGCACACCATGTTGGCCTTGCCCTTCTCGGTATTGATCACCTACTCCTTGTTCTCGGGCATTCCCGTTGAGCTGGAAGAAGCCGCATGGGTTTTTGGTTGCAACAAATTTCAGGCCTTTCGCCGCGTGGTCTTGCCATTGGCATTCCCTGGAATGGTGGCCTCGGCGGTGTTTGCGTTCATCATCTCTTGGAATGAGGTGTTTGCCGCCTCGGTGCTGACGGTACAAAACAGAACGCTCACAGCCCTCTTGTTGCAAAGTTTGGACTATGCGCCATTGCATTTGAAGTTTGCAGGCGGCGCCTTGTTGGTGTTGCCGGCCGCTATTTTTATGTTTCTGATTCGCAAGCACATGTTCGCCATGTGGGGCATTTCTAACCGTTGAACACCATGGCCCAAATTCACATTCAAAACATCGAAAAATCCTTTGGCGATTTCAAAGCCTTGAAGGGCATCGATCTGCACATCGCCGACCAAGAATTTTTGGTCTTGCTGGGCGCCTCTGGTTGCGGCAAGTCCACCTTGCTGCGCATCATGGCCGGTCTGGAGACGGCCGATGTGGGGCAAATTCATGTGGGCGAGCAGCGCATTGACGATTTGGCACCCCGAGACCGCGGCTTGTCGATGGTGTTTCAAAACTACGCGGTGTTTCCACACCTGACCGTTTTTGAAAACATCGCATTTGGCCTGCGCATGCAGAAAAAACCGCAAAATTTGGTGCAGCAAAAAGTGCAAGAAGTGGCCGAGTTGGTGCACCTGGAAGCCTTGCTTCACCGTTATTCGGGTCAGTTGTCGGGCGGCCAACGCCAACGCGTGGCATTGGCCCGTGCTTTGGCGGTCGAGCCCAAAGTGATTTTGATGGACGAGCCTTTGTCCAACTTGGATGCGTTGCTCAGACTGGAGATGCGTGCCGAGCTCAAAACCATTTTGGCCAAGAGTCAAGCCAGCACCATTTATGTCACGCACGACCAAGTGGAAGCCATGAGCTTGGCCGATCGCATCGCCATCATGGACCAAGGCGTGATTGTTCAGTGCGACACCCCGATTGAGATTTACCGCAATCCCGCCACCACGTTTGTCGCGGGCTTCATCGGCAACCCACCCATGAACTTCTTGCCCGCCAAGGCGATGCAAGACGGGGTGTTTGAGGTGGCCGGTATGCGCTTGTCGGGCCCTGCCGGGCACACCGAACTCACGATGGGCGTGCGCCCTGAAGACCTGCACCCCGCCGAGTCAGGGCTGAAATTGCAAGCCGATGTGATTGAGCCACTGGGCGCACACACCCTGGTCACGGCCTTGCAAGAGCAGGGCGTTTTCCGCGCCGCATTGCCCTCAGAGATGGCGCTGACGGCCAAACAAATGTTGCACCTACAACCCGATTTGTCCCGCATCCGTTGGTATGACGCTGCCGGTCGAATGGTCAAAGTTGGATGAATCAACCATGAAGTCAGACGCCATGAACACAGAAGCCATGCTGCAAGAGGCCGAGCGCATTTTGCGACTCAATGACAAAGGCCATTACACCGTGCCGACCCACGGCTTGTACCCGTTTCAGTGGAACTGGGATTCGTGTCTGACGGCCTTGGGCCAATTCAGAATCGACCCCGACCGCGCATGGGTAGAAGTCGAAACCCTGATGGCCCACCAGTGGCCCGATGGCATGGTGCCGCACATTGTGTTTCATGAAAAAGACGATGGCTACTTTCCGGGTCCTGAGGTGTGGCAGACCGGACGGCCCACGCCGACTTCCGGCATCACCCAGCCGCCGGTCTTGGGCATGGTGCTGGAGCAATTGTTGTTGCGGGATGCCCAGAGCCCCCGTGCTGAATCGCGTTGCCGCGCCCTGATGTTCGCGGCGGTGCGTTGGCACGACTGGTTTTACCGTTGCCGCGACCCGCAAGGCACCGGCGTGGTGGCGCTGTTGCACCCTTGGGAGTCGGGTCGCGACAACTCCTGCGATTGGGACGACGCATTGGCCCAAGTGCCCACCGAAGGCATTGCGCCTTACCAGCGGCGCGACACCACCCACGTGGATGCCAGCCAGCGACCCACTGCCTTTGAGTACGACCGTTATGTGGCCTTGCTCGAGTGCTTCCGGGCTTTGAAATGGGACAACACCCGTTTGCACGATGCCTCGCCATTCCAAGTGGTCGACCCTGGTTTCAATGCCATCTTGATTCATTCCGAGTTGGCGTTGGCGCGCTTGGCAACGCAGCTGGGCGAACCCGATTTGGCGCAACGACTCAGTGCGCGCGCTGCGCGCTCGATTGCCGCCATGGACACCTTGTGGCATGCCGAGTTGGGTCAATACGCTTGTTGGAATCGGCGCACCGGACAACGTGTGCAAAGTGCCAGTGTGGGCGGCTTGTTGCCTTTGTTGGTGTTGCCCGCCAAGCACCCCCACGTGGTCGATCTGTCAAAAAAGCTGAATGCTTGGCTTGACCAAGCGCCTTTTGGTGTGTGCAGCATGGACCCGAACGATGCACGCTTTGACGGTAAACGATATTGGCGCGGCCCGTCGTGGTTGATCATTAATTTTTTGTTGATTGTGGGCTTGCGCCAAGCAGGCCAATCCGCTTTGACCCAGCGTTTGATCGATGCCAGCTTCAAGTGCATTGAGGCCAGCGGTTGCTCTGAGTATTACCACCCCATGACGGGCGAGGCTTGTGGCGGCGGCACCTTCACTTGGACGGCGGCCATGGTGATTGAATTTTTGACGATGGACAACGCCCCCGTTTTGGAAGTCACTTGAAGGTGCGGTGGACTGGTTAATATTCCGGCCATGTCTATTGTTCACTTGGCTCAAGATCTTGGCTTGTCGGTATCCACCGTCTCGCGCGCCCTCAATGGTTACACCGATGTGGCCGAAGCCACGCGGCTTCGGGTCATGGAGCGCGCACAGGCCTTGGGCTACAAACCGCACCCCGGCGCCCGAAGACTCAAGTCGGGCAAGTCGGGCGCCATCGGGGTGGTGTTGCCCACTTCGCCCGAAGGCGGGCAGTTCATTGACTCGATGTATTCGAGCTTGTTGGGCGGCACCTCCAGCGTGTTGGAGCCCGCGGGTTACAGCCTGATGGCCACGACTACGGCCACCTCTACTCCTGAACAAGAGCGCAGGGTTTACGAAAACTTTTTGCGCAGTGCTTGGTTTGATGCCTTTGTGATTGTGCGAACCCGCTTGGTCGATCAGCGGGTGGCCTTGATGTTTGAGCATCAAAAACCTTTTGTCACTTATGGCCGCTGCGACAACAGCACGGGCCACGCCTGGGTGGACACCGACAACGAAATGGCGTTTTTCATGGCGGCACAACGCCAAATTGCATTCGGTCACCGGCGCATTGCCTTGCTCAATGGTCCTGCCGAATACACCTTTGCCCAGTTGCGGCAGCAGGGTTGTTTGCGTGCCTTGCAGCAAGCGCAATTGCCGGTGGATGAGCAATTGATGGTGCACGGGCATTTGTCGGAAACGGGCGGCTTTTCAATGGCGCAACACCTGTTGGCCTTGCCCAACCGGCCCACCGCTTTGTTGTGCGCGACCGATGCCATGGCCATTGGCGCCATGGCGGCATGCCGTGCGCTGGGCCTCAAGGTGGGCGCCGATGTGTCCATCATGGGCTATGGCAACAGCGATGCAGGGCGCTACAGCAACCCACCGCTGTCCACCATTGAGCACCGCATTTTTGAAAACGGCCAGCATCTCGGACAAGTGTTGTTGTCGGTGATGGCCAGTGAGGCCCCCGAGTCTTTGCACTACCTTGAGCCCGTGGTCTTGGTGCCCAGATCGTCCGATGCCCCTGTTGCGCCTGATGCCCCTGGAGGCCTCGGTTCCCGTTAAATATATAGAAGATGGTTGTGGAGAAATTTGTGGCGAATTTTCAAAGTCGGCGTTTTTTAGAAGCGCACGTGGCCAAGACCTTGCAGTTTTACGAGCCCCGCGCGGTCGACCCTGAAGGGGGTTTTTTCCATTACTTTCTAGACGACGGCACGGTCTACAACCGCACGCATCGGCACTTGGTCAGTGCCACCCGGTTTGTTTTCAATGGCGCCATGGCCCGTCGGCACACCGGCCGCGCCGCTGTGGCCGATTGGGCGCGGCACGGGTTGGCGCATTTAGAGGCGTTTCGCTTGCCCAATGGCTTGTACGCGTGGACGGTGAACCACGGCAAGATTGAAGACGCCACGGTGATGGCCTATGGCCAGGCCTTTGTGTTGTTGGCCAAGGCCCATGCCTTCAGCGTGGGCTGCGCCACCCGCGAAGACGTGGCCGAAGCCTTTGACCGCATGAACGATGCGTTTTTCAAGCCCGCAGACCGGGCCTATGCCGACGAGATCACGCCTGAGGGCACGCTGTTGGACTACCGCGGACAAAACGCCAATATGCACATGTGTGAAGCCTGTTTGGCAGCGCACGAATTCACCGGCGACGCGCGTTACCTCAATCGGGCTGAAATGTTGATCGAGCGCTTTGCTTTTGAGCTTGCCGCCCAATCCGGCGACTTGGTCTGGGAGCATTACCACGCCGATTGGCGTGTTGATTGGGACTACAACAAAGACAACCCTGGCAACATCTTCAAGCCTTGGGGCTTTCAAACAGGCCACCAAACCGAATGGGCCAAATTGCTCATGATCGCCCACCAATTTCGGCCCAACGCGCGTTGGGTCGACCGGGCCGTGCACTTGCAACTGGCCGCTTACCGGCATGGCTGGGACACGCAGCATGGGGGGCTGATTTATGGTTTTGCCCCCGACCATTCGCCCTGTGACACCGACAAATATTTTTGGGTGCAGGCCGAGTCATTTGCCAGTGCGTGGCGTTTGTGGCGGCACACCGGCGACGCCGCGTTTTTAAAGCAATACCAAGACCTGTGGGCATGGAGCTGGGCGCACATGATTGACCACGAGCATGGTGCGTGGTTTCGCATTTTGAGTGCCGACGGTGGAAAGCTTGAAAACACCAAATCACCCGCAGGCAAGGTGGATTACCACACCATGGGCGCCTGCTGGGATGTGATGTCGGTGGGCGGCCTCGACGACTGAGATTGGCTGAGCACTCCTGCGCACCCAGCTAAATGCCCAGCGATGCCTTATTGCTGCGGGATGCCTGCTTTTTGAATCACTTCGCCCCAGCGCTTGATGTCGCTGTCCAGCAGTTGCGCCAGTTGCGCGGGGCTGCTGGCTTTGGCCTCGACATTGAAGCCGGCCAATCGCTGCACCATCTCGGGGTCGGCCAGCACTTTGGCCACTTCGGCGCTGAGTCGGTCGACCACGTCTTTTGGCGTTTTGCCCGGCGCCGCCAAGGCGTTCCAAGAAGACACATTGAAACTGCTCAGGCCCGGCAACTCGCGCACCACCGGCACTTGGGGCAGGTCTTTGGGGCGGCTGGCGCCCATGACGCCCAGCAAGCGAACGGCCTTGGCATTGATTTGCGGCTTGAGCGGCCCCAAGATTTCCACCACCACATCCACCTGTCCGCCGCGCAAGGCGTTGATGACGGCAGGAGTGCCGTTGTAGGGAATGATCTGGCTGATCAAGTTGGCTTGGGTGCGAAAAAGTTCGGCCGCCAAATGCTGCGTGCTGCCGATGTTGATGGTGCCGATGTTGAGCTTGCCGGGATTGGCGCGGCCATAACTCACCAACTCGGCCAAAGTTTTGTAGGGCGATGAGTCGGGCACAACGATGGCAATGTCAAACAAGCCCAACAGCGAGACCGGCGCGAAGTCGGTGCGCGTGTTGTAGGGCAGCGATTTGAACAAGCCCGCACTCACGGCCGTGCCGTTCGACATCAACAACAAAGTGTGTCCATCGGGCGCGGCTTTGGCCACCAGTTCGCCCGCCACAATGCCGCCCGCACCAGGCCGGTTGTCGACGATGACGGGTTGCCTCAAATTGTCCGACAGCTTTTGCGCAACGGCTCGCACCGTCAGGTCGGCCACACCCCCAGCACCAAAGGGCACCACGATGCGCAGGGCCTTGGAAGGGAAGGCGCTTTGGGCTTGGGCCCAAGTGACGGGCAGGGCGCTGAGGGCGATGGATTGCAGCAGTTGACGGCGGTTGAAGTGGGACATGTTTCCAGAATAAATAATTGAAAAAATCGATGAAAATCGGGCTTTGATGCAAGCGCTCATTGTCTTGCACGGCGGCGGAAAGGGCATTCATGGTTTTCACGGTGTCATGGCTTCAAAAGGTGGGCGTCTTGCTGAGCTTGGCGCTGCTTGGGGGTTGCGCCGGCTGGGGTGGGGCAGGCTCTTCTGCAGGCAAGGTGGCGACCCTGCCGGCGCAAGGGGGTTTGCACTTCAGCCCGCAAAACAAAGCCCAGTGGGAATCGGTGGTCTTGCCCGGCAAATTGCGCACCGAGTTCAAGCTGGACCAACACGGCCAACGGCGTGCCTTGCAAGCCGATGCCCACGGCTCGGCCAGCATGTTGCGCCAGCGTTTGCACATACCCGCCGAGCGCTTGGGCCGCATGCGCTTTGAATGGCAAGTTGAAAACCTGTTGGCCGAGGCCGATTTGTCCGACCGAGAGCGCGGCGACTCGCCGGTGCGCATCATTTTGGCTTTTGACGGCGACCGCAGTCGGTTTTCAGCCAAAAACACCATGTTGAGTGACTTAACCGAGGCCCTTACGGGCGAGCCCATGCCCTATGCCACCTTGATGTATGTGTGGTCGAACCACCACGCGGTGGACACGGTGATTGTCAATTCACGCACCGACCGCATTCGCAAATGGGTGGTCGAGTCGGGGCCGGCGCACCTCAAGCAGTGGCGGCTTTACCAGCGCGATCTCCGGGCCGATTTTGAAAAAGCTTTTGGCGAGGCCCCGGGCACCCTGATTGGCGTGGCCATCATGAGCGATGCAGACAACACCCGCAGCCGCACCCGGGCATGGTACGGCGACATCCATTTCGACTGAGCGCAGTCGTCTGCGAGACAGGTCTTTTGGGGGAATTCCCTGTGTCCTGACGTGCTGCCTTTGGTGCATAGTGACCGTCTGTTTATTTACTCCATGAACAAGGTGACCTTTATGAAACACGCCTCTCATTTGAACGTTCGCACCACCGCATTGGTGTTGTCTTTGGGCCTTGCAGGGCTTTTGAGCGCCACGGCGGTGCAGGCCAAGCCTTTCAAGTGGTCGAGTGCCAGTGACATTCCCACGCTCGACATTCACTCTCAAAACAACGCTTTGGGCAACGGCGTGCACGCGGCCATCTTTGACTCGCTGGTGTACTACAACAGCAAAACTTTCAAGATCGAGCCCAAACTGGCCACCTCTTGGAAAGAGATGTCGCCCACTCAGTACCGTTTCAATTTGCGCAAAGGCGTGAAGTTCAGCGATGGTTCCAACCTGACGGCCGATGACGTGGTCTTTTCTTTGGACCGTGCGCGCGCCAAAACTTCTAACTTCAACGTCTACACCCAAGGTTTCGGTCGCATCGTCAAAGTCGATGCCAACACGGTGGACATCATTTTGAGTGGACCCAACCCGGTGCTGCTGAACCAGCTGACCGAGTTGCGCATCATGAGCAAAGCCTGGGCTGAAAAGAACAAATCGGTGGAGCCCAAAGATGCCAAGGTCAAAGAAGAAAACTTTGCCCACCGCAATGCCATGGGCAGCGGCGCCTACATGGTGAAAGAGTGGCAACCCGACCAAAAGCTGGTGCTGGTGAAAAACCCCAACTGGTGGGGCTGGGCTGAAGCCCCGACCAACGTGACCGAGATCATTTACACCCCCATCAAAAACGAAGCCACACGCGCTGCGGCCTTGTTATCGGGTGAAATTGATTTTGTACTCGACCCCAGCCCGCAAGACTTGGGCCGCATGCGCAACAACGCCAACCTGAAAGTGGTGGATGGCGTTGAAAACCGCACCATCTTTTTGGGCATGGACCAACACCGCGACGAATTGCCGGGCTCGAGCGTGAAGGGCAAAAACCCGCTGAAAGACGTGAAGGTTCGCAAGGCGCTTTACCAAGCCATCGACATCGACACCATCCACCGCGTGACCATGCGCGGTTTGTCGCAAAACACCGGCGCCATGGTGTCGCCCCAGGTTGCGGGTTGGACCGAGGGCGTGCACAAACGCTTCCCTTATTCGATTGACGACTCCAAGAAATTATTGACTGAAGCCGGTTACCCGCAAGGCTTTGAAGTGGACTTTGCTTGCCCGAATAACCGCTACATCAACGACGAAGAAATTTGCCAAGCCATCACGGCCATGTGGGCCAAAGTGGGCGTGCGAGCCAAGCTGCGCACCATGCCTTTGGTGACTTATTTCCCCATGATTCAGCGCTATGAAGCCAGCATTTACATGCTGGGTTGGGGCGTGCCCACCTTCGATGCCTTGTACAGCTTGCAGTCTCTGACGCGTACGGTCGGTACGGGCGGCGATGGCAACTACAACGTTGGTCGTTACAGCAACGCCCGCATGGACTACGTGGTGGACCGCATCAAGACCGAGACCGATTTGCCGGTGCGCAACCGCCTGTTGACCGAAGGTTTGCAGTTGTCCAACGACACCGTGTCGCACATTCCTTTGCACAACCAAGTGATTCCATGGGCCATGAAGAAAAACGTGGACTTGGTGCACCGCGCTGACAACCGCTTGGATTGGACGCTGATCAAGGTCAACTGATGCTGGCGTTTATCCTGCAGCGGTTGATTCAGGCCGTGGTCGTTATGGTCACGGTCGCTTTTATCGCCTTTTTGTTGTTTCAATATGTGGGCGATCCGGTGGTGTTCTTGCTGGGGCAAGACGCCACCAAAGAGCAAATTGACTTGCTGCGTGCTGACTTGGGGCTGGACCAGCCTTTCTTTGTGCAGTTTTGGCATTTCTTGGCCAACGCCGTGCAAGGCGAGTTTGGTCTGAGCCTGCGCCAAGGTGCCAAAGTGTCGCGGCTGATCGCTGAGAGATTGCCCGCGACCCTCGAGCTGGCCTTTGTGGCCGCCTCATTGGCCTTGCTCATCGGCATTCCCATGGGCGTCTACGCCGCCCTGCGCCGAGGCACTTGGGCCAGTCAACTCATCATGACGATCTCGCTGCTGGGCGTGTCGCTGCCGACCTTTTTGATCGGCATTTTGTTGATCTTGGTTTTTGCAGTGATGTTGGGTTGGTTCCCCAGTTTTGGCCGTGGGGAGGTGGTGCAAATGGGCTTTTGGTCGAGTGGCTTGCTCACGGCCAAGGGTTGGCACCACATCGTGCTTCCGGCGGTGACACTGGCGATCTTTCAGCTCACCTTGATCATGCGGCTGGTTCGGGCTGAGATGCTGGAGGTGCTGCGCACCGACTACATCAAGTTTGCACGTGCCCGTGGCTTGTCCAACCGCACCATCCATTTTGGCCATGCCCTGAAAAACACTTTGGTGCCGGTGCTCACCATCACAGGCCTGCAGTTGGGCGGGCTGATTGCGTTTGCCATCATCACCGAGACGGTGTTTCAGTGGCCCGGTATGGGCTTGCTGTTCATTCAGGCGGTGACCTTTGCCGACATCCCGGTCATGGCGGCTTATTTGTGCTTGATCGCCTTGATCTTTGTCATCATCAACTTGGTGGTGGACTTGCTTTATTTTGTGGTCGATCCGCGTCTGCGCGTGGGCAAGCCCGGAGGCCATTGAGCATGGACGCAGCTTTGCAATCCGTCCTGGGGCGTGGTGCTGCGTTTGCCCACATCGCCCGTTTTCACCCCGAGTTGACCGCATTTCGCCGAGATTTGCACGCGCACCCTGAGTTGGGTTTTGAAGAGGTCTACACCTCGACACGTGTGGTCGAGATGCTCAAGGTGTGTGGGGTAGACAGCATTCACACCCACATCGGCAAGACCGGTGTGGTGGCTTTGGTGCATGGCGCCGGCCGATCGGCCGAGCAGCCCGGCCGCATGATCGGCTTGCGGGCCGACATGGATGCTTTGCCCCTGAACGAGTTGAACGAATGCCACTGGAAGTCTTCCAAGCCCGGACTCATGCACGGGTGTGGTCACGACGGCCACACCGCCATGTTGATCGGGGCGGCGCGTTACTTGGCCGAAACCCGGCGCTTTGATGGCACGGCGGTGTTGATCTTTCAACCCGGCGAGGAAGGCTATGCCGGGGCCCGCGCCATGATCCAAGATGGTCTGTTCGAGCGCTTTCCGTGCGAGCAGGTGTATGCCCAACACAACTCGCCTGAAACCCCCTTGGGTGTCATTGGCATCACGCCCGGGCCGATGCAGGCGGCGGTGGACCGGATTGAAATTGTGATTCGCGGCAAGGGCGGTCACGGCGCTCGCCCGCACCAAGCGGTCGACCCGGTGCTGGTGGCGGGCCACATCATCACGGCCGCACAAAGCGTGGTGTCGCGCAACCTGTCGGCTTTTGAACAAGGCGTGGTCAGCATCTGCTCGATGCAAGGCGGCCACCCCGGTGCGATGAGTGTGATTCCTGGCGAGGTGACTTTGGTGGGCACCGTGCGCACCTACAGCGAAACGGTGCAAGACCTGATTGAAGAGCGGCTGCGGTCTTTGTGTCAGGGCATTGCGCAGGGCTTTGGCGCCACGGCCGAGCTGAAGTACGAACGCACTTACCCGGCCACGGTGAACACCTTGCCTGAAGCGCACTTTGCGTGCGAGGTGGCGGCCAGTTTGGTGGGGGAAGACAAAGTGTGGCGCGACATGTTGCCAAGCATGGGGGGCGAAGATTTTTCCTTCATGCTGCAAGTCAAGCCGGGCGCCTACATCCGCATCGGTCAGGGCTTGCCGCATGGGCCTGGTCCGCACCCGCTGCACAACAGCCGCTACGACTTCAACGACGACATCTTGCCCTTGGGCGCGGCGTTGCACGCCAGCTTGATCGAACAGGCCTTGCCCATAAACCGAGAAAAAGCAATGACCAAGGACTTGAGCCCAGCCCATTAGGGGGCACGCTCGCACAGGGCATGGCCACGACTTCACACACCCACTCCGTATTCACCTACTTTTTCGCCTCAATTTCCAACTCAACTTCAGGAGCACCTCATGCGCACTCCCCACATGTCCCCCTCTTTGGTGGCTGCGGCCCTCGCAGCAGCCTTGTCGCTGGGTGTGGCCCAGGCGGCCACTGTGCGCATTGCCAACCAAGGTGATGCCTTGTCCATGGACCCGCACTCGCTCAATGAGTCGCTGCAATTGAGCGTGACCAACAACGTGTATGAGTCGTTGGTGGGGGTCAGCAAAGACCTGACCTTTGAACCTGGTTTGGCGGTGTCGTGGAAGCAGACGGCGCCGACGGTTTGGCGCTTTGAGTTGCGCAAAAACGTGCGCTTTCATGACGACACGCCCTTCACGGCCGATGACGTGGTTTTTTCTTTGAATCGCGCGGCAGGTGAAGGCTCTGACATGCGCAGCAACACCAACGACATCAAAGAAGTGCGCAAGTTGGGCAGCCACACGGTGGAGATCGAAACCAAAGCGCCGTTCCCCATCTTGCCCAACGTGTTGTCGACGGTGTACATCATGAGCAAGAAGTGGTGTGAAGAAAACCAAGCCACACGTCCAGTTGATCGGCGCAAAGGCATTGAGAACGCGGCTTCCTTCCGTGCCAACGGCACCGGTCCCTACCGCCTGCGCGAACGCCAGCCCAATGTGCGCACCACCTTTGTTCGCAACGGCAATTACTGGGGCAAGATCGAGGGCAATGTGGACGAGGTCATCTTTTCGGTGATCGCCAACGACCCCACCCGCGTCGCTGCGCTGTTGTCGGGCGAGATCGACATCATGGAGCCGGTGCCGGTGCAAGATGTGCCCCGCATCAACAGCGGTGCCAACACCCGTGCCTTGGTAGCGCCTGAGTTGCGAACCATCTTTTTGGGGATGGACCAAAAGCGTGACGAGCTGCTGTACTCCAGCGTGAAGGGCAAAAACCCGTTCAAAGACAAGCGCGTGCGTCAGGCTTTTTACCAAGCCATTGACATCGAGGGCATCAAGCGCACGGTGATGCGCGGCGCCTCCAACAATTCGGGCCTGATGGTGGGGCCCGGGGTCAATGGCTACAACGCCGAGCTGAACAAGCGTTTGCCCTTTGACCCCGAGGCCTCTAAAAAATTGCTCGCCGATGCGGGTTACCCCACCGGGTTTTCAGTGGACATGAATTGCCCCAACGACCGCTATGTGAATGACGGCCAAATCTGCGAAGCAGTGGCCGCCAACTTGGCGCGAGTGGGAGTGAAGGTGAACTTGAAGGCCGAAACCAAGGGCACCTATTTCCCGAAAATTTTGCGCCGCGACACCAGCTTCTACTTGTTGGGCTGGACCCCAAGCACCTACGACGCGCACAACGCTCTGAATGCGCTGATGCGTTGTGTGGACGACAAAGGCACGGGGCAGTTCAACTTGGGGGCATATTGCAACCCCAAAGTGGACGAGTTGACCGTCAAAATCCAAAGCGAAACAGACCAAACCAAACGCAATGCCATGATCCGTGAAGCCTTTGATTTGCACAGCGCCGACATAGGCCACTTGCCCCTGCACCAACAGGCCTTGGCTTGGGGAACCAGCAAAAAAGTCACGCTGGTGCAACGCGGTGACAACTACATGCCCTTCAAGTCCATCACCGTCAAATAAACCATGAATTTTTTCAAACGCTGGCTGGACAGCGATGTGGGTTACAGCTTTCGCCAATCGCCGACGGCGATGTTGGCGGCCGGCATCGCTTTTATTTGTCTTTTTTGTTCAGTCTTTGCGGGTTGGGTCGCTCCCACCAACCCTTTTGATCTGGCCACATTGGAGTTGAGCGACGCACGCCTGCCGCCTGCCTGGATGGAAGGCGGCAGCAGCAAATTTTTGTTGGGCACAGACGACCAAGGGCGCGACATTTTGTCGGCCCTGATTTATGGCTCTCGCATTTCATTGGTGGTGGGACTCGCTTCGGTCATTTTGTCGGTGCTGGTGGGTGTGGGGCTGGGCTTGTTGGCCGGTTTCAAGGGCGGCTGGATCGACGCCTTGCTGATGCGCTTGTGCGATGTGATGTTGTCGTTCCCTGCCATCTTGGTGGCCTTGCTGATCGCAGGTGTCGGTCGCGCCTTGTTTCCCAATGCCCACGAGTCCTTGGCCTTTGGCGTGCTGATCTTGTCGATCTCTTTGACCGGTTGGGTGCAATACGCCCGCACCGTGCGCGGCACGACCTTGGTCGAGCGCAACAAAGAATATGTGCAAGCGGCACGGGTGACCGGTGTTGCCCCCTTGCGCATCATGTTCAAGCACGTGTTGCCCAACGTCATGGGGCCGGTCATGGTGTTGGCCACCATTCAGGTGGCCACCGCCATCATCACCGAGGCCACCTTGTCATTTCTGGGGGTGGGCGCGCCCCCCACATCGCCGTCCTTGGGCACCTTGATCCGCATTGGTAACGACTATTTGTTCTCGGGTGAATGGTGGATCACCATTTTCCCCGGCTTGATGTTGGTCGTGATTGCGTTGTCCGTCAATTTGCTCGGCGACTGGTTGCGCGATGCCCTGAATCCGAGATTGAGATGAGTCTTTTACAAGTCAAAAACCTGGTGGTGGAATTCCCCAGTCGGCACGGCACTTTGCGCGCCCTAGACGATATTTCGTTTGACATCGCGCCCGGCGAAATACTCGGCGTGGTGGGCGAATCTGGCGCTGGAAAGTCGCTCACAGGCGCTGCCATCATTGGTTTGCTAGAACCGCCTGGTCGTGTGGCGAGTGGTCAAATTGTGCTCGAAGGCCAGCGTATTGACCAACTCAGTGCAGATCAAATGCGGCACATTCGAGGGCGAAAAATTGGGGCTATTTTCCAAGACCCGTTGACCTCGCTCAACCCGCTGTACACCATCGGCCGGCAATTGACGGAGACCATTTTGGCGCACCTGCCAGTGACGCCTAAAGAGGCCCGGCAACGGGCCATTCAGTTGCTCAAAGACACCGGCATTTCTGCCGCCGAAGAGCGCATTGACCATTACCCGCACCATTTTTCGGGCGGCATGCGTCAACGCGTGGTGATTGCGTTGGCGTTGGCAGCAGAGCCCCAACTGATAGTGGCGGACGAGCCGACCACGGCACTCGATGTGTCTATTCAGGCCCAAATCATCAGCTTGCTCAAAAAAGTGTGCAAAGACCGGGGTGCCGCCGTCATGTTGATCACCCACGACATGGGTGTGATTGCCGAAACCTGCGATCGTGTGGCGGTTTTGTATGCCGGTCGTGTGGCCGAAATCGGACCGGTGCACCAAGTCATCAACCACCCGGCCCACCCTTACACCGCAGGCCTCATGGCCTCAATTCCCGACATGGAAAGCGACCGCGAGCACCTCAACCAGATCGATGGCGCCATGCCCAGGCTGAACGCTATTCCAAGCGGTTGTGCATTCAACCCCCGCTGTCCAAAAACCTTCGAGCGCTGCTTGCAAGAGCGCCCCGAGTTGGTCACGGCAGGCACCAACCAAGTCGCCTGCTGGCTGCACGATGGAGGTGTCCATTGAGCACGCAAAAATCGACCGCCTTGGTGGTGGCCCATGATTTGGCCAAAACATTTGATGTCTCAGCGCCATGGCTCAACCGCATGATTGAGCGCAAGCCACGACAGTTTTTGACGGCTGTGGATGGCGTGAGTTTTGAAATCGAACGTGGCAAAACGCTGGCCTTGGTGGGCGAGTCGGGCTGCGGTAAAAGCACGGTTGCCCGTTTGTTGGTGGGCCTCTACGAGCCCACGCGCGGTGGCTTGACCTTTGATGGCCAAGATGCCCATGCGGTCTTCAAGTCGCCTGATGCTCGGCAAATGCGGCAACGCATTCAAATGATTTTTCAAGACCCTTATGCCAGCTTGAATCCGCGCTGGACGGTGGACAACATCATTGGCGAGCCGCTCAAAGAGCACGGCCTGATTCAAGACGCAGACGACCTAAAGAGCCGGGTGGCCGAATTGCTCAAATCGGTCGGGCTGTCGCCGCTCGACATGGTCAAGTACCCGCACCAATTTTCGGGCGGACAACGGCAACGCATTTCGATTGCCCGCGCATTGGCCACGGCCCCTGAGTTTTTGGTGTGTGACGAGCCGACCTCCGCGCTGGATGTGAGTGTGCAAGCACAAGTGCTCAACATCATGAAAGATTTGCAGCGCGAGCGTGGGCTGACCTATCTGTTCATCAGCCACAACCTGGCCGTGGTGCGCCACGTGAGCGACCAAGTGGGCGTGATGTATTTGGGGCGCTTGGTCGAGTTGGCTGACAAACGCAGCTTGTTTTCAAACCCGCAGCATCCGTACACCAAAATGCTGCTGGACGCGATTCCCAAAATGCACGACACCGGCCGCGCTCGGACCCCGGTGCAAGGCGAAGTGCCCAACCCCCTGAACCCGCCCACAGGCTGCACATTTCACCCCCGCTGCCCCCAAGCCACCGACATTTGCCGCGCAGAGCGCCCCCTGCTGCGCGATTTCAAAGGCATCAAGATCGCTTGTCACGCGGTGGTCTGAATGCAAAAACCCCCACCGTGTTGCCACGGTGGGGGTTTGAACTTTTCTTCTTCAGCTGGCGGATGCCAGTGTTAGATTAGAAAGTGTGACCAACAATCATGTGTGTTTCTGTACGGTCAGCAGTTGAGCCAGCGCGGTCGATCTTGTTGTAGACCAATGAAACGTTGGTACGCTTGCTCAAGTTGTACTTGTAGCCGATGAAGGATTGTTTGACATCGTCACCAGCAATAGACAGTTTTGCACCACGGACACCGTAGCCGCCAGCGATGCTGCCAGCACCCATAGGCACGACGGCTGTCAGGACGTTAGCAGCGCCTGGCTTTTGTGTGCCATCGTTTAACTTGATGTCTTGGTAGGTGTAGCCGAACTTGGCAACGCCCAAGTCGTAGCTGGCGACCAATGTGGTCATGGTGTAACCGCCAGTTTTGGCGACGTCAACATAGTTCAGGCCCGCACCCAAAGGACCAACAGCGTATTGCAGTGTGTACGACATTGAATCTTTGGTGGCTGCAGTGTCACCTGCATTCAGAATCACTTCGCTATTTGCTACGGCTTGACTTGGAATCAAAGCAACAGATGCACGGAATCCGCTGAAGTCTGGGCTGTTGTAAGCCACATAGTTGGTGAAAGTGTCACCATAGATCACGCGTGCTGCGGAATCACCACCGCCAATAGCACCGTCAGAAATTCCCGACACCACTGGCAAGCCAGTCACGTCACCCATAGCACCCCAGAGGTTTCGAACGGAGGTGTTTCCACGGCCTAAGAATGCGGTCCCGAAAGAACCAGACAAACTGACGTTGGCACCACGATCACCCAAGATGGTGCGGTTAGCAACGGAAGCTACATCAGTCTTTGTGAAGTCAGTGTTGGTGGTCGCTACGCCACCGATAGAAGTAGTCAAAGCAAAAGCAGCCTTCAACCCACCACCCAAGTCTTCAACGCCCGAAACGTTCAGGTTTCCTGTTTGACGAGCGATTTGCATGCCGCTGTTATCGGCACCATTTTTTGTTTGGCCCAGAGCCAAGCCGAAGCCGCCCGATAAAGTAACAGCAGATTGTGCCAATGCTGTACCGGAGACTACAGAAAATGTAGCCAGAGCATATACATTTATTACTTTATTTGAGAATAAAGAGTTAGTATTGAGTTTGTCACTCTATACATTCCTAGCCATGTCTGTTCGACCGCTTTTTGGCTCTTTGTGCGCCAGTCTGGATGATTTTTTAAGCCAACCGCTCACCATCGTGGCGGACTCGGGGGGGGCGGCGGTGGCCATCTTGAATGCCAACCGACCTGTTTTTTATGTGGTCAGCCCGGAGGCGTGGGCCAACTCACCGCATCTGCGCGGTGAGCCTGCCCGCAGCGGTGTACGTGCTGAAAGTGATTCATTGTCTGAATCAAGTGGCCGTCACAGCGCTGGCTCCTTTCACGTTCCCTCGGCCCACACACACCACGCTGCGCCACACGCCATGCCCAACGCCACGCCTCGCGCGCGATCGGCCATGACCGAGTCGGTCATGACGCAGGGGGCCATGCGGGCCAACAGTTTCGATGTGCTGGCCGAGCAGTTGTTGGCGCACGAGCAGCAGCGGGTGCAGCGTGGCGAGTTGAGTGCGGCCTCGGTGGGCATTTTGCGCAACCGCCTGGATGCGCATGTGTTGCCGCACTTCAAGTACACGCCGCCTTCGCAAGTCAACCCGATGATGATGGACGCTTTTGTGAAGCGCCTGACCGACAGCCGCTTGACTTCGACCACGGTCTCGCAATATTTGGTGGTGCTGCGCAAGTTGCTCAAGCTGGCCATTCGGCATGGGTTTTTGCGCGAGCTGCCCGAGTTGCCCAGCATCAAAGTGGCCAGCCAGCCCCGCTCGATGTTGAGCCTGAAAGAATATGCCGCCGTGGTGCGCACCGCACACAGGCTGCACCGCTGGGGCGGCAAGGCTCCCGAGGTGAAGGCGTCTACCTTGCAGCGCGACCGGTTTTGGGTGCAGCCCCGGCACCTGTCTTTGCCGCCCGACATGGCCTGGGCCATTCGCTTCATGGTCAACAGCTTCATTCGGCCGGGGGATTTGCGGCAACTCAAGCACAAACACGTGCAGGTGGTGCGGGGCAACAGCGTTTATTTGCGCATGACTTTGCCCGAAACCAAGCGTCACGACACCCCCATGGTCACCTTGCGGCCCGCCGTGCAGGTGTACGAAGCGGCGCGCAACAAAGCGCTGCAAGACGGCTTTGGCGCACCCGATGACTATGTGTTTTTACCCGCCGAAAAAGACCGCAACTACGCGCTGGCGGTGTTGGGCTTTTGGTTCAAGTGGGTCATGCGTGAGGCCGGGGTGGCGCCTGAAGACAACTCGGGCCGTTTGCGCACGCTGTATTGTTTGCGCCACACGTCCATCATGTTTCGCTTGCTGTATGGCGAGGGCATTGACATGCTGACTTTGGCGCGCAACGCCCGCACTTCGGTGCAGATGATCGAGCGTTTTTATGCGTCGGCCCTAGACGGGGAGATGAATGTGGCCATGCTGCAAAGCCGTCGCTCACCGGCCAAGCGCCGTTAGAGGCTTGGGCGGTGAGTGCGTGCGCCGAGTCAGCCGAATGAGCTCAGTTCATTCAGCTGTTTTCGACTTAACCCCGAGCGCGAAAAGATTTCCACAGCGGCGGCACGATCAACAACAAGGCGGCCACCGCCATCAGGCTGCCCGACAGAGGGCGGGTGAAGAAGGTGGACCAATCGCCTTGGCTGATGGTCAGCGCTTGCCGCATCGACTGTTCGCCTAACGGGGCCAAGATGAGGCCCACGATCAAGGGCGCTGCCGGAAAGTCAAAGCGCCGCATGATGTAGCCCAACAAACCAAAGGCAAACAACAAGCCCACGTTGAACACCGAATTGCCTGCGCCGTACACGCCTGCAGTCGAGATGACGATGATGCCGGCGTACAACCAAGGCGGCGGAATTTTCAGCAACTTCACCCACAGGCTGACCAGCGGCAAATTCAGCACCAACAAAATCACGTTGCCAATGTAGAGGCTGGCAATCAGCGTCCACACCAAGCTGCCTTGCTGGCTGAAAAGTTGCGGCCCAGTCTGAATGCCATAGCCTTCAAAGGCCGACAGCATGATGGCTGCCGTGGCCGAAGTGGGGATGCCCAGCGTCAAGAGTGGCATCAGCACGCCCGCCGCCGCCGCGTTGTTGGCGGCTTCGGGGCCAGCAACGCCTTCGATGGCGCCATGGCCAAATTCTTCAGGGTGCTTGGAGAGTTTTTTCTCGGTGTAATAAGACAAGAGGGTGGGCAACTCGGCCCCGCCGGCTGGCATGGCCCCAATGGGAAAGCCAAACAGCGCACCCCTGAACCAGGCTTTCCACGAGCGCGCCCAATCGCTTTTGCTCATCCACAAACTGCCCGACATCTTCATGACTTCGCCGCCCTTGGACTCGCGGCCTTGCCATGCCAAGTACAGCGCTTCGCCCACCGCAAACAAGCCCACAGCCGCCACGGTGACTTCAATGCCGTCCAGCAATTCGGGTCGCCCAAAGGTGAAACGGGGTTGCCCGGTTTGCAGGTCAATGCCCACCATGCCCAGCAACAAGCCCAAGCCCAGGGCCACCAAGCCCCGCAACATCGAATTGCCCAGCACGGCCGACACGGCCACCACCGACAGCACCATGAGGCTGAAATATTCGGCCGGGCCAAAGGCCAATGCCGCCTCCACCACCCAAGGCGCCACAAAGGTCAGGGCCAATGTGCCGATGGTGCCCGCCACAAAACTGCCAATGGCCGCTGTGGCCAAAGCTTGACCGGCACGCCCGCGCCGCGCCATCTTGTTGCCCTCCAGGGCCGTGACCACGGCCGCCGATTCGCCCGGGGTGTTGAGCAAGATGGAGGTGGTCGACCCGCCGTAGGCCGCGCCGTAATAGATGCCTGCAAACATCACAAACATGCTGGTGGCCGGCACGTGGTAGGTCAGCGGCAGCAAAAGGGCGATGGTCAGCGCCGGGCCGATGCCGGGCAAAACGCCCACCAAGGTGCCCACAAAGCAACCGACAAATCCCCACATCAAAGTGGTGGGTTGCAAGGCAATGGCAAAGCCACCCATCAGGGCGTCAAAAGCTTCCATGGGGAATCCGATCGATGAACAAAAAACCTCGGGGCCGGGCGCAAGCCCAACAACCCCTCACTGTCTTGGAGGGCCGATGCGCCTCAAAACAAAAACGGCAAAGCAGGGCCCAAGCCCACGCCCAAAAGTTGCGCAAAAACAAACCAAAAAGTGCTGGCAATGGCCGCACAGATGGCCGCCGATTTGAGGCTGAGGGGCGCATCAAAAGCGCGCGCCACGCCCATGCCGCACAAGGTGCCAGGAATGACAAAGCCCAAAGGAATCACCAGCGCAATGAACAACACGCCGCCGCCGAGCAAGCTGAGCATGCGGCCATTGGCACCTGGCAGAGGGGACTGATCAGGCTCTAGACTTTCGTCGGCTTGTCGGCCGCGCCAAGCGCTCACGCCATACAGCAAGGCGAACACGCTGAGCGCACCGACGATCACGCCGGGCGCCAGCACGGGGCCCACGGTCATCTGCATCAATGACACAGGAATGACCGTGACTTGCCATGCGGCCACCCCGCAAAGGGCGGCCAACAACAGGGCAACGCGTACAGGCGTCATGCCAAGCCCAGCTCTTTCATGAGCACGACTTTTTCTTCAATGTCTTTGGCCAAATCGCGCTCAAAGGGGCGCTCGGTCAAGAAAGCATCGGTCCACTTGCGGGTTTCGAGTTCTTGGCGCCATGGGGCCGAAGCGTTGAGCTTGGTGACAAAGTCGATCATGGCTTCGCGCTGTGCGTTGCTGATGCCGGGAGGGGCAAACACGCCGCGCCAGTTGGATTCGCTGACGTTCACACCCAACTCGAGCAAGGTGGGCACATTCACGCCGGGAATGCGGCGCTTGCCTGACACGGCCAGCGGAATCATGCGGCCAGCCTTGATTTGTTCTTCGAACTCAGAGTAACCCGAGATACCCGCGGAAACTTGGCCGCCCAAAATGGCCGCGTTGGCGGGGCCGCCGCCAGCAAACGCCACATAAGCGGCTTCGCTCGGGTTTTTGCCCAAAGCTTTGATCAGCAAACCCAAAATCAGGTGGTCGGTGCCGCCTGCGCTGCCGCCGGCCACAGACACGGCTTTGGGGTTGGCTTTGATGGCGGCTTCGAGCTCTTTCCAAGTCTTGATCTTGCCGCTGGAGGGCACCACGATCACGCCGGCTTCTTCGGTCAG
Source organism: Comamonadaceae bacterium (assembly GCA_027488255.1). GTDB lineage: Bacteria > Pseudomonadota > Gammaproteobacteria > Burkholderiales > Burkholderiaceae_C > Limnohabitans_A. The sequence continues at coordinate 10,853 of JAIYBZ010000026.1, read as the reverse complement.
ACGCGCGATGGGGGTCACATCTTTGATGGTGATGGGGCTCTTGTTGGCAATGCCGGCACCGATCATCACGGAGCCGCCGACCATCAAGGTGTTGCCTTGGCCTTTGCGCTGGTTCACAAAGCGGGGCAAGCCCACCATGCCGCCGGCGCCGCCGACGTTTTCAAATTGCATGGTGCCGACCAAATTGGCGGCTTTGGCGGCACGCTCCATGGCGCGAGCAGTGCCATCCCAACCGCCACCGGGGGCGGCGGGCACAAACATGTTCAAGCTGGCAATCAAGGGCTTGGCCTGAGCCCATGCGGGCAGGGCCATGGCAGCACCTGCTGCTGCACCGAAGGCCATAAAATCGCGTTTCGACAATTGCATTTCAGTCTCCTGTGTAAAAATCAAAGCACCACTGCCAAACGGTCTGGCAGACAAGGGCTATTCTGAGCTTGGGCATGGCGCTAAGCTGTCAATCACCTGTCAATTTTGTTCAGTGAATACCCTAAACCCCCACATCTTGTTGGTCGAAGACACCCCTGACATTTCCCTGTGGTTGGGCACGGCCTTGCGCCAAGGTGGACTGTCGGTGAGTTTTGCCACCGATGGCGACCAGGCCGACCAGTGCTTGCAGGCGGGTCATGGTTTTGATGCGGTGTTGCTTGATTTGCAGTTGCCCGGACGCGATGGCTTGAGCGTGTTGCAAGCCCTCAGGGCCCGGGGCGATGCGGTGCCCGTGCTGATCTTGACCGCCCGAGCCAGCGTGCCCGACCGCGTGTTGGGCCTGAACATGGGCGCCGATGATTATTTGCCCAAGCCCTTTGATTTGAGTGAACTCGAAGCGCGCTTGCAGGTCTTGCTGCGCCGGCACGGCCGCGTCAAGCCCGCTGTTTTGCGTTGCGGGCCATTGGAGATGGCAGCCGACTCGGGTGCGGCGGTGTTGCAGGGTCAGCCCTTGGCCCTGACCAAACGCGAGGCGGCGGCGTTGCGCGTGTTGCTCGAGTCACCCCAACGCACCGTGAGCAAAGAACAACTGCATGCCGAGGTGTTTGCCGACGAGGCCACCGGCCTGGAGGCGGTGGAAGTGCTGATTTACCGCCTGCGCAAAAAGCTCGAGTTGGCGCCCGTTGTGTCCGGCCCATCGTCTCAAGTGGCCATCACCACGTTTCGGGGCATGGGCTATATGTTGACCTTGTCCACGGGAGCGCAGCCTTGACAGACCCTGGGTCGTCTGGCGGCAGCCCGCGGGTCGCAGCTTCGTTGCGCCGGCGGCTGCTGGTTTGGATTTTGTGGCCCTTGATGGGCTTGATTGGGGTGAATGCCTGGGTGGGTTATGGCAATGCGGTGCAAGCGGCCAACGAGGCCTATGACCGCTCGCTTTATTTGGCCGCGCGCACCTTGGCCGAAGAGTTGGAGTGGCGCGATGGCCGCTTGCAGCTCGAGGTGCTCAAGGGGGCGGGCTATCTGTTTGAAAACCACACCGGTTCTCGCCTCTTTTATAAGGTGACCTCGATCGATGGGCAGTGGTTGGGCGGTGATGCCACCTTGCCCAGCGCCCCCTTGCGCGGCACCTCGTCGGTGCGGTACTTTGCGTTGGTGCATTTTGACGATGGCGTCTACCTGAACCAAGCCGTGCGGCTCGCTGAGCTCACGCATGTGGTGCAGGGCCCTGTGCCCGCACAGTCACTCATCAAAATCACAGTGGGCGAAACCATGGAGGCGCGCCAGCAACTGATTCAACGCATTTTGTGGGACACCTTGGGCAGCCAAGGCCTGCTGCTTTTGGTCGCCGCGCTGTTGGTTTTTTGGGGTGTGCAGCGGGGCATTCGGCCGCTGGAGGCCTTTCGCCAACAGCTCACGCGCAAAGCCGATGATGATTTTTCACCCATCCAGCCGCCTGATTTGCCGCGCGAATTGCGCCCCTTGATCGACGCGTTGAACAGTTATCTGGAACGCCTGGGGCGCTTGATTGACATCCGTAAACGCTTTTTAGACAACGCCGCCCACCAGTTGCGCACGCCACTCACGGTGCTGAAAACCCAATTGACCTTGGCACAGCGCAGCACCGAGCCCGCACAGACGCAAGCCTTGGTCACGGCGGCCCGCCAAACCACTGACGATGCGGTGCGGCTGACCGACCAACTGCTGGCCATGACGCGCGCCGAGCACGCCCCCGAAATGCACAGCCCAGAGACGGTGGATTTGGTGGCCTTGGCCAAGCGCGTCACGCAAGAGCACTTGTTGCGCGCACACCAAGCGGGTGACGATTTGGGTTTAGAGGCCTTGGTGGCGCATTGCGAGGTGCAAGGGGTCGACCTGTTGTTGCACGAAGCCTTGAGCAACTTGATTGACAACGCCTTGCACCACGGCCCTGCGGGCACCCACATCACCGTGCGCGTGGACGAGGCGGGTTTTGAAGTGCAAGACGATGGGCCGGGCATTGCACCTGAGCACCATGCGCATGTGTTTGAGCGTTTTTATCGGGCCGCCCCTTCGGGTGTGGCTGGCAGTGGTTTGGGCTTGGCCATTGTGAAAGAAATCGCCAGCCAACACGGCGCCGAAGTGCAGGTGACCAGCCCGGTGTCAGAGGGGCGTGGCACGGTGATCCGCATGCACTGGCCGCAGCGCTGAAAGAAGAGGCTCTTGTGCCTCTTTGTATCTGAACCACGCGGCTAATTGCTTGTGGCTGCCTCGACAGCATTTCAGCAGCAGATGCCACGGTCTTGCGTCAGGTGTAGCGTTTGCTGCGCAAGTTGTTTTTCATGTCGCGCAAATTGGGTTGCAGTTCTTCGCCAATGCGCAGTGCCACGGTGGTGGCCAAAATATCGATGATCAGCAAGTGCAGCAGGCGCGAGACCATGGGGCTGTATTTGTCGTAGCCCTCGGGGTGGTCGGCCGTCAGGTGGATGTGTCCGGCACTGGCCAAGGGTGAGCCACTGGCGGTGATGACGATGGTGGTGGCCCCTTGTTTTTTGGCGATGTCGCAAGCGTCCATCAGGTCGCGTGTGCGGCCTGAGTTGGAGATGATCACCGCGCAATCGCCGGGCTTCAACATCGAGGCACTCATGACCTGCATGTGCCCGTCGCTGTAGGCGATGGCGTTCACACCCAGACGGAAAAACTTGTGTTGGGCATCTTGCGCCACGATGCCCGAGTTGCCCACACCATAAAACTCGATGCGGCGACCGGTTTTTTGGGTGGCGGCCAAGGCCTGCGCGGCATGCTCTAAGGCAAAAGAACTGGCGTCGTTGCGGTATTTCAAAAACGCGGCGACGGTGTTGTCGATCACTTTGACGGCGATGTCGCTCGTCTTGTCGTCCACATCCACGCTGCGGTGGATGAAGGGCACGCCCTCGCTCACGCTGCCGGCCAGTTTGAGTTTGAAATCTGACAAACCGTCATAGCCCATGCTGCGGCAAAAGCGCACCACCGTGGGCTTGCTCACGTGCGCGCGGTCGGCCAACTCGGTGACGGGCAAATTGGCAAAGGCGCGAGGGTCGGCCAGCACGAGCTTGCCCACACGTTGCTCGGCCGGAGCCAGAGAGGGCAAAGAAGCCTTGATTCGATCGAGCATGGTGGGTGTCTCCGGGTTAAGTCTCTTCGCTCCAGCAAAAGCCGTCGCGCGCGATCATGGCGCTGGATGCGCTGGGTCCCCAAGTGCCGGCGGCATAGGGGCGTGGTCCGATGGTGTCGTTTTGCCAATGGCGCAAGATGGGCTCGACCCAACGCCAAGCCTCTTCTTGCTCGTCACTGCGCACAAACAAGTTCAAACGGCCGTCCAAGACATCCAGCAGCAGACGCTCGTAAGCGCCCACGCGTTGGCTGCCAAAGCGTTTGTCAAAGTCCAGATCGAGGTGCACCGGGCTCAAGGTGGCGCCGGCGCTGCCTTCGCCGCGCTTGCTTTGGCCTTGTGCAAACAGGTGCAACTCGAGGCCGTCTTTCGGTTGCAAGTGAATCACCAGTTTGTTGGCGTGACCCACTGGGCTGTTGAAAATTTCGTGCGGGGTGGGGCGGAAGTTGATCTGGATGTGCGCTTCGCGCGAGGCCATGCGTTTGCCGGTGCGGATGTAAAACGGCACGCCCGCCCAACGCCAGTTGGCGATTTCGGTGCGCAGCGCCACAAAGGTTTCGGTGCTGCTGGAAGGACTCACGCCCGACTCTTCGCGGTAGCCCGGCACCGCGTGGCCCAACACGTTGCCCGCGCTGTATTGGCCGCGAATGACGTGTTGGCTCAGGGTCTCGGGGGTCCAGCGTTTCAGCGCGCGCAACACTTTGAGTTTTTCATCGCGGATCGCATCGGCATGGACATTGATGGGGGGCTCCATGGCAATCGCGCACAGCAGTTGCAGCGCGTGGTTTTGCACCATGTCGCGCAGCGCGCCCGTGGTTTCATAAAAACCACCGCGTTTTTCAACGCCCAGTTCTTCCGACATGGTGATCTGGATGTTGGCGATGTGCTCGCGCCGCCACAAGGGCTCAAACAAGGCATTGCCAAAGCGCAGCGCAAACAAGTTTTGCACCGCGGGCTTGCCCAAGTAGTGGTCAATGCGAAAGATCTGTTGCTCTTTGAAGACTTTGCCCACCGCCACGTTGATGGCGCGGTTGGAGGTCAGGTCGTGGCCCAGTGGTTTTTCTAAAACGATGCGGGTTTTGGGCGTGTTCAGGCCATTGGCTGCCAGTTGTTCGCACACGGTGGTGAACAAACTGGGTGCGGTGGAGAGGTACATCACCACATGGTCGGTGGTGCGCTCTGCCAAACGCGCCGACAGCACCGCATACGACTCGGGCTTAGACAAATCCATGCGCACGTAGCACAGCAAACTGGCAAAGCGGGCAAATTCTTCGGGGTTGGGGCGCTTGTCGCCTTCGACTTGCTCAAACCGCGATTGGATTTGTTGGCGGTACTGCTCGTCGCTCAAGTCGTCGCGGCCCACCCCGATGATGCGACCGCCTTCCGGCAAGGTGCCGTGGCGGTAGGCCTGGAACAAAGCCGGCATCAATTTGCGCCAAACCAGGTCGCCTGTACCGCCGAAAAAAACAAGATCAAAAGCCATGATGTTCTTGAGTTACATGAAATAATGGTTTGTAATGTAACTTTGTTTCACCGATAATTCAAGCCAAATTTCAGAAAAACAGGCTTTGCCTGTGAAATTTCCCTGCAACCCAGGCGCTGTCTGCGGCAACGCCCCTCTGAGCACACACCCGATGAACCAACTCGACGCCCTCAAGCAATTCACCACAGTGGTGGCCGATACCGGCGACTTCAAGCAACTGGCGCAATTTCAGCCGCAAGACGCCACCACCAACCCCTCGCTGATTTTGAAAGCGGTGCAAAAGCCCGAATACGCGCCCTTGTTGGCCGAAGCGGTGCAGGCCCACCGGGGCCAACCCCTGGACGTGGTGATGGACCATTTGTTGGTGCGTTTTGGCGTGGAGATTTTGAAAACCATTCCCGGTCGCGTGTCCACCGAAGTCGATGCCCGTTTGAGTTTTGACACCACCGCTACGGTGGCCCGAGCCCGCCGCATCATGGCTTTGTACGCTGACCAGGGCATTGCCCGAGACCGCGTGTTGATCAAGATCGCCTCGACTTGGGAAGGCATTCAGGCCGCCGCTGAGTTGGAGCGCGAAGGCATCCGTTGCAACCTCACTTTGTTGTTTGCTTTTTGCCAAGCCGTGGCTTGTGGGCAAGCCAAGGTGCAACTCATTTCGCCGTTTGTGGGACGCATTTACGACTGGTACAAAAAAACCGCCGGAGCCGCTTGGGAGGAAGCCGCCATGTCGGGCGCGAACGACCCCGGCGTGCAGTCGGTACGCGCGATTTTTAACCATTACAAAAAGCACGGCATCCAGACCGAAGTCATGGGCGCATCTTTTCGCAACATCGGCCAAATCACAGCGCTGGCTGGCTGCGATTTGTTGACCATCAGCCCCGAGTTGCTGGCGCAGTTGGCCGCCACCGAGGCGCCGCTGGCCCAGTCTCTTGACGCAGACAAAGCCAAGAGCCTCGATTTGCCTGCTGTGGCCTACAACGAGGCCAGTTTCCGTCTGGCGCTGAACGAAGACGCGATGGCCACCGAAAAACTGGCCGAGGGCATTCGCGCGTTTTGCGCCGACGCCCTCAAGCTGGAAGCCTTGATGCAGAAAGCTTGAGATGCGTTGCGACCAAACCCCGGCTTGGAAGAGCCTGCAACAACACGCTGAGGCCGCCAAAGGATTTGATTTGCGCAAGGCATTTGCAGCCGATGCCCAGCGCGCAGACACCCTGAGCCAAGAAGCGCCACATGTGTTTGCAGATTTGTCCAAAAACCATCTGGACGCGGCCACCGAAGCCTTGTTGCAAACCTTGGCGCAGCAAACCGGCTTGGTCGCGCACCGCGACGCCATGTTCAGCGGCGCGCCCATCAACCACACCGAAGACCGTGCGGTGATGCATTGGTTGCTGAGGCAACCCGAGGGCTCGCTGACCGGGGCGCTGGCCGAACCCTTGGCACTGGTGCATGGCACGCTCAAGCCCATGCTGGCGTATGCCGAACAAATCAGGGCCGATGCGCAGATCACCGATGTGGTGAACATCGGCATTGGCGGCTCCGACTTGGGTCCGCAAATGGCGGTGATCGCCTTGCAAGACTTTGTTTTGCCCGGCAAGCGCTTTCACTTTGTCTCTAACGTGGATGGCCATGAACTGGCCGGCGTGTTGAAAAACCTGAAGGCGGCGAACACCTTGTTCCTGATCGCCTCAAAAACATTCACCACCACCGAGACCATGACCAATGCCCGTTCGGCATTGCAATGGTTCAAGGCGCAGGGCGGCAGCGACGTGGGCCGCCACTTTGCGGCACTGACCACGAATGTGGCGGCAGCGGCCGAGATGGGCATCAGCACCACCTTTGGTTTTTGGGATTGGGTGGGCGGGCGCTATTCGATGTGGTCGTCGATTGGCTTGCCCCTGGCCATCGCGATTGGCGCGCAAGGCTTCCAAGATTTTTTGGCCGGGGCGCATGCCATGGACCAGCATTTCAAGACCGCCCCTTTGGCGCAAAACTTGCCCGTGCGTTTGGGTTTGTTGGATGTCTGGTACCGCAATTTCTTGCGCTACACCAGCCGCAGCATTGCGCCTTATCACAGCGCCTTGCGGCGCGTCTCGGCGTATTTGCAACAGCTCGAAATGGAGAGCAATGGCAAGCGGGTGGATCGCAATGGGCAGACCTTGCCTTATGGCACCTCGCCCGTGTTGTGGGGCGAGCCGGGCACCAATGGGCAGCATGCTTACTTTCAAATGTTGCACCAAGGCACCGACATCGTGCCGCTGGAATTCATCGCCGTGAAAAAGCCCACGCATCGCCTGAAAGACCACCACGAGTTGTTGTTGGCCAACGCGATGGCGCAGGCACAAGCCCTCATGCTGGGCCAAGACGATGCGGGCGGGCACAAGCACTTCACAGGCAATCGGCCCAGCACGTTCTTGTTGCTGGACGCGCTCACGCCCGCCAGCTTCGGGGCCTTGATTGCGCTGCAAGAACACCGCGTGTTTGTGAGTGGCTCGGTCTGGGGCATCAACAGCTTTGACCAATGGGGCGTCGAGCTGGGCAAGGTCTTGGCCAAAGACATTCACGCACGGCTCGTGTCGGGTGACACGGCCGGGCTGGATGGCTCTACCGCGGCCTTGCTGAAACGCCTGCGCTGATCAGTGCTTGTGGCTGCTGTGGTCGTGCTTGGCCTCAGGGGCTTTGCCGGGCTTGGCTTGGGCGGCGGGCAACACCGTCAGGCTGCCGCGCATGCCGGCTTCGTAGTGGCCAGGCACCAAGCACGCGATTTGCAGGCGTGTCGCTTCTGCAAAGTGCACCACCAACTCGCCTCGCTGGCCCGGGGCCAAGGAAATCATCGCACCTTGGCCATGCGCATGCGCCGCCTCGTGCCCGGCACCTTGCTTCATGGCCTCGGCGTGTTGGCGGATATCGTCATCGCTGCCCAGCACCATTTCGTGGGTGGTTTTTCCGGTGTTGTGCACCACAAATCGAAGGGTCTCGCCCGCTTGCACCTCGATTTGCTTGGGTGAAAAGCGCATCTGGTCGTCCAGGGTGACTTCGATGCTGCGGCTGACCACATGGGCGGTCAGGCCACTGGTGTTGACTCCTTTGCCTTCGCCATGGGTTTCTGTGCCGGTGTTCGCCTCGCCGTGATGGTGGCCGCCGTGGCTCCCCAGTGGGTGACGCTCGAACCACTGCCAAGCCCCGTAGCTGCTGGCAGAGATCAAGCCGCCCAGCACCAGCGTGTAGACCCCGATCGAGCGGTGCCAAGCCCGCGAGGTGCTCCACGTCAAGGCCAAAACAGAGATAAAAAAGCCCAGCGGCACCACCCACGCGCTGCGTGCCGGCGAGTCGGGAAAGTGCTGCAAGCCGCCAGTGAAAAAGCCGAGTCCCACGGACAACAAGGAGCCCACGGCCAAGGTGTTGAACAAGCCTTGGGACGTGTCTTGTTCGGGTGAATCGTCAAAAACATGCTCGAGCCATGCGCCCAAGACAAACAAGACCATGCCGATGGCGGCCGTCCACAAGGACCGCTCACCACTGAAAAAACCGTGGTTCACCGCCCCTGAAATAAAACTGATGCCCGAGTACTTGAGCAGCATCGCGCCGTGCTGCTGTTGAAATTGAAGTGCCATAAATCATCCTAGTGCGCCGTTTAGGGCGCTGCATCCAACACACCACACCGACTTGAAGTGGGTGTGGAACCTGCCTGTCAGTGCGGCTCAGAGCAGGGGTGGACGCAATTCAGGCCGCAGGTTTTGGCTGATCCAAAGTGGGCTCACACCTTGTGGCGCCGCGGCGGGCGCGGAAGGCGGCAAACTGGGGTGCACCGCCAACAGGCCCACAGCACAACACATTTGGCAATCGGCACACGCCGCGTGTGTGGGGTCTTTGCCATCCGAAGCGTGGTCTTCGTCATGGCCTGATGCTGGATGTGCGGAGTCGTGTGACGCCTGATATGCCTCAGGGTGTGCGCCAGGGTGTGCCTCAGGTTGTGCGGGTGCACTTGCTCTGTTTTCAGCCGTGTGTCCAGTGAAGTGACCAGCTGTGTTGCCCTCATGGCATGGCGCCAGAGCGGCTATCTTGGCGTGGCCCATCACGTCCATCATGCCCATCAAGGGCAGCGCCATGGCCGAGCCCATGCTCAATTTGAGCAAGACTCCCACCAGCAACAGCCATGTCAAGCGTTTCATGGCGACAATGATAGCGAGCCGGTTGGCGCCTGGCGAACCGACGAAAAAAAGCCCTGCAAGGCGCGAACCTTGCAGGGTTTTTTTGTGACTGGGTGAGGGCGCAAACCCTCAGTCCAGACAGCGGGGCATTACATGCCCATGCCGCCCATACCGCCCATGCCACCCATGTCAGGCATGCCGCCGCCCGCGGGGGCGTCGTCTTTCGGAGCTTCCGAAACCATGCACTCGGTGGTCAACATCAAAGAGGCCACAGACGCGGCGTTTTGCAAAGCCGTGCGGGTCACTTTGGTGGGGTCCAAGATGCCCATTTCGATCATGTCGCCGTAGGTGTCGTTGGCGGCGTTGAAGCCGTAGTTGCCTTTGCCAGCCAACACCGCGTTCACCACCACCGATGGCTCGCCACCGGCGTTGTACACGATCTCGCGCAGAGGCGCTTCGATGGCTTTCAACACCAACTTGATGCCGGCGTCTTGGTCAGCGTTGTCACCTTTGATGGTGCCAGCGGTTTGACGTGCACGCAGCAAAGCCACGCCGCCGCCAGCCACGATGCCTTCTTCCACCGCAGCGCGGGTGGCGTGCAGGGCGTCTTCGACGCGGGCTTTCTTTTCTTTCATTTCGACTTCGGTGGCAGCGCCAACCTTGATCACGGCCACACCGCCTGCCAACTTGGCCACGCGCTCTTGCAGCTTTTCGCGGTCGTAGTCAGAAGTGGCTTCTTCGATTTGCACGCGCACTTGCTTGACGCGGGCTTCGATGTCAGCGGCTGCACCAGCGCCGTCGATGATGATGGTGTTTTCTTTGCCCACTTCGATGCGCTTGGCTTGACCCAGATCGGCCAAGGTCACTTTTTCGAGGGTCAGGCCGACTTCTTCAGCGATCACTTTGCCGCCGGTCAAGATAGCGATGTCTTCCAACATGGCTTTGCGACGGTCACCGAAGCCAGGGGCTTTCACAGCGACCACTTTCAAGATGCCACGGATGGTGTTCACCACCAAAGTGGCCAAGGCTTCGCCTTCGACTTCTTCGGCAATGATCAGCAATGGACGGCCAGCTTTGGCAACGGCTTCCAGTGTGGGCAGCAGATCGCGGATGTTGCTGATCTTCTTGTCGAACAACAACACGAAGGGGTTGTCCAGCAAAGCGGCTTGCTTTTCTGGGTTGTTGATGAAGTAAGGCGACAGGTAGCCGCGGTCAAACTGCATGCCTTCAACGATGTCGAGTTCGTTGTCCAAAGACTTGCCGTCTTCCACGGTGATCACGCCTTCTTTGCCCACTTTGTCCATGGCTTTGGCGATGATCTCACCGATGCTGTGGTCGCTGTTGGCAGAGATCGAACCGACTTGGGCGATTTCTTTGGTCGTTGTGGTGGCCTTGGTGGCTTTCTTCAACTCTTCGATCAGGGCAGTCACGGCCTTGTCGATACCGCGCTTCAGGTCCATCGGGTTCATGCCCGCGGCCACGTACTTCATGCCTTCGCGCACGATGGCCTGAGCCAACACGGTGGCGGTGGTGGTGCCGTCACCAGCGTTGTCAGAAGTCTTGGAAGCAACTTCCTTGACCATCTGCGCGCCCATGTTTTGCAGCTTGTCTTTGAGTTCGATTTCCTTGGCCACGGACACACCGTCCTTGGTCACGGTAGGGGCGCCGA